>NZ_JANAVJ010000018.1 GCF_024213375.1 Paenibacillus sp. MZ04-78.2 | reverse complement strand
CCTCGTGATCTCGTCCCTGTAAAATTATGCTACGGTTTCTTCTTTGAAGCAATAGATAGTTTTCAGACACGCCCTAGTCCGTCTATAATTAATTTTTCCGACGTGAGGATAAGAGCTGCCAATTCCACCCTCATCGGCTTGCTGCCAGCTACTTTTTCCGGCTACGTATGTGATATATTAATAGAGCTATTACTAAAAGTAATCCACAACTTCGGAGGCCGGAAAATGCTCCAATTGTCAATGAATTCGCTTGTGAAGGAAGTTTACCGTTACTTTTCGTATCCGATTCTGGAACGTGGCTGGCGCTACTATAGCAATGATAGCGTTATTGATCTGGAGGAAGACGAAGCTAACGGAATGTACTATGCATCGGTTGCCGATCCCGACGGTGAGGTTTATTTTGCAGATATTGTTCCAGCGTCTCTCAAAGAAAGTCAATGCGATTGCGGAAAAAACTACTGCGCGCATCTATCGGCGGGGTTATTTGAATTGTGCGAGCGATTGGGGCTGGAGCCCTATAAGCTGCTAAAACCGGGGGGGAACGCTTGGAGAGACGCGGCACAGAAGGCTGCGTTTTCCGGGAAAACCGGCTCATTGAGCGCCACGCAGATTCGCAGCAGCGGGACGAACGCCGCCGGTCCTAAAAAATCGCCGCTTGCCCCCGTCCCTCAACCGAATTCGGGCGTGGAGTCTTGGCACCGATATTTTGAAAGCCAGATCCCCTTGGATCGCATCCAATCGATCCAAGGGCTGCATGCGGAAATTTCAAGAAAGCTGCTGCCTCATGCCAATGGCTGGAAGCCGACTTTGCGCAGCTTATACGCGCTGCACATTCAGTTATTTGCTATGACAGCGGGGGACCGGGTCCTTTCTTCTTTATATCAGTTCAGGTATAACTTTTACAATTCGGGATCTATCGATGAGCTTCATGCCTACGGCGATGAGATCTACCGCCATGTGGGAGAGCTTGTTCGAGGCATCGATCAGGGTGATCTCATACAGCACCGTACGCTTCTTGACGAAACTGCGGCGTACTTGGCGGCCCATGCATTTCAGCAGGGCAGAAGTTCTATGCCTTGGGGTCTTGTCTATTCCACGATTTGGTGGAACTTGCTGTGGGACGAGGAGCGGATGGACCGGGAAAAAGCCAGGTTAAACCGTGCCGCGCGCAACGAGGTGTTTACGCCTGGGCAGGCCGATCAAATCTTCTCCGCATTGATTATGTTTGATCTTCGGGTCGGGAACGATCAGGCGGCCATGAATAAAACGGGGCGGATTCAACGTCATGTCTTGGAAGTCATGCTGCCTTTCCTAAACTCGTTTATTGCAAACGGACAATGGGAGCGCACCATTTCCTGGTTGGAATTTTTAATTTCTGCGATGAAAGCTTCCCGCTATTACGGCATCGGGACGTATTTCCAGCTATGGGATCAAGTGAAGCAGCATGTCCAGTTGGAGGACCGATGGAAAAAAGCGGTTTTCGAGCTGATGCCGGGCAGCTTCTCTTACTATGCTCAGACGCTGCTAAACCGGAACTTGCTGCAGGAGTGGGTAGATCTACATATGGCGGCCGGGTTTATGCCTACCGATTTCCGCGCGGCCGAGTTGAAGCCCGTCGAGAGTAAGCGCAAGGATTTTCTGCTGCCGTGGTATCACTACAGCGTGGAGCGGTGTATTGCCGAGAAGAACCGAAATGCATATAAAGCCGCCGTTCGCATGATGAAAAAGCTTAAGCAAATGTACAAGAATTTGAAGCAAACGGATCGGTGGGAACGGTATTTGGAACATACGACTGCGAAATATTCCAGGCTCAGGGCGTTTCAGGAAGAGCTTGCAAAACTGCGGAGCGGAGGGGATGGCGCATGATTGATTTTCATACGGTTAAGGGAGACGGCAGGCAAAATGCAGACGGCAGCATAACCGTTTGGGCCTTGTCCGTGAGCGGCCGGGTGCTGACGCTTCATGAGCTTCGAATGCGGCTTTTTGCATGGCATCTGCGCAGCATGCACGGTATTTTACTGAAGCAGGACGACGACTCTCAGGAAGGACGTTCGCTGGTGCTTTCGCCCGTCGACGCATTGGATTACTTCGCTTCGCCCGGTACTTCGCTGCATCTTCCCGTCGAATGGTCCGAATCGCTGAATCTTCTTCGGCAGACAGCCGAGTTTTTTCGGGAAGTGTTGGATAAAGGATGGTATCGGCCGGATGCGGAGGCTTGGCAGGAAGGGAGACGAGGCTGGAAGCTGATGCTTCCGGAAGGACTGGCACAGAATGGGGAGCGCTTGGAGCAGGAATTGAAAGCGGCCCAGATTGATATTCGATTATGGTTCGATCGGATCATGGAGGAGTTGAGCCATAGCGATGAAGCAGTAGATGCCGCATGGGACGACCTTTGTGCGGAGCAACCGGTATTGCTCGCGCATGCGTACGGTTCGATACCGATGGAATCGGCGATATCGCTTGAAGAAGAGGATTGGCTTGTTTCGGTCGGCTGGCAAAAGGACGATATTCCGTTTCGTACGTGCTTTCGGCTCAACGAACCGTTCATGGACGGAGACGAGGACAGTGCAGCCTGGAAATTAGAGGCGCTGCTGCAAGATAAGGATAATTCGGCTGCGATCCTGCCTGTGGAATGGTCTGAGGGGAACGTTTGTACGGACCGGCTTCCCGAGGCTTGGGCAGAGCATGCTTCCCGGCGCGTGCCGTCAGACCTCCGCAGATGTTTGCAGCTATTGCCTTCGTTAAAAGCTTCGCAGGATTCGAATTCGATTGATCTGAAGCCGGTACTAAGCGAAACGGAGGCATGGGACTTTCTGGAGAGAGACAGCCTGCTTCTGCTGAACGCAGGATACTCCGTGCTCCTCCCGGTATGGTGGGAAGCATTAATGCAGCATAAGCCGAAGCTGAAGGTGAAGCTCAAATCGTCCGTAGGTTCAACTGCGGAATCGTTCTTTGGGGCAAGCCAGCTTGTTCGTTTTGACTGGAAGGTGGCCGTTGGCGGTCTTGATCTCTCGGAGGACGAATTTATCCGTCTCGCTGCTGAGAAAAAACGGCTGATGCACATTCACGGCCGTTGGATACGATTGGACCCGGAATTTGTCGTTCAGGTGCAGAAAGCCATGAAGCGATTCAATAAAAGCGGGCTGTCGTTTCAAGAAATATTGGAAATGCATTTGCTTGGACAGTCCGATCAAGCGGAGGCGCCAAGTGAAGAAGGCGCGACGCCGAATTCTGACGAAGAGGCGGAACCGAAGCTTCGGATCGAGGTCGAGCTCAACAACCATATGGCCAAGCTGGTCGAACGAATGCAGCATACCGATCGGATTCCGATCGTTGCTCCGTCTCCTCTTCTCCAGGCGGAACTAAGAAAGTACCAGCAGGACGGCGTATCCTGGTTATTGTTTATGCGCAAATTCGGCTTAGGAGCGTGCTTGGCGGATGACATGGGGCTTGGTAAAACGATCCAATTTATTGCCTATCTGCTTCGTGTAACGGAAGAAAGCGAAGCCGCCGCTACCCGGCCCGCCCCGACCCTTCTGATATGTCCGACCTCGGTGCTCGGCAACTGGCAAAAGGAATTGGAGCGTTTCGCTCCAACGCTTCGCGTCTATTTGCACTATGGGCCGCAGCGGCCTAAGGGGGAGGCGTTCCCCGAAGCAATCCGGGACTTCGACCTGGTCGTCACATCCTACAATCTGGCGCAGATGGATGAAGCGGAGCTGTCCACCATCACTTGGAATGCTATCTGCCTTGACGAAGCGCAAAATATCAAGAACGTGTATACCAAGCAATCCGCGGCAATTCGCCGTCTGAATGCACGCCATCGCATTGCGTTGACCGGAACGCCGATCGAGAACCGGCTGACGGAGCTGTGGTCCATTTTTGATTTTATGAATCCCGGCTATTTGGGCAGTCTTTCAGAGTTTCAGCATCGTTACGTGCAGCCTATCGAAAAAAATGGCGATGAGACGCTCATCGGCCGCGTGCAGAAGCTGATACGTCCCTTTTTGCTCCGGCGTGTCAAGAAAGACCCTGCGATTCAGTTGGATCTACCGGACAAGTATGAGAGCAAAGCGTACGTATCGCTTACGGCGGGGCAGGCCGCGCTGTATGAGAATGTCGTCGAAGATCTGATGCAGCGTCTGGACACGCTTACCGGCATGGAGAAGAAAGGGCTTATTCTGGCTACATTGACCAAGCTGAAACAAATTTGCGATCATCCGGCGTTGTTTCTTAAAGAGAGGGACTCTTCTTCACAAGAGAACCGCTCAGCCTCAGCCAAGGTTACGCGCCTTCTGGAAATGCTTCAAGAAGCGCGGGAGGAAGGGGATCAATGTTTGATTTTTACGCAATTTGTTGAAATGGGGCACATGCTTAAGGCTACTGTTGAACAGGAAATGGGCGACCGGGTATTTTTCCTGCATGGAGGCGTCCCGAAAAAGCAGCGCGATGCGATGATCGCTTCGTTTCAGGCCCCCGACGTTCCGGCGAAAGACCGGATCGGGGTGTTCATCTTGTCTCTGAAGGCGGGAGGGACCGGTTTGAACTTGACGGCGGCCAACCGCGTGTTCCATTTCGACCGCTGGTGGAATCCGGCTGTGGAAAATCAAGCGACGGACAGAGCATTCCGTATCGGGCAAACCCGCGATGTGCAAGTGCATAAATTCGTTACGCTGGGAACACTTGAGGAACGGATCGACGAGATGATTGAACGAAAGCAGGGACTTAACCGGCAAATTGTAGGCGCCGGCGAAAACTGGGTGACCGAGATGTCCACCGGTGAGCTGCGCGACTTGTTCGCTCTTCGCCGGGAGTGGATCGGCAGACAGGAGGTATAAAGGCATGGCCAAACGAAAAAGAGAACGTATGAAGGCGAAGGAGCGCCGCCATCAGCGGGATATACCGGATAAGAACAACAGCAAGGACGCTGCCAGTCCGGAGGTTCCGGCAGCCAGCGGTGCTAAGAGCGGACAAGCGGAGACTTCGACTCAAGCTTCTGCGTCTGCTATCGCAACAACACCGTCTGTCAAGCGCCGCGGACGACCGCCCAAAGCCGCGTCAATAGCCGGAGCAGAGGGCCCGCAGCCGAGCGGGAGTGCTTCATCGGTCAAGCCAAAAGGCCGTCCGGCCAAGACGGTTCGTGGACCGGCCTCCGGGGAAGAAGGAGCTGGACGTCCCCGTTCGCGTTCGGCCGCCAAAAACAAGACGGCAATTCCTTTGGAGCTCGACTTTGGCGCAAGCCCCCATCTTCAACACATGACGCCAGGATGGCAGCAGTTCTACGCAGCCATACGAAAAGCATCCGGTAGGGAGTAAGTCCTGTGGAGTGGTTTCCAAACTCCAACAAAACGTAGCTGTATATAAGAACCAAACAAAAAGAACCCCGAAGCAAGTAGCTCCGGGGTTCTTTTTAATAAATCTTATAATTAGTTAATGAAGTCAGCCAGTTTGAGGTAACGTTTCAGCATCGTAGCTGCTTGCGAACGAGTTGCTTTCTCAGCAGAACCGATGGTGTCGTCAGTCAGACCATTGATGATGCCAGCATTCACGGCAGCAGCAATTTCTTTCTTAGCCCAAACAATTTTGGAAGAGTCTTTGAATTTCGCAAGCAGTTGAGTTTGGTTCGACTCGGAAACGTTGGAAGCTACGCCTGCATAAGTCAGGGAACGGATGATCATAGCAGCCAATTCTTCACGAGTGATTTGTGCATCCGGACGGAACGTACTGTCTTCATAGCCATTGATAATACCTGCTTTGGAAGCTGCTGCTACTACGCCAGCATACCAAGCGGAAGAGTTAATGTCAGTGAAAGACGTATTAGCCGATACGGAGTTCAGGCCCAGGGAACGAACAACCAATGCTGCGAACTCTGCACGAGTAATGTTGCGGTCCGGCTGGAATTGTTTGTCGGATACGCCTTCAACCACCAATTTGTTAGCAAGCAGCTCAACGTCTGCTTTGGACCAGTGGGAAGCGAGATCTTCAAACGATTTGTTTGCTTCGATTACCGTGTAGATGCTGCTGCCGTTACGTTTCAACGTAGCAACGGTTTGACCGTCTTTCGATTCAAACGTAGAAGGAACAAAGCTCAGCTTTTTCGTCGTCTCGTTGTAAAGAACGCCAGTTGCTTTTTTAGCATCCAGGTTTTTGTTTACATTCAACGTACGGGAAACATAAGTGCTTCCGAAATCAACATTGACAGATTTGCTGTTGCCAGAAGCGGTTACGTTGAAGTCAACAGCGTTCTGAACTGGGCTACCGCCTACAGCTTGAACTGCTTTCGTTACGTCTTCTGCAGTAGCGCTAGCAACTTTAGCAATCGTTACGTTGATTTTCGTATCCTTCAGTTCAGCACCCAATTCTTTCGCGAGTGCTTCCAGTTTCAAAGCCGCCAGCGGAAGAGTAATGGTGCCATTGTCGTTGATGATTGTTACAGAAACTTTGCTTTTTTTCAACGCTTCTGCCAGTGCGTCAGCCGGGATAGCCAGCTTTTCACTTTTGGTTTTGATTTTAATTTCTTTGGAGTACTCGAAAGCTCTTTGCAAGGCGAAGGCATCTACGGAATCTCCAGAAACTTCGATAACACCGTTGTTGGAGATAGAACCACCGCCGCCGCCACCACCGCCACCACCGCCGCTGCTATAATAAGTAGAAGATTGGCTGCCGCTGTTCTGTAAGTAAGTTAGTTTACGGTCGTTACCGTAGTAGGTTACAACATAGACGCTATCCGGAACAGTAGGATTTGTCAGTCTTATGTTAAAGTCAAAGTATGTAACCTTATCAATCGTCCTGTAGGTTACGTCGGAAGTCGTGATAAGCAGGTCTTTGAGGTCGGCATCCGAGTATACACTTAAAGATACGCTTGTGTTTGAATCATAAGCATCTGTATACACGGAACCAGATACAGATTTGGTGTACTTATCATAACTTACAGTACCAAAATTAATGCCAGCAAACGCAAGAACAGGCAGCAGCATCGAGATGATCATCAGTGCAGCCAATGCTTGGGATGTTTTTTTCATTACAGTTGATTTCACTAGGGTCTTGCTCCTTTCATGATTGTAAACATTTTTTTTCTCTATTTGACTCATTTCACATTTCACCTCCCTCCCTGAGTAGAATCGACGAATCAATACCTTTTTAGAATAAAAATCATCTTTAAGGCCTAGAATCTATTTTAGCATTATAGACAAAAAAATGGTAGCAAATTGTAGTGTAAATTTAGCTACCATTTTTGATATGAAATTTTTTTAAAACTTACCGTTTACTAGAGATTCGATTTCTTGACGCTCGTTCGGATCTTGAGCGACTAGCTTATCAAAAAGGGCTTGGTCTGTTTTGCCTTGTTTTTGCAGCGAAGCCAGGTACCAGCGAATGTTTTGTTTGGTTGCCTGATCCTCCAGTGGCCCGCCGATACCGATCCGGAACATTGCTTCTGCGGCATCATATTTACCACGTATGAACTGAATCTGACCTAAAGCTAACCCCATTTTTCCCGTTTCCGAGAAGTCTTGGCCTTGACCTTGTTCTTTTGGTAATAGGGCAAGCTCCTTTTTACGAGTTTCAAATCGGTCATAAATTTCAAGTGCCTGATTCCAATATTTATCCCGTTCTTGAACGTTATTGGACTCACGAGTTGCATGGCCCATGTCGGTATTTAAAGAAATGAGAACCTCATAAAGAAAAACCTTCCACGGGAAACTATTTAGTTTTTCGTTTGCGAATCGTAATGCTTCTGCGGTTTGATTCTTTTGAATTAAACTAAAAATCTTTCTTTCCACCAATTGATAATTATGAGGCTCTTTTTGCAATGCCTGGTCTAGTAAAGCTGTAGCTTCCGTATAGTACTTATCATCTTTAGTTTGATTATAGACCTGAAAAAGAATCGATGCTTTTTGAAGAGTGTAATCCGGATGGTTCGGATGCTGAGACAGCGCATTATCTAGCGGCGCCAATATGTCGTTTAAATTGTTGTTTCCACTGGCAGCAGTAGCTCTGGATTGATTGAATTGACCATCGGCGCTAAGCAATCTTACGGAAGTAAAGAAAAGGAACAAAGAAAGAAGAAGCATAACCGAGGGATAAGCCCACTTTCTTGTATTCAGAACTTCCTTCCATTGGTTGCTTAACGTCATCGTATCATTCGATATCATAATGCCAAAGCTTAAGAATAAAAGAATTCCCAAATAAACATAGCTCAAGTCAAAGTCCAAACTGCTATGAACAAGTATGGAGATCGATACAATAAAGAAAATAAAACGTTTGTTTCGAGTATGCTCGTCTTGCTTAATAAAGTTACGGATGTAAATGTAGTAAATAAAAATAAGAAAAATCAGGAATGCAGCAAATCCAACGATACCTACATCCGTTAAGTATTGCAGAAAAAAGTTGTGAGCTTGCCGACTGATATACGGGTTATTCTGGTATTTTTCATATAGTGCTGGCCAAGCTCCCCCGCCTGCTCCGAAAACAGGGTAGTCTTCAAACAGTTTCATGGCATCTTTGTAGAACGTACCGCGCTCTAATACACTGTGCTGTTGAAGATTGATGTTTTCAATACGGGTACGGATGTTTTCCGGAAGCAACTTTGTTACTCCGGAATCGGTCAATAACAATGTGGCACCGATCCCGCCAATAACGACGGCAAGAACAGGAATCGCAAGGAAAGAGAAACGTTTTTCTTCGAATCGAGTTGTTAACTTTTCGATCCAGGGAGAAGCGAACTTTTGGATAAGCACTGCTAATACCGCATAAATTAAAGAAATAACCAATAGGTTTGTCCAACCCGAGAGCGAAAGATCGGATTTATATTCGTGAAACAAAGTAACCCCGATTGTCGTTAGTTTATTTAGAATGACAACGGATAATCCAAAAGATAAGACAAAATGAATAAGGTAAGTGACTTGCTTACGCGGTTTAAGAAACGGCAGGACCAATAACAAAACGATAGGCAAAATGACCAAAGCGCCGCGCGATAATGTAACGAAAAAAGAAATGATAATAGGAACGACCATAAAAGCATGGATGCCTATCGAATACCATTTTGAAGAGGTGATAACTAAGAATATGGCGACCAGCAAGATTGCAATAAGAAAAGCCGCGTAAGAGTTAGCATACTGGAAAACCGATGTCAAACGAGGACCGTTTGAATCCGACATCACCGCATAAAGGTAAGAGGTATTAGGCTCCATGTTGGCAGCGAACCACTTTACCAGCGCAAAAGCGGCTTCTTTATTGCCAAGCCAGTTCATCATTCCGAAAATTACGATAAAGTAGGAAGTGCTGATAAAACCGTACTTGAGTATTGAGAGGCCAAGATCCTGCTTTGTAAGATAATAGGCTAACGAAAAGAATGCAACATAAATAATTTGAATATATACGGAGTTTGCGGCATAATTAGTTGAAGCAGCTACGAATGTAGAAATGAAATAAGTAACAGGTAGCAGCCAAGCTAAAATTATTGCAAGATCCGACTTTTCTTTTAGTCTCCAATGGAAGTACAAATAGATGGACAGCAGGATTAAAACGACCGAGGCCCAAATGAAGGAGGAGTAGATTGGTCGTTCAAAGTCGAAGTTATTTCCGTTGAACAATCCTCGTTGGAATGGAGCCCAAAGTAGGAAGATCAAGGCGATTCCTGATAAGATCCAGAATAAAATTGAACTTTTATCTGTGGGTTCAGATGTTTTGTTTAGGAGAGCAGCATATGTGCGCTGGTTTTTTCTCGTATTCATCGTTGGGAATTCTCCTTATAAATTCTTTGGAATACGACAAAATATTATCATATTATTTTAAAAGTTTCCACTTAAGAATTTGTGGAATCGTCATGTTTATACAACATCAAATGATGATACTGATTAGGAAAGATTTTACGGAAGTTTCTAGTTCTAGTATTTATCTTTTTTATTTGTTATTATAATTTCAGACTAACTAACTTTATCGGATTTCCGAGATTGTTGAAAGGTTGTGTTCTCCATGTATCATTTTTTAAAAGAAATAATCATAAATCGTCAGCTTATTTTTAAATTTGCTACTCAAGATTTCAGGTCAAGGTACTTGGGGTCTTATCTTGGGATTTTGTGGGCTTTTGTGCACCCAAGCTTGATGATTCTAATTTATTGGTTTGTTTTTCAAGTAGGTTTTAAATCAATGCCTATAGGGAATATACCTTTTTTACTTTGGTTAATGACTGGATTAGTTCCATGGTTCTTTTTATCAGAATCTATAACAAATGCTGCGAATGCAATTGTGGATAATAGTTATTTAGTGAAAAAAGTGGTTTTTAAAGTTAACATGCTACCTTCAGTTAAAATTGTATCATCATTATTTATACATCTTTTTTTTATTGCTGTTCTTTTTGTTTTATTTTTTCTCTATGGTTTTGGTTTTAGTTATTATAATATTCAAATAATATACTATTTATTTTCTACGTTGATTTTTGTTTTTGGCATTTCATTGATATCTTCTTGTTTAGTAGTTTTTTTGAAGGATATCGGTCAGATAATTAACATGCTATTACAATGTTGCTTTTGGCTTACGCCTATTTTTTGGTCTTTTGATGTTGTGCCAAAAGAATATCATTTTTGGTTTAAGTTTAATCCATTATATTATATTGTAGAAGGCTACCGTCAAACATTTTTATTCCATCACTGGTTTTGGGAAGCCCCAACTTTAACAATATATTTTTGGTCTGTTAATGTTATTATTTTATTTATTGGAACATATTTGTTTAAAAAACTAAGACCGCATTTTGCGGACTTACTTTAAAGGAGTTATTCCTGTAATGAATTAAAATGCGGTTTGCAAAACAAAAAGCGCCTCCTGTATGCTGGGTCTTGGAATGCCACACATTCACTGCCCTAATTAAGAGGAGGACGCTCACTATGAAGTTTAAGCAATCGAACAAACAAAATCAACGAATTTCGAGCATTTCCGAAACGACGCTGGTCATCGGAATTGACAACGCGAAGCACAACCATGTTGCTCGTGCCTTCAATTACCGTGGCATTGAGCTCGGCAAGCGGTGTTTGTTCCAGAACGACGACAATGGCCTGTTAAACCTGCTAGCATGGGCTGACGGACGCACTGCTGGGCGTTGAGCCAACTGGCCATTACTGGTTTCCGCTGTTTCATTTCCTAAAGCAGCGTGGCATTGAGGTTGTTCTTGTCAACCCGCATCACGTCAAGAAAACTAAAGAACTCGACGACAACTCGCCAACCAAGAACGACATCAAAGATGCGAAAGTCGTCGCCAAACTCGTCATTGATGGACGCTATACAAAGCCGCGGCTGCCAGAAGGCGTTTATGCCGACCTGCGTATGCTTATGAACCAGCGAGACCGTCTATGCGGAGATTTGAATCGCGTGAAAGGAAGAATCCACAATTGGCTGGATCGCTTCTTTCCCGAATATAGGCAAGTGTTTAAAGACTGGGAAGGTAAGGCCTCGCTCATTACGCTAACGAACTTTCCGCTACCGCAAGATGTCATCGCCGCTGGCGAAACAACAGTGGTGGCTACTTGGAAGAAGAACGACGTAAAACGAGCCGTAGGCCCCAAGAGAGCGGAACTGCTCTACCGGAAAGCAGGAAAGTCCATCGGCCTCACAGAAGGTGCTACGGCGGCCAAGCATGAGCTAGCCATGTATTGGAGCAGTACGTCATGCTGTGGAGGCAGATCGAGCAACTGATGGAACTTGTAGCGGGGGTTAACCGCAAGGGTACATGTGGAGATCCATATGCGACCATACGGCTTTTAAAACGAGGTGTCCACCACCTCTATTCCCGCCAACAGGTCGATCCCATATGTTCACTTTCCGTCAAATATTATCCTCAAGTGCTTCGTGCGTCAAAGTTGAAAACATGTGTAATAGCGAGAAAAACGAAGAAAACATTAATTCTTTGAGGGAGTTCGTTATGATAGATGGAATAAACCAAAATGGAGATTCGGTAGTAACTCTTGAAGGGGTTACTAAAATATACAAATTATACGACAAACCTACTGATCGTTTGAAAGAAGCTCTGAATTTATCTAAACATAAGCGTTACTATCGTGATTTTTATGCATTAAAGGATGTGAGCTTTACCGCTAAGAAAGGTGAAACTTTAGGGTTAATTGGTCGCAATGGATCAGGAAAATCTACGTTGCTTAAAATTATAACCGGTGTACTAACCCCTACTTTTGGGGAAGTTAGAATAAATGGTAGAATATCTGCTTTATTAGAGCTAGGAGCAGGATTTAATCCAGAGTACACTGGGATTGAAAATATTTTTCTAAATGGCACGATTTTAGGGTTTACAAAAGAGCAGATAGAAAAAAAGCTTGATCAAATTCTTTCCTTCGCTGATATTGGGGATTTTGTTTATCAGCCTGTTAAATTATATTCAAGTGGCATGTTCGTTAGACTTGCTTTTGCTGTTCAGGCATGTATTGAACCTGAAATATTGATAGTTGACGAAGCACTAGCGGTTGGAGATGCGAAGTTCTCTGCTAAATGTATTAATCACATGAAGCGGTTAGTTGATGACGGTGTGACTGTTCTTTTTGTTACTCATGATGTACATTTAGTAAAGAGTTTTTGCCAAAAAGTTGTTTGGTTAAATCAAGGTGAAGTCAAATTACAGGGCGACCCTTTGTTGGTTACAAAAGGATATACTAAACATCTTTTTGAAGGAGATAAAAACGATGAGGGACAAGAAGAAATAAATGAAATTAGCATTTCGATAGACAATATAGTTGAAGAAGATATTGATGAATCTGATAAATTGCTTATAAATTGTGATAATTGGGGCTCGAAGCAATTGGAAATAATCGGAGTTTCCCTGAGGAATGGTTTAGGAAAGCAGACAGAAATAATAAATTGGGGAGAAAATGTACAGGTGAGTTTTTCCGTCAAAGTTTCCCAAGATGTTGTCTCTGAAAATATAGGATTTGGCTTTAGTTTTAGAAATAAGAATGGTCTTGATGTTATTGTCTCAACAACAATTGAGGAAGGATTGAAATACGGTCCTTTTAATAAAGGTGAAAGTATTCAGGTTGTTTTTAGTTTTGAGAATATTTTGGCAGAGGGAGATTACTTACTAACATTGCAAGTTGAAGACAGAAGTGAAAAAATACCTAAATACTACCATTTTGTTGAAAATGCGTTATTGGTTAAAGTTTTTTCAGAAAAACATATCTATTCATTGGTATTGCCAAAAGTTAAACAAGAAATAAAAATATGTGAGAGTGTGAGATAAATGGATAATACGTTTGGACTTTCCAGCAAGCCAACTCCTGATACTTGGGATATTGTTGCTAATAACTATACACTAGAGATTTCTCATTATGAAAGTATGTTAGTCGATGAGATTATAAATTTGTATCGAGCGATTGGGATTGATGAAAGTAAATCTTTGTTGGAATTGGGGTCTGGTAGTGGACACTTGTCTGGTTTATTTAATAGTAGAGGTTTTAAAGTCTCGTTGTTGGATTTTAGCGAAAAAGCTTTAGAAAAATCAAAGCTATTTTTTCAATCTCATAACTTTCTAGGCGAATTTTTAAAAGGCGACATAACCAATCTGGAAGATCTTGGTGGAGTGTATGATGTTTTATGGAATAGTGGGGTGATGGAACATTTTGATGACGAAACACTTCTTTCGACGTTAATTTCAATTAGAAAAAAAACTAGTAAGTACTTTATATTTTTAGTTCCTAATCCTCATTCAGTTCCTTATTTGATGTTTCGTTATAAACTAATGAGAGAAGGTAATTGGATATATGGTACTGAATATCTAAGAGATGACTATGAATATTTTCTTGAGAAAGCAGGGTTTAAGCTTTTAAAACAAGCATATTTAGGTTGGGGATTCACTAAAAGTCATCTCGAGACTGTTTATTCGTCGGATGTAAACAATTTTTTTTATGAGTTAATAGATAATAAGTTACTGCCAAAAGATAACGCTTATTTAACAGCTTATGTTGCAGTGCCTGATAGCTCGAATTTAGATTCTATTATTGAAAAAATTGATTCTAAGCAGAGTTATAAGAAGAAAACAGAAAATATGACGAGTAATTTTGATTTCACTGCTAAGTATAATGGAATAAAATCCCAAGAAGACAAAAAAAATAATTATATTACCTTATTAACAGAACAAGTAAAACATCAAGATCTAGAATTGCAACATTTAAAAGATGAATTAAATCAAAAAGATTTTACAGTTAAAGAACTTCAAGAAAATGCTGAAAAAATAAGTGCAGAATTCAGTAACCTAAAAAAACAGTTGGAAATTAAATTAAATGTAGAAGCTGAACTCGAAAAATACAAGGATATTCTAGAAGAGCAATCTCGAAATCTAGATGAAAGCTCTAAAAAGCTAATTAAGACTACCGAAGATTTGAATCATAACATATATGAGAATGCACTTTTGAACAATGTTATTTCTTCAAAAGAGAATGAATTAAATAATATATATTTATCTCACTTTTGGAAAATAGCCAAAGTATACTATCGTATTAGAGATAATTTTTTTATTTTTAAAATAGTGAAATCGCTCAAAAATAATGGTTTAAAAACTACAATTAAAAAAATAGGCAAAAAATTCAAGAAAATATATATTAATACTAAATATTCTTCAGAATATGAATATAAGTTAAGTTTGATAATTAAAGAGAACAAAAATAAACCGGTTATTGTATTTCCCCCTTTATTGGATTGGAACATCCCATTGTTTCAAAGACCTCAGCACATGGCTATAAATTTATCTGATAATGATTTTCTATATTTTTATTGTACAATTAATCATTACGATGATGTAAAAGGATTTTGTAACGTGGAAGGTTACAATAATCTTTACTTAACGGATCAGTATGAATTGCTATTAAAAAAACTAAAGGGTCCAGTAATATTCCATTTATATGCACAAGACAGTAATATTACTGCGGAATTTGTGAGTAAAAAGCTCGATGAAGGTTACAAAATTTTGTATGAATATCTGGATGCACTTCATGAAGATCTTTGTACCTCAAAAAATAATGTGATTGAAAGGCATATTAAAGTACTACAAAATGAAAAATGTATTGTTGTATCAACTGCTGATAAACTTCAAAATGAAGTAATGCAATATAGAACTGAAAATTTTCAAATGGTAACTAACGGTGTTGACTTTAATCATTTCAGAAGGGATTTAACAAATGAGGCGTTGCCGCCAGAAATTAATGGGATTATCCAAAAAGGGAAGCCTATCATTGGTTATTTCGGTGCTCTTGCAAAGTGGTTTGATTATGAGCTTGTGGAGAAATTAGCGAGAGAACGTCCGGATTATGAAATATTATTAATAGGGTGGAATTATGATGGCTCGTTAGATAATTATTCGTTAAGCAGCTTAGAAAATGTGACTATTATTGGTCCTATTGATTATAAAGTATTGCCCTTTTATTCGAGTTGTTTTTCTGTATCAACTATCCCGTTTAGAATAAATGAGATCACTGAAGCGACTTCCCCTATTAAATTATTTGAATATATGGCAATGGGACATCCTATTGTTACTACGAATCTTCCTGAATGCAGAAAATACCAATCTGTTTTAATTGGGCATGATCATAATTCGTTTGTTGAACAGATTGACAAGGCATTGATTCTAAGGAATGATCCTGAATATCAAGAAATAATAACAAGCGAAGCATTAGCTAATACATGGGCAGCGAAAGCAAAAGTTGTTGCTAATTTAATTAACGAAAACATTAAATTAACATAAGCTTACTACGGAGGAATTACTATTTTGACTAATTTATCAACTACAAGTAAAGAAAAGCTTGGGACATCATCCAATACTTTAGCGCTATTATTTTTACAATTACGTCCAAAACAGTGGACAAAAAATATTTTAGTATTTGCAGCTCCCCTATTTTCTTTTAAAGTGACTAATTTTCATATGATTCTTCAATCTCTAATTGGTTTCTTTCTTTTTTGCTTCGTATCAGGTTGTGTCTATATTTTAAATGATTTTGTTGATCGTGAAGCAGATCGTAATCATCCAGAAAAAAAATATAGACCGATGGCATCTGGTGCACTTAATCCATACATTGCCATTTGCGTTGGGGCTATACTATTGCTTTTTTCTTTAGCTTTTGCTTTTAATCAAAATATAATGTTTGGTGTAATCCTTAGTTTATATTTTGTATTAAATGTAGCGTACTCTTTTAAATTGAAACATGTAGTTATTGTAGATGTAATGATCATTGCATCTGGATTTGTTTTTCGGGCCATTGGGGGTGGTCTAATAATTAATGTGCCTTTTACCCCTTGGTTTATTATTTGTACTATGTTACTTGCATTGTTTTTAGCCCTAAGTAAGCGAAGACATGAACTAAGTCTCTTACAAAGAAACAAAAGTGCGCATAGAAAGGTACTCGAAAGTTATTCAATTAGTTTTGTTGATCAATTGAATAGTATAGTTATTACTGGGGCTATTATTTCATATTCCTTATTCACATTTACATCTGGGCACACAATATATTTAATGTTGACTATTCCTTTTGTTATATACGGTATTTTTAGATATATTTACCTTATTCATATGGAAGAGAAAGGTGGAAGTCCGGAAAAGGTTTTATTAGAAGACAAGCATGTACTGGTCACTGTAATTTTGTATGCGTTGCTGGTATTCATAATTTTGAATTATTTTGATTAAATTGAAAGTGGGTTAACAATGCCTTATTATTTAGCTCCATTGGTAGCTTGGGTTTGTTCGGGTACAATAAAATTCATGATCAATTACATTAGATTTAAAAACGAGGCCGGCAAATTAATCGGTAATGGAGGATTCCCAAGTACACATACTACAGTTATAGCAACCCCAACAATACTTATTGCAATAAATGAAGGAGTAAACAGCCCGATATTTGGGTTAGGTTTAGCGGTATTGCTTATTATTATGTTCGATGCATCAGGTCTTAGAATACAGGTTGGGAAACATTCTCAGTTTTTAAACAATCTAGCTGTGCATCTTGAATTGGTTAAAAAAGATAAATTGAGAGAAAGAATGGGGCATACCAAAATTGAAATTTTAGGAGGCTTACTATTAGGATTGATAATAGCGATATTATTTTATATAACATTTGGTTAGGTGTGAAAATGTGGAACAGAAAGAGAAAAAAATCGAATCCAAAATAGTTTTGGGAATTATTATCGGAGTAGTGGTTTTTATTGTTTTTGCTTTTTTTGGTGATGTTAATGTGATATTTAATACTATATTACAAATTGATACAAAATCACTGATCTTAGCTTTAGTAATAGTGTGTTGTAGTTATATAATACGTTTTATTAAATGGAACTATCTTATTAATGCAATAAATATAAAGATAAGTTTTTCGGAAAGCTTCTCAATTTTTTTTGCTGGCCGAGCATTGTCTATCACACCAGGTAAAGTAGGGGAGTTATTTAAAGCCTATATTTTAAAGAAAAGATACAAAATTGATATTTCTTATTCCTCCCCAGCTATTATTATGGAATGGTTTTCGGATTTTTTTGGAATATTAATCATAATTGGTTTATCAATCTTCGTATTTTCATATGGTTATATATTGTTTTTTTTAGCACTTTTTTTCATGTTACTCATTACTGCTGTCCTTCAGTCAAAAAAACTGTCATTGAGAATAATAGATTATATTTGTAAATTGTCTTTCTTGAAAAAACGAAGAGTACAAATTGAACAACTATATACTACAATATTCGGTCTTTTAGGTTGGAAAACACTCTTATATATAATATTCCTTAGTAGCTGTTCTTGGTTTTTGGAAGCTCTTAGCTTATATATTATAACAAATACTCTAGGTTTGTCTTTATCATTACTTCATAATTTATTTATTTTTTCACTAGGAACACTTACGGGTGCCATATCAATGTTGCCTGGGGGACTTGGAGCAACGGAAGTAAGTATGACAGGATTATTTCTTTATTTTCAAATCGATAAATCAACTGCTATCTCTTTAACATTAATAGCCCGATTGGTTACTTTATGGTTAGGTGTATTTATTGGTTTGTTTTTTTTATTACGTTACAGAGATTAATTCTTACTTAGTTTTGCTGAATCATGTATAGCTCCGATAAGTTGAAACACGTGAGGGAGATAAATAAGTTACATAGCTACTACTAAGTTCGACACGTAATTAAAAGGACAGCCTTGCCCAAGACCGCTTGTAAGCAGCTAATAATGACCAGAACCCGGCGGTTCCTTGAGATAACCATATCCCGTTTCAATGCTCCAACATAGTGGTGATAGCGCTGAATCGTGACGATATATAAAAGTTTGTCCACATGTAGGAGTTGCCGTTTGTCTGACATTTCATGGTGACTGAGAGAAGAATTGACTTGCGAGTGTACTGAATTTAAAAATCAGAAGATAGAATCGTAAAGCCGCTAAAAAAGGATGAGTGGTTGACTTTACGGCGTGATAACATGATGGATGCCAAACTGCCACGGGTAAAGGGTAGAACCTGTAATAAAACAACACAAGCTGCGGTGAAATGGGCAAGAGCGCTATCGCATCTCATCTTGCTCTTTGAAACATAGGGGCGATACGGTTGATGGCCGAAATGCCCGTCAACGCTGCAGCCCGTGAGTTCAGCATGAAACGCGGATGTGGCGCAGCATCTTCTATCACTACGTCGACAAGGCGATGACGAACTCGATATATCCAAGATGAAGCGGTGCTGTTTGCAGTAGAAGCAAAGGCACGGATACTCTGGAGCGCTTCAATTCGCACCACATAGTCTACCAAAGGATCTGCCTCATGCAGTTTGAAGTAGTATGTTATGACATGGAACCTTTCTTTATCTGAGGTAGCGAGGAGTATTTCTCTGATGCCGAGAACGTATTTGACAAATTTCATGTGAAGAAGCCGGGGAGAAGCCATCGTGGTACGGATTCAAGAGTAAGAGCAGACGCCGGAAATATATCTGGCTAAATAACGAGGCAAATCTCAAAGTCGATCAGAATGACATTACGGCTTCTGAAGGACAGCAACCTACGGATAGCGCGGGCTATCGTCTAAAGCTGGCCTTACAGGATTTCTGTAGCATCCCGCATATCCTGGGGGATGGAATGGATTAGATGGACTATCCACTCAAAGTTTGCGCCCATCATCAGGTTGGCCAAGACGATCAAACTGCATGAGTAAGGCATTTTACGATGGTTTCAGAGCAAGATGAATAATGATTGCTCGAAGGCATCAATGGTCTGGCGCAAGCAGCCAAACGACGGGTAGAGGTTACCGCAATGTAGAAATCTGATCGCCATGGTCTAATGGCCGTCAATAAGCCAACTTCCAATGTTCAAAGCCCGTTAAGTACAAACTGCCTTGATACCATGCTTCAGAGTTTGAAACAGAGATCATGTGTTCTCCCTGAGGGTTGTTTCAAACTCTGAGATTCTCTTAAAGGCGGAAGGGTAATGAAACTATGATTCGTTTCTATTCACTCAGTAGAGCGAAGCCGTTTTTTCTATGAAAAGTAATAGTGCCTGACTGGATACGGGTTACAGATCATGGAGAATGAGAACTGAAGAAACTTGAGAAAATAAAGGAGTTTTCGAATTGGCTATTATTCAACGTTATTTTAATGCTATTATTATTTCTTTAGTGGCTGCGATATTGGGTTTAAAGATACTAGTAGCTCCTGTGATTGGACTTGCTAATAACGGTGATTTTGTTAGAATCATGGAAGATGCAGAGCTAAAATATCTATCAAAAGATGCTGAAGATATGTATTTTAATTATGTCAATCGAACATTTTCCATTAGCCCACAGCTTCCTATTACTACAGAAAAATATTTTTCATCAACAAATTTATTTGTCAAGGCTAGCGTATGGATCAACAAACTATTTGTTAATGACACTTATGATATTCGTATCTTAGGAGCTATTCATTTAATTCTTTTCTTATTGTCCTTCTATATACTGCTTCGCCTGCTATCATATACTAAGTATAAATATATATCGGCGATATTGTTTTTTCTGATTTATTGTGATATCGGCTATTTTTCTTATTTTAATTCATTTTATAGCGAAACGACTTCTTTCATTTTTTTTATCTTTACGATTTTATTTTTTTTGAAAATAATAAATGATTCTAAGTATAGTTATTTGAACTTTCTCTTTTTCTTTATTAGTTCATCCTTGTTCATTACTGCAAAATCCCAAAACAGTCCATTAGGTTTTTTAATTTCAATATATCTTATCCGTTTAATTTGGAATTATCGTCAGAGGTTGAAACAGTTCCTGCTTCTATTGATGTCTATTCTTACTTTGGGTATATCTATATTGGTGTATAACAACACTTCAGGGACTGTCATGCAGATAAATAAGTATGATAGTATTTTTTCCTCATTAATAAAATATTCGGAACATCCAGAAGAAGATTTAAAGAAGCTTGGAATGGATCCTAAGTACGCTCTACTAAAAAATACAGCTTGGTTTTCTAAAAATAAACCAATGGAACTTGAGGAGGAATTTTTCAAACAGTTGGAAAAAACTTCGGTACCACAGATTGCTTTTTTGTATGCTAATGATCCATCTAGATTGTTTAAGGTCGTAAATAATAACACAGATCAACTATATGGTTTACGTCCGGATTACTTGGGCAATTTTGAGAAAAAAGAAAATATGCCTAAAGGGAAAAGCCATTTTAATGATTTGTGGAGTAGTTTTAAGAAAAATGTTTTAGGGAAATTGCCTTGGTTTATATATCTATATTTTACTATGTATTTTTGTGTGCTGCTTTTCAAATATTACAAAAGTAAGGAGAGTTCACAAAAAATAAAATTAGAGGGCATTGCAATATTAGGGATTATGTCTATTGTTCAAATTGTTGTTAGTATTATTGGGGACGGTACAAATGAATTAGAAAAGCATCTATTCTTATTTAATGTTATATTTGATTCCACTGTATTCATTAGTATACTGTGGTTATATCAAAAACTAGCGAATGTTTTTAAACTCAATTATTGTAAAGTTTAATTAGGATTTACTGTACGAAAGCAAAGTATATACGATGACCTAGTTACGATCAAGAAAGTTCAAGCACCGTCGTAAAATAATATTTTAATATTGAAGATCGGTAAATGGAGGAATATCGAGACAGTAGGAAGTTCCCTTTAATCTGGGGATTAGGAATGGTGAATACAGGATCAATGCCCTCCCTATATTTCAATCATTATAGAAATAGGTCTATAATCTTGTCTTTTAACTAGGTTTTGTCGACAGATATATTTTGCAACATTGAATGAGTTGCAATAATCTCTACGGGAGTGGATTATTGTGAGAAAAATAGCTTATTTTATGCATATCGACTGGGGTTGGATAAAGCAAAGACCTCATTTTTTAGCTGAGGAACTACAACGGTATTATAATCTTAACTTGTTTTATATTAAAAATTTTAAAAATAAAGGATTAACTCAAAATAAAGGGTTCAATCCTTCTTTTGTTATTTACAAATTTCCTTTTTCATCTAGATTTAAGATCATACATTTACTAGAGATCGTATTTAATTACTTTAAAAATAAAAGATTATATTCATCCGAGTACGACACACTTTGGATTACCTCGCCTTTAATTTTACAGTTTGTTAATCTAGATAAAGTACCTAAATCTACTAAAGTAATATATGATTGCATGGATGACATGTTAGCTTTCCCCCAAAGTTCCAAAACAAGTAAATATATGGGGGATCTAGAGGAAAAATTAATTAATCGAAGTGATTTCGTCTTTGTATCATCAAAAACTTTGGGGGAAAAATTAAATAAGAGAGGAGTAATAAAAAACCTATATGTGGTTAATAATGGTATAGGAATAATTGAGACTCAATTATTAAAACAATTCAAACCTAGTAAGGAGTATTTCAATATTTTTTATTTTGGTACTATTGCTGGATGGTTCGATTTTGAAATATTGTTAAAAATATTAAATTCCCAAAGTGACGTTATTTTTACTCTCGTAGGTCCTTGTGAGACTGCTATGCCTTTTCATCCACGATTGAAGTTCCTGGGCCCGGTTAATCATAGTGATTTATTTAATTGTGTCCAAAATGCTGATGCATTTATTATGCCATTTAAAGTGAATGAGTTAGTTCTTTCGGTAGATCCAGTTAAAGTCTATGAGTATTTGTTTTTTAATAAACCTTGTATCATAGTAAAATATCCAGAAACAATTAAGTTTGAGAAATATGTTTATTTATACAGCAGTTACGATGAGTTGCATCAAATAATACTAGATTTAATAATAAATCCAGTCAATAAAACCGCTGAAAAAGAAATAACAGATTTTTTACAACAAAATACTTGGAAAAAAAGAGCTGAAACGATAGTTAGAATAATGGAGGAGAAAGTCTGAAATCAATAGTAACTGATCGCACTCATGTAGAATGGCATAGCAAACAAGCCATCGAAAAGACGACTTGTTCGGTAAATTTAGGTTATTTTTATGATTCAGGTGGCTATTTGTAGAATGCGATAACCCTGAGCTTTTGCTATTAAAATGGCTTGCTCAACCGTAATTTCACGGTCAACTGGAAGAACATCCGACTTTTTATACAGTTCTGCGTTGTAGGGTTCTTTGTTCTTCAAGATGTGGTAGATCGCTGTTAGCAGCATGCGTGCAATGGCAATAATGGCGCGCTTGTGGCCTCGACGTTTTTTGAGTTTTAAGTAGCGGTTTCGGATTTCAGGATGCTTTTCACTTTTGACCACAGCGGTGGCACACTGTACCAAAAAGGGCTTGATGTAACAGCCTGCTCTTGAAATCCTTACTGACTTTTTCTTGCCGGCACTCTCGTTATTTGTGGGTGTAAGTCCTGCCCAGGAGCATAGATGCTTAGCTGTCGGGAACACGTCCATGTTCACACCGATTTCCGAAACCACGGCAATGGCGGAAAAGATGTTTTTGAAGGACGGAACAGTTAAGATCAAGTTAATTTCGTCTAGGTAGGACTCGGCAAGAGAAAGAATAAGGGCTTCCAGCTCCGCTTTACGGGATTTCAGGTCTCCATAGTGCCCTTTAATCACCTTTAATTTTCCCGCCTGTTCTGGCGTAATAAAACCGTCAATGGCGAGTTCCAGTTCAGAAAGTTTATCCTTCATGGAACTGTGGATCAAAGGTTCGATGTCAAAAGCGGTGTCTTGGGGGTTTTCCAAGAGCTTGTCAATGATGTTCATGGAGCTCTTGCCAAAGGTATCTGAAACCACATTTCCAAGCTGGATGTTAGAAACGGTCAAGCTGTTTTGCAGCCGATTTTTCTCACTTGACGCAAAGTTAGTCAGCTTAAAGCGATAACGCATCAAGTCACGAAGCTGCCGGATGGGTAAGGGAGGCATAAAGCTGCCAGCGACCAGATCGTGCTTGAACAAATCAGCAATCCACTGGGCATCTTTCTTATCCGTCTTTTTACCGCGAATCGCCTTGACGTATTTGGGATGTGCAAGCGTGATGTTACAGGAATTCTCAAGAACATTAAACACGGGAATCCAGTATTTCCCGGTAGATTCCATGCAGACATCCTTGCAGTTATGTTCACAAAGCCACTGTGACAGCTCTTTTAGCCCTTTCGTATAGGTAGAAAAGCGATGGCGTTTGTAGGTAGTGACCCCTTTGCTATTGGTGGATGCGATACAGGCAACGACAAAGGTTTTGTGGACGTCGATGCCGCAGCAGATGGGGTAGACAATTTTTAGAGCCATAAGGAGTGCTCCTCTCCAAGATATACAGGGATAGACAGCATTGACTGATTGCCCAGCAATAAACGAGTCATGTTTATACAAAGATAAGTCTGCGTGCTCTTGCGTCACACTTATTTGTGCTTGGAAAGGCAATCTACACATATAAATATGCGGTCACTCCACTGATTGGAGTAGCCCACTCACCTCCGCGTGATTTGTAGTTGACTGGTATCCCTGTGAATTTAGAATACAAAAATTCGCTCAAGGGCAAAACGATTTCATCTCGTTTTGTGCCTTGAGCGAGGCGAAAGGAATGGGTATAAAAATGAAAGGAATCATCCTTGCAGGTGGAACTGGAACGAGATTAACCCCATTGACTAAGGCAATTTCCAAACAACTACTTCCTATTTATGATAAACCAATGATTTACTACCCTCTTTCTGTTTTAATGTTAGCAGGAATTCGAGATATATTACTAATTTCCACCCCCCACGATATTCACTTGTTTCAGAAACTATTTAATGATGGGAGTGAATTAGGCTTATCGATATCGTACAAAGTCCAGCCGTATCCAGAAGGGATTGCTCAGGCTTTTTTGATTGGACAAGAGTTCGTTGGTAATGACAATGTAACTTTAATTTTAGGAGATAACATTTTTTATGGCCATGGTTTAACCTCACTACTTCGAAATGTTATAAAACAACTTAAAGGTGCAACTATCTTTGGATATCAAGTAAAAGAACCACAGCGATTTGGTGTTGTCGAATTTGATCATAACGGAAAAGTGGTGTCAATTGAAGAAAAACCCAAATATCCCAAATCAAATTTTGCTATAACGGGTCTTTATATTTATGACAATAAAGTTATTGAAATAGCTAAAAAAATAAAACCCTCGGAACGAGGAGAATTAGAAATATCTGACATCAATAAAGAATATTTGCTAGAAGGCGAACTGAATATTGAATTGCTAGGAAGAGGCTACGCTTGGTTAGATTCAGGAACTCACGAATCTTTACTTAAAGCTTCACAATTTATTGAAACAATTGAAAATAGGCAAGCATTGAAAGTCGCTTGTATTGAAGAAATCGCTTATGGATTGGGTTATATAAATAAGGAACAGCTTTTTGAATTGGCCCAACCATTAAAAAATAATGAATACGGGCAGTATTTACTTAACTTGCTTAACACAAATTCATAATCCAATATCTCTGAAAAAGGTGGTTACATTTTGAAATTACAAGTGTTACTATCCTCATACAATGGAGAAAAATATATTTCCGAACTTTTAGATAGCCTTTTTGCTCAGGATTATAGTGATTTGAGCATACTAATCCGTGATGATGGTTCAGAAGATAGGACTATTAATCTCATTGAAAATTTTGCGCAGATACATCCAGATCGTATTAGTTTTTTTATAGGTGAGAATATTGGAGTAATAAGAAGTTTTTTTTCTCTTCTTCAATTATCTTCAGAAAGTGCTTTATATTATGCTTATTGCGATCAAGATGATGTTTGGAAAAAAAACAAAATTCAGTTGGCTGTTGACGTGCTCGAGAAGATACCACAAGATGTACCGGCAATGTATTGCTCCAGAACTGAATTAGTTAATGATTCATTAGAATATATAGGTTTCTGGCCAAGAATTCCATCAAAATCATTATCATTTTCAAATGCGCTAGCTGAAAATATTGCTGTCGGCTGTACGGTTGTCATTAATAAAGCGGCAAGAAATCTGCTTTTAGAGAAAAAACCAAATGTTGACAAAATTATTATGCACGATTGGTGGACATATTTATTAGTGTCTGCCTTTGGTGTTGTTGTTTATGATAAAATACCAACTATTTTATATAGACAGCATGACAATAACACTATAGGGGGAGACATAAACTTTCTTAGGAAATGGAAAAATAAATTGCTTAGATTTTTTAAAAAAACAAATAAGAACATCTTAGTTAATCAAGCAGTTGAATGTTTTCGATTGTTTGGGGATGATCTTACTGAAGAAAAAAAGAAGGTAGTTTATAAGTTTATCCGATATAAGAGTAACTTTTTAAATAGGATATTTTATACGTTTAATTGTGAAGTTTACAGACAATCATCAATAGAGAATTTCATTTTTAAATTCATGTTAATTTTAGGAAGGGTTTAAACATATGAACATTATCCCAACAAATCTCGAGGGCGTGGTCATCGTCGAACCCGTTGTTTATTGTGACAATCGCGGCTTTTTCATGGAAAGCTACAATAGCGAGAAATTCAAAAAACTCGGCATTGACTATGATTTTATTCAAGATAACCATTCCTTATCTGTAGAACCGGGAGTTCTGAGAGGACTTCACTTTCAACTGAATCCTAAGGCCCAGACAAAGCTGGTCCGTGTGGCTGCAGGGGCTATTTACGATGTAGCCGTAGATATTCGGAAAGGCTCGCCTACCTTCGGACAATGGGTTGGAGTCATCTTAAGCGCGGCAAATAAAAGGCAGCTATTGGTTCCAAAAGGTTTTGCTCATGGTTTTTGTACTTTGGTTCCGAATACGGAAGTGTTATATAAAGTAGATGAGTTCTACTCGCTGGAGCATGACCGTGGGATTGCGTGGAACGATCCGGCGTTAGGCATCGATTGGCCGACGGCTAATCCGATTTTATCCGATAAGGACGGCAAGCATCCTGTTCTTAAAGATGCGGAGATTAATTTCGAATAACGGAGGCTAATCATGAAAGTATTGGTTACTGGCGGCGCCGGTTTTATTGGCAGCAACTTTGTTATCTACATGCTTAATAAATATCCGGATTACCAAATTGTTAATATGGATGCCCTGACCTATGCGGGGAATTTGGAGAATCTGACCAGCATACAAAATAACCCGAACTATACGTTTGTTAAAGGCGATATTGCAGATATGCAGCTTGTAGACGAGCTGTTCCAGAAGGGAATCGACATCGTAGTCAATTTCGCCGCGGAATCTCATGTGGACCGCAGTATTCTGGATCCGCAAATCTTTATAAAAACCAACGTCTTGGGCACGCAAGTATTGCTTGACGCTGCCAAGAAATATGGCGTTACCAAGTTCGTTCAAGTATCGACTGACGAAGTATACGGTTCTTTGGGAGAAACGGGTCTCTTTATGGAATCGACACCACTGTCGCCAAATAGCCCTTATTCTGCAAGCAAAGCCGGCGGTGACTTGATCGTTAGGGCGTATCATGAAACCTTTGGGATGAACGTGAATATTACCCGTTGCTCCAACAACTACGGTCCGTATCACTTCCCGGAGAAGCTGATTCCATTAATGATCTCCAACGCTCTTAACGACAAGCAGCTCCCTGTATATGGAGACGGTTTGAATATTAGAGACTGGTTGTATGTTGAGGATCATTGTAGCGCCATTGATTTGGTCATGCATAATGGAGTTAGCGGTGAAGTGTACAACGTAGGCGGTAATAACGAAAGAACGAACATCCAAATTGTAAAAACAATCTTGGAGCAGCTTGGCAAACCGGAATCTTTGATCACTTACGTTCAAGACCGTCTTGGGCATGACCGTAGATACGGGATCGATGCAACCAAAATTACGAATGAACTCGGATGGAAGCCGAAATACCATTTTGAATCGGGGATTAAAGCGACGATTTCCTGGTATTTGGACAATAAAGAATGGTGGCAGCGAATCCAATCGGGGGCGTATCAAGAGTATTACAACAAGCAATATGCTTCTAGGCTGGGTGTTTAAGAATGAAAGTACTGGTAACCGGCGCAAACGGTCAATTGGGACAAGATGTTGTCGCTTTGTTTCAAAAGCAGCATCAAGTGACAGGCTTAGGGCGTCATGAACTTGATATTACGAACTTGGAGCAATGCTTGCGACAAGTGGAGCTAGTTCAGCCGGATGTGATCATCCATTGTGCTGCCTATACAGCGGTAGATCAAGCAGAAAGCGACGAAGATCAGGCTTATTTGGTCAACGCAGTGGGTACTCGCAATTTGGCAGTAGCTGCGGAGAAGATCGGGAGCAAGCTTTGTTATATCAGTACGGACTATGTGTTTGATGGACAAGCGACATCTCCCTATAAGGAATACGATAATACGAACCCAACCGGGGTTTACGGTAAATCAAAGCGTGCCGGGGAAACATTGGTTCAATCTCTGTGCTCTCGTTATTTTATCGTTCGGACCTCCTGGGTCTACGGGCTTCATGGAAACAACTTTGTGAAAACCATGCTGAAGTTGGCGAAGGACCGGGATCAACTCAAAATAGTCAGCGATCAGATTGGTTCGCCTACGTTTACAGAAGATTTGGCTGAGTTTTTATTGGCATTAGTTGCAACAGAGAAATACGGTATTTACCATGCTTCGAATACCGGCGTTTGTTCGTGGTTTGATTTTGCCAAAGCCATCTTTGAAGTGAGTGGCGTAAATGTTACAGTGGAGCCTTGCACAACAGAAGAATTCCCAAGACCGGCTCCACGGCCTAAGTATTCGGTGATGGATCATCTGTCCATTCGTACGAATGGGTTTGAAGATTTGCGTCCTTGGCAGGAAGCGCTGAGAGATTTCCTGGCTAAATTGGAGAGTTCTACATTATGAAAAAGGTTAGCGTTCATATCGTTACCTTTAACAGCGAGCCCTATATTCGAGAATGCCTTCAGGCGGTACTGAAACAAAATTACCCGATCGATCGTCTTATAGTTATAGATAACGATTCACAAGATGGCACGCTGAATGTGGTGCGCGAGTTTGAATCGGATCGTTTAACTATCGTATCGAATAAGGTGAATGCGGGTTTTGCCGGAGGCCATAATCAAGCGATTCGAATGGCGGCTAGCGACTATTATTTAGTGCTTAATCCGGATGTCACGATGCATCCGGATTATGTTTATTATCTGGTCCAGCGGATGGAGCAGGATGCCTCGTTGGGAAGTGCCACCGGCAAGCTTTTGTTCAAGCATTCACCTCATGAAATCGACAGCACAGGTCTACGATTTACCAAGTCTAGAAGAGCCTTCGATCGCGGGGCTGGGCAAGACTCTTCCATGTGGGAAGAAGAGGGAGATGTAATTGGGGTCTCGGGCGCCGCTGCACTGTATTCAAGCAGTATGGTTCGGGATGTTAGTATCGATGATGAGTTTTTCGACGAGGATTTCTTTGCTTACAAAGAAGATGTGGACGTTGCATGGCGGAGTCGTCTTTTAGGATGGAAAGCTCTGTATTGCCCTACTGCTCAAGCCTTCCATAACCGAGGTTGGAAAAAAGGGGCAAGGACGAAAATTCCTTTGCGCGTTCGCAGATTTTCTTATATTAATCGTTATAAGATGATTGTAAAAAACGACCATTGGCTGTACATCTTAAAACACTTGTTCCCTATTCTGTTCTATGAGATTGGAAGTTTAGCCTACTTCATCATCCGGGAACCGGGAGTTCTTGGGAGCTGGCGTAATTTTTTTGCCACAATCAAACGCACTGTTCAGAAAAGGCGTGTAATCCAAGGTAAACGAAAAGCTCAATTCGAAAATATTTACTGTTATTTTAAATAATGCTTTCCGATCAGTCATACTTTTGAAAAGTATTTCATGATATAATGGGAATACATGTCTAGTTTATGGAGTCAGTTTATGGACTTAAGTATTATTATTGTTAATTACAATACGTGCGAACTCACCTTGAATTGTTTGAAATCAATTTATTTGTCGGAAACCGCCTTTACCTATGAAGTTATCCTCGTCGATAATCATTCCGTGGATGACTCCGTGGAGGCTATCCGGGCGAACTTTCCGATGGTTCATTTGGTGTGCAATGATGTCAATCTAGGATATTCCAAAGCGAACAATCAAGGAATGCGATTAGCTAAAGGGCGATACGTTCTTTTGCTAAACTCGGATACGGTTGTTCAACCGGACACTTTGCATACGATGATACAATTTATGGATCAACATGCGAGCATCGGAGCGGCGGGCTGCAAAGTAGTACTGCCTGACGGATCGCTGGACAAAGCATGCAAGCGGGGATTTCCAACTCCTTCAGCTTCCTTCTATTATGCTTTTGGATTTTCGAAGTTATTCCCGGATAACCCGAAATATAATCAGTATCAGTTAAGCCATCTGGACCCGGATCAAGATTATCCGGTCGATTGTTTGGTCGGTGCATTTATGATCGTTCGTAAAGAAGCTATTGATCAAGTTGGGATGCTGGATGAACAGTTTTTTATGTATGGCGAAGATATCGACTGGTGTTATAGAATAAAACAAGGTGGATGGGATATTCAATATTATCCGTACACTCAGATCATTCATTATAAAGGCGCCAGCAGTCGTCGCAAGCCTTTCAAAATCATCTACGAGTTCCACCGCGCCATGTATTTATTTCATCAGAAGCACTATCGAAAAAAGTACTCTTTTATTGTGAATGGTCTTGTGTATGCAGGAATTACAGTGAAATTATTGACTTCATTATTATTAAATCGGTTTGGATCGGTGAGGTGAGAAAATGGTACGGCAAAGTCAGGGGTTTTTATCACAAATTTATGCTTTTACTGACTTTATTTGTGTGCAACTCATTTTCTTATTTTCATGGTGGCTGAAATTTAAAAGCGGCTGGATTCCCTCAGATAATCCGCTCCCATTTCATAACTATGCTTTGTGGAGCTTAATATACGGCGGGATAGCGATTTTCTTAAGCTATTCATTCAACTTTTACACGCCGAAGCGCAGGAAAAAGTTTTCTTATGAGCTGTTTACGATCATTCAGGTTTATACGATAAGCTTGTTAATTTTGTTAAGCTTCCTGTTTATTTTTAAAGAGCTTGACATTTCGCGTTCCTTCTTGCTGTTGTTTTTGGTAAATAATATACTGGCCATAAGCTTTTATTGCTACATCCTTAAGACCTCTTTAAAGCGGTTGAGGCAGAAGGGATACAATAAACAATTTGTACTAATTCTGGGCGCCGGTTCGATCGGGAAAAGGTTCTATCGGAATTTGTTGAAGCATCCCGAGTTAGGTTATGAAGTAGCTGGGTTCCTGGATGATTTTCATGATTGCCATGAAGCCCGTTTTGAAAACTACAAGCCCATTCTTGGCCGGGTCGATGAACTTGAGGTCATTCTGGAAAAGAAATTAATTGATGAAGTGATCATTGCTCTTCCACTGAATGCTCATCATAAGTTTGGAAAAATTATCAATATTTGCGAAAAGGCCGGAGTCAAAACGTTAATTATTCCTGATTATTTCGATTATCTTCCGTCCAAGCCGTATTTTGATAATTTCGCAGGCATTCCGTTAATTAATGTCAGGGACATTCCACTGGATGAATTTAGAAATCGCTTCTTCAAACGAGCCTTTGATATTGCATTTTCGTTAGCTGCAATCCTTATTACGCTGCCATTATTGATTCTTGTTGCAATCGGAGTGAAAATCACCTCCTCAGGACCGATTATCTTTAAGCAGGAGCGCGTCGGATTGAATAGACGGAATTTTATGATGTATAAATTTCGCTCCATGCGAGTACAAACAGAACAAGCTTCCGATACCAAATGGACGACAGAAAATGACCCGCGCAAAACAAAGTTCGGAACGTTTTTGCGTAAAACAAGCTTGGATGAACTGCCACAGTTTTTCAACGTATTGTTCGGGCATATGAGTGTGGTCGGCCCCCGGCCGGAACGGCCTTATTTCGTAGAGCAATTTAAGGAAGAAATTCCAAAGTACATGGTGAAGCATCATATTCGCCCCGGGATCACCGGCTGGGCTCAAACCAACGGGCTGCGCGGCGATACGTCCATAGAGGATCGAATCAAATACGATATTTTCTACATTGAGAATTGGAGCTTTTTGTTCGATATCAAGATTATTTGGAAGACGATTATCAATGGATTTGTTAATAAAAATGCCTATTGAGCTCAAATTTCCAAGTATATTAAACCATTTTTTACTTATGGATACTCACTTTATCAGGACCGCTGCTTCCTCAATATGTATAAGATAGCTCGGTCCTTAAGTCATAATAACTCAGATTTGAGTATGCTCGTTAAGTTTGGGTTTAAAGGGTTGATCCCATGTACAGACTTAACATTATAGTGGTGTAATATTAACAGGGAAAATAATAACTTTTAAGTATAAAGTTCGATTAATATAGTTAGGGAGGATTGTTGTGAAAGTTTTAGTAATCATTCCAGCTTATAATGAAGAAAAAAGTATTGGAAATGTAATTTACGAGATACGTAAACATGTCCCTGATGCAGATATTGTTGTTGTTAATGATGGGTCCAAAGATAACACAATGGAAGTGGCTGAGAAGCACGGTGCCATTGTGTTAAATATGCCTTTTAATGTTGGTATAGGCGGAGGAATGCAAACTGGCTATCAATTCGCGTTTAAGAACAATTATGATTATGCCGTACAGATTGATGCAGACGGACAACACAATGCAGCCGATTTACCTAAGTTACTAGCAGAGGCAGTACAAAATGATTTAGTTATCGGCTCTCGATACGTGGAACAGACATCTTATAAATCTTCGTTCATGAGAAGGGTTGGAATGATCTTCTTCTCAGGTATTGTCTCCATGTTAACAGGGCAAAAATTTACCGATACTACAAGTGGATATCGCGTCGCTAATAAAAAGGTTATTTCGCTCTATTCTTCTTATTATCCTATGGATTACCCGGAAGTGGAAGCAATTGTTTATCTTAAGTATAAAGGTTGTAAACTTATTGAAGTATCAACTGAAATGCGTAATCGATTAGAAGGCGAATCGTCGATAACAGCAATAAAATCCATGTATTATATGGTCAAAGTTACATTGTCTTTATTAATGAATGCATTACGATTTGCAAAGGTGAGATAACATGAACGTGTACTTTTTATCAACTGGATTTTCTTTGTTATTTCTCATAATTATTATTGATTTAGTAAGAAGGCAGAGACTAAAAGAACAATATTCTCTGTTATGGATATTGTTTGGAATAGCATTATTTGGTTTGTCCTTAAATATTCGTATTGTTGAAAAATTTGCCAATATTCTTGATATTAAATATGCCCCAGCTATGCTGTTCTTATTTGGACTTCTGTTTTGCTTTGTTTTTATTCTCCATTTAACAATTGTCATTTCTAAACTTACGGATCGTGTATTGAAACTAAGCCAAACCATCGCCATTATGGAACAAGAGAGAAGAAATGAACATGACTAATTACCTAATGCTTTTTGGTAATATTCTATTGTTAGTTAGCGGTCAAATATTATTTAAATTTGGATTACAGAAAATTGGGGGATTTGACCTCGCGAAAGTGGCTTTCTCTCCTTTCATTATTTCGGGACTAGCTTTATATGCTGTCGCAACAGTATTATGGTTTATTGTGCTAACTAAAATGAATTTAAGCGTGGCCTACCCTTTACAGAGTTTAGCTTATGTACTTGGAATTATAGCCGCGTGGTTTTTTTTCGGAGAGGTTATAACCATGACTAAATGGGTAGGCGTTGCTGCAATTTTATTCGGAGCTTATATGATTGCAAAGTAATAAGCAGCTACTCGGTTGATTTATCTTCTCCTCAGATTGTTTTTTTCTGCTCCTATAACCAACCGGTTATAGGAGTTTTTATTTCCTCCCCTAACCTTGTCTGCATAATTGGCCAAGTCCCTACATAGACATGGTATCAATCTGGATTGATTATGTGGTGGAGGGGATGAGACGATGCGGCGGTTCACGTGGGTGGTGGCCCTTGTGATGGTTTGTTTAAGCCTGGTGGTATCTGGGTGCGGCAAAAAGGATGCAGGATCGGTAGTAAAGGAATTGGACGGTGTGATGAGCAAGCTGCAGAGCTATCACGGAAAAGGGCAGATGACGCTGCGTACAGGGCAGGATCCTCAGGAATACGACGTGGAGGTTAGCTTTCAGGCCCCTTCGTTTTACCGGATCTCGCTGACGAATGCGAAGAAGGATATTACGCAAATTGTGCTGCGCAACGATGACGGGGTATTCGTGCTGACACCGCATTTGAACAAAAGCTTCCGCTTCCAAAGCGATTGGCCCGAAAATCAAGGCCAAGTTTACTTATACCAGTCGCTCGTCCAAAGTATTCTGATGGACAATGAACGGCATTTTACGTCGGACGAGAAGGCGTATGTATTCGATGTAGTGGCGAATTACCAGAACGGCTCTTTGGCGCGGCAAAAGGTGTGGCTGGACAAAAGAAACTACGCTCCACAGCATGTGGAAGTGTCGGATGCCAATTCCAATGTGATGGTCATTGTAAAGTTCGATCAATTTGAGTTCGGTACGAAGTTTGAGAAAGATCAGTTTGACATGCAGCGCAATATGACGGGCTGGAACCTGAAGACACTGCCGACGATGATGCAGGGGGATTCGAAAGTCGGCGAGAAATTGGGAGCGACCGGCTCCAAGGCCGGCACGGGGGCAGCTAGCGGCAATCAAGGGACTGGTACGAAGGAAACCGCTCAGGAAACAGGCGGCAAAGGAACAGCAGCGGGACATGGACCGGGAACGGATGCAAAAGGCGACGCAGCGGGCGCGAACAAAGGCAATGCAGCAGGCGCAGCTACCGGAGAAAGTAAAGGCACTTCCGTTTCCGGAAGCGGCGAAGGCGCGAAAACGAGCAGCGCCGGAAGCGACAAGGGGGCAGCACCCAACGGGGCGCAAGCGGCAGCTACAGGCGCTAAAAAAGACACCTCCAAGCAGCAATCGTTCGGTATCCTCGAGCCGCGTTACATGCCGAGCGGCGTGAAGAAGCAAGACGTGACGGAGCTTAAGCTGGGTGAAGATCAAGCAGTCATGCTCCGCTACTCCGGAAAATATAACTATACGTTGGTGGAGTCGCGTCCGCAGGTACAGACGGTGTCGATCTTACCGGGGGATATTTTGGATCTGGGCTTTACGCTCGGCGTTGTAACCGGAGATGCGAAGAAAACATTGACCTGGACCTACGACGGCATCGAATTCCGCTTATCTACAGGGGACTTGCCGCCGACGGAGATGATTAAGGTGGCGCAAGCGGTGCAAGGGGAAATCGGTAAATAGTAGTCCGATGGCTGTCTTTCGGCTCCGAAATACACGCACCGACCGCTACATAATCAAAAACTGACGGACGCGATGTTACTATTTTGTTCGTTGACAGGGCCTGCGGTACGCATTACCATAATCATATGCATTTTTAAGCGGGAAGCTTCTTTCACAGGTGCAAGCTGTGGCCTTGTAAGCGGCTTCCCTTGATTTTATGAGACCGAAGAAGGTGGATCAGGTGGATTCGTTTTACCGGCCGACCCGGGTGGAAATTTCATTGGATGCGCTGCGCCATAATTTGGGCGAGTTTCGGCGGGTGCTTCCGGAGCATGTAAGCATGATGGCAGTCGTCAAGGCGGATGCTTACGGGCACGGAGCGGTGGAGGTATGTCGGGAGGCGCTTCAGTGCGACGTGGAATATATAGCGGTCGCTTTTTTGGATGAGGGTTTAGAGCTACGGCAAGCAGGCATTACAGCCCCAATCCTCGTATTAGGATATACGCCCCCGGAAGGGCTGGAAACCGCATGGACCCATGGGATTACCCTCAACATATATACCCATGAGCTGCTGGATGCATGGGAACGATTAGGGGCTAAAGAGCGCCCGTTGAATATTCATATTAAGATCGATTCCGGAATGAACCGGCTCGGCTTAACGGATGCGGAAGAAGCGATCGCGCTGATCGAACGGGCGATGCGGACACCGGGGATTCGAGTGGAAGGGTTATTTACCCATTTCGCTTGCGCGGACGAAACCGACAAGAGCTATACGCTTGAGCAGTACGGCCGATTCGTGCGGGTCGTCGATTATTTTACGCAAAAAGGAATTCAATTTCCGTACGTTCACGCCGGGAACAGCGCTGCGGGGATCGATGCGCCGAATTTAACCTTTAATATGGTACGGCTCGGGATCGCGATGTACGGACTGTATCCGTCCGAAGAGGTGAATAAGCAGCAGGTTGATTTGCAGCCGGTGCTGAGCATCAAATCCAGCGTCGTCATGGTGAAGCAAGTGCCCGAGGGTTCAGGGATCAGCTATGGCATCGTCTACCGGACGCAGGGCAAAGAGACGATTGCAACGCTGCCGATCGGGTACGCGGACGGCTTTTCCCGGATGCTGACCGGCAAGGCGCAAGTGTTGATTCGAGGACAGCGCGTCCCTGTGGTGGGTAGAATTTGCATGGACCAATGTATGCTGAATGTATCCGAGCTGCCAGATGTTCAAATGGGAGAAGAAGTGGTTATTCTGGGAAGCCAGGGCGAAGACAGGATTACGGCGGAAGAGCACGCCGCTTGGCTCGGAACGATCAATTACGAGGTCGTCTGCATGATTTCGCATCGGGTGCCTCGCGTGTATATGAAGGACGGCTGCGTAGCCAGGACAGTGAATCCGCTGCTGCGGCACGTATGGGAGCCGGAGGCGTAACCAAGGCTCCGGCGTTAAAGCAAGCCGCAGGTAAAATCGTCTTGCGTTGCGAGAAGCTATATTTTTGTCCAAAAAAAGAACTGGGTGCATTTGCCATTGAATTTTTTGTCCTAACATGAGAGGATTTTCTTGGTTTGCCCCGAATAAGGTATAGAGGCAAAATGCTGCGGAGCGCGTCAAGGTATAACATATTTGCTATACCTTCGGCATATATTGATTTTGTATATTTTATCTGGAAGTTTGCCATAATGGAAATAGGTTCTTGTATGTTTTTGGGGGTGCATGTATAGGTGGCGGGTGCGCATAACACGAAGCGAATCATGATCAGCTTGCCGGATTATTTGCTGCGGGAAGTCGATCATCTGGTCGAGAAGGAAAATTCCAACCGCAGCGAGTTTATCCGTCAGGCGATGAAGCTTTACTTGTTGGAGCGTAAGAAACGGCATTTGCGCGAATCGATGCAGCGCGGCTATATGGAAATGGCTAAGATCAACCTGAACATGGCCTCGGAAGCGTTTCAGGCGGAGGAAGAAGCGGACAACACGCTGGACCGCCTGGTAAGCGGGGTGTGACACTTGATTGTCAAACGTGGCGATGTTTTTTTCGCGGATCTTTCACCGGTCGTCGGTTCGGAGCAGGGCGGCATTCGGCCCGTACTGATCATTCAGAATGATATCGGCAATCGCTTCAGTCCTACGGTGATCGTAGCGGCGATTACGGCGCAGATTCAAAAAGCCAAGCTGCCGACGCATGTGGAGATTGACGCGGAAGCGCACGGTTTTGACAGGGATTCGGTCATCCTGCTGGAGCAGATTCGGACCATCGATAAGCAGCGCCTGACGGACAAAATCACGCACTTGGATGAGGAAACCATGCGCAAGGTCGATGAAGCTTTGCAAATAAGCGTAGGTCTGATTGAGTTTTAACATGCTGACGAGGCGGGGGTGCGGGTACCCTCGCTTTTTTATGTCTGGGAGGAGAAAAGTCGGATGGCAAAAGAACAAACGGGACTGACAGAGGAAGTTCGGGCGGTTGTGGAACTGACGGAAGAGATGAAAGCGGCGATTCAGGAGCGCATTCTGAAACAGATCGCATCCGAGCTGCAAATCGCGGCGGGGCGGGTGAAGACGACGGTCGGCCTGCTGGATGAGGGGAACACGATTCCTTTTATCGCCCGGTACCGGAAAGAAATGACCGGAGAGCTCGATGAAAATCAGCTGCGGGACATTGAAGAGCGGCTGACGTATCTGCGCAATCTGGAGGACCGGAAGCTGGAGGTCATCCGTCTGATCGATGGGCAGGGCAAGCTGACGGCCGAACTGCGTACAGCAATCGAGCGGTCGGTTAAGCTGCAGGAAGTCGATGACTTGTACCGTCCGTACCGACAAAAGCGCAAGACGCGCGCCAGCGTGGCGAAGGAGAAAGGGCTTGAGCCTCTGGCGCTCTGGATTCAGACGCAGCCCAAGCAAGGCGATCTGCTTGCCGAAGCGGGCAAGTATGTGAGCGAGGAGAAAGGCGTCCAGACGGCCGAGGAAGCCGTACAAGGCGCGATGGATATCCTCGCGGAGCAAATCGCTGACGATGCGAAAATCCGGGCGTGGGTGCGCCGTCACACGTTCGAGCAGGGCATCCTGCGGACCGAAGCCAAGGACGCCGAGCAGGAATCCGTCTACGAGATGTATTACAGCTACCAGGAGCCGGTCCGTAAACTGCCGCCGCACCGGATTCTTGCGATCAACCGCGGGGAGCGGGAAGACGTGCTGAAGGTCGCGCTGGACGTTCCCGTCGAGCGGATTCACGAGTATATTGCGAAGCAAGTGATCAAGGGGCCTTCCATCGTTCGCGACACGCTGACGGCTGTCATTGAAGATGCGTACAAGCGGCTGATCGCCTCGTCCATTGAGCGGGAAGTTCGCAATGAAATGACGGAGAAGGCCGAGGAAAAAGCGATCGAGGTATTCGCCGAAAATCTGCGTAATCTGCTGCTTCAGCCGCCGGTCAAGGGCAAGGTGGTGCTTGGCGTCGATCCCGCGTACCGGACAGGCTGTAAGCTTGCCGTCGTCGACGATACGGGCAAAATGCTGGAGATTGCTGTCACGTACCCGACGCCGCCGAACAACAAAATAGCGGAAGCGAAAGCGACGTTCAAGCATCTGATCGACGCTTATCGCGTCGAATTGATCGTCGTCGGCAACGGGACGGCGTCCCGCGAGACAGAGCAGTTCGTAGCCGAACTGATCGCTGAGATCAAGGCGCGGAAGCTTCAGTATTTGATCGTCAACGAAGCGGGGGCGAGCGTCTATTCGGCTTCCAAGCTGGCGCAGACGGAGTTCCCGGACTTAGACGTGGCGGAGCGGAGTGCGATCTCCATCGCGCGGCGGCTTCAGGACCCGCTGGCAGAACTGGTTAAAATCGAGCCGAAAGCGATCGGCGTCGGCCAATACCAGCATGACGTCACGCAAAAAAGGCTCGAAGAGAGCCTGAAGTTCGTCGTCGAATCGGCGGTGAACCACGTGGGCGTGGATGTGAACACCGCGTCTCCGTCGCTGCTGTCCTATGTGTCGGGCGTCAACAGCACGCTTGCTAAAAATATTGTAAAATACCGCGACGACAACGGGAAGTTTACGAGCCGGGCGCAACTGCAAAAGGTTCCGCGGCTCGGAGCGAAGGCGTTCGAGCAGAGCGTAGGCTTTTTGCGGATCGCAGGCGGCGGCAATCCGCTGGATAACACGCCGATTCATCCGGAATCGTATGACGTGGTGGACAAGCTGTTCCGCGAGCTGAAGCTGGAGCTGTCGCAGCTAGGCAGTGCCGAGCTCAAAGCGGTGCTGCAAAGCTTGGAGCCGGAAGAGCTCGCTCCGAAGCTTGGCGTCGGGGTGCCGACGCTGCGCGATATTCTCGATTCGCTGCAGCGGCCCGGACGCGACCCGCGGGAGGAACTACCGGCGCCGATTTTCCGCACGGACGTGCTGCAGATCGAAGATTTGAAGCCGGGCATGGAGCTGCAGGGAACCGTGCGCAACGTGATCGACTTCGGCGCTTTTGTCGATATTGGCATCAAAAACGACGGACTCGTTCATATTTCGCAGTTAAGCAATTCCTACGTGAAGCATCCGATGGACGTCGTGTCCGTAGGGGATGTCGTGACGGTATGGGTGCTTAACGTCGACCTGAAAAAGGGCCGTGTCGGGCTGACGATGAAAAAGCCTTCTTAAGCATAAAATAGAGCATAAGCCGGAGAAAAGGGATTTAGCGGAAGCCGCGTCCTTCACTCTGGCGTATGCTCTATTTGTTTTGAGCGTTGAGCTCATCTTTATTGAAGCTGGGATGTCGTGGGGTCCGTCTCGCTTTTGCGGGTGCGGTAAAAAAACCAGCAATCGTTCAGCAAACGGATTTGCCGGCGGTTTTTGTTGTAAAATGCCCGCATCAGCTGGTTGCAAAGCCATTGTGGCAACACCATCAGTCCCTTCCCGTCTAGCTGCCGTACACTATACAGCATATGGGCGGGAGCCGTTTCGGGTGCAGGTCCTTTTTACGCGAAATCCTCTTCCTCTTCGTACCACTGCTCGAGCTGTGCCTGAAGCGCGCGAATCTCGGTTAAGAGGGAGATGAGCGGATATTCTTTTTCCTGCGCTTGGATCGCGCTGAACGTCTGTTCCAGGCGGTTGATGTATTCCAGGCCATGCTGGAGCGTATAGCCTGGATGCACAAGCTCAAGCCCGTCGAATTCCGCGATAAATACCGGCAGTCCGGGGACGTTAGGCGTGGTTAGCTTGTCCAGCTCCTTATGCAGCCGTTGATTAAGCGCAGCCAGTTGGTACATATGAGTAGCGGGCATTTCCACGAATTCGATCCGGTCCTCCAGCTTAAGCAGGGCGCATTTCTTTTTGAACATCGGGTTAAACTCCTCTCTATGGGTCAAAGGGACAATTTGTCCGAAGCAATGCCAGATTCCTACTTGACAGTTTAGCCTAACCTGCGGTTACAATTCAAGAGAGAAACGAAGAGAAACCAGAGAGTAAGGGTGGGAAAACGATGGATGACCGACAGCTGCAGCAGTGGGTAGAGCAAATATCGCTGTCGTCGTTTGGGTGTCCTTTTTTGCATCGGGCGAGGTTCAACCGGAGATTAAGGTCGACGGGAGGGCGCTATTTCACCCGGACACACGATATCGAGATCAGCTGGCTTCAGTATGAGCAATTCGGAGCCGCCGACGTGGAGAAAATTATTAAGCATGAACTGTGCCATTACCACCTGCATTTGCTGGGCGGAGGGTACCGGCACCGGGATGACGATTTCAAGCGTTTGCTGGCCAAGGTCGGAGGGACGCGCTATTGCCGGTCGCTTCCGCAGGAGCTAAAGCGTACCGAGCCTTACCGGTACAAGCTCGTTTGTACAAGCTGCAGCGCGGAGTATATGCGTAAACGCAAGACCGACCCGAAGAAGTACGTCTGCGGTTTCTGCAAAGGCAAATTAAAGCTGCTTGCCCTTGACTTGCAGCCGCATTCATGATAAATTAAAAATTGCCATTCCCTGATAGCTCAGTTGGTAGAGCACTCGACTGTTAATCGAGTTGTCACAGGTTCGAGTCCTGTTCGGGGAGCCATTCTTTCTTGGAGAGATACCCAAGTGGCTCAAGGGGACCCTCTGCTAAGGGGTTAGACTGCGTAAGTGGTGCGAGGGTTCGAATCCCTCTCTCTCCGTAGATAATAAATGAAACCGCCGAAAGGCGGTTTTTTTATTTATCTTTAAATCCATTTTTTCCACTTAAAAATAGCCCACATGGAGATCGTGACAACGATCATGACGATCCAAACGTATGCGTACCCGAAGTTCCAGTTGAGCTCGGGAATATCTTTGAAATTCATACCGTACAAACCAACGATAAAGGTCAGCGGAAGAAAAATCGAGCTGATAATGGTCAACGTCTTCATAATCTCGTTCATACGGTCGGATTTAATGCTCATTTGCAGCTCAAGGAGGCCGGTGAGCGATTCCCGAAATACGTCCAAGGAATCGACAACGCGGGAAATATGATCGTAGATGTCGATAAAATAGACATCCGCTTCCTGGCGAATATACGGGAAGCTCTGGTGCGTTATTGTGCCCAGCAACGTCTTCTCTTCAGTGATAATACGGCGGAGACGGTGCATCTTTCGCTTCGATTTAAATATTTCCCGGGATACATGGACGTAAGGATTACGGTAGATCATTTGCTCCAAGCGGTCGACGCGGTCCTCAATCTGATTGATGATATCGGTATAGTCGTCGACACAGCGGTCTAATATTAAATATAAGATGCGCCCGCTGTGTTTCATGCTGTCTTCGACTTGCAAGAAGTGCTTTTGGAGCTCGTCGATAAAAGGAAGGGGCTCTTTACAAATGGTAATGACAAAATTCGCACCGACCACAATAGCGATTTCGACCGTAGTAAGCTGCTTGTCCACGACGGCAAAGAACGTGATGAAGACATGGTCTTTGTATCGGTCCATTTTGGGACGCTGATTCAGCTTGATGCAATCTTCAACCACAAGCGGGTGGCAGTGAAACATGTGTTTAAGCACGTGTTCGACCTGCTTTGCCTCGGGAGCTGTCATATGGAGCCAGATGTTCTCATTGTCGCCCGGAATTCGGGCCTCCTGTTCCGTAACCTGACCGGTAGCGTGGTTGAATACCAGCATCGAATACACCTCTGTAGGGGAATGGGGTCCTTTTGCAGTTGATTGTAACATAGGGAAGGACTACCTCCAAAAAAGATGAAAATTTTTTTCTCAAAAGGGGCTTGTCAAGCTCATCCCATTCCGCTATAATAACACTTGTCGCTCAAAAAGGCGGCGACAATAAACAGTATGGCCCGTTGGTCAAGGGGTTAAGACACCTCCCTTTCACGGAGGTAACAGGGGTTCGAATCCCCTACGGGTCATAGATAGTAGGGGTGAGAACCCATCGGGTTCACCCTACGATAACCTGCGGTTGTGGTGGAATGGCAGACACGCTATCTTGAGGGGGTAGTGGGCGTACGCCCGTGGAGGTTCGAGTCCTCTCAACCGCATCCTAATAGCTGTTCGTGAAAAGCCCTGAGATTTCAGGGCTTTTTGCTGCGGAGCTGGAACATGGAATGCCCGCGGGAACGATGTCATCGCAAGCCACATGCCCCTATGGACGACCTTGCTTGGCGCCATAACGAATGAGCAGTCACAACCGCATGAAGTCTTGACGTTCCGCTTTCGGCCGGCAGGCTCGGCAGACGCCGACGACTTTGCCGGCTGTGGCGTAAAAGGCCAACTCCTTCGGAGGAACCTTTCGTCGACAAAAGGAGCAGCTTTGTTTGGGCTGGCTTTTACCGGTAGGTCGGGACTTGGAGCCGGGTCGGCCGAATCGGTTTCGTCTGAAAAACTTCGGGAGAAAGACAGCCAGACAGATCAAAAACAGGATAACGGCGATTGCGATGACGTAGGGCTGCATAGGCAGGGGAAACACCTCGCGTTAATACAGGATTGAGTTGATACGAATAGGTTCGGCAGAAAACACAAATTTCCTTTATTTGTATTGAAGGGCTTGATTGTTTCGATTATACTGGCCTTAGCGAACGGACTTCCGGCGTTTGCTCCATCTTTCGAAGAAATGAGGCGAGCTTGTGCAAATTAACGCAGCATTGAACGCCATTAGCGGCGGAAACCCGTTAAAGCAGGCGGTCGGCATTGCTCTGCTAAGTCAAATGAAGGATTCTCAGGCAGCCCAAGCGGCAACGATGCTTCAGGATTTTGCGGCGGCGCAGCATCCCAACCTGGGCAAAAACTTGGATATTCGCGTCTGATCTCTCCCAGCCTTTCAATTCAAAAGAATGAAGCATGCAGGAACCTGCTTGCGCTTTAGGTAAATCTAAGCGTGGGCAGTTTTTTTGCGTTGCCGACCAGGATAGGTTTTGCAGATCGAAGAATACCAAAGGGAACGACATAAGGAAATCATAGGCAAGCGGGAGAATCTATGGATAGGCACACGCCGGACAATAAGAATTCGGCAGCGGCTTGTGTGCTTTTTTGCAGGTAAAGATTCCAAACCGTAACATTTTGCGCCCGTTCGTCCGATAATAAGGAAAGAGATGGGAGGTTTCGCAATGAACAAGATATATTCTTCATGGTACCGCAAGCTTGCAGTTCTGCTGTCGTTGTCCGTGCTGTTGTCGTTGTGGCCCAGACCCGCAGCGGCGGAAATTAATGTGTTTCCGGATGTCGATGCGAAGCAGTATGCCTGGGCCGTTGAGTCGATCCGACTTATGGCGAAAAAGCAAGTGCTGACTGGGTATCCCGACGGCAACTTCCGTCCGAACAAGACGATCAGCAAGGCGGAATGGTCGGCTATGGTGTATCGGCTGTTCGATAAGTATCGTCCGAACGCGCTGGCCACCGGGAAACAAAAAATTACTTATTTTACCGACGTACCCGAATTGCATTGGGCGCATAAGCCCATAACGGAGATTTACAACGCCTCGTTCAAAATCGGGGGGTATGGGCTGAGCCGGGAAGGAAATTTGGCTTTTCGCCCCGATATGCAGCTGACCCGTCTGCAGCTTGCCCAGTTGTTGTATGCGTATTTCGACAATCGTTTAATGGAAAAGCGTTTTAGCGACAATGACGTATGCTCGGTCGTATCGGAATTGAAAGACGTTCCGGTCAAAATGTTCAAAACGGAAGCGGAATACCAAGTCGCCCAAGCGGACGGACGGTATGTCGAAGACGGCTTGATGGACGTGGAAGGCAACAATGTGTTTGTCACGCTCATTCTCGGCAACAACACCGCGGATTGCAAGCTGGGCGGGGACGAACTGTCCAACGTTCAGGCCAAAGCGCTGGCAAGCCTCAAGGCAAGCGGCATTATGACGCCGAACGATATGGGATATTTTCGTCCGAAAGACTACGTGACCCGCGCCGAAGCGGTAACGATTCTGGACCGTGCGTACACGTATCTGAAAAGGAACGGCTGGCTCTGGGATTATACGACGGTGGATTTAACGCTTCCTTTTAATCCAGTCGGGACAGGGACGAATTCGGGCGGCACCGGCGGTTCGAACGGGTCTTCCGGCAGCAGCTTCAATAACAACCCGAACAGCAATACGATCACGCCTCCGAACGGCGGCTATTCACAGGACGGCCCGGTTAATTGGTCGGATAAATCGATCGTTCGAGTCAGCGACTATTTTGACGACAAGGGCGTTATTGTGAAAGATCTGCAGCAGAAGGGCGAAATCGAAGCTGCCGTGCAGCCAAAAGGGTCCAAATATTTGACCATTGCGTTGAACTCCAACGAGAAGGTCGATATGTACGTGATCATTGACGGCCGCGTAGGCTTCGTCAAGCAGGAGGAATTTCCGCTAACGCTTGACGTCAGCGGCGTGACGACGGTCGGTCTCCGCTCGCAGCTGCGCAATCCGGATAAGAACAAGCGGACCAACGATCTGACGACGCTGTCGGTGCAATTGTCGGACGTGGAGCCGAGCAAGAAGAAGGGGAAGACCACATCGACTTATCCGAAATCTTAGGTTAAGCCGGATGTTTCCTAAGCTGGGATAAAGGATCGCCACAAGGATCATACTAAACGGTGTCTTCCCGACAAAACGGACAACCGGAGGTTTTCCATGGCATCCAGCAGAGGACATCAAGGCGCGCACGGCGTAGGACAAGCGGAGGAGCAGCTCGCTAACCAAGCGGACGCGGCAGCCGCCATCCAAGGGCAGAGCGAGACGGATCAAGACGTGCTCGAAGCTGCGCGCCAAGATCAGAACGAGCAGGAAAAGGTTCTTGACGAGCCTTGATTCTGATGTACGCAACGAAGCCCGGACGAACAGGTCCGGGCTTCGTTGCGTTTGCTCCCCTAAAGCAGAGGAAGCAAGCTATGAAAAGGCAATTTATTGAAGCAGATGCTTGAACGGACTGTAGTCGATCTGCTTTTTGTCCAAATATGAGGTCAGACTGCGGTAATCGCGCTTGGGTGTTGCCAAGATGTACCCCTCGATGCAATGCTCCCGTGTGACTGCGTCGGCCTTCGCTTCCAGCGCTACTTGACCGATCCGGGCGGCGATGGAATGCTTCGCGATGTCGCGGAACGGAGTAGGCACGGGCTCGACCAGCATGTCGAGGAACGCTTTGGAGTCTTCCGTCCACAGGTGGCGGGACGATTCGACGTAATGATTTTGCCAGTCCAGCTTCGATTTGCCGTCCTCTCGGGGGAGCACCTTGAAAAACTTGCGGAACATAAAGTAGCCGCCCACCGACATCATGAACAGCAGCACGAATACCCAGAAAATAATAAACCACATAAACCCCTCGGGCGGGGCATCGTTCATCGCATACCACATGAAACGTTCACCTCCCTAACATTATACCTCACTTTCCGCTGGAGGAAAACGGAACCTGCAAGAGAATATTTCCTATTCTAGATTTCTTGTCCCGATCCTAGTAAAATAGATGAAAGTGAGATGAACAAAGGAGTGATTCCCGGTCATGGTCAGAATCGGATCGCACGTTTCGTTTTCGGATAAAGGGCTGCTGAATGCGGCCAACGAAGCCGTTTCTTACGGCTCCGGAACGTTTATGATTTATACGGGAGCGCCGCAGAATACGCGCCGCAAGCCGATCGAAAATCAATATATTGAAGAAGGCAAAGCCGTGATGGAGCAGCATGGCATCGGGGAGATTATCGTCCATGCTCCGTATATTATCAATCTGGGTTCTTACAAGGAAGACACGTACGAGCTGGCGGTCCGCTTCCTGCAGGAAGAAATCCGACGTACGGATTATCTCGGCGTGAAACAGATCGTGCTTCATCCCGGGGCTTATACGGACAAGGATGCCGAGTACGGGCTGGCGCGCATCGCGCAAGGATTGAACGAAGTGCTGAGCGGCGTGAAGGATACGAACGTGAACATCGCGCTGGAGACGATGGCAGGCAAAGGCACGGAGATGGGCCGCAGCTTCGAGGAACTGGCCACCATCATCGAAAAAGTGGAAGACAACGGCAAGCTGACTGTCTGCCTCGATACATGCCACGTGAACGATGCGGGCTACGACATCGTAAACGATCTGGACGGCGTGCTGGAGCAGTTCGACCGCACGGTCGGATTGGATCGTCTGGCCGTCGTGCATCTGAACGACAGCAAAAACCCGAAAGGCGCGGGCAAAGACCGTCATGCTCCCCTCGGCGCCGGTTGGATCGGCTTCCAAGCGATGCATAACGTCGTTCACCATGAGAAGCTGAAGCATCTGCCGTTCATTCTGGAGACGCCGTGGATTGGCAAGGAGGACAGATCGCAGCGGCCGATGTACGAAGCGGAAATCGCGCTGCTCGGCGGTATGGTCAAAACGCGTTTCGGCGACGGGTTCCTGTCGGATGTCGAGCGTCTGGCCCATTTCTTCACGAAGCAGGATATCGATCGGAGAGCGTACGTGCTGCAAACCTGGGAAGTGCTCAAGACGGACGCCAAAGCGAAAAAGGCGGACGGCCGCGAGCCGATGGAGCGCCTGTACGATCTGATCGTCGCAGATAACGTGTTCCCTGAGCTGAACGAGGAACAAATCAACCACCGCCTGACCGCGTGGTTCGCGGGCGAGCATTTGTTCGCTACGGTATGAAATAGACATTCTATGCTTTGACTACGAAGGAGATCAACAACGCATGGTTTCGAACGTTACTTCCAAATCGAAAAGCACGAATTTGACGAATCGGGCGCGGATGCTCGTGTCCTGCCCGGACCGCCCCGGTATCGTGGCTGCGGTATCCCGCTTCCTGTACGAGCACGGCGCTAACATCGTGCAGTCCGATCAATACACGATGGACCCGGAGGGAGGGCTGTTCTTCATTCGGATCGAGTTCGATCTGGCTAATCTGGATGAGCGCCGTGAGCAGTTGAAGGCCGACTTTGCCGTGGTCGCCGCCGAATTCAACATGAAGTGGAGTATCACCCGGGCAAGCCGTAAGAAGCGGCTCGCGATTTTCGTCTCGAAGGAAGATCACTGCCTGCTGGAGCTGCTGTGGCACTGGCAGTCGGGCGACCTGGATGCCGATATCGCGATGGTCATCAGCAACCACGACAATATGCGCGGGCTGGTGGAGCCGCTCGGCATTCCGTACCATCATATTCCGGTCACGTCCGATACGAAAGCGGAGGCGGAGAAGCGGCAGCTTGAACTGGTTAGCGGTCAAGTGGACGTCGTCATTTTGGCCCGTTATATGCAGATTATTTCGCCGAAATTTATCGAGAGCTTTCCGAACAAAATCATCAATATTCATCACTCGTTCCTTCCGGCCTTCGTGGGCGGCAAGCCGTATGCGCAGGCGTACAACCGCGGCGTGAAAATTATCGGCGCTACCGCGCATTACGTCACGGAGGAGCTGGACGGCGGACCGATTATCGAGCAGGACGTCCAGCGTGTAAGCCACCGTGACAATGTGGAGGATTTGAAGCGGATCGGCCGCCATATCGAGCGCACGGTACTGGCGCGCGCCGTCAACTGGCACATCGAGGACCGGGTCATCGTGCATCAGAATAAAACGGTAGTGTTCAGTTAATCGCATATTGAAAATAAAGAGTGAGGAGCCACGCTTTCCGGGAGGGATTGCGGTGGCTTTCGCTTTTTTATAGTCTGATGGAGAGTACGGCGAAAAGTCGATTTCCCCGCCGGAAAACGGTAGGATAGACGGAGAGGATAAGGGAGGGGAGCGCTGAGAATGAACGTCGAACGGTTGGATCATTTGGTATCTGATACGCAGAACCTGTAAAAGACCTTAGCTCGCCGTTGTTTATGCGGATGCAAAGGTCTTTTACATTTTGTTATTCCTTAGGCATTTCGTTAAAAAAAGCTACATCATCAACCGCCAGCCTCACTGTCGGATGACCGGGCTTCGCCGCCTTGCCGATGGCGATCAGCATAACCGGAACGTACTGGTCTGATATGCGGAAAGCTTCCATGAACTGTTGTTTGTCGTAGCCGGCCATCGGCACCGTATCGTAGCCTTTGGCGCGGGCAATAAGCATAAGTTGCATCGATACTAGCCCGCCATCGGTATAAATGATTTGGCGGATAGCCTCGGGCGGCATGCTCGAATACATGCCGGTATAGCGTTCAACCATCGATTTTGCCGTATCCGCAGGCATGAAGCCCGCATCGACAGCCTGGCCGTAAATCTTCTCGGCCATCCGGATGTTCTCGAGGTCTCCAAGAACGGCGATGACAGCCGAAGCCTCGACCACTTGCTGTTGATTGAATGTGATCGGAAGCAGCTTCTGCTTCAGCTCCGGCGAGTCGATAACGAGAAACCGCCACGGCTGCAGGTTAGCGGCTGAAGGAGCCAGCGTGGCTTGCCGCAATAGTTCTGTCAATTCCTCCTGCGAAATCTTGACCTCGGGATCATAGCTCCGAACCGACCGCCGTTCTCGAATGACATCAAAAAAAAGTTGTTGCTCCAGCGTTTGCGACGGTTGTGAAACCGACATGGTTCTCTCCTCCTTTTGGAAAAGCGGCATTCAGCATTTTGTGTCAATACAACATTAGTTGTTTGAACAACACTTGTTGTATTGATATGTTATAATAACAACCGAATGGTGCGCAATCATCAATATCCATAAATTGTTGTATAGACAACACCGTTTCCATAATGTCGTTTTATTGGGGAGGTCTTCACCATGACATTTAAAAAGAATGAAGCTGATCCTCGTGTGATACGTACACGGCGACTTCTTCAAGACGCTTTTGCTTCATTAATTCAAGAAAAAGACTTTGAATCGATAACCGTTAGGGATATTGCAGATCGGGCTACTGTTAACAGAGCGACTTTTTATGCGCACTTTGCAGATAAATTCGAAATTCTTGAGTCCAGATTAACGGAATCTTTTATGACAATCATAAATCGTAGAATAAGCGGTCACGAAATATTAAATGAAGAAACAATTGAGAGTATTTTTCTGGGTATATGCGATTTTCACAAGGATCTAAGCACGATGTGCAAAAGAAGCTATAAACCGCTTGGACCTGTATTCGAAGTCCAAATAAAGGAAAAAATTCAAACGATAATTCTTTCCTTTGTAGACAAAGACAAGATGCTTTCGAGTCCAAACGCGCAATTCTTAAATACAGCTTCCCTCATCTTAAGTTGGGGGATGTATGGGGCAGCCTATGCTTGGAACAATGAGGGGCGTCTGATAAGTGCGGAATCATTCGTTAAACAGACTATGCCCTTAGTGATGAACGGAGCCAAAGAACTGCTGGGTCCCCGCCCGGTACTGATTGACAATAGAACTTCCGGCGGATAAAAAGGTACCCTGGCCGCCTGTTCATCCAGCAAGAGTGAAACGCTCCAAAAAATGTGCGAAATGAGTTTTCAAAGCATGTTCACGGGTTGGATATGGCAAACTGAAACGGAGGGTGGTACAATAAAGCAAGCACTCCAAAGCGAGCAGGTAGTAATGCAAACGTTAACAACCCTTTTGTTTACTGGGTCACGCGAAGCCTGGCGCTTTCGCGCGAAGGCGGAACAGAGCTTTACCACACTACTAATCAAAAGAAGATCGATAATTAGGAGGATCACAATGACGGTATCTAACAAGACGATCGAACAACTCTCCGTGGACACGATCCGCACGCTTTCCATCGACGCGATTGAAAAAGCCAAATCCGGACATCCCGGGATGCCGATGGGAGCCGCGCCGATGGGCTATGAGCTCTTTGCGAAGCTGATGAATCACAACCCGGATCAGCCGACGTGGATCAACCGCGACCGTTTCGTGCTGTCTGCGGGCCACGGTTCGATGCTGCTGTACAGCCTGCTCCACCTCTCCGGCTACGACCTGCCGATGGAAGAGCTGAAGCAGTTTCGCCAATGGGGCAGCCTGACACCGGGACATCCGGAAGTGGGCCACACACCGGGCGTCGACGCGACGACGGGACCGCTCGGTCAAGGCCTCGGCATGGCGGTGGGGATGGCGATGGCGGAAGCGCATCTTGCAGCCGTTTACAATCGTGAACAATACCGTGTCATCGATCATTATACATATGCCATTTGCGGCGACGGCGACCTGATGGAAGGCATCTCGTCGGAGTCCGCTTCGCTTGCCGGCCATTTGAAGCTCGGCAAGCTGATCGTACTGTACGATTCGAACGATATTTCGCTGGACGGCGAGCTGAATCTGTCGTTCTCCGAGAATGTCGCCCAGCGCTTTGAAGGCTACGGCTGGCAGGTGCTGCGCGTCGAGGACGGCAACGATCTGGAGGCGATCCACAAAGCGGTGCTGGAGGCGCAGGCGGATTACCGCCCGGCGCTGATCGAAGTGAAGACGGTCATCGGCTACGGCAGCCCGAACAAAGCGGGCAAAGGCGGCCATGTGGGCCCGCACGGTTCCCCGCTCGGCGTGGACGAAGTCGTGCTGACCAAGCAAGCGTACGGCTGGGACGAAGCGCAGCACTTCCATGTGCCGGACGAAGTGCGCCAGCATTTCGCCGACGTGAAAAGCAAGGGAGTTCAAGCGCACGACGCTTGGAAGCAATTGGTTGCCGAATATGCCAAGGCGCATCCGGAGCTGGCGAAGCAGTTCCAAGCGGCCGAAAGCGGCGAGCTGCCGGCGGGCTGGGACAAGGACATCCCGTCCGACGTTTCGGCGGACAAGGGTACCCGTACGGCTTCCGGTACGGTGCTGAATGCGATTGCCAAAAACGTGCCGTGGCTCGTCGGCGGCTCCGCCGACCTGGAGTCTTCGACCATGACGCACATGAAGGATCTCGGCGTACTGACGGCTAAAGATTACAGCGGCCGCAACATCTACTTCGGCGTGCGCGAATTCGGGATGGGCGCGGCTACAAACGGCATGCTGCTGCACGGCGGCGTGAGAGTGTTCTGCGGAACGTTCTTCGTCTTCTCCGACTACTTGCGTCCGGCGATTCGTCTGGCGTCGATCATGAGCGTGCCGGCGATCTACGTATTCACGCATGACAGCATCGGCGTCGGGGAAGACGGCCCGACCCACGAGCCGATCGAGCAGCTTGCCGCGCTGCGTGTTATTCCGGGCGTGACGGTTCTTCGTCCGGCGGACGGTCCGGAAACGGCAGCGGCTTGGCGCTACGCTGTTGAGAACAAAAAAGGCCCTGTCGCCTTGATCTTCTCCCGGCAGGCGGCTCCGACGCTGGAAGGCACGACGAACGGCGCTGTCGACCGCGGCGCGTACGTCTTGTCCGACGCAGCTGGTGGCAAGCCGCAGGCGCAAATTATCGCAACGGGGACGGAAGTGCAGCTTGCGCTGGGCGCGCAAAAGCAGTTGGCGGAAGAAGGCATCGCGGTTCGCGTGATCAGCATGCCGAGCTGGGAGCTGTTCGACAAGCAGCCGCAGGAGTACAAGGATTCCGTCATTTTGCCGGAGGTGAAAGCGCGTCTGGCGGTTGAAATGGGTCATTCGTTCGGCTGGGAGCGCTACGTCGGCGAGCAAGGCGATGTGCTCGGCATCGACAAATTCGGCGCATCCGCTCCAGGTCCGGTTGTCATCCGCGAATACGGCTTCACGGTGGACAATGTGGCAGCTCGTGTGAAAGCTTTGCTGAAATAAGAATTGGGCGTTGAACAATAGACGACGAACGGCAGCGGGCGGTGGCGGATGAGCGCACCGTCCGCGGTTGGTTCAGATGAGAAAGAGGGAAATCGGTCCATGTCGCAATTTGAGAATGTTACCGCAGTGAAGAAAGCCAACATCTATTTCGACGGCAAAGTGACCAGCCGCACGGTGATTTTTGCGGACGGAACGAAAAAAACGCTTGGCATTATGCTGCCCGGCGAGTATGAGTTCGGTACGGATACGAAGGAAATTATGGAGATTCAAGCGGGGGAGCTGAAGGTACTGCTGCCCGGCGCCAGCGAATGGCTGGAAATTAACGGAACAGGCGAATTTACGGTGCCGGCAGGCGCCAAGTTCAAGCTGGATGTCCGCACGGTGACGGACTACTGCTGCTCCTACATTAGCGAATAACGAAAAGCAAACCCCGCACACCCGACCTGGTAAAACGTACCAGATAGGCCGATGCGGGGTTTTTTCAAAAACGGAATCAGGCTTGCGAAGCTTGCTCTTCCGAGCGGACGCGGATGTATTCCTCCAGCTTGAGCCGCACGTACGGCGACAGTCCCGACAGCATGCAGCCGTAGCGGAACAGCCCGTTGTCCGGATCAATGCGGATGATGCGCGCCGTGATCGGCGGCAGGTCCGCTTCCTTCGGAAAGTGAAGCACGATGAACATATCGCGGGCGAGCGGGAACGACGAGACGATGCGGATGCCGCTCTCCGACAGGTCGACCAGCGAGCCTTCGATCAGCTGCCCGGAGAAGGAGCCTTCCTGCTCCCATTGGTAGACGGATAAATGCAGCTTAATGTCGAGCCGAATGCGCGCGTTGCGGCGGCGTTCGGTCGTGACTCCGGGAGACTTGTCCCGGCTTCTGACCTGCATGTGCATCCAATCCTCATAGCATTGGATGACCGAGCACAAATCGTCTTCTCCGAGGCCTTTGGCAAGGCCCATCTGGAACAGGCCCGTAGCGGCGCGGAGCATCGGCGAAGGCATCTGGAACCCGTCGGCCACGTCTCCGGCGAGCAACAAGTCTTTCAGCATGAGCTTGGTCGAGAACTGGTTGCTGAAATCGCGGCTTACGATTTTAGAGCCTTTCAGCTCGGCTTGTCTGCTGTTCGCGCCGCCGGCAAGGACGATGCTCAGGAAGCTTTCCGGATCGAGACCGGCTTTGGTCACCATGGACAAGCCCTCCATTAGCCCGAGCGCATTGATGCCGACCATCGTATTATGCGCAAGCTTCGCGTAGGACCCGGAGCCGCTTGGCCCCATGTAGACGATTTTGCTGCCCATCGCTTCGAAGACGTCGCGCTGCGTGTCCAGCGTTTCTTCCTGCCCGCCGACCATGAAGACGAGCGTGCCGTTTTCGGCCGCAGGCTTGCTGCCCGTTACCGGCGCATCCAGGAAATCGACCAGATGCGAGGCCAACTCGTCGTAAATTTTGCGGCTCGTCGCGGGGGAGACCGTGCTGCAATCGATTACGGCTTGTCCGGGACGCAGGCTGTGAGCCAGTCCGTTCTCGCCGAACAAGCTGTCCAGAACGACCTGATCGTTGCTCAGCATGGTGACGATGACGTCCGCTTCTTTCGCGGCTTCGGCGGGGCTTGCCGCCTGTGCGGCGCCGAGGGCGACAAGCTCCTGCGCTTTGTCCGCCGTCCGGTTGTAAACGTTCACGCGAAAACCTTTTTGGATCAAATTGGCAGCCATAGGTTTGCCCATGGTGCCCAGTCCGATAAACCCGACCGTTTTCATGTTCATCCATCACCTCTCGCCTGTATTTTAACATTTTGCCAGGAAGCTGTGAATTGTTCTCTTGCGTTTCGGCTAGAAAGTAAAGTATTCTATACACTATAGGAATTTAATGTGTTACCGTACGACCAAAGCTTCGATTCGAAGCAAGGACAAGTCTTACCCGCATGTCACAGAGAAAAAAACGAATCGGACGGGAGGATGTATTTGGAATGGGAGCTAAACTTCGTTTTGATTACAGCAAGGCTCTTGGCTTCATACAGCAGCACGAGGTGGATTACTTGGCGGGTGCCGTAGCCGCCGCGCACAATCAATTGCACGACAAAACCGGCGCCGGGAACGATTATCTCGGTTGGATTGATCTCCCGGTCAATTATGATAAAGAAGAATTCGCCCGCATCCAGCAGGCGGCCAAGCGCATTCAATCGAATTCCGACGCGCTTGTCGTCATCGGCATCGGGGGCTCCTATCTTGGGGCCAGAGCGGCGATCGAGATGCTGTCCCACAGCTTCTACAATCTGCTGCCGAAGGATAAGCGCAAGACGCCGGAAATTTACTTCGTCGGCCAGAACATCAGCTCCACTTACGTGACGCATCTGTTGCAGCTGCTTGAGGGCAAGGACATTTCCGTCAACGTCATCTCCAAATCCGGCACGACGACGGAGCCTGCCATCGCTTTCCGGATTTTCCGCGAGCTGCTTGAGCGGAAGTACGGCAAAGACGGGGCGCGCGAACGCATCTATGCGACGACAGACCAGGCGAAGGGCGCGCTGAAAAAGCTGGCGACCGAGGAACTTTACGAAACGTTCGTCATCCCGGACGATGTGGGCGGCCGCTATTCCGTGCTGACCGCCGTCGGCCTGCTGCCGATCGCCACTGCCGGCGTGGATATCGAAGCGATGATGCGGGGCGCCGCGGACGCGCGTGAGACTTATTCCAATCCGAACCTGAAGGAGAACGAAGCGTACCAATACGCTGCGGTTCGCAATGCGCTGTACCGTAAGGGCAAAACGACGGAAATTCTCGTCAACTACGAGCCGTCGCTGCACTACGTCTCCGAATGGTGGAAGCAGCTGTACGGCGAGAGCGAAGGCAAAGACAACAAAGGCATTTACCCGTCTTCGGTCGATTTTTCCACAGATTTACATTCCATGGGTCAATTCATCCAGGAGGGCTCGCGCAACTTGTTCGAGACCGTCATCCAAGTCGAGAAGGTGTCGGAGCAAATCGCCATCGGCACCGATCCGCAGGATCTGGACGGCTTGAACTTCCTGAGTGGACAAACGATGGATTTCGTCAATAAAAAGGCGTTCGAGGGCACGATGCTTGCGCATACGGACGGTGGAGTGCCGAACCTGATCGTCACGCTGCCCGATCTGTCGCCTTATACATTCGGTTACATGGTTTATTTCTTTGAAAAAGCCTGCGGCATCAGCGGTTACCTGCTGGGCGTCAACCCGTTCGATCAACCGGGCGTGGAGGCATATAAGAAAAACATGTTCGCACTGCTCGGCAAACCGGGCTACGAGAAAGAAAAGGCTGCGCTCGAGGCCAGATTGTCGAAGTAACTCGCAGCGCGCGGAAAAAGCGGTTCATCCCCCGGGATGGCTGCTTTTTTTGCAGGCATCCCGGCCGCCGGATGTTCCAGAGGCTACGGCCTGATAAGGAGGCGTCAGGACACGTCCATGTTAACGCGGTACAGAACGGTTAAGCGATTCGGCTCGGCGGAGATCGTCATTAAGAAATCCCGGTTTATCGGGTTTGCGAAGCCGGCCGAGACCGAGGAAGAAGCCGTTGCTTTCATCGAAAGCATCAAGAAGGAGCATTGGTCCGCCACGCATAACTGCTCGGCTTACATGATCGGAGAACGCGACGAAATTCAGAAAGCGTCCGACGACGGGGAGCCGAGCGGGACGGCGGGGAAGCCGATCCTCGAAGTGATTAAAAATCAAGGCCTGAAAAACGTCGTCGTCGTCGTTACCCGTTATTTTGGGGGCATTATGTTAGGGGCGGGCGGCTTGATTCGCGCCTATACCGACGGGGCGGTCGTCGGGCTTGCCGCGGCGGAGCAGGTGTATAAGGTGCTTCACCGGGAAGTGCTGGTGGAGGTCGATTATACGTGGCTCGGCAAGGTTGAGAACGAGCTGCGGAACCGCGGTATGATGATGGGCGAGACCGTTTTCACCGATAAGGTGACGTTGAGCTGTCTGCCTCTCGTTGAGGAAGCGGATACATTTGCCGCGTGGATGACGGACTTGACTCAGGGTCAAGGGACGATCATCCATGGAGAAGAACGTTACGTAGAGCATGCCGAGCTTCCGTGATGCGGAAGCCGGCGGCTTTTAGTATAAATCACGCATAGAAATGAGGGAGGCACTTGGCAAGAAAAGCAGTTGCACAAGAACTAAGTCGGACGCGTATTTTGGAAGAAGCACGGCAGCTTTTTATCGAACACGGTTATCATGCTTTAACCATGCGAAGCATCGCAAAGGCGATGGGTTATAGCCACGGAGCATTGTATTACCACTTCAGCGAAAAAGCGGAGCTGTTCTATGCGCTGGTCAACGAGGATTTCAAAATGCTGCTGGAGCGCCAAAAAGACATGCTGAACCGGTCCCGTCTCGGGGATATCGGACAGCTGGAGAAGCTGATGCTGGAGTTCATCCGCTTCGGGCTGGACAATCCGCATCATTACGAGATTATGTTCATGATCAAAGACCCGGAGCTGCTGCGGTACTCCCGGGAAGAGCAATCGCAATGCCTCGATCTGTTCGCCGCGGTCGTCCGGGCCGTCGTCTCCCGTCAGCCGGGGAATGAGAAGAAAATGCACAGCTTGCCCTGGAGTTTGTTTATGTCCATGCACGGCTTCATCTCGTATAATATTCATTACAACCAAGCGTACCAGGATGTTCGAAAGCTGGCAGAGCAGCACATCAAATATTTGTGCGAAGGACTTCATGATAAGACGTTACCGGATCGGTAAATTTTTTTTCGACCTGATGCTTCATTACACTAATGCGTTATCGCTTCCTCGCTTTATCCTCGGGTGAATTTTACAAGGCAAGAACGCTCGCGGTCAAGGCAATGGACCGAACGTATCAATGTTCATGCGGGTATCGCACACACCGCGACAGAGTTGGAGCCATCAACATCATGCGCCAACCTGTGATAGATGGTAGCAGTCTGCACAAAACAGAAATGGCCTGCGTGCGTTAACTAGCTAAGAATCCCACGGCCTTAGCCGTGTCGGAGGCTTAAACCGGGCATCCCCCTACAAAACATGGTACAATGAAAGGGAGAACGAAAGCCGCACGAAAGGGTGACCCCGGTGAATTTAACGACGAACACGTTTGAAAACACGGAATTTATGATTGAAGAAATCAAGAAAAAGCTGCGGATGGCTTCCGGCGCAGCGCTGAAGGCTTCCCAGCTCAATGACGAACAGTACGAAGAGCTGCGCGACATTTATGAGATGGTTGCCGGGAAGAATCAATTCAGCATCAGCGAAATCGAAGCGATTACAACGGAGCTTGGCCGTCTGCGCCGAGGCTGACCGTAGTGGCGGCACTTGCAAATGCAGGACAGGACGAAGGCACATCTTGCTTGGACGGCGGGGCATTTATACAAGCAGCCCCGCTGTCCATCCCGTACTATATAGCGTTCTATCCAATCTATTAGGGCTACGGCCCGACGCTACTATTCGGAGGTGTGCGCATATGCCAAAAGCGGTCAGCAAGCAGGATGTCGCCAAGCTGGTAGGCAAGCAGATTTATGCGGTCAAGAAAGACGGAACGATTGTAGAGGGCAAGCTGGTGCGTATTAACGGTAACAAATTGATGGTTTCCACCCGCAATGGCAAGCAGGTGAAAACGTCAGCGATCCTTCCGCTCGTTTTGTTCGATTTGCTCGCTATTGGAACTTCTCCATTCGCCTTCGGCGGATTCAGCCCGTTTGGGTTCGGCGGATTTGGTCCGTTTGGGTTTGGTGGAGGTTTCTTTTAAGACGTCCGCAGAAGATGCGCGGTCCATGTGAAAAATCCCGTTCTGTGAGGTTATTCGCTGCAGGACGGGATTTTTGACTTGGTCCGGGAGCTGCTTAAATCCTTCGTCTTGAGCTTTGCCGCTCCAGTTTCGCCGCTCCATACCCGAAGAAAGCGAAAAAAAATTGCACGAAGAGAATCCGCCGAACTATTGTTTCAACGAGCCGACCATGCTTCAAGCCAAGGAAGCGGGGAGGAACAGGACGATCGTGGCCGATTAGAAGACAGAGCGCCTCCACGGTTCGAATCGTGGAGGCGCTCCGTTCGTCATCAGTTGCCGTCTGGGCTCTGTACGTTCCATTCGTCCGCAAGCAGGCTGTATACGGTCAGATCGATGTAGCGGTCATACAGCTTCTGAGCGCTGCGGGTCACGCCTTCCTGTGTGAAGCCGATCCGCTCGGGAATGGCGCGGCTTCTGGTATTCTCGGTACCCGCCATAATCTCGACCCGGTGCAGCTTCAGCTCCCCGAACGCGTAATCGATCATCGCGCGGCAGGCACGGGTCATGATCCCCCGGCCTTGAGCGGAGGCGGCCAGCCAATAACCAATGGCTACCTTGCGGTTCATCCAGTCGAGCGAATGATGGTCGATCACCCCGCAAAGCTTTCCCTCCGCAAGAATGCCTGCGGTCATTCCTTCGCCCTTGGCCCACTTGTGCCGGGTCGATTCGATGAATCCGCGGCTGTCCTCCTCTGTCTGCGTCGTGTCGATCCAAGGCATCCATTCCCGCAGATAGGCCCGGTTGTCATCTATCAGCCGGAACAGATCCCCGGCATCCCCGGGCCCGAGCAGCTTCAGTTCCAATTGCGAATCAATGCGGTATTTAAACAAGATTCCGGCTCCTTTCTACTGCGTTCGGCGAGGTTATTTTTCCTCCTCAAACAAATATAGGTATGCTTCGTAGCCTTCCTTCTCCAGATCGGCCTTCGGAATAAAGCGGAGCGCCGCAGAGTTGATGCAGTAGCGCAATCCGCCTTTATCTTGGGGGCCATCCGGAAAAACATGGCCCAGATGCGAGTCGGCTTTGCGGCTGCGGACCTCCGTACGGATCATGCCGTGGCTGTAGTCGGGCTTATCCTGCACGAGGGCCGGTACGACGGGCTTCGTGAAGCTCGGCCAGCCGCAGCCGGAGTCGAACTTGTCCCGGGAGCTGAACAGCGGTTCGCCCGAGACGATATCGACATAGAGCCCTTCTTCCTTATGATCCCAAAATTCGTTGCGGAACGGAGGCTCGGTGCCGTTCATTTGCGTCACTTCCCACTGCATCGGCGTCAGCTTGTCCTTCAGCTTCGCTTTGTCGGCTGGCGTATTCCAATGGCGCTTGATGAAATCGTCGCGTCCCGACGCCTTGCGGTACGAGTTGTAGCGCAGCGGATTGGTTTTATAGAAACCCTGATGATAGTCCTCCGCAGAGTAGAAGACGGAGGCGGGAAGGATCGGCGTCGCGACCGGACGGTCGAAGCGGCCGCTGGCGTCGAGCTCCCGCTTGGACGCTTCCGCTTTCTGCTTCTGCTCTTCCGTATGGTAGAAAATGGCCGTTTGGTACGACTCCCCCCGGTCGCAGAACTGTCCGCCCGCATCGGTCGGGTCGATCTGCTGCCAGAACAGCTGAAGCAAATCTTCGTAAGGGAAAACGGCCGGTTCGAACGTAATTTGCACAGCTTCCAAATGTCCGGTCGTTTCGGAGCATACTTCCTGATACGTCGGGTTTTCCTTATGACCGCCCGTATACCCGGATACGATCTTAACGATGCCGGGCAGCTCGTCGAACGGCTTGACCATGCACCAGAAGCAGCCGCCGGCAAACGTGGCCAGTTCGGTCGGTTGTTGACTCATCGGATTCACCTCTTCGATAAAGTTGGGGAGCTATGCTCATGTCCAGTCGTATATACCATTATACTGCACGCGGTCAAAGGGACCAAATCGCTTCATGCCTGCGTCCGCAGCCGGGAGGACAGAAGATGCAGCTCCTCACGGTATTTCATCACTGTCCGCCGCGAAATCCGAATTCCTTCCTGCACGAGCAGGTCCGTAATCTTCTGGTCGGACAGCGGATTGCGTTTATCCTCCTGCTCGATCAGCAGCTTGATCTTCGCTTTGACGCTAGCGGCTGATGCCGCGTCGCCTTCCTCCGTCCGCAGCCTCGCCGAGAAAAAATAGCTCAGCTCAAACAATCCCTGCGACGTCTGCACAACCTTGTGCTGCACGGCGCGGCTCACCGTCGATTCGTGAAGCTCCAGCTTTTCCGCTACCGCCTTCAGATTCATCGGCTTCAGCCGGTCGATGCCTTCCGTGAAGAACGCCGCCTGCTCCGAGACGATGCACTCAATGACACGGTAGAGCGTCCGTTTCCGCTGTTCCACGCTGCGGATCAGCCACTGCGCGGCCTGTTCGTGCTGGCGCAAGTAGGTTTTCGTATCTTTACATAGGCTGTCGGCAAGCATCTGCCGGTAGGACGTGTTCAGCGAGAGACGCGGCAAATGGGCTTCGCTCATCCGAATGACGAGCTGCCCCCGCACGCATTCGATGTAAGCGTCCGGTTCGACATAGGCGGCCTGCGTACTGCCGTACAGCAGACCCGGACGGGGGTGCAGGCTGCGGATATAAGCGAGCGCTTGCATGACGTCGTCCAGCGGAATGCCGAGCTTATCCGCAATGGTCTTGTGCCGTCCGGCGCCGAGATCGGCCAGATGACGGCTGACGAGCGGCTCCGCCCAAGGATGCGCGCCGGGGTCTCTGCGAATTTGCAGCAGCAGGCACTCCTGCAAATTTCGCGCGCCGACGCCTGCCGGGGCTACGTCCTGCAGTCTATAAAGCGCTTCCATAACCTCGGCGGCGGAAACGTCGAATACTTCGCCTACTTCTTCTGGCGAGATCGTGACATGACCGTTTTCATTCAAATTGCCTGCCCAATAACATGCAATCCGGAGTATCGGCTCGGGCAGTCCGAGCAGACGAAGCTCGCCGAGCAGCGTTTGCTCCAGCGTCGGAGCCTGCCCGCCGATGTTGTTCAGCGCATGGTCCTGCCGCGCCGTGCCGGACCCGGCGGTCCGGCTTCGCGACGGGGGGAACCACTCGATGTCGAGGACGGGATTTTCCACCGCTTGCTCCTGCAAATATTCCGATAATTCCGTGGCAGACAGCTGCAACAGTTGAATGGATTGTCTAAGCTGCGGTGTCAAATGAACCCTCAACGTCTGCGTTTGGATCAAAGAGGGACGCAATGACATTCGGATCACCCGCTTCGTAAATAATTCGTATGTGTGTTCTATTATACAGCACCTTCGGGTGAAAGTTTTATCAAATTTTTGGTAAAAAGATGGGCCGGCCCTATTGCAGCGGGGGGACCCATCTTTTCCGTGTTCCGAATCAGAGCGTCTTCTAGGAGGAGACGTTCGGGTGCTGTATGCGCGTCTTCGGCTTCCCGGCGAAGGAGAAATACGTCCACATGCGCAGCAGCCGCTCTATCGGCCCGAAGGAAAACTGTTTCACGTACCAAGCGCTTGCGAAGAGCTGCATCAAATAAATGGCAACCGCCAATCCGCAGCCGACCGCGACGCCGAGCTTGCCGAACAGTCCGAGACCGTATCCGTAAAAAATCGACGTGCAGATCACCGTCTGCATCAAATAGTTGGTCATCGAGAGCTTGCCGACCGCTTCAAACCGCCGCAGCCAAGGCGAGTTCTTCACAGCCAAGCAGAGCAGGGCAAAGCCGAAAATATAGCCCAGCGCCAGGATGCTGCCGCCAAGCAGCTCGCCAATTCCGGCCCAGCCGAGCTCCGGAAACAGGGGCTTCAGCGATTTCAGCAGCAGTCCCGCCGGCAGAAAAATCAGCATCCCCTTCAAATAAGCGCCTCGCTTTCCGTCCGGGTCCGCAAACCACTGCTTCTTCGCGGCGTACATCCCGAATAGAAACATTGGCCCTGTGAACACCGGGGCAAACAGCAGCATTAAAAAGTTCATGAGGCCATTCATTCCGAACGGGTCCTTCGTCTGCCGGTGATGCTTGATTTGCTCATACGTGCCGGTTCCGTAGATATGGTTCGTATCCTTCACGTATTGTTCCATGCGCGCCTGATCCTGCTTCGAGGCCGGATCGTCGGGAGCCTTGGGCGCAAGCCCCAGCAGACCGAACAGGCACAGGAAAATCGTCCCCCAGATCAGCAGCGTCTTCGCTTTCCGATTCATAAACATCAGCAGAAAAAAGCCCGTGATTCCGTAATAAGCCAAAATGTCGCCTTCCCACAAATACGTAGAGTGCAGCAAGCCGAGACCGAGCAGCATCAGAAACCGGCGGACCAGATGCCTCCCGGCTTTCAGCCCCTTCGCTTCCATGCTCTCTTTCATCTTGATCATGCCGAACCCGAACAGAAACGTAAAGATCGGCATGAAGCTGCCCTCAACGATGATTTTGACGAGATTCTGCACGACAGAATCCGCCGAGGACAACGCGAAGAATTGCAGCTCGTTCCTCCCCGAGGTTCCATACTGGAAGGCAATCATATTGGCCATCAAGATGCCAAGCAAGCTGAACCCCCGCAGACCGTCAATGACGCTTAGTCTGTTTTTTCCTTCAAGCAACGATATCACCTCAAATCAAGTATAGCACAGCTGGATAAATTTCCAAGAAAGCCAGCCTAAACGTTTGCTTAACGGCTGCGCGGAAGTTTATCCGGAATTAAGGTATCTCTGGTACAATAAGGATGGAGAGAGACGACGCTTGATCCGAAGAGGAGGAGAAAGCTATGAAAACTACAGGCTTGCGGCTTGCTTACATGTGCGCCGTATTGAATGCCGTTATTATCGGATTTTCGTTTTTGTTCACGAAGCAGGCGTTGGAATCGGCAGATCCGCTGGATACGCTCATGTTCCGCTTTCTGCTATCGGCGGTCGTCATGTCCGTTCCGGCAGCCGTCGGCTGGATCAAGCTCGACTACAGCAACAAACGGATCAAGGATGTCCTGCTGCTGGCTGTATTTTACCCTGTCGCGTTCTTCACTTTTCAAGCGTTCGGGCTGGTGCACGCCGGTTCTGCCGAAGGCGGTATTCTGTATGCCTTCACGCCAGTCATTACGATGCTGATCGCCTCTTGGTTTTTGAAGGAGCGGACCAACGCGAAGCAGAAGCTATCGATTTTCCTGTCCGTGTTCGGAGTGGTTTTCATCTTCGTCATGAACGGCAGCTCGATCAATGTAAGCAACATGAACGGCTTGCTCCTGCTGTTCCTGTCCTGCGTCGCCTTCGCGGTATACAGCGTTCTGGCCCGCTCGCTGTCAAAACGGTTCAGCCCTTGGGAGCTGAGCTTCGTTACGACATGGCTCGGCTTCGGCGCGTTCCTGCTCATTTCGCTCGGCAAGCACGGGATGGACGGCACGCTCGGCAAGCTGTTCGAGCCGCTCGGCAGCGGACGTTTTCTCGTCGCGATTGTATATTTGGGCGTGCTGTCCTCGCTGGTGACTTCGCTCTTGTCCAACTACGTGCTGTCCAAGATGGAGGCGTCCAAAATGAGCGTCTTCTCCAATCTCGGCACGATCGTCTCCATTGCGGCGGGAGCGCTGGTGCTCGGCGAAACGGTAACGGTGTATCATCTCGTCGGCTCGGTAATGATCATTGCCGGGGTGGTTGGGGCGAACCGTTTTGGCACGAAGCGTCCAGCTCCGGGCCGGCCTGCGGCCGCCGATAAAAGCGGGGAAGATTCGTCCCGGGCATGAAGAACGGGTTAACGGCAGCGGCCCTCGTCTCTACAAGAGAAACGAGGGCCGCTATGATGTTATAGCTTGAATTCTTTGACGATGCCCTGCAAATCCTCGGCCATTTTGGCCAGGGATTCGGAAGAGGAGGTAACTTCTTCAATGGAAGCCAATTGCTCCTGCGTGGAAGCTGAGATATTCTGGGTTCCGTCTGCCGACTGTCGGGCCACCTCGGAAATTTGGCTTACCATTTCAACCGCTTCTCCGGTGCTTTCCTGCATTTGCTTCGCATATTCCGTTACGTTTTGAATTTGCAGGGTCACTTGGTTGATGGACTGGCGGATCAGGCCGAACGATTTTCCTGCTTCGTTGACCACTTCGATGCCAAGGCTCACTTCTTTCGTTCCTTGCCCCATGGAGGCAACGGCGTTCTGAGTCTCGTTTTGGATCGTCGAGATCAGCTCCCCGATCTGCGCTGCCGATTGGGAGGATTGCTCGGCTAACTGCCGGATTTCGTTCGCCACCACTGCAAAGCCGCGTCCGTGCTCTCCGGCGCGCGCCGCCTCAATAGCGGCGTTCAACGCCAGCAAATTGGTCTGTGCAGCGATTCCGGAGATGACTTTGGCGATATTTTCGATTTCGGTCGATCTGGCGCCCAAGCTTGAAATATTGGCCGCAATTTCGTTGACCGTCGTATTGATCGATTGCATCTGCTTGGTGACGGTTTGAATGGCCTGATTTCCTTCCGTGGCCGCCTGAAGCGTGTGCTGGGAAGAATCCGTGACCTGCTGGGCATTCGCCGCTACCTGCTGAACGCCGTTCGCCACTTCCGTGATGGCGTTGACGCTGGCTTCGACGCCCTGCATCTGCCGTTCCGTTCCATCGGCCATCTGCTCAATGGTTAAGGCAATCAGCTGCGTAGCCTTGCTTGTTTCTCCGGCATTCACCGACAGTTGCTCCGCCGAAGCGGCGACCTCTTCGGCTGTCAGCGTAACCTGGGAAACAAAGGTGTGCAGACTTTGTACCATAGTGTTGACGGACTGGGCCAACTGCCCAACTTCATCCTGCGTGCGGATGGGCAAAGGCTCGACCTTTAAATTCCCGCTGGCGACCTGCTCGGTAACAGCCGCCATCTCTGTAATTGGTCTCGCAATTTGTTTGGCCAAGACATAAGCTACAACAATGACCAGTGCGACCACAATCAGCAGGATGATAAAGACGTTCTGCTCGATCCTCGTGGCTTCCGCCGTGATGGTCTTCACCGGCAAATGAAGATACAAGCCGTACCCCGTCTGAGCGATCGGGGAATAGGTGACCATATAGGTTTTTCCGCCGTCGGTGTAAGTGGTCGAGCCGGTTTGCTTGTTTCCGACTTTCAGGATATCGGCCAGCAGTGGCGAGATGCCGGACTCGGCCGTGCTTTTTCCGATGAGCTCCTTCACCGGGTGCAACTGAATAATCCCGGTGGAGTCCACGACGATCGGATAGCCTTCGCCGTCATTAATCATCAGCGGCTTCACGTATTTGTCCATAAACCCTTCGAAGTTGACAAGTCCGGTAAGCACCCCAATGACCGCACTATTGTTTGCGTCCTTTACCGGCGTTGCGACGATGATGGAGCGTTTGCCGGTCGTTTTGGCCAACAGTACCTCGGTGTAGGTCGAATTTCCTTGCAGTCCGTTTTTGAAAAACGGTCTTTCCCCCAAATTGACCCCGACGCTGGCCTCGTTCGTATCGGCCGTCACGATGCCGTTAGCCGAAATAAATGTGTTGCCGTCGAAGACTTTGGTGCTTTCCGTAAAATTTTTAAGAAACTTGTTCTTCGCCGCCGCATCGTTCGACCGGATATCGGTGGTGGAAGCCAATATTTTCATTTCGGTCATACGCTGGGATATGTATTGGTCGATCAGCGTCGCGGTGCTGACCACCAGCTTTTCGTACGATTCGGATTGCTTCTTGATCAATTCCGCGGAACTCGTCTTGGAAATATAATAGGAAATCGATAGGACGGGCACAAGCGATACGATCAAAAACCAGGCGATCATTTTATTTTTCAGCTTTTTGTGCAACCATCCGAACAGCCAGCCGAATGATCCGGCTTTTATCTGCGATTTGGAACGTTCCTCCATCATCTCATCCTCACTATCTCGTTAATTTTAGGTAGGCTCGCTGCAAAGAAAAAACGGACTGCTGAGCGTAGAGTCGGCAGTCCGTTAGGGGGTTAGTATCCGAGTGCCGCCCCTTCACCGCGCGGGTCGGCTCCGCCAAATTTCACGTTTGTTTCCGGATCAATCAGAATGGCTCCCGATTGCCCGACCGCATCAGTATAATCGTCTATCTTTTTGACAGGATGACCGCGACGGATCAGCTCATCCTGAACGCTTTTTGAAATGCGTCCTTCCAGCTTCAAGTCGTTGGAGGAAGATCCCCAGTTGCGTCCGTGCAGCCAGCGAGGCGCTTCGATCGCATCTTGTACGGGCATACCGAAATCGACAATGCGGGTGACAAGAGCGGCTTGCGTCTGCGGCTGTCCTTCTCCGCCTTGGGTACCGTAAATCAAGTATGGCTTGTCGTTTTTGAACAGCATCGCCGGGTTGATCGTATGGAACGAGCGTTTTTTCGGCTCCAGGTGGTTAACTTCCTTCGGGTCCAAGGAGAAGTAGCTGCCCCGGTTCTGAAGCAGAACGCCGGTGTCCTTCGCGACGATTCCCGCACCGTAATCGAAGTAATGGCTTTGAATCAACGATACGGCGTTGCCTTCTTTATCGATGAAGCCCATCCAGGTCGTATCGCCCTTCGGGTCCATCGGCACGACATCGGCTGCGGCCTTGGTCATATCGATCCGCTTGGCCATATCTTTGCCGTGCTTAGGGGAGAGCAGGTCATCCACCGGAATGTTGACAAATTTCGGATCGGTCAGCCACTTGTTGCGGTCCGCGAACGCTTGCTTCGTCGCTTCTACGATCAGGTGGTAGTAGTCCGGCGTCCCTTCGCCCAAGCTTTTCACATCGAAGTTGTTCAAAATATTCAGGATCGAAAGGGAAGCCATGCCTTGCGAGTTCGGCGGAACGTTATATGCCTTGTACCCGCGGTAGTCCGTCGAAATCGGTTTTTGCCACTCGGCTTTGTAGCTTGAAAAGTCGTTCAGTGTCAGCAGTCCGCCGTTTGCTTGCACGTCCTTGACGATTTTATCGGCGACATCGCCTTTATAGAAGCCGTCCGCGCCTTTTCTGGCAATGGCCTTTAACGTTTTGGCCAAATCCGGCTGCTTCATCAGCTCGCCTGCTTTGTACGGCTGTCCGTCGGGCTTCAAGTAGGTTTTGGCCCAGCCTTCGAAGCGCTGCAAATGCTTCAGCTCGTTATCTTTCGTATCCAGATTGATGTTGGTCCAAAGCGCCTGGTTCGGCGAAACGGGGTATCCTTCTTCCGCATATTTGATCGCCGGTTTGAGCAAAGAACGCCATGACTTGCTGGTGCCAATCTCTTCGTCGGCGTAATTGTACGCTTCCCACCAGCCGGAAACCGTTCCCGGTATCGTGTTAGCCGACAGGTAGCCTCTGGAAGGAATTTTGCTGTAGCCCAGGTTTTTATAGTAATCAATGGTCGCTTTTTCGCCGGAAGGACCGCTTGCATTTAACGCTTTTAACTCTTTCTTTTTGGCGTTGTAGATCAGCCAGAAGCTGTCTCCGCCGATGCTCGTGTAATGCGGATAAACAACAGCCAGCGTAGCCGCTGCGGTGATGGCTGCGTCTACGGCGTTGCCGCCTTCTTCCAGCACCTTCAAGGCTGCTGCCGAGGCCAGATAATGTTGAGTCGTGACCATTCCGCTAGGCGCCATGGTCGTCGGACGGTTGGCAGCGCCGGCGCTCGAAACGGTAGAGAGGCATAATGCCGCTACGGTTCCTAAAATAGCCATCTTTTTCTTGCTTGCTCGCATTCGTTTTCCTCCTCTTCGTTGTCTAGCAGATTTTGTTGGCCTGTCAAAAAAAAGAACGGAAAAACAAAAAAAAGGAGACAGTTTGGCACCGTCACCTTCGTTCTTATCCTTGATGACAGGTAGCTGGCTGGCATAGCCGCTATAGGAATAGCAGCCTTAGCCCCTCTAGTTTTGCGTCCTATTCTTTCGAAATAGTTTGCCTTTTTCATGTTAAAAGGATTTGCGTGGAAAATTCAGCCTATGGCCTTGTAGGAAATATACACCATTTTTCCTAGTCAGGCAATTGTTTTTTTTGTAAAATCCTTCACGATCAGACATATAGTTTGGAAAATCGACATAATTGTCGAAAATAGTCGAACAAATCCCGAAAACGACAACAAGCGAAGCACGCGGTGATCCAAACCGCCCACTAGAGCTTCACTCTATCGTAGGGCGCTGCGCCCACAGGAACAGAACGCTTCTATGTCTATGGACTTACAAAAACTTTTGCGCCGCGCTGCGTTCCTGATTTACCCGGATTTCATCCAGATAGTTGTAAAGGGTAAATTTGGAAATATCCAAAAATTGACACACCTTGTCGCCGGCTTTTTTCACCAGAAACGCGCCCCGGGCATCCAAAAACTGCACCGCCTTCATCTTATCCTCTTTGCCCATATGGGACACGGGCTTACCGATCGACTTCTGGCATTCCTGCAGCAAATAATCGACAAGATCGTTTACGTCGTTCACGAACACTTCCTTGACCTCCTGATCGAGGCTGTGCATGGTGAGCGACCGGATCGTATTTTCCGCCACGAGCAAATCCGAAATATCGAAGTTGATACACAAAGCGCCGATCGTCTCGCCCTTGCCGTTCTTAATGTACGTGGTCGACGAGCGCAAAATTTTGCCGTCCTTCGTCTGCGTGATATAGTTGTACCGGTCTCCGTCGGTAACCGTGCCGCGCAGCACTTCGAGTCCGAGGTTGCTGCCGCAATCGCCGACCTTTCTTCCGGTAATGTGGCCGTTCTCGATGGCGACGATCGTGCTTTCGTACCCCTGTGTCAAATCGTGCAGCACGACCTCGCATTTATCCCCGAACTGCGCAGCAATGCAGCGAAGCAGGGGAAGAAGGAAGCTGATCTCCTCTTTAACCGATTCCAATCCGTCTCACTTCTTTCCTTCAGTGTGCAAACTCCATGAATTTCAAAAAAATAGTTTGAGCACCAAAAAAGTTTTCTGTCTCTTTAGTATCTTCGCAATCGGAAATCTTGTCAACCGAATTCGGGCGGTCGGCGAATGTCTGGAAATAATTGTAGGCAGGACTTCGGAAAGGTATAATGAGGGGGAACGATCCTTTCACAGCGTACGAAGGAGGCGGTCTTATGAATCACCGATGGCTGGAATGGGCCAAGCAGATGCAAGCAATCGCGCAGACCGGATTGGCGTACACGAAGGATGTCTACGACCGGGAGCGGTTCGAGGACTTGCGGCAGATGAGCGTCGACATCCTGGCTCATTACACGGAGACGGGCTCCGAGAAAATCAAGCTGACGTTCGCCAGCGATACTGGCTATGCCACGCCGAAGGTGGACATTCGCGGCGTCGTGTTCCGGGAGGATGGGCGGATATTGGCTTGTCGCCGTCGGAGGTTGCGGTCAAGGAAATCAAGGAGGAATCTGGCTTCGACGTAGCGCCCGTCCGGCTGCTTGCGGTGCTGGACAAGAAATTTCAAGGGCATCCGCCGGAGCCGTATCATATTTATCGTTAAGGCTGGGGAAGACTCCCTCTTCGATAAGGGGGAGATGAATCAGCATCTCTTGTATATACATGCGAACATATGTGCTATAATTGTCATGAAATCACCAAAGGAGATAAGTCTCGCATGTTGCATCATAAAGCTTTTCGCTTTCGCATCTACCCTACAGAGGAGCAAACGACGCTGATCCATCAGATGTTTGGATGCGCTCGCTTTGTCTTTAACCACTTCCTTGCGAGATGGAACTACACCTTCCAAGAAACAGGCAGAGGCTTGTCTTACCAGACCTGTGCAAACGGGCTGCCAGCGTTGAAAAAGGTATGGCCTTGGCTCAAGGATGTGGACAGCATTGCTTTGCAATCCGCCGTTCGCAGCCTGGCAGATGCGTTTGATCGCTTCTTTCGAAAGCAAAACAATCCGCCTTTTGGCAGCGACGTTTGTCTCGCCCCGAAGTGAAAAATCTAAACTTGCGAGCGTGGACGTGTTCAGGATGCGGGACGCACCATGACCGTGACCACAATGCCAGCATGAACATCTTGCAAGAAGGACTGCGTTTGTTGGCGAAGATGGGCTGAACTGCGGGAACCGCAGGGATCGCTTGCTCAAGAAGAGAAGGATGCTTCTCTGTTCGCAAGAATCCCCAACCTCAGCGCCATTAGCTCAGGTGGTGGGAGTGTTCAAAAGCTGTTTATCCAATGCGACATTACCGGAGGAAGCGCCCAGAGCGGGATTGAAACGTCAGCCGTTGGTTTTTTCGGCGAAGACGAGCTGCCTGTCTTATCGGTAGCGCGCAACACCGAGGCGCAGCTGCGGACGATGTTCGAGTTTCAGCGAGATCCGGACAAAAAGGTCATTTTGGATTGAAGAGGGGCGGGAGCCTCTCTTTTCTAGTTCAAGCACCCGAGGGCGGGAAGCAGCTTCTCGTAGAACGTTAGGACAACCCGCCCAGCCAGACCCGGAAGCCGCGGATTTCTCGGCGGCGGCGGAAGGGATCACGGAAGCGCGGCTTCCAGGATCGTCAGAAGATCCTTCGGATGCTGCAGACGGTAATTGGCCTCAATTCTGGCATCGTACGCTCCCCACAGCGCCAGTCCGGAGGCGACGCCCGCTCCGGCCGCGCACTGCATATCGTAGATGCTGTCTCCGATGTATATCGTGTCCTTCGGCTCTGCCTCAAGCCGCTTCAAGGCGGTCAGGATCGGCTCGGGATGCGGCTTATGCCGGGCCGTATCGTCGGCGCAGACGACGACATCGAAGTAAGGATGCAGATCGAACCGGGCAAAATCTTTGATATATTCACTGCGGGTCTTGGAGGTGACGATGCCGGTCTTCAGCCCGAGCTCTTTGACCCGTCGCAGCATCGGCTCGATGCCTTCGAATACGCGAATTTGGTAGTCATGCCGTTCCATCAGCTGGTTCCAGCGTTCCGAAGCTTCCTCAATATCTTGAATCCCGAAGCGGGGGAGCGAGCGGACGCTCGGTATCCCGAGCACAAAAGCAAGGTCCTCAGGCTCATAAGGGATGTTTCTCTCCCGCAGCAGGTCCGATAGCGAACCAAGAATCGCCTGCTCCGTATCGAGCAGCGTGCCATCTACATCGAATAATAGACAAGGATACATGGGAATCCATCCTTTCTTCATGAATAATGCAATATAACTTAATTATACTGAAAATAACTTGAGTTAACAAGTTATTTTCAATGAATATAAGTGATTATGCATGATTTGAATAATGAATTTTGCGGATATTGCAACAAGCATGCGGTTTCCAATAAACCGGCCACAGGCAGGTGTTTGAAAAAAGTCACAATTGCCCGACGCTTGGCGGATTCCGGCAGTTTATAATATATGATGAATCTTTTGGCTCGTCCAAAGCAGGCCGAAAGATAGCGGTTACATATTACTTAATTTTGGAGGTCACGCCATGTTGAATCATCCCATCGGCCGCTTGCGCATCATCGCTTTTATTGAAGGGATGTCCTATCTCGTTCTGTTGGCCATCGCCATGCCGCTCAAATATTTCCTGGACATGCCGCAAGCCGTCAAAATTGTCGGATCGATCCACGGCCTGTTGTTCGTGCTGTACGTGCTGGCTGTCATTCACGTCACCTTCGCTCACCGCTGGTCCGTGCTGAAAGTGCTGTTTGCCATGCTTGCCGCCTTCATTCCGTTCGGCAATTTCGTGCTGGATTCTCGCCTGCTGAAAAACAACCGCTAGGCGACCCGGAAAAGGCAGCCGCATGGAGATGGAATTTCTTCTTCAAGTTCCTCTGCTAGGTTAGCTTGTCCCACTTGGTCCACATTTCGTGCGGGTTCAGCTCGTACCCTTCGTTGTCCCGGAACATGAATTGATGCATAATAAACTCCCTGCGGATCGTCGCGAAGTCTTCGTGATACTGTCTGATGAAGTCGTTGATTTCTTGTTCCGTGTACTTTCTTCCTTGCTCGAGCCTGGAGACAATATGCTCCAGGACGATCAGCTTCTTCTTCAACTGGGCAGGCGCGTGCTTTAATCTCCCTTCGGAGGTGAAGAAGTTTTTCAGAACGGATTGTTGAAGACGTTCGGCTTTGTCATCGGGCATGGAAGGCCCTCCTGTCTCGTTGGAATGGGAGTAGATCAGCTCTACCGAAGCGGCGGCGTTCGCCTTGATGAAATGGTGATTCAGCGAAAAGTAGATGGTATTCTTCACCCGGCGCTCATAAAGCAAGCCGGCTTCTCGCAACTTGGCGGCATGGTGGGTAATGGTGGCAGGGGTTACGCCTAATTTGTCGGCAAGTACCTGTCCATTCAGTTCCCCGTCCGCCAGCAGGATAAGGATGCGGATTCTTGTCGGGTCGGCGAGCGCTTTATGATAGTTGACGATCTTATCCAGCTGCATGGGTTGATGATCACCATCCATTTTAATATTCATCTAATTTAAGAATTGTCTAATTAAATAATATTCGAATTAGTTTCTGCTGTCAATGAAATCCAGCGGGGGAGCTAAGGTGTATCTGGTGGAAGCGAACCGCAACCAGTTCATTTGAGGGTATGGCCGTCTTCCCAAGGAGGAATTCAGGAGGGGAAGCCCGGAAATGGAAACAGCGACAGCCATGGACAAGAAAATAAGTCCTGGACTGTCGCTATTAACCGTTCTTCTCATCAGGAGGCAACATTGGTATCCTGCAAGTTGTTCTTTTTACCTTTTACCGCTAAAACGAAACAAATAAACAATATTATGCACGCCAGTATATACGGATAGTTAACATCCAAATCGAATAAAAAACCAGCTGCTATAGGACCTACAACATTGCCGAGACTGGTAAAGGCAGAGTTTAAGCCGGCAACATAGCCTTGCTGATCCTTAGCCACCATTGACATTTGCGTGCTGATGGCCGGTCGTAAAATATCGATTGCCAGAAATATAATGAAGGTAATGGCAAAAATCATCCAGAATGTGTGAACAAAAAGTATCAGTAGGATAAACAAACTAGCAAAGAAGAGGCAGAGCGTTATGACACGTTGGTCCCCGAAACGCTTCAATATCCAACTGAAGGCTGTAGCCTGAACCACAGCGCCAGCTATCGACCCGAACGTAATGATAAAGGCGATATCTTTAGGTCCAAACCCAAATTTATGATCCACAAACAGCCCAAAGACCGTTTCAAAATTAGCAAGCCCAAACGACATGACAAAAACGACGATCAAGCTTAAAAAATAGGGCTCTCTATAGGTGTACCTCAATTGCGAGAGAAGACCGCTTCGTTTTATCGTGCTGGATGGAGTATCTGCTATATTTTCTTTTGAAGGGAGCGATTCCGGAAGAATAAATAATGTAATGCATGCAGCGATGATCGCTGCAACCCCCGCGACGTAAAAGGGCATGCGGATACCGAATTCAGCAATATAACCGCCAATGCCTGGTCCGATAATAAAGCCTGTTGTAATGGCTGCGTTAATGTAACCCATCCCCGCCGCTCGTTCTTCTTTTGTCGTGATATCTGCCGCGTAAGCCATAACGGCCGGCATAATCATAGCAGCACTAATGCCGCCGAGCATCCTGGAAACAAACAGCAGGACAGTTGAACTTGCTATCCCATACAGTATTTCAGAGAAGGCGAACACGATCAAGCCGAGGACAATCATCCTTTTTCTACCGAAGGAATCGGCCAACCGGCCGGCAAACGGCGAACAAAGAAGCTGCGTCAGTGAAAAAGCTGCAACCAACAGGCCGACAATCCCCCCGGTTATGCCCAAACTCTCCATGAACTTAGGCATAATGGGGATGATAAGGCCGATTCCCGAGAAGACCAGAAGTAGATTGAACATGAGAATCAGTAAGGCTCCTCGATTTTTTAACAATAATTTCATTCTTATTCCTCCATACATGTTGAAAAATACTTAATATTTATTCAGGATCATGGCCAAAAAAAGGGCTAGCGGGCTGGCTTGGCAATGCCATAAAGAAACACATCCATAGCCAATCGATAAGCCGTCAGGGCTTCCTCTCTTTCCATTCTCCGGCTATGTTGATTCAATCCAAGCAACAGACTTTCCAGAATAATGGCGAGTCCGGTAACATTGGTGATTTCGAATTCATTGTTATCGATCCCTCTCTGCAGCAACTGCCGATTAAAGTCAAGATAACCTTTGACCAATTCATTAATTTGCTTCTCCACATCTGGAGCTTTCTCTGAGTTGTTGAAAAATTCATCCGAGGCTTTGGTTAGCGGATGATTTAGTTGATCGAGCGCCAGATGTTCGGCCATGCCATATAATTTATCGATCGTGGTGGGGTATAGCATTTCTTTGGCTAGCCATGTCTTATCCCATTCCGCGTTCAACTCTTCAAGTAAATATAAAAAAAGCCCTTCCTTGTTCTTGAAATGATAATAAACGTTACCGGCGCTGCATCCGGCCGCTTTCACGATATCTTCTATGGATGTTGCTTTATAGCCTTTTTGGGCAAATAAAGCTCTGGCGGCATCGGCGATCTTCTTCTTCGTTTGCTTGGTTTGCTGTTTCTTTTTATTCACGTCTACTTCACCCCTTTTCTGGATGCCAGATTTTTTTAACACTGAACTTTTATTCAGTATTATAGAGGGTGAAAGAGGTCTCGTCAAACCACTCGGGGGCTCGTACAGCGGTTCTCCGTCGGCTTTGATTATAAGTAAGTTTGCCGCAAAACCGCTTGGGAAGGCCGTGTATGAACTATTTTGCAGACCGCACTCAAACAATAATGGCCAAACCGGAGAGGACACTACAGGAGGATCGGTTTATAGGCCAGCGCCTTGTCTACAATCTCCTCGGCCGACAAATCTTCGTCGCTCCAAAAAATATAATCGCTAATGCTCGGGTCCGCGACCGAACTTGTAATCATATCCAGCCAAATGTCCATTTCCCACTCTTCTCCCGAGCACTGCATCACTTGTTCCACGAGCCCGATCAGCTCTTCTCTGCTCAAGTCGCCGGGCAGGACGGGCCGATGATGGAACAGTCTTTTGGCGACAAATTCGGCGCTTTGGTCGGTATGCCTCAGCAGCCCTTCGACATCCGGATAGGTGACATTGGCCTTGAGCAGCTTCAGCTTTTCTTTGTAAGGCTTCCCGGAATCGCGGGCATCCTGTATTTCCCTCACCCACTCGAAGATTTTCTCGTAAGACAAGGTTTGTTCCATTTCGTTCACGTCCTAAGCGATTTAGATTGAGAAGATGTTTGCCTTGCAGTCGATTTCCAATATGTCTTCGTTCCGTTGCATACAATAACAGCTTTGGAAGGGACTTGAATCCAGATCAGAATCCAATTCAAAATATCCAAAGAAGACGACAACGAGTTTAAGACGATCAACAAAAGGATGAAAGGGGAGAGTGCCCCCAATAGGCCCAGCAGGGCCGGAAGTATGATCGATATGACAATAAAGGGCAAAAGCGTAATGACGATATATCTCGTTTTGGATACTTGTTCTTCCGTATATACATATCCCCCGAACAAGGTAATGCCGACATATGTGCTCTTCGACGCGATAAAGTTCGGGATCAAGATGAAGTGCAGCAGCTCGTGGACCAAGAGCAGCGATACAATTCCCAATATGCTCTTCAAGTCGATCGTGATCGATATCGATTCAGGCAAATAGTTTCGGAGAGGGCCAGCCGAAAACATACTTACGATACCGGCGGTCACGATGAGATTGATGATCATGAAAGGAACGGACAGGATTAGAGCGCGTATAGGAGATTTGGGCTCCTTCAGCAAGGCCCAGCCGTTGCGGATGAACTCCGCGTGCATTTGTTTGTCGGTTTCCGAAAATCGGTTCCGTATCTTCATGGATTTCACTCATTTCACTCGCTAAACGAAGTTAAAATATCAAGCAGATTTTGACGCAAATCTTCCATTTCTTCATTCACGTACTCGTAGTGCCCGTTGATGCCCCGATGAATGATGGCGTTCATCGTCGGATGATGGTCCCGGTCCGTCGCTTGAATCAGATCCTGGGCGAAAGCGGCGGCTTGATGCTCGCTGTATTGAAATGCGCGCATCAGCATCGCGATGGTCAACGCATGAGTCTGCGGCTGATCCAGATCGTCCCGGATCGCAACCGCCATCACGGCGCCGAAGCTGAAAGCAGCGATCAACTGCCGTTCGAGCTCGGTCGTTTCGGTAAAAGGAATCTCGATCAGATCAAACAGTCTGTCCGCGAATTCCGTAATTTCATTGAGTTGTTTCATGGAGTGACATCCTTTCCTGCCGGCAAATTTTCAGGGTGGGTCGGCGATAACGTTCCATCTTCGGGTATATACGTGATAAGACGAGAAAAGGAAGCAAAGACGGCATGAAGATTCGTGCCGGACCTTGTATCTTCTTCGCGATGGTCGAATCGGGCGGCTTCCATTCCGGCCACCTCGCATTATTCCAGTTTACGAAATTGGCGAGGCTTATGCCAGACTAGCCCGTATTTTTGTTCGTAGGGGCCATTTCCGGCAGATTGTGATTTAGATCATATCCTTGGCCCCGTATAGACGTTACCATAAAAGTGTAAACGATCCAAGGGGAGGTTTCCAATCATGCCATTCCAAAAAGTGCTGGTTGCTTTTGACGGTTCCGAGCTGTCCGTTAAGGCTCTTCAGAAAGCGGTCGCTATTATTCAGGAAGATTCGGCGGAATTAATCGTCATTCATGTATATCAGACCCCGGTCTTCCCTTATGGCGGTGCCTTCGTCTCCGTTCCGGCCAATCTTGATCCGGAGTACGAGGAGCTGGCCCGCTCCGTACTGAAAGAAGCGGAAGGCTTGACTACCGGCGTATCCCAGGCGAAACACGTGGTGCTGCAAGGCCCGCCGGCCGTTACGATTCTGGAGTATGCGGAAGAAAACGGCGTCGATCTTATTGTGATGGGAAGCCGGGGACTAAGCGGTCTTCGCGAGTTTGTCCTTGGCAGCGTCAGCCACAATGTCGTTCAGCATTCGAAAGTCCCGGTGCTCGTGATTAAGTAACGGCAGCGGGGAAGAAGCACCTTAACGGGTGCTTTTTCTATTGCTGGCGGCGGGTCGTGTTATTTGAGAGGCGCAATATGATATAATTTGGGAATCGGACCGTGCGGAGGAGAATGAACATGAATGTGACACAGGATGAAGTGCTGTCCTTGCTGTCCGCCGTGCTCGGAAATAAATAAAGTGAAAGGAAACCTATGCCCGTATTTGTACATTTGACGCCGGAGCAATCGATCGCGAATATTGTTCGAAACGGCATCAAGCCGAGCGAGGTCCATGTGGCCGATGTTGGAGACGGCGTCTTCTGCATGCCGTTAATTCACGATTTTTATGCGTCGCATCAATGGCTCAGGGAGCTGAGGCGGTTTAACAAAAAGAAGTTGACCGCCGTTTATTTCAAGCTGCGCGACGACGAGACTGTCTTGTTCGGCGAGTATTACCAGAAGCACCGGCGGGGAAGCGCCGGGCAGGCCGTCAAGGCTTTTTGGGATCGGAAAGACCGGATGGGATTTCAGGTGATCGTGCCGAGAAAAATCCTTAAGAACGAAATATTAGGAACCAAAAAGCTGTCCCAGACGATCGGCTGGCGCTTTTACCCGAAGGCGAAAGGAACCAAGAGGTGCCTCTGTCCCGGGTGCCTGCGCGGCGGTGAAATGAACGACAACAAGTTCATTTTGAAAAGGTACGAGGAACTGCTGTCCGCACTAAGACAAGCTGAGGAAAAAGGAATCCCGTCGATTCTGAGATCGATCTGGGTGCTGAAGATCGATCACGACCGCCGGATCAAGGACTTTCGGCCGCTGCTGTTCCTGAAGGATTCGTCCAATCCGGACATCCTGATCGAGTTCGTTGCGGTGATCTCCAGGTTCCGAGGCCCCGAAATTGATGAGATTTTGCAGAAGCTGATGGAGCATCCTAACCCTCAAGTGCAAGCATCGAGCGCAGAGGAGTGGCTTCGAATCAAAGGAAGGGGGGACTACGAATGAGCTTTACCGCCGATGAGGTTGCCGAGTGGATGCTGAATGAAGTGAAGTCCGCGGGCATTCTGTATCAAAGCGATGCCGTGCGGCATATCTCCGCTCATTTTGGCGAAGCGTTTATTTATGTCAACGAGAACGGGAACGCGTCCATCGATAAGGAAGTGAAGAAGGCGTTCAAGAAGCTGCACAAGGGAAGGGTAGCTTGGGACCGGGACGCTTTCTTTTGGGGCTGGACGTAGGAGGAGCACATGCCGGAAACCCCGAAAGGAGGGCAGCTTTCGCTAAGGGAAGCAGCCCTCTTTTTTCTATGAAATCAGTTTAAGTCCGATGGCTGACGCGAGGATCAGGCCGATGAACAAGATCTGCCTCCATTCCTTCGGCTCGCCGAAGGCGAACATCCCGAGCAGCGAGCTTCCTACGGTGCCGATGCCGGTCCATACGGCGTAGGCGGTGCCCATCGAGATGTGATTCATGGCCAGCGACAATAACGTGAAGCTTGTTCCGAACGTGGTGAGAGCGGTGCGGGAGACGGAGTATCCGAGCGGCCCGCTGGCGATCGGGGTGGTGGAAACCGTAAATTGCCGTAATTTAATGAATGTTCTGGCGGATTTTCAAGCCCGGTATCCCGGCGTCTCTCTCTCGATCACGACCGGGGAGACGTACCCGGATCTGGCCCATACGAAATGGGCCGTTTCGCCGAAGGGTTGTCCGTTCCGGGCGGTTCTGGAAGCGTGGCTTCGCAGCGAAGGAATTCCTTTGGCCAACATGCTGGAAGTGAGCTCTCTGAAAACGCTTCTGAGCTGCGTACGTTCCGGACTCGCCGCTACGCTGCTGCCCCAATCCGTACTATCCGGGGAGTTCGAGTTGGGCAGCTACCCGGTTCCGGAAGCGTTCCGCTACACGACTACAAGCTTTGTCCGCCGTAACGATGGATTTTCGAGCAAAGCTTGTGCCGCTTTTGTGGAGATGGTGAAGGTTAGCGGGCTGTAACAGCCATTCCTCTGCTTTTATTCAAACATGTGCCGGTTTTCATAAACCGTTACTTCGCAGACCGGCTCAAAGCCCGATCGCTTATAAATATTAATGCCGTCCGGCGAAGCTTGGAGTACGCACCATCCGGTGCGGTGCTTCCGGGCTTCCACAAGCAGGAAGTTAAACATGGCGGACCCGAAGCCTCTTCCGCGGCATTCCTGCCTCGTGGCAATGTCGTAGATGCCGACGCTATCGGGAGCGAAAATCAGACAGCCCGTAGAAACGACGTCATCCTGAACCGACCCGATATACAGCTTCATGGCGGAATGGTTCAGTAGAAGGGAGGCGGGCATCCTCTTATAATATAACCGAACGTTAGCGGCTTCCGCCGATTCGCCGAATAAAGAAGCCAGCATGTCCCCGTATTGTTCGATTTCCCGAGCAGACGTTACTTCCTTCAGCCTCAGCTCCGCCGGGCAAGACGTATCCGGCCGCAAAGCATCCAAGTCGGCATACATGGCGACATTCGTCTCCGCTTCGTTCAGCCCCAGGCTTCTTAACGTTTCAAACGTACAGCTATTGTGATCCTCCCATGACCACAGCGCGATAGGGTATTGCTTCTTGTTGAAATATTCAACGGTTTCTTCGATCAGACCGGTGTCCGACGGTTTCACCTGCTCCTTAAGCCACACCGAGTTGTTGAACGTATCGGACGGCAGCCCGCTATCCACGCGAATAAAATCCGCCGTTTCGCGGACATTCATCTCACCGGAATCCTTCGCCAAGCAGGTGGATTTGGTTATAAAATTCGCCCGAACGAGATGGGCCATCCGTTTAAGATCTGTTGTCATTGGAATTCCTCCCTTGTTAAGCATTTGTCGGGGGCCGTGAGAGCCATCATGATTGTACCATTTTTTGCATACAGGTTCACGGTACTCGGTTTGTTGCCATAAGCAGATGGTTTGGCTACTTTTCGGGTGCGAACATGACCAGCGGTCCGGTCATCAAATCTCCCAGGGCGCTGCCGTCGTTTAATGCATTGTTAATGGCATTAAATTCCGAGCTTTGGAATAGGATGGTTTGAATTTTCTTGTTGTCGATTTCCCCGCTGAGCTTGTCCGCTACTACGCTTTGAATGACCTTATAGACCAGGTTGTTGGAGAGTAAGGTTTGCTGCTGCGTGTCGTCAGGGAAAACCATGATCATGTCGTTCGTATATTGAACCTCTTTGACGATCATCCGGCAATAGGCCGAGGGGATTAAGCAGTACAGCTCCCAAGCCAAATGCTCGTCCTTGGTGTATTGAGCGATTTTTTCGATGATTTCCTCGTGGCTTTCCGAATCGGCATGTTCCATGATCTCGATCGCGTGTCGGATGGATTGGATAAGGTCGTTCTCTTGCGCCTGCGACTGCTGGTTCTTTTTAAACAAATCGAAAAATCCCACGGTAGTTCCTCCACTTCAAAAAAAGTTGTGTTAGTATTATATCGTCCAGATGGAGATTATTGTTAACGTTGGAATGTAGTCGATGAGGCTGCAAAGTATTCTAACCGAAGGAGAGGGTTGGCGTGGCAGTAACAATCATTGCAGGAGATTTGCTGGAGGCTAAGGAAGACATCATTGGTCACCAAGTCAATTGCCAAGCCGTGATGGGCTCGGGAGTAGCCAAATTGTTAAAAACGAAATATCCGAACCTGTATACGTCCTACCTGGATTATTGTAAAGACAAGACGCCGGAGGAGCTTCTCGGAACCCTTCAGCTTGTAGCTGTGCAAAGGAAGTTCGTCGCGAACCTATTCAGTCAATTGACCTATGGCCGATCAACGAAAGTGTATACGGATTATGCCGCGCTAAAAGAGGCCCTGCTCTCGTTAAAAAATTATGCGAAAGAGAACGGTTTAACGGTGGCGCTTCCCTATGGGATCGGCTGCGGGTTAGCCAACGGATCTTGGGAGATTGTGGGGAACACGTTGGAAGAAACGTTCGACGATTATGAAGTGACGCTTTATCAAATTCAATAAGCATTCGAGGGGAGAAGAGAAACCTCGGAAAATTAGGGTGGTGAATAAATCGGTATGATTGAATTAGAACGACTGCATCATGTAACCGTTGCTACAAGAAACTTGGAGGAAGCGAAGTGTTTTTATTCTGAGGTTCTTCAATTCAAGGAGCTCGCTCGCCCTCCATTTAAGTCAACAGGGGTATGGTACGATTTGGGGGAACAGCAGCTTCATGTCGTAGAGAATCCCCATAGCGAAACGCTTCGGGCAAACGGAATAAATTCGTTAGAAGGTCACTTTTCGATTTGGGTGAAGAGCTACAGCAAAACGCTGCAATGGCTGGAGGAGGCAGGCATCGAGTACGAGGCCGAGCCCGACAGCGCGGCAGGTTTTTCACAGATTTATATATTGGACAGAGATAATAATGTCATAGAATTTGCCGCTTCGTATAATTCGTAGCTGATGCCCGGCCACTTCAGTCGGGCTTTTTTTCGACCGCTCCTTCCACGCAACAAACTCCCCCGGATAATCCGAAAGAGTTTGTTACATCGATTGAAATTAAAGAATACTGTTTTGAAGATGCGGAAGAGGATGGTGTTTATGGTGCGGTTAGTTTTAATTGGCGGGGGATTCGTAAACAACTCTAATAATTTTCAAATCAATAAAAGAATTGTTGAAATAGACGGCAAAACCTCTCCAAAGGTGTTATTCATACCCACAGCGATGAATGACGATGAGAACTATATAATCGAATTTGTGGAAACTTATGAAAGTCGACTGGGATGTCGGGTTGAAGTCCTACGTTGCATAAATCATAATCCAAGTGATGATGAAATTAAATATAGAATTAACTCTGCTGATCTTATTTACCTTGGCGGAGGAAATTATATCAAGATGATAGAACAGTGGATGAAATACAAAATAGACACTCTTTTGTTGGAAGCTCTAAAAAACGAAACATTAATTGCGGGTATTAGTGCAGGAGCTATATGTTGGTTTAAGAGCGGGCTCCGTACGAACTATGGAGGAGAAGGTTATTTAGAGAGCTCTGGGTGGGGGAGGGTGAAGCATATTTTTTGCCCCCATTACAACCAACCAAAAAGGGCAGAGGCTTTTCACTCACTCATTCAAAATAGAAGTGATAACGAGATAGGTATTGGTTTAGAAGACGATTGTGCATTATACTTAACCGGAGAAGCTTGTGAAGTGATCGGAGAGCCTTCCAAGGCTTGGGAATTTGAAAGTATAGACGGAACATTATTAAAGCGAAACCTTACTGTCGCATTGTCTAAGTTATAGGCTACTTTCGAAATCCGGGATGAATTACATAGAGAGTTCGGGGAAAATACTTATGACAGTATCAGAAACAATAAAAAGGAAATTAGAGGATGAAAAGGATAGAATATTATCATCTTTTTCTGTTACTAAACAAGATGAAGGATTTATTGTTGATTTTATTGCTGACTGTGATGAAAATAGTGCAGAGAGTGTTTTAGAAACATCAAAAAATATATTACGATTAATTATTGAGAATAGCCTTACAATATGGCCTAGCTTAGATGAATGGAGTTCCATTTTACCGAAAGAATTTGTAAAATCTTTTGCTGACTCCACTGATAGTGACGACTGGACACTTAGTGATTGGCTCTATTGGTTCGAACCAGAGAATAGGACTTGGTTTTTATGGAATATAGAGTTAATAGGAAATAAATCTTTAAAAATCAGTATATTGGTGTATGAGCATCCTTTTCCATGGGAAGCATTGGAGGTTTTATTTGTAAAACTTGGAACAGGTGAAGTAAAAGAGATTGATACTTAATTATTTTATCAGGCCTGTTGATTAGCCGCTAAATGGTAGAAAAAAGATCGCCTTTTCTGTAGAATCGTTTGTACCACCAACCGATTCGAGAAAGAGGCGATCTCATGAAAAATTGTATTACGATTCCATCCATTCTTCAATCCTTTCTGAGTCCTAAGAAGTCAAATCAATTGTGCAAATGATAGGTTATGAAGACAAAGCCCGTAAGTTTACGGTATACGACTTGTTACAATATTGGTGCACGGCTGCTCATCAACAATGATAGGTCCGAGTCGCCACAGATCTAATGCAGGTCACTGCTGAGCAAATCGTGCAGATGTACAAACGACCGAACCCTTTTGTCTAAGTTGTTAGGACATAAGGATATCCCGCTTCTTCTCCCTCTTCCACATCAGCATTATGAATATTACAGCGACAACAGCCATCACGCTGTATGAGGTCGGTACGACCCATTGCGGCATCCACAGGCTGATGATGTTAGTCAGCAAGTAAGATAACCCGTACATCATCATTCCGAAAACGAACATTTGAATGCCGATTAAGGAAATATAATTCGGCATGATGCTTGAGAATGCCATTGCAAGCAGGGCGAAAACAAAGCCCAAAAGATAGATCGCTATAACGGTCAGCGCAATGTATTGCAAAAACGTAGGATCGTACCAAGCGAATTCGCCAATCATCGCATGGACCGGCACCTTGAAAAACATCGAGGTATGATTTCGCGCGTAGAGTACGAAATAGACGGTCAGCAGGACGGTTATCACGACGAAGGTCGAGATCAGTCCCGCCGCCGCTTTCGTCTTGTACAGCTCCCGGCCCTTTTTCGCCGCATATTGCAATTCAAGTATTTTTCCTGCGCGATCCTTGATAAAAACCGGAGATACAACCAGCACGACGCTTATCAGAATCGCAATCGCAACCGGGATGATAAAGTCTTTGAAGTTCGCCATCACCACTTCCGAATACACCTGATAATGTCCGCCCTTTATGGACTGTTCCAAGTGCGCCTGTTGCTTCGCGTCCGTGTGGTTTTTATAGGCATCGAACACCGCTTCCTTACGATCGTGGAAACCAATGAGCCTTTTTCGCTCCTGAAGTTCCCAAAACGTATCTACTTTTTCCTCGATCATCACTTTGCTACGAAGCGCTGCCTGCTTCTCGTTATTCCTGTCTATGTTAAGGAAATCCTCGTAAGACCGAATGCCCGCCTCCGCAAACTCTTTTCTCGACTGCAAATAACGGTCTGCTTCCTGCACCTGTGCTTGGTACGTCTTTTTAAAGTCGGCCAATTCCGCTTCGTCCATGTCCGCTCCGTACTTCATAACCATGTCCACACTAATACGATACGAATCAAGGCCCGGCCTTCCGTTCGGAAAATAAGTGATATGAAACTTAATCACAAGAAAGAATAGAACGATATTCACAACGAAAAGCAGAAGGAGGATTTTCCAGCTCCATATTTTCTTGATTTCATTCCATAATATCCGCATCACGCTGCTCCTTAGTAAATGTCTTGTTTTTTAAACCGTTTTAACGTAAAAACACACAAGGCGCCTGTTATTATCGTCCAGCTGCCGACCGTGAACCATTCGTAGCTTTTTCCCGGCAAAAAACCACGTTTTATGCTGAAGGCTTTTTTGTACTCATGGATACAGATTCGCACCGCCGCATCCTCATCCTTCCGCTTCGATTTCGTCGCGATATTCATACAGGAAGACGTCTTCCAGATGAGGCGTAACCGGCTGCCACGAATTCTCCGCTTCACCGGGATGGACAAAGCGCACGTACATGATGCCTTTATCCTGTTTTTCGGACAGGACGACAACATGGCTGCGGAATGATTCCATTTGCTCGTAAGGGATAGACGCCTCGTATATCTGTCCGTCGAGAGTATGGCAGATGCTGTTAACCGTATCTTTATACAAAACGCGCTGGTTTTTGATCATGATAATTTCATTAGCGATCGATTCGATATCCGAAACGATATGCGTGGAAATAATGATGAGCCGGTTCCGGGCAAGCTCTGTGAGCAACTGCCGGAATCGGGCGCGTTCCTTCGGGTCCAGACCGGCCGTCGGCTCATCGAGAATAAGAATTTGCGGATCGTTCAAAAGCGACTGGGCAATGCCGACACGCTGAATCATGCCGGCGGAAAATTTCTTCATTTTTTTCCCGGCCACCTCGCTTAACGCGACTTTGTCCAATAGCTCCGTGATGATTTCGGCGGCTTCTTTTTTGCCGATGCCTTTCAACGCCGCCAAGTACGATAAATATTGCTTAGGCGAGTAGTTTTTGTAAAAGCCGAATTGCTGCGGCAAATAGCCAAGCCGCTCGCGGTAAGCTTCCCCCATATCGGAAATATTTTTGCCGTCGCATAAAATTTCCCCTTGGCTTGGCGCGATCAAGGTGACCATCATTTTGATCAATGTCGTTTTTCCGGCTCCGTTCGGAGCAAGCAGCCCATAGATCCCATTTGAAAATTCCAAATTGATATCGGTTAAAGCAGCGAAATCCCCATAGTATTTGCTCACATTTTTGACGACGATCATGTTAAAAGCTCCTTTCCGCAGGTTTATAATAGATCAGCTTATTCAGATGCTTAAGGTAACCATACAAGGTGCCCAGCAGGACGACGCCATATACATAAGTCGGCAGATGGAGGAGCATGTCGATGTACAGGCGGCTGCCTGTATACCGTAATGCCAGATTTCCCGCCATCCATCCCGCAACCAGCAGCGCGGCGACAACGGCGGAGCGCCGTTTGATCATGGCGTACAGGAAGAGGATAGAGTAAGCGAACAGAGCTGTGACGGAAATCATGAACGCCCGGATAAATTGAATGTCTTCGTAGGTCATGACGATGAGGAAGATCATGACGGCATTAACCAGAATCGAGACGACGCTGAACGCCAGCATCCGAAAAGCGATCACTTGGTATACATTATATTTGCAGGCCATCTCAACTTCGTAGGTAGCGTTTCTAATTTTATTGACATACGTGTACACCGATAGAACGAGAAATAAAACCGGTGAAGTTGTAAAGACCAAGGAGTACATCTCGTGCGCTTGCGACTGGCCTGGCTGGGGTCCCCAAAACACGAGGCTAATCAGGGCAATGCCCGCTAATAGAAGGAAGGTCAGTTCCGCGCGGTCGGAGAATAACGGTCCGAGGCCAACTTGCCGGTACATGGCTTTCAAGTGGGACAGGAACGAATCCTTGTGCTCAGCGGCGGCAGAAACGATCTGCTTAATTTCGGATTCAATCGTCCGATCGTCGGGCATAGGGATGAAAAATTTCTGTTTATCCATGACGGTCCCCCTCCATTTGTTTTCTTATCCATTTCAATGCCGCATAATATCTCGTTTTCACCGTAGACAGCGGAACCTGTTCGCTTTCTGCGATTTCTTGCAATGTATACTCGCCGAATAGCTTCAGCCGTAAGATTTGTTGAGAAGCGGCATCCAACCGATTGACAAGCGAAACGATTTGTTCGAACTCTTCTTTATATTCAAGCGACACGGCCGGATCATGCCCATCTTCAAGCTCATAATCCTCAAGGGATTCGACGATTTGCATGTAACGGTAACTTTTCGACCTGTAATAATCGACCAGCCGATGGGAGGCCAGCTTATAGATCCAAGTCCGGAACGACGCTTTGCCGCTGTCGTAGCTTTTAATCGACTTGAGCATGCTAATAAAAATTTCCTGTGCGAGATCAAGCGACAGCTCCGCATCGAGCGTCTGCTTATAAATAAAGGCGTACATTTCTTTGTAGTATTTCGAAACGAGTCGATTCGCCGCCGGGTCCTTGCCGTTTCTTTTTAGCTTTGTAATCCAGTGCTGCTCGCTGTCCATAGTTCACCTCATGTTCCCCCACGTTCATTGCGGCTTATAGGTATATTCGTAATAAGTCTGCAAATAGTTTGCAAGCAAAGAAAAAAGAGGGGCCGCCGCCTCCTCTCGCAGTATTACCTTATTCCATGACAAGCTTAACGACGCTATTGTAGAAGTTTTCCGTCAAGAAATATCCCAGCTCGCTCAGCAAGACACCCTCCGTTGGAGAGTACAAATGATTGAAAGATTCGAAGCTCTCTTTATTCCCGATCTCATAAACCATGCACTTTTCCCAGGCGCGATCCATAGACGGGAATGTTTCGCATGGGATAACCAGCACTTCGCTCTTTCCTTCCTCCTCAGCGGAAGTCATCAGAATGTAAAAGCAGTTATTTTTCTTGAGGTAAGTTAGGTCCTGCACGGCATTGGCCCCCCGTTGTATGTTGATTATTGAAGTCCCGAAACACTAGGATGTGGTATAATTTTACTATGTGTCAGATCTGTAATAAAGGAGTCTGTAGGTGAAAATGGAGGCCGAGATTCTGAAGGGGGGAGTTGAAATGTGGGCATAAGCAAAAAGAATAGAAGAAAAATTATTGGGACGATTTTTCCGCCACACCATTGTTGGTAGGGAAAAAATCGATTGGTGCTGTTCGGAAAAACAGGAGATTGTATTGGTCGACTGGAAGGGATAGTTAATTACGGGTGTTTGATGAGGAGGAAGATTGTTGATCAACATAGATTCGTTAGCGGAGAATGCTTCCAACGGATCGCCTCCGGCTCCAAGACCATGGGTCCGGTTCTGGGCAAGAAGCTTCGATTTTTATACATTTAGCATCACTGTCGGTATCCTATGGGCTCTTATTGATATTGAAAGTCTGGATAATGTAAACAATACATTGCTATCGATCCTGTTAACCTTTAGTTGGTTGTTTGTAGAAGGAGCCTGCTTAGCCATCTTTGGGACGACGTTGGGGAAATGGCTGTTGAAGATTACTATTTTGAATCATCAAGGACAGAAATTATCACCGGCCCAAGCGTTTCAACGCAGTAGACTGGTTTGGTGGAGAGGGACGGGCTCGGTATAGGAATAGCCCAATTAATAGCATATATTCTTGGCCATTCTCGACTAGTAAGAGAAGGAATGACAACGTGGGATCGGGATATGGGCAATACGATCGTCCACGGCAAAGTTAGCTGGTGGAGAGGCCTGTTTGTCGTAACCGCTATTGTATCGACGTTTGCTTTTAGTGTATATGGTTATTTCCTTTAAAATAATAGAACAGGAGAAGAGATAATATGACTAATGTGGAGATCCATGATGAGTTCTGGGGAAATATTATTAAAGACCGGGATATAGATTTTTATTCATGCTGGAAGCTTTTGAAGGGGAAAGAAATCGAAATTGCGTTCGATCCGGTTGAAGACGATCTGCACGAAATCATAGATCATGCAAAAGAATTTTTTTCTCGAATAGAAGAGAACGATATGATGTTTAGAGAGTATGCCGCCGGCGAAGTGCTAAGTAATTATCGTGAATACATAGTAAAAGGGGCAGCTATTACGAAAGAAGAGATAGTGAATCGAATGCAGATCGAGTCTTTGGTTGTCGATTCAGAAGGCTTCACCTTGAGCTATGAAGACGATGGCATTTGCGGCGATCATATCATTATGGTATTTGTAGATGAGCATGGGGAACCTTGCGGTGTAAATATAGCGGGATAAACCACGAATGACGAATGACGAGAGATGATCCATAGTGAGCCCGAAAGATAGCCCCTTTTCTCAAGGAAAGGGGCTCAATCAATGGAAATACCCGATTACATCTTAGCCGAGAAAGCCCTTGCCTTTAGGCATGGGATGAATCGGCTTAGGACAAGGGCTGTCTTTAGACAGCTTAA
>NZ_JANAVJ010000134.1 GCF_024213375.1 Paenibacillus sp. MZ04-78.2 | reverse complement strand
GTAAGCGTCAAATCCTCCACACCTAGAAAAACGACGGGATTCATGAGATCATATACGTAACTGATTACGACGCGCACGCGAAAAGGTATGGATCAATGAAGGAACGTCAAATAGCCCCGGTTTGAGTGGGACGGGGCTGGACGGTTCTTATTTGGAAAAAACGCGGCATGTAAGCGGCAATGAAGCCGACCAGGGAGCAAGCTTGCTCAACGCTTCAGGATCTGCCGGATTGGCAAGCTGCGGCAGCCGCTCAAATAGATGCTGCAAGTACGGATGCGGCTTGAGACCGTTAGCTTTGGCTGTCTCCACGATGCTGTAGATGATCGCACTGGCCCTGGCTCCGCGCGGCGTGTTGCTGAACAGGAAATTCTTTCGACCGATCACCACGGGTTTAATCGAGCGCTCGCTGCGGTTGTTATCGATCTCCAGCCGTCCGTCCTGCAAAAATACGCTTAGCTTTTCCCACTGGTTCGTACAGTAGGTAATCGCCGTCCCCAACAGGCTTTTGGGCAGTACGCGCGACCGCTGCGCCTCCAACCAAGCCGAGAACGTACCCAGAATCGGTCGACTCTCCGCAAGCCGGGCTTCGTAACGCTGCTCGGGCGTCGACT
>NZ_JANAVJ010000133.1 GCF_024213375.1 Paenibacillus sp. MZ04-78.2 | reverse complement strand
TTACTAGGATTCTGGATAAATACGTCTATTTGTCGCGTCTTGATAACCCAAAAGTTGGTTAATCAACAGGCGTGACAGAGAAGGTTCTTAGAGAGCTAACACGTGGGGTTCTCCGAAAGTACATTACTCAGCAAGAAGGACTGAACACTGTGCGGGGGAGAATTGATACGGCCACACAAATGAGGCGAGCACATCTTAAGTCGACTGCAGTGAGTTGTATCTACGATGAATTCCATATCGACCATGCACTGAATAGAATTCTAAAAGCTGCCCTTAGAAAGATTATGATGCAATCGAATCAACTGAATACTCGTAAGCGGGCTGGTCACGCGATGATGTATCTAGATGAAGTGACGGACTCCATTGATGAGAGATTGTTGCGTTCGGTTATTAATTTTGATCGTGGCAATCGCAGATACGAAGAGTGCTATCGACTTGCCAAGTTCCTATTGTCACAAACTGCTCCAACACCACAAAAAGGTAATAAAACGGCAAGTTCAATTTTGTTTAAGATGAATGACCTGTTTGAAAGTTATATAGCCACGCCTGTTGATTAACCAACTTTTGGGTTATCAAGACGCGACAAATAGACGTATTTATCCAGAATCCTAGTAACAG
>NZ_JANAVJ010000132.1 GCF_024213375.1 Paenibacillus sp. MZ04-78.2 | reverse complement strand
TCTCCCACTTCTAAATCTTGCGAAGCTTGATGAAAGTGGGAGATGAATTTCGGTAGGCGAAGCCTAAAGTCTTTTTTTGTTGCCATATTTTCTATGATGAGATATAATCAGTCTTAGATAAAAGAAATGCTGTTATATCAATGAAATTAAATAGCAATAATCATTCGGTATTATATCTTTATTATCATCTTGTTTTGGTTGTGAAAGATCGTAGAAAAGTGATGGATGATACCCTATCTGACTATGCGAAAGAAATGTTTGTTCGATTAGGTGAAAACTACAATATATCCTTAGTCGAATGGAATCATGATATGGACCACGTGCATATTTTGTTCAAAGCACACCCGAACACCGAATTGTCCAAATTCATCAATGCTTATAAAAGTGCAAGCTCGAGGCTGATAAAAAAAGAGTTTCCACAAGTGAGAAAGAAGCTTTGGAAAGGATACTTTTGGTCAAGAAGTTTTTGCTTACTTACAACGGGTGGCGCACCTCTTGAAGTGATAAAGAATATATCGAAAATCAGGGGATGAAGTGAGGTGACTGGACATAGCAAACAAGGCCTATAAGTTCCGATTGTACCCAACGCCTCAACAAGAACAACTGCTAGCAAAAACCTTCGG
>NZ_JANAVJ010000017.1 GCF_024213375.1 Paenibacillus sp. MZ04-78.2 | reverse complement strand
ACGCTCTTACACCTCACACACAACCAGAATAAATGAAGACTCTTTCCATGGAACAAGTTTACAAAAAAATCTCCGCCGCGTACAGCAGAGATTTTGGGCGTTTATAAGATACCTGAATAGTTACAGAAATTCTTTATATCTAAACAAAGGGGCGTATAGCGCGATGAATAACGAAATTTGTGAAAACGCGGAACAACTGCTTTCGGTAATCGGTACTTATATCGACTCGCCCATCGATCATCATTCCAATGGCCGGGTCATGTTTTCCAGAGGCAAGGGGGCTTATTTGTTTGACTACAACGGCAAAGATTATATTGACTTGATGAACGGCAAAGGGGCCATTTTATTGGGACATAACGATCCCGACATCCATGACGCCCTACGGCGCTTTCTGGAGCAGGACGGCGAAATACTGACGGGCCCTTCCAAGCCGATCGTCGATTTGGCGGAACGAATCAAACAAGACAGCCCTTTGCCGGATGTCAAAGTTTCCTTCTATGCCACCGGAACGGCTGCTTGCCGGGCGGCCGTCTATGCCGCACGGGAATATAGCAAGAAAAGGATCGTCATCAGTGCCGGATATCACGGCTGGGACCCGATGTGGAAACAAAAAGCCGCTTTCCTGGAGCCGAACGACGAGGGTGTCATCGAATTTTACTTCATTCCCGAGCTGCTGGAGCGCGCTTTGGCGGCGTACAAAGATCAAGTGGCCGTTGTCATCTTCTCGCCCGATTATACGTATTTGTCGGGTGCGACGCTGGACAGAATCATTTCCATATGCCGCTCGCACGGCGTATTGGTATGCTGCGACGATGTGAAGCAAGGGTATCGTTACCGCCAAGGCTCTTCTCTGGAAATGGTAACCGAACAAAAAGCCGACATCTATGTGTTCTCCAAAGGCTTATCGAACGGACATCGCATTTCCTGTGTCGTCAGCACGGAAGAAATTATGCTTGCCACCAAGGAACACACGTTTACTTCCTATTATCAGATGCTTCCGGTTATTTCTGCGTTGGAAACGTTGCAAAAGATGGAAGCGTGCCAGGGATACGATTTCATTCGTTCCTACAGCAAAAGTATTGTTCAAGGGCTAAGCGAATTATTTGCCCGATCCTTGCTGCCGATCGAAGTAAACGGCGGTGCGATGTTTCAACTCGTATTCGGCGATGAGGACCTGGAGAAATCGCTTTATGCGGAAGCCTACCGTCAAGGAATTATCTTGTTCGAGGGAGATAACCAAGCCGTATCCTTAAGCATGGACGAAGCCGTACAAAAAGATCTGATTCACAGATTTGCGAACGTAGTTGATGTCCTATCGGAAAAATATGCACATCTGCGCGGAAAAGGAGTTACAAATGAGCAAACGTTCAGGTTTGCTTGGAACATGATTGACGGCGCATCGGATATTTTGCCTTATCAGGAACAACTTCCAATACTCTATGAATTGATTGGTGAGGATGAAACATGAATAATAAACGAATTTGTTTCGGGAGCCACTGCTTTGATTTTATATTTGGCGAGAATGCATTGGAGATGGTCTCGTTTTATATCCAAGAAAGCGAGTTTGACCGATTTTTCTTGATCTCGGACAGCGGGGTTCCGGACCCTGTCGTTCATGATGCGGCCAGACAATTCGGCAGACTGGCGCCCGTGCACATTCTTCGTTTCCCGGACGGGGAAGAACAGAAAACCATGACGACCGTCACCAAGCTGCAGGAAGAAGCCACCAGGCTCGGGGCGAATCGCCGGAGTGCGATCGTAGCGGTTGGCGGGGGGTTAACCGGCAACGTTGCGGGAGTCACCGCAGGGATGCTGTTTCGCGGAATTCCTCTTATTCATGTGCCAACCACGTTTTTGGCGGCATCGGATTCGGTGCTTTCCATCAAGCAAGCCGTGAATTTAAAAAGCGGGAAAAACCTCGTCGGATTTTATTACCCGCCCCGCTTTGTGTTTGCCGACACGATCGTGCTGTCTCAAGCTCCTCCTCGGCAGGTCAAGGCGGGCATGTGCGAGCTGGTCAAAAATATGCTGATCACCGAGAGCGAGAGAAAAGGGTTTACGGAAGACGATTTCAATGCGGCCAATGTTTACTCGCCCAAGCAGTTGGAAACCTTTATCGAATACTGTATATCCGCCAAGATGTCTTTTTTGAGCGAAGATATCTATGAGAAAAAAAACGGCCTTATCTTCGAATACGGTCATACGATAGGACACGCCTTGGAGCTTGCGGAACAAGGCGGCGTGACCCATGGAGAAGCGATTGCGGTCGGCATGATCTACGCCGCCAAAATCGCCAGCCGGATGGAGCTGCTATCCGAGGAGGATGTCTCCGTTCACTACAAGCTGTTGAATAAAATCGGGGCTTTGGACGATATCCCCCTCAAATCGCATCCGGATTCTGTCTTTCACTACCTGATACACGATAACAAAAGAGGCTACATTCGCTTGGACGACGAGCGGTTGGGGATGATTCTGTTGGGCGGGGTGGGAAAGCCGAATGTCCACAATCAATCCTTGCTTACGCCGGTAAGAAAAGCTTTGATCAAAGAAGTGATCCAAGTAGGGATCTAAGGATGAGCGAACAACAACATCAATTCCTGTTTATTTCGCCACATTACGACGATGCCGTCTTATCGTGCGCCTCCACGTTGATGGAGCTGCAGCAGCGGGGGCACTCCTGTCAAGTTCTTACGATATTCGGAGGCTACCCTCCGCTTCCGTTTCGTGCCAGTGAGATCGCCCGGCAATACGCGGCCGAAGATTTGGGGCTGCCGGAAGCGGAAATTGATGAAAGCCACTTTTCCTTACTGGTAGCGCTTCGTTATCAGGAGGACTGCCAGGCCTTTCAACAACTGGGAGCCGTGCGGCACGAGGTTCTCCCGTTTCCGGATGCGATTTATCGGGGAGAGGACGAGCAAGCCTATTACGAAACGGAGGAGGAGCTGTTCGGCATTCCTCATCAGCTTGACGAGGAAAGTCTCCTGCCGCAAATCGCAAAGAGCTTGATGTCGTACGACAAGCATCAAAACCATATCTGGGCTTTTCCGGCCGTATCGAATCATGTGGACCACCAATTGTTGACAAAACTTGGAACCGCCATGCTGAGCTTGGGCTATCGCGTTCTCTTTTATGCCGAATTTCCTTATTGGCAGCAGGATCACCAGTTTTCGGAGGACGGATGGGTGCAGGCGGATGTAAAAAGCAGCGTCTATTATCCGGCCAAATTAACCGCGGTATTGGAATATAAAACGCAGCTGCTTGGCTTGTTCGGCGAGCATGCGGAAAGCGGCATTAGAAACGGAGAGATCATTCCGGAGCTTGAACGATTCTGGATCCGGGAAGCGGACGAGTCCTTGTTCCGGTTGTTCGGTTCGTTGGGTCCGTCCCCGCTTCAACCAACAACAACCGAAAGGTAAGAGAAAAGGAGAGATGAATTTATGGAAGTTTTGACGTACACGGCCCCTTATCAATTAATTGTAGAAACGATAGAGGAACTTCCTCTGAAGCCTGGCGAATGCCGCATTCAGTCCCTTTATTCGGGCATCAGTCACGGAACGGAGATGGGCGCTTACCGGGGCATAGCGCCGTATTTCACCAGGGATATGGATTCGGAAACGCGGCTCTTTGAGGAGCTCCGCGAAGAGCAAAAAATCAAATACCCGATCCGAAGCTGCGAGGACGACGCTTGGTTTATCGGCTATTCGAACGTAGGCAAAATCATCGAGGTCGGCCCTGAGGTAGAAGGATTTTCGGTAGGAGATATCGTGTTTTCGCACGGCAGGCACCAATCGATCGTATGCAAGCACTACAAGAAAATATTTAAGCTTCCAGAAGGGCTGCATCCCGAGCTCGGCATTTTTTACACGAACTTAATGACGGCCTACAATGCCGTGCTGGATACGAGAATCAAGATCGGAGACGTTGTTGTCGTTTCCGGCTTAGGGGTCGTGGGCCAATTAATCGCGCAGTTGGTCAAACTGTCGGGAGCGACGGTGGTCGGGGTGGACCCGCTTCCAAACAGACTTGAGATCGCGAAGGAAAACGCCGTCGATTATATAGTTAATCCCGGCCATGCGGATGTGGCCAAAGAAATCAGAAAGATTACCAATAACCGCGGAGCCGATGCCGTATTCGAGGTTTCGGGCCATTCCGCGGCTTTGAACCAGGCTATTCGCATCGCGGCGCCGGATACGGTCATTACCGCCGTGGGCTGGTATCAAGGCGAGCATTCCGTATTGAATCTCTCGGAAGAGTTCCATCAAAATCGCATAACGATCCGGGCTTCGCAAACGCTTGGCATCGATCCTTCCATCAGCCATATGTACGACGATGCCAGAAGAAGAAATATCGGAAAAGGCCTGCTGTCCCAATTAAGGCTGCATAATCTGATCAGCCATCGGATACCTTTTCGCGATGCGCCGAAAGCTTATGAAATGATCGATAAAAATCCGCAGCAAGTCCTGCAGGTCGTTTTAACTTATTAGGAGGTTTGGATTGCAATGATTATTCTCATCACAGGCGCCAATCGCGGGCTGGGATTAAGCCTTTCCACGGTATGCTTGGAGCAGGGGCATCGCGTTATAGCCGGCGTGCGGCGGATCGACAAGGCCGAACCGTTGCGGCAGCTAAAAAATACGTATCGGGATAAGATGGAGCTCCTTCCGCTGGACGTCAGCGACCACGACTCCATCCAAAAGGCTTCTCAAGCCGTTGCGGCCATCACGCCTGTAGTGGACGTGATCGTCAATAATGCCGCACGGGAAGGAACGAGATGCAAAAACATTGAGGACGTCGAGATGGCGGACCTGGAGGAAACATGGAAAACGAATGTATTGGGCCCGATGGTCATAACGAAATATTTCATTCCGCTGATGGAAAGCAGCCGGCATAAAACGATCCTGAATATTAGTTCTGACGCCGGAAGCGTCTCGGAAATTCCGCTCAAGTACTATGGGTATTGCATATCCAAAGCGGCGCTGAACATGTTTACCCGTTTGCTTGACCGGGATCTGCGGGCAAGAAATTTCAAGACGCTGGCCGTTCACCCCGGATGGATGAAAACCGAAATGGGGGGCGAGGACGCAACCTACGAGCCGATGGAAATCGCTCGTCATTTATACGACCGGATCGTCGAAATGCCTCAGAAGGAGCATTGCGACTACATCGTCGATTATTTGGGACATCCCATCCCTTGGTAAACAGGCTGCTATATGGTAAAAGGGGGAGCTGTTATGCCCAAGCTGTTTGTGTACGGAACTTTGCGGGAAGGGGAAAATAATCACAAATATATGAAAGGCGCCACCTTGCTTTCCCGCAATGCCAGCATTGTCGGTTCTCTGGTAGATAGCGGAAACGGTTTTCCCGGACTGCTGCTGGAAAGCAGTGTGGTGCATGGGGAGTTGTACGAGGTTTCGGAGGAAGCCCTCCGGCGAATCGACGAGCTGGAGCAGTATTTTGGCCCGGAGGATCCAAAAAATCAGTTTTACAGGGTGGAATGCGAAGTGAACGTCGAGCGCGGGAAGCTGCAGACCTGGACGTATGTGTACAATCGCGACGATTATTCGGAAACCAGGTTTACCGATTGGAAGCAGTACCGGTCACAAGCGACTTTGCCGGAGGAGAATCGCAATGTCCCTCACACGTTATGATGAGAAATTTTTCGATTGCCGAAAATCGCAGATCATCGCTCATTTGGACACTCGTCACGTGAATGTCATTCCTCTGTTTTACAACAGCTATCAAAGCACCGTGGAGATCTACCGTCAATTGTTTATCGAGAACAAAACCAAATGGAAGTATTCGGAGCCGTCCTTGTCCGATCAAGATTTGGCGAGAATAGGAATAACGCCGAACCGGCTATGCTTTGAGAGCTTTAAGCATGCTTCGCCGTATCTGAATGAAAAGCTGCATGATCAAAAAGTCGTGTTCCTATGGGGAGATGAATATTATCTCCCCTACCGCACCGAGGCTTTTCACGCGATTCATTCGACCCATTCCCTTGTCGTAACCGGCTATCATGAACCAAGCCGCGAGTATTATGTGGAGGATTGGGACGGACTGTACGGCTATTTGTCTTCGTTCTACGTAGAATCGGCTTTCGACAGCTTGTCCGAGCAGATGAGATCCATTCTGGTTTTGGATGTTCATGAAGAAGACCGGGACACCGACAAATCGGAAGACATCCGTGTCTTTCTTCGGTGGCTGCATGCTTTCGAGGACGACTATGCCTTCTACGACCGGATTCGGTGTCAGATGCATGGTTACGACGAACGGCAGCTTACTTCGATGGATCACAGCTTCCGGTTAATTGCCGCTTCGCGTTATGTGTTCTCCAAGTTTCTTCGATATATCGACTATCATCCGGAAGAAATCGCGACCTTGTTGAACAGCCATCAACTGGCCAATAACATCGCTACAATCATTCGCAGATATATGGTTGCCCGCAAAGTCGATTGGAACAGTCTCAACGATCGAATCCGGCAATTGAGAGAGCAGGAAGAAGGCTTTCTGCAGCGGCTGAAGCGCAGTTACGCAAGCTAGCTAGAGCGGCTGCACGCCGCAGAACCGAAACATTATGATGGGAGGGAGTCCTGTACATGTCTTTGGATACTCAAGTCAATGGGATGGCATCTCGAATTGTGTCTTGCGTGAAAGAAATTTTGCAAACCGAAGAGCCCGTTTCCCGGGATACGGACTTATTCCTGTTGGGACTGGATTCGATCACGGCCGTAGATTTAATCGTGAATTTGGAAAGCATGTTCGGGATCGCGTTCGAGGATGACGAGCTGATCGTCGAAAATTTTTCCACCGTTGAAAAAATTATGGCCCATGTATCTGTCAAGGCTGGGGGAAATCTATGATTCCGGCTACACATCCGCATCCGTCGAACTACTATCGTCTGCATCATAAAAAAGTATTATGGTACATGAACATTAGCCAGGAGCAGAACTGGGGCCGATCGAGTTATTTTCCGGCGATGCACGATCCCCAGGCGCAGGACATTATTGTGCAGCAGGAGCACCAGCTTCTTTTTTTGGCGAGGCCCGAGGACACCGTATTTTTCCATAAGATGCCGGAACCGATCTTTTTGCGGTACTGGGAGGAGCGGGGCGTCACACTGCCCCGAATCATATGCTTCGACGACATCTCTGAGCTGCCGGATCTCTCGGGGTATACCCTGATCCCGTTCATCATGACGGACGAGCTTATGGAGCTGAAGCTGCGGTTTCCGCAACTGGAAGTTATCGCTCCCGAACTGCAGGTGTGCAAAGAAATCAATCATAAATTTAAAACACGAAGGCTGATGGAGAAAAACGGCTTTAAGGTGACTACGGGCTTTTTCTGTACGACGGTACAAGAATTGGAGGAGGCCTACCGCCGTCTCGTTTCGTCGGGCTTTGCCAAGTGTGTGTTGAAGGTACCTTACGGTTCCTCCGGAAAAGGGCTTAAGGTCATCGAACATGAACGGAATTTTCAATCCTTATGCCGGTATATTGAACATCGCGAAACCGACATCGATCTGTTGATCGAAGGCTGGCATAATCACCGCCTCAGCCTGACCGCTCAGCTGTTTATTACGGACGAGCAGGTTCATATTCTGGCGTTAACGGAGCAAATGATCGACCAGCACGGTGTGTACAAAGGGACCAATTTCTCGCCGGCTTTGACCCCGCCCGAGCTGGCCTCTTATCAGGAACAGCTACTCAAGATCGGGGCCATCCTGCGGCAGATGGGCTATTACGGCGTTCTGGGTATCGATTCGATCATCGATACGAACGGAGACCTGATTCCGGTCATCGAGATTAACGCCAGACTTACCCAGGTCACTTATATTCTTCCTTTAGTTATTGAGCAGAAGAAACGGCATGCGTTTGTGGAAAGCCGGGTAGTGGTTTTTAACTCCAAGGCGGATTTGTCGTTCGAGGATTATGTTCGCCATATGACGAAGCTGACGGACGACTTCAGGGTGAAGATCGACGTGTACAATTTCTGCAAAGCGGCGGGAGCGTCCAAGAATACGTATAAAATATTTTTATTGGTCAGCACCAATAAGCCGGAGCGGTTGACATCTGTCCGAAGCGCGCTTGACGAGCTGAATGTGCAAATTTCAACGGGTGTCCAATAAGTCGCGAAGAAGGAGGTTTTCTTGCGGATGAACCTGACGGAAAGCGAAATTGCGGCATGTTCCAACGATTTCGAGACTCCTTTTTATTTGTACGACGGAGACTTTATGGAACAGCACTATAAGTGGTTAAGAGCGTTGACAGACCCTGCCATTCATTTTTATTTGTCGCTGAAGGCCAATAATAATCTGCATATCGTGAAGCTGTTCCAGCAGTGGGGAGTCGGCATTGAGGTGGCATCGGCCGGAGAACTGGCATTGGCGCTGCACGCCGGCTTTACGGCGGACAAAATTATTTTCTCGGGTCCCGGAAAAAAGAAAAGCGAGCTGGAATTTGCCGTCGGCAAGGGGATCTATTGCATCATTGTCGAATCGATCGACGAGCTGCATTATATCGAGGAATTGGCTCAGCTCGAAAATAAGGATGTGAATATAGCCGTCCGTATCAACCCGGACCAAAGCTTCGGGAATACGGCCATCAAAATGGGCGGGGTACCGAGGCAGTTTGGCATTGACGAATCTATGCTGGATTCCGTGTTCGACGCCATCGGCCGGCTCCGATATGTGAAATTCATTGGCATTCACGTCTATACCGGAACCCAGAATCTCAATGCGGACAGCATTATCGAATCGATGAAGTATACGGTGGATTTGGGCGCCAAAATTTTTGAACGGTATGGCATCGTCTGCGAGTTGATCAACCTTGGCGGAGGGTTTGGGGTGCCGTATTTTGCGCACGAAAAACCGCTGGATATCGGCAAAATTACCGCCGCCGTTAATTCATACGTGCAGCATGCCAGAGCATCGTTGTTCGGACAAACTACTTTCGTTATCGAAAGCGGCAGATTTTTGCTGGCTCAGGCTGCCGTCTATGTGACCAAAGTGCTCTATAGAAAATACTCGAAAGGCGAAGTCTTTATTATCGTCGACGGAGGTATGCACCATCATGCGGCCTCTACGTTCAGAGGACGAAGTATCCGGAGCAACTACCCGATGAAATGCATCCGTCTGCAGGAAGCGGATTGGCCGAGCGAGCCCGAGAAAGTCACGATCGCGGGTCCGTTATGCACTCCCGAGGATTGTATCGGCAAGGATATCGAGATGCCAAGCCTGTACCCGGGCGATCTTGTCTATGTGCTGAATTCGGGAGCGTATGGCCTGAGCTTCAGTCCCGTTCATTTCTTGGGACACCCTACGCCTATGGAAATTTTGAAGCGGGAGGGGACGCACCGTGTAATCAGGCATCGGGGCAGCGCCGAAGATTTAATCCGCAATCAAGCGGCTTTATGTGAAATTTGAAACGGGAGATGGTAACGCTGAGTCCTGTTCAATATTATTGTCAAATACCGGGTGTGAACCACTACGCCACCAAAGAGGAATATATTCGCAATTCCATCCATATCGCTCAATTGTCCGAGTCTTATGGGATCGTCGGTTCTTTATCGTTTTTTAACCATGCTGTGCTTGACCCTTGGGCAGTCAGCTCCATAGTTATGCAGCAGACGGCAAGCCATATTCCGCTTATTGCCGTGCAACCGTACATGTATCCTCCTTATACGGTTGCAAAATTAATTCACAGCTTCGCTTATTTGTATAACAGGCGAATCGATCTCAACATGATCACCGGCGCCGTCACCGGCGAGCTACAGCAAATTGGCGATCATTCGGACCATTCGTCGCGGTACAAGAAATTGTATGAATATGTGCAAGTCTTGCGCATGCTGCTGGAAAGCGATGCCCCCGTGACGTTTGAAGGGGATTTTTACCGCGTGAGCAAATTGGATTTTAAGCCAAGGTTGGCGGATGAACGTCTTCGTCCCAAAATATTTATGGCCGGCTCCTCCGAAGAGGGGATGGAGACGGGGCTGAAGGTCGCGGATTATGTCGTCACCCATCCCGGTCCGCTCGAGCATTTCAAAACGAATTTCAGCGAAAAGTTCCGGAATACGGAAGTTCAAGCCGCCATTCGCATCGAGATTATTGCCCGGGCGTCTTCGGCGGAAGCATGGAAGGCGGCTTATTCCCGGTACCCGAGCAACCGGCATGGAAGCATCCAGCTTCGCATGAAGAGGAATTCAGAGTCGAGTTGGCAGCGAACCTTGGCCGAATTGGCCTTGACGAGCGAAACGTACGACGATGTGTTCTGGATGGGCGGCTATATGAACGGCGGAATTTACAGCCCCGTACTAGTCGGCGATTATGAACAAGTGGCCCATTATTTAAACGGATATTATGACCTCGGAGTAAAAGCCGTTTTATTGGGCTCCATGTATAGCGAAGAAGATTTTGTCCATTTTAATCAGGTCAAAAGCATCTTACATTACGTAAGCAGCACGATAGGAGAGGGTAAATGATGGAAAACGATAAACGAAACTGTCTTTATCAAGTCATCTATGCGGTTTCCGGCGTCACGGGGACGGATGGCGACGAACTGATCGAAACCTTTCGGCAGGGGCCGATGGAAGTGGATAAAAGAGATTTTTTTGAGATCGTCCAACGCATTGAATCGCTGTATGATTGCACCTTGGATATGAACTTTGAAGGACCTTATAGGTTGGATGCCGACGAGATCGTCAATAAACTGCTACAGGTTCAAGGGGGAATAAAAGTTGAATAGGCACTTCGACGTATGTGTGATCGGAAGCGGGGCAAGCGGATCGGTTATTACCAAATGTTTGGCGGACAAGGGCTGGGACGTCGTCATCGTGGAGCAGGGCGATCTGATCGAACCCGGAACCAATATCGATTCGGTTATGAGCGGTGCGGAGAAAGCTTACGCGCGGGAAGCGGACGGGAAATGGGGGCAAAACGGCTACCCGTGGTCCGCCAGCGCCGTAGGCGGGGGAACGATTTTTTACGCGGGCATCTCCTTTCGCTATAAGGATGTCGATTTTAACGCAAGGGAATACGTGGCTCCGGATGCCATGGACCCGAGATGGCCTATTCAATATTCCGATTTGGACCCTTACTACAACAAGATCGAACAGTGGCTCGGGGTTTCCGGCGATCTGAATGCGGACCCGTATAAAAACAAGTCCGGTACGGGGGCGTTAAGGGCCGCACACTCCTACAGCCAGCAAGGCGCGTTGATTCATCAAGCGGGAAAAAAGCGAGGACTCCGTCCGTTTCCGACTCCATTAGCCGTCAATACGGCCGACCATCAAGGGTATCCGGGATGCGACAACTTAACGAGCTGTACGGATTATGCTTGTCCGATCGGCGCGAAAGCGGACAGCTATACCCGCATTTTGAAGCCGACGTTGCAGCGAAGCAATGTGACGCTCCTGAAACATACGAAAGCTTTGGCCTTCCATCAGAAGAAGCCGTCGGAAATCGATACCTTGGAATGCATGGACCTAAGCACAAAAGAAAGATTTTATATTCAAGCAAAGCATTTTGTATTAGCCGGAAATGCCATCCAAAGCGCCGCTTTGGTGTTACGTTCCACGAACCAATGGTGGCCGGATGGCGTCGGAAACCAATCGGGGCTGGTCGGCTCGGGGCTTAGCTTCAAAAACAGCGAATACGTATCCGGATGGGTGGAGGATCATCCTTACGAAAAATTAAACGAACCGTTGAAAGGGTTATATTCCACCGTTTCGATTACGGATCATTATCTGGACAAGGAATGCCCTTCCGGTCTGGGCGGACTTATCTACGAAGCCAACCCTTGGAGCTTTGACGGCTGCGAAGGCAAAGGAATCTACATTCAATTGGAATGTATCATCGCGGACCAGCCTATGATGTCCAACAAAGTCCGGCTGTCCAACGATAAGGAAGCTACCGGGGTGCCCAAAATCATCATCGACTACCAGACTCACGAATGGGACCGGCGCAGGCTAAGCTACATGATCGAACGGACGAAAGAGCTTCTGAATACCATGGGCGCAGAAAACATCCGGTGCAACCCTTCCTATTATTATTTAGGCAGCGCCCATTTGCACGGAACCTGCAGAGCGGGGACCGACGAGCAAACCTCCGTGGTAGACAAATTCGGCAGATTTCATACAATCGACAATTTGTTTGCTGCAGACGGATCGTTCATGCCGTTTGCCGGAGGCGTTAATCCTACCCTAACCATTCAAGCCAACGCGCTGAGAATTGCGGAGCATATGGCTTTGTAGGATGGCCGGCGAAAAACCGAATCCCTTATGGACAGGACATCGATCCTTTATTGCGGAATGCGCATGCGCGAATGGCTCCCGATAAGGAGATGTCCTTCTTCAAATCATCGTGAAACCGAGAAGCTTAAGGCAAGGAGGTGACCGTTATCTTTTCCGTTTTATGGAGACTGGGTTGGTTTTTTAAGGAGCATAAGGCGCGGTATGCACTTGCGGTAATTGTACTGATAACGGTGAATGTCGTTGAAATGCTGCCGCCTTTGCTGCTGGGTATCGCTCTCGATCATATTCAGCAAAGCACGTTATCGTGGTCCAGTTTAGCGCAATCTATCGGCTATATGCTGGGGCTCGCCGTCGTGATCTACAGCTTGAATTATGTGTGGATGTTCCAATTGCACGGGGGGGCCAACCGCTTGCAGCTCAAGCTGCGCTCCCACCTTTTCACGCATCTCTTGAAGATGGCGCCGCCTTTTTTTGAGAAGTATAGAACGGGCGATTTGATGGCCAGGGCGACCCAGGATATCAAGTCGATTGGAGAAACGGCAGGGCCCGGCATTCTTACGTTGGTCGACTCTTGTTTATTCTCGATTACGATCATGGTTGCCATGGGGTATGTCATAGACTGGAATTTAACGCTCGTGACGATCCTGCCGCTCCCTTTCATCGCGTTGGTGATTACGATTTTTGGAAAAACCATTCACCGCAGATTTACGATCGCTCAAGACGCTTTTGGCCGCTTGAACGACCAAGTGCTGGAGACCATCTCCGGAGTCCGCGTGATCCGGGCTTATGTACGGGAACGGGCGAATCAAGACAAGTTTGAAAGCATGACGGAAGACGTATTTGCCAAAAATGTAGCGATTGCCCGCGTCGAAGTCTTGTTCGAACCGACCATTCGAATGTTGATCGGCCTCAGTTATTTAATCGGTCTTGGCTACGGGACGTATCTTGTTTTTCGGCAGCGTATTTCACTTGGCGAACTGATTGCGTTTAACGTCTATCTGGGAATGCTGATCTGGCCTATGTTTGCCATTGGCGAGTTAATCAATGTCATGCAGCGGGGCAACGCTTCCTTAACCCGCGTCGAAGAAATCGTAAGCTATGAACCGGAGGTACAAGACGGAAAAAGCTTGGAGCAGGTGGCCTTGCCCCATACGATACAATTTGACTGTGTCAGCTTCAGGTATCCTTCTTCCCAAGCCGATAATCTCAGCAGCATTGCGCTGCGCATCGACCGCGGGCAAACGGTCGGCATCGTAGGCAGGACGGGAAGCGGGAAGACGACCTTATTAAGGCAATTACTCCGGGAATACCCGATAGACAGGGGGGGGATTGCGGTCTCTGGCATCCCGATCGAACGCATCCCGCTTCAAACCTGGAAGCAATGGATCGGTTATGTGCCGCAAGAGCAGTTATTGTTTACCAAAACGGTGAAAGAAAACGTTCAATTCGGCAAAGAGCATGCAACCGAGCAGGAAATATTCCACGCGCTGGAACTGGCGGCATTCCTGCAAGATCTTTATACCCTCCCGGACGGAGTCGACACGTTGGTAGGGGAAAGAGGGATATCGTTATCCGGCGGACAGAAGCAGCGGCTTGCCTTGGCGCGCGCCATCATCTCCGATCCGGAAATTTTACTGTTGGACGACGCTTTATCGGCCGTCGATGCGAAAACGGAAGCCAAAATTATCGATCATCTGCGGGCGGAGCGAAAGGGGCGGACGACGCTGATCGCGACGCATCGATTGTCGGCGGTCGAGCATTCGGATTTCATTCTTGTCTTGGATCAAGGTCAAGTTGTGGAACGCGGCACGCACGAGCAATTGATGGCCGGCCGCGGCTGGTATAAAGAGCAGTATGAGTCGCAACAAATGCAAATGAACTTGGTAAAGTGAGCGTGGGCTATGAATGTAGCGAAGAAATTGGCGAAGTATGTTCTTTATTACAAAAGATCGTTTGCAGGGGCGCTACTTCTTCTTTTATTGATGGTTGCGGCAGAGCTAAGCGGGCCGCTGATCGCGAAGCAATTGATCGACGTCCATGTTTTGGGCATCGAAAAACCGTGGTACGAAACGATGACGGCAGGGGAACACGTCGTAGCGTATAACGGCAAAGCCTACAAAAGAAGCGATCATTTTGACCAAAAGGAGGAAAGGGGAAGGGAGGTCCGTATTATTCAGGTACAGCGTCAGTTTGTCTTTGTGCCGTCAGCGTTGCCATTCGACGGCGAGCGCAGTTGGGACGGCTCGCAGCTGACGATTAAGCGTCATGGGGATATCGCGGCTTATCCCGCAGCGGTGCTGACAACGGAGGAGCTGTTTCGGTTTTATGAGCCGGAATTGGCCGATATCTTGAATTTGATCGCCGCCTATTTCGGATTATTGCTGTTGGCCAGCTTTTTTGAATACGGCCAAATGTATGGGCTGCAGGTGTCCTCCAACCGGGTAATCCAAAAAATGCGCATCGACGTTCTGAACCAAATTCACCGAATCCCCATCCCCTACTTTGACCAACTGCCGGCCGGCAAAATCGTTTCCTCCGTGACGAACGATACGGAAGCGGTGAAAGAATTATTTGTGACGGTACTGAAAAACTTCTTCACCGGAGCCGTATATATTGCCGGAATATTGACGGCTTTGTTTCTATTGGATGTCCGTTTGGCTCTGATCTGCATTCTTATTATTCCGATCCTTGCGGGGTGGATTTATCTGTATCATAAATTGGCGTCCAAATACAGCCAAGTCATCCGTTCCAGATTGAGCGACATGAACGGCATGATTAACGAATCCATTCAATGCATGCCCGTCATTCGTGCTTTTTCCCGACAGCGCCGGATACAGCAGGAATTCGATGAAATCAACGAACAATACTTCAAGTATTCCAATAAATTGCTCAACCTAAAAGCTCTTACGTCCAACAATCTGGTTACGGTCTTGAGAAGCCTTGCGCTTGCGACGATCATTTGGTACTTTGGCGGAGCCAGTCTAAGCCATCAAGCGCTCATCACCTTCGGAATGATCTATGCGTTCGTCGAATATGTCGAGCGATTGTTCCAGCCTCTTGTCGGCATGGTGAATCAGTTGTCTCAGCTCAATCATTCGCTTGTTTCTGCGGAGCGGGTTTTTGAGCTGATGGAGGAAGAGGGGACGGATGTCGTTGAAGACAAGCCTCCGAGAATGAAAGGAGACGTGCGCTTTGAGAACGTTTCTTTTGCCTATACCGATCAAAACTACGTTCTGCGTGATGTTTCGTTCGAAGCCAAGCAGGGGCAGACGATTGCGTTCGTAGGGCATACGGGCTCCGGGAAAAGCTCCATCATGAACGTCCTGCTTCGGTTTTACGATGTGCAGCAGGGAACCGTCACGCTGGACGGGCGGCCCATTCATACGATTCCTAAGCAGCACCTGCGGCAACAGATTGGAATCGTGCTGCAGGAGCCGTTCTTATTCACGGGCACCATTGCCAGCAATATCAGTCTGGATAACCCGGACATCGGCCGCGAGTTGATCGAAGAGTCGCTGCGGGCCGTAGGCGCCGACCGGGTGCTTGCAAATTTGCCCGGCGGATTGGATGAACCCGTCATTGAAAAAGGAAGCACCTTGTCCGTAGGACAGAAGCAGTTGATTTGTTTTTCGAGGGCATTGGCCTACAATCCCTCGATTCTTATTCTTGACGAAGCGACCGCCAACATTGATTCCGAAACGGAAAGGTTGATCCAAGCGGCGCTGGAAGTTGTGAAAAAGGGCAGAACGACGTTGATCATTGCGCATCGTTTATCGACGATTCGCCATGCGGACAATATATTGGTAATGGACCGCGGCCGGATTGAGGAGAGCGGCAAGCATGAGGAATTGATGCAGCGGCAGGGCATTTATTATCAAATGTATCAATTACAGATGCGGGATCGGGCGAACTTGCCGGTTTAATCAGACCCGTAAAAGCAATTTCCTAAGCTCCAATAGAATGTAAATAAGCCCATCGCCGTATGTTGGAAGCGAATCACATTTCCAATGTATAAGGATATGGGCCTCTTTGATTCTATTATGGTATATTGCCGACGATTAATCGTTAACCGCATCGGCATACGGCGCGGGCATCCATTCTTTGTTTTGATTGACGATCAGATATGGATTTCTTAACAGTTCTCTTCCGATAAAGACCAAATCGGCCCTTTGATTGCCTAAAATTTCTTCGGCTTGATCCAACGTCTTGATCAATCCCACCGCTCCCGTTTTAATCTTCGCCTGATTTCGGATGGCTTCGGCGAAAGCAACCTGATAACCGGGGTAAATATGGGGCGGGGGGTCCGGCAGGATGCCGCCTGAAGAGACGTCAATCAAGTCGACGCCAAGTTCTCTCAGCCACTTGCAGATTTCAATCGTATCTTCCATGGAAACGCCCGATCGATGGTAATCGACGGCGGATACTCTCACAAACAGCGGATATCCGGAAGGCCATACCTCCCTGACGGCAACGATAATTTCTTCAAGAAAACGAAATCGTGCCTTAAGTCCGCCGCCGTAATCATCCGTTCTGGCGTTGGATAAAGGAGAAAGAAACTCGTGGATCAAATACCCGTGGGCGGCATGGATTTCCACAATTTCGAAGCCGGCGTCCAGAGCGCGTTTGGCGCCCTGGGCAAAGGAGCCGACGATCTGCTTGATCTCGGAGGCGGTGAGCTCGCGGGGGATCATCCTTCCGTCTTGCCGGTAAGGAATGGGACTTGGAGCGACGAGCTCCGGCGAGAAGGATTCGCGGCCCGCATGAGCTAACTGAATGCCGATTCTGACTCCCTCCGCTTTAACAAAGTCGGTAATTTTCCTTAAACCGTCGATGTGCTTATCGTCCCAGATACCGAGATCCTTATTGCTAATTCTTCCGCGATCTTCGACGGCCGTGGCTTCGAGCAAGATGAGTCCGACCCGGCCCATGGCGCGCGTTCCGTAATGAACAAGATGCCAATCCGTCGCTTCGCCGGAATCGGATGCCGAATACGTGCACATGGGGGATAGGACCAGACGGTTGTTCATCGTAACGTTTTTGATTTGATAGGGCTTGAAAATCAGCATAAAAGCCTCCCTTATACGGCGTTCGCGCTTCTCGTCATGAGGAACTGCAAAGCGTGATCAGCTCTTGTACTTCCTGCAAAATTCGTCTTTTATGGGACTCGGGATCGGAATCGATACAGAGCCATGGCCGGACCTCTTCCGGGTCGAATTGTTTCGCTAATAATTGCAGCAGTTTGCATACCGATCCATCGTAATAACCTAACTGATAGACCGGCCTTATTTCGTAATCCAGATCGGTTTGTATTTTTTGTTTGACAGCAGCGGGCAAACGATCGAGATGATGCCAATATTCCTCTGCGCCTTGCCGGCCTTTCAAATTGTATATGGATTTATATAAAGTCTGAATGTGAGGAGCCGCGGACAAATTTTCCGGGACCCGCCTGAGGCTGGACAGCAGTTGTTTTTGCCCCATCCAATAGGAAGCGATTCCATACATGGTTGCGATATCTCTTGCGATGACGATGGCATGCAGAGGGTTGGCGAATTTCAGTGCATCCAAACAACCACGACCGTATAGGAGATAGTTTTTTCTTCTCGCTTCCAGCCAATCGTCGTCGGCCATCGTTTCGTCGATCCGCGCTTTGTACTGTGCGAGCTTTCCGGTGGGGTCGTATACGATTTTGCATTGCCATAACGCATCGTACAGATTCCCGTCGTTTTCTTTTAGTTTGGGTGGGGTTAGCCAGCGCTGCAAATCGAAGGGTATTTCCAGAACGCTAGTATGTTTAATATCGGCCTCCCAATAGATTCCGTTGTCCATTCCCTCTTGGAAACCATCCTCACGCTTGCTGAATACCCAGAGATCGACATCGGACCCTTCCCAGGTGGTTTGCTTGGCCAAAGATCCGGTGACGGCTACAGCTACGGTGTCTTCGCGGCTTATGTATTCGTTCGCGACTTTGTCGGCTAAGCGCCACAACTTTTCAGAGTGCATCACAATTTAAAATCTCCTATATTTTTTGAAGGTGCAAACGGTTGTTCATACTTTCGATAACAAATTGCTTGCTCCGGCTGTCGTATTGGACGATATGCATCGCGGTGTTGCTGGACTTGAATTGACATTTTTGCAGATAATGGCTGCTCAAGCCCATAAAATGCAGCAAAGATAGTTGGATGCAGAAGGCGTGCGTAAAAATGACCAAGTTCGTCTCGGCGCTTTCTTGTTCATGCCGTTTAAGCATATCGGTGTAAAAATCGGCAATTCGCTTGCTTTGATGATCGAGCGATTCCAGGCCTTCGACAATTTCTTTCTCCGGAAACCGGATTCGTTCTTCCAGCCAGATATCCCATTCTCTTTGCGTGATCGGCGAGCTGAATTTGCTCGGGGCATACAGTTCATTTAACCGGTTGTCTTCGACCAGAGGAACCGGAAACCGTTCGCGGAAGATCGTTGCCGTTTGCAAAGCTCTCTTGCAGCAACTGGAGTAAATAACGGCAGGCCCCAGCGAAACGGGATATTCATCGCGCAGTTTCGCCGCCTGCATCATGCCCTCTTCGGTGAGCTCGCAGTCGGGATCGTAGCTGTCTATGATCGCCTCATCCTCAAGAATATTGCAGTGCGCCTCCGCATGTCGGACCAATATTATTCTCATGGAATACCCCCTGAGCTTCTTTAAAAGTTTCCTAATGATAGAAAAACGCAGCGTAAAAAGCTGCCTGCTATTTATTGTAGACGATAGAGCAAAATATGTAAATATATCCCTTTACAAAATAAATTAATTTTTAATAATATATTACATTTGTTGAATGGCCTCGAATGCATGTGGGGGGCAAAACAAAGGCCAGCTTCGCGGCGGAGGCTGGTCTCCTTGCTCTTGTTTTTCCGAAGCGGGGTTCGGATTAAGAAAAATCGGACCTTCTGCCGATAATAATCATCTGGAAATCGCATGATGAAATCGTCAGATCTTATGGCAATCTGAAAAGAAATGGGAGGAAAAGAGAAAATGTATTCGGGATTTTGGAAACGATTGTGCGCTTATATTATCGATGGCATCATTCTTTATGTAGGCAGCGTGATTCTGGGCATCGTATTTACAATGTTCGAATACCTGCTTATGATTCCATTCGCCATCAATTCAACCGAATCCATCGATTCCGTCGCGTGGGTTATCTTGGGAGTTCGGAGCCTGCTTATTTTGGTTACCGGCTGGCTATATTTTGCCATCATGGAATCGTCGAAATGGAGGGCGACGTTAGGGAAGCTTGCGGTAGGCAGCGTCGTGGTGGATGAAAGGAACGAAAGGATCTCTTTCGCGCGGGCGAGCGGCAGATATTGGAGCAAGCTGATTTCCGTTTGCACTCTATACGTCGGCTTTTTCATGGCCGGATTTACCAAGAAGAAACAAGCGCTTCACGATATCATAGCCAAAACTTATGTGGTGGATAAGAAGGTGTTCGAACTCCTGACGAACGGGACTGCGATCGCAAATGTGCAGCAGCAGTAATACAAATGATGGTTAGAACGCAATTGTAGGAAGCTACATATTAGGTATAGAAAAATGAAATGGAATGCAAGGTCGGAAGCCGGGTTCATGAATGGGAAGTCATGCGAAAACCCCGGCCGCTTCGGCGGAGGTCCCGTTCATAACGGACTTCCGCAGGCGGCCGGGGATTCTTTTTTATTGCTGGATGCGAGTGTCAGTCTTTCCGGCTGAGCCGGATGATCTGACAACGGTATAGTTTAAGCGCAGGCGGGCTTTACTCGCAGGTGCAGTTCAGCACGGGTTTGCGGGCAGCCAGCGTTTCGTCGAGCCGTCGGACGACGGTCGTGTACGGCGCGTTTAACAGCAGGTCCGGCTGCTCCTCGGCTTCCTTGGCGATCCGGATCATCGTATCGATAAACCCGTCGAGCGTCTCCTTGCTTTCCGTCTCCGTCGGCTCGATCATGATGCATTCCTCGACGTTGAGCGGGAAGTAGATGGTCGGCGGATGATAGCCGAAATCAAGCAGGCGCTTGGCGACATCGAGCGTCCGCACGCCGTACTTTTTGAGGCCGCGTCCGGACATGACGAATTCGTGCTTGCAGACGCCCGGATAAGGCATCTCGTAATACGGAGCAAGCCGGTGCATCATGTAGTTGGCGTTCAGCACCGCGCATTCCGATACTTCACGGAGCCCCTCCGGACCGTACGTACGGATGTACGTATACGCCCGGACGAGAATGCCGAAGTTGCCGTTGTAAGCCTTCACCCGTCCGATCGAGTCCGGACGGTCGGAGTCGAGATAGAACGTGCCATCCTCACGACGGGCCACGATCGGCTTCGGCAAGAACGGAATGAGCTTGCCTTTCACGCCGACCGGCCCTGCGCCTGGACCACCGCCGCCATGCGGGGTGCTCATCGTCTTGTGCAGGTTGAGATGCACAACGTCGAACCCCATGTCGCCGGGGCGCGTGATGCCCATGATGGCGTTGGAGTTGGCTCCGTCGTAGTAGAGCAAGCCGCCTGCGGCATGAACGATCTCCGCGATCTCTACGATATGCTCCTCGAACAGGCCGAGTGTGCTCGGGTTCGTCAGCATGAGTGCGGCCGTGTCGGGCCCGACCGCCGCGCGCAGCGCGTCCAGATCGACGAGTCCCTGCTCGTTCGACTTGATCGTCAGTGTCTCGAATCCGGCCGTCGTCGCACTGGCTGGATTCGTCCCGTGGGAGGAATCCGGCACGATGACCTTGGTCCGCATCTCGCCCCGGCTTTCGTGGTAAGCGCGGATCATCATGAGCCCCGTCCATTCGCCGTGCGCTCCCGCGGCCGGCTGCAGCGTCACCTGATCCATGCCGGTGAGTGCGCCAAGATCGTTCTGGAGCGTGTACAGCAGCTCCAGTGCCCCTTGAACGCTGGATTCCGGCTGATACGGGTGAATTCCAGCGAACCCGGGGAAACGCGCGGTATCTTCGTTAATTTTCGGATTGTATTTCATCGTGCACGAGCCGAGCGGATAAAAGCCGTTGTCCACGCCGAAGTTGAGGCGCGACAGTTCGGTGTAATGCCGGATCACGTCGACCTCGTACACTTCCGGCAGGGCGGCAGGCTCGCTGCGAAGCAGGTGGGACGGAACCAACTCGGCGGCCTCCATCTCCGGGACGTCGCAGGCGGGCAGCGAGTATGCGACGCGCCCCGGCTGGCTCAGCTCGAAAATGAGCGCTTTTTCCGGTTTCATACGAGTTCCCCCAATCGTGCTGCAAATTCGTCAATTTCAGCTTTGGTCCGTTTTTCGGTAACGGCGACGAGCATATGGTTCTGAAGCTCGGGATAATAGCGGCCCAGATCTAGCCCGCCGATAAACCCGGCTTCCAGCAGCCGTTCGTTCAAGTCCGCGATATTGGCGTTCGCCGGAAGGCTCACGACGAATTCGTTGAAGAAAGGCGCCGTGAACGGCAGCGACGGACCTTCGAGCTTCGCCAGCTCGCGTGCGGCATAGTGGGATTTCTGCAGATTCAGGCTTCCCGCCTCGCGCATTCCTTCCTTGCCCATTGTCGACAGGTAGACGGAGGCACACAGCGCCAGCAGCGCCTGATTCGAACAAATGTTCGAGGTTGCCTTCTCGCGCCGGATGTGCTGCTCCCGGGCTTGCAGCGTCAGCACAAAGCCGCGCTTGCCGTCGCGGTCGACCGTCTGGCCGACGATCCGGCCGGGCATGCGGCGCATCAGCGGCTCGGTGACGGCGAAAAATCCGCAGGTCGGGCCGCCGAATGCCGGATGAATGCCGAGCGGCTGGGCATCGCCCACGACGATATCCGCGCCCAGCTTGCCGGGCGCTTCCAGCAGTCCGAGCGACATCGGATTCGTGCTGACGACGAACAGCGCTTTGAGGCTGTGAGCGATCGGTTCGATCGCCGTCAGATCCTCGATGCAGCCGAAGAAGTTCGGCGACTGCACGATGACGGCGGCGGTATCGTCGGTTACCGCGGCTTTCAGTTGCTCCAGGTCGGTCACGCCGTCCGCATAGTCGACCTCCACCACGTTCAGGTTCAGGCCGCGCGCCGTCGTGCGCATAATTTCGCGCGCCTCGGGGTGAACGGCCCGCGAGATGACGATCTGCTTCCGCTGCGTGGCGCCGCTGGCGAGAGCGCCCGCTTCGGCCAGCGCCGTCGCGCCGTCGTACATGCTGGCGTTGGCAACCTTCATGCCGGTCAGCTCGCAAATGTACGATTGAAATTCGAAAATCGCCTGCAGCTCCCCTTGGCTGATTTCCGGCTGATACGGCGTGTAGGCCGTATAAAATTCCGAACGCGAAATAATATGATTGATGACGACGGGTACGTGGTGATCGTACAGACCCGCGCCCAAAAAGCTGGCGTATTGACTCGTATCCGCATTGCGCGAAGCCAGCTGCTTCATATGCTTCAGCAGCGAGATTTCGTCCAGCGCGCCGGACATCGGCAGCGTGCCGCGGTAGCGGATCGGTTCGGGAATATCTCGAAACAGTTCATCGACCGAGCCGACGCCGATCGTGCGCAGCATGTCGGCGCGATCCCGGTCGGTCATAGGCAAATACCGGTGTTTGACGCTCATGGTATGGGTTTCACTCCTTGTTGGTTGTCTCTGCAATTAGGATTTCCCGTTTCGCCGATAAAACGGCGCTTTGACGACAACGGCCTTCAACCGGCTGCCCCGGATTTCCACGTCCACTTCGGTGCCCGGCTCGCCATATTCCGCTTGAACCAGCGCCAGACCGAGATTCCGCTTGAGCGTAGGGGACTGCGTCCCGGTGGTCACTTCACCGATCTGCCGGTCGCCGGCATAGACGGGATAATGGGAGCGGGGAATGCCGCGGTCGATCATCTCGATGCCGACGAGCTTACGCGGCACGCCCACTTCCTTCTGGCGGAGCAGCGCGTCCCGACCGATAAAGTCGTCCTTCGCCAGCTTGACGAAGAAGCCGAGGCCCGCCTCCAGCGGCGTAATCTTGTCGGAAAGCTCCTGCCCGTACAGCGGCAGCTTGGCCTCGAACCGCAGCGTATCCCGCGCGCCTAGTCCGGTAGGCGTCAGACCGAGCGGCTCGCCCGCTTCCATCAGCCCTTTCCATAGCGCGGGGGCGTCGTCCGCGGCAACATAAAACTCGAAGCCGTCTTCGCCGGTGTAGCCGGTGCGGGAGACGAGCGCGGGCACGCCGCATACCCTGGCTTCAGGAATAAAATGGAACGGTGACAGCGCATTCAAATCGGCGTCCGTGACGCGGGCGGCAATCGCTTGAGCGTTCGGACCTTGCAGCGCGAGGAGCGCCGTCGCATCCGACTTGTTCTCCAGCGAGACGTCGCCGAGCAGATGCGATTCCAGCCAGCGTAAGTCTTTGTCGATATTGGAGGCGTTGACGACGAGCATAAATTGATCGGCCGACAGCCGATAGACGAGCAGATCGTCGATGACGCCCCCATCCTCGTAACACATCAGCGTATACTGCGCCTGGCCGTCGGCGAGCTTCGAGACGTCATTCGTCATTACCCGCTGGAGGAACGTCTCCGCGAAGGTTCCGGTGACGAGAAATTCGCCCATGTGCGATACGTCGAACAAGCCGGCCTGCTGCCTAACAGCTTCGTGCTCGCGCCCAATGCCGGTAAATTGGACCGGCAGCTCCCAGCCGCCGAAGTCGATACAGCGGACGCCGGGGTACTCGGCATACAAAGGGAAAAGCGGCGTTCTTTTCAATGACGGATTCAATCGGATCACCTCGATCGTGGTTTGGGATTGCGACAGGCTTCAAGCGAAAAAAGGACAGAACGAAAAGGCAGGCAAGCATGCTAAAATCACATGCCTGCGCTGTCCTTCCGCTCTGTCCTTTGTACCTGAGAGTTACCTTGCAGTCTTCCGGGATGGAAGCGGCTGTACAAGTTTCCCCTTGGGTGACCCTGATCTTGCATAAAGCAAGCAGGGCGCTCTCCAGAGTTGCGTCCGGTAGAGGTCCTTTTGCCTGAGAGATTCACCCGGCTTGGCGGGCTTACTCCTTCGGCGCTACCGTGCGTTCCGGTAATCTCTCCCTTTACGTTCATCCGCGTTATTCGGTTGTATAGCTCTATATTCATTAATACTCTAAAGAGCAGGCCTGTGTCAACCGCAAACATCAGGCAAGATTTTAGTGTGAATTCTTGACATCCCCACCCGGTTGAATTACTCTTGAAGGAGATGTGAATACAGCGAATGACGATGGTTGGGAGAGACCGGAGCGGCCGCGATAAGCCCGCATAAGGCACCGAAGGAGCAAGTCGCCAAACCTGCCGAATGGCGATTAATCTCTCAGGTAAATGTACCGCCATCCGACGCGCCTCTGGAGAGAGCGTAAGCCACCAAAGGGGTAACGGCGCGACGAGCGGCCCTAAACTCTCAGGTACCCGGGACAGAGAACAAGGCGAGATGCCTTTTCCTGTCCTTTTTTGGCGTTTGCGAGCAAGCAGGCGCAGCTGGGCAATTTGAGTGGAAGCGCTTCAATCTGGAGATGATGCGGATAAAGCGCCGGTATTGGCGGACACGCTAAGAGGGAGCAGACCGTTTTGCCGACGGCAAGCAAGGCGGAGCGGACACACGATAGGGGCAGAGCCGCCGTCATGCTGCTGCCCGCGTTTTCAAAGCGATTAGGGATTTATTCATTTCAGGAGAAAAGGGTGCTGACGATGAGTGAAGTGAAAGCGGGATTGCGTTATACGGAAGAGCATGAATGGACGGAAAAGACCGGGGCGACGACTGTGCGGATCGGCATTACGGATTTTGCCCAGCATCAGCTTGGAGACATCGTGTTCGTCGAGCTGCCGAAGCTCGGCGCCAAGCTGGAGGCGCATGCGCCGATGGGAACGATCGAATCCGTCAAGACGGTATCCGATCTGTTCAGCCCGGTAGGAGGGACGGTGACGAAGGTGAACGAAGCGCTGCTCGATTCGCCGGAGCTGGTCAACAGCGAGCCGTACGGAGCCGGTTGGATCGTGGAAGTGGAAGTCGACGGGGAAATCAGCCAAGCGCTGGAGAGCCTGCTTACCGCCGAAGCCTATGGCGAGTTCGTCGCAAGCCAGGACTAACCGTCCGGCAGTCCGGGCAAATCGGACAGCATCGTTTAGAACAAAAACCGGCGGTCAAAACGGACGAACCGTTGAAAGAAGGTATGTCCAATGCGCTTCAAGCATGTGTTTACGATTATTGGGCCGGCGATGGTCGGTCCGTCCAGCTCCCATACGGCTGGTGCTGTCCGCATCGGCCGTGTGGCGCGACAACTGCTCGGCTGCAGGCCGGAGAAAGCCCGCGTGCTTCTGTACGAATCGTTCGCGGAGACTTATTGGGGTCACGGCACCGATCTGGCGATCGCCGGGGGGCTGCTCGACTACGATACGGACGATCCCCGCATTCCAGATGTGCTGGACGAAGCCAGGTCGCTCGGCATAGAGATCACGTTCGAGCCGGGAACCGGGGCGGCGCCTCATCCGAACACGGCCAAAATCGAGCTGTGGTCGGGCGATCGCTATGCGGAGGTACTGGGTGCTTCCATCGGCGGGGGCAACATTGAGATTCATTCGCTGAACGGCTTTGACGTCAGCTGCACAGCGCAGTATCCGATGCTGGTGATCAAGCATTCGGACCGTACGGGAATTCTCGCCTCGATTACGAAGGTTATCAGCGAGGCGGGAATCAATATCGGATTTATGGATGTCGACCGCAAGGGTCGTCAAGGCGAAGCAATGACGGTTATCGAGATGGATTCGGCTCCACCGGAGGGCATGCTGGATTCCATTTGCCTGCTGCCGGACGTGGCGGACGCGAAGATCATCGATTTGGCACAAAGGAGCAGGAGAGCATGAGATTTCAAACGCTGCGGCAGTTGGCCGAACTATGCCGCTTGGAATCGACGACGGTCGCGCACCTCATGATTGAGGAGCAGGTGAAAGAAACCGGCGAGACGAGGGAGCAGGTCATCCGCCAGATGGCGGAGTATTATCAAACGATGAAAGAAGCGGTGCGGCGGGGCATCGAACAGCCGACGGCTTCGCGGAGCGGACTGACGGGCGGCGACGCCGGCCGGGTCGCTTCCTTCTCGGCGAGCGGTGATCCTTCCTCCGGCCGCGAAGCGTGCACAGCGATGGCCTATGCGCTTGCCGTATCGGAAGTGAACGCTTCGATGGGCCGTGTGGTGGCGACGCCGACGGCGGGCTCCTGCGGCATTATCCCCGGCGTATTCGTCAGCTCGCAGGAACGGTTCGGCTGGCCGGACGAGAAGCTGGTCGAAGGACTGTTTTGCGCCGGGGCGATCGGGTATGTCATTGCCAACAACTCGTCCATTTCCGGTGCGGAAGGCGGTTGCCAGGCCGAAGTGGGCTCCGCCATCGGAATGGCGGCGGGCGCGCTGGTCGAAATGCGCGGCGGCAGCCCGGAGCAGGCGATGCATGCGGTCGGCTTGGCGCTAAAAAATACGCTTGGCCTGATCTGCGACCCGGTTGCCGGACTCGTGGAAATTCCGTGCATCGTTCGCAACGGGCTCGGCGCCGTCAATGCGCTCGCCGCCGCCGACATGGCGCTGGCCGGCGTACGCAGCGTCATTCCGTCGGACGAAGTGATCGGTGTCATGCTGTCGGTTGGTCAGGCTATGCCGCGCGAGCACCGGGAAACAGCGCTCGGCGGGCTGGCGCAGACGCCGACGGGACGGAAGCTGACGGAGCAGCTGCGCGACCGTAAGCGGAACGGGACGAGCGAGCAGAAGGAGCATGTCTAACTGTGAAGCTGGCTGTAATACTCGATGCCCATCACCAATAATAGAAACAGCAGCAGGGAGAACGCTTTCAATAAGCGGATTTGATAGTCTGACATGGAATGGCTCCTCCTTGGAATGAGAGAATCAGCTTGCGATTTTATTCCTCGGCGCTATACGGTGTCAAATATCCTTCTTGTAGTGCTTCATTACACCATTCTATTATACCCTGAAACAGATCAAAAATGTAAATGTAAAGGTTTTCGATAAAACGGATAGACGCATTCGCCAAGAGCGGGCTGCGTCTATTTTGTCCCCACTCCGTCCTCTATCACCATATCTTAGCACGGATGAACGCCTTTGTTATGATCTTTCAATTTCCAAAAATCCTCTGGCAATTCAGCGGACAATGTAATGTTTTATGTGAACTGCGGTATTTATGCAGCGGAGTTGGCACAGATACAATCGAGAGAGATTCTGACAGAGCCCCAAGAAGCGGAGTGTCACTTCAGAGCAAGGATTGGGGAAATTGTTGAATCTGTTCCAGATCGATTTTCAATCACTCCTGATACGAATATGGATGATTTAAGAAAAACGCTGCTAAGTGGATTAGAAGAGGTTATTCATTTCTATGATACTATGACCAGTGCCAGATCCCTTGTTGATTATTATACTTCAGGTCCATTTTTACATCTGGGCGAAGAGAGCTTTCATTTGCTATTACAATCCAATGATGTGGTGGCTTTTGCATAAGTAGGACGTTTCACTTAGAAAATTGGAAAATTTCCAGAGGCTAAGCGGCATGCAATCTGAGCAAAAATCCGAATTCAAGATGCTGATTGTATCTCTTTTAACATTGATGATAACATATGGAATTACTGATATAATTTTATGGAATATAATTAAATTTGGAGGTTTCTATGAGCTATTCTCAATCTGTTCAGGCTTTGTTCCAACCGTTCGCAAACGGAAATCTGACTCTGTCTAATCGTATCGTGATGGCGCCGATGACCCGGCAATTTTCCCCGGACGGCGTGCCGGGTTTGGATGTGGCCGCCTATTACCGTCGCAGGGCCGAAAACGGTGTTGGACTTATCGTGACGGAAGGTACGGTGATTAATCATCCGGATTCGGCCAATCAAGCCAACGTACCGCATTTCTATGGTGAAGCTGCATTAAACAGTTGGGCAAACGTAGTGACTGAGGTACACGCGGCGGGCGGAAGGATCATACCGCAGATTTGGCATATGGGAGCGCGAGGCCATGTAGGCGATTATTCGGAATCGGAAATCGCCGCAATCGTCCAAGGCTTCGCACAGGCCGCATCTGAAGCCAAGCGGCTTGGCTTCGACGGCATCGAGCTCCACGGTGCGCATGGATATTTAATCGACCAATTCTTCTGGGAAAAAACCAACACGCGAACCGACAGCTATGGCGGTGACATGGTTGCGCGCACCCGCTTTGCAGTGGAGATTATAGAAGCATGCCGCCGCGCCGTCGGACCGGAATTCCCAATCGTGCTTCGTTTCTCGCAATGGAAGGCGAGTAACTACACAGCGAAATTGGCTGAAACGCCGGAGCTACTGGAACAGTTCTTGGCACCCTTGGTCGACGCGGGCGTTGATATTTTCCACTGCTCAACGCGCCGTTTCTGGGAGCCGGAGTTCGAAGGCTCCGATCTGAATCTTGCCGGATGGACAAAAAAGTTGACAGGGAAACCGACGATTACGGTCGGATCGGTTGGTCTGGATGGCGATTTTACGAGTCTCTTTACCGAAGGAAAGGGAGCCGATAATACGAAGATTGACGGGTTAATCGAGAGGCTGGAACGTCAAGAATTTGATCTGGTAGCCATAGGTCGCGCATTATTGGTGGACCCTCAATGGGCAAACAAGATCCGCGACGGCCAAACAGCCGAAATGGTCCCCTTTACGACTGAGGCGTTGAAAACACTTCATTAAGCCCCCGTTTGATTCGTAAACACGGGATATATTTTTCGCGGATACTGAGCAAGAGTCCCTGCTATAGCGTAGCAAAAACGGCAATCCGAAGGAGGCGCTGCTTCCCGGGTTGCCGTTTTCATTTGCTGCGGATCAAGAAGGGTAGAGGATGATGTTGTGGTACATCGTCTTCTGATCTGTTTTATTCGTATAAATATGGCTTTGGTCCGCCGTAAACCGAAGCGCGTCCCCCACCTTCAGCGTGTACGTCTTCTGCTGGATCGTGATGTCGAGCTCGCCATACATCATCAAAATGTACTCTTCGATCCCCTCGTTATGCGGCTCCGAAATGTGGGTGCAGTTCGCTTCCATTTCTACCGTATAAATTTCAAAACGCTTCTGCTGGTCGAACGGAACGAGCGGGAAAGCCCGATACCGGCCCTCCTCCTCCACAAAAGGCTCCAAATTATCAAAGCGGAAATGCGTCACCTTGGCCGGTTCTTCTTCGATCAGAGACGTAAACGAGATGCGCAGCCCATTCACGATTTTCCACAGGATCGAGATCGTCGGATTCGAATCGCCGCGTTCGATTTGTCCGAGCATCGCTTTGCTGACCCCCGTCAGCTCCGCTACCTGGTCGAGACTGAGCGAGCGGGCTTTGCGGATGGACTGAAGGCTTTTGCCGATTTTCTTATGAATTTGTTCGTGCTCCATGATATCCTCCCATGCTGCTTTACTCTCTCCATTATAAACGAACGGCAGTCGCGCACAACGTTTCTGTGTGGACTTGCCGGTGGTAAGAAAAAATTTTTTTCCAAGTTGCCGCTTAAACCTATGTACAATATCACGCACATATGTATAATATAGTGTAAGTACACCATAGCGCACAATGGTTTAATATATTATACAACATCCGGCGGAGGGATGCACGATGGGAACAACGATGATGGGGCTTGTAAAAGAAAAGCGGGCGTTCGGCGCGGTATTGAAGGAGGTTCCCGTTCCAGTGTGCGGTCCCGACGAAGTGCTGGTCCGGGTGAAAACGACTTCAATCTGCGGTACGGATTTACATATTTACCAATGGGACGCCTGGGCGGAGCAAACGGTGGTTACGCCTAACGTATTCGGCCATGAATTCGCGGGTATCGTAGAAGCCGTAGGAAACCGGGTTACGAACGTGAAGCTCGGGGACCGCATCTCGGCGGAAGGGCATATCGTCTGCGGCGTCTGTAAGGCCTGCCGGACCGGTAACGCGCACGTCTGCCCGAACACGAAAAGCTTCGGCATCACGGCGCCGGGCTGCTTCGCCGACTACGCGGTCGTCAAAGCGACCAACGTGATTCACAACGACCCGCAGCTGCCTTTCGAGCTTGGCTGTTTGCAGGACCCGCTGGGCAACGCCGTACAGACGGTGCTTTCCGGCGACATCGTCGGCAAGTCGGTGGCTGTCATCGGCACCGGACCGATCGGCTTGATGGCGGTAGCGGTGGCCAAAGCATGCGGAGCGGGCACGGTGATGGCGGTGGACATAAACGCTTACCGCTTGGGACTGGCCCGCACGATGGGAGCGGACGTAACGATCAACAGTAAGGAGACGTCCATGGTGCAGGCGATTATGGAGCATACCGGCGGGGAAGGGGCGGAGGTCGTGCTGGAAATGTCCGGCCACCCGGACGCAATCCGCGGCGGATTCGAAGCGGCGGCGCCGGCGGCCCGCGTCTCGCTGTTGGGCATTCCGACCCGGGAAGTTTCGCTCGACCTGTCGCGGCATATTATTTTTAAAGGAATTCGCGTGGAAGGCATCACCGGACGGCGCATGTACCAGACCTGGTACCAGCTCAAGGGCTTGCTCGACCGGGCGCGGATCGATTTGAAGCCGCTCATTTCGCATACTTTTACATTGGATCAGTATGAGGAAGCTTTCGCGCTCGCGGCTTCCGGTCAATGCGGCAAAATCGTATTTCACCACGACACGGATACACAAACAACCAATAAGGGGGAGCTCGTTCATGGCCAATTGGAACTCACTGCGGGATGAGTTGGAGCAAGCGAAGCAGGAAGGGCGGTATCGTCCGCTTACAGTCTGGGAAAGCCGCTCGGGCACTTGGATGACGTTGAACGGCCGCCGGCTGCTTCAGATGTCTTCGAACAACTATCTGGGGCTCACCGATCACCCCGACCTGAAGGAAGCGGCTATTCGGGCTACCGAGCAGTATGGCGTCGGCAGCGGCTCGGTGCGCACCATTACGGGCACGCTCGACATTCACGACCGGCTGGAGCAGGAGCTGGCCCAGTTTAAGGGGACGGAAGCGGCGCTCGTGTTCCAATCCGGATTTACGACGAATCAAGGCGTGCTCTCGTCCATTCTCGGTCCGGACGATGTCGTCATCAGCGACGAGCTGAACCATGCGAGCATCATCGACGGCATCCGGCTGACGAAGGCACACCGGAAAATATTCGCGCACAAAGATATGAACCAACTGGAAGCCGTGCTCAAGGAAAGTGCAGGGTTTAAAAAGCGCGTCGTCGTGACGGACGGCGTATTCAGCATGGACGGCGACATTGCCCCGCTGCCGAACATTGTGGAGCTGGTGGAAAAATACGACGCCTACGTTTACGTCGACGACGCCCATGCGAGCGGTGTACTCGGCAAAAACGGCAAAGGCTCGACCGACCATTTCGGGCTGCACGGGCGGGTACACATCCAAGTAGGCACGCTGTCCAAAGCCGTTGGCGCGGTTGGAGGCTACGTCGCGTGCGACCAAGTATTGAAGGATTATTTGATTCATAAAGCGCGTCCGTTTCTGTTCAGTACGTCGCAGACGCCTGCGGTGGCCGCTTCCTGCCTTGCGGCGATTCAAGTGCTCAAGCAAAGCGACGAGCTGATCAAGAAGCTGTGGGCGAACGCCTCGTATTTCCGTTCGAAGGTGCAGGGTCTCGGATTCGATACGGGCGGGAGCGAGACGCCGATCATCCCGGTCATCGTGGGTGACCCTGCGAAGACGATGCGTTTCTCCGACCTGCTGCTGGAAGAAGGCATCTTCGCGCAAGGCATCGTCTATCCGACGGTTGCGATGGACAAAGGCCGGGTGCGGTTTATCGTGACTGCGGGGCATACGCAGGAGGATCTTGATTTTGCGTTGAACGCGCTGGAGCGTGCGGGCAAGCAGTTGGGATTGCTGGGGTAAAAGTGGAAAAAGCAAGCGGCCGTCTCTCAGGGGAGAAGCGGCCGCTTATTTTTGGTTGACGGGGCGGACGGGGACCTAGCTGCATTTTGTTAATCGATCATGTATATTGCCTCCTGGGACTAGCCGGGACCGGATTATTCCGCAAAAAGCCGTTCCGGAAGCTTTGCTTCCCACGTTGCGGGAGCTTCGATGCCAAGCGCCCGGACGACGACAGCCGCCGTGTCAGTGATCGTCATCGTGCCCTGAAGCGAAGCGCCGCGCCCGATGCCCGGACCGACGCAGCCCCAAAAGATCGTTTTGTCCATCGGGTGATCGCTGCCGTGGTCCCGCGGGTCGGCTCCGCCGCCGCCATGGTCGGACACGAGGATCAACAAGCTGTCGTCCAGAAGTCCCGTTTGTTCGATCGCATCAAGTATAAATCCCGTATGCTCATCCGCTTGCGGTATCGTTGGTCAACCCGTGCTTGTCCGGCGCGACGCCATGCAGAAGCGATCCCCAGCATTGCGCGCTGATCGTCGGAGACGCCGTCTGGGCCTGGAAGTCGAACGTCCCCATCCGGACGAGCCAGTCCAAGTTGGGCGTATTCGCGGACGTTACGAAGCTGCCTGCTCCGTCCCAGCCAATAATAATGACACGAGCGATAGGTTTCATGGATGAGCTCTCCCCATTCGTTACGTTTATCATAATCCGCGTCAGGAGAAAAAGTCAAACAAATTGCAACTAAACACAACTAAACACACATTTTTTGTAGAAAAGAGGAACTCCTTTGAATAACAACGCTTCTATTGCTGCAGCATGGACTTTGCAAACATTGCAATCATTATATTTACATAGAAGGAATTTACAGGAATAACGTCGAAAGATGTTTAAAGAAGGGAAAAAGCAACGCAATATTGTAGAAGAAAGGAGGAACTGCTAGGAACGGTATCGACGTGTGGCAGGGAAAAATCATGGGGATGCGGACCTCCGAATTCTTAGCCGTATTTTTCGCAATCGCTTACAAAAGTGAACAGCTCGCTGCCGGTCATCTGGGGCTGGGATGGAAGAAGGCTTTCCCTTCTGCCGAATGATAATGAATCGTCACAACTCAAGAGAATCGTATGGATTGATGTTGTTACAAATGGCAAGTACTGCATATATATGATGAATATAGCGGGTCCTGTAATCATGAAAGGGAGAGAGACAATGAAACTGGATCATTTGTTTCAACCGATACGCTTGGGCCGCTTGGAGCTTCCCAACCGTGTCATTATGGGCTCTATGCATACCGGGCTGGAGGGGGAAGAGGCGGGCAGTCAAGCCTTGATTGATTTCTATAAGGAAAGAGCCGGTCAGGACGGTCCGGGCTTGATCGTGACGGGCGGTATTTCCGTCTCGCCCGAAGGGGACGGCGGCCGTAACTTTCTGGGCTTTTACCGCGATGAGCATGGCAAGCATATGGAAAGCCTGACGGCTCATGTACACGCGGCCGGAGGTCAGATCGCGGCCCAATTGTTTCACGCGGGGCGGTACGCCTACGCGGATTTGACGGGCATCCCCGCCGTAGCGCCTTCCGCCATCCGTTCGCCGATCCATCGTCACACGCCCAGAGAGCTTACCAACGAAGAAATCGAGGAGCTTATCGCCCGCTTTGCGGTTAGCGCGAAGAAGGCGGCCGACCTCGGGTTCGATGCCGTGGAGATTATGGGGTCGGAAGGGTATTTGATCAATCAATTTTTATCCCCGGCCACCAATAAGCGCACCGATGCATGGGGCGGCTCGTTCGAGCATCGGACCAAATTCGCGCTGCGCATCGTTCAAGCAGTTCGCGAAGCGGTCGGGCCCGGCTATCCGGTCATTTTCCGGCTATCCGGCGCCGATCTGGTCCCGGACAGCACGACGGAGGAAGAAACGCTGCAATTCGCTGGCATGGTCGCAGATGCAGGAGCGGATGCGATTAACGTGGGAATCGGCTGGCATGAATCCCAAGTGCCGACCATCTCCATGATGGTTCCCCGGGCCGGATATATTCACATCGCGGAAACGATCAAACGGATAGTCAACGTTCCGGTGATCGGTAGCAACCGGATTAACGACCCCCGGCTGGCCGACGAGCTGTTGCAGCGCGGAGCGTGCGATCTGGTATCGATGGCGCGTCCGTTCCTGGCGGACCCTGATCTGCTGCGCAAAGCCCGCGTCGGGCAATTCGACCGGATCAATACCTGTATTGCTTGCAATCAGGCGTGTCTCGATCAAGTGTTCGACGGCCTGCCTGCCTCTTGTCTGGTCAATCCGAGGGTGGGCCGGGAATCGAAGTGGAAGCCTTTCAGGGTACACCGTCCCCGTCACATCGCGGTCATCGGCGGAGGGGCCGCCGGGATGGAAGCGGCGCGGGCATTGGCTGAGATTGGCGAGCGCGTCGTGCTGTACGAAAAGGAAGACCGTTTGGGCGGGCAGTTGAATCTGGCGAAGCGGATTCCGGGAAAGCAGGAGTTTGCCGAAACGCTGCGCTATTACCAGCATGAGTTACACCGCTTAGGCGTCGATATCCGCTTAAACCATCGTCCGACGCCGGAGGAAATCGCCGCTCTTGCTCTGGATCTGGTCGTGCTGGCCAGCGGCATCAAGCCGCGAATCCCGGAGCTGCCGGGCACCTCGCTGCCTCATGTATTGACGTATCAGCAAGTGCTCCGGGGGGAGGCGGAGGTTGGGAAGCGGGTCGTGATCATCGGAGCAGGAGGGATCGGCTGCGATCTGGCGCATTACTTATCCGAGCAGGCGGAGCGTGAGATTTATTTGCTTCGCCGAAAAGGCAAGCCCGGCGAAACGCTCGGCAAAACGACCCGTTGGGCGCTCCTTTCGCATCTGCGGCAGAAGAAGGTTCAATTTGTGACCGACTTAAGCTACGAGCGGATTGACGAAGACGGAGTTGTCATACAGCTCCAGACGGAGCGCGGGCCGGAAACGAAAAAAATTCCCGCCGACACCGTCATTCTTGCCGCCGGACAATTATCCGAAGCGTGGGACGACCAGTTCGTACAGCGGGCGGGCATTCCTGTCGTCAAGATCGGCGGGGCGCGATTCCCAGGAGAGCTGGATGCCAAGCGAGCCATCTATGAAGGCGCATGTATTGCTTACGAGGAAGGCAGGCTTGCGAAGACCGAATAACGATATGGAGGGGTAGCATGGAAAAAGCATGGTACAAGGTGTGGCCCAAAGATATTCCACGGCATTTCATCTTTGAAGACAAGGTCTTGGAAAACTATGTGGAGGAACATGCGCGAACGAATCCCGACGATACGGCGGTTTACTTCTACGGCAAGAGGATCACGTATGGCGAGCTGGCGGACATGTACTTGCAGCTTGCCTCCCAACTGCATGCAAGAGGCGTGGGCAAGGGCGATACCGTCGCTCTCTATATGGAGAACAGCCCGCAGTTTATCATGGCGTTTCTGGCCGTCCAGCGTCTGGGCGCGATAGCGGTGCCCATGAATCCGATGTTCAAGCGGGCAGAGCTGAGCCATCTGCTGGGAGACGCCGAGCCTAAGGCCATCTTCATTCAGGAAAATTTGCTGGAGCATTTGTGTCCGATTTTGCCGGAGTTTCCCGGGCTACGGATCATCTCGACGGCGTTGACGGATTTTGCCCCGGATTATCCGGAATTCCCAATGTCGTTCGCGTCAATGGAGAGAACGATAAACAGGCTGCCGGGGGAGGAGCGCATTCTGGAATTGATCCATTACGACGATCCGATTCCTCCGGCCAATGCGTGCTTGGACGATACCGCCGTGCTGCAATACACTTCGGGAACGACAGGCATGCCCAAAGGCGCCGAGCTGACGCACCGCAATATTGTAGCGAACGCGTTTTCGTTCAGGGACGGGGTGGGAACGAAGCCGCGCGACCGCCATCTGGCGGCGATGCCTTTGTTTCATGTTATCGGCCTGATCAACTGCATGGGGTCGCCGCTTTGCAATAGGGGAGCGATCATGCTGTTCCACCGTTTTGTGCCGGACGTCGTTCTGGAAGCGATTCACAAGCTGCGAATCCAGCATTGGGTAAGCACGGCTACGATGAATATCGCGGTCATTAACCACCCGAACGCGGCGAATTACGATCTGTCCTCCCTGTCGGGCTGCCTGTCGGGGGGCGCTCCGGTGCCGAAGCCGATCTTTGAGCGTTTCTACGAAGTCACCCGTACCCGGCTGCTTGAAGGCTACGGGCTGAGCGAGACAACGGCCCAGATTACGATGAACTTTATGGATAACGCAAGGATCGGCTCAGCCGGCATCCCGCTGATGGATGCGGATGTTCGCGTCGTTGCCATAGATGACCCGACCGTGGAGGTGCCGCCCGGACAGCAGGGAGAGCTCGCTTTCAAAGGACCGATGGTCATGAAGGGCTATTGGAAAAATCCGCAGGCTACGGCTGACGCGTTCGTCGACGGATGGTTTTTAACCGGGGATTTAGGCTGCGTGGACGAGGACGGCTACGTCCATATTTCCGGCCGGAAAAAGGAACTGATCAAATCGTCGGGCTTCTCCGTCTTCCCTAACGAGGTGGAGAGCATCATGCACAAGCATGCCGCGATTAAAGAAGTGTGCGTCGTTGGCGTAGCCCACGATTACCGGGGCGAGGAAGTGAAAGCGTATATCGTGCTCAAGGATGAAGCGGTCGGAAGAGTGTCGGAGCAAGACATCGTCGATTGGGCCAAAGAGCATATGGCCGTATACAAATATCCGCGGAAAGTCGAGTTTTTGAGCGGTCTACCCAAGACCGGATCGGGCAAATTGCTGCGGAGGGTGCTGTACGAGCGGGCGAATCAGATTCAAAAGACGTAGACGGATGGCGAGAGCGGTTTTGTAGCGTGCCGCAGCAAGATACGCAGCTGCCGACCGCGCCGTCCGGATTGACTTCGACGGGCAAAACGCATTCGAGCGTAACCTTGTGATGGAACGCCTCCACAGACAACACCGGCGTTACCGGGCACGATGTGTATAATGGCTCCGCCTTAGCCGCATCGGTTGCAGGAACAACGGCCACGGTAAGCGGACTGACCGCCGGAACGGCCTATACCTTCACGGTCAGAGCGAAGGATGCGGCAGACAACGTATCGGCTGCAAGCAACCCGGTCACGGTTACGACAGATACGAAATCGACGGTGCAGCCATGGGCGACGTACGTGGCGTATAAGGTCAATGACCTCGTATCCTTTGGCGGCAAAACGTATAAAGCGCTTCAGGCCAATACCTCGCTGCCGGGATGGGAGCCGCCGCATGCGCCGGCTATAGCCCTGCCGGAGATCGGCGGCGATCCGGTCAATCTGCTCTGGATGATTCCGATTACGGAGGAAGAGCGGAAGTATGCCGAGGAGCAAGGCACGGAGCGCTTGTTCGCGCGAGCGTCTGCTACGGAGGAATGGATTTTCGACGGGAAAGTTAAATTCTCTATATAATCGAAAACGCCCCATCGAACGCAGGATTGCCTGTGCTTGATGGGGCGTTGCAAATATCTTCCTGCACTACATCACATTGTTAAGCATAACTGGCAATAGGCCACACCTTTGAATATAATGGTGATATGAAGAATTAATGGAGCGAATTGCAATGAGAAAAAAAGTCGTAACTATTCAAGATGTAGCGCAGTCGGCAGGGGTCTCGGTAGCAACGGTATCCCGGGTACTCAACAATAGCCCACGTGTCAAGGAGCGCACCCGAGTTAAGGTGCAGGAAGCGATTAGACAGTTGAAATATCAGCCTAATCTCCTCGGAAGGGATTTAAGACGGGATCGGACCAAAAGGATTATGATCCTCCTATCTAGCCTGGATTATCCAATGTTGAAAGAAGTGTACAAAGGGGTGGAGGAGTCCGCCCGGAATTATGAGTACAGTACGATCATATGTTCCACTTCGGGTAGTAAAAACAAGGAAGAACAGCTCCTTCAGTTGCTGAAAAATCGATTTGTCGACGGAGTGATCACATTTGGAACAACTTTAACCGCTCAGGAGCTTCGCCAACTGAATCGGGACTATCCTATTGTTCAGTGTCTAGAGTGGATGGGTAACACTGGCACTCCTTACGTATCAGTCGACAATGAGAAGGGAGCCCGTGACGCGGTTACTTATTTAGTGAAGCTAGGTCATAGACGCATTGCCATGATCAGCCGAAATGAAGGGCAGACTGCACTGTTGAGAGAGCAGGGATACGGGCTTGCTTTGCAGGAAGCGGGAATTTCTTACGATGCGAATCTTATTAAATACGGAGATTTCAGCTACGAAAGCGGAGTTCGCCTGACGAAGGAATTGCTTGAGGAGAATACCTCACGTCCCACTGCAGTATTCTGCATCAACGACACCATGGCCGTTGGTTGCGCGAATGCAGCTCGAAACCTGGGGTATTCTGTTCCAGAGGATCTTGCGATAGTTGGCTTCGACGATACGATGGAAGCGTTGATGAGCGCACCTCCGCTGACGACTATGCGGCAGCCCAAGTATGAACTCGGACATATGGCGATGGAAATATTAATGCGCAAAATAAACGGAAAAGAACCTGAGACGAATGCCGTTCTTCTTCCAGCCCAGCTTGTCATTCGAAATTCCACTGTGGTTAAGAGATAAAAGTTGCTTTTTCGGCAAAAATGACTATAATATGGGTGTAATCGATTACAGCTTAGATTATATTTTTAGCAAGAAAATGTAATGGATTACATCTTTAATAAAATGTAATGGATTACATGTTTGATTCACTATAAAATGTTATCCATTGTATTGGTTAGGATGTGGACGCAAAAATAAAAAGTAACCGAAGCACTGATTGTTTCAAAAAATGTAATCCGTTACATCGCTGAGTAAAAGAAAAAGAACTTTAAAAATGGAGTTGAAAAACCATACTGATTGAATCTCTGAAAGTGGTGGATACGTGAACGACAAACTATCGTTAAAAGAGAAAGTCAGTTACGGTCTTGGTGATTTAGCCTCCAATTTCGTATGGGGGATGATTACCAGTTATCTTTTGTACTTCTATACCAATGTGTACGGTCTAGCTGCAGGAGTGGTTGGAACACTATTCCTTATCACCAGGATTCTCGATGCCATAATCGATCCGTTCATAGGCGTTCTGATCGACAAAACGAAAACCAAGCATGGTAAAACGAGGCCTTACCTACTATACGTCTCCGTGCCGTTTGCCGTTTTGAGCGTCATTACGTTCATTACGCCGAATATTTCGGAGGGCGGAAAACTTGTTTACGCTTACCTTACGTATCTTGTACTCGGTATTCTGTATTCAGCAATTAACGTGCCATATGGGGCACTGATGCCACTGATGACGAAGAACTCGGATGAGAAGACGCAGTTGGGAAGCTTCCGGATGATGGGTATGGCACTCGGAGCTATCATTGTATCCGCCTGCACGCAGCCCCTGGTTCAAGCATTCGGCGGCGGGGACGAGAAAGTTGGCTACCCAATTACGATGACGGTATACGCTGTTGTCGGAATGATTCTGTTCTATATCGTATTTAAAAATTGCAAGGAGAGGTTTGACAATAGTGGCCTTAAAAGCGACGAAAGCGTTGGAAAATCTCTGCTCAATTTGCTGAAGAATCGGCCGTGGGTGATGATTGCGCTAAACTCGCTGTTCCTCTTCTTGCGTTTGGGCACCATGTTCGGTGTTTTGGTTTACTTTGTCACATATGTACTGGAGCAGCCTTACATGGTCCCACTGTATTTGACGTTGGCAAATGTCGCGACTTTCGTCGGGGGGGCAGTCGCGCCGTTTATTCTGAAACCACTTGGCAAGCGTAACGGGAGCATTCTGGTCTTGTCGGCTTCAATAATTCTGTTCGTTATGATGATTTTTCTCGAGAACGGTTCACCGGTGCTGTACCTTTTATTATTCTTCATTGCCAACACGCTTATTGGAATACACACGCCGGCCAATTTTGCTATGCTGGCCGACACCGCCGATTACCACGAATGGAAGTTCGGGCAGCGAACGGAAGGAACGCTGTATTCAGCTTACAGTTTCGCGACCAAGTTCGGCAGCGCAGTCGGCGCTTCGTTCGTGGCTTATGCGCTGGGGTGGGTGAATTACGACCCTAATCATCTGACAGACAGTGCGGTCTCGATGATCCGGACACTCATGTATGTTGGCCCGATCGCGTTTACAGCCCTTCAAATTGTATTCCTGGTCATGTATAAGCTGGACAAGCAGCATCCTTCCATTATGCGCGAACTGAATAACAAAACGTACGTTTAATATCCAAAAAAAGGAGAGAATATTTAGATGATTAACATTCCGGTAGGTCTGCAATTGTTCTCAGTAAGAGAAGCTTTGGCCAAAGATCACTTGGGAACATTGGAAAAGGTTGCCCAAATCGGGTACAAGAACGTTGAATTTGCTTTCCACAACACGTCAAGCGATGGGCGCTTCGAAGTGGAGTACACGGCGAAGGACTTGAAAAAAAGCATGGACACGATGGGGCTGAGAGTTGTCACCAGCCATGTTGCACATCATCCCAACCTTGATTGGAACGAGGTTATCCGCTACAACGTCGAACTGGGCAGCGAGGGCGTTGTCATACCGATTTACTTTTTTAAAAGCAGGCAGGATGCAATCGAACTAGCAAAATGGTTGAACACTTCTGGTAAGAAGTGCAAGGATTCCGGCATCCAGCTCTACTTCCACAATCATTATCATGAATTTCAGCGTTTCGAAGGACAGTCAATAATGGATACGCTGTTGGAAAATACGGACCCCGAATACGTAAGTTTCGAGCTCGATACGTTTTGGGCGCAGCGTGGAGGCGTCGATCCAGTAGCTTATATGGAGAAACTGGGCAACCGCTGCGGGTTACTGCATCAAAAAGATTTAAGTGCCACTGCCCATCCGGTCAACTTGCTGGAGAAGGTGTCCGGCGAGTTGGACGCGGACAAGGTGTTTTCCGCGTTCAACAAGGAAGACTTTGTAGAAATCGGAACAGGTATCATGGATATTCCTTCGATTCTACGTAAAGCCCAGGAATTGGGTTCGGTCAAATACATCATCGTTGAACAGGACGTCACAGTGAAAGACGAGCTGGTTAGCGTAAAAGAGAGCTTCGATAATATCCAAAAGCTGCTTATGCAATCTTAATCTATTAAAGGAGGCCTATTGAAAATGGCACTATTAAAAATCGGAATCATCGGCTGCGGAGGCATCGCGAACGGCAAGCATTTGCCTTCGTTATATAAACTGAAAGATATGGCGGTAATGACCGCATTCTGCGACATCGTTGAGGAGAGAGCGGTCAAGGCGGCCGCGCAGTACGGATCGGAGGATGCTAAGGTATATACGGATTACCGTGAACTATTAGAGGACGGCTCTATTGATATCATCCATGTACTGACGCCAAACAACTCGCACTCGGAAATAACAGTGGCTTCGTTGGAAGCAGGCAAGCACGTCATGTGCGAAAAGCCGATGGCGATCAATTCGGCTGAAGCGAAGAAGATGCTTGAAGCTGCTGAACGGACGGGAAAGAAGCTGACAATCGGTTATCAGAACCGTTTCCGCAACGATTCCCTTACACTTCATGAAGCGTGCAAGAACGGCGATCTTGGTGAAGTATACGTCGCGAAAGCACACGCCATCCGTCGCCGGGGAGTTCCCACCTGGGGCGTATTTATGGACAAGGACAAGCAGGGCGGCGGTCCTTTAATCGACATCGGGACGCACGCACTCGATTTGACGCTGTGGATGATGGACAACTATAAGCCGAAGTTGGTCGTTGGCAGCGTATTTCACAAGCTGAAAGACAAGTCAGAGGGCAATATTTTCGGACCGTGGAATACCGAAGAATTCGGAGTAGAGGATTCGGCGTTCGGATTTATCAAGATGGAAAACGGGGCGACAATCCATTTGGAGGCATCATGGGCGCTGAACATGATTAATGCGAAGGAGGCGCAAGTAACGCTGTGCGGAACCGAAGCCGGGGCAGAGATGCTCGGTGAGGCCTGGGAAGGCAAAGGTTATGTAACGTTTAACTCGACGAAGTACGGCCAAATGATTGAGACGAACACCTCGAATGGCGGTGGGGTCTCTTACTACGAAGGCTCGTCGATAAACGCCGGCGATCTGGAAGCAAAGCAATGGATTGAAGCGGTATTATATGACAGGGAGCCGCTTGTTAAGCCGGAACAGGCATACGTGGTCACACAGATTCTCGAAGCCGTCTATGAGTCGGCCAAGACAGGCAAAGCCGTCGAGCTTTCTTGATTTTCGACAGGAAGGGAAACGATGCCATGAATAAAGTAAAAGCAGGCATTATCGGTTGCGGCAACATCAGTTCGATTTATTTCGAGGCGAAACAGAAATTTGACATCCTCGATATTGTCGCTTGCGCGGATTTAGATGCAGATAGAGCAAAAGCTCAGGCAGAAAGGTACCAAATTCCCAAGGTCTATTCGGTAGACGAATTACTGGACGATCCTGAGATTGAGATGGTCATTATCTTAACCACTCCAACTACCCATGCACAGCTCCATCTGCGTGCATTGGCAGCTGGAAAACATGTGTACGGGGAAAAGCCACTGGCGATCGAATTGGAGGATGGGAAAAAGATTCTCTCCTTGGCCCAGGAGAAGGGGCTGCTTGTGGGCTCGGCTCCGGACACTTTCCTGGGAGGCGGACTGCAATCAAGCCGCAAGCTGATTGAGGACGGCTGGATCGGCGAACCGATTGCAGCGACTGCCTTTTTGATGTACCACGGTCCCGAAAGTTTTCATCCGAATCCGGAATTTTTGTATCAGAAGGGCGCGGGACCGATGTTTGATATGGGTCCGTATTATTTGACGGCTCTAGTTCATCTGATCGGGCCGATCAAGAAAGTGTCGGGACTTACACGTACGACGTTCGCAGAACGTTCGGTGATGACCGAGGGGGGCTACGGCCGCAAGTTTCCGGTTACCACGCCGACCCATATCGCTGGGTTGATCGAATTCCGCAACGGGGCGGTCGGCACAATTGTTACGAGCTTTGATGTTTGGGGAACGAAGACGCCTTCCATTGAAGTTCACGGGACGACAGGGTCAATGATTGTGCCTGATCCCAACACGTTCGATGGCCCCGTACTTGTAAAGCGCCACGATCAGACCGAGTTTACGGAAGTTCCGTTGACACATGGGTTTACGGCGAATAGCCGCGGCTTGGGAGCCATGGATATGGCCTATGCGATCCGGAACGGGAGAAGGCACCGCGCAAACGGTCAACTCGCCTACCATGTGCTTGAGGCGATAAACGGATTTTATATTTCTTCTGACGAAGGAAGGCACTACGAACTGCAAAGTTCGTGTGACAGAACGGAGCCGCTTGCACTCGATCAGCCGAGGAACGGATTGGATCGTTAAACTTCTTGTTTCGGGGACTTCAATAAGAAAAAATGCAGCTGCACAAACTAAAGCCAGAGCCGACAGAACTTTTCTACAAGTTCTGTCGGCTCTGGCTGCTTTTTATGGCGCTGCGGCGGAAAATGTTGAAATGCTCGAAGTACAGCTAATCAACGTCACTGCTCCGTTTTTGATAAATACAAAGTTGAAAGATGCGATGTTAAGAAGTCCGCACCGGAATCGTTTTATCGTAAATGTATCCGCATCAGAAGGCAGATTTAATATGAAAAGAAAGGGCGGTTACCACGTCCACACCAACATGGCAAAAGCTTCCCTCAACATGATGACCCTGACCATGTCCAAAGAGTATAAGAAACATCGAATTTTCATTACCAGTGTAGATCCCGGTTGGGTCTCAAACCAGTTCCCGGATCAGGTGAAAAATGATCGGAAGATTCAGTTACCCTTGGATTTTGATGATGCTGCCGCTAGAATCTGCGATCCAATATATGAAGGAAAAGACGTAGAAAGACCATTGACCGGTGTATTTTTAAAGGATTTTAGGCAAGTAGAGTGGTAATAAACAATTGTGTTCAAGAGCCGATAAAACGGCTCTTTTATGTTGATTCGATGCAGATTTCACGGCGCGATGGAAAAATTGGACCCCCGGCTCGCTTACACCTGCGTCCCCGACCGCCGGTACTCGCTCGGCGTAACACCGGTAATCTTCTTGAACATCCGGTTGAACGAGTTCATGTTCTGATAGCCTACCCGCCCGGCGATATCCTGAATGCGCAGATCGGTCTGCCGCAGCAGCTCCTTCGCTTTGCCGATGCGCACGTCGTTCACGAAATCGAGGAAGTTGATGCCCGTTTTTTCTTTAAAATAAGTGGACAAGTAGCCCCCCGTAATGTTGAGCCAAGAGGCGACAAGGTCCAGCGTAATATCCTCCGTATATCGCTCCGTCACATAAACGGTCGCACCGGTAATAATCGGGTCGGCCGATTCTTTTTTATTGTTGATGCGCCGACAGGCTTCGCCAATCATCGCTTCGAAATAACGTTCCAGCTTGGAGACGGTATGAAGCAGCTCCGGCTCCAAGTCCGTTAATGTTCCGCTGTCCAGCCCCATGCCATGCAGCAATCGGGTCGTTTTATGCGTGATTTCGCGGGCAAACTCGTGGAAGGCGAGCGCATCGGCCTTTCTTTTCTCCATCTGCGCCATGAGTCGCCGCAGCGCCTGCAGAACATTCGCGGAGTTCCCCGCCTGCAAATTCGCTTTAATCTCCTGCATCAGCGCATCGGGCACGACGAACGGCTCCTTCGGGACGTTGTGCGCTTCAAGCACGACCGTTTCGTCGTCGAACGGCCGGTGACGGATCATCCCCAGCGCCTCTTCGTAGGCGTCGGTCAGGCTTGCGGTATGCACATGCAGCGGACTGACGGCAATGGTGAGGAAGCAGTAGGCTTTGTCCGTGCTCAGCACGCCGACGATGCCGTCCAGCGTCATGCGCAGGCGGTCTTCCTCTCCCGGCGCCGGATGGACGATCGATAAAATCTGATTTCGCTCGATTTGGAACGTGAGCGACCCTTCCAGCTCTTTCGTGACGACATGGTTAATGTATTCGCGAATGTATGACGCGGCGCGTTCCTCTTCCGCTTGAATTTCCGTGTGAAACGGGTGATTGAACGAGAGATGGAACAGAACGACCCGGAACGGCTTCTGTTCGCTTAGCTGCTCCGCACTGGCGACCGGCAGCCCGCGGATTTTTTTCAGCTTGTTCATATAGCTGTGATAGCGCAGCAGCGCATGCTTCTCCTCCAGATCCTGATGCCGCAAATGCCGCTGCTGGAGCAAAAAGCCGATATTGCCGCGAATGAGCTCGAATTCGTTGTCGTGCCGGGGCACGGTGTCCTGCTCGTTCAAGCTTTTGATCGAATCGACGATGCGTTGAACCGGGTTGTTGAACCGGACGGTGAACAAGACGGACACCGTGACGCTTGCGGCGATGGCGACGAGCAGGACGGCGACGAAGGTCAGATTCAGCTTGATCAATTGGGACGAAATATGGCCGTCCGGCACGAGATTCACATAGGTGAATCCGGTTTTCGGTCCGGTGGTGTAGAAGAAGTACTGGTTATCCGTCTTCACCCAATCTTGTCCCGGAGGCAGAGCAGGCAGGGGCTTATCGGCTCCGGAGCCCGAAGCGAACAGCAGACGGCCGCTGGCGTCCAAGACGTAAAAGTTGTCGTTGACCGAGCGGTGGAACGCTTGAAACATACGGTCGGCATCGACAAAAGCCAGCATCATGAAATCCGGATAAAACCGGCTTTTGACCAGCATAGGCCAGACCGGACCGGTTGTATCGCCCGGCGAGTCGTTCCGCAGGTAGGAAGCGGCCGGATAGATCGTCATCGGGCCGCCCTCCTCGAATTGCTTTTTCCAGAACGTGTAGGTGTAAACGGGATTGACATAATATTCGGTGAACATGGATTCGGGGCTCGCGCCTCGCGATTTCTCCAGCATCAGCGAATGCTTGACGTCATAGATGAACAAATTGTTCAAGTACAGCGCCTGATTCGATACGGTATTGCTGAGATAGTCCGTCACCTTGTTGGCCGCCACGTAATCGAGATACGGCTTGCTATTCAGCTCCTGCAGCCGCGGGTTCAGGTACAAATTGAGCATCGTTTTCTCCAGCAGCTCGAAATGCTTCTCGTAATCGTTCGTCGTATTTGTCAGGTTGACCGTATTGTATTTGATGATTTCATCGCGGAGGCTTTGCCGGAAAACTCCATAGGTCAAGAGCTCGAAGATGACCAAAAGAACGATCACCCCGAGAAAGCTGAGCAGCAGCTTAAAAAAGACGGAACGCGCTTTCATTTTGATGCGGAGGATGCTTGGCAAAGGCGGTTTACTCCCTTCGTGCGGCGGTTCAGATGCAAATAGGTCTGTTTTTCGAATGCTTCACGGATTTACGGAAATCCCGAAAACCGTGATAAAACGGCAATAGCGACGGTTTTCGGCGACGATGTCTCACTATATTATAACATTACAGCCCCGGGATGGGGGCGGCCCTTAAGTCTCAAATAGACTGGAAGCGGTTCCAAGATAATGGGTGCGAACCTGCCGCTAGTCCCAATGAAACCGAGAAAGGAGTTTTCTTATGGAAACGGAATTCACAGCCAATTCATCGCCCGATCCGAACCCTTCCCGTATTGCAGCGGAGTCCGTGTCCGGCAGCTCGCGTCGGCAACTGCTGTTGTCCCGGATGTGGAAAGAGCGTTACTTGTATCTGCTGCTGTTCCCGGGCCTGGTGTACTTTATCGTATACAAGTACTTGCCCATGGCCGGAAATATGATGGCTTTTCAAGATTATAGCGCATTTCAAGGGTTCTGGGACAGCGAGTGGGTCGGACTGAAGCACTTTGAGCGCATCTTCGAGGACAAGGAAGTTTTGCGGGTGCTCTGGAATACACTGTACTTGTCCTTGCTGCAAATCGCCTTCGCCTTTCCGGTCCCGATCGTGCTCGCTGTGATGCTCAACGAGGTGCGCCGCGAATGGTTCAAGCGCCTCATTCAATCGATCGTTTACCTGCCGCACTTCATTTCTTGGGTCGTCGTGATCGGCATGGTGACGGTGTTCCTCCAGTCCGAAGGCCTGGTGAACAAGCTGCTGCACGTATTGTTCGGCATCGAACCCGTTGCCTTCCTTCAGGAGCCGGGCTGGTTCATGCCACTCGTCGTGCTCGAAGTGATCTGGAAGGAATCCGGCTGGGGCACGATCCTCTTCCTCGCGGCGTTGGCCGCCGTAGACCCGAGCCAGTACGAAGCGGCCGTCATCGACGGAGCGAACCGCTGGCGGCAAATCTGGCATATTACGCTGCCTGCGATTCGCGGCACGATTGTGATTTTGCTAATATTGCGGCTCGGCAGCGTGCTCGATTCGGGCTTTGAACAGATTTTCCTGATGCTCAACCCATTCAACAAATCGGTGGGCGACGTGCTCGACACGTATGTGTACGTCAAAGGACTGACCGAATCCGACTACAGCTTCGCCACCGCGGTCGGTTTGTTCAAATCGCTCGTAGGTCTGCTCCTTATTATCGGGGCGAACCGTCTGGCTAAACGCTTCGGCGAAGAAGGCGTGTTCTAATCTTACCCGCGGCTGTGGCATAAAGCAAGATACGGAGGTGCAAACAACGCTATGATTCGTAATCGCACATGGCAGGAAAAAGCGTTCGGGGCCGTCAACGGGGCGCTTCTCGTGATCATCGCGCTGCTGATGCTGTTCCCGTTCTACTATATGACTATCGTGTCGTTTACTTCCTACACGGAGTACGTGAAGACCGAGCTGCTGCTCGTTCCGACAAGCTTTGTGCTCGATGCGTACGCCTATATTTTTCAATCGGATTCGTTCGTGCGCTCGCTTGGAGTGACCGTCTTCGTCACCGTCGTGGGCACGTTCGTCAACCTGCTGCTGACTTCGATGATGGCTTACGCTTTATCGCGCAACATTCTCGGCAAACGGTTGTTTCTGTTCCTCGTCCTGTTCACGTTCGTTTTCGGGGCGGGCATTATCCCGACGTATATGATCGTCAGCGCCACTGGCCTGATCAACTCGTATTGGGCGTTAATTCTCCCCGTCGCCATCAACTCGTACAATCTGATCGTCATGCGGCAGTTTTTTCTCAATATTCCGCAAGAGCTGACGGAGTCGGCCCTGATCGACGGGGCCAACGACCTGCAAATTTACGCCCGTATCATTCTTCCGCTGTCCAAGCCGGCGCTGGCGGCCTTCGGGCTGTTCTCCGCCGTGGCCCATTGGAACACGTATTTCTCGGCGCTGCTTTATTTGAACGATCCGGCCAAATGGACGGTGCAGGTTATGCTGCGTCAGATCGTGATTTTGAGCCAGGCGGGCAATATTTTGTCCGAAGGGGTGCAGGCGGCCCGGGGGCTGCAGGTTCCGCCTGCGGAAACGATCGGCATGGCGGCGATTCTGGTATCGACGATCCCGATTCTCGTGCTGTATCCGTTTCTGCAAAAGCATTTTGCGAAAGGGGTGATGTTGGGCTCGGTCAAAGGCTAGAAGCAGGGGGTTGGAGAATCGGTTTGACTGATGTACCATAGCATTACACCTTAAGGAGGATATGCAGCCATGACAATAAAACGGTCTGTTTCCGTTCTGCTTTCGCTCGCCGTAGCGGGCAGTATGACAGCTTGCTCCGGAGGAGCGAACTCGGGTGCGGCGGACGCCGGCAAAGGCAGCGCGGATGCCAAAAATAAAAAGATTACGATCACCTGGTTCTCCGGCACGTGGGAAAATCCGGTGCCGGGGCCGGACAGCGAAGCGGTCAAAGCGATCAACGAGAAGTTCAACGTCGACTTCAAGCCGCAGTATGTGCCTTGGGATACGTATGACGAGAAGCTCAGCGTGACGATGGCCTCCGGCGATATTCCGGACGTGATCGGCATGGAACTGGTGGACGCCAATTATATGAAATGGGCGAAGCAGGGCGCTTTTCTCCCGCTGAACGACTATCTCGACAAATACAACTCATTCAAGCCGGTGCCTTCCAACGTCTGGGATATGCTCAAGGTGAGCGGCAAAGTATACGCGGTTCCTTATTTCTTCAACGCCAAGGGAGGCAAAAAGCCGGTCATCCGCAAGGATTGGCTCGATAAGCTGGGGCTGGCGATGCCGACGAATTACGAAGAGCTGAAAAAAGTCGCTATCGCGTTTACTAAGCAGGACCCAGACGGCAACGGCAAGGCCGACACGATCGGCCTCGGGTTGGCCAAAAACATTTACTACAGCCCGACGTTCAGCCCGTATTACGGCGCTTGGTACGAAAAGGACAAGAACGGACAGTACATCCCCGACTTCGGCGAAGGCAGCAAGGAGGTCGTCAAATTCTTGGCGGACCTGTACAAGGAAGGCGCGATCAAGAAAGACTGGGCCGTCACGAATTACAACGACGTGTTCAAGGCATTCAACGCCGGAAAAGTCGGGATCTGGTACGAGGAGCCGGGCGGCAATCTGATCAACTACAAGACGCTGGCCGAGAACGCGCCGAATGCGGTGCTTGCGCCACTTCCGGCCTTCAAAGCGCCGGACGGCACGCAGGGTATCCGCTCGCTGGCCGGGTACTACAAAATGTATCTGCTGAGCGCCAAGCTGAAGAACGATCCGGAGAAAGTGCAGCGCATTCTCGAAATCATGGACTATTTCCGCGAATTCACACCGGCGGACCAGCGCAATGCGAAGAATGAGAAGTACGATTGGCTGAACGGCAAAGAAGGCAAAGGCTACAAAATGGAAGACGGTGTACCGATTCCAGTTAAGGAAAACCGTTCCAATGTCGCGCCGAGCGCATATATCCACACCGAAGGCTGGGCGCCGAACGACCAAGACCTGGAAGTGTTCATCAAAGGCTCGAAGTCGCCGCTCGAAAGGCAGTTTAACGAATCGGTGGTCGCCTATCTCAAGACGTCCAAAATTTATCTCAGCCCTGTGATGGGCGTTCAATCGCCGCTGTACAACACGAAATGGACTGAGCTATCCCAGTTCCTAAATGACGAGAAAACGAAAATGATCGTCGGCCAGCGGCCGTTTTCGGATTGGGATAAGATGATAGACGAGTTTATGGCAAAAGGCGGCAAGGAAGTCGTCGACGAAGTGAATAAGCTGGTGAAGGACAACAACGCCAAGGTCGGCTGGCAGTAAGGCTTAAGCCCGGCAAGCGAGTACGATATTCGGAAAAAGGAGCCCGAGAGCATGAAACCAATGACAGCCGTCTTGATCGGAGCCGGAGCGAGAGGGGCCGGCGGCTATGCGCGGTACGCGCTCGATTGTCCGCATGAATTGAAGTTCGTAGCCGTCGCCGAGCCTAACGCCGAGCGCCGGAACAAGTTCGCAGCCGAGCACGGTATTTCCCGGGAAAACTGCTTCGAGACGTGGGAGGAGCTGCTCAGCCGTCCGCAGATGGCCGATATCGCGATGATCTGCACCCAGGACCGGATGCACTATGAACCGACGCTGCAGGCGCTGGATCTGAAATACCACGTGCTGCTCGAAAAGCCGATGTCGCCGGACCCGCGTGAGTGCGTGGAGATGGAACGGAGGGCCTTGGCGAACGACCGGCTGCTGACGATCTGCCATGTGCTGCGCTACACACCGTTCTGGGCCACCTTGAAAAAGATCATCGACGAAGGCCGCATCGGTGAGGTCGTGTCGATTCAACTGAACGAAAATGTCGGCTATTGGCATATCGCGCACAGCTTCGTTCGCGGCAACTGGAACAACTCGGACAAATCCAGTCCGATGATTCTGGCAAAATCGTGTCATGACATGGATGTGCTGTCATGGCTGATGGACCAGCCGTGCGAGAAGGTCAGCTCGTTCGGTTCGCTGATGCATTTTCATTCGGGGAATGCGCCTGCCGGATCGACGGATTACTGTATCGACGGGTGCGCGGTGGAGGCGGAATGTCCTTACTCCGCTCCCCGGTTCTATCTGGGCGAAGGCAAGGCATGGGCGCGGCATTATACGGAGGAGCTGACGCGGGAAAATATCGTGAAGGGCCTGCGCGAGTCACCGTACGGCCGCTGCGTCTACAAGTGCGACAACAATGTAGTCGATCATCAGGTGGTCAACATGGAATTCGCGAGCGGAGCTACGGCGATGTTCAGCATGTGCGGCTTTACGCGGGAGCAAGAGCGCCGCATCCAGATTATGGGCACGCTCGGCGAGCTTCGCGGGGAAGAGAGCAGCATTACGTTGATGGATTTTTTGACGCACCAGAAGACGGAGATCGAAATCCCGCCGCAGGTGAGCGGCCACGGCGGCGGAGACAGCGGCATTGTGCGCAGCTTCCTGCGCGAGGTGCGGAACAACGCCGGCGGGGAAAGCCTGACCTCGGCCAGCGCCTCCGTGCGCAGCCACTTGATGGCGTTCGCGGCGGAAGAGTCCCGCTTGAACGGCGGCAAGGCCGTTCTCATCGACGATTATTACAAGCAGGTTGTAGCGGCGACCTAAGTCGTCGGCCTTGAGCTTATGCGAGCGGACGCCCGATCATCGTGCGTTGAAAGAGCGCTTTCTGGCGGAACGGACCGCAGCGAAAGCTATGTATGCTACGCGAGAGAGCTCCCTATCGCTTAAGGGCTGCTGCCTTTAGGCGGTGGGGGGCTCTTGCGATTTTGCGATGCGGGCGTTCTCCGCCTTGATCTCCGCCCGCTTCTGGTCGAGAAGCTGCTGTTCGATACGGGATAGCTTGCGGGAGATCGTTTGCAGCCGGTAAACGACATAGATCGGAAAGGCCAGGAAAAGTAGGGCGAACAAAATCACATTAGGCCAATAAACCGCGTACATAGGACACCTCCTTTTGGTGCTATTCAGGCGAATGATGCCGGATTCACCGGATTATGCCGTCAATACGGGGGGATTGCGCACCTGAGTTCCTCTAATTTTCGGAATGGGACTATTGGAAGTATCTTAGCGCATCTGGGTTCCTCTATTGGTTTTGCGAAGGTTTCCGCCGCTCACAGAACAACCTGCGGCTCCTCCGTTACCCCGTATCGGCTCAGCGCCTTGGCCGCCGATTCCCGCATGCGCCGCTTGAGCTTGTCGCCTTCGACCACCCGGACCCGCATGCCGAGAAAGCGTAGCTTGGACAAAATATATTCGCTCTCGTCCCCAAGGAACGTCAGCCGGATCGTGTAGCTGTCTGCCGCTTCATCGTACCCGATCTGCTTCTCGAAGCACGAGAAGGCGTACAGGATGCGGGACAGCTCGCTGTTATACCGGCGCACCACCTCGATGACCGCCGATTCCTTCCGGCTCTCCAGCATGCGGTTGATGTCCGCTTCGACAGCAGTAGCTTCCTCCCCGGAAACCGGCTGTTCCGCAAGCTCCACGATATGCTGCAGCTTCGTATTCATCAGCGTCCGATAGCGGAGATGATACCAGATCAAGTACCACTCCCGTTTGACCATCGAATATTCCAGCTTGAACGGAAAGCCCGGCTGCTCCTCGAACATCCGTCCGTCTCTGATCCGGTGGTTCATGAGAATGCCGCTCTTCCGCAGCATGATTCGCCGCAAGGGGCGCAGAAGCGGATGGTATACCTGCTGATCCTTGCTTTTGGCCTTTTCCCAGAAGCCTTCCTTCATATCCAGCGCAAGGTCGCCTTCGAGCGTGCTTTGCAGCTTCTTCAATGTCTCGGGAGTAAAAGCTTCTCCGGACGCCGGGTGCTCCAGCATCGCCTTAAGCCATGTCCGCTCATGGGAGGTGACGGCGAGCGTGCCCGTTTCGTGCAGGCGCGACATGACCTGGTAATTAAAAATTTTCTCAAACGGATTCATAATACGCTTCGATCTCCTTCCACTCTTCAATTAACTCCCGGCGCAGGTGCTCCGGCTCAAGTACCTCGCAGCTGGAGCCGAAGCTCCGCAGCCAAGGCTTGATCTCGCCTGTCCCATGGACCTTAATTTCATAGATAAAGGAAGCTTCTTCTTCCTTCGTAATGTGACCCCATTGCCCTTGGAGCAGCACGCGCTCCTTGACGAAATTGGGCTGCGGGGCCTCCGGGCTGAAAAACCGCACCCGCACCGTAAGCGGCCTCCCCGTATCGATAAGCCAGCTGTAGCGGGTTTTTTCCTCCAACAGTCGCAGCTTGTCGTTGAACGTTTCTTCCGATACGTCCTCGTCCTCGTTCAGTTGCGTCAAGCCTTCCAAACGGAACTTCACGATCCCCCGCTGGGTCTCCGAGCCAAGCAAATACCACCGGCCGTATTGGTGATCGTAGATCACCTTGAGCGGCAGCATCACCACCTCTTTTCCCTCGGTTTCGCGTTCGAACAGCGGGTTTGTATTTTTCGAAGCGTAGCTTTTGCGCGTCTTGGGCGAGAAATAGAGAAACCGCACCTTCCGGCGCTGCCGAATGGCTCCAAGCAGGGTGAACAAATGCGCTTCATCCAGAATGCGCGAGTAATAATGGTACTTGTACAGAAAAGGCTCTCCGGTGACGTTATCCGCGTTGCCCGCTTGCTGCAAAGCCTTCTTCACACTATCCCGCAGCAGATAGCCTTGAACGGACGGCACCTGCGTATTCGCCATAATGTCGACGTAATCGTAGAGATCGAGCAGCTCCTCGTAGGTCAGGCCCTTGACGAGTCGGTCGTGAACCCGGTACCGGTAAGGCCGTCCCCCAGGCTCTTTTACGATAACGCCGACTTCCTCCAAATATTTCAGGTCCGAGCGAATCGTTTTCTCGTCGGGCAGCGGAAGCTCCTCGGGAAGGTCGCTGCAGCACGCATCGAGCAGCTCCATGACGGTCCGGGCCTCCTCCTGCATGGCGGCGAGCAGCAGCGACAGCCGGTGGCTTTCGGATTCCTTGAGCGATTTGGCGCGGTATAAGAACAGCAGCATCGGGTCGGCGGACTCGTAGTAGCTGAAGCGGAGCGTTTCGGCGAATTCTTTGCCCTGCTCCTGCGGGAGCTGTTGGTACACCGTGTTCACGATGTCCTTCAGCCGCCGGATCGTCTTGTCGAAGGTATGTACGGAGATGCCGAGCCGCTGAGCGAATTGCTGGCGGCTGTAGGCACCGCTGGTCAGCACCAGCATGCGCAAAAACTGGATTTCTTTATCGAAGCTTTCTCTGGCCATGGACAACCTCCGCTTTCGTAGCAGTTCCTTTTATTGTAACAGGGAAGGGAATTGGAGAAAAAGGAAAACTTTTCTCATGTCGTAATACTTTCGCCATGTTCGCGGGGCCGAAAATAAGCGATGATAGTACACGTAAGGCCGACGCCGAAAGGCAAAAGCTTTACGCCAAAAGATCACCGAGGCGCTTGGAAGGGTTACTTCGCCTCTTAAGCGACAGGTCGCCGGTTCGAGTCCGGCTTCCGCTATATGGCGGAATAGCTCAGGGGATAGAGCGGTTATGTACCTTTCCACCCACTTCCTCGGGGATCTTTCATGAATAGGAATACCGAAGCGAGGCGCTTGAAAGGGCTCCTTCGACTGATTGACGGCAAAAGCCGGGCGCGTCAGAAACGCCATGCGCCTTTTCGTTTTTTCCTCGCTTCGTTCTTATTAAGTTCATATTACGGCAAGGCGCCGGGGAGGGTTCCAACTATGAGTTCCGCTAAAAAAATGTTCGGCGCCATGTTGCCGACGAAATATAACAAAGACGGATTTCCCGCTTATGCGCGTTCAGCCAAAGAGCAGTACGTGCAGACGCTGTTGACCAATACGCTAGGAAATACATTTTACGCCGATCAAAACGAGCTGCTGCAGGACGCGCTGGAGCTGCACCACGAAATGGCGCGGCAAAATCCGCAATTTATGGCCAAAGCGCTGGTGTTCGCCCGCAACGAGGGATTTATGCGGCTGCAGCCGCTGTTCGGACTGGCCATCCTGTCGTCTTACCGGCCGGATGTATTCGCCAGAGTGTTCGACCAGGTGGTCCGGATTCCTTCGGATTTGTCCGACTTCCTGACGATCCTGCGGGGACTTGGCCGCGGGCAGGGCGGCCGGGCCGTGAAACGGCAGGTTGCCCGCTTCCTGTCCGGGGTATCCGAATATTGGGCGCTGAAGTACAACGGCCGGGGACGCGGATTTAGCTTGGGCGACGCGATCGCGACGGCGCATCCGAAGCCGGTCGATCTCAAGCAGCAGGCGCTGTTCCGTTACCTGCGCGGGCAGGAGACAAGTCTCGCCATGCTCCCGCAGGTGGAGGCGTTGGAGCAATTGAAGCGGGCGAGAAGCGAGGCCGAGCGGCTCGCTTGCATCGAACGCGGAAAGCTGCCGTACGAAACGGTGACGGGGGCGATCAAGCCGTCCAAGGCCGTCTGGGAGGCATTGCTGCGCCAGATGCCTACGTTTGCGCTGCTGCGCCACTTGAACGCGCTGGATCGCGCGGGCGTGTTCGAGAAGAAAGCCAATCTGACGTTTGCGGTGGAGCGTCTGACGAACGCTGAGGCGCTGCGCAAAGCGAAAATTTTGCCATTCCGGTTCGCCAAGGCGTTCCGGGAGGTAGAGCGTCCGGAGCTGCGCGACCCGCTTCGGGATGCGGTGGAGCTTACGTTTGCGAACTTGCCGGAGATCGGCGAGAACACGGCGATTTTCCTCGATATTTCCGGTTCCATGCAGGGGGAGTATTTGCAGATCGGGTCCGTATTCGCCTTGGCGCTGTACAAGAAGACACAGGGGAACTCGTTGTTCTGGCTGTTCGATACGAAAGTGACGGATGCCAAGCCGTCGCGTCACGACAGCATCTTAACGCAAGCGGACCGCATTCGTTCCCGCGGCGGAACCGATACCGGCGCGCCTGTGCGCAAGCTGTTTAATGAAAACAAGCGGGTCGATCAGATCATCATGATCACGGATGAGCAGCAGAACAGCGGAAGCTCGTTCTACGCCGAACTGGCAAAATACCGCGCCAAGGTGAACCCGCAGGTCAAAGCGTTCATTGTCGACATTGCGCCGTACCGCTATGCGATGGCGCCGCCTGCCGACCGGAACACGTTCTATATTTACGGTTGGAGCGATACCGTGCTGTCCTATATTGCGCAAGCGGTACAGGGCTACTCGGACATGACCGGGAAGATCGACGCCATGGAGCTGGGTGGCACCGAAAAGTAACGATCCCGAAGTACAAACAACACAGATTCGACTTCCGCATCTCATCGGTCCTATTCAGATGCCATTTTACGCCAGTCGGCCATGTCCGGCACACGCCGTAAAACCATCTATAAGAGCATCGGGCCATGGACCACTGAGGTCGATGGCTTTTTTTACATATAGCAGCATCACGATCCGAAGGAGGAGAACCGCGATGACCGACTTTCGTCAACCTATATTAGAAGAACTCTACCAGATCGAGCGGCAGGAGCAGGTGCGCATCCTGTACGCCTGCGAATCAGGCAGCCGGGCATGGGGATTCCCGTCAAAGGACAGCGACTACGATGTCCGTTTCCTGTACGTCCGGCCTGTCGAATGGTACTTATCCATATTTGATCAACGGGACGTGATCGAGCGGCCAATCAGCGACAAGCTCGATATCAACGGCTGGGATTTGAAGAAGGCGCTGAATTTATTCCGCAAGTCGAACCCGCCGCTGCTGGAATGGCTGCAATCGCCGATCCCGTACTTCGAGAAATTTTCTGCAGCGGAGCGTATCCGCAGCATGTCGCCGCTGACCTTTTCCCCGAAGTCGTGCATGTATCACTATCTTAATATGGCAAAGGGAAATTACCGCGAATACTTGCAGGGGGAGCAGGTGAAAATCAAAAAATATTTTTACGTGCTTCGTCCGGTTCTGGCCTGCGAATGGATCGAGCGGTTTCACGCGATGCCGCCGATGGAATTCGACGTGCTGGTGGACCGCTTGGTGCCGGAGGGCAGCGAGCTGAAACAGGTCATTCTCAAGCTGGTGGAACGCAAAATGGCGGGAGACGAAATGGACTACGAGCCAAGGATCAACCCCATCAACGAGTTTTTGGAACAAAAAATGAATCATTTCGAGCGCACGGCCGTTCATTTGAACAGCGCCGAAGGCGCACAGGCCCGCGAGCTTGACGGGCTGTTCCGTGCCGTGCTTAGCGAAGTGTGGGAGAACAGGTGATTGACGATGACAACCGACGACTATGAGGATGCATCGTCAGCGGTAGGCGATTTTCTAAGGCATTCGCAGACGATGTGTGTGACCGCAGCACAGCTGTCGGTTGTGACGGATATTTATGATTTTTTAAACGGAGACGAGCAGCGTTGGGAACAACGGTACGGCAGAGGCTGGTCCGGCGACCTGCGCAAAGCCTGCAAGCGGCTGTGCGAGAACGTCATCCGCGATGAAGGTTGGCCGTCCAAAATCGAGAGGAAGTGGCGGGCGCTTTGCAGGAACTGGTCGCCTCCGAGCCGAATGAACAAGTAAAGGAACGAATTGCGAAGCTTTTGCAGGAAAAGGAGCTGACGGCATGGCTTATCAAATTAAAGACGGCGTCCGCGTCTGGGGGAACCCGGAGGCAGGCGCCTTGGCGCAAGCCAAAACATGCGCGGAGCACGGAAATGTCGTGCAGGCGCTGCTGATGGCGGACCACCACAAGGGCTACAGCCAGCCGATCGGCGGGGTGATCGTCTACGAGGGACAAATCTCGCCGTCCGGCGTCGGGTACGATATCGGATGCGGGAACAAAGCGGTGCGAACGAACCTGCTCGCAGCGGATATCCGGCCCAGGCTGGCGCGCATCATGGACGACATCGCACGAAACGTTTCGTTCGGCATCGGGCGCGTAAACAGCGAGAAGGTGGATCACGAGCTGTTCGACGATCCGGACTGGTCGGTGTATGCCGCCATCGGGCGTCAGGAGCACGATAAGCTGAAGGCGCTCGCCCGCGACCAGTTAGGGACCGTAGGCAGCGGGAATCACTTCGTCGATTTGTTCGAGGAAGCGGGGACGGGGAGGCTGTGGATCGGCAATCACTTCGGCAGCCGCGGATTCGGGCATAAGACGGCCAGCGGGTTTATGAACCTTGCAGCGGGACGGGAGTTTATGGCCAAGGCTCCGGGGGAAAAGATGGACCAGCCGCCGGTGCTGCTCGATCTGGACAGTGAGCTTGGCGATATGTATTACCGTGCCATGAAGCTGGCCGGGCGGTACGCGTACGCCGGAAGAGACGCCGTCATTCGTCAGGTGCTGGCGATTCTGGGAGCGGACGCGGAATTCAAGGTGCATAATCACCACAATTATGCGTGGAAAGAGACCCACAGCGGCCGTGAAACGGTCGTCGTGCGCAAAGGGGCGACGCCGTCCGCTCCCGGCCAGCTTGGATTCATTGGCGGGAGCATGGGCGATATCTCGGTCATTGTCCGGGGAAAAGATACGGAGGAAAACCGTGCGGCCTTCTACAGCACGGTGCACGGCGCGGGAAGAATAATGAGCCGCACGCAAGCGGCCGGCAAAATGAACTGGAAGACACGCGTCCGCACGGGCGGACTCATCTCGGAGGCGCAAATGCAGGAAGCCGTGCGGAGCTTCGGCGTCGAGCTTCGCGGAGCCGGAACGGACGAGAGCCCGTTCGTGTACCGGAAGCTTCAGGATGTGCTGGACGCCCATACGGAGACGATCGAGGTGCTGCATGTGCTGAAGCCGATCGGCGTATGCATGGCCGGGGCGGACGAGTTCGATCCGTATAAGGACTAGCCGCGCTAATTTTTAATCGAATTTTGAGCTTTTTTTAAGGTGCGCTTAAGCTTGTCGGGGCATACTAAAGAAGATCCCGTTACTTAACATATAATTTGAATCCCCGCCGTCGCTGCCATCGACGAGGCGGGGATTTTTTTGTTCGTTTATGCGTAGGGGCGTTACTCCACAAACGGAGCGATTTTCGGAAACACGCGCAGGGCGGTTTTGTAAAAGACATGCTCGTGATACGCCTCCGGAATCAGCTCCTGCACGAATTGCAGATAAGGCTGTACCGGGGCAAGCGGCCAGTCGGTGCCAAACAGCATTTTCTCATAATGGTCGCAAAACGTAACCGCATGGCGCAAATGGGCGAAGAAGAGCGGAGAATCCTTGAGCCGCGCGCATTCCGCGGCATCGCCAACCATCAGGCCGGACAAATCGGCGAATACGTTGCGGTTCTTGTAGACGATCTCGGCTCCGTCCAGCACCCACGGGTCTCCGAAGTGGGCGATCATGAAGTTGACGTCGCGGTGGGCGACGGCAACCTCGTCCACCGTCAGCGGGTGCGAATATTTCAGCAGGCCGCGCTCCGAGTACGTATCGCCCGTATGATAGACGACCGGGACCTTGTACTGCTTCGCCAGCTCGTACACTGGCTGGTAGACGTCATCATAGGCATAGTACGGATAGTAGCCGAGGTAAATTTTGATCCCGACCGCCTCCGGCCGCTGCAGCGCCTGCTCCAAGGCATCCAGTTCGGCGTTGCCCAGCTTGAACGGGTTAACGCCGGGGCAGTACACGATCTGCCCCGGATACGACTCCACCATATCAAGTCCCATCGGCGTCGGGGCTTCCCGGTCGGGGAAGCCTCCGGCGGCGGTCTCCGTCACCCCCATGCCGATGCCGAGCACAACACCGTTCTCGGCGTATTCGCGCAGCAGCCCGTCAACGGAGTAATCGACGAACGAACGGCTTTCTGCGGTTTCCTTGAACGAAGCAATATGAGACAAGTGCATGTGCGCATCAATGATTTTCATTCCGTATTACTCTCCTTTTTTCGTGTCATTGGCTTCAAGTATAATAGGGAAGGAGAGTCTTCGTAAAGCCTTCAAGCTGTCCGCCGGCAGCGGGGTGTCCGGGAATACGAGGAACACCGGAGCCGACCGGCTCACGCTTCCGTGAGGCAGGCGAACATTCCGCGTGAGCGACAGGCAGCAGATTTCCTTGTTCGTGTTGACCGAAGGGCGGTTGGCTTCTTCATCCGTCACGATGTGCATGACCCCGGTCTGGCTATCCAGGCCGAATACGTAATCCTTCGTTTCGTGTACGCTGAGCTCCCCTTTTCCGAGCGGGTAACGCAGCGTTTTTCCGTTCGGAGCGCAGGTTTGCAGCCACCCATAGCCGCCTGTCTCGTCGAGACGAAGGAACAGCTCGCTGAGCACCGATTTATCCAAATACGTTCCGGTGTTCTGATGAATGTCCGTCATATAAGCGAGCACCGGCACTCCGGGGAGCATCAAATAATAGCTGTCCATGATCGTCCCTTTGAACGTATCGTGGTTCCGGATGGATTGGCGGACCCGAATGCCTGACCACACGTTGCCTTTCTCGTCGGAGAGGCGGACAAAGTCGGAGGAATGCTCTTCATTGCGCACGGATAACGGACCCATCTCGTTGAAGTGACCCGACAAGCCGCCGATCCAAGGATTCCACCACGACTTCGCCCCGTATTCGGGAAACCCGGAAGCGAGCCATTCCCGGCCATCGACCGAAAGCGAACGTAACCCGGGGGAATAGTCGACCGAAGCCGAGATGCGAATGATTCCATTATCGACCTCAAGCACCGAATAACCGGCTTCGGTCGATGTCGTGCTGCTGATTTCATCGCTGGAAACGGGGAACAATGCGGCATGATAAGCCTCTTCATGCGCGTCGAGCCGCGCTTCTACCTGGACCACGCAGCAGCGGGATTCCGGCGGAGGCAGCATGAAGCGGGCTTCCGTCGCCTCGTCGTCGGGCGACAAAAGCACCCGCTCCTCCGTTTCGGCTGCATCCATATAGCGGGCGAAGAGCTCGCCTTCCCATACGGTCTGCTTCATATCCCGAAGCACGACCGGCATTTCTTCCGCATCCGGCGGCACGAACGGATTTCCTTCGTTGGCCGTCAGCTCCACGCTACGGATTGGCGGCGCCGTCGTTTCTTGTCCGATGCGCTTCAGGGCAAATTCCCGGAACGAGGTCCAATCGTCGAACCCGCCCATAGACATGAAGATCGTATCCGACGTTTTCGTTTCCCCGGCTTCCAGCTGTCCGAAGCAAGTTTCCAGCTCCAGATACCACTCTCCCAATCTCATCCGGTGGTTGCCGGACCAGCAAATTCCGTATGCGCTTCTTGCGCCGCGTACGAAGAGCCAAGGCTCGCTAACTTTGGCGCCGTCCCAGTACTCGTAATCGAGGCCGTGCGAGTCGGTCGTTTCGACGATTTGACCGTCGTAAGGCAGTACGACTCCGTACAAGTCGGATTCGAAGCGCTGGGATACCCACATTTCGCTGACGACGGGAGCGTTCGAGTCGTTTTCCAGCTCCTGCCACAGCTTCGCCGTTCCGTCAGCGTAAAGCAGCGTATGGAGATGCATGAGCAGCTGCGGGAAACTATCCGAACGATACGTTAGACGATAGCCGACCGCTCCCCGCTCCTCTTTGGGCTCGACACGTACCGGCTTCTTGCCGGTAAATTCGGCGGAATACGGCTTGCCTATGGACGGCGGCGACAGCGTGAGTTGTTCGCCCTTCCGGCTCCATGTCTGAAGGACTGTTTCATTTTGATCCTTATCGTATTCGATTTCATAGCTGCCGTTTACGGCAACCCGGTTGTTTTCCGTCTCTCCGGTAAACATCGCCCCGGGGCCTGCGAAGGCTCCGCCAACAAAGCGGGTGAACGTTACCTCCGGCCCGTTGTCCGGAATCGCCCGGACTTGAATCGGGGCTTGATAGAAGCCGTAGTCGAGCAGGCGGTACGGAACCGCCAAAGATATACGCTCCTTCGCTTCCAAGCGGGCTTCGAAAGTCCGCTGTCCGAGCGCAAGCCAAGCCTGTTCCGGCAGCTCGAAGAAGAACGAGGCCGTTACCGGGAAATGGTTTTGCATATCGAGGTACAGGACGTAATCCCCGCCAAGCGCATGCCTCGCATCCGGCACCTGCATCGTCAGGCTGGCCGGAAATTTCGGCACGATGCCAACCTTGAGCAGCGCCTCCAGCCCGTTAATTCGTACCCGCGTCTGCACGGCAGGGCAGGTGCGCGATTCGCTCTGCTCTTCCTCGATGGCTCCGACGAAGAAGCGCGCGGAGATTCGTTCCTCGCCTTCCACCTGCAACTCGCCTTTCCAATCGAATGCGACATTGCCGTCCGGTTCGCCCTGAAGCTCAAGCTTCAGCGGGGCGCCCGATTTGTTCACGATGCGGTATTCGATAACGTACTCGCTGCCGAACACCGGCTCGGCCTGCTCCGCGGTTGCGGAAAGCAAGTAGTCCTCCGTTTCGATGAGACAGATGCCGCGGCCTTTGCGCTCGATATCGACGCGAAGCGTTTGTCCGTTTTTGGACCATGCGTAAGTGTATATATCGAAGCCGTTCACTTTATGGCCGTCCGGCTTCACTTCGATCGTCCGCGTCAAGTCGGCGTACCAATCGATATCCTTAAGATAGGGGGCAAGCGCTTCGCAAGCCGCCACTTGGGGGATGAAATTCATGAAATGCGTCGAGTCCTCGCGGTCTTCCCAGAAAAAGCCGCATTTTTTGTACAGCGGCACCGCCTTCATATTAGCTTCCCAAGTATACAAATCGACACGCGGCCAGCCCAGGCGGATCGTTTCCTCCACCGCCCGCAGCACGAGCATTTTGCCGATTTTGAGGCCATGGTAGTCCGGGCGTACGTTCAACAGCGGGATGTACAGTGCGCCGGTATCCTCGCGGTATTCGCCCAGGTTGCAGTATCCGACGACTTGATCGTCGCAGACGGCGAGAAAGACGGCCAAGGCGTCCGAGTTTTCCTGGTCCCGGCGAACTTGCTCGGCTGTCCGGACGGCCGATCCTCCGCCCCATTCGTCTTGGCTCCGGTTCCACATCTCGGCTAAGCTCGACGCATAATCAGGATGGTAATGTACGATGTTCACTTGTGTTGTCATTTTAACTTCCACCTCGGCTACTGAAAAAATAGAGAAGATGATGGATATACGTCCAAGAAGGGAGGAAGGTTTCAGGCTCGGGAAAAAAGAAGGGGAAGATCGCTCCCGCGGCGAAGCAGTAAGCGGCGGCAGAGGAGAAATGAAGGGACCATTTCTGCGGATCGGGAGCCCCCTGCTTCTCGAACATTTCAAGACCCGGAATTCTTCTGCCCGGAATGTAACGGAACACTGGTGGGAAAGAAAAAGCCGACGGACAAGTGATCCGTCGGCTAGAACGATAAGTCACCCATTAGGGTGAGCTTGTTCTTTTTAGGTTTAATGATAAATCATGATGGATTTGTTATATTTTAATGATGGCTAACATGTCATCTCCGTCTTCGTCCATACCGACGTCAACGAAACCAAAGTTGGCGTAGAAGTCTTTCGCTACAGGATTATTGGGATTGTAGCAGATCTCGATTTCTTCCAATCCATCTGTCTGTCTAATTTCATCAAGGGCCAGCAGTAAAGCTTTGCGCCCAATACCTTTGTTCTGATAGTTCTGATCCACCATAAAACGCCAAATCGATATTTTCCCTTTTGTCTTTGGAACCCACATAAAAAATCCAACAGGCTTGCCGTCTAGACAAATTGCGCGTGTTTGATAGGATGGATTGAATTTTGTTAAAATGGAATTTGTTCCGTGGTAAACCCATAATCACGCTCTTCCGCCCACGCTTGCAGGCCGTTCCAGAAAGCTTCGCACGTCAGGAAGACACGGTCCGGGTCGGATAGCTCGCCGGACAGCACGAGCTGTGCCAGCGCATCAAAGCCTTCCGGCCGGTCGGGCAGGGTCATTGCTTCGGGAATGACCTTGGCTCCCGTAGAGTAGGTCGTCCGATGATGAAGCCCGATGAGCATCGCGGCGTATTGCGCGGTCTCCATGGCCAGATAAGGCAGGTACGTCCGCGGGCCTTGGGCGTTGGCATTGCGCCATTTGCCGGCGAATTCGAACATTTCGCCGACCAGAATGCCGTGGATGCTTTCGCGGAAATCGGCTTCGTCCGGCGACTGGACCGCCGCTATCAGGTCATCGAAAAAGCCGTCCGGGTCGTACAGCGGCAGAGCCGTAAGGAAGGCGCCGTGGGATAAGGGCCATGAATCTTCGACGGTCTTCGCGTACTTCAGCAGCTCCTCCTCGCTGTACACGTTTACCTCCGCTTTCCAGGCGCCGGCCGCCCATTCGTGGCTGAAGTCGATCGGTTCTTCTCCGTCTTCCGTGCGTAGAACGCAAAGCATTTCGATGTCGGAGTAAGGTCCGTCGGTGCCTCGCGCCATAGAGCCGTAGAGGCCGATCGCTTTTATTTTGTCGCCGTATACCTGTTTAAGCCGGTCAGCAATGTTATGGCCAATGGCCCGTCTTTCATCTTTGGTTACCGCCTGTGGTCCGTTCATTCGTTTGCACGCTCCTTGATAAAAATAATGTTTGTTTCGCGCATTGCTTCGAACGGAGGCGGCGGTCCCCGGGGTTAACGGGGGACTTTTAGGCGAGGCATGAGCATCGATCTCCTTTTGGCTAAAATGTACGATTGTCTTATTCTTACGCGCGCGAGGGGAATAAGGTTTCTACAAAATCCGGCTATGCTTTTTTCGGCCAGAAGGTATAGCTGAAGCTCCATATAAAGTCGATCCCCAGTATGACCGCCCAGCGCGTCGGCTTTATTGGCTTTCTCCATGCGGCTGGTCGCCGAACGGATAAAAAAACGTATACAGTCGCTTCCGCAAGACGGCGATCCCCAGGAAAATATCGAAGCGCTTATCGGTCAAATCGTGCCGTTGGACGAAGACCGTTTGGCGGAAAGTCAAATCTGGATTGCCTTTTCGACTTTTGCTTTGACCGAGCCGGAATTGAGGCCGCTGAGCCGGGAAATTCACGATTCGCTGCGGGACGTGTTCCGTAACATCCTCGAAGCCCTCGCCCAGTCGCAGCTGCTGAAGCCGGGGCTTGACACGGAGCTGGAAGCGAAGCGGTTCCACGCGTTGGTGGACGGTTTGCTCGTACACGGCGTCATCGCATCCGAGGTCGTGCTTGCGGAAGAAATTGCAGGGATCGTTGCGCGGCATTTGGACAGCTTGCTTGTGCCGTAACGCTGTCGCTGGCAGAAAGGATAAAGAGCCTGTCTCGGAGACAGGCTCTTTGATATGGAAAAACATGAATTCACGGCTTACCCGAACTGGCGCAGCGCCGAATGGCGGGTCGGGCCGACAAAGCCGTTCAGCGGAAAGCCGTGCCGGATGGCCGCGCTGATGAAGCGTTTTGCGGCGCCGACCGCTTCTTTGACGTCGGCGCCTTTGGCAAGCTCGGCCGTAATGGCCGCGGAGTATGTGCATCCGGCTCCATGCGTATAGGTGGTGGAAATTTTGTCCGATTCGTACAGCTCGAATGCCTTTCCGTCATAAAGCAAGTCGACCGCCTGCGGATGATTCAGCTTCGCCCCGCCTTTGATCAGGACGTACTTGACGCCTGTCGCATGGATGATCTGCGCCGCTTCTTTCATGTCCTCCAGCGTTTGAATCGGCGGACGGTTCGCAAGCTGCGCCGCTTCGAACAAATTCGGAGTGACGACGTCCGCGATCGGGACGAGCAGCTCCCGCAGCGCAACGGTGGATTCGGGATGGAGCGCCTCGTCGTTGCCTTTGCAGACCATCACAGGGTCCACAACGATACGCTGTAACCCTTTGCCTTTGAGTGTATGCGTAATGAGCTCGATCAGCTCGACCGAGCCGAGCATGCCCGTCTTGAGCGCATCGACGCCTACGCCGTCAAGCACGGTTTGCAGTTGGGCCTCGACGGTAGGCAAAGCGATCGGATGAACGCCGTGGTGCCATTGGTTGTTTGGGTCCATCGTGACGACCGTCGTAAGAACCGTCATTCCGTAGACGTCGCGTTCCTGGAACGTTTTTAAATCGGCTTGAATTCCGGCGCCGCCGCTTGTATCGGAGCCGGCAATGGTTAACGCTTTTGGTATGCTCATTATACTTCTCTCCCCGGATGAATGATGTTGCATTTATGACCTATCCTATCATGTTGGCGCAAAATTTCAATCGAAAATTCGCGGATTTCCCCAAAAAATGCCAAAAGATGACTATCGCCGCTTGGCGCCTTGCAGCAGGCGCATCATTTGGGCTGCCGCCTCGCTCGCCCACTCCGCGGCGCGCCCGACCGCTTCCTGCAAGTCGCAAGGCTTGCGCACGATGGAAAAAGCCGCCGTCAGTCCGAGTTCGTCCAGCTGCTCTGCGGGCAGCTCCAGACTGCCGCACAAGGCGACCACCGGTACTCCCGCGTCCCGGGCCTTGCGGCAAATACCGGCAATCGCTTTGCCGGACAGCGTTTGCCCGTCCAGCCGGCCTTCGCCGGTGATTACCCAGTCGGCGTCCCGAAGCTGCGCTTCAAACTTCGCCTTCTCCAGCACGATGTCGATGCCGGAGCGAAGCTGCGCGCCGAGGAACGCATGCAATCCGGCCCCCATGCCGCCGGCCGCGCCGCCGCCGGGCAGCGTCAGCACGTCGATGCCTGTTTGCCGGCGAATGACGTCGGCCCACTGCCGCAGCGCCCGGTCCAGCGCTTGCGCCATGTCCGGCGTCGCGCCCTTCTGCGGGCCGAAGACGGCGGAAGCGCCCTCCGGCCCGCAGAGCGGGTTGCGGACGTCCGTCGCCGCCACGAAGCGGCATTCTGCGAGACGCGGGTCCATGCCGGAGGCGTCGAAGTCGGCGAGCCCGCCGAGCGCGCCGCCCCCGGAGGGCAACGGGACGCCGTCCGCTCCGTACCATCGGACGCCGAGCGCCTCCAGCATGCCGGCCCCGCCGTCGTTCGTCGCGCTGCCGCCGAGCCCGATGAGGAACTTCCGGCATCCGCGGTCCAACGCGGCCCGAATCAGCTCGCCCGTCCCGTAGGAGGAGGTGGCAAGAGGGTTGCGCCGAAATTCGGGAACGAGCGGCAGCCCGGACGCCTGCGCCATTTCGACGACGGCGGTGCCGTCCTTCAGGATGCCGTAGACGGCCGTGACCGACTCTCCGAGCGGGCCGCGAACCTCTGCTTCCACCCGGGTACCGCCGCAAGCATGCACAAGGCTGTCTACCGTGCCTTCTCCGCCGTCCGCGACCGGAAGCTCGACGATGTCGGCATCCGGGACAACGCTCCGAATGCCGGAGCTTACGGCTCTGCACAGCTGCAGAGCGGACAGCGAGCCTTTGAACGAATCCGGCGCAATCACGATTTTCATATGCCATTCCCCCGCGGGTAATTTAGATAAAACGATTATACCACCGCGCCAAAAGCGGTATCCAACATTTCCGGCCGGTCCCGGTCAGCGTTTCGTAAGGGAAATATCAGGAAGCTATCCGTTCTCCTTCCGCCGACGCTTGGCTACAATGGAAACGAGTGGATAGAGAGAGGGAGTGCTGAGATTGACTCATCGAACAGTTGCGAGGGGCGCCGGATGGAGCGTCCTGTTTGTCGCGCTGCTGCTGACGCTTGCGGCCTGCAAGTCGAAGCTGCTTGTCGCTTTGTTGGTGGAGACGGTGGAGGTGAGGGGCGGCGGTCGTCACCTTGCCGAGAAAATCAAGGTCTTGTTTCGGGGCTTCGCGAAGTAAGCAGCCAGTGCTGCCGCTTGCGGAACCTCGCGGCCGTTTGATCACAAGCGCCCACGCGGAAAATCCAACGGTTCCCAATTTCGTTCCTTGTGATAAGATGGGAAAGGGGCTTGCGAGCCTGTACCTCAATCGAAGTAAGGCGAATGTTCGGAATGAAGGAGCAATTTTGGATGACCCCAGATCTTGATGATGTGTGCCTTGGGCGGCATACGCTGCTCAAAGGCGGCGCCTACCGGATCGAAGAACGGCTGGCTTCCAGCGAACTGTCCATCGTTTATAGCGGATGCCCGGCCAAGGGAGAAGAGAGGCTGGTGATCAAGGAATTTTATCCCGGAAGTCTGGCTTTAAGAGATATGGACGGGAAGGCGGTCTTATGCCGCCGTCCTTCGAGCCGCCGGAAGTTTGAAGAACTGAACGATGCCTTCCGGAGGGAAGCCTCGATTCTAAGCCGGCTCCGGCATAGGCATATCGTTGAATATATCGACCATTTCGAAGAAAACGGGACGAGCTATCTGGTGACCCGTTATTGCCCGGGCAAGCCGCTCGTGGACTTTATCCGGGAGGTGAAGCCTTCGGCGGCGCAATTGATCCGGAACGTTCTGCTGCCGTTTCTGGATACGGTGGACTTCGTACACCGGCAAGGCCTCATTCACCGGGATTTGAAGCCGGGGAATGTGCTGATTTCGGAAGAAGGCCGGCCGGTGCTGCTGGATTTCGGTTCGGCCGTATCGCTCGCGGAGCCGGACGTCCGTCCGATTTTTACAACGGCCGGCTTCTCCCCGCTGGAGCTGTATTCGGAAAAGGCCCGGCAAGGGAAAAAGGCCGATCTGTTCAGCGCTGCCGCGATTTTATACTACAGCTTCACCGGGCGCGTTCCGATGGACGTTTCCGAGCGGCTGATCGAGGACCGCATGGAAAGCGCCAGAACCGCGAACCCGGAGATCGGCCTGCTGCTGTCGGGGATGATCCGATGGGGGCTTGCCGTTCAGCCGCGCAGAAGATGTCCGTCGCTGAAGCTGCTCAAGGCCGCTTTGCGGCTGGAATATATGCGCCTGAAAGCCGGGATGCGGCGGAATCGTCCGGAGCCGTCCGAAAAATAGCGGAGCTGCGGTGGCGCTATTCGGTTCATTTGCTCGCTGTGCCTCCGCTTAGAGGAACTGCGGTGCGTTATCGATGCTTCGCAGGCACGGCAGAATATTTTTCGACACGGTTAGGTCAGCTTCCACTCAAATGTCAGGGAGCACGAGGATTGCCCGACAACTTCCGCCCGAACGCCCCGAAGAGAAAAAAGCGGCCCGGGCGCGTTCTCGCCGAATCCACAGCTTTTGCCCAACTCCCCCTGGCCACCCCCGCGATGGAGCGACAAAAACCCAACCCCCTCTACAGGGTGTTGGGTTTTACTTCTTTATACCGCAGCTCGATTTCCGTCAGCCGGTCCTCGAACGTGATGTAAATTTTCTCGTTGTAGCTGATCGATTCCTTTTTGTTGCGGGGGATCGGCGTCTTGCCCTTTTCAATCGTGCAGCGCGTGTTGTGCCGCAGCAGGATCGTGCCGTTCTTCCCGGCTTCGATGATGATGCGCTCCGCCTCCGGCAGCGGCTCGTTGACGTCGAGGCTGGCGAACAGCTCGCGCAGGCTGATCTGGCGCTTCTCGAATGAAGCGAGAGGCCAGTACTTCACCGGTATATCGCTGCCGCTCGCCGTATTGAGGAAGTACCCTTCCAGCCTTCCGACAAAGCGGGGCTTCGGACGAAGCAGCCAATAAACGGCCCAAGCGGCCAGCAGCACGGCGAGCACGATGCCCGCGATAATCAAATAACGCTGCACGACGGAGTGCACGTTGATGACGAGGTCTGAGGTGACGGAAGCTCCCTCGTCGTCCGTTACCGTCATCGTCAGGACCGCTTTGCCGGCGTGCATGGAAGCGACGGTTAACGTATCGCCGTCCACCGCGAAGTCGGCCAGCTTGGCGTTGCTGTTGGAGGCGATCGTATAGCTCAGCTTGTCCTGATTCACATCGCGAAAATAGTTCTTAAGGTCTATTTTGGCGTCTCCGTCTTCCTTCGTCAGCTCGATGGCTCCGCTGCTGATCGGTTCGGGCGCCGTGTTCGCGATATTTAGTTCGCTGACCGCCGTTTCCCGGTAAAAATCCGGGCTGCTCAGAAACACGCGGGCTTGATACTTGCCGGAGTGCGGGAAGACCGTCTGCACTTCGAAGCCGTTTCCGTTCAGCTTCATCGGCGTCCGTTCTTCTTTATTCGTCTGCAAGTCTTTCACGATCAGCTCGGCCTTCATCGATTGGTACACGTCGGCGTCGGCCAGCTTGGTTCCGTCCGCATGGCGCAGCAGGAAGGCGGAAACGGTCGACGGCACGCCCTTGACCGGCTGGGCAAGCTCCATTCCCGCCTTGAGGCCGTAGTTGCCGAGCAGGCTGATTTTCACAAAATCCCCGGGCTTCGCTTTGAATTTCAGCAGAAAGGCGCCCTTTTGCGGCTGGGGAATTTTGAGCAGCGAGTATTTGTCCGACTTTACGAATCGGATGTTTTTCGAATTGTAGTACAGATGCGTTTCGGTGATCGGATGCTCCGACAACAGCACGATATTGGCTTCGTTCATGCTGCCGTTCGGAATGTTGACCGTCACTTCCTGCAGCTCCCCGGTGGCTGTGACAGCTGCGACGGGGACGAGCACGGAGCGGATTTGCTTGGCGAAAATGTTGTTGAAAATTTCCGGCAGATCACCCGCGCTTTCCGTGATGAACGACGTGCCCCCCGTCTTGGCGGCGATCGTTTCGAGCTGCGGCGCGTTGACCGAGCCGTCATGATTAAGCCCGACGGTGTAGATGGGGTAGCCCTTCGACTGCGCTTCCGCGATCACGCGCTCCACGTCTTTGTTCGAATCCTCGACCGATCTTCCTGTATAAATAGGTCCAAAGTCCGTCCCGCCATCCGACAGCAGAATCATAAACGGACGTCCGCCGCCTTTGCCGCTCCCGACAAGCTCGGCCCCTTTGCTCAGCCCGAGGCCGAGATCCGTATAGCCGGAGAAACGCAGCTCCGCGATTTTCCTTTTGAGCAGATTTTTTTGCTCCTCCTGGGTTAGCGGGGCGAGCGGCTGCGCCTCGACGATTTTATGGTTGTAGGCGGCAAACCCGACTTGGGTGCGGGCGGCCTCGCTCATGTCCATAAACATTTTGATGACTTCCGCAGCGATCCGGTCCCGGTCCGTGGCGTTCATCGAATAACTGACGTCCATCACGAACACCGCGTCGAAGCCCGGATTCGAATCGCCTTCGGCAAACGCCGATCCGAGCGGGACGAATAGCAGCGACAACATGACAGCAATCGCCAAAATTCGCATTCCAACCGGGACGCGCCTTCTTGTATGCAGTTCCCCAACCATTAAAACTCACCCTTCATTTGTAAAATGTGTGAAAGTTCACCAAAATAACTCTAAACTATCGGTATGTCTTTACCGAAAAATATAGTACAATTAGGGAGTAGTAAAAAAATACAATTTTGTTAAGTTCGACACATTTTTGAAAGGGAGGTGATGAAAAAGGGAATGAAAGGATGGATTTATATGGTTAATTCAGCATATAACAGAAGGGCTGAAAAATAAATGTGTTTGCTCAAAAATAGGACTATAGTCCTTGATTATCTAGGATTCAATGACTATAAAAATCCATGGTTGACAAAATAAAACACAAAACTCTATGATTAGACCTGTGTTTCCGGTCTTCATCCCAAAATGCTCGGAAAGGAGTAGGCTATAAGAATCATATGCCGGGTCCGGCAAGTTTTTATAGCCGACAGCTCAATGGACATCATCAATCAAACGAACCGCACCATGCTCTTCGAAGAGATCAATCCGGAAAAGCTTGATCTCGTCACGATCGTCGGGGACGTCAGAGGCATCGACAGCTTAAGCGACGATACGATCAAGGAGATTAACCAGCATCTGCTCGTTCGCAGCTTCGACGAGTTTTTGGACAAGTTTTCGCCGACCGTGTACTCGTTCTTCAATGCAGCCAACCAGAAGGTCATGTACACGCTCAAGAAGCCGGAAGGGATTTCCGAGGACAGCATTTCGGAGATCAAGATCGACCAAAGCAACGATTTTCTGAAAATGCTGTTTACGCTGATCGATACGAAGCGCAGCCAAGGCATTCCTAACGTGGACTTCAAGTTCGAGAACCTGCTCGACATGATCTCCCCGAAAAAAGTAATGGACGACATCCGCCAGGTGCGCAAGGAAATCCATTATTTGTACACTCAATACGACAAGCTGGACGACGGCGATCCGAAAAAGCTGGACCTCGGGGACAAGCTCAACATCATGTTCGAGGACGCCAGCAAAAACTATAATAACGTCATGGCCATGCTTCCGCTGGCGATCGAAGACATCAAGACCCGTCTTCTGCTCGGAGGGGCGCAGGAAGAAAACGAATCCGAAGCGATCCAGATCGGGATGCTGATGATCGGCGATTCCGGCGAACTGAAAATTATCGAATCGCCGAAATCGGACACGATGCAGCTCATGATCGCGGACGACAACAGCACGAGCGGCCTGATCGGCGTATTCGAGGACGATTACGAGTCCGTGTCGGATACACCATCCGCTTATGTCAAAGACCTGGTCGTACGGACGTTCTGCCCGCTGCCTGCGGTACAGAGCGAGATCGATACCGAGAAGGAAGTGCAGAACTACAACACGTATCTGGAGTTCTACAAGAACGCCAAGGACGAGTTCGTGAAGACCGTCAAGCCTTTGGTGGAAAAATTATTGGGCATCAAAATGTTTTTTGACCAATACTCCACCAAAAACAAAGGGATGCAGCCTTCGATGCTGATCACGAACTCCAAGCTGGACATGATCGTGAAAAGCAGCAACATTCCGAGGCTGGAAACGTACCTGAACACGGTCAACGCGAAGAACGATTTCACCGATACGATCTGGTTCGGTATCGTCCCTTCGGTGCAGCTCGATTCTTCCGGCGCTTCGAAGGTGAGCCGGGAGCGGTTCCGAGGCAACGAAAAGGTGGCCAAGCAGGACGGCAACACGATGGAATCGCTCACGATGCTGCTGCAGGTGATCAAGGACTTCAAAGTGCAGGTGTTCTTCAACTTCGAGACCGGCGAGGAGACGACGTTCAACAGCATGGCGACCGCCGGCATCGACAAGTACATCGACAAGTGCGGCGTGCTGGTCCGCAAGGAATATAGCGAATTCGCGGTGCCGTGCGTGCCGAACTTCACGATTATTCCGAAGGACAAGTCCGGGGTCGTCATCGACAGCAAAATGCTGCAAACCGAGGACGGCGGCGTCAAGCTGTCGCAGGAGAAGGAAGACATTCTGAAGCTCTGGATCGAGGGCGTCTACGTCGGCGCAGCCTATGTGGCGACGGGGATCGTGGCGGCTTACCAGTGCCCGGAATATTTGCGCGAATCGTTCAAGACGGTAAGCCGGGAGTTCCCGGGCGTGCGCTTCGATATCGAGGCCGGGGAGAACGGTCTGCGTGCCATCACGACGATGGCGAAGGAAATTTCCGGCTTCACGAACAACATCAAGGATTCGATCAACCGGAAAAACTTCGGCTTCGTGTTCTCTTCCGAGAACGCGCAGCTGCAGGGCAAAGACATCAAGCGCATTACCGTCTACAAGGCGCGAAGCCTTGCGTCGACCGACGACGGCTTCGATTCGATCTACAAGACGCTGGTCAGCACGTACATCGAACGCATCCTGCGCTTCCAGACCGGCGACTTCAAACACGACAACATCGTTAAATTTTTCAGCAACAATCCGAGCAGCCAAAAGAGCAAATGGCTCGGTACGCGGGGGTACGTCAACTCGATCATCCAGGACGGGGACGACATGAGCTACATTATCGACGATAAGAGCAACATGTGTCATATCGATCTGGTCTTCAACGGCAACGTGAAGAACCTTGAGGTGATGATCACGAAAGGGACCACCCCGGTTAAAGCGTAACGATGCTGAACAAACTTATGCGGTTGTTAAAGGAGAGCTTTCGCAAGCTCCCCTTTCAACATAAATCCCGGCAGCGCGAGACGCTGTCGGGGACCATACTTACCTTTAGGGAGGATTTATCAATGGGCTTCAGACTGAAAGTAGAAGGCGCAGAAACAATCGAATTGGGCATGGACAACATTCAATCGGTGGTTTACGACACGGATACGCCGAACGACTCCAACGCGAGATCGACCGACGTAGGCGCGTTCCTGAAAATCTCCGGCAAAATCATCACTGCGACGGACGGCGACAGCGCCGACGACACGATGAAGCTTGCTTTGTGGTCGCTCGTACCGGCTGAGAAGTCCGACTGCTACCGCAAAGTGACGCTGGAAGTGATCGCTGCCAGCCAAGTGGTGCGCAAAATTTACTTCCCGAACGCGTTCGTCGTGGACTACCAAGAGCGCTTCGGCGACACGGAAGGCGTAGGCACGTTCACGCTCTTCATCAAGCAAAAGAAAGACAAAACGGAATTCGCCACAATCGAAGGCGGATATACCGTATAATCGGCTTGACCGGTTATTGCAAGCACTAGGAGTTAAGGGGTCTTTCCGCCCCTTAACTTTCTCCATTTCCGGCGGTAAGGATGAATCCGATGAACAATTACTACGAGATTCTGGAGGTTGAACGCAGCGTCTCCTCCGAAGAAATCAAGAAGGCCTACAAGCGGCTCGCCAAGCTGCATCATCCCGACGCCAACGGCGGCAGCAAGCAGGCGGAGCTGAAGTTCAAGCAAGTGACCGAAGCGTATCAGACCTTGTCCGACGCGTCGGCAAGGCAAGCCTACGACGAACGTCTGGACCGCAAGCAGGAAAGCAAGGCCGGTTCGTCATCCGGCGCGGGCGCCAAGACGAAGGAGCGGCGCGCCGAGAGCGGCCAGCCCCAGTTTGATCTGAAAGATATGGAAAAGCAATTCGAGCGTTTTTTCGGCTATCATCCCAAAGGCGGGGAAGCCGGGATCAAGAACAAGAGCGAGACGAAAAATCCGGTCGATACGACGGCCATGTTCGAGAAGTATTTTGGCATCCGAAAAAAATAAGCACATCCTGTTCCAACGGGGGAACCAATGTTGAGCGAAAAAAAATCCGTATGGGTAACCGTAGTCAACGTGCTGATCGCGCTGGTCGCGGCTTTTACCCTGGTTTATACGTATATATGGAACACCAACGTCGCCCTGAGGCTGTTCGTCGCTGTCTTTTTCATCATCGGCTTGGCGGGGATGGCTTGGCGTAAGTACGGGCGTGCGGCTGTGTCGGCGCCCGCAGTCAAGAAGGAAGCGGCGATTACGAAGCTGGCGCTGCTCGGCGACGACGGCGAACGGATCAAGGAATGGTACATTCACGGGGAGACGTCGCTCCTGATCGGGAAAAGCTCTTCCGATCTCGAGGTGCAGATCGATTTGTCGGGCACCGAGTATGCCGCCTTGGTCAGCAAGCAGCACGCGGTGCTGAATTACGTTTCCGGCAACTGGTATATCGAAGACCTCGAATCCAGCAACGGCGTCGGCATCAAGAAACGCGGCGAAAGCGGCAAGCGGCTGCTGAACGGCGATGCGCCCGAGCAAGTGCATTCGGGCGATACGCTTTACATTGCCAATACGAGGCTGTTGGTCAAGTAGGGCATTTCGGGTTTGAGCGTTGAGAAGAAGCAGACGGGGGAATCGATATCCATGAGTTTGACAAGATGCGCCAACGGACACATGTTCAGTACGAGAAAGCACGGCACCATATGCCCCTATTGCAGCATGGTCGTGGAGCCGGCTTCCAAAGCCGAGGGAAAGAAAGCGGCAAGAGTCCAGGAGGACGAAAAGACGATGCCTTATCTGGGGGAGTCCGAAGGCATCGAGCCGGTGACCGGGTGGCTCGTCTGCATCGAAGGGCCGCAGCAAGGACAAGATTACCGGATCATGGCGGAGAAAAATTTCATCGGCCGGGCCGAGGATATGCACATCCGGATCATTGGGGACAATACCATCTCCCGCCGGAATCACGCGGTCGTCGTGTACGACCCGAAGAAACGGAACTTTTTCCTGCTGCCGGGCGATGCGTCGGGGCTCGCTTACCATAACAACGAAGCGGTCTACACGCCGGTCGAATTAACCGCGTATGACGTCGTGCAGCTCGGACACAGCAAGTTTCTGTTCATTCCGTTATGCGGAGTGCATTTCGAGTGGGACCAAGATCAATCGGATAAGGAATGATGAGCATGCCGGAACAACACGAATGGTTGCCTTATGTCATCGTTTGGACCTGCGTCTGCGTCCTTGTGGTTTTGTTCCGCATCCGGAGAGGTCTGCTTCATCAGGACAGCGCTGTTCCGAAGATCGAGATCGGCAACGGACAGACGATCGGGGCGCGCGAGGAGCAGGACGATTATTTCTCCACCTTCGTCAGCCCGCACGGGACGATCGCCGTTCTGGCCGACGGCATCAGCGGACTGTCGGGAGGCAGGGCGGCGAGTACGGCTGCCGTGACGACGTTCGTCAAGCAGTTTCTCAAGCTGGAGCATATTCGGGAGCTTCCCGAGTTTTTTGCGAATGCGGCGGTAGCGAGCAATGCGGAAATCATGCACACCCTGAAAGGGGCGCAGGGCGGAACGACACTGGTCGCCGTTGTGGTGGAAGGCGGCAATCTTCACTGGGGAGCGGTGGGGGACAGTCTCATCAAAATTTTCCGGAACGGGGACTTCATTGACGTCAATCAGAAGCACATTCTGGAATCGGTGCTCGAGGAACGCTTCGTATCCGGGGAAATTACGAGGGACGAGGCGCTGGACAGTCCGAAGAAGAACCAGTTGGTCAATTATTTGGGCTATGAAGGCTTCAAAAATATCGAGATCGGCACGGAGCCCGTCCGGCTGAAAAAGAGGGACAAAGTCATGCTGTGCAGCGACGGCGTGTACAATACGCTCACGGAAGTGGAGCTGGAGGACATTTTGTCCAAGCCGATTTCCGCCTACGAAGCCGCCCAGGAAATCATCGAAGCGGTCGAGCGGAAGCAGCTCGCGCACCAAGACAATGCGACGGTCGTGATTTTGGAAAAAGGCTGGTAGAACCCGATGCGTAAGGAAAACAGCGATTTCAAAACGAGCTTTCTATCCGAGGCGGGAACGTTTATCCGCAACAAGGATTATTTTGCGTTTACGGAGCAGGACGGTAAAGCTTGCTATGTGATTGCCCGGGGGCTCGATTCCGATACGGAGAAAGAAAGCGCCGAGCTGGCGGTCAAGAGCGTGCTTGGCAGCTTTCTCGACCGCCCGACGCTATCCCGGCGCAAGCTGAAACGGTATTTGTGGGAAGCGCACGAATTGCTGCAGATCGAAAGCCGCCGGGTCCGGCGTAAGGTCAGTCTGACACTGGTCGCTACGGACTATACCCGGATGGTATGGGCGGTGGCCGGGAACACCCGGCTGTATCAATTTCGCAATGGAAGACTGCATACGAACAGCAAGGATCAGAGCTTGGCGCGGTCGATGGCCGATGCGGGAGAGCTGTCGGAGGATCGGCTGGACAAGCACGAGGAACGGCACAATCTGCTGTGGTATTTGGGGAAGCCGGGCGCTTTCGAGCCGTTCGTTTCCAAGAAGACGCTGCTGTCCGAAGGCGACGTCCTGCTGCTCTGTACGCCGGGGGTATGGGAAAACGTAGACGGCGCGGAGATGCTGGATGCGCTGGAAGAGGTCAAGGAGCCGGCGGAGCTTGTCGATACGCTGGAGGATGTGCTGCTCAGCCGGCAGAACAAGCAAGTGCCGAATTACACGGCTGCGGCCGTTTATGTCAACAAAGTGTTCAAGGAAGACCCGAAGAAGAAATGGAAAATTATTAAAAGGATCGCACTGGTGCTGATTCCTCTCCTGCTGCTGGGAGGAGGCGCCTATTATTATACATACAAGACCGCCAAGGCCAAAGTGGAGGCGGCGGCGGCCATCTTCGAGCGTGAAAAAAGCGGCGACGAGGCGGTGCAGGAGAAGGATTATCCGAACGCGGTCAAGGAATACAGCGAAGCACGCAATGCGGCGATCAAAGTGAACGACATCGTCCATATGCGGCTCATCGGCAAAAAGCAAAAGACAGCGCAGCTCATCGTGGACGGCGACGGCTCCTTCAAAGACGGGAATTATGCCAAGGCGCTGGAGAGCTACGAGAAGGCGCAGAAGGAAGCCAAGCAGCAAAGCCTGTACGATGAGAAGGATCTGGAGGCCAAAATCGCCAAAGCCCGCACCTACCAGCAAATTACGGAGCTGATGAAGCAGGGGGATCAGAAGCTGCAAGCGCAGGATTACGAAGGCGCGAAGGAAACTTTCGCGAAAGCGAAAAAGGAAGCGCAGCAGGCCGATTTTGCAAGCGGGGCAAAGGAGCTGGCGGCGAAGCTGGAAGCGGCGGATGAGAAGATCGCCGGTGTGTTTAAAGAAAAGAAGCAACTGGACGCCGACAAGCTGGAGAAGAAGGGCGATCAGAGCTATACGGCACAGGCTTACGAGCAGGCCGTGACCTCTTACGCGATGGCGCAGGAGATTTATCAGGAAATCAACATGCTGGAGAAGGTGCTCGGCGTCGAGCGAAAAATAACGAAGGCGCAGGAAAAGCTGAATCCGCCTCCGCCCCCGCCCCAGACGGCCGGTGCCGACGGAGCTGCGGGAGGCGGCGGACGCGCTCCGGCAGCTCAAGGCGCGGGCGAAGCGGGCGCGGCAAGCCAAGGGGCTGCCGGCCAAGGCGGGGCCAAAGCGGCGGCAAGCGGCGGTCAGGCCGAGAAGACCGAGGGAGGAGGCAAGTGAGTTCCCATGAAAGACATCTTGCTGGACAGGCTGAGCCGAATGGAGGATCTCGAACAGCGCAAGCTCTTGAAGCAGATTGTGACGAGCGTCTTTTTGAACCTGGTGGAGTATCAGGAGGACTTGAACCGCAAGCTGGAGGAGCGCGTGTTTAACGAGGTGGAGGACCAGGAGGACCGGGACGACATCTATGTGACCTTGTGTGCCCGGGAAGAGATCGATCCGATTCACGAGTTTCTGTACCCGATGCTTGCCGCCGACACCGAGCCGAAAACGTGCGACCTGCGGAGCGTGACGGAGCAAATGCAGCGGGGGGAAGAGGCGCTGCTGATGACGCTGTTTTTGCAGTGCGATTACTCCAAGCTGAAGGAGCTGCTTCGCGGCAAGCGCACGTTCCGGGGAGAAATCGTGACTACCGGAGGCACCCGGGCCATTCAGGTGCGCCTGCGGCAAAACCTCACGTATATCCGCGAGCTGGAAAAACTCTATTTTATTTTCCAAAAAAACAACGTGCCGTGGAAGACGGTGAATCATCCGTACGCGGGCAAGTTTTTCGACGTGCTGTGGACCGGCGGGGAGCAGCCGACAAGTGCGGAGGAGGAGCTGCTTGAAGTCCGGATATTCCTTGAGGAATTCGAAGCGTACAAGAAGCTGGACATGGTGCCGATGTGGAACATTGAGCGCTTGGAGCTCAAAAACGTAGGCTTCCCGGTGCCGGCTGCCGACCGGATTAATTTCGAGCATGTGCTGTCCTTGCGCAAAACGGGGACGCAGCACGGCTATTTGGTCGACGGGGACGAGGAGCTGATCCGGTATATTAAGCGGATGCCGGAGGAGCTGACCATCGTGTCACCGCAGGACAAATCCGGGAACTGGAACGTGCTGAAAATTACGCAGCCGACGCCGACGAAGCTGGGCCGGTTGGCTTACGAGCTCGTTTCGAACAAGCGGAAAAGCAGCTTCACCGGCCGCTTCTCCCGCAAGCACCCGGTCGTCGTCCGGGCGAAGGGCGAGATTGCGCGGATCGCGGGCTCCTTCGAAGCTTCGGACGACCTTGAGCTGGTGCAGGTCGAGATTAGGGACGAGGCGGATGGGAAGGAAGTCACCTACGGGATGAACCCGTTCATCAGCGACAACGTGAGGGTGGAGAACGACAAAAAACGGATGCGGCTCCGTTTTAGAGCCCGCCGGAGCGGGAGCTTTATTTTGCAGGATTTGATGAGCTTCGTCGTTTCGGAAATCCAAATGTATTTTCCAGAATACGTCTGCGAAGGGGAATGGGCTTGAATTACGTATGGGATCTGGTCATTCGGGCTGCGGACGAGGGCACGCCGAAGGACGACCTTTATTTTGCCCCCGCCAAAGTGTACTCGCCTTATATGGAGCTGAGCACGGAAACGCTGAATGCCCGCACGGTCGAAGAGCGTACGGTCGAAGTGAATCCGTATTACCGGTTTTACGATATTTTCCGCGATTTGTTCGATATTAATAATCAAGAGGATACGGAATTCCGGCGCACGCTGTTCGATCTTGCGATGCATTTTTTGACCGATATCGACCTCATGCAGGGCATGAACAAGCGGGAATTTTATATCCGGTTCGTGCTCCGGGATATGGAAGCGGGGCTGTTCGGCGACGGCGTCCGGGACCGGCTGAAGCTGCTGAACCGGGAGGAGCAGGAAGTTGTGGCCTGCAATTTGCTGCGGCTGTACGAGACGGGGGAAGCGGTGTATCTGCTGAAGGATACGATGCGGAAATTGTTCAAGCATTCGACGATTTACGCGAACTGCGAGGAAAAGGACGAACTGTTGTTCTATGTGGGACAGCGGGAGAATGAGATCACACGGGCGAAGCTGGAACTGATCAAGGACCTGTTTCTGCCCGTGCGTTTTCATACGGAGACGTATTGGGATAATCATTTCGGCATAGTGGACGTTGAAGATACGATGCGCGTGGATCATATCGCTATATATTAATTTTAAAGTTCGGTGAATACGAGCGGAGTGAGCGGAATCGTTCTGGAGAAGCGTTAGCGTTCGCCTTTGTCCCCGGATTCTCCCCGCTAAATGGGTTATTGAATCCAAGAATCGGGGGACAAGAGCGATCGGAAGAATGATCCGCTTGCGCAGCGAACAGGTATTCACCGGACTTGGTCCTACGGAAGGAGCGGAGACATGAGAACGTATAAGCTAAGCTCGCCGAAGAACGGCGGCACGGAAGAGACGAGCAAGGTCAAGTACACGCGGGACGAGCTGTCGGAGATGACGACGCTGCAATTGCGGAGCATCTGCCATAAGGAAAAGCTGGTCGAAGGGCTCTCGGGCCCGCTCGACCGCGAGGCGCTCATCCGCACGATTCTGAAATACCGCAGCGCGGAGCAAAGCCTGCTCATCCAAAGCTACGACGAGCATGGATGGGAGCGCGTGGAGGCGGCGATCGCCCGGTATTTGAACACGCCGCTGCCGGATGACGGCAGCATTCAAATTCCGGCCAAGGTGACGCTGTACGACGGACTAAAGGTAGATATACTGGACCAATACCGGGTCAAAGCTCCGGGCGCCGTCACCGAATCGAACGTGCTGCTCGTCAACGATCATATGGAGCTGTGCGGCATTATGAATCTGGTCAAGGACGGGCCGGACCCGGGCATGTACTGCCTGACGGCTTCCAAGGAAATGTCATTTCGCCGTACCTCGAACAAAAACTACAGCTTCCTGCTGTTCCGCAAGCAGGATTCGGAATATGTATACCAGACCTACGCTCGCAGCAAGCCGCTGCCGCCTACGAATCTGCACTACTGGCGGATTCCGATTCCGGAGCTGGAAATCCGGGACCTGGAAGAAACCGATGCGGTGCTGGCCGTCGATTTTGGTACGTCCAATACAACGGCGGGCGCTTATCTGGACAGCAGCTACATTTCGAACCCTTCCCGGCATGATCTGTTGAACGGAACGCTTCGGCTGAACTGCATCAATCTGGTGAAATTCCCGGTGGCCAGCGGCAAACGGGAGGAATGGATCGAGCTGCTGCCGACGATTGTCGCCGTAGCAGACTGCTCGGACACGCAGCAGGTAAACTATTATTTTGGCCACGAAGCTATGAAATTTATGAAGAAGAACGGGTATACCGGACATGCTACCGTCTTTCACGGCATCAAGCGCTGGGTCAACCGGTATAAGCTTCCCGAGGAAATTGTGGACGGGCAAGGAAATACGGCGGTCGTCCGCAGAAACGACATTCTGCGCGCGTATCTGCTTCACGTGATCGAAACGGCGGAGCATCAATTCAAGTGCCGCTTCCGCAAGCTGCACATTTCCAGCCCCGTGAAGCTGAGGACGCAGTTCGCCGAAATGTTCGCAGAGCTGCTGCCGGATTACCGTATCGAATCGGAGGATGCGCTCGACGAAGGGATGGCCGTGCTGTTCAATACGATCGCCGATCAGATCGAGAAAAATACGTTTATGGACGGCGAAACGTACAATGCGCTCGTCATCGACTGCGGCGGAGGAACGACGGATTTGTCTTCGTGCCGGTTTCGGATCGAGGACGGTCACATCTCCTACAAGCTGGATATTCATACGGCCTACGAGAATGGCGACACCAACTTCGGCGGCAACAACATTACTTACCGGATTTTGCAGTTCATGAAAATCGTCTTTGCCGATTATTACACCAAGGGCGGCAGCGTGCCGGATATCGACAGCCTGATCGGCATTCCCGGCCCCGATTTGTTCCGGCATGTAGACGAATTCGGCGTCGAATCGGTCTACGAGCGGTTCGAAGCGCGCTACCGGGAAGCGGAGCGCATCATTCCGACACGGTTCAAGGATTACGAAAACCGGACGCGGGAAGAATACCTGCGGGTAAAAAGTAATTATTACTTTTTGTGGGAAATCGCCGACAGCATGAAGAAAGAGTTTTTCCGCAAGACGGGCATTCTGCGCAACCGGTTCGATTCGCAGATCGGGGACCGGCAGGAGCAGGATTTGAAAATTACGGCGGTGGACCGCTGGTGCCTGTCCGCCTACGAGAGCGGCCGCATGAAGGATATCTACGAGTTCCCCCGCGTCGTGTTCAATATTAATGAGATCAACCTGTTGATCAAAGCGGATATTTACGACATCGTGCGCAAGTTTCTGGAAGATTTCTACCAGGATGGGCGGCTGCAGGAATATTCGATCATCAAGCTGACCGGCCAATCGTGCCGCATCGACAGCTTCCGCGAAGCGCTGAAGGAATTCGTTCCGGGCCGCAGCATCGAATTCCGGCAAAAAACTGAGGAAAGCGATAGTGTTCCGGAGTTGAAGCTGGCTTGCCTGCGGGGCGCGATCCGTTATCTCAGCGCGAGGAAGGCGGGCACGATCGAGGCATATATTACGAATCACGCGCCGGTCGTCCCTTATACCGTCAGCGCCTTCACCCACAGCCGGCAGGAAAAGCTCTTGATCAGCAGCCAGGAAAGGCTGAATCAGGTGCAGGGGTCCATTTCCCGACCGTTCGAGGTTAAGGAGGTGGAGTTCTTCTTGAAGGGAAGCGACGGCGCGGTGCGACACAAGTATTCGTATGCCAACGAGCCGGGCAGCTTCGAGCCGATCCGCTACGAGGACATCGCCGGACGGTACGGGGCCAAGATTCCGCAGGACGACACGGATTCCATCCAGAACGGCGAGGTCAAGTTTTTCGTGTTCGCGGAGGACAATGAGTGGGGCTTCCATGTGGTGCCGGTTGCGCGGGAGGACGAGCAGCTGTACTTGGGAAGCAAGCGGTTTTTTGCATTTGAAAACGATCTGTCGGAGCTTGATTTCTTTGACGGCTGGAAATAGGAGGTAGCGCATGTTCTCCAATATATATCCGAATTTTCATAAAGGCCGGATTCTGAAGCGGGAGATGCTGGAAAGCCTGAGGGATTATCCGAGGCAGCTTGCGGACCTGTATTTTCAGTCGTACTCGGACGGGATCGTAGCGGGAGTCGATGTAAGAGTGGAAGCGGAACAGTTTGTGGTCGGCTGCGGGATCGTCAAGCACGGCGGCCGGCTGTATACGCTGGTGGAGGAGCAGCAGGTGCCTTACGCTGCGACGGGCAAGGAGACGGTGCTCAAAGTCCGCTTTCACGCAATGGAGGAGCAAAGCGATTATACGGTGTACGGCGCAGAGCTCGTCTTGGACGAGGCGACTGCCGACGACAGCGAGCTGGAGCTTGGCCGGTTCAAGCTGAAGGAGGGCGCGAAGCTGCGGTCGGAGTACCAGAGCTTCGCGGACTTCGCGACCGAGTTCAATACGTGGAACGTGATCCACGCGGCTTATGCGGGCGTCGGGCAGCGCGGCGTTCACCCTGCGTTGCTGCGGTATTTTGCCGGCCAGCTGCTCAGCCGGGGCAGCACGAACCCGTACGACATCGCTTTTGCGATGCAGTGCATGAGCCAGGAAGCCGTCGACCGCGAGCTGATCCTGCATTATATCGGGACCCGGCTCGGCATGGGCTATAAGGCGTACGACAACGGGCAGATTCACAAGTATTTGGGACGCATATTGGACGACGTCCAAGGCGGAAACCGCCGGGGGCCGGAAATAAGGCCCGGCGGTCCGCGGCGGATGATTGTCGATTAATTGAGCGAGGGACGGTGAGCGGAATGGAATTTATGGATGAGAAAATTCAGGCGCTGCTGAACGAAGCGGAGCAAGCGAAGCAGCCGAACGATATTCTCACGGGACCGGTGAGGGTAGGAAACAGGTACTATACGTTCGAGGAGCAAGCGTTTTTCGACGGCAAGCTGACGATGTATATCCCGCAGGATTTTACGGATATGCCGGAGCAGGTGCGGAAAGTGAAATACCCGTACGAAGCACGGCCGCCGATCATCAAATCCGACGAGACCGGCAGTATCGCGTTCACCTTAAACCGGATCGACCACGACCTGCAGGAAGAGTGGGTCGAGGAATTGACCGGCGGCATGAAAGCCAGCATCCGGCGGACGAACCCGACCTATCTGTTCTTTTCGGACGGCACGGAAGAGACGAACGGGAAGAAGATCGGGTATTTCGAATTTAAGAGCCCCGCTTTGGACGGATTTATGTATCAGCTTTTCTTTTTCTTCGTCTTCCACGGTAAAACCGGGATGGGGACGTTCAGCTGCCGTTATGCCGATTACGCCCAGTGGAGGGACATCGCGTTCCAAGTCATCCGCACCGTTCACGTGTTACCGCCGGATGACGGAGAGGAGCAAGCATGAGCCAAAATCAGCTCGTTTATACAAGTGCCAACGTTGTGGTCGCCCCGTATCAATTCGAGCGGCTGCTCGAATTGACGCTGAATAAGCAATTGAATGAGCATGTCAAGCTGTCCCTAAGCGGTATTGTACCGGAAGAGAAGCTCGATCAATACGTCGACGAGGCCGACGATCAGGAGCAGTTGGAAGTGTATGTGCAAGACGGCGATCACAAAATCGTCCTGTTTCAAGGCATCGTCACCCAAATGTCCGTGCAGGCGAACCGTAATGTCCGCACATTAACGATTGAGGCGACGAGCACTACCCTCTTCATGGATCTTCAGAAAAAGAGCCGGTCTTTTCAAAACGTCGGCTTGGCTTACCGCGACCTGTTCGCGCAATTGACCGGGACCTATGCAAATGGTGATGTCATTGATGCGGCTTCGGGTGGCAAGACCATTGGGGGACTTATCGTACAATACCAGGAAACCGACTGGCAGTTTGCCAAGCGGCTCGCATCCCATGTTCATGCTCCGCTTACGCCGATCGGTATGCACAAAGGTCCACACTATTATGTCGGGCTTCCCGATTTGGGCGAGCCGGTGAAGCTGGACGAATACAATTACACTATTCGCAGGGACCTGAAGGAAACCAAGCAGCATGCCGCGAACGGCTTGCCGGGAGTTGGCGACGAGAGCAGCATCCGCTATAAAGTGACAAGCCGCAGGCTGATCGAGCTTGGGAGCCCCGTTGCGTTTCGGCAGCGGACGCTCTACGTGACGCGAGCGGAAACGAAGCTCGAAGGCGATACGCTCGTCAGTCATTACGAGCTGCGGGACAAGCAAGGCGCAAGCTGCCCCACCACCTATGCGCATGCCTTGTCGGGCGCTTCGCTGTTTGGCAAGGTGCGGGGCGTGTCCAAGGACAAAGTGAAGGTGGGGCTGCATATCGACAGGGGACACGATGCCGGGGCGATGTGGTTTCCGTACTCGACCGTCTATTCTTCCCCGGACGGAAGCGGCTGGTATTGCATGCCGGAAGCCGGCGACGAAGTGCGTCTCTATTTTCCTGACGAACGGGAAAGTAACGCCTTTGTCGCAAGCTCGGTCGACGTGGCCTCCTCCGACCCGGCGAAACGAAGCGACCCGTCAATCAAAAGCATCAGCACCAAATACGGCAAGCAAGTGGTGTTCAAACCGGGCGCCATTGAAATTATCGGCAACGGCAATCTGCTGATGCGCCTGACGGATAGCGGCGGCATCGAGATCAACAGCGACAAAAAAATCGTGCTGACTGCCAAGGACGACATCGAAATTACAGGAGAAGCGCGCATCCTGCTGCAAGGCGAAGCCGGGATCGAATTGAAGCAAGCGGATGCAAACCTGAACATTGCCGATCACGTTACCTTAAGCGGCGGGAAGGTCAATATCAAATGAACCGGGTGATGACGAAAGACGAAGCGCTGCAAGACTTGCTGGAACAGCATGTGTTCGACCGGTGGCAGTTCGATCTTCCGGAGATCGACGAGCGGTATCGGCAGGAGAAGGAGCTTATTGAACAAGGTTTTCTGGCTGCCTTTGAAGCGGTATGCAGGCAAGCGGCCAAGCTGCAGGAAGAGGGGAACAAAGGAGATATTCATTACGTGTATATATCTTTTATGCGGACGAGTATCATGGCGGATACAGCCGAGTACCGGATTGACGCCTACGACGAAAACTGGTTTCTCGATCCGGAAGAATGCGCGTCTTACTGGTCCGCGGATTTTATTTTCGCGCCGCTGTTCCGTCGGATGGGGGAGCTTGGGGAGACGCGAAAAGCGTATGCGAGAAAGATCACTTCGATGGACATCGAGAAGATCAAGCTGATTGAAGCCTACAAGTATCACCTCTTGGCTGTGGGATGGATACAAGGTTTCGTACCGTCGCTTATCGAAAGCGATGCTTACCGTCAGATGGGCAAGTCGGCGAAGCTGCAATTGTTCGTCGGCGAGTACATGGACCAAAGCGAACTGCTGTATGAAGCGTCCGGCGGGGCGGTGCAGTAACATGGACTATTTCTGGTTGAAGCAAGATGATCGTTATACGGACGTGCCGGTGCTAGAGCAGGTACGAAGCAAAGTCGATACGAGAGACATTCGGTGGCGGAGCGCGCACAAGATTCCGGACCCTATTGTTTTCTACGTGAAGGCAGGGCCAGAGAGCGAGTTTCTCGATGTGATGGATCGGCAGCTTTATCTGGTTTCCGAGAAACTCAAACAAGTCCTCGCTATGTATGAGCCCGATGCGTGGTTTAAATATACACCGCTGCTCGATCTGAAAGGGCGGCAGCAGAAACACTATTTCCTTCCGATCTTCCCAGAGGACATGGTGCTCAGTCTGAGCAGCGAATGGTCCCCCGACAGAAGCATCGTCAAAAAGCCGATTTTATGGGAAGAGAAGCTGAAGGGCAAAAAGATAGTACGCGTCCAAGAGAGCGATTCCCCCCTTGTGGCGGTTCGTCTTGACGTGGCGGAGAGCATCTTGCGCCGGGATTTTGCAGGTGTGCGGCTGGAGAAAGCAAATGTGGAATAAATGCGGTAGTAGATAGTGAAAAAGCTGTGAAATAGACAGGAGCAGTGGAGACAGGGGGGATTCATGTTGGATATGCAGGAAGGAGCTACGACTCCGCCGAGGTACGTGGTCAGAGGGGCGCGCATGCAATGCACCTGCGGCAGCAACCCGCGGCGGATCAACCTGCCGAGGAGCCATGGGTCGTTCGTAAACGGCAAGCCCATTATGAATGAAACGGATGGCAAGCCGCATGAGAATATTCCGCATTTTGGAGCCTGCCAAGGGGAACGTAATCCAAGCGGGGAGACGGTGTATTTTATTGCCGAGATCGGTGAAACGATCACGGGTAAACCGTGTATGCCCGAATTTTTGGACAAATGGGTTAACACAAAAGGGGAAACAAAAGTGGATAGCCAACCAGCGCTGACGACCGATTCTTTGCTCGTCTGCAACTGGGGCGGCGTCATTTACTTCAGAAGCGACGGGCAGCACGATGAGTAATCTAAGCGGAGGCTGACGATCATGAAAGGTTTCGATCAAATCCGGGTTCAATCGCCGTACCGGCTGCAACACATCGAGGATGTACAGCTTGTGTGGAAGCCCAGCGAGCATGCGCGCCTTCTTGTGCGAGGGCATGTCGAGGACAGAGACCATATAAAAGCTGTCTTGGACGCTTCGTCGCACGATGAAATTCATGTGTACGAGAAAAACGGGGAAAGCGAGACTGCGATTTTTAAAGGTTTGGTCACCGACGTGTGCATCACGAATACGAACGAGGTATACACGATCCAAATCGAGGGAACATCGGGCAGCCATCTGATGGACCTGAAGCGTAATCGCCGTTCTTTTCAGAATACGGGGATGACGTATACCACTCTCGTGGAAGACATCATCAAGGCGTATCCGGGCCACGACGTCATCCATCATACGGGCGAAAAGACGAGCATCGGGGAGCCGGTGTTCCAATACGACGAGACGGATTGGGAGCTGTTGAAGCGGCTCGCCAGCCATTTTCATACCGTTCTCGTCTGTGATATATTGGAAGCAAGACCGAGGTTTATCTTTGGGATGCCCGAAGGAAGAAACTATGAACTGCCCAACGACCTTCCGTACATAGCCCGTCGGGACTTTGAAGCATTTCAAAGGGCGGGCGGCTACGAAGCGGGTTTGCATCCGACCGATTTCTACAGTTGCGAGATTGAAAGCGGCACGCGGTATGCCATCGGCGACGAAGTGATGTTCCGCAATAAACGGCTTGTGGTCAGTGAGGTATTAGCCCGGATGGACCGGGGACAGTTTGTCTATACGTACCGGCTTTCCCGGCGGGAGGGCGTGCGTCAGGAGAGGCTGTTAAACCCGAAGCTGACCGGGCTTTCATTGGAAGGCGAAGTGTTGGCCGTCAAGGGCGAACAAGTTCAGCTTCGTCTGGACATCGACAAGGAACAAGCCCCGTCTGCATCGCATTGGTTTCCTTTTGCGCCGCCAACGGTCAACGCCATGTACGGTATGCCGAAGGTCGGCACGCATGCGACCTTGTACTTGCCCGACGCCACGGGAGAGCGGGCGCTTGCGGTCGGCTGTGTGCGCAAGAACGGGGACAGCTGCGCCAAGACGGGCGACCCGAACATCCGCTATTTCGGCACGGAGCACGGAAGCGAGCTGGAACTGTCTCCGACGGCGATCAATATCGTCAGTGGCAGCAAGGAACCGCTCAAGCTGAGCTTCGACGATGCGACGGGCGTCACGATGACGAGCCATAAGAAGCTGGTGTTGAATGCGAAGGACGATATTACGCTGTTTACGCCGAAGTGCATTCGCATTCATGCCCAAAGCCAGGTGCTTGTCAAGAAGCTCACCGCCCAAAGCGGTTTCTCGATCGAGAACGAGTATCACCTGCTCGGGGAGCATGTAGCGGTGCTTGGACGAGACCGGACCGAGTATGCGCCGTTTGCGGATGAGCCAAAGAAGGGTGAACCCCCGCCCCCGCCGAAGTTCGATTGGGATAAATTGTGGACCAATGTTGCGGCTGGATTAGCGGTGGTAGCGGTGGTAACAATTGTTGCGGTTGCCACGGTGGCTACAATGGGAGCCGCTGGTGTCATAATCGGAGCCGTTGCTATGACCGCAGCCATATCCGGTACGGCAGCAGTAGCCGGAAAAGCAATCTCGGACATCAGCCGAGGTCAAGTAAGTGATACGAGGGCTTATACGTGGGAAGCTTTTCGGGATACGACTGTCGGGGCGGTATCCGGCGCCATCTTTGGTCCATTTGGGGCATTTGCTTCCCTAGGCAGGCGAATGACGTATCAGGGGATGGTCGGCGCTGCAGAAAGCATCATGAAACAAGCGATGGACGGGGAAAAATTTAGCTGGAGAAAAATGTTTGAAGAAGCGAGTGTAAGCTTTGTAACAGCAGGGCTCCTTGATCCAGTGGTGCTTAAGGCGGCAGGCGGGGCTATCCAAATGAGAATTGGCTTTATGAACAAATGGATCTCGGACAGCGTAAAGGACATTCCCCAAAACTTCAGCAAATATATAACTGGCCGTAGTGAAAACGGCAGCACGTTAGCCAGGATTTATGTGGAAATAGAACAAAAAGGGTTGGCCGGTATCGCGAAGGAGTTTGAGGGAGCGTTAAAGAAAGATCTGAGACACATTGGCAGTAATGTAAGAGAACAACTTGAGAAGCTTGGAAATAGTTTGATCCTCCCTCCAAAGCACCAATATGCGAATATGCCGCGTATGGGAAATGAAGGATTGTCCAATAGTTTCAGGAATGCAGACAATGCATTGAAGGAAACTTTGGAAGGCTTGAAGAATAAGCTTGATAATGTTATGAAGAGTAGTTCAGGTGGTTCTGGTGGTGGTCATCCACCTTCTAAGGGGACGGGTAAAGGTGGGTCTGGCAGTAACAAACCCGACGATATCTCAAAAGAAATTAAAAAGTTAGATGAAGAACTAGAAAGATTGAAAAAAGAAGGAAACGACAAAGAAGTCAAAAGATTAACAAAAGAAAGAAATAAATTGGCCAACAAGTTGGATAAGAAAAATGATATTAGTAATCATTATGACTTGGGGGCTGCAAAGGAGTATGAAAGAAAAATCGATAACTTTAAAAATTTTAGCCATGACAAAGGTGACTTTGGGGAAGAAGTAGCGAAAATAGTAGCAAAAAATAATGACTTAGGTGATGACATATCAGCAATATTCCAAGCCGGTAGAAACGGCATAGATGCGACATTTTTATCGAAGGGTCCGCCGCCAAAGTTAACAATGATTGAATCGAAAGCATCCGATTCTGCTAGTTTTACTTATTCCGGAAAACAAAAATTGGGTGGGAAGGAATATTTGCAACAAATGCTTACTAGCAAGGATTCGAGATATGCCGGTTTTAGGGAAAAATTGGAAGATTTAATAGAGGAGAACCCTGGCTTAGAATTAAATTTTATTAGAGTAGAAACAGATATAAAGATAACTAAAATTGGATTTGGTGTTGACGAATTAAAGGTAAAAGACTGGAATAAAGAAATAGAATAATTAATTTTCAGGAGGGGTATAATGATAAATGAAAAAAAATTAAAGATGGCGTATAAAAGATATAGCAAAAATTTTGTTGATGGGATTAAATTTGAAGATGTCAGTGAAAAATATAACATTAGCAGAAGTAAGATTGAGAGTATAGTTGAGTCGAATGATACAGGGAAAGATCATGTATTACTAGTAAATCTCAACAAAATTTTCGCTTATTACTTATCACAGTGGAAAGATGATGTGCTGATTCATGGTAGAAATAACATAAATGGATTTAAAAAAATGCAAATGGTAATATTTTATCAGTGCATGGGGCAAAATCTTTATAAAATCCGGTATCCTAAGATGATTTTGGGATATTCGTTTAGGGAAGTCATCATAACCTTAATTCATTTCACGATGTTTGGATGGGAGAAAGAAGAAAATATTTTATTTGATTTTATTGTTGAACATTTCGGTGGACACTTAATGGAAGCAAATGATGTGAATAAGCATATCTGGTTTTTACTAGAGCTATATTTGCAATATAGAAATAAAATCATTGTGGGAACAAATCAAAAATTGCATCTTGTTGTAAAAGAAACGTTTAAGGAAGCAGGACTGCAATGCGGCTTAATACCCGAAGATCTTGATATTTATAATGAAGTATTGGCACGATGGTCAACTCCTAATAGCGAAGAAATTGAGGCTTTGATTGGAAAAATGTCATTGTTCCATTGTACATTGGCCTCAGAAATAGGTCAATCGATTGAATTTGGTGACTTTGGATATGCATTCTATCCATATGAAATTTTGTTCCTTATTTATGTAAGAAATAAACTGGGTTTGCCGGTTCCCAACCAATTTGACGATCTACTGATGAGCACACCCGAAGCGAAAATGGAGATAAGAGACCCTGAACCATATCCACAATGGGACCCTTTGCTGAGCCTCATCGATAACTTCTACCGCAAGAACTATCCCGAATATATTCCCAATAAACATGGGGAATTGTTTCAATAAATATTAACGGAGGATATCAAAATGTCTGGTAGAGATATCGTACAGCTTATATTTGAGGATAGGAAAGATGTAGAAGCTATTTTAGGGAATCCAGAGGCGTTCGATATACACGAGTGCATATTAAAATATGGACTGTCTACAAAAAAAATTCTGTATCTCGATTACAAAGGCGAGCAGTATCAGGAGATAGTGAACTATATTCTAGATTATGAATTTATTCATAATCTAGAATTAGCTTCACAAGATGAACTGGAGGAATTAGGAGATTTTCAATATGACTATTTACCTGAAAAGATCAGGGAAACTAACAAGATAATATCTCAAAAGGGATATGGCCTATTTTCATATCCAACCTCTGGTGACTTTTATGCACTATTTATTGCTAAGTTAGAGAATAAAACCAAATTACTGCAAGTAAATCTGTTGCATGATGAAAGAATCCCTTCAAAAGAAAGATATATACAATATTACGATTAAGATGTTAGAATACTGTTCATTCATAGAGTTTTGTATTTCGTACCCATATAGGCAACGAGTATGCGAAAATAAGAAATATGGCTCTTCGGCGCTAGCGATGCTTCGAGCGTAAATAAGCCATATGAATTTCCAGAAACTCTTTGAAGTCGGACAAGGGAATTGGTTCAGAAGAGAGCGATACGTGGCTCCGTACTGTTGCCAATTCTTTTCTTATTTTAAGGCAAAGTTCAATTTGCCCGCCAGGATGTATAGCGTGGCGATGATGTTCCTCTAAAGCCCCGAAATTACCTTTGAGTCTTTTCTCTTAATCCATTACAATGTGAAATAACCTGAAGTGGAGGGATGAAAAGATGAAGCGGAAAAGTTACAGCATGGAATTTAAACAGCAGCTCATCCAGGAAGCGCTTGAAGCTGGAAATGCCAGTCAGGTCGCAAGAAGACATGGAATTGACGGTAAGATGCTATCCCGATGGATTCGTCAATCTCAGCAAGTAGGTTGGAAAAAGGCCGCTCCTGAAGCGAAGAAGGCAGCGTCCTATGCGCCATCACCCAAAGAATTTCAAGAGTTGGAACATGAGAACGACAAACTGAAGAAATTGCTTGGCGAAAAAGATCTGGAAATATCGATTCTGCGTGACCTCGTAAAAAAGATAAACC
>NZ_JANAVJ010000131.1 GCF_024213375.1 Paenibacillus sp. MZ04-78.2 | reverse complement strand
AAATAGACATCCATGCCGCTGGCGCGGCACCATCAGAAGGATGAAAATGGTGCCGCGTCGAACTTAGTCTTTACGGCTGGCGAAGGTGGGTCGTGTCTTCTTGGTGCTGCGAGCCCGTGAAATAGACAGACCACAGCGACCAGGTGCACCACAGATTGTTGCTCCCAATCTTGGGAAGCACGGAGGATAGATTAATCCCAGGTGGTTGTTGCACCAGCCTTTAATCATGAAAGCCGTAAAGGATGTTAGCAGAATGGAAGTGGTTTACAGTCGTTGTTGCGGACTGGACGTCCATAAAAAGAACGTTGTAGGCTGTATCCTTACGCCCGAAGGCAAGGAAGTTCGCACGTTCTCTACGATGACCGAGGACATTATTCTACTGGTGGACTGGATCAAAAGCAAAGGCTGTAGCCACGTTGCGATGGAAAGTACGGGCTCATTTTGGAAACCGATTTACAATCTGCTCGAACTTGAAGAGTTACAAACACTGGTCGTTAATGCCAAGCATATGAAGAATGTGCCGGGACGTAAGACCGACGTAAAGGATGCCGAGTGGATTGCGGGGCTGCTTCGCCACGGGTTGCTGCAAGGTAGTTACATTCCTGCGCGTGACCAAAGGGAGCTTCGAGAACTCATCCG
>NZ_JANAVJ010000130.1 GCF_024213375.1 Paenibacillus sp. MZ04-78.2 | reverse complement strand
TCGTTGATCTCTTTTACTCATGAGGCAACCTCCCGTTCAAGATACCTTCATTTTCTCATGAGCTTGAGGTTCTTGAAGGTGGTGAGTATTTGACGCTCACGTTGAAGAAGTCCCAATATACGTCTGTAAAGTCAATGACAATACGGTCAATGGATACAGTAACCCCTTTCATGTGTCCGCCCCCTCCCGAATTTTCCATAAATTCCGGGCTTAATTAGAGGGCAAGGCGGCTAGCCTAAAACGTCTCCTTACCTGTATATGTTAACTGGCACGTTACCAGATTGCCTTTGCATAATAATCATCGTTGCTTATTTCCAGATCGTTGCGATTGATATTAAAAATGCCCTCACTATTGTAGTCGGCCTATGTCGTATTTAAGTTGCGGAAGGAGGTTTTCTTGGAAAAACCCCAAGAAAACGAAGGTTAGGAATCTGGCACGAAACATGGAGGTAACTGGGGATTTTGAAGCGCTAAGTAAATAGGGCAGTGCTGTAAATAGGGTTTACTTCATAGCATTTTCCGGCGGAAACCTATATTTGAAAAATTTTGGTACGGGACTTACGAGCCCACATTTCGCATGTCAGTAAATGAAAATGAATAATAACAACCGCTGATGCGGTTCAAGAGGAACTGTCTTAGGCT
>NZ_JANAVJ010000129.1 GCF_024213375.1 Paenibacillus sp. MZ04-78.2 | reverse complement strand
CAGACGCCAGATTGAACTTTATGAAGCGCTGGAAATCTCAGCGCCTGCCTCGTTATAATTTGACCGGGGATTTAGGAGACATGTTTTAGGTATACTACCGTATTACAGAGTAGTACGAAGTTTGATCCTCAGAAATGCCGTGAACTTGTGAATTATCAATTAGAGGCATCTAGGAAAGTGCTTTTCGATGTGGTACGCTTGAGTTTGAGGGTTTTTCTTCGAATGATCACTGGCCGGTTGGCGTGGATGTGTAGACCCTTATTTTGTGTCTACTGTCACACGTAAGAGAAATTCATTGGTTTTGTGGCTACGTTTGGTCTTAGAGGCGTAGCAGACCTCGCCTCTAGTGTCTCACTCACCTCAAGAATGCTTCCGTGCTTAGGGAATAAGCGGTAAGCACTTTCCACAGTAAGCTTGAGTAATAACAGAAATTAACATTTGATTTTAAAATATACATAGAATTAGGTAGAGAGGATACACAGAACTTATGAATAAGCAACAACTCGCCACGAAAATATGGGAATCCGCTAATAAAATGCGCTCAAAAATCGAGGCCAATGAATATAAAGATTACATTCTAGTAGTCTCTCAATTCTAATAGTATAGATTGGATGAATGTGGTATAGTGATGCCAAAAAGAGGAATGACATATGC
>NZ_JANAVJ010000128.1 GCF_024213375.1 Paenibacillus sp. MZ04-78.2 | reverse complement strand
GGGTATCGTAAGATACCTAGCCATAGCTTCGGTGGTGTGTTTAGCCCCGTTACATTTTCGGCGCAGAGTCACTCGACCAGTGAGCTATTACGCACTCTTTCAATGGTGGCTGCTTCTAAGCCAACATCCTGGTTGTCTGTGCAACTCCACATCCTTTCCCACTTAACACACACTTGGGGACCTTAGCTGATGATCTGGGCTGTTTCCCTCTTGACAATGGATCTTAGCACTCACTGTCTGACTCCCGGGATAACGTCTGTGGCATTCAGAGTTTGACTGGACTTGGTAACCCTTGGCGGGCCCCGCACCCAATCAGTGCTTTACCTCCACGACGCATCTCCCGAGGCTAGCCCTAAAGCTATTTCGGGGAGAACCAGCTATCTCCGAGTTCGATTGGAATTTCTCCGCTACCCCCACCTCATCCCCGAATTTTTCAACATTCGTGGGTTCGGGCCTCCAGTGCGTGTTACCGCACCTTCACCCTGGGCAGGGGTAGATCACACGGTTTCGGGTCTACGTCCACGTACTCATTCGCCCTATTCAGACTCGCTTTCGCTGCGGCTACGGCTTCTCACCTTAACCTCGCACGGGAACGTAACTCGCCGGTTCATTCTACAAAAGGCACGCCATCACCCCGGATTTTTCCGAAGGAAA
>NZ_JANAVJ010000016.1 GCF_024213375.1 Paenibacillus sp. MZ04-78.2 | reverse complement strand
CCCTTACATTCTCTGGAAGTTGGTGATTTCCCTTCAATAAATTTGATTTTCGCGCAGTTTCACCTGCGAAATGTGGGGTTAAAGCTTACGTCGTGCAAGTATCGTCGCTTGTTCAGGACGAAGAAGCGTAAGCAGACCGCCCAAGAAGACAAAGAGGAAGACTTGTACCAGAAAGAATGGTAGTCTTCCTCTTTCTTATGTTTATGTTTGAACAAATCGAAATTTCCCGGGAAATGTACAATATTGTAAAGCGCTAACCCGATAATCCTGCCGAAGATTAGCAGCACGAAGGTGAACAAGATGACATCCGCCAGGACCACGGAAAAGAGAACGACCGCCCCTACTCCTCGTCGCACGCCTTGTTCAGCGCCTTAATGACTTATTAATGCCACGCTGTCGATATCCTCTACTGCCGTAATATTCGACAGCAAGCTTGGATAACTTTGTGCTTGCGTAGTTACTTAACCGCAAAGCTTATCTATTGAGAGCAGACAGGTAGACGCGGCCCCAGTTCAAACGGGGAAACGCTGCTTTTCTATAAATCCTGCGGCATCTTGGTCGGCCTTGCTCTGGTTGCACGCATAGCAGGAACATACGCAGTTCACCGGCGTCGTATGACCTCCCTTGGATTTCGGGACGATATGGTCGATCGTATCGCCGTATCCGCCGCAGTAGTAGCACGTATGACGGTCCCGGGTCATAATCATGCTGCGGAAATCGTCGTTGCTGTACAACCGGCGAATCATATATGGCGTGACAACGACGGCCGCCCGTTCCTCTACCAACAGCACCGCGAGGCTCCATTCGATCTCTTGAATCCACGGCCTGCCGTTGTTGCTTTTCCCCTTCATGCGAATCATGCCCTTCCAGTCTTGTCTCAGCAGCTTCGCCGCACGCGGCACCGGAGGCGCTTGCAGGGCTGGTGCGACCGGCTTTTTCCGCTCGCATTTGCGGCATACGTTTTTACGGGAGGACCCGCTTGACTTTCGGCTTCTTCGGGTCGGGAACTGCCGATAATATTTGCTTTGTCCGCAGCGTTTACACAATTTATACAAGCTGCAGTAGGCTCCGATCATATTGTTCCTCTTCTTTCGTTTGACATCTCTAAAGTTTAGTATAACAGGTTTGGCGGGATATCCGCATGTTCCATTCTTTAAAGCCCCTTATAGTTGACCCTGCAGATCATTAACAATATCAGAACTGAAAAAAACCGGAGATTGTTCTCCGGGCAGTGGATTAAGCGTATTCGCGGTTTTCCAATCATCACCAAAGACAGTGACTGTGACTGAGCCAGCAGAGGTATCGAAACTTTTCCTGAGGTAGATTTTTGCACCTGACTGTCTTGCCTGCACAGCAATATTCAAGGAGCTTGGCAATTCGACAGATGGATACTGATTGGCCGTATCAAACGCGACTATTTGTCCCTTGATACCCGACGATATCACCTTTGTTGATCGTCTGACCTTTTGTCGCCGCCACCGAACAGGACTATTTTGAATTAATATAGTAAATTAGATTATCAGTCCATTCGTCAAATTCAAATATAAACCCCTTCCTGATACATTCAATTTCATTCCAACCCCTTCTGCTAATTTTATCGAAGGAATATTATCAAGATTAATGTGAGCCTCAATACGATGATAATTTAGTTTTTCAAAAGCAAGACTTATTCCTGCTTTTACAGCCTCCTTACCATATCCCTTTCTCCAAAATTGATTATGAATGGTATAACCTAATCTTGCCCATTGAAAATCATCCCTTAAAAGCGTTGAGAAGTCTATTGCCCCCAAATGAGCATTATCTTCTTTTCGAAATATGCCAAAAACATATACTTTATCCTCTGAAGCTAATCTTTGATGGTCATCTATCGTTTGTTTGCATTCTATTTTCGAATTCCGTTAGCCAAGTGGATTAGTCTTCTTTTTCAAGTGGCCTTATAACCAGTCTTTCTGTCTCTATGTTGCAGATAAACTTGTTCGAAAAAACACCCCATTGACATTTTGGATATGATACAAGCAACTTGGAGTATAACAAGAATTTGGATAGGCATCAAATCTTCTGCGGGGAGTGTTTCGCTGCGGGATGAGTCGTCCTGCCGACCGCAAAGCGCGCAGAGACATGCCCGGGACCACTCCGACAGCTTGCCGAGTGGTCGTAAATAGGAATTGGACAAGCTGTCGGACCGGGCAAGCCGCCATTGGCCGGGATTAAAATCATCGAAGTCAATCCTGCCTACACCTCTCAAACGTGTCCAAGCTGCGAGAAACGGAACAAGGCAAAGGACCGAACGTATCAATGTTCGTGCGGGTATCGCGCACACCGCGACAGGGTTGGAGCGATCAACATCCTGCGCCAACCTGTGATAGATGGTAACAGTCTATCAGCCTAGATAGCTATACGCTCTGATCTAGGATGAGCTAATGAGCTAGCTCTTAACTTAGCAGTCTGCACAAAACAGAAATGGCCTGCGTGCGTTAACTTAGCTAAGAATCCCACGGCTTTAGCCGTGTTGGAGGCTCAACCGCTAATCTCCGTTTGCGATTTCACGCCGGGCTGCGCCGTAATTTGCTTATAAAGCATGAAAAAAACAACGACGACCACGACTTCAAATGCGCCCGCCCAAAAGTACATCTGTCTTACCCCGAGACGGTCGCTCAGAAAGCCTGTAAAAAAGCGGGACAACGGCGTCGAAGTCATGCTAATCGTGGCAAACAGACTGCCGACCCGCGCCATGTAGCGGTGGGGCACTTCTTTCTGCATCATCGTGCGGATAAAAATGTTGACCAACGCTGTACATACGCTCAACCAGGCGAAATTTAGACATAAAAAAACAAGGGTCGAAGAAAAGTTCACCGTTAAAATCGCCAATCCCTGACCCAAAAATCCGAGGAGCACATAAAGAAAGGTCGGCTGCTTCACGCTTTTCACCGACAATAAACTGCCGCAGACGATCCCCGCAGCGGCTTGCCAAGTAAAGACGTACGACATGTGCTGCGCATCCCAGTTCATGCTTTTCATTAAAAACGGAAGCAGCAAGCCGTGGCTGTTCGCTCCGATATTGACGCAAAAAATAAGCGACAGGAGCGTGATCATGATCCGGCTGTTCCGAATAAAAATCCAGCCTTCCCTAAGGCTTTGCGTATAGTGCTTCCATTTGCCCGCTTCCGGTTTAGGCTCGGTTTGCACCTTTTGAATACGAACTAATAGAAGAAGCGCCGCCGATGCGATATAGCACCCGGCCATAATAAGAAAGGAGGCTTGAATGCCAAGCTGATTCATGGACAGCGCGCTGATGGAGGGGGCAATTAAGGACAAGGTGCGGGCCAGGGTGTACCATACGCCGTTCATTCGGCTTAAATGATCCTCGGACACAAGCTGAGGCTTGATCGTCTCTACCGCAGGATAAAAGCTGGCATCCGTAATGGCAAATACGATGGCGATCGGCAGAAGCACATACAGGGACGGGGCTTGGGTCATGCTCACCAGCATCAATCCAATCATGAGCAGCGCGCGTATGGCATTGGAGATGGCGATGGTCGTTTTGGCTCCCCATACATCGACCCAAGCCCCGCAAAAAATGCTGGCCGTAAATTGGGTGATTCCGCTGACCAGCATGATCGTCCCCATATATTGAACGGATTGCGTCGCCGATGCAATATACCAGGAAAATACAAAAAAATAGAGCAAGTCCCCGATGCTGCTTACCATTCCGCACGCGACAAACGTCAAGAAATTTTTGTTGAGCATGGGTTGCTTCCCCTTCCCGCGCATCCTATGCGTTTGCGGAAGTGGCCTGCCTTTGTACTGCCATTTTACGTTTTTCCTTGCCGACGATGCGGATCACGTCTTTAATTTTGGACTTTAACGGGGGACAGGGAGCTACCCCCTTCTCGATCCGCACAAGCGGACACGACGCGCCTTGACAGGAGGGGCGCAGGAAGCAGGATTTACAGCCCGAATCCTCCGACTCGTCATTCATAATCCATAGCGCGTGCTTATCGGCATCGAGCCGCATTTGTCCGTCCGGCGTGATGCGTCCGATTTGATTGTTTTCGTTGTACAGGGCTACCGTGCATTTGTAGACGATGCCGTCCGAACCAATCACGAAGGAGTTGGATTTGGCCGCATAGCAAACGTACCCTCCAGGCTTCAAAATGTCTTCGATGTCATTGCTAAGCCCTTCTTCCAACCCCATCGTGCACAAATCCAATTGATGCTTAACCGATTCCTTGAGCGACAAGACCTCCAGATTCTCATCGTTCTCTCCCCCCCATTTGCCGATGGGGAAATAATCGATACGGAACCGTGGGTCCTCTCCGAAATGCGCACGGAGCTTTTGGATAAAGCTTGGAATCTTGTGCACGTTCGTCTGGTCAAAGTTAATGCGGATTTTACAGCGGAACGGTTCGGGGCGTTCCTTGAGGTGCAGCAGGTTTTGAAAAATCGTTTCGAACGTGGGAGCGCCGTTCTGCAAATACCGGTTGGCGTTATGCTGCTCGGCGTCGCCGTCCAACGTAATTTGGAAAGCGAATACGCGACAGGCAAACAGCCGCTCGATATTTTTTTTCGTTAACAGGTACGCATTCGTGGTCATGTTTGACCGGTATTGAACTCCATACTCGTCGCACAAGGGGATAATATGCCGGGATATTTCTTCTATAGCATCAAGCGCAAGGAGAGGCTCGCCTCCAAACCAGCTCATTTGCAAATGGTTAAGAAAACGAACCTTGTGCTGGAGGAATGTTTTCACTCCTTGAATGACCTCCGGCTGCAGCTTGCCTTTTTCGAACTTTTCATAACAGTATTTACATCGGAAGTTGCACTGCTCGGTCGTTAAAAAAATAAGTCTGAGCTTCTGCTCGCTTCTTCCGACCATTTCATGCAGCATGCGGGCGCGGAAAAACTCGTTGATATCCTCACGGACGATAAAGCCTTGCTTCTTGAGAACGGCGGCCAACCCATCCAACGGTTCATCCGCTCCAAGCTTGAGCAGTTGATCGACATAGGGAACCTGCTCGGCCGAGATATGCATAAATGCGCCTGACATCGTATTCGTGATGTACATGCTTCCATCCGGCTCCACTGCCTTTATGTTGTAACGTGAGGCGCGATAACGAGTACTTTGGGTTGAACGTTCACGTTTGGGAAGTACTGTAAATGGCTCCATTTCATTCACCGCCTTATTTATGAGATTAGTAGAGCTGGAAACGAATGTTCCCAGCTCGGTCGTTGCCTAGCAACCGTTACAGTTGTCATTCGCATCATTTTCATTCTCATCAATAATCGAAGACAATTCCGCCAAATCCACAGCTTCATCCAATACGTCTACGCCACGGAAAGTCACAACATTTTCCACTTTCATCTGATATCACCTCCTTTCATGAAGAAAAAAATGGATGATCAGGTGGACATACAATATCGATCATACTTGTTCTGAATGTATTTGGCACACGTATAAGGATTGGGGGGATGGCCTCCCGACATTTTTTCTCCCGTAGCGGTAACGGTTACATTTCCATCTGGAATGGCGACGTGGTGGCCCAAATCGAGCAGCTTTTGCACATTGGCTTGGACGACCGCTGTGTTGTACATGTTCAGATTCATCGTAGGGAAGAACAAGACGGGTCTGGGAAAACAAAGGATGAGCATGGTAAGCAGGTTATCCGTGAATCCATTAGCGGCTTTGGCCAACGTGTTGGCGGTGCAGGGCAGTACGATGAACATGTCCGCCCAAGAGGCAAGGAAAGAGTGAGGCACGGCGACGTCATACGCTGGGTCTAGCATTTTTTGATACACTTTCCCTTCGATATGGGCGCCCAGAAATTGCGGGTTGATGAAGTTGGATACGTTGTCCGAAACGACGACCCTTACTTCGGCTTGCAGCTTTTCCTGAAAAATCCGTATATAATACGGCAACTCGATGATTGCCGAAGATGCGCTTGCTCCGACCAGCAGCTTCATAGATGCCCCTCCTTGGTATAATCCAAATCCATTCGGCGCGTCGTTGCGAACAAATATGTAACCGCTTCCAATTGGGAATTTAAAAAAAAGAAGCGACGAGGGGAGTTCAACGAAATCCATCTGAATATTGCCGAGTCTCTTCATTAACAAATTCGATTGTGAAGTGCTTGAAACATAATATACACCATAAATATATGGTTGTAAATTACTTTTTAATAATATTATTACTTTTTTAGTATTTTCATAGACTGGTTCAAATATATCCCTTACGGGGCCAACGGCGCGTTCTTCCTGTGCGGCTTGTTCTGCCTGATTCCGTGTCTGATCATAATTCTGGCGTATCGCAAAAAAGCGGACGAGCCCGAAGAGCCCGCCGCTGCGTGAGATTGACGAAAGGCCCACTGCAAAGCATCAGCCGCTGCCCTCGGCCGCTTCATAACGAATTGTTCCCGGCTCCCTGCGGAAGCCGCGTGTCATCCAGAGCAGGTACAGCACGCCGAGCAGCGTCCAAGCGCCGCCGAGCAGCAGCGAATTGCGCTCCAGATGCGTCCAGAAAAACAAGACGAAGCCGATCCCGGCCAGTGGAAACAGCAAGTAGCGCAGGAGCGCCTGCCAGGACCGCTGCTTTTCCCGAAAAATATAGTGGATGATGACGGATAAATTCACAAAAGTAAATGCCGTCAGCGCGCCGAAGTTGACGAACGACGTAGCGACGAGCAGATCCAGCACGAGCGCCGTCAGCGAAATCAGGCCGATCAGCAGGATGTTGAACACCGGCGTACCGAGCGACCGGTGGATGTAGCCGAACACCGAACGCGGTAGCGTCCGGTCCCGTCCCATGGCGAACAGAAGTCGCGATCCGCTGAGCTGCGACACGAGCCCCGAGGCGAGCGTGGAAGTGAGCGCAGCGGACAGGAACACGGCCTGAAACAGGACGCCGCCGAGCGCCAGCGCGATTTCGGCGGACGCGCCCTGCGGGTTGCTCAAGACGGATACGTCCGGGAACAGCCTTTGCGCGAAATACGATGCGGTGAAGAACAGTCCGCCGCCCAGCATCGTAATCCAAAGAATGCCTCTTGGAATCGTCTTGCGGGGCTCTACCGTTTCTTCGGACAAGGTCGTCACCGCATCGAATCCGAGGAAGGAGAAGCATAAGATCGACGCCCCGGTGAGCAGCGCTCCCCAGTTCGCATCCGCAGACAGCAGCGGCTGCGTTGATACGATGGCCTCTCCGCCTGCGCTGAGCCGGTACACGGCAAGCACGACGAACAACACCACAACAAGAAATTGAAACGCCACGAGCAGCGCGTTCACCGAGACGGAGACATTGACGTTAAACAAGCACAGCGTCGTAATGAGCGCCACAAACCCGGCGACCCATACCCAATGCGGCACATCGGGAAACGCCGATGACAAATAAATTCCGGTGAGCAGCGCGTTCATCATCGGCAGAAACAAATAGTCGAGCAGCGAAACCCAGCCGACCAGAAAGCCTGCGTGCGCGCCGATCGTCTGCCGGGTATACGTATAGGCGCTTCCTGCGGACGGGTACACCTTCACCATGTGGCCGTAGCTCATCGCGGTGAACAGCACCGCCGCAATCGTGAGCAGATACGCGGCCGGAACATGCCCCGACGTGACATCGGATACGATGCCGAACGTATCGAATACGGCCATCGGGGCCATGTAGCCGACCCCCATCGCCACAATATGCCAAAGCTTCAGCTGACGCTGCAATTCCGGTTTCCGTTCCATGCGATCATCCACCTATTCTAAGATACACGTTCGAAATGATGTTACTTGGCGAAAGCCGCAAGTCCGAGCCGCGCCTTCCGCTGGACGCTCGCCAGTCGGGCAAACAAACCGACCGCGCCCAGAGCCAGGCCGGATATCAGACCGATCCAATAGCCATAGGCGCCCAAATCGGTATAATTCGCCAGCCCGTAGCCGACCGGCAGACCGACGACCCAATACGAGACGAGGGCGACGATCAAGGTCACATTCACGTCCTTGTAGCCGCGCAGTGTTCCCTGAATCGGGGCGGCGATGGCATCCGACAGCTGGAAGAAAATCGCGTAAACCAGAAAATGCTGGGTCAAAACGAGCACGTCCGGCTCCCTTGTGTAAATCCCGGCCACCTGCTCGTTAAACAGCCATAACACGACTGCACAGAGCAGCGACATCCCGATGGCGAGGCCGATGCCGAGGTAGCCGTACTGCCTGGCATCCTTGTACCGTCCCGCCCCGGTTTCGAAGCCGACCAGAATCGTGAGCGACAAGGCGATGCTCATCGGAATCATATACAAAAACGAGGCGAAGTTGATCGCCGCTTGATGTGCCGCGATGGTTACCGTGCTGAAGTTGCTCATCAGCAGCGTGACCGCAGCGAAAATACTCGTTTCGAACAAAATGGCGAAGCCGATCGGCACGCCCATCTTCAGCAATTCCTTCCAGACGGACAGCGAGACGCGGTACAGCTTGCGGAAAATGCCGAAAGCAGCGAACGGCTGCATGCGGGCGGCTACGGCCACGGCCACGAGAAAAATGACCCAATACGTAAGCGCCGATGCGACGCCGGTTCCTGCGCCGCCCAACGCGGGCAGCCCCATTTTGCCGTAGATCAGCACGTAGTTCAGCACCCCGTTGACCGGTAGCGACAGCAGCGAGATGAACATCGTCACCTTCGTATGGCCAAGCGCATCGATAAAGCAGCGCAGCACCGTATATAAGAACATCGGCAAAATGCCGAACGCAATCGAAATCAGGAACAAGCGGGCAATCCGGCGCACCGGCTCCTCCAAATTCATATTCTCCAAAATTGGATTCAGCGCGAACGCTCCGGCCAACAGCACCGCAGCCGCTACTCCGACCGCCAAATAGAGCGCCTGCACGACCTTAAAAGGAATCTCTTCCTTGCGGCCGGCCCCTGCGAGCTGGGCGACCACCGGCGTCACGGATAGCAAGATGCCGCTGAGTCCGGTCTGTATCGGAATCCAAATGCTGGTGCCTATAGCCACTCCCGCCAAATCCTTGGCGCTCACATGCCCTGACATGAACGTATCGAAGAAGTTCATTGCAAACATCGAAAGCTGTGTCACCAGGATGGGAAGCAAAATAACGATTAATTGTCTTATTTTTTGAGATAGCTTGTGTGTCGATTTCATAAATAAAACTTGGAACCTCCTTTGCCTTTCTTGCAGCCGCATCGTTTCAGTTTATGCGATGAAAGGGATTACAGGCAAGAATTTTTTGAGAGGAGGCCGGCATGGATTCGGCGTGACGAACGACTCTGCTTCTTTACAATGCTCATTTCTAGATACATAATACAAATAAATCACCCATATTATGGAGGAGTATCGAGAACGTATGAAATCGGCTGTTCCTTATTTGCAAGTCACAGCGGCGATGCTGATCGTTGGAAGCTTCGTCATCGTCAATAAAATTCTCGTCCGCACGTTTCCCGTGTTTCTGGCTTCCGAGCTCCGGCTGCTCATCGGCGCCATCATTATGACGCTGCTTCTGCTCGCCCGCGAAGGACGTTTTCCGGCCCTGACGAAGAAGGATTGGGTCGTTTTATTGTTGCAATCGTTTATCGGCGTATTTTTGTTCAGCTTCTTTATGCTGTACGGCTTAACCTACACGACGGCGCTGGAGAGCGGCATCATTACAAGCATGACCCCGGTGATGGTCGGCCTGATTTCGCTGTTGTTTTTCAGGGAACGGCTGCGGTGGAATCAAACCGCAGGTATTGTATGCGCCGTCCTCGGAGCGCTCGCCATCAATATTTTTGGCGGGTTGTTCAATGCGTCCTGGAGCTTGCATACATTGTGGGGAAACCTGCTCGTGCTGCTGGCCGTTGCCGGGGAAGGCGTGTTCTTGACGTTCGGCAAGCTTGTCTCCAAGCAGGTCAGTCCGATTGCCATCACAACGATGACGAGCTTGCTCGGCTCGGCGCTTTTTATGCCGTTTGCGGCGTACAACGCGGCAAGCTTCGATTTTACCGCGGTGAGCGCGACGGAATGGCTGCTCGTGCTGTACACGGGAGTCGTCATTACGGTCATCGCTACGATTTTACTGAATCAGGGGATGAAAAAAATTTCGGCGGGCTCGTCGGCCACTTTTACCGCATTGATGCCCATCAGCACCATCATCATGTCGGCGTTGTTTTTGCATGAGCCGATTTTCTGGTACCACTTCTTGGGAATTGCCTTCGTCTTTGTCGGCATTGCGTTTGCCACATTGCCCTCCTCCCGGACGAAGCGGGGAGCCCCCGCGGCGACGCAGACTAAAGGCTCGTGAAGGTACTCTCTCACTCAAACAAGATGGCAGGCCACGTAATGGCCGCCCCCCACATCCCGGTAATCCGGCGCTTGCTCGCGGCAGACCAGCTGCGCCAGCGGGCAGCGCGTGTGGAACTTGCAGCCCGTAGGCGGATTCGCCGGGCTCGGAATGTCGCCCTTCAGCACGATCCGCTCGCGCCGTACGGTCGGGTCGGGCACCGGCACGGCCGACAGCAGCGCCTGCGTGTAAGGATGCAGCGGGCGGGCGAACAGCTCATCCCGCGGCGCCTGCTCCACCATCGTGCCGAGATACAGCACGCCGATCTGCGTGCACAGATGCTCGACGACGCTGAGGTCGTGCGAGATGAACAGATACGTCACGCCGCTGCGCTCCTGCAGGTCGCTGAACAGGTTGACGATTTGCGCCTGAATCGAAACGTCCAGCGCAGACACCGGCTCGTCGGCTACGACGAAATCCGGATTCAGAATGATCGCCCGGGCGATCCCGATCCGCTGCCGCTGGCCGCCGGAAAATTCGTGCGGATACCGGTCGTAGTGATCAGGAAGCAGGCCGCAGACGGCCAGCACTTCCCGCACCCGCTCCCGGGCTTCGGCCTTCGACGCCAGCCCGTGGTCGATCAGCGCTTCGCCGATCGCCTCGCCGACGCGCATCCGCGGATTGAGCGAGCTGAACGGGTCTTGGAACACAAGCTGCATCGAGGGCCGCAGCTTGCGCAGCTCTTCACGTGACAGGCCGTACAAGTCGGTCCCTTTGAAAAAAACGTCGCCCGCCGTCTTCTCCGTCAGCCGGAGTACGGTGCGGCCGATCGTGCTTTTCCCGCTGCCGGACTCGCCGACGAGTCCGAACGTCTCGCCGCGCCGGATCGCGAAGCTGACGCCGTCCACCGCTTTGACGTCGCCGACATGGCCGCCGAAGACGCCGCCTTTGATCGGATAGTAGGTTTTGAGCTCTTGTACCTTCAGTAGGGCGTCCGTCATCGCATCTCCTCCTCATAAAGCCAGCAGGCGACCCGATGCTCTGTACCTTGCGCCCGCATCGGCGGTTGCTTCGTGCGGCAGATGTCCATACAGTGCTCGCACCGATCGCTGAAATAGCACGAGTCCCCCAAGCCGATCAAGTTCGGCACCTGCCCGGGGATCGAGTACAGCCGTTCCTTCCGTTCGCCGATGACGGGCTTCGATTTCAGCAAGCCTTGCGTATACGGATGCTTCGCATGACGGAACAGCTCGACCACCGGCGCTTCCTCGATCACTTTGCCCGCGTACATCACGACGACGTAATCCGCCGTCTCCGCGACGACGCCAAGATCGTGCGTGATCAGCAGAATGGCTGTGTTGTACTGCTCCTTGACTTGACGGAGCAGATCGAGAATTTGCGCCTGGATCGTCACGTCGAGCGCCGTCGTCGGCTCGTCGGCGATGAGCAGCTTCGGACTGCACGCGAGCGCCGAAGCAATCATGACCCGCTGCAGCATGCCGCCGCTCAGTTCGTGGGGATAGGCGGCGAACACGCGCGCCGCGTCGGGAATGCCGACTTTGCCGATCAGCGAGAGGACTTCCGTCTTCGCTTCCTTGCGGCTGAGCAGCCGATGCTCCATAAACGGCTCCATCAACTGTTCCCCGATCGTCAGCACCGGATTGAGGGACGACATCGGCTCCTGAAACACCATCGCGAGCTCGCTGCCGCGAAGTCTCCGCATCTCCTCGGGCTTCAGGGAGAGCAGGTCGCGGCCGTCCATCTCGACGGCTCCGCTTTCGATCTTCCCGTTATCGGCGACCAGCCGCATAAGCGACAGTGCCGTGACGCTCTTGCCGCTGCCCGATTCGCCGACGATGCCGACCGTCTCCCCTTCCCGAATGCGGAAGCTGACATCGTTGACCGCCTTGACGACGCCGGACTCCGTATGAAAATACGTATGTACGTGTTTGAATTCAACGAGTGTTTTGTTCAACGCCGTTTACCTTCCTTTCAATCGGGGATCGAGCGCGTCCCGAAGCGCATCGCCAAGCAGGTTGATGGCGATGACGGTGGTCAAAATCGCCACGCCCGGCGGAATCCACACCCATGGCCGCTTCTGGAAATCGATGAGCGAGTTCGCCGCATCGAGCATATTCCCCCAGGACGGCGTCGGCGGAACGACGCCCAGTCCGAGGAAGCTGAGCGTCGATTCGCTGATAATCGCGCCCGCGACATGCAGCGTAGCGACCACGATCAGGGTCGGCACGGTGTTCGGCAGCAGATGCCGGAACATTTTGCGCCGGTCCCGCAGCCCCAGCGCTTCTGCCGCCTGCATATACGCCTGCTCCCGCAGCACCAGCAGCTCGCTGCGGACGAGCCGCGCCAAGCCCGGCCAGCCCAAGAAGCTCAGCATCAGCATGACGATATAAATCCGGTAGTCCGACGGCACCTTCCACTCCGACATGATTGCTCCCATAATAATGAGTAGCGGAAGGCTCGGAATGGTCAGCAGCACGTCGGCGAAACGCATAATGACTTGATCGACGATCCCGCGGTAAAAGCCGGCGAGCGCGCCGAGCACCGAACCGACCGCCACCGACAACACGACCGAGGCCACGCCGACGGTCAGCGAGATGCGTCCGGCCTGCATCAGCCGGGTCAGCACGTCCCGGCCCAGATTGTCCGTCCCAAGCCAGTGCAGCGCACTGGGCGGCTTGTTGATCCGGGCCACATCGACCTTGCCGTTCGCATAAGGCGACAAATAAGGTCCGAGAAAGCAAAACAAAATCATAAACACCAAAAACGCCAGGCCGATCAAAGCCAGCTTGTTTTTGCGCAGCCGACGCGCGGCTTGCCTCCACGGCGAATCCGCCGCGCTCTTCCGGGCAGGCACCGCAGCGCCGGGCCATCCGGGACCGGGCGTTCTTTTTGCATCGATCATCATGACGTCCCCCTACTTTAACCGAATCCGGGGGTCGGCCACCCCGTAGAGCAGATCCGCGAGCAAATTGCCGAGCACTGTCAGCAGCGCGAGAAACATGGTGAAGCCCATCAGCACGGGATAATCCCGTACGCTAAGCGCCCCGAAATAAATGTACCCGGCGCCCGGCCAATGAAAGATTTTCTCCGTAATGATCGCGCCTGCAAACAGCCCCGGCAGCTCGAAGCCGAGCAGCGTTATCGCCGGAAGCAGCGCATTGCGCAGCGCGTGCTTGAACAGCACGACCCGCTCCTTCAAGCCTTTGGCCCGGGCGGTCCGGACGAAATCCCGGCGGATCACCTCCAGCATGTTCGTGCGGAAATACCGCGTAAGCGACCCGACGCTCAGCAGCGTCAGCACCGTCACGGGCAGGATCATATGGTGCGCCACTTCCCAAACGCGGGGCCAGCCTGCGGTTTGGCTGCCCGTATTCGTGATGCCCCCGACCGGAAACCAGGCAAGGTCCACCGCGAACACTTTGATCATCAGGAGCCCGAGGAAGAAGGACGGGAACGACATCGCCGCGAACACAGCGATCGTCACCAGCCCGTCGAACCAGGAATACTGCTTCACGGCCGAGAGCACACCGACGACAAGCGCGATCGTCCACGTCAAAACCATCGACACCAGCGCGATCAGGAACGAGTTCCAAATGAACTTGCTTAGAAGGTCCGACACCGGCTCCTGATACTGCATCGAGTAACCGAGGTTGCCCGTTACCAAGTTGCCAAGCCAAATAAAATAGCGCTCCAGCACGGGCTTATCCAACCCGTAAAGGGCCCGAAGCTCCTGCGCCCGCTCAAGCGTCAGCTTCGGATTCGTATCCACGAAATCCCCCGGCGTCAGCGCGAACACGACAAAAATAAGCAGCGACGCCCCAAACAGCATCGGAATCATCAAAAGCAGCCTGCGAACGATATACGATTTCATGATCGTCCCCCCAAGAAAGTGAGCCCAGCCTTGACCGGCTGGGCGTAAAATCACGGTTACGGCTCGATGCGGACCGTCGGCAGGCTGGAATTCACGCTGTTGAAGCCGTTCAGCTCAAGCCCTGTGATCCGGCTGTTCGAAGCGCCGAGTATTTTGCGGTAGTTCAGCAGAAGGTACGGCGGGTCGTCGCTGAGCTCTTTGTACAGCTCCTTGTAGGCCTGCTTCCGCTTCTCGATATCGAGCGTGCCGGCCGCTTTGGCCACAAGCTCATCGACCTTCGGATTCGTGTAGCCATTCGTGTCCGTGAAGCTGCCTTTATATTTCGAGTTGAACGATTGCACGCCGTCGTCCGGGTCGATCAGAATCGCCGTCGAGAACGAAACGAGATCGTGCTCGCCTTTTTTCGTTTTCGCCAGCAGTGCGTTGTAATCCATTAATTCGGTTTGGAAATCGATGCCGATCGCTTTGTAGTTTTCTTTGGCAATGGGGATCAAAATATCGGTTACTTTCCCTTTGGAGCCGAAATAGCGCAGCGACAGACGCTGTCCGTCTTTCTCGCGAATGCCATCCTTGCCCGGCTTCCAGCCGGCCTCGTCCAGCAGCTTCTTCGCTTTCTCCGGGTCGAACGGATACGGATTGACGCCCTCTTCCGTGTACGCCCAAGAGATCGGGGACACCGGCACGTTCGCCACCTGCCCGTAGCCTTGGTAAATGGTGTCGACGATTTTTTGACGATCCAGCCCGTAGATGAACGCCTGCCTTACCCGCTTGTCTTTGAAATACGGCTTGGAGTGGTTGAACTTGATGTACGAGTACGAGCTGGCCGTATAGACATCGATATTGGCAAAGCCGAGCGACTGGAGCAGCTCCATGTTATCCTGGTTGCCCGTCAAGCCGGAGTAATCCGTCTCGCCGGTTTGGAAAAACTGGGTGGCGTCGCCTTCCGTCGTTTTGTAGATGAAGTGCTCGACGGTCGGTTTGCCTTTATAAAAATTCGGGTTGGCCACGAACCGGACTTCCTGCCCCGGAACGAACTTATCCAGCTTGTACGGGCCCGATTCGAGCGGCTTGCCGTGCAGCTGCTTAATGGAGTCGAGCTTGCCGGGCTTGTTGTCTTTGCCGTAATACGCTTTGGACAGCACCTGTCCGCCAAGAAGGTACAAGGCTTGCGCGTTGACCTTGTCCGTCGTAATCTTGATCGTCTGCGGATCGACGACTTGGATGCCCTCGACCGTCGCGGCTTTGCCCTCTTTGTAGCTCTTGCCTCCTTTGACGACGGCTTGGGCAATGTCGGTTTGCCCGTCGTACGCAGGGTCGTGCAGCAGCGTCAGCGTGAAGGCGACATCGTCGGCCGTAAGCGGCGAGCCGTCGCTAAATGTAAGCCCGGCGCGCAGCTTGAATGTATACGTCAGTTGGTCGTCCGACAGCTCCCACTTCTCCGCCATCCCGGGAATCGGCTTGCCGTTCTTGTCGATGTCCACGAGCTGGGCGAACAGGACGGAGTTGACGTTGCCGTCGTAGCCGTTCTGATAAAAGTACGGGTTGAAAATACCGCCCGGCTCGGTGAGCGAGACGACGAACGTATTGGTGCGCTTCTTCGCGGCCTCCGGCACTTTCGATTTGTCGGTGGCCGGTATCAGGCCGTCCTTGATGCCGGTCACGCCGCTCTGACTTGGGCTCGGCGTTCCTGTGGTTTCCGTGCCTTTGGCATCGCCGCCTCCGCTTGGCGCCGCCGCATCTTGTCCGCTGCAAGCGGACAGAAGCAGCGAGCAGGCGACAAGCGCCGATACGGACAGCGTCAAAGCTTTTCTTTTCTTCATGGATGATCCCCTCCGGCATGATCGGGAAGCAGGAAATAGTTCCAGTTCCCTTTTAAATTTATAATTCCGATATGTATAGTATGATTTACTGTGAATAAGCATCATTATAGACAGTTTGGTTAGTTCTGTAAATGGAGAACAATAAAAATTTTCTTTATACAAAGAATTTATGACGATGAGCGAATAAAAAGAAGACCTTGGCCCACGAAAAAGTTCCTAAGAAAAGCTGCTGGAAGTTGAACTGGTATAATGTCGGAGGGGGGCCCAACAGAGGGCATTTTTTTGTGGGGGAGTTGGCTTCAAATTCGGAAACGCCAAAGAACCTTCCGATGCGTCATCGCAAGGTTCGCGCCCAAGGCACCCGCCGGGTGTGGGTTGCCGTCAATCGGCGAGCAGATAGCCCAGCAGAGATTCTTGCAGCCCGCCGATCGCCTCCTTCCGCAGGCTGTAAGCTACGGCTGATTCTCCAGACATGTGAGCGCGCAGCAGACCGGCGGAACGGAGATTGAAAATATGGTCGTGCTTGAGCTCCGACACGGCTAAAGCCGTGGGATTCTTAGCTAGTTAACGCACGCAGGCCATTTCTGTTTTGTGCAGACTGCTAAGTTAAGAGCTAGCTCATTAGCTCATCCTAGATCAGAGCGTATAGCTATCTAGGCTGATAGACTGTTACCATCTATCACAGGTTGGCGCAGGATGTTGATCGCTCCAACCCTGTCGCGGTGTGCGCGATACCCGCACGAACATTGATACGTTCGGTCCTTTGCCTTGTTCCGTTTCTCGCAGCTTGGACACGTTTGAGAGGTGTAGGCAGGATTGACTTCGACGATTTTAATCCCGGCCAATGCCGCTTTGTATGCGATAAACGTTTGCAATTGATGGAACGTCCAGTTATGCAAGTTTTTTGTGTTTTTACGACTTGTTCTTGTCGTTTGACGAAGGTTCGTCAGCTTCTCCAGCTTGATGACCGATACTTGTTCTTCGATCGCCATATTCACAATCCTACGGCTGATTTTGTGGTTTTGGTCTTTCATGTAGCGATGTTCTTTATTTTCTTGCTTACGGATCGCAGACAGCTTCTTTAACTTGCCCATCTTTCTTCTGCGCTCTTTGTATTTGCGGCGTATGTACTTGTTCTGTCTGCCGTTGCCAACAAATTTCGTCTTCCCTGTTGAGGTGACAACAACGGCAGGGACTTTTAAGCCCAAGTCAATGCCCATTATGACATCGCCGGTTGCTTGTTCTGTCTTTCTTTCAACAGAAATTTGTACGTACCACTTGCCCGACTTCTCAACCACTTTTAAGAGACCAAGCTTGCCGCTGGATAGCAACCGCTGTTCGCGTTCCATTACATGAGCCGAAATCTTGAGCCGCTGTACGTTCCCATCCAACATCACAGGAAATGCAACGCTATGGTCCCCAAGTGAATAGTTCTGGTTATTGACGTAGTAGGCTCTGCGCTTGAGAATCGGACGTTTTCCTTGCTTTTTCGTCTTGTTATGAATGCTTCGCGCATCTCGAATGGCTTGGTTCTTTACTGCGGATGGAAGTTTGGCATCGACATCCTTGGAGGTGAGCTTCGGAAAGGTACCCGATGCTTCCGCTTGTTCGGTGAGGAGATTGACCGTTTTGATGTATTCGTCCCCCATCTCCTTCAGCAGAGAAACATCGTTTGGGAATATTCGAATTTGAACGGTTATGGTTTGCATGGCTTCACCCCCTTGGTTTCGCTCGAAACATTCCCTGCCGTGCTGACAAAATACGAACGTGTCCAAAGGCTTGGTAGATGCACCAAATGCTTAAATTCTTGACGCAAACATCGCGAGGTCGTACCTTTCAATTTTACCACACAAAATGATAGTTGATGAGTGATACGGTTGTTGTCGTTCTTCTATATTGTTATCCCATACACCGATTGCGTCAGTTTAAACCTAAAAACTGCAACAACATGAAACAATGTAGGACAATGAAGCTGTCTAAAGACAGCCCTTGTCCTAAGCGATTCATCCCATGCCTAAAGGCAAGGGCTTTCTCGGCTAAGATCTGTAATGCCTTTGGAAATGCCGATATAGCGCACGATTTCGGTAAAGCTGCGCGGTCCGGCGTTCAAATAGCGCAGGATGCGGAGGCGGCTTTTTTCGCTGAGGCTGCGAAGCTGGCGGTACAGGCGGCGGGACGGCTCGTCGGCCAGGTCGTCGTAGGAGCCGTCGACGGCATACTGGCAAACGGTCAAGCCGCCGAACGTATAAATGATGTTGGCCGGTTGAAAATGATACTGCGGCGACAATACAAGTTTTTCACACTCGGCCCCCGGCTCGAAATACAGCCCGTTCGTGATCTGCTCGGCCAGCGCGTCCGGCGGCAGCGTTCCGATCCGCGCGCGTCTGCTTGCGGCGTCCTCGCTCAGCCATTCCAGCAGCTTGGGGTCGGTCCCGACGAAGTACTGCCGGTTCCATTCGGATAGCAGGGACAGCCATCGGTCACGGATCGCCCCAAGCTCTCCGGGGAATGAGCTCATATACGGGGCCAGCAGTTCGTACATGTCGCCCGCCGTCATCCGTTCGAACCAGGCTAAGAAGCGCTCCGCGTTTTCCTTATGCGGACACAGGTGCAGCAATAAATACATCAGCTTCCACTCCGCCGAAATTTCGGTTTCAGCCAGCGCCGAGGCGAGCGTTTTGTTGAGCTTCTGCTCCGTTTGCCTGGCCCATTCGGAGCCGAGGTCGGTTTTTTTATAAAATTTTTTGCAAAGATACGTATGGAGGCTATTCAAAAGCTCGTTAGCCGGGCCGAACGCCACTTCGAGTTTGTACGACATTCCGGAACACTCCTTTTCGAGTATCGTTTTCAGACTTTTGGCGATCCGGAAAACGGTATTTCGATTTTTAAGCAATCTTGATTTTAACACTTCATCGGAACAAAGAAAATCCCTCGACAAAGGAGCGTGGCTGCCGGTGAAAAAATAATCCGCAATAAAACGAATAGGCTGCCTAAGGCAGCCTATTTTTATGCTTTTTGTGCTTGTATTATTTTGTATATCCGCACGTCTAATTCACATCAAGCCTTTAGCGGCGTCTCACCCGCAGAATCACACCTTAAACCGGGACATCAATTCCCGAAGCTCCTCGACCATGAGGGTCAGCGATTCGGATGATGCGGCAATCTCCTCCATCGACGCGAGCTGCTCCTCGCTGGAGGCAGCTACATGCTGCGCATTGGCCGCGGCCTCCCTTGCAATCCGGGACAGCTCCTGCGTCGTTGCGTTCACCTGCTCGGAACTGGCGGACATTTGCTGGGAAGCGGCGGAAACCTCTTGGATCTGATCGTCCATCGCATGAATATGATGCAGAATGGCTTGGAACGCCTCGCCCGCTTCCCCGACCAAGCGGGTCCCCCGCTCCATCTCCACGGCACCCGTGTCCACCGAGGCAGCGGCCTCTGCGGCATAGCTCCGGATTTGGTCGATCAAGTGCCCGACCTGCTCGGCGGATTGCTTCGTTTGCTCGGACAGCTTGCGGATCTCATGGGCCACCACGGCAAACCCTTTGCCGTGTTCCCCGGCCCTCGCCGCTTCAATCCCCGCGTTCAGCGAAAGAAGGTTCGTTTGGTTGCTGATCCCCGTGATCACTTCCATGATTTTACCGATTTCCTGGGAGCGTGCGTTGAGCTGTCGGATGACGTCGGCCAACTGCTTGGCGTTCTCGTTCGCCTGATTCATGCCAACTACCGCTTCCTGAATTTTCTCATTGCCCTCCGAAGCTTTCGCCGTCGTTTCTTCAGAGGAATCGCGGACTAAGGAAGACGACTCGGCAATACGCTGAATCCCAAGCGTCAGCTCATCCATCGCCCGGACGGTTTCCTCCGCTCCCCGAAGCTGCACATCGGCGCCCGTCGCCACCTCTTGAATCGTTGTGGCAATGTTTTCCGTCACTTTGCTGGTCTGCTCGGCGCTGGCGGACAACTGCTCGGAGGTGGACGCGGCGTGCAGCGTATGCTCGGACACCTTATTCAGCATCTGTCTGAGCTCGCCGGTCGCCCGGTTGAAATGCTCCGACATTTGCCCGAATTCATCTTGGCTCGTGACGGCAATGTGATGCGTGAAATCCCCAGCGGCCAGCTTCTCGGACAGCTTGTTCAGCTTGGCGATTTGGGTGGTAATCCCGCGGCTGTACACCAGAATGACCGCCGCAATCAACAGAATCCCCGCCAATCCGATCAGGCAGAGCTTAAACAGCAACTGCGTAAGCGGCTCCGTCAATTCCTTGTCCGGCTTGATGACCGCGAGAATCCAGTTCGTCCTCGGAATTTCTTTATAGAAAACGTGGTTCACGCCATTGGCGCTTGTATACGTCGTGTTTCCGTTTTTGTTTTGCAGCAGCTCTTGACCTAAAGCGGCCAATGTGGCATTGGGGTCCTGCTGCAGCTTGGTCTTCATCACCTTATCTTGCTCCGGACCGGCCAAATAAGTGCCGTCCTTATGTATAAGTAATGCCCAGCCCGTGGTCCCGACCTTCATGTCCGCCACGGTCTTTTGCAGCGTGGACAGATCGATATCGCCTGTCGTCACGCCGATAAACTGTTTCCCGGCATTATAGATGGGAACCGACGCGGTCACCATAGGCACCTTTGTAACTTTGTCGTAGTACGGATCGGTATAAACGGCATCCTTTTGATTAACGGCGGCCTTGTACCAATTTTGGCTCATATAATCGTTGCCGGCATTGTTGTATTCTTCCGTCGATTTGAGGCTGTCCTTATCCCGAAAAGCATACGTGGAAAAGTATTTTGTTTTCGGGTTATATGCACCCTCTGCGAAAAAAATCCCGACGCCGAACGTCTCCCCGTTCACGCTCAACTCGCCCTTCGTCATGGACTGGTAATCCTGAAGCGTAAGCTTCGTATACGTGTCCTCGATCGTATGGGCGATCATCTCCGGCAGCCTCGTATGCGCAACAAGCCGGGTATCGATATCGTTCGAGATGCTCTTCAATTGCTCGTTCATGCCATATCTGCTCTGATCGAGAATGATTCCCTTGGCATAAACATAAGCGGCGACCAGGACGGCAGCAAACAAAACAAGCACGGCTGGCATAAACAAGAGAAACGTTTTGGCTTTGACGCTTCGAAGTCTCATGAAGGCAGCTCCCTTTTGGCGGATGATAGACGAATGTGAGAAGTAAATTTCGACATAACTCACCAAAATCCTCTTTAATCTGGAAGTTGCCCCAACAAAACACTTATCCCCAACTTTATGCACACTTTGTCCACAAGCAACAAAAATCATAATTTCCTAAACAACAATGAAAAAAGCTTCATACCGAAGCTTGTTTCCCAAAAAGAATTTATGTCTTTTCTCAAAAAAGATGAGTCAGATCGGATGATCCAACTCATACAATCAACTTGTAATTGGCGGATGTTTCTCAATATGGTTTCACACCAAAACAAGAACCAAGCGGATTATTTCCTCTTTTCAATATAACTCAACAATGTAATTATAAACATTCCGAACGCGAATAGAACAGAAAGAGCCTGAAATAAATCCATTTACAGCCTCCTCCTTTCGAAGAGCTGCTCCACCATCTTACAAGTTGTAATTTAATTTTAGCCCAAAATGGTTAAAACTGGTAGAACATTAAGAACTATTTTTGAACTTTTTGTTTCAACATTTTTCGCTAGCGAATGTTGGCTTGTCAGGGAATACTCGGAGCAAGCTTGACGAACCGTCGGGAATGACCGGGCTTGCAAATTCCGGGTAGTCCTATATTCCCCCTGGGAAGCCGTCAATATAAGGGAGTTGGTCCGGCCGCTTGAGTCCGCCGATCCCCGAGACGGAGACCGCAAACATCATATGAAAAAGAGGAGCCGCTCCCCTGCGTACTCCTCTTTTTACGCTTTAAAACCGTATCGTGTTAGCCGTTACGCCTCCCGCTCCACCAGCATCGCAACCCCTTGCCCCCCGCCGATGCACAGCGCCGCGAGGCCGAGCTTCCCGCCGCGCTTGGTCAGCTCATGAAGCAGCGTGACGAGCACGCGCGCGCCGCTGGCTCCGATCGGATGGCCGAGCGCGATGGCGCCGCCGTTCACGTTCAGCTTCTCCCGCGGCACGCCGAGGTCCCGTCCGACCGCAAGCGATTGGGCCGCGAACGCTTCGTTCAGCTCCATCAGGTCGATGTCGTCCATCGACACGCCGGTTTTACCAAGCAGCTTGCGGACTGCCTCCACAGGACCAAGTCCCATGACCGAAGGGTCCAAAGCCGCGTGCGCATAGCCTCTGATCCGTGCCAGTGGCTTCAGTCCGAGCTGCCCCGCCCGAGCTGCCGACATGACGACCAGCGCGGCCGCTCCGTCGTTGATGCCCGACGCGTTCCCGGCGGTCACGGTGCCGTCCTTGCGGAACGAAGGACGAAGCTTGCCGAGCGTTTCCGCCGTCGTGCCGTAGCGCGGATGCTCGTCAGTATCGAAAACGACCGGATCGCCTTTTCGCTGCGGAATCGGCACGGGGACGATCTCGTCCCGAAAACGTCCCGACTGGATCGCCTGTTCCGCTTTTTGTTGGCTCCAAGCGGCAAATTCGTCCTGCTCCGCACGGGTAAGCCCGTACCGGTCCGCGATATTTTCCGCCGTGATCCCCATATGGATATCGCACATGGCGCACCACAGTCCGTCCCGAACCATCGAGTCGACCAGCTTCCCGTCGCCCATGCGAAGGCCAGAGCGAGCGCCTTCCAGTAAGTACGGCGCTTGGCTCATATTTTCCATGCCGCCCGCCACGACGATATCCGCATCGCCCAGCCGCACGCTTTGCGCTGCCAGCATGACGGCCTTGAGGCCGGAGCCGCACACCTTGTTCACCGTCACCGCAGGCACCGCATGGGAAAAGCCGCCTTTCAGCCACGCTTGGCGCGCCGGATTTTGTCCGAGCCCCGCCTGCAGCACGTTGCCCATGATCACCTCATCGACCTGCTCCTCGCTGACGCCCGCCCGCTCCAGCGCATTCTTGATCACGAGGCTGCCAAGCTCCGTGGCGGGAATGCCCGACAGCGCCCCTTGAAACCCACCGATCGCCGTACGGACGGCGCTTACGATCACCGCATCGTTGTTCATGTGAACCTCCTCCAAGCTTTGTTAAACAGACATATATAGTCAAGCGCCGCCCAATTCCTCCGCCAGCCGGGGATCGACCGTAAACGAAGCTTCCGTTTTCGCCCGCACCTCGTCCAGCCCTGCGCCGCCCAGCAATTCCACCAGCACCATCCCTTGATCGGTAAAATCGAAGACGGCGAGGTCCGTAATGAGCCGATGTACGACGCCTTGGCCGGTCAGCGGGAGCGTGCACTCCTTTTTCACTTTCGCTTCCCCGTGCTTGTTGGCATGCTCCATAATGACGACGATCCGCTTGGCTCCGTTCACCAGATCCATCGCGCCGCCCATGCCTTTGACCATTTTGCCGGGAATCATCCAGTTGGCCAGATCGCCCCCTTCGGAAACCTCCATCCCGCCCAAAATCGCCAGATCGATATGCCCGCCGCGAATCATCGCGAACGACTCGGCGCTGTCGAAATACGAAGCGCCCGGAATTGCCGTGACCGTTTCTTTCCCGGCATTGATCAGGTCCGGGTCTTCCTCGCCCTGCTTCGGATAAGGCCCGATCCCCAGCAGCCCGTTCTCCGAGTGCAGCATGACGCTCAGCTCAGCCGGAATTTCGTCGGCGACCAGCGTCGGCATCCCGATGCCCAAATTCACATACATGCCGTCCTGAATTTCCTGAACAGCCCGTTTCACAATTTTGGTTCGGCTATCGCTCATGTGGAACCCTCCTTTTTTAGACGCTGCGGACCGTTAACCGCTCGATCCGTTTCTCGTAGCTTCCGCCCCGTACAACGCGCTGCACGTAAATACCCGGCGTATGAATCTCGTCCGGGTTCAGCTCCCCGACGCCGACGACCTCTTCCGCTTCCACAATCGTAATTTTGCCCGCGGCGGCGGCCATCGGATTGAAGTTGCGCGACGTTTTGCGGAAGACGAGATTCCCCATCGGATCGGCCTTCCAAGCTTTGACCAGCGCAAAATCCCCGACAATCGCCCGCTCCAGCAGGTACGTCCGCCCGTCGAACGTCTTGTGCTCCTTGCCATCCGCAACCGGAGTCCCGACGCCGGTCGCCGTGTAAAAGCCCGGAATCCCCGCGCCGCCTGCCCGAATCCGTTCCGCGAGCGAGCCCTGCGGCACCAGTTCGACCTCCAGCTCACCGCTCAAGAACTGCTTCTCGAACGTTTTGTTCTCCCCCACATAGGAGGACACCATTTTCTTAATTTGCCGGTTGGCCAGCAGCAGCCCCAGCCCCCAGTCGTCGACGCCGCAGTTGTTGCTGACGACGGTCAAATCCTTCGTCCCCTGCTCCCTCAATGCCGCGATCAGATGCTCCGGAATACCGCACAGCCCGAAGCCGCCGACGATCAGAACGGCTCCGTCTCGAATATCCCGTACAGCTTCCGTCATGGAGTCCATCACTTTACTTGTACCCATGTCCTCTCCTCCTTCGTTATGGTTTATTGCGCGGTGTAACCTCCGTCGATCAGCAGCGATGCTCCGGTGACGCCCTTCATTTTGTCGTTGGCGATCGGCATGGCGAATTCGGCGATTTCTTCGACCGACAGCAGCCGCTTTTGCGGGACGAGCGGGTAAATAACTTCTTCCAGCACCCGCTCCAGCGGCACCTGACGGGTTTTTGCCAGATCGTTCAGCTGGCCGCGTTCGTCATATACGTTTCCGTATAGCTGGTCATGAGCGCATTGCCCAAGATGACGACGGCCAGCAAGGTGAAAATCGGAGCAAATACAATGACCGGATAGCCCCGGTAAGCAAAAAACATGAGTAATCCCAAGGCGAACACTATGGCCAGAACTTCGATGATCATCTCGTGCTTTTCCTCTTTCCCCCTCTAAGATGAATACATTTCAAACGCTTCCAAAGATAGCGATTACAAAAAATCAGCTACCGGGTTGTCGAAGCTGCTTTGTTTTGGAAATTTTGTATCCCGAAATTGGAAGTTCTTGCGGCTATTCCAGTTTACAATGGGGAACGTAACGAGGTAAAATTCATACATCGAATAGCAACGATGCCAAAAAATTATAGGTGGAGATGAGTTTTTTGGATTTGCGAAACTTGACTTATCTTCTTGAGGTCGCCAAACTACAAAATTTCACCAAAGCCGCGGAAGCGCTTCATATGACGCAGCCGACGTTAAGCAAGCTGGTTCGGAGCATGGAAGAAGAGCTGGGCGTTACGTTGTTCGACCGTTCGGGCAAGCAGGTCAAGCTAACCGATGCGGGCAGCGCGGCGATCCAACAAATCCATCACATCCTTCAAGCGGTGAACGACCTGTATATTACGCTCGACGACGTCTCCCAGCTCAAGACCGGAACGCTTACGATCGGGCTCCCTCCCGTGATCAGCTCCGTTTTTTTCCCGCGCGTCGTCGCGCCGTTTCAGAAGCTGTATCCCCGTCTTCAATTCGAGATGGTCGAAGAAGGCGCCAAAAGCATCGAGCAACTGGTTCTGAACGGATCGATCGATTTGGGCGTCGTCATCTCCCCGGACGAGAAAGCCGGTTTCGGGACGATGCCCTTTATTAGGCAGCAATTGGCGTTGGTGCTCCATCGGTCGCACCCGCTGGCGGAGCGTTCCCCGGTGAAGCTAGCCGACCTGGGCCGGGAGCCGTTCCTCATGTTCGCCAAAGGCTTCGGCGTCCGCCATCACGTGCTCGAAGCGTGCCACCAGGCCGGCTTTCATCCGTTCATCGCGCACGAAAGCTCCCAATGGGATTTGCTTGTGGAGATGGTCGCCGCCGAACTGGGCGTCGCCCTGCTGCCCGAAGCGATCTGCTCCAAGATCGTGAACCCGGACGTCCGGGTGCTGCCGATGACGAATCCGGTGATTCCGTGGAATCTCGTCGTCATTTGGAACAAGGAGCGCTACGTTTCCTACGCGATGCGAGAATTCCTCCGATTCGTCGAACAGACCTCCGGCCCGGCTGGCGGTGAGCCTGTTTGTTGAAGAAATTGTATGTGCTTTATCTTGTCGTTTTTTTTGCAATCTCCATTGCTGCAGTTGTTATTGGAAGCAGCCCTCCGCTGCTTCGCGAGGGAAAGGAATATGTCCATCTCATTCCTCGCACGGGGATTTTGAATACATCGGATTCTCCAACATCGGGAGGAATGAAATTTTATTATCTCGACGAGAAAGGGAACCGTAACAAAATTGAGCTTGACATGATACGCGGCCAAGGGATGGGAACGAAAAACATTCTAACCTCAAAAGGCACTACGGAACAACTCTCGGTCAATGTTTTTTTCGTGGGTACGGAACAGCAATGGAAAGATGAGAAGAACCGCAATTGAAACGTGGTTATGAAAAGAAGAAAGCACCGTCCGTTGGATGGCGCTTTTTTTCTGGCAAAATAGCCGATCGTCAGATCGTGACCTTACCTTTCCTGCTTCCTTGCGGCACAATGGCCGCAGGTTTGGTATAAATACAGCGGATGACGATCTCGGCCAACGCGAAGTTCAGCACTAGCGCACCGTAGACTCCCAGCGTATAGCTGAGCGCATATTCGACGCCGAACCCGTTATGCAAAACAAAGGTGATCATATGGATGAACATATTCGTGAAGCAAAAAGCGTAGCTGCGAACCATCCATTTCCGATGGCTTTCGACCTTTTTTCGTTTGATTTGCACAATCGCTGCGATGGTCAATCCCATGAAAATAAGATTCATCACATTAAACGCGATGCTGTTGATTTTTCCCCCGGTCGAGAACGGGGCCATATAGCCGGAAGTAAGGACGACTACCGCAACGGACAGGAGGTACAAATAGCCGTTTACCCGGTGCAGCCTCCGGTGGTTACTCAATATTTTCGTTGAAAAGTTAATGGCCCCCGCGATCATGGCCACGCAGGCGAAAACAATATGAACATACATCACATTTAACCAGACCGGGAGAACGACGGGACGTTTCAATCCGGTTTTATGACTCAGAAATTCAGTCGCTTGCGGGTCATGAATGAAATTAACATACGTCACGTAAAGCATATAAACGACCGCAACGACGATCATCAGCAGGTACAGCGACTTGCTCCTGCTCCTTAGTTTTCCCATGCAAGCTGCCCTCCTTTCCAAAATGAAAAACCGGACCGTCCGGTTTCTTTTTTTATTATATATCACCATGTACTATCATTCACTTATAAAATGTTACAATATATGTACGAGCAAGAGAGCCCTTGAAATCCGCACAACGATAAGGCGAGAAAGGAACCTGTCCATGCGTAAAGGCGAACAAACGAAGGCCCATATCATTAAAAAATCCGCGTTGCTGTTTAATCAAAAGGGATACTCCGGATCAACGATACAGGATATTATGGAAGCGACCGGCTTGACCAAAGGCGGGATTTACCGCAATTTCTCCAATAAAGACGAAATTGCTTTTGCAGCGTTCGAATATGCGGGGAAGGTGCTGTGGGAACATTTTTCGGCGGCGATGCAAGGCTCCAAGACCGCTACGGCGAAAATAGTGGCGATGTGCGGCGTATACCGCGATGCCGTTCATCATCCTCCGCTCCAAGGCGGGTGCCCCTTTTTAAATACCGCCGTAGAAAGCGATCTTTCGTACCCCAGCATCCGCGAACACGCGCTGACCGCTTACAACGGAATGCTGTCGTTTCTACAAAGCATTTTGCAGCAGGGGATAGTCGATGGGGAATTCAGAGCCGACATGGATACCGAATCGGTGGCTTCCTTCGTCTTCTCCTCGATCGAAGGCGGCATTATGGCAAGCCGGTTGACCCGGGACAACAAGCATGTCGGATATGTGACGAAGCATATTGAGCAATTGCTGGGCACCTATAAGCGCGCTTCGGAAAAATAAGAGGGCTTTCGCAACGATCGAAAAGAAGCACAGCCAGTTGGATGTGCTTTTTTTCGCGAATGCAGGCTTTTGCTTTTTATGTCCAAGAGAGGGCTAGCAGTACTAGCCCGCTTCTCGACAAGCGCAGAGCAGGGGCAGTCCGTGCCCCTTGATGCCGTGCCAGTCAAACGCCGCAGTGAACGGTCATGGACGGTCAGGCCAGACCCTTATCCTATCGGCTCTTAACCAGTAGCTGCACTGCCTCTTGGATCACTTGATCGGGCGAGTTGCCTTTTTCCAGCTCCTCCCGGATACAATGCTCCAGATTCGCCCCGATGACCGTGCCGATCGTCCGGTCCACGGCCGTCCTTATCGCTGACAGCTGCGTTATGATGTCTCTGCAATCTTTTCCTTCTTCCATCATGCCGAGCACTCCGCGAATCTGGCCTTCGATCCGCTTCAACCGGTTTTTGACCGCATTATCGTATTCCACACCGACTCACCTCTTCTAAATAAACAAATTCAAGCCCGAATCCTCGGCATCGCCCAAATAAGTCGCTACGCCGGCATAATCGATACCGTCGATTAATTCTTCCTTGCGGATGCCCATAATATCCATGCTCATCGTACATGCGACCAGCCTGACGCCGGACCGGATCGCATTGCCCATCAAGGCTTCCAGCGAATCGACATTTTTGTCCTGCATGACGCGGCGAATCATTTTGGCGCCAAGACCTCCCATGTTCATCTTGGACAAAGGAAGGGCGGCCGTGCCTTTAGGCATCATCATCCCGAACATCGCCTCCATACCGTCCTTCTTGACGGCCGGGGCTCCGGCCTTGCGCAGCACGTTCAAGCCCCAGAAGGTGAAAAACATCGTGACCGGCTTGCCCATCGCCGCGGCTCCTGAAGCGATGATGAAGGCGGCGATCGTCTTGTCCAGATCACCGCTGAACACGACCATGGTTGCGCCGTTTTTGGACGCAGCCGGGACGGATTGCTGCATTGCGGCTTCCGCTCCTTTAATGAGTACCGCCCGCACGCCTTCGGGCGAAGATTCGACCGTCTCCAGCGGATTGCCTGTTTTTTCGCACCATTTGGCAATATCCGCGGCGAATCCGAAATCGGTGGCCTTGACTTCGAGCCGTTCTCCCGGCGCCAATTGCCGGACCGCTTCGTATACTTTCATAATAGGGCCCGGACACTGCAATCCGCAAGCGTCGACTTGGACCTGGACTTGAACCGCAGAAGCCGGGATCGGGGAATCGACCGGTACCGACGGACCGCTGCCCGTCCCGGGGGGCGGAAGGGACGGCTCGTCAGCCATCGCGGCATACGTCTTGTAGCCCCCATCCAAATTGCGCACCCGGTACCCGTGCTGCTGAAGAAGCCGGGCCGCGACATAGCCCCGCAAGCCGACCTGGCACGAGACGACAATCGGATGCTGGACCGGCAGCTCGTGCAGCCGGTTGCGCAAATCGTTCAGCGGAATGCAGACCGAACCCGGAATGTAGCCCGCCATCCGTTCGACTTCATCCCGAACGTCAACGAGCAGTCCACCGCCCTCGACATACGCATCCGCCTCGTGCCATTGCATCGTCTCGACCAAGCCTTCCATCACGTTGGATGCAACGTATCCCGCCATATTAACCGGGTCCTTGGCCGACGAATACGGCGGCGCGTACGCCAGCTCCAGATCGGCCAGCTCGGCTGCCGTCATCCCTCCGCGCATCGCCGTGGAGATTACGTCGATCCGCTTGTCGGCCCCGTCCTGCCCGACGGCTTGCGCGCCATAAATGACGCCGCTTGCTTTGTCGAACAGCAGCTTGAGCGACAGCGGCGCGGCGCCGGGATAATACCCGGCGTGAGAGGCCGGATGGATATGGATGGCCTCGTACGGAACCCCCAGCTTGTTCAGCGTCTTCTCATTCACCCCGGTGACGGCCGCGGTCAGGTCGAACGCTTTGACAATCGCCGTTCCGTAAGCCCCGGAGTAAGAAGCTTTCCGCCCTTGAATGACGTCCCCAACCAGCCGCCCTTGACGATTGGCCCCCCAAGCGAGCGGCACCACTGTTTCGAAGCCAAGCGTCCGGTCTTTGACCTCGATTGCATCGCCGACCGCGTAGATGGACGGATCGCTCGTTTGCAGCCGCTCGTTTACACGGATGGCTCCCCTCACGCCAAGCTCAAGCCCCGCCTCGCGGGCCAATCCGCTCTCCGGCGTCACGCCGATCGCCAGCAGCAGCATATCCGTCCGGAGAACTTCCCCCGAGGACAGGCGCAGCGTTTTCCCGCGATCTTCGATGGCGACGACGGACGTGCCGAGCATAAGATCTACGCCTTTGAGACGCATATGCCGTTCTACCGGCTTGGCCATCTCGGGGTCAAGCGGTCCCAGCACCTGTCCGTTCCGCTCCATCATTGTCACTTCAAGACCGCGATCACGCAGGGTTTCGGCCATTTCGACGCCAATAAAGCCACCGCCGATAATTGCGGCATGTTTCGGTTTTTGCTCGTTGATCCATGCGTGAATCCGGTCCGTATCAGGAATATTTCGCAGCGTAAACACCGCTTCCGCCTCGGCTAAGCCCGGAATTTCCGGCACGATAGGCTTCGCCCCCGGAGATAGTACGAGAACATCGTACGGATATTCCGCCTCTTCGCCGGTGTCCAGTTGCTTGACCCGTACTTTTTTGCCCGCCCGGTCGATCGCCGTCACTTCCGTTCGCACCTTGACATCGATGCCGAACCGGTCCTTCATTCCTTTCGGCGATTGAAGCAGCAGCTTGTCGCGGGACGCAATCGTCCCCCCGATATAATAAGGCAGCCCGCAATTGGCAAACGAAATATGCTCTCCGCGTTCGAACATCGTGATCGAATCGTGCTCGTTCAAACGTCTTAATCGGGCAGCCGCCGTAGCGCCGCCCGCCACTCCGCCAACAATGACAATATTTTTAGGCACGCCAATCAGTCCTTTTCTATGAAGTAATTAATACCCTATAGGGTATATAATAAACCCTTAGGGGTATCCAAGTCAAGTCAACCGGACTGACGAAAAAAGAGCCGTGCGCCTGCACGACTCCCCAAACCATTTCCGCTTATTCGATTCAACTCACACGACCTCTTGCATGCCCGTATTCGCTTTTACCAGAATCTCATCGTACTTCTCGTCGTTGCGTTTGGATGAAAGCAAGGTTCCAGCAATGGCGCCCAAAAATCCGATCGGAATCGAGATAATGCCCGGATTCGTCAGCGAAATCAGCGGCTCCCCGACGAGAATAGCCTTCCCTGCGACCGGGTCCCACACGTTGGGGCTGACAATGACCAGGATCAACGAGCTGATCAAGCCCACGAGCATTCCTGTCACAGCGCCGGCGGTATTGAATCTGCGCCAGAACACGGTGAACACGAGGACCGGCAGATTGGCGCTCGCAGCAACGGCGAAAGCCAGCGAGACGAGAAAAGCAACGTTCAGCTTCTGGGCAAACAGCGCCAGGATAATCGAAATGATCGCAACCCCAACGGAGGCCAGCTTCGCAGACCTTATCTGCTCCTTCTCCGTCGCCTTCCCCTTACGCAAAATATGGCTGTAAAAGTCGTGCGCGAAGGCCGAGGCTGCCGAGAGTACGAGTCCGGCGACGACCGCCAGAATCGTAGCGAACGCTACAGCCGAGACGAAAGCGAACAGGAAATCGCCGCCGAGCGCCTTCGCCAGTAGCGGTGCCGCCATGTTGCCCGCCGCGTTCGCCTGCACAATGACATCCTTCCCGACAAAAGCAGCCGCGCCGAAGCCGAGGAAAATCGTCATGACATAGAACACCCCGATGACCCAAGTCGCGACAACCACGGACTTCCTGGCGGTCGGAGCGTCTTTTACCGTAAAAAAGCGGATCAAAATATGCGGCAGGCCCGCGGTACCGAGCACGAGCGCCATATTGAGCGAGATCGTATCAAGCCCGTTCGTAAACTTGTTGCCCGGATTCAAGAAGGCCTCTTTCAACGGCGTAGCCTTCGCCATCTCGTCGAACATATGAAGGAGATTGAAGTCGAATTTGGCGAACACAATCAGCGAAATGATGAACGTTCCCGCCATCAGCAGCACGCATTTGATGATCTGCACCCAGCTCGTGGCCGTCATCCCGCCGAAGACGACATAGACGGTCATCAGCGCTCCGACGATCAAGACCGAGGTCGAATATTCGAGACCGAGCAGCAGCTTGATCAAGGCTCCGGCGCCCACCAATTGAGCGATCATATAAAAGATCGTGATCGTGATCGAGTTCAGCGCCGCCACGCCCCGCACTTTCTTGTTGTCGAAACGGGCCGCAATCATATCCGCCATCGTATATTTGCCCAGATTGCGCAGCGGCTCCGCGACCAAATACAACACGACGAGGTACGCGACAAGAAAGCCGATGCTGTAAAAGAAGCCGTCGAAGCCGAACAGCGCCACCATCCCGGCGATCCCCAGGAAGGAAGCCGCAGACATGTAGTCGCCCGCTATGGCCAGACCGTTCTGCCAGCCGGTCAACCCGCCCCCGGCGGTATAAAACTCGCTGGCGGTCTTCGTTTTTTTGGCCGCATAATACGTAATGACCAGCGTTCCCGCCACGATGATCAGAAACAAGAGAAAGGCTGTATTCATCATCGGCTACCCCACCTTCCGCAGGCTCGTTTTGGACTCGTCTTTGATTTGTTCGGCCAAGGCGTCGAACTGGACCGCCTTGCGGGTATACAGCGAACACAGCACCCAGGTCATCATAAATTGCGCAAAAGCGAAAATCCATGCCCACGTGATCGAACCGACCGCTTTGGTGTTCAGCACTTGAGAATACGAGGTCAGGACCGGAAGAACGAAGTAGAACACGAGGAAAAAGATCGACATCGGCAGGATAAAACGTTTCTTTTGAACCATTAGCCTGCGGAACGTATCGGAGCGTACGATTTCGCTGTAAGCATTCCTTCGGGTTTGTGCTTTCATTGGGTTTCCCTCCTGCAAAGTTTTCAGATCCCAAGTTTTTACTTGTAAGCGCTTTATAATTGTAGCATAGGAATGTGCGGATCACTTTCGCTTCGTCGCGAAATGTCAAAAAACGTCCCTCAAACGGTCAAAAGCCGTCCCGAACGGCGTCCTCTCCCGACCTGCTACTCTCCCTGCAGCCGCTTGATCAATTCCTTGGCCGAGACTCTGGACAAAGGCACTTTACTCCGCCCGGCATCCTTCAAGACGACGTTGTAAGCCCCGTTAAACCACGGCTCGATTTCATCAATGCGGTCCACATTGACCAAATAGCTGCGGTGCGTCCGGAAAAAAGCATACCCGATCAGCTTCTCCTCCAGCTCCTGAAGCGTTTGCCGGGTCACATGCACCTGCCCGTCGGCCATATGAATCTGCGTCAGCTTCTCTTCCTTGACCGCATAGCTGATCTTCGCAGGCTCGACCACCACCATACGGCTGCCGTCATCGATGAGCAGCTTCGGCTTGAATGCGCTCCGGGACCGGATCGCCCCATCCGCAGCCAGCGAAGCCGTCGCGGCAGCGGGCAGGACCGCTGTCCCTTCGGAGGAAGTCCGCATTTTGCGTATTCTTTGCAGCGTCTGACGAAGACGTTCCTCGTCGTAAGGCTTTAACAAATAATCGGCCGCTTCCAGACGGAACGCTTCCACAGCATACTGTTCGTAAGCCGTCGCAAAAACAATATACGGCCGCGGATCGACATCCATCAGTTTATGTGCGGTCTGCACCCCGTCCAAGCCGGGCATATGAATGTCGAGAAAGATGACGTCCGGCTTGTGCACTGTTCCCAGCTCCAGCAGTTGGATGCCGCTCGTAGCAAAAGGCAACAGCTCGACATCCCGTTCCCGGGACAATAAATAAGTCAGCTCCTCCCGCGCCAGCCGCTCATCCTCTGCGATCATCACTTTCATCGATCGTTTCACGCCTTTCCTCCACATGATAAGGTATCGTACATTCGATGCGCGCCCCTCCCTCGGGCAGGTTGGAAAATTTCAGCCTCGCCTCCGGGCCGAACAGGTGAATCAGCCGCCGGTTCACGTTATAGATTCCGATACCTGTGCTTCCGCTCCCGCCGCCCGTGACCGGAGAAGCTCCCAGCGTCTTCAATACGTCTGACGGAAAACCGTTGCCGTTATCCTTGACCACAATGTGAACCCCGTCCGCTCTGCGGCGGAGCTCGACATGAATGTTGCCCCTGTCCGTCCGCCCTTTAAAGCCGTGATGAATGCTGTTTTCAACCAGCGGCTGGAGCGTGGAAGGCGGGATGGACACAGATTCCAGACCGGGATCGCATTGACAATCGACGGAAAGCTGGTCCTCAAACCGGATATTCACGATTCCGAGGTACGTATGAAGATGCTCCAATTCCTTATACAGCGGGACAAGCGGCGCTTGGGTCATCGTCAGGTTCATGCGCATATAATGCCCGAGCTGCACGGTAACCCGTCTGGCCGCTTCGGGCTTGATCCGAATCAACGTGACGATCGCATTGAGCGTATTGAACAAAAAGTGCGGGTTAATTTGCGCTTGAAGCGCTTTCAATTCCGCGTCCTTCATCAAGCTTCTCAGCTGCTCCGCCATCGCGATATCGAGCTGGATCGAGATCAGCTTGCTGAGCCCTTGGGCAAAAGCCTCCTCCACCGGACGGATTTGCCTGACGCCGGGATAATACAATTTGATTAATCCCGCGACTTGCCCGCCACTGCGGATCGGAACGATAATCGCTGCGCCGATGGCCGGATGGTGCGGCTGAATCTGCTCCTTCGTTTTGGCAATCTGAATCTCGCCGGTTTGGACCGCCTTCCTCGACAATTCCGAAGCGATCGGCGTTCCTTGTATGCCCGGCATCATCCCGGTGCCGACATGCGCCAATATTTGCTTCGTATCCGTGACGGCGACCGCACTGGCGCGAAGCTCCCGGCGCAGCACATTGGCCGCCGCTTCGGCGGTCTCGAAGGTCAGCCCCTGCTTAAGAAACGGAAGCGCCATTTCCGCGATATGCAGCGCCCGCTGCGTCTCGGAGGCGGCGGCCCTCTCCTCTTCCTTCATGGCTGCTTGAATCATCGCGACCAAAATGCCGACTCCCACGCTGGTGGCCGCCACCATCGGTATCCCGATGAGGTCCACCGTGCGGATCGCGGCCGGCGAAGATTCGTTCACAATCAGCACGACGCCCATTTGCAGGATGGGAGCAAACACGCTAATAAACAGCGCCTTCACCGGCGCGATAACTCTTTCTTCGGCAAAGAAGCGGGCGACCAGTCCGGCCAAGAGACCCAGAATTGGCGTAGACACCGCATCGGCGACGCCGGTAATCCCGCCTAGACTGTAGGCGTGAATGCCGGAGATGAGACCCGCCCCCGTGCCTACGGCGACCCCGCCGAGCAGACCGGCCACCATCACCCCGATTAGCGCCGAATCCGCCATCGCCTCCTCCGGCTGAAGGGAAGCGACAAGAAAGGAAGAGTCCACCCTCTCCCCGGTAATCGTCACCCCGGCGTACGTGCCTCCGATACTGACCAGACCGAAAACCAGCGAAAACGTCAATCCGGTTCTCCAATCCGGCCTCCGGTCGAGCAGGGAACGAAACTGCGGGATTCGGGTAAGGATGAACGTAATCAACAATAGCAGTCCCATCCGCTCCATGAGCAGCAAGGTTAAGTGCTGCATCCGCATCCCCCGTTCCTTGGCTAGTTATCCCCATTATACTCGGAATTGAGCGCCGGAGAGTAAACTTTTTAGATAGCTGCTATCATGCTTTATGTAGATAAAAAAAGCACCGTAAAGGTGCGTTGAACCGGCTATACTTGACAATCAGCACCGGAACTTTCGAGTGCTGAACCACATGATGGCTGACGCTGCCAAGAACAAACTCGCGCAGGCCGCCTAGTCCTCTGCTTCCCATAATGATCAGGTCGCTTCCGCTTTCTTCGGCGTATTCCAGAATGGCAACAGCCGGCTGTCCCTGCTTCAGGCTCACCTTGACGTTGGGCAGCTCAGAGGTTAGTCGTTTGGCCTCGTCCATCATACCTTGGGCGGCAAGCAAGTAATCTTGATCCTCGTTGAACGGTGCGGCATACATCGGCCCTCCGAACACCGGAACGGGAATGTGGCAGACATGAATCACTTCAAGCCTCGCGGCATGATCTTGAGCAAATTTTATAGCCTTTTCCAGCGCTTTTACCGATAATGCCGAGCCGTCAAATGCGGCCAATATGTTTTGATACGGCATGACAACCATCCCTTTCCCTGAGATCTACTCTAATTTTATGTTACCGCGCTTCCTCCCCGATCGGAATGACATGGATCACATTGTTGTTGCGAGGCTGAAAAATCTGAAAAATACAAATGTAAACACAACGATACGGTGAATATGGAAATAAGACGCGCCAAATGTGACCATAGAAAAACCGGCGTCCGATTCGAACGCCGGTCTTTTCCCTTATTTAATTTCACAGAGCGCCATGAAGATCTTAATTGAAATATCACGACTCTTTCACATCATGCATTTTATCTGCTTTTGAAATCAGTTTGCCTCAAATACGCTACGATTTTGTTCAATCCCATCTGATTTGACCCTTTGACAAGAATAGTCGTGCCCGGTTGTATCGCTCGAGTTAATGCCTTGCGAAGCTGTGCCCTGGAGCCGAAGCTGTGCAAGTTTTGGGCGGGAAAGCCTGCTGCTCTGGCCCCTGCGATAATCTGTGAGGCATGTTTTCCAATGGCGTATACATGGGTGATGTTTTTTCGTGCCGCATATCTTCCTATTTCTTTATGGCCATAAACTGAATATGCGCCTAATTCCAACATGGAACCCAATACGGCAATTTTTTTCTTTTGGCCGGTAGCGGCTAATACATCAAGAGCGGCTTTTACCGCATCCGGATTTGCGCTGTAAGAATCATCGATTAATCTTATGCCTCTTCTCAAGTCATATACGTACAGCCGTCTTTTTGGTTTTTCATAGGTTTTGAGGCCGCTCTGGATCTGCTTCGGTGTAAATCCCAAACGATGTGAAATGCCAATTGCAAACAACGCGTTAAAAATATTATGCCTTCCTAAAATAGGGATATAGAAACGGTGTTCTTTCCCGTCAAGCTTCACCCGGAATGTCATTCCGCGCTTGGCGGTATGGATTTTAGACGCCCGGTAAACGGCTTTGTTGCGGATTCCGATTCGCACGATGCGGCCCTTGAATCCCTTCGTTCGCAGCAGTTTGGAATGCTGGTCGTCGGCGTTCAGCCATAAGGTTCCTGTCGGTTTCATGTAACGGATTAATTCCGACTTCGCCTTGGCCACACCTTGAATTCGGCCGCCAAAATTGCCGATATGGGCCCTTCCAATATGGGTGATAACCCCTATATTGGGACGAATATAGTGGCAGTGGCGTTTGATGTTTCCGTAATACTGCATGCCATATTCCAAAACAGCGGCCCGGTGAACAGACCGGAGCAATTTTGCATGCCTTTTGGTGGCCGACACGGCATTTCGGTTTTGGGGGGATTTGAAAATTTGCCAACGTTTCTTCAATACCGCGGCAATCATTTCTTTTGTTGTCGTTTTACCGGAGCTGCCGGTGACCGCAATGATCGGTTTGTACAGAATTGATTTTTTCCTCATGCTTTCCCGTCCACCGCCAATCGTAAAATGTCTCCCCTGAAAGACTTAGCCCTTGATGAATTCTTTTTACGATTAGTTTAAAGGATCATAATTTTGTCCCAACAGGGGTACATGCCCGATTAATGAGAGATATTACAAATCAGGCCTCCTTCTCACGCTGCATCTTTTCCTTCCAGTATACCCGCAAAAAGGAGACCGGACATGACTTGTCGTACATCCGGCTTTTCTTAGAGCGCCGCCCCGCCGACTAACGGTGGATAGGCAGCGTGACCTGGATCGTCGTGCCGACGCCCACCTCACTGGCGATGTGAATCCGGCCCTTGTGATGCTCGATAATTTTGTGGCTGACGAGCAGGCCGAGTCCCGTTCCCGCTTCTTTGGTCGAATAGAACGGCTCGCCGATCTGCCGCAGCTGCTCCTGCGAAATGCCGCAGCCTTGATCGGCGACGCGGACCAAGGCAAGTCCCTGCTCCGTGGCCTCCATACTTACATCAATCGTCCCTCCTCGTGGCATCGCCTCGAATGCATTTTTCAAAAAGTTGACGAACACCTGCTTGATTTGATTCGGATCGCAGCGGATCGGCAGCGGATCGCCCGTTGGGAAAAAGCGGATCTCAATGTTAAGCAGCACTGCCTGCGCGCCGGTCAGTGTCACGACCTCTTGAACGAGCACGGCGAGGTCGGCGATTTTCATTTGAATGGCTTGCGGCTTGGCCAGCATCAGCAGTTCGCTGATGATCACCTCGATCCGCTCCAGCTCTTCCTTCATAATCGGCAAATAGTGCGAATAGCTATGCTCCGATCGGCCCATCAGCTGAACGAAGCCCTTGAGCGCCGTCAGCGGATTGCGGATTTCGTGAGCGACCCCTGCGGCAAGCTGCCCGGCAATAGTCAGCTTTTCAGACTTGAGCAGCAGCTCGTCCTTTCGCTTCTGCTCTGTAATATCCTTGGCGATCATGTAGCAGCCGACCTGCTTGCGGTTGACGTAGATCGGGGCCGGCGTCGCGAGCAGACAGGCCAGATGTCCCGACTTGCGGACGATCTTCATTTCCATACCGGACAAAGCGCCTTCGTGCATGATGTTATGAAGCTGCGTCTGCGTCCCTTCTTCTTCGGGCGCCAGCAAATCGGCAAAAGGCATACCGATCAGCTCCAGCGCGGAATAACCGGTAATGGATTCGGCCGCAGGGTTGGCCGACGTGATGATCCCGCTCTTATTAAGCGAGACGATCGCGTCCAAATTATATTTTTTGAGCGACGTATACCGGTCTACGCTTTCTTCAAGCATTTGCAGCATCAGCTTCTGGTCCGTAATATCCTGAATCGTCCCGTTGATCCGAGACGGTCTTCCTTTCGAGGTCAATGTCGTAATACTTTGAATCCGGATGAACTTGACCGTCCCGTCGCCCAGAACAATCCTGCATTCCACTTGAATTTCGCGTCCGGCCAGCGCATCCCGCATGGATTGCCGCGCCGCCTCGCGGTCATTCGGGTGAATGCGGGTCATCAGTTCCTCGCACGTCACATCTGGATGCAGATCGGTTTTAAGAATGCGGCACAGTTCGTCCGACCACACCATCTTGCCGGTTAGCGCGTCCCATTCAAAGCTGCCCAAACGGGCGATGCGCTGCGATTGCGCCAGATTCTGTTCGCTATGGCGAAGCGCAGTCTGCGCCCGCTCCCGTTCCGTGACGTCACGGCCGATATAGATCTCCTTGAGCTGGGCTCCTTCGGAATCGACGACCCGCTTCACGGACACTTCAAACCAGACATAATACCCCTGCTTGTGGCGAATCCGGCAGATGAAAGAGTCGGATTCCCGAAAGGTTTGTTCCCCCAAGGACGCAAGATCGTCCGGATGGATGAATTCGGAGGCGTGCTTTCCGATCAGCTCCTCCGGCTCGAAGCCAAGCTGATGCTTGAGCGAAGCCGGGGAAACGAACTGCAGCACGCCGTCAATCCCGTAAGAGATGACGTCCCGGGTATGCTCCGAAGCCATCTCGTACAGCTCCGCCGCTTGGGGCAACTTAGGTTCCTCGGCGTCCGGCCATTCCGAGGCGTAAGCGCAAAAGCCGGCGTGCGCCCCATCCTGATCGCGGATGAGGATGACGTCGAGCTTTACCCGGACCGTGCCGCCGTCTTTGTGCAGATACCGCTTGACCACCGGCATCCCCGGTGCGGCGCCGGGTTCAAGCAGCGGGGATGCCGCCTCCCTGACGTCCGGGTCATTCGGATAAGTAAGCTGCTTCTCCTGCCGGTTCGCCAATTCATCTTCGGTATAGCCCAGCAGGCGGCCGAACGCCGGGTTGACCCTGATAAAATATCCTTCCGTCGAAAGGAACGCGATACCGCCGGGGGCATAGGTGAAGCTGTACTTGATCAGGGAATCCTGCTCCATGAAAAGCAGACACCTCCTTCGACATGTCAATCTGACGCGGTCCGGCTCGATTTTATTCCGGGAGAAGCTTTTCCACCAGCCGGTGAGCCGGCAAGGTTCGATCGGCGCGGATCGTACAGCGCGAAGGGTTCGCTATGCATTCCAGGAAATGGTCCACCGCATCGGCAAACCCTCGGCGGTACAAGCTCGAATCCCAGCTTCCGAACGTTTGCTCTTGGGGGAAAGCGCCCGTTTTTCTCCATACGGCGGTATCCATGTTCAGCACTTCGGCGGACCGGCCGCTTCCGTGCAGCTCCAGCTGTTCCAGATCCGCTCCCGCTTGGCGTACCATGCTGAATTGGGCAACTGTCGCATCCTGCAAGGAAGCTGCGGGTGTGCCATGGCCGAACGTCAACGTTCCCGCTCCGAACAAAAGCCGTCCTTCGTGATCGATGCGCTGCCGGTACGACGCCACGTCGAAGGCGTCTCCGCCAAGCCACAGCAATAAATCGAGCATGTGAATCAAATCGTCATACAGCGTGTGCTTGGCACGCTGGCTTTGCAGCTTCGTCCGGTGCTTCGCCGCCGTAACCAGATCGAAGCCGCCCCCTTCCTCCATCCATCGCTTGGCTTGCACATACAGCGGCGCAAAGCGTCGGTTAAACCCGACGGCAAGAAGAAGCCCGCGCTCGGCCGCATAGGCCGCCATCCGCTCCGAAGCTTCGATATCGTATGCCAGAGGTTTATCGACGTAGACGTGAATCCCCTCCTTTAAGCATGTCGTCACGATTGTTTCGTGCGTTTCCGTCGGACTGTGGACGAATACCGCCTCCGGCTTGGCCTGACGCAACAGGTCCGTGAGGGAAGCATACCGCCCGGCGATCCGGTACTGCGCGCCGATTCGGTCTACAGTTGACATCGAACGGCTGGACAGCCCTACGATATCGACTTTTTCGCTTGCGGATAACAGCGGCAAATACACTTTTTGGGCGATATCTCCCAGCCCGATAATGCCAATTTTGCGTTTCATTCGGATGTCCCCCCGATTTAGGATTGGTTCATGTTGACGCAAACCTTACAAAAAATCGACAATACGCAAACAGACTAACCTATTTCAAAGGCTGTGAAGGTTATGATAGAATAGGAGTATTGGCTGTTTTTCAAAATGCCTGACCATCTGGGGGATTTACATTCATGTTCAAAACAAATAAGTGGTTGCTTGTATTATCCATTATTTTATTTATCGGTCTGCTTGGGCTCTCGGTTTACTATGAATCCATCGTCTACTTGCATGCGGCCAGCGCGCTGCCGATCGCGATCGTCGTATTTTTGCCCGACTTGGGTCGGCATCAATATATTCGCTTGAAGCCGAAAGCCGGAGTCCGGTTCGTAAAAACAACCATCGGCGGCGACCCGATGCTGACTATCGCGTTCAAGCCCGGATTTATTCGTTGGGATCAAAACCGCAAGCTGTATTTTCACTTAAACAGTATGGGGAATAGTGAATCTTCCCGAGCGCCGGAAGCCAAAGCCGCGGGCGGCTCCGAAAGCACCGAAGCGGCGCTGTCCGTACTTCCCTTTGACTTGTCCCTCCATCCCCGCAAGCAGGGGTGGATCGGCATCGACCTTCCGCAATTGGCCGAGCGGACCCGCAGCTTGTCTTATACAACCGACGAAGTGTCGCGGCTGCTCATTCGGATGGCCGATTTGGAGGAAGCGGCGATGAAGGTGATGGTTACGCCCGGCGCGGTAACGGCAACCGAGGGCAAACAGCTTCAAGCTTAGTTGCCGGATCGGTCGCATCCCTGCATTTTCGGAACGCAAAAAAGCGGATTTCAAAGCGTACGCAACAGCGACGCTGCGAAATCCGCTTTTTGCGTCTCGCCAGCCTCTACCCGTTCAATACGGAATGGCACAGGTAGCAGCTTAACGTGCGCACCATCGCCCCCGTGCCGCCCAGCGGCTCTGTCCCCCGTTCGCTCCACAGCCATGCCGTGCCGCCCGTATCCAAATGCACCCACGGCGTCTCCCCGGCGAAAAAGCCGATGAACAGCCCGGCCGTAATGCTGCCGGCCCAACGGTCGCGCGAGGTGGCGTTCCGGATATCGGCCACTTGGCTCTTTAGCATGTCGTGATATTCTGGATAGTTCGGCAGAGGCCACACCTTCTCCCCCGCCCGCTTGGCGGCGGACAGCAGCTCCTGCATCATCGGCTCGTCGTTCGCCACGGCCCCGGTCGCCACGTCGCCGAAGCAAACCAGCACCGCGCCGGTCAGCGTCGCGACATCGATCAGACGCGTCGCTCCGAGCGCTTTCGCATACAACACACCGTCTGCCAGCACGATCCGCCCTTCGGCGTCCGTGTTGAGCACTTCGATCGTCTGGCCGTTCATCGCCGTAATGACGTCGCCCGGCTTGAAAGCCGCGCCGGAAGGCATGTTCTCGGCCGCCGGAATGACGATCACCACATGGACCGGCGGCTTGAGCCGGCCGAGCGCATGGATCAGACCGAGCAGCACGGCGGCTCCGCCCATGTCGCTGATCATCTCTTCCATTCCTTCCGGCTTCTTGAGCGAGATGCCGCCGGTATCGAAGGTAATGCCTTTGCCGACAAGGCCGATCACGTCGGCGTTCTCCTCCGCCGTCCCCCGGTAGCGAACGGCAATCATGCGCGGCGGGTTCGCGCTGCCCTTGCCGACGGCCTCCAGGCCGCCCATGCCCTGCTCGCGAATGCCGTGCTCGTCGAGCACCGTGCATTCCAGCCCGTACCGGGCGGCCAAGGCCTGCGCTTCCCGCGCGAGCGTCTCCGGCACCAAATAGTTGCCGGGCAAGTTCGTGAGGTCGCGGGCAACATTCGTCGCCAGCGCCAGCGCCTCCGCGGCGAGGATCGCACGCTCGAGTCCCGCGAGCGTGTCCGGGGCCTCCGCCCTGCCGTGCAGCAGGGCGACTTCCCGCAGCGCGGGCGGCTGCGCCCCGCCGGCGACGGCATAGCTCGGCATGCGGTACGCGCCGAGCCAGAGCCCTTCCGCGAGCGCCTGCGCCAGCTCGCGGGAGGCCGCGCGCCCGGCGCGCGGCAGCGGCGCCGCGAGGCGCACGAGCCCATGCTCGTGCGCGGCGCGGGCCGCGTAGACGCCTGCGCTGCGCCAGGCGTCGGTGTCTTCGGCGCGGGCGGCGTCGCCCAGGCCGCAGAGCAGCAGGGCCTGATAGCCCGGCATCAGGCCGAGCGTGGGCAGCACCTCGGCGTCCCCGAGGCGGCCCTTGAACCGCCCGCGCGCGGCGAGCGAGCGGACCGCTTGGACGAGCGGCTCCGGCACCTCCGTGCCGGCCGCCTCCGTCCACGCGTCCGTCGCCAGCGCCTCCGGCGTGACAAACACCGCGAGCGCGACGGCCCCCGCCGCGTCTCCCTCCGCTTCGCTCCCGGCTTCACCGGCTCCAGCCCCGCCAAAGCGCTCCTCATTCGCCAATACGATGCGCAGCTTCAACTCCTGCGTAATATAACGATCCAACGTCTCCACTTTCGTCACTCCTTATCGGTTTGAGCGGGCGCTGCTCCCCGCGAAGTTCCTCCTTGGCCTCAGCCGAAATACCCGGCGGCCTCCATCACCACCTGCCGCATCGGCAGATGGTACGGACACTGCTGCTGGCAGAGCGGCTTCTCCCGACAGGGCTCGTAGTCGGCACAGGACAATATTTTGTCCTTTTGCTTCTGGTAAAACCCGTCGCCCTTCGGCAGCAAGCCGAATGTCCGGCGCACCTGGCTCGAAATCATAATGTCGGGAATCGTCACGCCGATCGGACAGGAGCAGTAATTGCACCGGCGGCAGTTATGCGCTCCAAGCTCCACCGCCAGCGCCTCCAGCTCGCGCCGTTCGTCGTCTCCGACGTCTTCCCGCATCGCGGCGATATTTTCCTTCACCTCGTCCACGCTAATCATGCCTGAAATCGTTACATGCACATCCTGACTGTAAGGATAGCGGATCGCTTGGGACACCGGCTGGATAAATCCGCCCGAGAGCGGTTTCATCGCTGTCTTCCCCATCTGCTGCCGGGTCGCCTCGGGAATCAGCTCGTCCAAAGCGAACGGCTGCGCCAAGTTCAAGTGAAACAGCACCTGATCGAACTGTCCTTTGCCGATCCATTTGGCCAGCAGCTCCGGCCGGTGCCCGGTAAGGCCGATAAACCGGACATGCCCCTTGCGCTTCATCTCAAGCGCCGCCTGGTATGCGCCGTCCTCTTCCATTGCCGCTTTAAACTCTTGAACTGTGTTGACATAATGAATCTGCAGCAAATCAATGACGTCCGTTTTCATCCGGTCCAGGCTGCGCTCCATTTCTTCTGGCCGACTTATATTCCCGTTTTCCCGTCTTCGTTGCCAGAAAATATTCCGAGCGGCGGTGCGAAATGCATTCGCCGATAATTTCTTCGCTGTTGCGGTAGGCTGCGGCCGTATCGATGTAATTGATCCCTTCGTCAAGCGCGTAATTCAGAGCCGCCCGGGCCTGTTCAAGCGGTACGCCGGGCAGGTTCATTGCCCCGAAGCCGAGCGAAGACACGCGGTATCCCATGCTTCCGAACGTCGTGTAACGCATGTCCAAGTCTCTCCTCATGGAAAAATTACATGTTCTCCTCTGGATCAATTATAGAGCAACCGGCGTCAAAATAACAGTCTGCGGAACACGCCTCACCTCGCAAACTCCCGTCTCTTCTCTGTCTGGAAACGGCAAAAAACGGGCCGCCCCGAAAGGCAAGACCCGCTTTTTGTATCCCATCACTCGCCATGCGCGCCTTAAGGTTTCGGCACGTCGTTTTTGTCGGTCGGCAAGCTTTTGAAGTTTTTGAACACCTTCACCGTTTGGCCTACCAGCGCGTTGCCTTCCGGCATCATATCCGCCGTAATGACCATGTCCACCGGCTCGCCCATTTCTTCCAGATCCGTGAAGCCGTCCCCATCCGTATCTTTACCGGTGAGCGGGTCAGTGCTTGTCCGGATGAGCATGCCGTTTTCCAGCATCATCCCGGCCGTTTTCTCGTAGAAGTCGTCCAAGCCGTCCTTATCTTTATCTTCATGATAGCTGTTCTCCAGCGCCGACTTGAAGTACGCCTCAAGATCCTCGGCTGTCTGCACTTGGAAATACATCCCGCCGGTATACTCGGCAATTTGTTTCAGCAGGCTGATGTCCGCATCTTTGCTCAGTCCCATTGTGATGATCGTGATGCCTTTCTCGAATGCCTCTTTCAGCATGTTCAGATCGTCTGGGGTCGTTGCAAAGTTGTTTTGTCCATCAGTCAGCAGCAGGGCGATTTTACGCTGGCCGTTGTCTCCGTACGTATCGTACAGCCTCACCGCTTCCCGTACCCCTGCAAAAATATTCGTTCCGCCGTCGCTATCGATGTGGTACACCGCACCGGTCACAGTCGAGCTGTGGGCCGAGAACGTCGCGTACGTTCGCGCTTTGGTATCAAAATCGATAATAGCGGCCCGGTCGCTCAAGGAATAGACCTGATTCGTTACGGTCGGATATTCGAAGTAGTATCCTTTTTCTTCCTCGTATACCGATTTGGCCACCGTTACGGTTTCCGTCTTAAGCGGGCTCGCCGCATCATACTTCAAGCCATAAACCAAGCTTGTTACCGCCGTTTTACGCAAATTTTTTGGGTCCGTGTCTCTCATGCTGCCGGAGCTGTCGATGATGAAGGCAAAATCGATATACGGCTTGTAGGTGCCGTCGACGACGGTCGAGAGATGCGCCCGGAACGTCTGCTCCCATGATTTTTTATCGATCAGCACGTATTTGCTGTTGTGGGTCGTTGTAAAGCTCAACGTTCCTTGATCCGCATTGTACGCGGCAGGCAAAAATTCGAAGCGCTGCGTCGTTTCGTTGTAATACGCTGCCGCCAAGTTCTGTTTATTGGACAGCCCGGCCACGTTGAACGTCAGCGTCCCGGAAGCGAACGTCTTCCCGTTAGTCGAAAATTCGATCACAGGCCCCGTCAGGCCGGGAACGGACAGCTGGCCGAATACTTATTCGGTTTCACCAGATCGACCAAAATGTCGCTGAGGCTGCCGCTAAAAGAAGTCAGACCCAGACCGACTAAAGCGATCTTGTTGTTCAACTCGTCGGTCCCCTCAACCGGCTGCCCTTTGCCGATCGTATGTTTAATATCCTCCGGGCCGAGCGAGATGATCTTCTGCTTATCGTCCGGACCCGGACCCGGATTCGGACCCGGATTCGGATTAGGGTTCGGATTAGGGTTCGGATTCGGATTCGGATTAGGGCTCGGCGTGGAATCCGAGTCGGACCCCGAACTCGAATCGGAGCCGGAGCTTCCTCCGCTGGTCGTGCCGGATGTACCTGGAGCCGGTGACGGCAACGGCGCAGGAGCCGGCGTCTCTTTCTTTGGATTTTTGACGCCGGTTTCCATTGTTTTCAAGTACCGGGTCAGCATCGCCATTCCTTCGGCGCGGGTTGCCGCTTTTTCCGGATAATAAAAGCGCTTTCCATTCACCGTATCGCCTTCGACGATTTTATTCGAAGCGACGATGTTCACGTAATGGTTCGCCCAGTGGCCCGCCGTATCCTCGAATACGACCGGATTGCCTTCCTGCATCCTGAGATTATAGCTGCGGACCATCAAGACAGCAATTTCCGCTCGGCTTATTTTGCTATCGGGCTTAAACGTCCCGTCCTCATACCCGTCGGTCCATCCTTTCGCTTTGGCCGCTTCGATATACTGCAACGCCCAATGGGAGGAAGCGACGTCTTGAAACGAGCTCTCCGCCGGTTCGTTCAGCTTCGCCTGCCGTGCGGAGACAAGCAGCTTGATGTACTCCGCTCTTGTGATACTTTGCTCCGGCAGGATCGCAGGCTGTCCGTTTTGGATGACCCCGTCGACGATTCCTTTCTGTACGAGATACTCCACTTCGTTCTTCGACCAGTGATTTTTGAGATCGTCAAAGGCAGGAATTTGATTGTCCGCCGCCGCGATACTGGAAAGCGAAGAGCCGATGCGATGGATACCGCTGTGATGGCTTTCCTTAGCATCTGTACACCTTCCTTGGCTTCTGTGGTAAACTATGCTGCTGACTTGTGTGCGCCCCCTCCCTTATTGCCGAGCGCCTCTCTTCCATTTTATCGGTGGGCCATTTGGTTTTTTTTATGAGAATATGTGAAATCAACTTCAAAAAACCGTTACCCGAGCGGCATGACCGCTTCGGTAACGGTTTTTTTAGGTAGAGAGCGATATATCGGCACCTAATGATTTAATCCTTCTACTGGTCATCCTCCCCTTGATCGTCCTCTTTCTTGCGGGAATCGACCGACTTGTTATCGTCTTTCTTCTTCGCATCTCCGGCCGGCTTTTTATTGTTGGCGTCGTCCGTTTTCCTGCTGTCGGATTCCTTCTTTTTACCCTGTTTCTTCTGTTGGTTTTGCTCTTTCTTTTTAGATTCGTCAACGCGCCGGTCTGCATCGTCGCGCCGGCGCTCATCGTTCGATTTGGTGGACTCTTCCGTCTCCCGGTCGTCCTCCAGGTCTTTCCAATCCGAACCGGAACGGTCGTTCTTTTGACGATCGTCCTCTTTTTTCCGGTCGTCTTCCTTCTTGTCGTCGTTTTTGTTGCCAGGACGCGACGTGCCGGGATTCGTCGCTCCCGGCTTCGTGCCCGCAGGAGGCGTGCTGCCTGACCTTGTATTGACCGGCGTCGTCTTACCTTGGTCTGCGGATTTGTCGTCTCTATCGCTGCCCCGCTTATTGCTGTTTCTATTATCGTTTCTATTATCGTTTCTATCGTCGTATGTATCGTCGTCTTTGTTTTTGTCTTTTCCGCCGTTCCCGGTCGTGCCTCCGGTTTTTTTCGGATCGTTCTTCGAATCGCTTCTCGAGTCGTTCTTGGAGTTGTTATTCTTGGGGTCGTTTTTCGAGTCGTTTTTCGAATCGTTTTTTCCGTTTTTGCCGTTCTTTCCATTCTTGCCGTTGTCTTGCTTGCGGTCTTTCAACTGGTCCTCCAGCTTCTTGTCCAGCTCTCCGTTCTTCTCTTCCTCCACCATCTTCTTGATGTCCGCTTTCGTCGGAAGCTTATCCGGTTGAATGAGCTTGGCCACTTCCGGCTTCTGCTTGGAGATCTGCAGGACCGATTCTCTCTTCAATTCGTCGAGGGTTACGCTCTCTCCGTTGCTTTTGGCATTCAAATATACGGTGTACTTGCCCATGGAGATACCGTTCTGGGAGGCGGCCTCCCGCACCTCCTTCGGCGTGGCGAACGAAGCGATCTGGTAAGCTTCGACTTTAGTCGGGTGCGCCTCTTGGATGTGCTTGGTTACCTGCTTGCGCAGCTTCTCGGCAATGCCAATATCGCTCACCTGGCTCTTAGACCCGACGACGGCGCTGGCAATGACAATCTCCGCCTCTTGCTTGGCAAGCGGGCCCTGCTCGGCCTTGTCCAACAGCTTCGAGGTGACGGCCTCCAGCGATTTCCCCTTGTAGTCGACCGCCTGCGCCAGCTCCGTCCCGTCGTCGTTAAGCCCCCGTAGCTCGAGAACGTTCTCTTTGACGTCGATGCCCATCTCGATGCTCGGGTTAATGTCCATCGAGATGTAAGCTACCACCTCGGGGCTGCCCAACTTCCCGTTGAAGCTGGCAAACAAGACCAAGCCGAAGACGACGGCTGCCGCAATCGCCGAACGGCCGGCGACGGAAGGACTTCTCCAATTGATGCCGCTATCCGCATAAACGATCTCTTCGCCGATTTCGCAAGTCCGCTTCTTGCGGGGCACCCGCTCGAACTTGCCGTCCGGACGCATCACAATGATGCTTTTTTCCGTGATTTCCATCACGACCCCTTTATTCACGGACATCTTCCCCTTTTTCATGGTCCTCTCTAATATGTAGGTAATCTCTGAGATACGGATAAGGTCCTAGATATATCAGAGCAACAGCAATAATAAATTTGCGGTTTCGTTCCAGCGTCTTGCGCGAAACCTTCACTTGAGACAGCAGCTCCTTAATCGGAAGCATCCGCTTGGATAGCATAATCCGCATCAGCTCGCCGTCATTCGAAAGCGTCTTGGCAATACCGAAGAGCGCCTGACGCGAGTCGTCGTGCTTAGGGGAAGCATCGACCAAATCTCCGAAGCGGATACCGAAGTCGGACAGACAGCGGTTCAGATCGATAATCTCGCTGCGCCGTTCCTCCATTCCCTTCTGCTTCTCGTACTGTTCGACAGCCTGATGGATTTCGACCGGATTAACGATGTTGTCCTCCTCGTCCTCCACCTCGAACGTGCTGTACGGAATTTGCTGCGAGAAGCGCTGTTCCTTGCGGACATAATCGATGAGCCGTCGGCGGATGACCTGCTCGGAAAATCCGAGAAACGACCTTCCGGCCTGCGGCGAAAACTGATTGATCGCTTCGTTGAAGGCGCCGAGTGCGATGCTGAACTCATCGTCCCGGGCCGGGTCCACATATCTTTTGCAAAATCTGCTCGTTACCTTCGCAACATAAGGTTGGTAATCCGTGATGAATTGATTGCGAAGGCGTAGATCACCTTCTTGAATCAAAATGACGATTTGTTCCGGCGTTTGCGCATCCGCGGAATCCGAGTGGTGTGCCTGGCGTTTTCCGAGAAATTTCTTAAATAAAACCAGCAGCAATCGTTCCACCTCTCTGCTTAAAAATTTCGCTCTCGCTTATACGATTACGGGGGTCATTTCGAGGGCTGGACGCCTATATTTTCTAAGGAATTTTTATGTGGGTCAGGGCAGGTTTTCCAACCTGTCCAGCCGCAAAAAACGTCCCTATCCAAGCCGCAGCCGCGGCAGGCTTGCCCTGGCGCCGGACCGCACCGCCATGCGGCATCGGCACCATACTCACATGGGCATACGGCGCCGCTGCCGGCGCTGTCTTTGCCTGCAAAGAAGCTTGGCGAAGAAGGGACGTTTTTGCAAAAGGTTGGTTCTGTTAAGACAGGCCACGCATGGTCTTTTTATTTTTCAGCTTGTGACGGCGCTGGCTGAGCACGTTGAGCCTTTTTTTGAGCTGCTGCTCCCATTCGGCGTCGCCGATTTCTTTGGCCACCATCAACAGATCGAGCGCCATATCAATCTGGCTTCGTACGACCTCCAGCGGCTCTTCGTTCTCGTGATTCACACAGTTCTCGAACATCTCCTGAACGTCCCGATGCTCGACATACTCTTGGAAGTCCACTTCCGGCGCGCCGTCTCCATGCGCATACTCGGCAAGGATCTCGTACTCGCTTTCCACCAGATGGTGCACTTCCACACGGTGGCATACCGGGCAGAACAATAACGGCACGTTATGAATTTGCGTCCGGATATGTCTTAGCGTCCCTTTGGTCCCCAACATGCTGGCGCCGCAGCAAAAACTCATCGTCCTCGTCCCCCTGTTTCCACTATGAATCTATGACGGCTATGACTGCAAACTAGATCGAAAAGCGTTTCGCTCAGGAAAAACCGTTAGTCGAATCGGCTCAAGAGGTCTCCCGGAACGATTCCAACTATATCGACGTTATTTTCCTGTAAAAGGTTTCTCGATGCTTGCGCGTCCCAAGCCGTATGGTCTCCTTGCTTTATATTGACGTTAGCGAATTGTCGATCGTTCATGCGTAGCTGTAGGCTGCAAAAAGCTTATCCATTCTTATCAACGAAAAAAAGACCCATGCCGCTATCCCTGAACTATTCGACCAAGAGCGCCAAAAATCCTCTTTTTTCGCCCCGTGGATGCTTAGTTAAATGTTTCCTTCCTGGAAACGGCAGATTGTCCCCCCGCTTCTTGCGTGCATAAATCGGCTGTGATTTGCAAATTATGTTAAAGATAAAGTTCGTTTCCAAGGAGGACTTTGCCGTGCGGTCTATTCCGACGTCCGGCTTCAAGCTGCCGGATCGCTACGAGAAGGATCTTCTGCATCTGATGGTCAGAGATGCCCACACGCTGTTTGTTTATTGGGAAGTCGGCAACCGCAAGCGTTGGCTGTGCTCGCAGCATTTTGAGTGCGACTGGGGCGTGCTGCCGAAGGTGGTGCGGATATACGACGTCACCGGCGTGTACTTTAACGGAAACAACGCGCACCGCCATTTCGATATCGAGACGACGCCGGAGGCCGACCGTTGGCACATTCACGGGGTTTCGGCCGATACCGTGTGGACCGTCGATTTCGGCGTTTATACGATCCGGCGGCAGTTCGTGCCGCTGCTGCGGTCCGGCGCCGCCCGGACGCCACGGGACAGTACGGCCCCGTGGGGCGCTCCGCTGCAACCGACCGTACCGGAGGCACAGGAGCCCGGCAAGAATCCCGCGCGTATACGACCGTACGATTTTGAGAATTTCAGCGCTTACCATAGCTGAATGAAATGAGGTTCTTCGTTTATGCTGCTCAACCGAGGCCAGCCGAAGCCGGACCCGAAGGGCTACCTGGCTTTGGTTCTTCACGCCCATTTGCCCTATGTCCGGCATTACGACCGCGACGACTATATGGAGGAGCGCTGGTTTTACGAGGCGATGACGGAAACGTACCTGCCCTTCGTCGACCTGTTCGACCGCTTGGCAGCGGAAGGGATCGAGTTCAGGCTCACCTTCTCGATGACACCCACGCTACTGGCGCTGTGTACGGACCCGTTGATGCAGGAGCGCTACGCGGTCCATCTGGCCAAGCTGATTCGGCTGGCGGATCAGGAAATCGTCCGGCTTCGGGGCGACGAGCGCTTCGAGCCGCTGGCCCGCATGTACGCCAAACGGTTCCGGGAGCTGAGCCGGCTTTATGAGGCTTGCGGCCGCGATATCGTGACCCGTTTTAAGCATTACCAAGACCTTGGCATGCTCGAAATCGTCACCTGCGCCGCGACCCACGGCTTCCTGCCGCTGATGCGAACCGAAGAGGCGATCCGCGCCCAGATTGTTACGGCCGTCCGCGATTACGAACGGCATTTCGGGCACCCGCCGCGCGGCATTTGGCTGCCCGAATGCGGCTTTACCCCCGGGGTGGACCGGGTGCTGAAATCGTGCGGCATCGATTATTTTATTGCCGACGCTACGGCGGTCGCCTATGCCACGCCGCGCCCGAACCGACAGCTGTACGCCCCGCTCATGACGCCCTACGGGGTCACGGCGTTCCCGCGCGATCCCGAATCGTCGCAGCAGGTATGGAGCGCCGAGAACGGATATCCGGGCGACTACGACTACCGGGAATATTACCGGGATATCGGCTGGGACCTCGGCTGGCACGATTTGGCGGAGTGGGAGCATATCCGTCCGTACGTATTGCCGACGCACGAACGGGTAAACACGGGCATCAAATATTACCGCATCACCGGCAAAGACGGCCACCGCGAGCCGTATAACCCGGAATCGGCAAGAAGCAAGGCCGCCGAGCACGCGGGCAATTTTCTGTTTAACCGGCAAAAGCAGGCGGAGCACTGGCGCCACCATTTGGACCGCAAGCCGATCATCGTCTCGCCCTACGATGCCGAGCTGTTCGGCCATTGGTGGTACGAAGGGCCGCTGTGGATCGAGATGCTGTGCCGCAAGCTGTTTTACGATCCGTTCGAGCTGCGAATGGTGACGCCTTCGGAATATTTGCGGGAGTACCCCGTCGCCGATACGGGCAAAGTGAACGAATCCAGTTGGGGCCGAGGGGCTTCGGCGGAGGTATGGCTGCAGGGGAACAACGATTGGATTTACCGCCACCTGCACGAAGCGGAGCTGCGGATGATCCGGCTTGCCACGAAGCACGAGCATTTGGAGGAAGGTGAAAGACTCCTGAAGCGCGCGCTGAATCAGGCGGCCCGCGAGCTGATGCTGGCGCAAAGCAGCGACTGGGCGTTCATTATGGATTCGCAGACGGTCGTCGATTACGCTTGCCGCCGGACGAAGGACCACCTTGGCTGCTTCCGGCTGCTGTGCGAACAAATCGAGGCGCAGGCGGTCAACGAATGGTTCGTTGCGGAGCTGGAAGCGAAAGACAACTGCTTTCCCGGGATCGATTACCGGGATTATGTTTCCATTCACCGGGCGTCGCCGGTTCCGCTGCTGTCGGATGCGGAGCATTTCCAGAAAATCCTGGAGGAAACGAAGCATGGCCCGAACGTGTTCATGCTCGCTTGGGAGTACCCGCCCAAAACGGTCGGCGGGCTGTCCCGCGCCGTGGCCGATTTGTCCGAGGCGCTGGCCGCGCAAGGAGAGATCGTTCATGTGGTGACGAGCGCGCATGACGGCGCGCCGTACTTCGAGAAGCGCGGCGGCGTGTACGTGCACCGCGTTCCGGTGCTGCATTCGGGCGATACGGACTTTTACGATTGGACCTTCGAGATGAATCTGGCCTTTACGGATCATCTTGTCCGTTATAAAGAAAACGGCGGGCGCATCGATCTGCTGCATGCCCATGATTGGATGGTGTACCATACGGCGCGCGAGCTGAAGATGAGCTACGGCCTTCCGCTCGTCTGCACGATTCACGCCACCGAATGGGGGCGGAATCACGGACGGCTCAATAGCGACCTGTCGAACCGGATTCACCGGCTCGAATGGCGGCTCACCTACGATTCGGAACGCGTATTCGTGTGCAGTCATGCGATGAAGCGGGAAGTGCAGGATTTGTTCCAGCAAGCGGACGACAAAATGCTCGTCTTCCCGAACGGCGTGAAGCTGGAGAAGCCGGCCCGCGGCCCGGCCGATTCACAGGAAGACGCCAAGCGCCGGTTCGGCGTTCAAGGGCGGCGGGTGCTTGTTTTCGTCGGCAGGCTCGTCTTCGAGAAGGGCGTGCAGACGCTGCTCCACGCGATGCCAAGCATTCTGTCTGGCGCGCCGGACACGGTGCTGTTCATCGGCGGCTCCGGGCCGATGGAGGACGAACTGAAGCAACAGGCCGCCCACCTCGGCGACCGCGTGCGCTTCACGGGGTTCATTGACGACGGAACGAAGGCGGCGCTGTACCGTGCGGCCGACGCGTGCGTCATCCCAAGCCTGTACGAGCCGTTCGGCATCGTCGCCCTGGAGGCGATGAAGCACGGATGCCCTGTCGTCTTGTCCGATACCGGCGGACTCGCCGAGCTGGTGGAGCACGGCGTCGACGGGTACAAAGCGCTGCCCGGCCATGTCGAGTCGCTCGCCTGGCATATCGGTGACCTGCTGCAGCAGCCGGAGCTCGGGCAAAGCATGGCGGAGCGGGCGAGGCTCAAGCTGGAGCGGCAGTATGCTCTGGAACGCATTGCAGGCGCCGTAGCGGAGCAGTATCAGGAGCGGATTCGTTCCCGCAAGCCTCCGGCATCCGGCGTCGGCTCTTGACAAAGGCCCTCAGAGATTCGCAGCACGACAGATTGTCGCAAGGAGGGATGTGTATGAAAGCCGTCATTATGGCCGGAGGCAAGGGAACGAGGCTCCGCCCGTTAACCTGCCATCTTCCGAAGCCGATGGTTCCGCTCGCCGGCCGCCCCTGCATGGAATACATCATCGAGCTGCTGGCGGCGCATGGGATAACGGACATTGCCGTCACGATCCAATATTTGCCGGACGTTATACGCGATTATTTTGGGGACGGAAGCCGGCACGGCGTCCGCTTGCATTATTTTGAAGAAACGGTGCCGCTCGGCACCGCCGGCAGCGTCAAGCATGCCGCCCCGTTTCTGGACGAGCCGTTCATCGTCATCAGCGGCGATGCGCTGACCGATTTTGATCTGACCGAGGCGATCCGCTTTCATCAAGAGAAGCGTTCGCTCGCCACGCTTGTGCTCACCCGGGCCAAGCATCCGCTTGAATACGGCGTCGTGATGACCGACGACGGCGGGCGCATCGTCCGCTTTCTCGAAAAGCCGAGCTGGAGCGAGGTGTTCAGCGACACGGTTAATACGGGCATCTATATTCTCGAGCCCGAGGTGTTGGACCGCTTCGAGCCGGGCATCATGTACGATTTCAGCCAGCAGTTGTTTCCGGGCCTTCTCTCTGACGGAAAACCGCTGTACGGCTATGTCGCGGACGGCTACTGGTCAGATATCGGCACGCTGGAGCAGTACCGGCAGACGCAGTTCGACATGCTCGACCGCAAGGCGAACGTGCGCATCCGCGGCACCGAGCTGCGGCCCGGCATTTACGTCGGTGAGAACGTCACTGCCGCTTCGGACGTCAAATGGATCGGACCGGCGTTTATCGGCGACGGCTGCCGGATCGGGGAAGGCGTGGAGATCGGCGAGTACAGCATCGTCGGACAGGGCAACGTGCTGTCCGCAGGCAGCGTGCTGGGCCGGACGATCCTATGGGATCATAACCATATCGCCGAACGGAACGAACTGCTCGGCTCGACGATGGGAAGCCGGATCTTCTGCAAGGAAAGCGCGCGCTTCGCCGACGGTTGCGTCGTCGGAAGCCACTGCGTCATCGGCCCGAAAGCCGTTGTCGAGCCTCACGTGAAGATATGGCCGAAGAAGCAAATCCGCGAAAATACGCGGCTGACCTCCTCGTTCATTTGGGGCGAGCACTTGGGCAGACCGCTGTACAGCGCCTACGGTGTCACCGGCGCGCCCAACCTCGACCTGACGCCGGAGTTCGCCGCCCGCTTCGCCACCGCCTACGGCTCCGCGCTCGCTGCCGGCAAGCGTCTCGCCGTTAGCTCCGTGCCCCACGAATTCGCGCGGCTGATCAAGCGCACCGTGGCCGCCGGTCTGCAATCGGTCGGCGTCGACGTGATCGATCTCGGCGACGTGCTGCCGCCGGTGGCCCGGTTCGCCGTCCGCGAGCTGCAAAGCGCCGGGGGCATTCACGTGCAGCTCGCCACCGACGGGCTCGGCTGCCTCGAATGCTACGACGGGCAGGGCCTGCCGATCGACAAAGCGGCGGAGCGCAAGGTCGAGAATAGCTTCCGGCAGGAGGATTACGGCCGGGCCCCGGCGGAATCGCCCGGAAGCTACCGAACGGACGAGACGATGACGGCGTCGTATCTCGGGGCCCTGCTCGCCTTCACGGCGATGGAAGGCGAAAGCGCCCTGCCGCTGCGCGCCGTCGTCTGCACGCACCCGGCCGTTTTCGCGCTGCTTCGCCCGCTGCTTGATGCGCTCGGCTGCGAGGCCGTGCATTTGCCCGCCGAAGCGCAGCGCGGACGTCTCGCGGACCATGTCTGCGCGCTGTCGGCCGACCTGGGCCTATGGCTCGACGACGACGCCCGCGGCATGTCGCTCGTCACATCCGGGGGCGATACGGTGACAGGCGACCGTCTGATGCTGCTGCAATACGTGTCGTTTTTTCACAGCTTCAAATCCGCCGTCATCGGCGCACCTGTAAGCGCGCCTCACCTGCTCGAAAGCTTGGCGGAAGGGCTCGGTGCCCGGATCGTGCGCACGAAGCAGCAGATTCGCAGCATCATGGAGGTTTCGGCAAACCTTGCGCTGCATCCGCTGTTTGACGGACTGTTCGCAACCGGGCTCGTCGTGCGCAATATGCACCGCAGCGGCTTGCCGCTTGACGAGCTGCTGCGGCTCCTGCCGAGCGTGTACGTCCGGCGCGAGCGGATCGATTGCCCGTGGGACCGCAAAGGCGAGATCATGCGCCGGATGCTGCAAGAAACCAAGGGACGGCCGGTCGAGCTCATCGACGGCATCAAGGTGCACCACGACGGCGGATGGGTGCTGCTGCTTCCCGATTCGGACGATCCGGCCTTCAGCGTCGTCGCCCAAGGGCTGCACGACGAGCATGCGCTGTCGCTCGTTCACGAATACCGGGAGCAGATTCTAAACCTGATGCAGTGAGCATAACCATAAAGTAATGCCCCATTGAAAAGTCCGTTTCACCGGACTTCCCAAAGGAAGGAGGGTCGTATGAAGCTCATTCCGATCGGCTCGAAGCAGATTGCTTTTGTCCGGTATGACGACCAAGCTTCGCAGATGCACATTCAATACCATACTGGTCATACCCACACGTGCTGCGATGTCCTGCCCGAGCATTACCAGCGGCTGCTCCAGTCTCCCAATCCATACGATTTGCTCATGCAAATGACATCCGACAAAGCCTGGTGCCCTCCGCAAGCCTGAGGCCGCCGGGCTTTGCCTCTTCCCCGCCCTGAAGCCGGCATTTTGAAGAAAAAATGGCCGCGGGCAGCCGCTTTCATTCCTTTTCACGGATTGACCGGCATGGCACAAAAAGGTATCTTAAGAGAAAGCAAACATACTGGAACGAGAAGGGTGTGGGTGGATTGCCTAGGCACTTAGTCATCGGAAACGGCAAGTTTTTGATCAACCTGGACCGTAATACGTATATGCGCGATTTGTATTATCCGTATGTCGGGCAGCTCAACCATGTCGGCGGCTACCCATGCCGCATCGGCCTTTGGGTGGACGGCGCTTTTACTTGGCTGGCCGACCCGGAATGGAAGTTCGAGCTTTCGTATATCGAAGACTCTCTGGTAACCGAAGTTCGCGCCTCCCATTACCATCTCGGGATTACTTTGCTTATGAACGACGGCGTGCATCAGCGCGAGGACGTGTATCTGAAACGCGTGCGCGTCCACAATCATTGGGATACCGTGCGCGATGTGCGCATGTTCTTCAATCAGGACCTCGTCATCAACGAGACCGAGGTGGGCGATACCGCCGCTTATTACCCCCAAAACAATACCGTCTTTCATTATAAAAAAGACCGCTACTTCATGTTCAACGGGCTTGCTGGCACCGACGGCATATATCAGTACACAACGGGCGTCAAACGGTTTTACAACGCCGAGGGCACGTGGCGCGATGCGGAAGACGGCCATCTGATGGGCAACGCGATCGCGCAGGGCTCGGTTGACAGCACCGTCAGCTTCCGGCTCCATGTGCCGCCGAACAGCGACGAGACGCTCTATTACTGGATGAGCGCGGGCAAAAATCTCGAAGAAGTGAAGAAGCTCGACAACTACGTCAAAGAAAGCCATCCGGGCAAGCTGCTGGACCGGGTGGAAATCTATTGGCAGCGCTGGGTCAACAAACCGGAGGAACGCGATTACGGCAATCTGAGCGAGGCCTGCGTACGGCTGTACAAGCACAGCCTGCTGATCGTCCGGACGCAGACCGACGTGAACGGCGCGATCATCGCGGCGAACGACTCCGACATCATGCAGTCCAACCGCGACCATTACAGCTATATGTGGCCCCGGGACGGCGCGATCATCGCTTATGCGATGACCATGGCCGGCTATCAGGGCATGATTACGCCGTTCTTCAACTTTTGCGCGGAGGCGCTCTCGCCGGACGGCTACCTGCATCACAAATACAATCCCGACGGAACGGTCGGCTCCAGTTGGCATCCGTACCTCAACGGCGGCAACATGCAGCTGCCGATTCAAGAGGACGAGACCGGGCTCGTCCTGTTCGCGCTGTGGCAGGACTACGTCCGCCACGGCATCATTGAGCTGCCGCAATCGCTGTACCGGACGCTGATCCGCCGCGCGGCGCGCTTTATGGCCGGCTATATCGAGCAGGAGCTGAGCTTGCCGAAGCCGAGCTACGACCTGTGGGAGGAGCGGTACGGCATCTTCACGTTCACCGCGTCGGCCGTCTACGGCGGGCTCATTGCAGCCGCCAACTTCTGCAGCCTGTTCGGGGACGAAGAGCGGTCCAGCCGCTACCGGCATACGGCGGAGAAAATCAAATCCGGCATCCTCAAGCATCTGTGGGACGAGGAGGAGCAACGTTTCGTGCGCGGACTCGTGCTGGACGGCGAAGTCTGGGTGAAGGACAAGACGCTGGAGAGCAGCGTTTACGGCATTTTCGAATTCGGCGTTCTCCCGGCCGACGACCCGCGCGTCGTCAGCACGATGAAGGCCAACCGGGCCGGACTCACGATCAAAACGGACATCGGCGGCGTGGCCCGTTACCATCACGACTATTACTTCCAACGCTCGCCCGACATCGATAACGTTCCGGGCAATCCATGGATCATCTGCACGCTGTGGATTGCGGAATGGGAAATCGAGTGCGCCAAGACGCTGGAAGACCTCGTATCGCCGCGGCGTACGCTCGAATGGGTCGTCAGCCACGCGATGGAAAGCGGCATTTTGCCGGAGCAGCTCGACCCGTTCGACGGCGGACCGGTATCGGTCGCCCCTCTCACCTGGTCGCACGCCACTTATGTACTGACTGTCGTCAAGTACACGGAGAAATATAAAAAGCTGCTGGCCGCCAGCAAAACGTAAACCCGGCCGTTCTCGTAATAGCAAAAAAACATGTCGGCAAGACGGATCGTCCGTCCTTCCGGCATATTTTTTTGATTCTGCGCCGCTCCTCCTGCATTCCCCCCGAACGCCTGCTACTGCTTGCGGGAATGCTGAGATTTTTATCGGGCGATAAATCGTACAAGCGGGAGACGTAAAAAAAGCCTGACCGAGGCCAGGCTGCCGTACCTATTCATGCACGTAGGTTTGTTCGTATTTATCCGCTTCCCACAGCCGCTCAAGCTCGGCAGGATCGCTCATTTCGACGACGATCATCCAGCCTTGCCCGTACGGAGACAGGTTGATGACGCCCGGGTTTTCCGTCAGCTTCGGATTGACGCTAACGACCTTGCCGGATACCGGAGCATATAACTCCGTCACCGTCTTGACCGATTCCATGCTGCCGAACGGCTCGCCGGCCTGAAAGACGTCTCCCTCTTCGGGGAGCTCCACAAAGACGATGATCCCGAATTCCTCTTGGGCAAAATCGGTGAGGCCGACCACGGCTCTCCCGTTCTCCACTCGCACCCATTCATGATTTTCGCTGTATTTGAGCCCTTTGATTACTTCCATAACGTCGGTTCCGAGCTCCTTTACTCCAAGTAGTGAAAAACCCCCAAGCCAGCCGCAAGACCGGCCGAGGGGGATATGCGAAGCGTACGAAGACGATTATTTCGTCGCCAGATGCTTGTCGCCTTTTTTCCAGCCGATCGGGCACAGACCGCCGGACTGCAAAGCTTCGAGAACGCGGAGCGTTTCTTCGACGCTGCGGCCGACATTGTTGTGATGAACGACTTGGTATTGCAGCTCGCCTTCCGGGCTGATGATGAACAAGCCGCGCAGCGCAATGCCTTCTTCTTCAATCAGTACGCCGTAGTCGCGCGATACTTGTTTCGTAATATCGGCGGCCAGCGGGAAATTCAATTGGCCAAGGCCGTTTTGATCTACTGGCGTGTTGATCCAAGCGCGGTGGGAATGAATGCTATCAATCGAAACGCCGAGGATTTCGGTATTGATTGCTTTAAATTGCGAAGCGGCCTCGCTGATTGCCGAAATTTCCGTCGGGCACACGAAAGTGAAGTCCAGCGGATAGAAGAACAATACGAGCCACTTGCCTTTATAATCAGACAAGGAAACTTTGCCGAACTCTTGTCCGTTCCCAAGGGCGGTGTCCATTGTAAAATCGGGTGCTTGTTTACCTACCAAACGTTCTGCCATGTCAAAAATCCTCCCTTAAATTTGGTAATTGGTCACGGTTTTCACGATATAAATCGTATCATTTGGGGTCCGCCCAAGTCAAGATTAAACTAATTATTTTTTTAGAATAATTCTAATCTGTGAAAATCCAGACACAAAACGGTAAAAAACAGAAAAAACTCTTAAGAAATCGGAATTCCTCAAGAGTTTTTTCTGCTATACCGGTCTTGCTATTCGGTTCGATCCTTATTTGCGGATGGCGCCAACGATCAGCTCGCCCATCGCGGTCGTGCCGAGCGCCTTGCTCTTGTCGACGGCAATGTCTCCGGTGCGGTGACCCGCGTCCAGCACTTCCTTCACAGCGCGCTCGATCGCTTCGGCAGCATCATGGTAGCCAAACGTCAGGCGGTACATCAGCGCTACGGACAAGATCGTCGCGATCGGATTCGCAATGCCTTGGCCCGCAATATCCGGCGCGGATCCGTGTACCGGCTCGTACAAGCCGAACGCCCCTTCGCCCAGGGAGGCGGAGGACAGCATGCCGATCGACCCCGTCAGCATCGCCGCTTCGTCGCTCAGAATGTCGCCGAACATGTTCTCCGTCACGATGACGTCGAAGCTGGACGGACGGCGCAGAAGCTGCATCGCGCAGTTATCTACGAGCACGTGCTCCAGCTCAACATCCGGATAATCCGGCGCGATCCGGTTGACCGTTTCTCTCCACAGGCGGGACGTTTCCAGCACGTTCGCTTTATCGACGGACGCCAGCTTCTTGCGGCGGGTACGGGCGATCTCAAACGCTTGGCGCACGATGCGCTCCACTTCCGTGACGTTGTATACGCACGTATCGACCGCTTCTTCTCCGTTCGCACCCTCACGGCGGAATTTCTCTCCGAAATAAATCCCCCCGGTCAACTCGCGGACGACGATCAGGTCCGTGCCTTCAAGCACTTCCGGCTTCAGCGTGGAAGCTTCCTTCAAGCAATCGAATACGTTAGCCGGACGAATGTTGGAGAACAAACCGAGCGCCTTACGGATGCCAAGCAGCCCCGTTTCCGGACGCAGCTCCTTCGGATTGTTGTCCCATTTCGGGCCGCCAACGGCTCCGAGCAGCACGGCGTCGGCTTTCTTACAAATTGCCAGCGTATCCTCCGGCAGCGGGGTTCCTTTTTCGTCAATCGCAATTCCGCCGAACAAGCCGTGCTCGAACTCAAAACGGTACCCGAACACGTCCTCGGTTTTTTTCATGACTTTAATCGCTTCCGCCACAACCTCGGGACCGATGCCGTCCCCGGCGATAACGGCAATTTTCTTCACGTCTGCCATTGGTTTCACTCCTAAATTAAGTTCATTATCTCTTTTGTAGCACATTTACCCGTCTTTACGCCAAGACATAAATCGAATAAATTTGATAGACAAAACCTATAACTAACGCAGTATCGCCAATCGCCCTTCCAGAGCGTCCCAAGCCGGTAAACGGAACAAGCGCCAACTCCGGTACGTCAGCGCGCTTCTATTCCACTTTGATCTCCTTGCGGCGTCCCATATACCACTTGACGAACGACTCAGCCAGCTCGATCGGCGCATCGTCGATCCCGGCGTGACGCACCGGCTTGGCCCGGTTTATTGTCCCGACGGAGGCGAGCCCCAGCCATTTTTGAACTACGCTGCGGGTGACTTTCACTTCAATGACCTTCTCCCGCTTCGAAACGAATAGAGCCGTTGTCAGACTTCCCGTTTTGAATTGAATAAAGTTGTCCTTCAAAACGTACCGCGTATTGGTGTAATCAAGCCATCTGGATACGATGATCCACATCAGCAAAGCGCCGGATAAAACCCACCAGGTCTGTTCGAATCCCAGAAACCGCGGCTTGAAATAAAATAGAGCCGCCGTCGATAAGATCCAAAGCCAGCTTGGCCTGAACATGCGGAGCCATAACGATTTCGCGGGAAGCCGTTTCATCTCGCGGGTCACTTCATAAGCCGGCAGTATTTCCGAGATCATCTCATAGGCGCGCTGAACAGGCAAAAAAGGATACAGCGTGCTGATTTCCAGCTTGTCTTCTCCATCGCCAAGGCCTCCTGCGCTGATCAGCTTCACTTCGGCGAGTCCGAGCAAGCGTTTCAGCACGGACTGCGTAATTTCAACCGCCTGCACCCTTTGCTTGAGAATGGAAAATACCGATTCGTCGATCAGCCCTTTTGTAATGTAGATGCGGTCGGAATCGGAAGATATTTCGTATTTTCCATACTTCACAAAGGTTCTGACGATTCCGAAAGCGACGGAAACCACAACCAGCACAACGAGCAGGATCGCGGCAATCCACCAGGACTCCTTAAGGGTGGAGAACAAACCTTTCGCCTCTTGCTTCACATGAAAGATTTCATCGATTTTGGAATAAAAAGAGGCCAGCAAAGGAATCAGGACCAGAAAGCTTAAGGATGTAAAGGAAGCACGCATAACATCCTTTTTTGTCGGCTTAAAATGAACGGTCCGCCGCGGATTTACCGCTTCTGCGTACGACTCCGCAACAGCTTCGCCGTCATGTGCCGTCGCTGGCTCGCCCGGCACCGGGCTTGCCACATGCTTTTCCATATTGCCTGCTTCCGCTAAAGAAATGACCTCAAATTCGACGGCGGCCTCTTCGCCGGTGAGCCCTGTTTCGAACCGGATGGAAGTCACGTTAAACAGCCGATGGAATAAGGTCGTGTGACGGTTGACGTTTTGAATTTTGGCGAAAGGAATCGTCCGTCCGGACTTGGTGAACACCCCTTCGTAGAGATGAAACGAAGCATCGTCGAGCTTGTATTTATGCGTCAGCCACTTTAATAGAATGACAAGAACGGATACCCCGATCCATACAAAAAAAGTGATCCTCCCATACTTAAGGAAAGTCGAATCCGAACCGAAATTGATCACGAATAAGTACATGGCGATGACAAACGAGACCTTAACCAGCTTCCATAATTTCAAAACCATCGTCAGCGGATGATACCGTTTTGCTTCGGTCATGACTCCACTTCCTTTATTTTTGCGAAATGGGCGATCTGATCCCTTAACTCGATCGCGACCTCTTTGGGCAGAGCAGGTATGGCATGCGTCGATCCCATCGTTTTAATCGAGACCGAGCAGAGGCCGTACTTTCGCAGAAGCGGTCCTTGCTTCGTGGCGACCGACTGGATTTTGGTCATCGGGACGAGCTGATGCTCTTCGTTTAACGCGCCCGATTTCAGCTGCAAAAACTCTTCATTCATGTCGTAGCGCCAGTTTTTATAGAGCAAAAACGGCCTGATGAAAGACCAGACCGCGAACGGCACGGAAATAACGACAATGCCGATAAGAATCCAGCCGATCCACTCTTTCCACGCGTACCGATGGTCCAAATAGAGCAAAACCCCAAGCAGAGCAAAGCCGATCACATTCGAAATCGTTTCACTGATCATCCATACTTTGACCGCATCCTTGGACAATCGTCTTTGAGGCGCGCCAATTGGAGAAAACATAGATTCACCCCTGCAGCTTCAAGCTGCCATGTTCATAAGACAGGCTCGTTTATTGACCTTGTTCATGTTCCTTATTTTACCTTAACAGCTTTCATCATCTTAATCAATGAAACAGTATGGTAGATTAATACACTAAAGCGGCCTTCGTTCGAAATCGTCCGGATAGCGATCCGCCTTTTATTCAATTCCAATTTAACTGCGAAGTAGTCGATAAGATGATAAGAATCAAACTGGATGTCGTGATGGCGGAGCGCAAAATGTCCTTAAACCGGCTCTCCGAACTGGTCGGCATCACCCCGGCGAATTTGTCGAGCTTAAATAAATATAGGCGATAGCATCCCCCGGTACTCCGGGCTGCTATCGCCTATTTCACTTCCTAACCTTGCAACAAGCGCTAAATCAACGTCACATTATCGCGGCTGCGAGCCGGGCTTTTGCGCTTCTCGATCAAGCGGTTGATCGCGTCCACGTACGCGCGAGCGCTCGCTTCGAGGATGTCCGTGCTAACGCCGCGGCCGAGCACGGCATAATCGCCCTGCTTCAGCGCCACATGCACTTCGCCAAGCGCATCCTTGCCGTGCGTGACCGATTGGATCGAATAGTCGTCGAGCTCGACTTCTTCCTTGGTCGCCTTGTCGATCGCATTGTAGATCGCATCGACGGAGCCGTTGCCGACCGCCGCTTCGTCCAGGTGCCCGCCGTCCAGCAGCTTGATCCGCACAGTTGCGGTCGGGGTCGATTGATTGCCGTACGATACTTGAATCGTCTCAAGCGAGAACACTTCGGGCGTCTCGATCAGCTTCTCTTCGAGCAGCGCGACGATGTCTTCATCCGTAACGTTCTTCTTCTTGTCGGCCAAGTCTTTGAACTTGGCGAACGCGGCATTCATCTGCTCGTCGTCGAGGTTGTAGCCGAGGTCGACCAGCTTCTCGCGGAACGCATGGCGTCCGGAGTGCTTGCCGAGCACCAGCTTGCTCTCCTTGAGCCCGATCGTCTCCGGCGACATAATCTCGTACGTCGTCTTTTCCTTCAGCATGCCGTCCTGATGGATGCCGGATTCGTGCGCGAACGCATTGGCTCCGACAATGGCCTTGTTGCCCGGCACGACCATACCGGTCAGCTTGCTGACCAAGCGGCTCGTACGGGCAATCTCGGACAGCGTAAGCGACGTCTTCGCTTGGAAAAACTCCTGACGCGTCTCAAGCGCCATCGCCACTTCCTCGATCGACGTATTGCCGGCGCGTTCGCCGATGCCGTTGATCGTCCCTTCGATCTGATCCGCTCCGTTCAGAATCGCCGCCAGCGCATTCGCCGTCGCCATGCCCAAGTCGTCGTGACAGTGCGCGCTGAGCTGAATTTTCTCGATGCCCGGCACGTTCTCTTTCAACGTCTTGAAAATGTTACCGTATTCATAAGGCGTCATATAGCCCACCGTATCCGGGATGTTCACGACCGTCGCCCCGGCGCGGATCGCCATCTCCGTCACTTCGCACAGAAAATCAAGCTCGGTGCGGCCGGCATCCTCCGGCGAAAACTCGACTTTGCTGAAATATTTCTTCGCGTAACGGATCGCCGCCTCCGCCGCTTCGAGCACCTGATGCTTTTCCATCCGCAGCTTGTGCTGGCGGTGAATCGGCGAGGTAGCGAGGAACAAATGCAGACACGGGTCCTGCGCATCCTTCAGCGCTTCGCGAGCCGCCTCGATATCCTGCTCGCGGGAACGTGACAGGGCGATAACCGAGGCATTCTTTACGGCGCGGGCCACGGCGCTGACGCCCGCCAAGTCTCCGGGAGAGGCCGCCGGGAAGCCGGCTTCCATCCGGTCGACGCCGAGCTTCTCAAGCTGCAACGCAATCTCGACTTTTTCCTGCATGTTCAGGTTGACGCCCGGCGACTGCTCGCCGTCACGAAGCGTCGTATCGAAAATATAAATTTTTCTCATGGCTCTTGGCTGCGCCTCCTTTGGAATTTTGACTTGCATTAAAGCAGAAAAAGGTGCGACCCGAAACGGGCAGGCAACGGACCTGCCTACCGTCCATTCCCTGCGCCGCTTTCAAGCCGACCTTATGCCGCTTGTCCGTTATACGTTGCTATCGTCTGCCGAATTACTTCTTGATCCAGTGCATCAATTCGCGCAGCTGGGAACCGACTTGCTCGAGCGGATGCTCGGCTTCCAAACGGCGGGTAGCAGTCAGGAACGCACGGCCCGATTGGTTCTCCAAAATAAAGTCGCGGGCGAATTTGCCTTGTTGGATGTCGGACAGGACGCGTTTCATTTCTTTCTTCGTTTCTTCCGTAATGATGCGAGGACCTGTAACATAGTCGCCATACTCCGCCGTGTTGGAGATGGAATGTCTCATCGACGCGAGACCGCCTTCGTACATCAGGTCAACGATCAGCTTCAGCTCATGCAAGCACTCGAAGTAAGCCATTTCCGGCGCGTAGCCTGCTTCCACCAACGTTTCGAAGCCTGCTTTGACAAGCTCGGAAGCGCCGCCGCACAGAACGGCTTGCTCGCCGAACAGGTCGGTTTCGGTTTCTTCGCGGAACGATGTTTCGATAACGCCCGCGCGGGTGCAGCCGATCCCTTTAGCATACGCCAAGCCGATGGCTTTCGCTTGACCGCTTGCATCTTGCTCAACCGCAATCAGGCCGGGAACCCCGAAGCCTTCGACATAAACGCGGCGAACCATGTGGCCCGGCGATTTCGGAGCGACGAGGAATACGTCTTTATCCGCAGACGGTTGAATTTGGCCGAAATGAACGTTGAAGCCGTGGGAGAACATGATCGCTGCGCCATGCTTCAGGTTCGGTTCGATTTCGCTTTTGTATACGCTCGCTTGGGTTTCGTCCGGCATCAAAAGCTGTACCACGTCGGCAAGCTTGGTCGCTTCCGCTACGGAGTAAACTTCGAAGCCGTCGTTTTTCGCTTGCTCGAAGGAACGGCCTTGACGAAGTCCGATGATGACTTTCAAGCCGCTGTCGCGCAGGTTTTGCGCTTGGGCATGGCCTTGGCTGCCGTAACCGATAATAGCGATCGTTTTCCCTTTCAATACGTTCAAATCAGCGTCTTTTTCATAGTACATCGTAACTGCCATGGATAATAGTTCCTCCTTTGAATTAAAACCCTGTGAACGGGTGCTCGAACGGACGACGGGGACAGGAAGCTCGGACCGCTGGCCGGGTTGGCCTGTCATCCGCATGAGCCCCCGCTCACAGGATCATCATGGTTTTAGTCATAGAACGAAAAACGAATTATTTGTTCATACCGCGGATCATGGCCGTTACGCCGGTACGGGACAGCTCCTTGATGCCGTAAGGCTTGAGCAGCTCGGTCATGGCTTCGATTTTCTCGGAATCCCCGACCACCTGCACGATCAGCGAGCTCGGACCGATATCGACGATGGCTGCGCGGAACGTCTCGACGATGCCGAGAATTTCCGGCCGCATGCTTGGTTCGGCGTTAACTTTAATTAGCGCCAGCTCGCGCGCCACCATCGGATGGGCGCTCAGGTCGACGACCTTGATCACGTCGATCAGCTTATAGAGCTGCTTGGAAATCTGCTCCAGCGTCTTGTCGTCTCCCGTCGTGACGATAACCATGCGGGAGAGCCCTTTTTCCTCGGACTCGCCCACCGTAATGCTCTCGATATTGAAGCCCCGGCGGCCGAACAGGCCGGATACGCGCTGCAGCACACCGGGCTGGTTGTTCACTAGAACGGATATGGTGTGTTTGCGTGTCATTCCGAATCCCCCATTAACATTTGGTCTATCGTCGAGCCCTGCGTTACCATCGGGAACACGTTCTCGTGCTTCCGGACGACGAATTCGACGAGCACGGGACCCGGGGTATCGAGCGCTTCCTGCCAAGCGCGGCGGGCTTCGTCTTTGTTCGTTGCGCGCAGCCCCTTCACGCCGTAAGCTTCCGCCAGCTTCACGAAATCCGGGCTGCCGGCCAGATCGATATGGCTGTACCGGTTATCGTAAATGATCTCCTGCCACTGACGCACCATGCCGAGCACCTGGTTGTTGATGACGACGATTTTGACCGGAATTTGGTGAATCGCGCAAACCGCAAGCTCCTGGGAACACATCTGCATGCCGCCGTCGCCGTTGATCGAGACGACCAGCCGGTCCGGGTGCGCCTTCTGCGCGCCGATCGCCGATGGGAATCCGAAGCCCATCGTGCCCAAGCCGCCCGAGGTGATCCAGGAACGCGGATGATTGAATTTGTAATACTGCGCCGCCCACATCTGATGCTGGCCGACGTCCGTCGTTACGATCGCTTCGCCCTTGGTCGTCTCGTGGATCATCTCGATGACGTACTGCGGCTTCAGCTCCGTATCGGAATCCTTGTAGCGCAGCGGGAAATTCCGTTTCGTCTCCTGCACCCATTCGATCCATTTCTCGGATCGGGACGGCTTCGCCTTCAGGTTGGCAAGCTGCAGCACGGCCTTCACATCGCCAACGACCGGGATGGCCGTTTCGACGATTTTGCCGATTTCCGCAGGGTCCACGTCGATGTGGACGATTTTTTTCGCCTGCGGCGCAAAGCCGTCCACCTTCATCGTGACGCGGTCGTCGAACCGGGCGCCGATACCGATCAGCAGATCGCAGTTTTGCAGCGCGTGGTTGGCGGTGTACGTTCCGTGCATCCCCGGCATGCCGAGCCACAGCTCGTGCGCGCTTGGGAACCCGCCCAAGCCAAGCAGCGTCGTGGTGACCGGAATCCGCGTTTTGTTGACGAACTCAAGCAGCTGCTCCGCCGCGTCGGCGTAGACAACGCCGCCGCCTGCGATGATCATCGGACGCTCGCTCTCGGCGATCGCCTCCAGCATCTTGTCGACTTGGAGCTTGTTCGGCTGCACCGTCGGATTGTAGCCGCGGATGTCCACCTTCTCCGGATAGTAGAACGGCGCCGTATCGTTCGAGACGTCCTTCGGAATATCGATCAGAACCGGGCCTCTGCGGCCGGTCGAAGCGATATGGAACGCTTCTTTGATAATGCGCGGCAAGTCTTGCACGTCGCGCACCAAATAGCTGTGCTTCGTAATCGGCATCGTGATGCCGGTAATGTCCGCCTCTTGGAAAGCGTCCGTACCGATGACCGATGTCGCAACGTTGCCCGTGATGACCACGAGCGGCACCGAGTCCATATAAGCCGTCGCAATTCCGGTAACGAGGTTCGTTGCTCCCGGACCCGAGGTGGCGATACAGACGCCTACCTTGCCGGTCGAACGGGCGTACCCGTCGGCTGCGTGAATTGCGCCTTGCTCATGCCGCGTCAGCAAATGGTTGAAATCCGGATTGCCGTGCATGGCATCGTAAATATATAAGACCGCTCCGCCGGGATAACCGAAGACGCAATCCACGTCCTCCAGCAGCAGGCTGCGAAGCAGCATTTCCGAACCGGTAATGACGTCCGGCTTCAGCAGCTCTTCGCGAAGCTGTTCCTTTGACTTTTGTGTGGTTTGGACGATCATGAATATTGGCCTCCTCTCAGATAATCCGACAAACGACTAAAAAACCCCTCTCATCCCCAAACGCAGCATGTGCGTCTGACGGGACGAAAGGGGTTAATCTTCCGTGGTACCACCCAGAATTTGTTAGATGCCTCGCGGCAAATAACCTTAGCAGGTAATGCGCGCCGCAGCAATCCTCATCGGCTAGCACGATGACGACCCGTGAATTCGCGAATCTTACCTTCGGCACGGTAACGTGTGCCAAATCCGATTTTCCCTAGTAACATTATCGCTTTCAAGTGGTAAAGCCTGATGATATGCGATAAAGCTTTCAGGAAAACAGCTCCGAGGTGAGCTCGTACATAAGGGGTTAAGGCATTGGTTTCAGCATCTCCACTGCTCTCTGAACATAAGAGCCCTTATAACTTCGTCCTCTTCATAGCCGATATATCTGATGTGTTTTTTTGTATTATATGCCGAATCGATTTTTTAGTCAAGCATCATTCCCGAGGAAAAAAAGGAAGCGAAAACGCCTCTGGTCCGGCCCCCCGCGACAAAGGAACGGAAAACGGCGACCGAAAATTGGATACATTGCAACTTTTACCAGCGGGAACGCGTCTTCAATCTTGCGGCTTTGGGTCAATAATAGCCATGATGGAGAAAAGTTTGCCGTATTGGGTCAAAATGGAGAAGCCGTATGCCGAAGTATACTAAGACCGAAAAAGTAAAAAAAGCGCGCAACTTAAGAAAAGGAGTGATTTCATGCGAGACATGCTGCAATCCGCCGTCCTGTCCATCACCTTGTTCTCCGGCGCCCTTGCAACCGCCGCGACCGCTCCTTTTGCCATAGGTTCCGAGTTGAGGGCAACCGGCATGGGACAAGCCACCTTAAGCCAAGCTTCCGCCGCATCCGGCCCGCTCCTGAGCAGCGAAGTCGTTTTGCCGGCCCTGCCGACGCTCCTCTCCGGCTCCGCTCCGCAAACGAAGCCGCCGCAAGACGGGGCCGCCGGAAACGCTCTGCCCCAAACCGAAGGGAGTCCGGTGCTGACCTTTCCCGTCATCAGCGATATCCACGTTCAATCATGGGAGAAAGCGTCGCACGAGAAGCTCGTTCGCGTATTGAACGACCTGAACGAAATCAATCCGTCGGCCGACACGCTCGTGATCAACGGGGATTTAACCGAAGGCATGCCCGAGGACTACGCCAAGCTCAAGGAGCTCATGCAAAGCGCGCCGCATCCGGAGAGCGTCTTGTACAATATCGGCAACCACGAGTTTTACAAAGCCTGGTACAGCAGCCGCAGCCGTTGGAACCCGGACGGCTTTCCGAACGGGGAAACGGACCAGGAGTCGATTTCCCGGTTCCTCGCGTTCTCCGGAGAGAATAAGGTCTACTACGAGAAGACCATCAAGGGCTACCACTTTATCTTCCTTGGCTCGGAGCAATACCGACAGTCCGACCCGGCTCATGCCGAGGACGCTTATTTGTCCCCCGAGCAGTTGGAATGGCTGAAGCAGACGCTAAAAAAAGACGCCCTCTCGAACAAGCCGGTCTTCGTCTTCCTGCACCAGCCGCTGCCTGCCACGGTAGCGGGAACGCATTTTTGCTGTACGAATAGCCGGGCCGTCATTCAGCACAAAGAACTGAAAGCGATCTTGTCGCAGTATCCGCAGGTCATCTACTTCAGCAGCCATTCGCACTGGGAGCTGAATCAGCCGGATACGTTGGTGCGCGACGGCTTCACGATGGTCAACACCGCCTCGGTGTCCGAAACGTTGACGAGCGACGGCAAAGGCGCGGAAAAGCTGAAGAGCAAAAAAGAAAGCGAAGGGCTGTACGTCGAGGTGTATCCGGACCGGGTCCTGATCAAGGGCAGGGATTTTTACCGGAAGCAGTGGATTCCGGAAGCGCAGTTTACCGTGCCGGTAGCTCAGAAGAAGTAAGAGGCAGTCGGCAGGCTATATTTCTAAGGTCCGGTGAATAAGAGAAGGCCACTCGGCAGCTTCTTATTCACCGGACCTATTTTTCGCGAAATGTCCGTATATTTAGCAAGCGGCTTCCAGAGACAATCCGCTCCCGGTTAACCGGAAGTGAAAATTCGATAAAAAGCGGCCAAGTTGTTAGCCTGACGCAGCGTGAAACAAACACCCCTTGCAAGGATACGGTTATACGTATCGTTACAAGGGGTGTTTGGGCCAGGCCCGGTTGAAACCGTGCCTTATGCATTCACCTTTTGCTTGGCAGTTTCTGCCAAAGAGTTGAACGCATTGATATCGTTAACGGCGAGATCCGCCAACATTTTGCGGTTTACTTCTACGCCAGCCTGTTTCAGGCCGTGCATCAGCTTGCTGTAGGACAAGCCGTTTTGACGCGCTGCCGCATTGATCCGCACGATCCACAGCTTGCGGAAATCGCGTTTTTTCTGACGGCGGTCGCGGTATGCATAAAACAAGGATTTCATGACTTGCTCTTTTGCCGTTTTAAACAGTCTATGTTTCGAGCCAAAGTAACCTTTAGCAAGTTTCAATATTTTTTTACGACGACGTGTACGGATAAATCCGCCTTTCACTCTTGCCATGACAATCTACCTCCAGAAATGTTGTAAGTATGCGAATTCGAGACGAACGGGATTACTTAATGTTAGCGAGCTGCTGCTTCAGGCGTCTTACATCGCCCGGATGCATAACCGGATTCGTGCCCAAAACACGTTTTTGGCGAGCCGATTTGCCGGACAACAGGTGGTTTTTATATGCTTTGTAGCGTTTTACTTTGCCGGTACCTGTAATTTTGAAGCGGTCTTTCAAGCTGCTGTGAGTTTTCATTTTTGGCATGGGGTGTTCCTCCTTAAAGAATGAGTTTACTATTGCTGCTTCGACGCCAGGATCATGATCATGCTCCGGCCTTCCAGCTTCGGCTTGCGCTCAACGATGCACAGCTCTTCCACTTCGGCTGCCATGCGCTCCAGAACGCGTTGACCGATGCCCGCATGAGCGATCTCACGGCCGCGAAAACGGACAGACAGCTTCACTTTATCGCCATCGTTCAGGAATTTCACAACATTGCGCAGTTTTGTTTGGAAATCGTGCTCGTCAATCGTCGCGCTCAAACGAATTTCTTTCAGCTCGACGATCTTCTGATTCTTGCGGGCTTCTTTCTCTTTCTTCTGCGTTTCGTAGCGGAATTTGCCGTAGTCCATGATCCGGCAAACCGGCGGTTTCGCCGTAGGCGCCACGTTCACCAAGTCCAGATTCTGATCGTGCGCAATTTGCAGCGCTTCGCGAATCGGCTTGATGCCGAGCTGTTCTCCGTTCGCATCAATCAAACGAACTTCTCTCGCCCGAATTTCATCGTTAATTATGTGCTCTGTACTGATAACCTGCCACCTCCAAAAGATTTTGCAAAAAAAATACGCGGGCGATAAACGCCCACGTTTGGTTTTAGGTCCAATGGATTGACTGACCTGTTCAAGAACGGATCAATCAAACAAAGTCACTCTCAGTCATAACCAGCCAACCGAGGTCGGACAGGTGAGAAGCGGGCGCTTCTTCTTTCGCACTAAACTAATATACCATTCCCATTGACTACAGTCAACAGCGAAATCCGATTTTTACGCGGCTTGTGCTAGCTGGCCTGCTTGCTCTTCATATCCTCGAGCCGGATAACCCGGGTATGCTCGGTATGGCTCCACTGCTTGTTGTTTTGCGTGAAGAACGCGTAGAGCGTAATCGGCCACCAGGACAACAGGAAGAGCGGGAACGTAATCAAGTACTTATACGATTTCAAAGGCGCTTTCTCCATAACCAGCGCGATCATAAACATGGCGTAGGTTACCACCGTGAAGGCTGCAAAGAAGCTTGGCGCAATCTTGAACAAGGAATTAAACATCGGGACGCCCGGAAGCGTCATATCGATAAACAGCACCACGGTAACGATCGAAGCGATGAGCACGTTATAAACGTTGGCCGCGTAAATGGCGTTATCGATCTTCGTCCAGTTGCCTTCCTTGATCCCTTTCCAGAGCAGCGGAAAGAAGTAGCGTCTGGCCACGTTGAAATGGCCCTGCATCCAGCGGAGCCGCTGGCGCGCCGAAGCTTTGAACGTGATCGGCTTTTCGTCGTACACTCTCGCGTAATAGTTGAACGACGGTTTGATGCCGCGACTCACGCAGCGCATCGTAAACTCCAGATCCTCGACGAGACTTGTCGCCCCCCAGCCGATTTCCTTCAGCAGGTTCGATTCGAAGCACATTCCCGTGCCGCCCAAGTAGTTGGCCATACCAAGGTTGGACCGCGGCAGCTGCCACAGCCGGTTAATGTACCAATAGGTCACCGCGTAGGAGGCAGTAACCCAGGAATCGTGCGGATTCTTCGTATCCAGATAAGCCTGAATAACCTTGGAGCCGTTGCACAAGTCGTTGTTCATATGCGTCAGGTAATCCTTGCTGACGAGGTTGTCGGCGTCGAACATAACGACGGCATCGTACTGGCGCGGCATTTTCCACAGCTCTTTGAGCATCCACTCGATCGCGTAGCCTTTGCCTCTCAGCTTCGGATTGCTGCGCACGCATGCGAACACGCCCATGTCTTGGGTGATTTGAGCCGTATTGTCGGTGCAGTTATCGCAAATCACGAATATATCATATAGTTCTTTCGGATAGTCCAAATTTTTCAAGTTCTCGATAAGCGCCCCGACAACCTGCTCCTCATTGTGGGCCGCTACGAGAACGGCAAACGTTTTTTGAGGCGCATGCTCAATTTGATTTTTGCGACGGTACCAACCGAAAAACGTCAGAACCAACTGGTAGGCTCCAATCAAAGCCAAAGCAATCTGGAGACCTAACAGAAAACTGTCCAACATGAAACATCCCCCTTTTTTTGTATGTACCCCTTTGTCTGTTTCTGTTTCTCTTAGCGCCTTCAAAAATTTTTTCGATGATGTGGATTAGATTACGAGGGTCGCCGAATATGATTTTCCTCTCTTTGATCCGATTTGTCAAAACCGCCAAGTCGCTTTCTGCGGTCGGATCTTTGTTTTTCCGGGGAAAACGTCTGGAATTCCGGCAAGACTCTTTGCTATCCAGCTTTTTATGTCTTATTTTCATCGATTTTCAAACTTTTTATAAGCGCCAGTTGGAAAAAACTTTCTGAAACCGCAAACGGAAAAGCGGTCATGGGAAAAGACAGCCTCCTGCTTTCGCAGTGTCTTTTCTCCGATGCCAGCCTTCCGACATATAGTATAACGAATGTGAACGGAGAAAGGTTGCAAGTCCGCACTACCAATTTCCGGATATCGAGATGGGTATGGTATGAGGCAACGACCCAGGTTGACCGGATTAGGGATAGCCATACGGCACTCCGGATACAATAAGGTGGGGACGCTGCCAAGTCTTTCTATCCTCCATGGATCGGATTCAGCTGCCGATTGATTATGCGGAAGATTAAATTTCACCTTTTTATATTCTTTTTATATTCCTATAACATTTGCCCCCTACACTTATATATGAGCTGGCCAGACAGCTTATCCCACACTGCAAGGAGGCGTGTTCCCTTGAGCCGTGTCGTTTCGTGGCTGCAAAAGCATGAGCACCGGATGTTTTTCTTCGTGAATCGACGTATTCAGCACGCTGCGCTGGATTACTTTTTTAATGCGATCACTCATTTGGGAGGCGCTACGGCTATGATTATCATTGCGCTCTGCGTCGCTCTGTTTACGGAGGGGGTATGGAGAATAGCCGGCATTCAGAGCTGTATCGCCCTGGCGGTCAGCCATGTGCCCGTCGCTATCATGAAGAAGAAATATCCGCGGCTTCGGCCCTATCTCGTGCTGAAAGGCACGCACACATGCAAAAAACCGTTAACGGACCATTCCTTCCCGTCCGGCCATACGACGGCCGTATTCTCCGTAACTGTGCCGCTCATGCTCGTTCATTCGACGATCGCTATTATGTTGCTTCCTATTGCTTTTCTCGTCGGCTTGTCGCGTATCTATTTAGGACTCCACTACCCGTCCGACTGTTTGGCCGGGCTGCTGATCGGAACCTTAACGGCCCTGTCGGCCGCTACAATTTGGGGCTGAAAGCATTAATGTTACCTTTGTGTAAATTCCATTTGCTACAAGGTTGGGGGAAGCGCCTATGTGTAAAAAGAGAGTCTTACTATTATCCGAAGGCTTCGGCGCCGGGCACACGCAAGCGGCTCACGCTCTGTCGGACAGTCTTCGCCTGCTCTCGCCCGAAGTCCGAACTCGCGTACTTGAGCTCGGCACATTTCTGCATCCGACGCTGGCTCCATGGATTTTCACCGCTTACCGCAAAACTTTGTCGACTCAACCCAAGCTTTACGGGCTGATGTATCGTTCCCAATATAAAAAATCGTTAAACCGTTTTACCCGGCTTGCGCTTCATCGTATCTTTTACGCGCAGGCTGCCGAGGTGATCCGTCAGCTGCGTCCGGATACGATCGTATGCACGCATCCGTTCCCGAGTGCGGTGATCTCCCGCTTGAAGCGTTCCGGCTTGAACGTGCCCCTGTGCACGGTGATCACCGATTATGACGCCCACGGCACCTGGGTTAGCCCCGAAGTGAACATGTACCTGGTGTCGACCCCGAACGTCAAAGAAAAGCTGCTCAGCCGCGGGGTTCCGTCCGAAACGGTAAAGGTGACGGGCATTCCGATTCACCCGAACTTCTGGGAGCAGCACAACCGGGAAGAGCTTCGCAGCCGCTTCGGCTTATTGCCCCTGCCTACGGTGCTCGTTATGGGCGGGGGCTGGGGACTGGTGAAGGACGAAGGGTTCTTGCAGCACTTGGCCGGTTGGCGCGACCGGGTCCAGCTTGTCGTCTGTCTCGGAAACAACGAGAAAGCGCTGGCGGAGCTGGCCGAGGACGAGCGTTTCCGGCATCCGAACGTCCGTCTGCTCGGGTTCACCAAAGAAATCGACAAATGGATGGATGTCTCCGACCTGCTCATTACGAAACCGGGAGGCATGACCTGCTCGGAGGGGCTTGCCAAAGGAATTCCGATGCTGTTCTACAAGCCGATCCCGGGACAGGAAGAAAAAAACCTGCAGTACTTCACGCAGCACGGCTTAGGAGAGCCGATCAAATCGGCGGAGACGGTGGATCATTGGTTCCGGCTTCTAACCGACAAGGTGTTCGAGATGCGCAAGGCCCGCGCCGGACTGGCGCGAAAAGAGGGCGCATACAATCCCGCCCTGTGCTCGCAAGCGATCATGGAAGTACTGGCCCGCTAAAAGGCAAAAGCCTTATGGCTCTGCATGAGCGCACAAGGCTTTTTTGACGATTCTATTCTTCCGCCGAAGCTTCTGTGCCCGCTTCGGGCTCCTGTCGTTCGGACAGTTGCTTCTGATGCGCCGCCAGCGCTTCTTGGCCGATCACGGCCTCCAATCGGTAGATCGGCATCCCCTGCTTGTAGAACTTCGTTTCGTATTCCGTCATGATCAAATCGGTCCGCGCTTCTTCCGCATGAAGATCAAGCGAAATATTGCGCATGCGAAGACCTAAATCGGCAAACGAGTTTAGCGAAAATTCAAACAGCGAACGGGAATCCGTTTTGAAATGAATTTCTCCCCGCTCATTCAAGATCGACTGATATTTATGAACAAAGCTCGCATGGGTCAGTCTGCGGCGCGCATGTTTTTTTTTCGGCCAAGGATCGCTGAAGTTCAAATAAACGCGCTCCAGCTCGCCCGCGGCGAAAATATGTTCGATCAGCTCGATGTTGAAACGCGCGAGCCGCAGATTGGACAAGTCGCCGCCATGCTCCTCACGGGAAGCATGCGCCTTCTCGCCGGCCCGGCGGACAAGCTCGTCGTACATGTCGACACCTATGTAATTGATGTGCGGATTGAGGGCGCTAAGCTCGCTAATAAACCGCCCCTTGCCCATCCCGAGCTCCACATGGATGGGACGGTCGTTGCCGAACAGCTCGGCCCACCGGCCCTTATACGGTTCCGGCTCCAGCACGACCAGCTCCGGCTGCGCCTCCAGCGCTTCTCTGATTCCTTTACGTCCTCTTAACCGCATAGATCAATCTTCCTCCAACCGCTTGCGCATCGTACCGCGCGTTTTCGTCTGGATCGATTATACTCCAGAAGACCGGGAATGAAAAGACCGGCCCCCTGCCGTAAGGGCGGATGGACCGGTCAAGCATGTGGCAAGTGAAAAACTTATTCCGCCGTTATTTGCGGAATTCGCCCTCATCGCGGTTCCGGCTGCGCAGACCGGCCAACCCAAGCAAGCCTAGCAAACCAAGCCAACCCCAGTTCGCGCCATTGTTGTTGGCAGCAGCATTCGTGCGGTACGTATTGGTGTTGTAATTGCCGCCGTATCCGTAACCTGTACGGTCATTGGTACCGGTGTACGTATTCATGCGGTCCAGCATGTTGTTGTTATAATTAGTTCCTGTTGTCGTACCCGTTGCAGCGCCAGTAGTCGTTCCTGTCGTGGTGCCTGCTGTCGTTCCTGTCGGCGCAGCTGTCGTCGTACCGGTGGTTGTGCCTGTCGTTCCAGTTCCCGCAGCCGTCGTTTCCGCATAGACTTGTCCCCCCGTACCAATAGCAGCCGTCAGAGCAAGTGCAAGCACCGTTTTCCCGAACTTGTTCATGGTATGAAAGATTCTCCCTTCTCAAGCTGGATTGGTTTTTAACGCCTTGCAACCTTAGCATAGGCCACGCGCTGTTTTCTTATCCCGTTCCCCGGCAGGAGGGTTTTGTCAAGGACAAAGTTCGCTTTTGAGGCCGATTTTCGGTACAATATATATTGCAATGCTCGGCGAAAGAGCCGATTCGAGTCTAATTCGAGCCTTATTGATCTTTACAAAAGGAGTTTCGCCTTATGAAGCAAGCTGAAATGATCCGACCGCCATTATGGGGCGATAAACGTTTTCATACATGGAATTACGAAATGCGGCAGCAGTTCGGAGGCAAGGTATTCAAGGTCATGCTCGACGCCGGATTCACTTGTCCGAACCGCGACGGAACGATAGCCGCCGGAGGCTGCACGTTTTGCAGCGCGCGGGGCTCGGGCGATTTTGCCGGAAGCCGCCGGGACGATCTGGTGACGCAGTTCAATAAAATCCGCGATTTGCAGCATCAAAAATGGCCGGAAGCGCAGTATATCGGCTATTTCCAGGCCTATACCAATACGTACGCCCCGGTGGAGGAGCTGCGCGAATATTATGAAGCGATTTTGCAGCAGCCCGGGGTGGTCGGCTTGTCGATCGCCACAAGGCCGGATTGTCTGCCGGACGATGTCATCGATTATTTGTCCGAGCTGAACGAACGCACGTACTTGTGGATCGAAATGGGCCTCCAGACGATCCACGAAAGGACGTCGGAGCTGATTAACCGGGCTCACGATACGCAGTGTTACTTGGATGCGGTCGCAAAGCTCCGCGCCAGAGGCATCCGGGTGTGCGCGCATATCATTTACGGCCTGCCTCAGGAAACGCACGAGATGATGCTGGACACCGGCCGCGCCGTTGCACAGATGGACGTGCAGGGAATCAAGGTTCATCTGCTTCACTTGATGCGCAAAACGCCGATGGTCAAGCAGTATGAGGCCGGTCTGCTGCGGTTTCTGGAAAAGGACGAGTACGTGTCGCTCGTCGTCGATACGCTGGAATTTCTTCCGCCGGAGATGATCGTTCACCGGCTGACCGGGGACGCGCCCCGGGATTTGCTGATCGGACCGATGTGGAGCTTGAAAAAGTGGGAAGTGCTTAACGCCTTCGACGATGAGCTGCGCAGACGCGATACGTGGCAAGGAAAAAAGTGGCCGCACGACGCACCAGGTTCCGGTTCGGGATTGGCCTGAACCGGGGAGCGTCAGGCTCGGGGACCGGTAAGATCGCCCGGCACCCGGCGGCCCGCAGGAGGAGTGAGGAACGATGAACGGCAAACGGAGAGTCGTTTGCTTCATGCTCGGGGCCGCGGCTTGTCTCGCGGCCGGCTGCACGGACGATCCGGCGACGCCGACGCCGACGGTCAATGTGACCCCCGCCCCGGCGGAGGACGGGGCGACGGTACCGCCGCCGAAGGCGCAGGCGAACGCCCCCGGCGGGGCGGTCGGCTCCGCCTTCCCGGGCGGCGCAGGCAGCGGCGAAGCCGGGGGCGGCAGTGAAGCCGCAGGCAGCGAAGCGCCGCCGGAGGCCGGCACGGCGCCGAAGGCGGGCGCGGAGCGCCCTGCGGCGAAGCCGGGGGCGCCGAAGGCGCCGAGCGCGCCCGCGCTGCCGCCGGCGAAGCTGCCGCGCCCCGCGAAGCCGGGGGAGCCGGAAGGCGGCAAGGCGGTGACGGCGCCGACGGGGCCGATCGAGCCGCCGAAGGCGAGCTCGGAGCCGGAGTCGTCAGGCCCGGCGGTGGCGAAGCCGGGGTTTCAGACGCCGCCGAGCCCGGCAGGCGCTGGGGATCTGGCGCCGCCGGGACGGGCAAGCAATTAGGAGCACGGCCAAGCCCGGTTCGGACGTGCTTTAAGAGCTACATAGCTTAGCCTCAAACCTTTGTCCTGAACGAATAAGACATTGCCAGTGCGTTATAGGACTATGTTGGGGCGGCCTAAACCAATAGAGGAACTCAAATGTGTTACTCGTGTCGAATCTGGGTTGCATATCGTATTTTTGTCGTATTAAGGCACCATGGTTCCTTTATTTACCGCTTTTCATTTGAAAATGGCTTATAACGCACGGCTGTTCCTCTATTGAACATTATCCGAAATCATGCATCCTTTTTCGTATCTTCAAACTCGTGAAGAACAACAGGCAGCTTAACCATTTCAATTATCAGTAACAGGAGGCGTCACTCCTTTGGGCTTTATTTCCATACTCAGCTTTGCACATAAGTTAATAGAAGAACGGGTGAAGCCGGGAGAAACCGTTGTCGACGCTACGGCCGGCGGCGGAGTCGATACGGCGTTCCTCGCCCGTCTTGTTGGGCCTGCCGGGGTCGTGCACGCCTTCGACATTCAGCAGCAGGCGCTGGATCGCACGGCGTCGCGTCTTGAACAGGAATGCCCCGGCCGCGGGGACGTCCGGCTTCACCTGCGCAGCCATGAAGGGATGCTGGAGATCATCCCCGAAGAAAACCATGGCCGCATCGGGGCCGTCATGTTTAACCTTGGTTACCTACCCGGAGCCGATCATGAAACGGTGACCGCACCGGCGTCAACGCTGACCGCTTTGGAAGCTTCCGCTCAGCTTATTCGACGCGGCGGCATCATTACGATCGTGCTGTACACCGGCCATCGGGGAGGCCAGGAGGAAGCGGCCGAGGTCGAGCGCTGGGCTGCCGCCTTACCGCAAAAGCATTTTCAGACGCTGCATTACCGTTTTATGAATCAGATCAACCACCCGCCTTATCTTATCGCCATCGAAAAAAGATAAAGCCGCGGAATAATTCCAAACGGATGCCCTCCCCGCTTTCAGTGCTTTTAGCTATAGCAAAACGCGGGGTGGATTGATATAATGCAGAAAGAAAAAAAGAAAGGCCGGTTTGTTCCGGTAAACCAGGCCGACCAGGATAAGGAAGTGGAGAGTAATGAAGCCGTATCCGTTGCAATGCAAGCCTGAATTTAAAGAAAGAGTATGGGGCGGACGTGCGCTCGAACAGTTCGGACTCGAACTGCCGGAGGGCAAGATTGGCGAAGGCTGGATGATCGGCGATCATCCGAATGGAACGACAACCGTCGCAAACGGCGAGTTGGCCGGCATGGGACTCGATCAAATCCGCGAGCAATACGGGAGCGAGTTTTTCGGCAGCAAGGGCTTTTCGGAGAAAAACGGCCGGTTCCCGCTGCTCATCAAGCTGCTGGATTGCCAGGACGACCTGTCCGTGCAGGTGCACCCCAACGATCATTACGAGCGCCTGCCGCAAGGCGAGCTGGGCAAAACGGAAATGTGGTACATTCTGGACGCCAAGCCGGGCGCCAAAATCATTTACGGGCTGAAAGAAGGCGTTACCCGCGAGCAGTTGGCTGAAGCTATCGAGCAGAACCGCATCTTGGACTGCTTGAACGAAGTTACCGCGGAAGCGGGCGATTCCTTCTATATCCCTGCAGGCACCGTGCATGCGCTCGGAGCCGGCGTGCTGGTTGCCGAAATTCAACAAAATTCGGACAGCACTTATCGGCTGTACGATTACGACCGTCTCGGTCTGGACGGCAAGCCGCGTGAGCTGCATATTGAAGATTCCTTGAACGTCATCGCCTACGAAAACTCGGGCGCTACGTATATGAAAACGAACCTGAACGCCTCCGGCGAATGGCTGACTCTGGCCCGCTCCCCGTTCTTCGTGACGGAAAAAGGCCGCGTCGAAGGCCAATGGCCGCTGCAAACGTCGCCGGAAAGCTTCGTGATCCACATCATCTGCGAAGGCACGGGCTCAATCCGTTGGGCCGACGGCGAGCTGAACGTGAAACCGGGCGAATGTTATCTGCTGCCGGCCAGCCTTGGCAGCTATTCGCTTGAGGGCAGCATGACGGTTCTGCGCAGCTACCTGCCGTAGACCTTAGACCTTAGCGGACATAAAAGCAAAGAACACCTCGTCTTGTTCGTCAAGACGGGGTGTTCTTTCATTATGGCCTGCCTGCGCATTCAGATTCAGGCGCTCGTCGGCTCCAGCGGCAGCGTAAACGGCTGCGGCTTGGCCGAAGCGTCCGGCGGGAAGTACACGATGAGCAGCTGCTCACTCGTCCGGTCCAGCTCTCCGCTTTGCAAATAGCGGTCCAGCCGGAACGGCAGCTTTTCGATCATGACATGCTTATGCAGCTCCTTCTCTCCGATGCCCAGCGCGGCGAACGAACCGGAAACCGTTTCAGGCTGCTCGGCAAGCAGCCGCAAATAATCGGACTGGCGGGGCTTGTCCAAGGTGAAGTCCCACCAAATTTTGCGCGGCTTGTACTTGTGGTTCAGGAAATAATCAAGCTTCATCAAGCCTTCGATGACGTCGAGCTTGGCCGTGCCGCGATGCTTCAGGAATGCATGAAGCCGGGTGAATAGATCCTCAAGCTGGTGCCCGATTTTTTGCCAGCCCCGCTTCTCCCAATAATCGCCGAACTCTTGGAAGAAGTCGAAGGCCGACGTAAATTCGCGCTCGATCAAATACCGGACCGTATGGTCCATCCGGTGGGCGTTCCAGTATTTTTCCAGCACGTCCTCCACCCGCTTGATCCGCACCAAGTCCGAGAACGGCAAAATGTTGTTGCCGAGAATTTCATACGGCGCATGGTCCATGTAGAGGTAACCGTATTTATCCGCGTCGTGGCGCATTCCGGTGCCGCGGAGCATTTTCAGGAAGCCAAGCTGCAATTCTTCGGGACCGAGGGCGAAGACGTCGTTGAACGTTTTACGGAAGCTGTTGTAATCTTCCTCAGGTAGCCCGGCAATCAGATCGAGATGCTGGTCGATTTTGCCGCTTTCCTTCACCTTCGTCACCGTGCGGGTCAGCTTGGCGAAGTTTTGGCGGCGCTTGACGAGGCTGTTGGTCAAATCGTTCGTCGACTGAACCCCGATCTCGAAGCGGAATATGCCGGGCGGCGCGTTCTCTGCCAAATAATCAAGCACTTCCGGCCGCATAATATCCGCCGTAATCTCGAACTGGAACACGCAGCCGCTATGGTTTTGGATCAGAAATTCGAACATTTCCATGGCGTATTCGCGCTTAATGTTGAACGTCCGGTCCACGAACTTGATCAGCTTCGCTCCGGATCGGATTAGATAAAGCAGGTCGCTCTTGGTCCGTTCTATATCGAAATAACGCACACCTACTTCGATGGAAGACAGACAAAATTGGCAGCTGAACGGACAGCCGCGGCTCGTCTCGAAATAAACGACCCGATTCGCGAGGCTCGGGACATCTTCCGCAAAATGATGCGGCGTCGGAATGTCGTCCATGGCCAGCTTCGGCCGCGGCGGGTTGATGACGACCCGTCCCTCTTTGTTGCGGTAGGCGAGGCCGAAGACGCTGTACAAGGCGCGGTCTCCTTCCAGCTCGGTCAGCAGGTGATGGAGTGTCTCCTCCCCTTCTCCGACGACGATGAAGTTGACTTCCGGCAGCCGGTTCATCCAATACTCTGTATCGTAAGAAACTTCCGGACCGCCCAAAACAACGATCAGCTCGGGCATGATCTTCTTGAGCATGCTGACCACGACGATCGTTTCTTCGATGTTCCAGATATAGCAGGAGAAGCCGACGACCTCGGGCTTGCGCTGGTAAATGTCGGACACGATGTTCATCGCCGGGTCCTTGATCGTGTATTCGGCAATCTGGATGCCGGGAAAATCGTGCTGGCTGAACGCCTTCAAATACCGGAGCGCGAGCGAAGTGTGAATATATTTGGCGTTTAACGTCGATAAGACAATATTTTTCATGGGAATTCTGTACCTCTTTACTTATCCTTTTTCGTATTGAACAGCATTCCTATTCTACCGCGAAACGGAACCGAACACAAAAAAAGAAAATGGAACGTGACGTCCCATTTTCCCAAAACTAATACAAAGATTCGTTGACTGGCACGCTGTCCGGCTCGGGGGCCAGCGCAGCAAGCATAAATTCGTCCTGCCCCTCTTCCTTCCACATGTTGGCCTGGGTCAACAGCTGCTCCTCCACCTGCTCCTTTTGCGTCACCAATGCTTCGATATTGCCCTCGGAACGCTCGATGTTGTGCTGCAGTCGATTGCGCTCCGCCAGTCTCTTCGCCAGTTGGTACAGTATCATGATCTAGAAATCGTCCCTTCGCATCGAATATTATTGTCTTCATGTTACCGGGTAAACATTAAGACAACATTAGGAGAATATAAACAAAACGTTAAAATTCTCCTTTTCTCTATATATGCAGCATGATGAGCATAGTATTTCCCATTTTTAAGAAAAAAATGTGGAATTTTCGAGCGGAAGGGCCGGCGCCGTCTGTTCATGTTGTAAACTGGACCGAAGCCCCGTCTTACTCCCAGCGAAACGTAAAGCTTGCCACGATAAACGCGACGAGGAGCCAACCGCCGAGCAGCGCCGCTTCCGTCCAGACGACGGAAAATCCTGCTCCCACGTTCATCACCTGGCGCAGCGCCGTCGTCAAATGGGAGATCGGCAGCAGCTTGACGATGGGCTGAAGGAACTCCGGCATGTTCTTGATCGGGAAGAAGACGCCGCCCAGGAACAGCATCGGGAACGAGATGAAGCCGGCGATCGGCCCGGCGCTCTCCGGCGTTTTGGCCAGACCGGCAATGATAAAACCGATCGACATGAATGCCAGTGTCCCGAGCACGATGAAGCTGAGCAGCAGCAGCCAGGAGCCGTTCACCTGCGTACCGAAAAAGAGCGAGCCGACGACCAGCACGATGACGGCCTGCAAGCCGTTTAACAACAGCCGCGCCGTAATCTGCGAGGCGATAAACGTCGATGCCTTCAGCGTCGTGCTCTGCATCCGCCGCAGGATGCCCCGTTCCCGCCACGAAGCGATTTGTCCCGCCACCCCGTTCAGGTTGTTGGACATAATCATCATGGCGACGATGCCCGGCACCAGAAAGTCGATATAGCTGAGCTTCAGCGACTGGACGCCTTCCGGCCGGATCGTAATTTTCGGCGTATAGCCCGACAACTTCTTGTCGATCCCGTCGATGACCGGAGCCAGCACCTGCAGCCCGATTTGCGAGGTTGCGGCATTCGTTTCGTCGTAATACACTTTGATCGCCGCGGCCGTTCCTGTGCTGCCCGGCTTCGTTTGTTCCTCGTAGCCTTTCGGAATGGCGAGCACAAGCTGGTAATCGCCGCGTTTCAGCGTCTCCAGCTCGGGATTTAATTCGGATGCCCCGCTCAGCCGAAGGATCGGGTTATCCTGCAGCGCCTTCACCAGCGCTGCGGAAGCGACCGTCCGGTCCTCATCGACGATGGCGCCGGTGACGGAGACCGGATTGCCTTTGCCGAGGAACGAGCCCAGCATGACCATGAAGAAGATCGGAAAAAGCAGCGTCCAGAACAGCACCTGCCGGTTGCGGGCGAACAGCCGCAGCTGGGCAAGCGTCAGATGAATGTAAGCGTTCATGCTTCTCTCAAGCTCCTTCCCGTCATGTGGATGAATACGTCCTCCAGCGTGGCCGTCCGGGTCTGCAGCTCCTGCACGCGCCATCCCTGCGCTTCCGCCCGGCCGATCAGATCGACGAGCGAGGTTTGCAAATGGTCGGTATACAGCACGAAAATGTCTTTGCGCTGATCCACCTGCTTCACCTCGCTCACTTCCCGCAGCGCTTCCGTTACAACCGTTTGCCGCTCCTCGCTCCAAGCGTCGGCGCCTTCCAGCCGGAATTCGATGGCGCTGTCGGATTGCAGGTTGCGGACCAGATTCCGGGGCGTATCGAGCGCGATCACCTGTCCGCTGTCCATCAAGCAAATGCGGTCGCATAGAGCATGCGCTTCTTCCATGTAATGTGTACTGAGCACGATCGTTTTGCCGCGTTCCTTGAGCCTTAGCACGATGTCCCAAAGCGTCCGCCTGGCCTGTGGGTCCAGACCTGTCGTCGGTTCGTCCAAAAAGACCACCTGCGGATCGTTTACAAGCGCCAGCGCAATCGCCAGACGCTGTTTTTGCCCGCCGGAGAGGTTTTTGACGCGGTCGTTGCGTTTTTCCTGCAAAATCATATCTTCCAGCAGCGGCTCGACCGGGACGGAGCTCGGGTAAAAGCTCGCGTACATGCGGACGATCTCGTGCACTTTCAACAGATCGAACAGCGAGGTGGATTGCAGTTGGACGCCGATCACCTGCTTGACCTGATTCAGCTGCGTCCGGGTATTAAAGCCGGCCACAACCGCATGCCCTTCATCCGGCTTCCGGAGCCCTTCGATCATTTCCATCGTAGTCGTCTTGCCCGCGCCATTCGGTCCGAGCAATCCGAACACCTCGCCTTGATATACTTCGAAATGGACGCCCTTGACGGCCGTAAAATCCCCGTACCGTTTGACTAAGCCGTCCGCCTTAATCATCGTTTCCGCCATCGGCAATATCTTCAGCTCCTTTGGGGGCGTTTTTGGAAAAAGCTACAGCTAGAGTATACCATCCGGCCGACGGGGATGCCTAATTTTAAGCATGAAGCCCGTTTCGCCAATCCGGCCCGGTCATGGTATAGTAAGAACATCGATTTGACAAGAAACGGAGAGAACGACATGAGCACGGAATGGAAAAAGAACCGCGATTCTTCGCGTCCGCAGGGAAAAAGATCGGAAGCCGCGCGCAAGCCTGGTGGGAAGAGGCCTGTGGCAAGTCGGCCCGCGACGGCAGAGGATCTGAGAGCCGGCGATCGGATCGTAGTTACGATCAAGCGGATCGGCATTAACGGCGAAGGCGTCGGCTACTATAAGCGCAAGGCGGTGTTCATCGACGGGACGCTGCCGGAGGAAGTCGTGAAAGCGACGGTGACGAAGGTCGAGCCGAGCTATATCACGGCCAAGCTGGACGAGGTGGAAAAGGCTTCGCCGCACCGTCAAAAGCCGCCCTGTCCCGTCTACGACAGCTGTGGCGGCTGTCAGCTTCAGCATATGACGTACGAGGCTCAGTTGCGTGCCAAGGAGGAACTGGTACGGGAAGCGTTCCGGCGGTACGCGGGAATGGAGTCGGCCCCGATCCGGCCGATTCTCGGCATGGACAACCCTTGGAGCTACCGGAACAAGGCGCAACTGCAGCTCGGCCGCGCAGGCGCAGGTGCAGGCGGGCAGGTCGTCGCGGGCTTGTACTCCCCCGGTACGCATAAGCTCGTCGACATTACCGGGTGCGCGATACACGATCCGACGATCAACCGGGTCACGGAGACGGTCGCCAAGCTGCTTTGGGAGCTGGACATCCCCGTCTACAATGAACGGACTCGCCAAGGCGTCGTCCGCACCATCGTAGCCCGGGTAGGCCGACAAACCGGCGAGGTTCAACTTACGCTCATCACCGCGGCGGACCGTATTCCGGACCGCGAACGGCTCGTCCGCCGCATCCGTGACGAACTGCCGCAGGTGACGACCATCGCGCAAAATTTGAATCGAGAAGCTTCACCGCTCATATTCGGCGCGAAAACGACGGTGCTGTGGGGCAAGGAGCGGCTGGACGAAACGCTCGGCGATGTCCGCTTCTCCCTCTCCCCCCGCGCCTTCTTCCAGCTGAACCCGGATCAAACGGTCAAGCTGTATGACGTGGTCCGCGAAGCCGCCGCGCTAACCGGCGAAGAGCTTGTCGTCGACGCCTACTGCGGCACCGGCACGATCGGGCTTTGGCTCGCTCCGCACGCCCATGAGGTGCGCGGCATCGAGCTCATCCCCGAGGCGGTCGACGACGCCCGGGACAATGCCCGGGCGAGCGGCGCGGCGAACGCCCGCTTCTTCGTCGGGCGAGCTGAGCAGCTGCTGACCGAATGGGTGCAGCGCGGCATCCGCCCCGACGTCGTCGTGGTCGACCCGCCGCGCACCGGCTGCGAGCGCCCGCTGCTGCTCGCGCTAGCCGAAGCGAAGCCGGCACGACTCGTCTACGTGTCGTGCAATCCGTCCACCCTGGCGAAGGACTGCCAGGTGCTGCTTGAGCAAGGCTACCGGCTGGACTGGATTCAGCCGGTGGACATGTTCCCGCAGACGGCGCACGTGGAGTGCGTGGTAAGGATATATCGGGATGGGGAGCATTGACACAGATCGGATGGAGATCAATGACAGTATGTTCCCGCATACAATAAATTAAGCAGGGGTCGAGTGCGGGAATATATATTCCTTTCATGCACAAGGCACGTGGAGTGCGTGGTAAGGATATATCGGGATGATTTAAAAAAATAAAGCATGCTATTTTCGCTCAGCCCTCCTGATCACAAAGAGGGTTACTTTTGTAACAAGAAAAAGAGTACCGATGCGAAGAATAGCTAAGGTTTTTTTGTTTTTAAATGCATTTTCATGCTAACATATGTAAAATTTCTTAGAAAAGGATATTGATAAGGTTTGTAGAATAAGTAAGAATAATGTAATAAATTCTCAATTTTGAGGTGGCTTATGGAAGCTAATCAAAGTCATTATGAATATGCGGGTTCAAAATTTAATGAATATACAAAGCTCAAAATTTTCAAGTCTTCAGTTGAAGAGAAGATCAAGTATTTTGGTGAAGAAGACAACTTTGTAGACTATTATGAAAATCTCATTACAAAATACAGGGGAGATAAAGCAACAATAAAAAAAATTAATGAGGTTTTCTTTGAGCATATTGTCTACGGCAGATTAACAAATATTTACCTATATAACACTAAAACCTCAAAGGTTTCAAAGGAGATTTTTTATAAAAGAGTAGAAACTCTTATTGATGAATTTAAAGTGAATCTCACGAATTCAATTCACCATCTCTTAAATAAAAAGGGATTTTATCTAATGGATTCGATAAATGTTAGTAAACCAGGAGCTAACTTTATTGCAGCCTATGATTGTCAAGAACATGGAGAAGAAATCTCTGGTGCAAGATTCCTTTTTGGTAGAAATGTATTTAGAAAAAAATCTGATCAAGTAAAAACTGAATATTTACTTGGAGCCGTAGAAATAAATTTTATAAATAAAACTTTCATTATTTATACAAAAAATCCAGTCGGATTATCGAACGATTTAGAAAACGACGAAGACGATTTGGATGAAAACAACAAATATTCAGTTTTTAATTTTCATAATTATTTGAAGGAAAAAGTATCGTTGTTACTTGGAATTACTCTTGAGGAAACTTCTTCGGCAAATGATCAAAAAGGGATGTACAAATTTTGTAAAAACTTATTTGACATATTAATGGATGATTCAAAAAAATTAGTATTTGAAAATACAAATGATTTAATAAAAAGGAATGTAAAACAACTGACCAGAAAATTAGGGGAGATAGGGACAGCACCGACACATAATGAGATTAGTAATTTAGAAAAAAAACTTGAGGCACTTTTGCTTGGCGTATATGTAAGTACAAATATGGATGAAAAAACATTAAGATTGAAAGCTAGAGAGTTATCCCTTATAGGTTATCCAACAAAAATAAATTATAAGAATTCAAGAACAAATAGGAGTTCTACTGGCACTTCTACCGCAAAAAGACCCATTGCAAGCTCAGATACTTTATATAGCTTACTAACTGATTTTGAGAATACTAAGAAGTTAGATAAGTGGTCAATGTCTTGGTTTTTTGACCTTGATGATGACGAAGATGATGACGTAATTCAAACAACCATAGAGGCTAAAAAACATTATTTGAAGGTAACACTACTTGCAACAAGACATCATAATAAGGAGATTATTCATCATGTCATTAGAAATATTAATAACTACCGTGGAAACTGAAACTAAAGAACCCAAGGAAGTGATTTTAGATTGTTTGACCCGCATTGTGGAAAAATTCGGAACGAATCCTTTTGATGATGATGATATATTAGATACAATCTCTACAATAGGAATATTGTTGTGTGAAAAGCTACATAGCAAAAATTATTTAAATATAGTATTTAAATATGCATGTAACATTAATCGTGGCGAAGAGGAGACCAATAATTTATCCAATAATTGTATGTTTTGTAATCAAACTCTTCATGAGAAGATTGACGACCATGAAATAAATCGAGTTTATAATTTCACTAGAAAAAACTATGAGATAATCATATCCTATCTTGCAAGTGAGAATGAAAAAAAATATTTCATGAATGAGCTAATTAAGAACTTTGAAAACCTAGGAAAGGAAAAAATGCTATAATTCCTTTTTTAGGTGCTGGAGTTTCAACACCATTTAGCTTGCCTAGCTGGGAAAAATTGCTTAGGGAGTTAGAGGAATTTCTTTCTAAGGAATTTCAAAAAGAAGCCTATAGTGAGTTCATTGATGAAGGAGATTTTTTTGGTGGACTTGATTATTTATTGGATAAGTCTCTATATATTTCCAATGAGGATCAATTAAAAGATGAAATTATTAAGATAATTATAAAAGCAAACTTGGGAATAGATGAAAGTGAACATAATTTTTATGATTTTGTAGAGCTTAAAGCTGATTTCTACATCACAACCAATTATGATTTACTTATGGAGCACTTTTTGACCGATGCAGGGGATTACAATACTCCCATTTGTATGGATGAAATAGGGAATTTGAGAAATATGTCGACATCTGGAAATAGCATAATCCATCTGCATGGTCACATTAATCGGAAATCTTCAATGATTGTTACAAAAAAGGATTATACTAAGCTTTATTCAAAAAAAGGTACATTAGTTCAGTTATCTGTGATCGTTGGTAGTAGACCATTGTTATTTATTGGATACTCATTTAAAGATAAATTTTTCGTTCAAATGTACGAAAAGTTGATTGAAATTCTACAAACTGATCATTATTTAGTATTGTTTAATCCAGATACAAAAGAGATTAAAGAATTAAACAAAAAAAACATTAAAGTAATAGGATTGAGCGTTACTGATGGAAATTACGCAAAAGCCATAAAAGTTTTAATTAATTATATCAAAAGAAAAGGATTATAATGAGCAAGCAACTTCTAGATGTTGGTTACTCTGTTTGTCTTTCCAATTCAAACATCATACTAAGAAGAAGTGGTTTGACTTGGTATAACAAAGTATCTTTTTAAAAATTGATTATCATTTACTATTGATAGGTTCAATTGGCTTTGTATTATATTCTGATGATTATGATATCTTTCCGTAGGCAAAACATGATGAATGTCTAAATTTTTTTCATCTTATGCTTACGATTCCATTTCCGTTAATTGGTACTTGGTTGTTAAATCCATGATTGTTTAATTGGGGCATGCTGAATAATTAAAAATCCAACTGAATCTCTTCCTAAAATGTTCCCTTTCCGACTTCTTAATTAATTTAACAGGCCTGTTGATTAGCCACTAAATGGTAGAAAAAAGATCGCCTTTGCTGTAGAATCGTTTGTACCACCAACCGATTCGAGAAAGAGGCGATCTCATGAAAAATTGTATCACGATTCCATCCGTTCTTCAATCCATTCTGAGTCTTGAAGAAGTCAAATCAATTGTGCAAATGATAGGTTATGAAGACAAAGCCCGTAAGTTTACGGTATATGACTTGCTACAATATTGGTGCACGGCTGCTCATCAACAATGGGATGGTTACCGAGCAGGGGCTGACTGCGCTCATTCCTGCGGCTTAATTCAGGTTCACTATTCTAGCTTTTCGAGCAAAGCAGCAGAGGTACCCTTCGCTGTTTTCAAGGAGCTCTTTCATCTGCTTATCCAAAAATGTAATCGTAAGACACGTCGAAAATTGGGGGCAGATTCTGCTCCAGCTCTCGGTCTTCTTTCCCGACCGGATCGGCCAATTTTTACGCTGAAATTTTTTTTTCTCCCTTGGGGAGAAAGCTTTTTAAATGAGTTTACACAAAAATCTTGACAGACCCTATAAAAACGATTTTTTATCGCCCATACAGTAATAAATATTCTAAATTATTAATTTCTTGACTTATTTTAAATTGTCTTGTGATTTCATCAGCATGATCCAGTATTTGAGCAATCATTAGTTCGTTTTTATACTTTTTCAAAACATTTATTAACTCTTTAATCATATTATATTCGGCTCTTTCTTTAAATTCTCTCAGTTTAGCATACGATGGATACCTATTTATCATTTTTTGGATAAATTCTTCTGCCACTTCTTCCCCAAGTACTTTTTTAGAAATCTCCCATCCAAAAAGTTCAGCATCTACTTCATGAGGTAAATCCATGTATGTAAAATTGGAATCAATAAAACCCATTGTATGATAAAGAAAATAACCACAACGCGATATTATACTTGAAATACTGTCCTGATAATAATGTCTCAACTCATGTGATAAGCTCCAAACAAGAGTTGGGATATCTTTGGAGGTTCTGCCGGAAAGCCATACAATATTCGAATATTTTCTCGAAACCATTAGGTCATAAAGATAAGGAGGGCTAATATCTTCAATCCCGTTACTCAGATTCATGTGTAGCCCAAGATCACCCCAAGATGGATAAATATTGGAATCATAGTCCTCGGAATCAACAATAATAATTAGACCTGATTCAGGTAAAACAACCTCATTAATCACTTTTTGAATTAAGTGCTTTTTATGTTCTTCTAATTCGTAAAGATATTTGATAGCTGTTAGTGCATATTGGCTCATCCATATCCTACTTCCATAATGAAATCGTCATTTCATGCTCTTTACATAAGATGCTCCTCGATCACTAAGTCCCACAGAGTTAATTGATTTCTCTCCTGTTGTTTCATAGGTGGAGATATAACCCATTTTCTTCAGACGATTTATGATTCGAACGAATTCATCATAATCCAGACTAAAATGATTACAAATATCTTCCGCCCCAAACAGATACCCAATCTTATCATGATTTAAGTGTTTTAAAATTTCAATTTCAATCTTACCAAGCATTTGATCTCCCCATTTCCCAAATTCGTTTAAAATCAAGTCAATTACATTTCTCAACGAGTATAAAACCGTTATTTTATGTGAAATATCCACTGAACCATTAGTCTTAATACATATCCGAAGATGTCTGCTGCAGTGATTAAATCTTAAAAATAACATAGCAATGATTTCAAAATAAAGAGGTAAACTTGTGTCTTAGACATTTTTGTTTTTTAGTACTTCGAAATTAAATAAACTCAAAATCCTCATCATCTTGTTCAATCCTCTCGAATCTATACCAACTCATTTCTTCGATACTTATTAATCTTTTAAAATCATTGACAATATCCCGTTCATCTTCACAGTCCAGATATGTATCAACAGACAGTAACTCAACAAGCAGCTCTATTTCTTCTTCCTTGAAGCCAAATAACGTAAAGTCTTGAGCTTTAACAGAATTAAAATGCTTCTTGAGTGCCTTTTCAAAAATAACAGGATCACTTAATTCTTTCTCAATCTCTTTATAAATTCTTTGACCCTCGTCATTCTCAAATAAAAAAGAAGCAATATATTCTTGCTCTGGATATCTTTCCTGTGCAATACTTAACAACAACTCCGAATCGAATTCATACGAAAAATGTAAATATGATGAGAGTCTGCCTTCGTCCCAAATCTGATAACCCCAACAATGATCAGACAAATTATAAAAATACAATACAGGGCTTTCAAGCGAAATCCTTTCCAAAAAAGGTGATGAGGTTGTTTCCCCGTCTTCATTTGTAAAAAATGCAATCCAATTGTTATTTAATGAACAAATTGCGGTTCCCATTGGACAGTACTTTTTAATAATAGGTTTATTATAGTTAACGATCAAATTCCCATATGTAAACTCGCTCATATCTCACCTCTTAAATCTTTCTCCTATGTAAGTTTTTCAAAAAATATCATCAAACTCTTGATTTGCATATCAAAATCTAAGTGGCGCATCAGATTTCACTATCTTGATGTTTGTAAGATTATTAATCTTTTTGTAATATTCAAGGCCTTTTTCAGCAGTATCAATGCTAATTCTCGGACCAATCGTAATTTGATCAATAATTAACTTATTATCATCTGTCACAATGGGAAAAGTAATATAAGGAATAAAAGAACCTCTAGCTACTCTAAATTTTACAGCAAGTTTTTCAATAGCTTCTGTTGTAAATATCACCATCCTAAATTCTTCTTCCAGTTTAAACACTGGGTCTTTGATAAAACAAGCTGCGGCGAGAAAAATCGAACTTATTGTTCTATGTGAATTAATAATATCTACCTTATCCGTTTGAACTAAATTATGAATACACTGCACTATATATTTACATATTTGCATCTGAATTGCTGGATCATAAATAACCTTTCCGGTCCATTGTCCTAATCCAGATGAAACCCTTGACATGAGAAGTTCCGATAATGTGTCTGTATTTATTCCGATATTACAGCCTTCATTTGTGGCATAATTATACCAGAGCGCCAAAGAATCAGGATTTTGACTTAAAGATAACACAAACAACGAATTATCATTTGCCATTCTTTCATTCACAAAGAATTCATTCAATATTGCCAATACAAAATCTTTTATTTCTTGAGAGGCTTTTATTCTTCCTTCATCAATCAGTTTTTTCATTAAAGTTCCAAAGTATTGGAGTTCGGTGAAGTCGTTCATATAATCAGCTTTGGAAAGCCAAAGTTCTTTATTATGTAAAATACTCTGCAATGTAGTCATAGTTGTATAATGATAAATCAATTGATTGGGATTAAACGGAACACGAAAAAACTTATTAAACATTTCATGCAAGACCATGATTGCATCAGCATTTCCTTTGTTATTACTCACTTATAATTCCCCCTCAAATCAATTATTCAATGACATTGAAACTAGTATTTTATTCGGATTCCGTCGTTACAGTCGCATCTTTAATTGAAATGATTTTTATTTTCTCAATATCAACTTCATCAGTTTTACATATTCGTTCTTTGATAATTTTTCTAAGATTTAATTCATCATTTTCTTCGATCCATATTCTCATAGTAAAACTCTTAGTCACTATTTTATACTTAACTTCATATAATCTCTCCATTGATTCTCCCCCCAATGAAATCAGTTTTTCATTTGGTTTATTCAGAAAGCCTGTTATTAAAGGTGATTGACTCGACAAATATACTCTTGTTTATCATCAAAGACCGATTGAATCTCATATGAAGAAAAACCTACAAAAATTACATCTCCTGCGTTGTACAGATGTTGAATTTCGCCAATCTTCTTTCCATTTCTAAATACTGAGTACATCATTAAAATCTCTCCTTCTTCTACTGAAATCCTTATTATTCCGTTTCAAGGTGAGCGTCAAATACTCCCCACCTTTCAAGAACCTCAAGCTCATGAGAAAATGAAGGCATCTTGAACGGGAGGTTGCCTCATGAGTAAAAGAGATCAACGACAAAACGAGTGGGCGGAACGGATTGCTGCCTATCAGGCCAGCGGATTAACGATGGCAGCATGGTGCAGCGACAATCACGTCACGTTGGAACAAATGAAATATTGGACTCGGAAACTCAAAAAAATCGCCGTGTCAGACACCGTTTCTTCGGCGCGCTTTATTCCGGTTACCGTTACGGAGCCTGCCACTCCCCCTGCATCCTCTTCGCTTGTCATTCATGTCGGGCCTGCCAGCATCACACTCCAAAAAGGCTTCGATCCGCAGTTGCTTCGTGAAGCGGTCGAAGCGTTACGCCCATCATGCTGACGGTTTCAAGCGCGCATCCTGTCTATCTGGCTGTTGGCGCCACGGATTTGCGCAAGTCCATCGATGGACTCGCTGCTCTCGTCCAGGAAAGCTATGGCCTGAATCCATTCTCTCCGAGCTTGTTCGTGTTTTG
>NZ_JANAVJ010000127.1 GCF_024213375.1 Paenibacillus sp. MZ04-78.2 | reverse complement strand
TGGCAGTTTACCACCGACGAAGCAAGAATCAAACTAAAACGTCTTTACCCACAATTTAAGGATTGATGGTGTACTAGCCTAAACGGCATAGGGTTCTCTCTTGCTGGATTAAACATTATAATTGCCGCTTTGTCCTTTGTCGTGTCCCAACTCCGAAGCATACTATATCTGCAACATTCTTTTCCGTCATATGTATTTCTAGCAGAAATATGAAAATTTGCTTCAGTGATAATAGTTCTTCACTCCTCATGAAGTCGGTGTTTTATCTGATTGTTCGAATAGTAAAATTATACCACACTTTCATAAAACAGAAGTCGAAAAAGGGAGAAAAAAACAGTAGATAGAACCCAAGACATATTAGCTCTTTGGTTAGTCTATCTACTGTCATTTTAAAGTAAACAAACAAAAATAACCTTACCTATAACCTGGCAATGATCATAAAACGTTCAGAGTTGGTTTTAATTCCTTCTTCAGTTTGATTTTCAGCGATGAATTGTTGAAGTATTTGATCATCGAATTCGTTTTGTCCGAAATTAGGAATGATTGGAGTATGTCTTAATAGAAAAGTCTTCAACCGTCTGTTGAGCCTCCGACACGGCTAAAGCCGTGGGATTCTTAGCTAGTTAACGCACGCAGGCCATTTCTGTTTTGTGCAGA
>NZ_JANAVJ010000126.1 GCF_024213375.1 Paenibacillus sp. MZ04-78.2 | reverse complement strand
CACTACCAAAGTGTTGGAAAAACATGTCTATTTGTCAAACCTCAAAAAACCAGTATCTGGTTAATCAACAGGCGTGTCTTTTTCTATATCTATTGCTGGAATTCTATTAATTTTTTATTTGTTTGACCGAAAAGATCGTAAACGCTAGAATACAAGAAAGAGCCTTCAGTTCCCACAATTGTTAGTGGGGTTGAAGGCTCTTTTTTGTTAAAGTACTCCGGCAAGTACCGGAAGATTTCCTTCTTCACCAGCTCACCGAGCGCAGCCGTATATTTGGGATTTTGTGACAATAGTTCTATTGTCCCATTTTGTTTGCCCTGTAAAAAACAATCGCTCGCGTAAAAGCTTCTCAATTTGCTCTCCGCTGTAACCAAGCTCGGCCAACATTTTAGCTGTAACACCGGCACCTGTCGTTGCCCTGTATACTGCGTCGTGCAAATCCTTAATGCTGTATAGCCGTTCAAAGATCATGCCGATCCGGACAAGATAGAAAATACGCTCTTGACTTTCTCCGTCCAATAACTGCATCATCCACACACCTTCAGCTTCAGCTTAGAAGAAGATTTTTGAGCTGCCAGAATATACCGATCTAAACGCTGGCTAAGCTTCACCACCTCCTTGTCGGAAAACGAGCTTTTTTCCACTTATTGTTTTGAAATTGTGTTTGGTTCT
>NZ_JANAVJ010000125.1 GCF_024213375.1 Paenibacillus sp. MZ04-78.2 | reverse complement strand
GGATAAGCCCTCGACCGATTAGTATTCGTCAGCTGCACGCGTTGCCGCGCTTCCACCCCGAACCTATCAACCTCGTCGTCTACAAGGGGTCTTACATACTGGGAAATCTCATCTTGAGGGGGGCTTCACGCTTAGATGCTTTCAGCGCTTATCCCTTCCGTACTTAGCTATCCAGCCGTGCTCCTGGCGGAACAACTGGTACACCAGCGGTACGTCCATCCCGGTCCTCTCGTACTAAGGACAGCTCCTCTCAAATTTCCTACGCCCGCGACAGATAGGGACCGAACTGTCTCACGACGTTCTGAACCCAGCTCGCGTACCGCTTTAATGGGCGAACAGCCCAACCCTTGGGACCTACTTCAGCCCCAGGATGCGATGAGCCGACATCGAGGTGCCAAACCTCCCCGTCGATGTGGACTCTTGGGGGAGATAAGCCTGTTATCCCCAGGGTAGCTTTTATCCGTTGAGCGATGGCCCTTCCATTCGGTACCACCGGATCACTAAGCCCGACTTTCGTCCCTGCTCGACCTGTTTGTCTCGCAGTCAAGCTCCCTTATGCCTTTGCACTCTTCGAATGATTTCCAACCATTCTGAGGGAACCTTGGGGCGCCTCCGTTACACTTTAGGAGGCGACCGCCCCAGTCAAACTGCCCACCTGACACTGTCCTCGTACCGG
>NZ_JANAVJ010000015.1 GCF_024213375.1 Paenibacillus sp. MZ04-78.2 | reverse complement strand
AGCCTAAGACAGTTCCTCTTGAACCGCATCAGCGGTTGTTATTATTCATTTTCATTTACTGACATGCGAAATGTGGGTTTAACCGTCTTGTTTCCTTGCTTCAGGTCCTCGGTGGAAGTGTATATGCCCGTTACGACCGCCGGACCGGTGCTGAACTTGAATTTGCCGCTTAGCACAATGTACAGGTCGTCGAACTTGACGATGGCCCGATTGTTCGCGACCGATTGGATGTCGCATTGGAACTCGACCTTCGCGTTTTTGTGCTTCGGCAGCTCGTTGGCCACGATGCTTTTGACTTCCTTTGCGGCGTCCTTCGTTTCTTTTTTATCCGCGTCCTGCTTCACGTCGCTATTTCCGTCTCTGCCGGCGTTATCCGCGAAGTCCTTGTCGGACTTGACGAAGACATACCGCCCGCTGCGGTATTCGTAGACCGCTCTCGCTCCGGCTTCAAGTCCCGAGACTTCCGTACCGTTCTTGTCCTGAGTGTTCTCCATACTGTTCTTGTCCGCGTCGTTCTTTTCCGTCCGCTCGGGCACCGGATTATCGGCGCTTACGACGCCCTTACGCACCGTCTCCAGCTTGTCGGCCTCCAGATCGAGAATCGGCTTAAGCTCGGCCCCGTGCGCTTCGAACGCGACATAGCGGGCTTTCCGCTTTTTGGAGGCCGCTTCGAGCAGCAGCACGGGCTGTCCTTCCGGGCTGAGCTCGTCGGCCGGGCGAATCGCTTTGACGGCGGTCAGGTCGCCCGGCACCGCTCCTTCTGCGACCTCGATGCGCTGGTCCGGGAACAAGCGGACGAGCACGAGCTTTTTCTTGTCCGTAACCGCCGCGGCCGCCGTTTGCGCGCCGTTCGACCCTTTTAGACTTGTGGCTGCGGTAAGGGCGCCTTCGATGCCGGCCTTTTGAAGCAGCACGGCCGGATCGCTTTCCAATCGGCGCTGATCGAGCGCCTGTAGTTCTTTGGACGTGTCGCGGAACGCGCCGAGTGTTTTGTACAGCTCGTCGGCCTCCGCGTACTTTTTCGCGGCGATCAACTGCTCCGCCCGGGCCAACCGGCCGTTTACCACCGTTTGGATATACCCGTTCAGCTTGCTGGCGTTGCCGAAGAGCTCCTTGTTGGACTGCACGATTTTGGCAGCGGCCAGAAAGCCGCCCAGATCGTTTTTCTCTAGCTTGGCCAGCGTGTCCTGAGCCGCTTTCTCAAGTCTTGCAGCGACCCAGGGAGCCTCCCAGCCCCGATTCTTATAAAATTTTTGCAGTCCTTCGCCTTCCTTCAACATTTCCTCCAGCGATTTGGATTTGACAATTGCGTCCAGTCGGCCTTGGTCGTATTTTTGCAGCAGCGGATTCAGAGCTTTTCGCTTCGCCGCTTCGTCCTTATAGTAGACCGCGGGAATTTGCAGCAGGAAGCCGACCGCAGTGTCGGTGTCGAATTTTTTCTTGGCGACGGCGCCCTCGACGTTTTGGAGCAGCGCTGTCTTGACCGAGCCGAACGCTTCCGCGAAGCGTGCGTCGATATTGTAGGACGCCGCCGTTTCCGCGAACCGCTTCTGCGAGCCTTCGTCCAGCTTCGCGACCTGCGACTTGGCAGACTGATACGATTCGTACGCTTTCACTAAACTGCCGGCATCGTTGACGGCAACCGCAGAGGCGATCTGGTCGGTCAGAGACGAGAACAGCCGCTTCGCTTGCGTAACCGGCTGAAGAGCGCTGAGCGCCTGCTCCATTTCCGCCTCTTTATAATCGACGAAGCTGATTTTTTGCGCCTTGAGGAGCAACTCCTCGGCTTCGACCGCGTTGCCTGCGGCAAGCTGCGCCGCCGCCTGCTGGTAAAGCTCCGCTTTTTTCCACCAAGCGTAGACTTTAAAGCCCGCCGCCAAAAGCAGGAGGACGAGGACGGCAATTGCGGCGTTTCTGTAACGAACGGACCGTTTATACGTAGAGATTGACATAGGCAGCCTCCTTTCCTTTCTACAGGATGCCTTGGAATTCCGGGTCGAAGTCGTATTTCAGCTTCACGGCATCGCGCGCCTTCTGGGTCAGCTCAGGGTCGGCGTCCGGCTGCTCGGCAAGCAGCCGGCACAGCCGCAGCAGTCGGTCCTTGGGCAGCTCCTGGGCATGGTTCATCAGCAGGCTGCGGTACGCGTACAGATTGGATTTCACGCGCAGCGCGGCTCCGGCAGCCGCCGTCAGAACGTCTCTTCCCCCGGGAAGTCTCTCGATCATGCCCCGGTATTTCATGACGTAGTCGAGCGCTTCGCGGTTAATCAGCTGCGGACGCACCTTGCCGATTTCATGCATGTATTCGACGATGTCTTTGTCGAAACGGTTCGGCAGAAGCGAACTGAGCTCCAGATCCATGTCGCTGCGCAAAATAAATTTGTTCAGGCAGTACACCTTTAAGATTTTGATCGAGTCGTCGCGAATGAAATACCCGATCTCGCGGAGCTTTTCATAAGCGGTTTTAAAATCTTCCGCCCGGAGGTCCGCTTCCGCATCGTCGATGTCGAGCAGCAGGCCTTCGCGAATTTTTTGCTGATCTTGCAGGAGTAAACGGCTTAGCGTACGTCTATATAAAATAGGCTCGTAGCGCTTATGCAAAAAAACGTACAGCGCGAGCAGCAGAGCGGCGCCGACGACGGATAAAATCATCTGCTCCGCGTTGCGGGCGAGCAGGAAGGCGAGGGCGCCGATCGCGCCGATGGCCAGCAGACCGGTCTGCCTGTGGTGCTTTAGCACCGCTCCGGCCTGCTCAGGGACGGCGCTGCGGCTTTGCTCGGCTTCGCACGAGAGGCAGCGGTCGTCCCACAGGCAAGAATACCGGCTGCAGCGCCGGCACTGCCTCAAACGGTCAAACAAATGCGAGGTTGCTTGCGTTTTGCGGAATTGAACGGCGGACTTAGTCGTCATGACGTTCACCCTGATTTAAACTTGCCGCGAATGCGGCATCAATGTCTGCAAGCGGAGCGTCTTGCTTCCGTCTATAAGAGCAATACATAAAAAATGCTAGAAGAAACAGGGCTCCAAGAGCCAACACAGCTACGGTCAGCATAATTCTCTCCCCGGTATTTTCGAATTTGAAAGGCAATAACTTAAGAATTCTGTAAGGTTTCGTTAGTGGAATTTTACTTTGTGACCAGTTAATATGTAGATTAGTAGTCGACATGCAGTTCCATTGTACTACCCTCTACGGCAATTTACTACACTATACCATATTGGTTCGGAATGGTTCGACATCGGGCCGTCCATAGGTTTGGAGGAATGAACCCCGTGAAAATCATCAAAGCGCTGCTCCGACCCGCCGCCGCTCTTCTGCTCGCCGTCCTGATGCCGCTTCAGGCTGCGGCCGCTCCGGCAGGTGCAGTCGATATGAAAATGGACGCCGTTCTGTCGGTGGACGTCAGCACGTCCATGAACGAGAGCGACGTCAACAAAGTCAGCAACGAAGCGATGAAAATGTTCGTCGACATGGCGTCCGTGCAGGGCGATAAAATCGGCATCGTCGCCTATACCGATCAAGTAATGCGCGAGAAGGCGCTGCTCACCATTAACTCCGCCGCGGATAAGCAGGACTTGAAATCGTTCATCGACAAGCTGTCCAAGGGGCCTTACACCGACATCGCCGTCGGCGTTAGCGAAGCGGTGAAGGTGCTGGAATCCGGCACGGAGCCGGGGCACGTTCCGCTTATCGTGCTGATGACCGACGGCAACAACTGGCTGAACGCCGGCCGCACGCAGCAGCAGTCGGATCAAGAGCTCGCCGATGCGATCAAGAAAGCGCAGGACAAAGGCATCCCGATTTATACGATCGGGCTCAATGCCGACGGAACGTTGAACAAGGCGGTGCTGGAGCGCATTTCCCACGAAACGAAGGGCAAATCGTTCATCACGAGCACGGCGGACAATCTGCCGCAAATTTTGAGCGAAATTTACGCGAGCCACTTCAAGCTGAAGGTCGTGCCGCTGAACGGCTTCGTGGCGAACGGACAGTTTCAGGATGTGAAGGTGACGATTCCGAACGCCAGCGTGCAGGAAGCGAACATCTCGATCATGTCCTCGAAGCCGGTGGAAGTCAAGCTGTTCGACCCGTCCGGCAAAGAGCAGAAAATTCCGTCGGACCGCGTCGTTTATACGGCTTCGAGCGCTTACTCATTGTTGAAAATATTGACCCCGGCGCAAGGCGATTGGAAGCTGCAGGTCAAAGGTGTGCAGAAGGAAAAAATCAACATTAACCTCGTGTACAATTACGACCTCCAGCTCATTATGGAACCCTTGGCATCGACGACGTTAAAGCCGGGCGACGAAGTGCAGGTCAAAGCGTACCTGCAGACCGCCGGGCAAAAGACGGCCGATGCGGATTTGTACAAGGGCTTGAAGGCGTCGGCGGTCGTAACGGATCTGGATACGAAGAAGACCGAGGAGAAGCCGCTGACGATCGGCGCGCAAGGCATTGCGGGCAGCTTCAAGGTTCCAGACGCGCACGACTACGAGCTTAAGATCAAGGCGGAGGGCGCGAACTTCCTGCGCGAGACGCCGCCCGTGAAGCTCTCGGCCAAATCCGGCGGAGCGGCGTCCAAGCCTGCGACCGAGACGGCGAAGGAACCGGCGGCAGGTGCGCTCAGCCCGACCGTATGGGCGGCGATGATCGCCGGGGCGCTTGTGCTTGCGGGAGCCGTCCTGTACGCGCTGGCGGCTTACCGCAAGGCGAACAAGGGCTTCGTCGGGCAGCTCGTGATCGAGGTGAAGGACGAGGACACGGGCGAGCGGACGAATCCGCAGTACCGCAAGCTGAACGCGTTCAAGGGCAAGGTGACGCTGCATCAGCTGCTCCAGCTCGCGCCGGAGTTTGCAGAGACGAAGGACATCGTCTTCCGGCCCGGTCCGAACGACACGGTACTGCTGAACAATGCGACGCCATGTGTCGTCGAAAAAGGTGGACGGGTGTTCGATGCCGCCAAAGGAAAAGAAATTCGTGCAAACGACCGCATCAAAATCGCACTTCAAAACGTCAATAAGTCGATAAGCGTCGAATACTTGAAATAATTATCCTATTTTGCCTTGGTAACAGGAGGAGTCCGGACATGAAAGCAGTAGTCAGAGAGCATATACAGCAGTTGGACGTATCCTTGGGCGGCGGCATTGTCAGCGAGAAAATCCGCGTCGACACGATCGACAACCCGATGCTGGTCATCGGTCTCGGCGGAACGGGCATCGATGCGCTGCTGCGGCTCAAGTATCAGGTAAACCGGCGGTTCAGGCTGCCGGAGGACCCGTTCACGAAGAAGAAGCGCGAGAAGCCCGACAACATCGAGTTTCTCGCGTTCGAGACGAACGAGCACGACCGCAACAAGCGGTACAAGGGCATCGGCCTCGATCCGATGACCGAATTCGTGCTGCTGTCGAACGCGGAGATCGGCAGCGTGCTGCAAAACCGCAGCATTTTGGAGCCGTACATGAAAGAATGGCTGTCGCCGGAGCTGACGATTACGGACGGCATCAACGGCGCTTCCGGCGTTCGGCAAGCCGGTCGGCTGCTGCTGTTCACGAAGATCGTGCAGGTTGTGCAGACGATCGAACGCAAAATCAAGACGCTGTCGGTGGGCACGAACAAGAAGCTGATGGTGTTCTTGCTGACGGGTATCTCCGGCGGCACGGGCAGCGGCTGCTTCCTCGACATCGCGTATATCGTGCGCGGCATTTTGGAGCGGGATTACGGCTCGGCCGGCGTCGACAAAGTCGGCATTCTCGGCTACCTGTTCACGCCGGATGTCAATTTGGCGAACAAGGCATTGACCGAGCATTCGCGCGAATATATCAAGAAGAACGGCTATGCGGCGCTCAAGGAGCTTGACTACTGGATGAACGTCGACGAACGCGGCGACCGTTTCAAGCAGCAGTACGCGAACATTTTGACGGTCAACTCGCCGATGCCGCCGTTCAACCTCGCGCACCTCATTTCGGCGACGAACCTCGAAGGCAAGCAGCTCGAAAATGCGTACGACTACTGCATGAACGTGACAGCGGAGAACATCACGAACTTTATGGCGAGCGAGCAAAAGCAGTCCGGCGAGGAATTCGCCATTCACGACTATATCAGCAACATCCGCACGAACATCAATCAGATGCCGAAGACGTATGCGGCGAACTATCAATACAATATTTTGGGCGCGTCGTCCGCAGTCCTGCCGATCGAGGAAATGACGACGTTTTTGGCTTATAAAGTATTTCAGCGCATGTCGACGATGTTCGAGGCGGGTCCGAGTCAGGAGGACGTCGAGAAGCTGGCGCACAAGCTGGGCCTCGACCCGGATTCGATCCACCGCGAATTCGACAAAAACGTGCCGGAGCCGCTGCCCGGCTACCAGAACAGCGAGCGGCTCAGCTACAACAACGTCGTCAAGCAACAGATCGTCCATATCGACACGGAGCTGGAGCAGAGCTACCTGTCCCGGGCCCGGGAGGAGTACATCAAGAGCCGCAAACAGCTGCCGGGTCAAATCCGGGAAGTGTTCGCCGAGCAGATGGGCAAACTGTTCCGCCATCCCGAGCAGGGGCCATTTTACGTATCGCGGATCGTTTTGCAGGACAAAGGCTTCTGCCTGCTGAAGCTGATTTCGTCGTACATCGAATCGCTGAAGGAAAACGTGTACCGCATTCCGCGGGATATCGAGGCGGCGGGCGATACCGCCACGCAGAAGCTGACCGAAGCAAAGAGCGCGTTCATCTCCAAGGATAAGAAGAAGGACGCCTACATCGAAGCGAAAATCCAGGAATATCTGCTGCACTCCGACCGTGAGCGGATAGAGCAGATGATCGAGTTCTACGAGGACCTCTACACGCTCATCAACAACGACAACTCGCGTATTTATCAGGTGTTTACGGAAATCTTGAATGAGCTGAACAAAATTTTCCAGAAAAACGGCGATATCCTCACCAAAGGGCAGGAGGAAGTTGACCACAAGGGCAACCGCACGTACTATTGGAACATCGTCAGCGTGCCGGATATGGCGAAGCTGATTGGCGACGTGACGGACGAGAAGAACGTCACCGAGTTGATCCGCGACTTTACGCAGGAGCTGCTGGAGAAATCGAACCAGTGGATCAAGGAGCAGGAAGTGGACGTCGTCAGCTCGATTTCCGAGTTTTTGACCGAGCAGTTCAGCGACCTGATCACGAAGTCGATGGAGGATTTCCTGATCATCAAATACGGTCATGAGGATTCGCTGGAGAAGCTGGTGGAGCAGAAGATCGCCGGCCGTCTGTACGAGGAAGCGAAGCCGGTGTTCCATCTGACCAACAGCTCGGGCCATTTCAATTTCCCGTCATGGGGCTTCGTCTCCGTGCCGGTGAAGGCGCCGAATATTTTCAAGGGCATCCGCAACTTCCAGGACACCGCCATCGCGAATTCGCGCTTCACGATTAAGGAGAGCGAAGTGAAAAACCGCGTCTTCTGGCTGAACACTCAGAACGGCATTCCGCTGTTCCTGTATACGCCGTTGAAAGTATACGAGGAAAGCTACGAGCGCTCGATTCTGGAGCCGGAAGGCGTCGGACGCCATCTTGTCCAGAATGAGAAGACGAACTGGACGTACTTACCGTCGCCGATTCCGGAAAAATCGTGGGGCGACACGTACGAAAACGCGCGCGTAAAACATTACAACGCCGAAGTCCGCAGCATGTTCGATCAATCGCTGGCCTTGCGCATCATCCGCGAGAAGTCGGCGGATCAAGGCACGACAGGCCGATACGAGTGCGTGTTCACAAAGCCGTTCGATCTGGAGCAAAAGCTGGCGTCGTACCCGATGCAGCTTGACGCGGCGAAGCCGAACCTCGGCGAGATCAAGCGCTGCGTCGCCGATTTGAAGGCGCTTGTGGCAGGCGGCTTGGAGCAGGACGGCCTGAAAGACATCTTCGGCAGCGTGAACGAGGAGATGGCGAAGGAGAACCTGATCCGCTCGCCGGAGATGCTGCGCCGTGTCCGCGAGGAGTTGGGCAAGTACCGCCGGATCGAGGCGAAAATCGCCGAGCTGGAGCAGGTGCTCGCCGCGCATCAGGACGAGGAGAAATTCATCCAGCAGTTCATCGAGGCGATGTACACCGGCGCGATCATGAAAAAAGGCGCGCTGTACGTGTACGACCACGAGGCGGAAGAGGACCCGTGGGAGCCGTTCGTCAATCTGATGCAGGCCGGTAAATTCCCGGAATACGAAATTTACCGCAAAATCCGCGCCCTCGACGCGAAGCGCCTCGGTCTGCTCCAGCGCAAATCGTCGAAGCTCAGCCAGCAGCTTACCGCGCAAGAAGACATCAGCGGCCTGCTGACGAAGCTGCAGGACATGGCCGGCGCCTATCAGGACGCCAAGTCCGCGCTCGACTACGACCGCGGCGAATACGTCGACGGCGAAGACATGTACCAATTCTACAAACAAATCGCCAGCAAGGTGAGCGATATCCTTCGCAGCTTAAAGTAACAGCTTCGTAAGTCATAGCGATAGCGATATAAATAAGCAGCCGAATCCAAGGCTGCGGCGGTTTTTTAGTTATATTTCGTTTGAGATTTCGTCGTGAAACAGGTGACCTATCCCCCGGAAGAAGCGCTTGCGCTGTCCGCCTTTGAAATCTGTGAAAATACCATTAAACTTCAATTCAACTTTCACAGAGATTCGGGGTCCCCGAAAAGTAATAGGATTTGGCTACGAAGCATTGCTTCACTTTTTGGGGTGGGGGCGCGGCTGGAGGGGGATAGGTCACCGTCCCAACAAACGGCGAAATCTCAAACTCCCGATTGGAGGCTCAGGATCATGCGGGAGAAATTGATGCAATTCGCGAGCGCATACGCCGCGGAAACGGACAGCATGGGAACAGGCGGGGATGAGCTTCGCAGCATCAACCATCCCCTCGTGTTCCTGTTCGTCGGCGACCGGTCGGCAGAGGCGCTGGAACAGGTGTACGACCTGAACCGGAAAAAGTGGAACAACAGCGCTGGCGTCGTTTATTTACATATCGGCACGGAGGCCGGCGCACAGAAAGCCGCCACGCGGGACAACGTCTACAGCTGCCGCCTCGGCGGAGGCGGCGGGGATAAGAAAACGGAGCGTGCCGAAGGGTACAGGCAGTTTTACCGGGACGAAGCGAAGCTGCTTGAGTTGAACGTCCTCCTGCGGCAAATGAACAGCCGTATCTCGGAGTTCGGACGGCTGTACGCCTCGCTGCAACGGGTCAATATCGCCGTGGTCACGCGGGTGGACGATCCGCTCAACGCGCTCGTGCCTGAGCTGACGGTGCTGATGAAATCGATCTTCGGCGAGAGCTTCCGCTCCGTGGTCGTCGACTTGTACGGACTGCTGCAGGAGCAGCAGCCGGGCGACGACTTCGCGTACGCGGCGTCGCTCGGCGTCAGCTTTATGCGCGAGCTGGACGAGGTCCAGCGGCGGGAGTTCCGCTTGGCCGCGGAGCTGCAAGTGACGGGCGACGGCATCCGGCTGCCAGTCGAGCACCGGGACGCGGCATTGTTCGATACGGTGTATATGATCGGAGACAAGGACGAGCGCGGGCTATTTGCGTCCGGCGGGATGCAGCGGTGCTGCGAAATCGTGTGCCATTTGAACCTGCTCAAGAACCGTAAAGCCGCCGACGAGGTCGATCCAAGGCACGGCGCTTACAACCACCAGCAGTTCAAGCAAAACATGATGCCGCCAGGCGAAGCGGGCGGCATTTACGCCTCCGCAGGATTCGCCAAGGTGACGCGGCCTAATCAGGCGATCGCCCTGACGGTGCTGCATCATCTGTACCGGGGAATGCTGCAGCGGATGCGGGATAACGCGGTGATCCATCCGGCGGAGCTGCTGGAACTGGCCGAGCTGGACGCGAGGAAGGCGGAGGCGAGCGTCCGGGCCGTTGCGGGCGAACGGGCGAATCCGGTCGACGCCATGTACGGCTTGCTTTATGAGAACGTGCCGCACCACGAGCTGCGGTCAATGTCTCTGCGGCAGGCGGAGGCGGCCTTGTTTGGAACGAACGCCCGAACCTTCTTCGAGACGAATGCCGTCCGGGTCATGGAAGCGGCGCTTGAGGCGCGGAACGGGGCCGGAAGGCTCGGTCAAACGCTGCAGCGCAAAGCGGTCGATCATCCGTCGTACGGGTGCTACTGCATGTACCTGTGGACCTCGGAGCAGGAACGCGGAGCGGAGACGCCCAGTCTCGTCGCCATAGTCCGGGAGTGGCGCAAGGAGGCCGAGCGGCAGCTCGAAGACGGCAAGCTGGACCTCGAAGCGCTATATGAGGAGCGGGTGGAAGATCAGCGGTATGCCAAAGGCTCGCTGCTCGGTTTTCTTTCGCCCAAGAGTCAGGTCAAGCCGCTGGCCCGCGGAATGCTTGAGCAAATCTACAGCTTGAAATACGAGCTGCTGCTGCTGGAGCTGACGATCCGTGAGCTTCGGAGCTACGAGCGGAAGCTGGAAGAGATCCACGACCGGATGAAGCGGTATGTCCAGCGGCTTCATGACATCGAAGCGGCACTGCTCGACGCGAGCCGCCGCAGCATTTCGGAGACGAACGACGAGCTGGGACGCAACATTAACGAATACTACGGCCATGTCGTCGAAGTGATCGCTGCCGAAACGGAAAATCGCCGGGGGCCGCAGTTTTATTTTGACGAACGGTGGGTCGGGAACGTGACCGCGCTGCTTGCGCAAAGCGACGAAGCGTTGGTCGACAGGTTGATTGCAGCGGCGAAGCGGGAATGGTTCGTCCATCCGTTGTTCCATCAGCCGTTTGAGCAGGAGCTGCTGGCGCGGGCGAACGTGGCGGTCAGCTACGACAACCGCGAGGTGCTGACGAAGGAAGAGCTGTACCGCGATCTGTACGTGACGCTCGAGAGCGAGGCGGCGATCCGGCTGGACGTCTACAACTATACGCATAAGCACCGGTACGAGGAAAAATATTTTTTCGGCGATTTTCAAAGCGAATTGATTCAGTATGCGTACAGCGTTGATCACGGCAGCCGCACTTACAAGCTCGGCTGCATCCATGAGAAGAAGCAGAGCGGCGTCGAGAAGCTGAATCTGATGGGCGGGTTCCGCATGGCCGACCTGATGTACTACCGGAACGGCAGGCGGTACTACGATACGTATGTGCGCAGCGGATACGAGTTTCACGGACGCGAGATGCCGGAAGAACCGGCGGCGGAAGGGTGAAGGGAACGCATGAACGATAAGAACGCAACTATTTATATTCGCGCTTATGAACCTACAGATGCGGAGGCGCTGCTCGCTTTGCATCTGAATAACCGGGAGTTTTTTCAAACGTATAACCCCGCTCGCGACGAAGCCTTCTATACGCTGGAAACCCAGCTCGCGAGCATCGGCAATGGAAAAGACGAGTGGAGTCAGGACAAACGATACCAATTCGGTATTTTCCTGAAGGAGACGGGCGAGCTGATCGGGGAAATCTCGTTGTTTGAAGTGAAGCGCGGTCCGCTGCAAAAATGTATGCTGGGCTACTCTCTGGATCAGCGGCATAACGGAAAAGGCTACATGTCCGAGGCGGTCCGGCTGATCGTGGAGTTTGCGTTTGAAGAGGCCGGCTTGCACCGGATCGAAGCGGGCGCGAGTCCTCGCAACGCAGGCTCGCTGCGCGTTCTGGAGAAGGCGGGCTTCCGCCCGGAAGGCTTGGCGCGCAAAAACGTGAAGATCAATGGGGTTTGGGAAGATCATCAAATGTATTCGCTTTTGGACGAGGACGTTTTGAAGTAGAAAGTGAGGAAGGCTGATGAAACGTCGGAAATGGAATCCGCTGTTGACCGGACTTAGCATCGTGGGTGGCTTTCTTGGATTTATTGCAGGGGAAATGATGCTCAGCCGGTGGGAAGGAACGCTGCACGAAACGGTGCTGATGGGGTTATATTTCGGGGTGTTCTCCCTGATCGTCGGGCTGTGCTGCCTGCTGGCGGAGATCCTGTCACCGCAATTGAACGGAAGAAACTGGCGTCTCCGCTATGCCTCTGACGGATGGAAGCTGCTTGTTCCCGGCACGCTTCTTCTTCTGTTTGCGGCGGGGGCGCTGTTTCAATGGGCCTACGGGCTATATTTCGATTCTGCGAAAACGGGGCGGCCGCAAGATTACGTGCTCATTTTGGATACGTCCGAAAGCATGAAGCAGAACGATCCGGATAAGCAGAGCTTGCAGGCGGTCAAGTCGCTGATCAGGCAGATGGACAGCAACAAACGGGTCGGCGTACTGACGTTCAACGATACGGCGACCTGGGTGCAGAAGCTGACGCAGCTCAGCAGCGAAGCCGTCAAAAGCCAAGTGCTGGCGCAAATCGACGCGATTCCCGCCCCGATTGATGGAACGAATATCGCGCTGGCGCTTACTCAGGCGATCGACCATATGCAAAAGGAATCGCAGCACAAAGGAGCCGTCATTCTCATCTCGGACGGCTACAGCGATGTGGACGTCGACCGGGTGGTACAGCCTTACAATCTGGAAAACATAACCATACACACGATCGGGATGAAGCAGCCGAACGAGGAAGGAAGCCGCCTGCTGCAGCAGATCGCCGAAGCGACAGGCGGAACGTTCCAAGAGGTGAAGCAGGCCGAACTGGTGGCGGACGCTTTCCGCAACATCTATTTGAAAGACCATCATTTCCATCTCATGAACGAACGGCAGGGACAGATGCACGGCAGCGGTTGGTATGCGGCGCTGCGGGTCGTGCTGATTCTGTTCATCGGCGCGCTGCTCGGGCTGTCGCTCGGCATCGTGTTCGACAACCGCTTCCTGGCGCGCAGCTTTGTTCTCGGCGGGGCGGTAGCCGGCCTGCTCGCAGGCCTGACGCTGGAATACGGCCTGCCCTCGGAGCATCCGAGCACCGTGCGCGCTATAGCGGACCTTATTCTGGCCGTCGTGCTGTCACTGTCCACCTTGCTGTTCGCTGTTCATGAAAGCACCGGCGCGAACGCCGGTCTTCGCCGCGGCAGACCGAGTGAGCTGTATGCCGGTACGGATGGCGATAGCGGCCGCTATGGCGGCAGAGACGGCAGCCGGACCAGCAAGCGGTTCCGGTAACGACGGGGGGCTGGCAAAATGATGCAATGGAGTGAACCTGACGAGCGGTACCGGATTGCGAAGGCGGCCTCTGAGGTCAGGGAAGGCGAATGTCTTCTGACCTGGCATTGGCCGAAGGAAATCAATTACGTCTACATCGACAGCTTCGAAGACGGGGGCGAGCAGCCCCCGGACGGGCTGGACCCGAAGCGGCTCAAGCTGTTTACCCGCGAGGAATACAAGGCGAAATCCGGCTACCATGCCCGTGTCGACTTTACGGGGCCGCAATATTACCGGATCTATCCCTGCGTGATGCTGGAAGGAAGGCTGACCCCGCTGCTGCAGCGGGACGGAGACAATCTGACCCGCGTCAGCGGAGGCCGGGCGAAAATCCGCTACGGCATCAAATACGGCGGCGGCTGGTTCAGCAAATATAAAACCGTGCAGCTCCGGCTGTTCTGCGAAATTTCGGTCCCCCGGGAAGCCCTGTGCTACGTAAAAAAAGAAGGAGCGGCCCCGCGAAATAAGGAAGACGGGACCTTTTATCCGTTCATGAACGATTTTCCGCCGGGGCGCACGGAGCTGCCGCCCATCGAGATCGGCAAAAACGACTATATCCGGTTGTTTTTTACCGAAGGACCGGTCTATGGCGAGCGGTTTGAACTCATTCCAGAATAAAGGAGGGATCTGGCATGTTGGGGTTTTTCAAGCAATTTTTCGAAAAAAAGCCTGTGGAAAAAGAACGTCTGCCTTATTACAGCATCGTTTGTCCGTACTGCTTTCATAAATTCGAGCCGGACGAGGTCGTGTTCCGCGCCGCGCATACGAAGGAGAACGACGACGAATTTACACTGCAGGAAGACGAGCGGCTGAACGCATGGCGTCGCAAGTTCAACCTGTCGCCGCAGGACATGGAGGCGGTGATCGAGCCGCATACGATCCCGGAAGAGAGCTGCGTCTATTCGGAAAACGTGCTGGTGGCGGTCATCGACCGTTACGGCGTGGCGACGCGGCGGCGGCTGTGTCCGAACTGCCACAACGAGCTGCCGATTTCGGCGGGCAAAACGCCGAGCAACATCATTTCCATCGTCGGGGCGTCGCAGGTCGGCAAATCGGTCTATATGACGTCGCTGATCCATACGCTGCAATCCTCGACGGCTTCGAATTTCGACGCGGCCTGCATGCCGCTGAGCGCCGAAATCAGCCGGAAGTTTCGACAGAATTACTTGGAGCCGATCTTCGACCGCGGCATGATGCTGGAGTCGACGAACCCGAACGAGCAGCAGGAACCGTTTATTTTCCAGTTCGTGTTCAAGGACGACCGGCGTGCGCCGCTTACGCTCGTCTTCTTCGATGTTGCGGGCGAAGGCATGGTGGAGCGCGATTATCTGGAAATTTACGCATCGCATATTAAAAATTCGTCCGGCATTTTATTTCTTGTCGACCCTCTGCAAATCCGCACGATCCGCGACAAAATCCGCCTGAACGTCGGCCAGGAGGAAGGCGAGTTCGCGAGCCGCTACGATGAGCCGCGCGAGGTCGTCATCAGCTTGTTCGAAAACTTCATCGCCCACCAGCAGGGCAGCAAGACGAAAATTCCGACGGCCATCGTTCTGACGAAGAGCGATATGCTGCAATATTTGAAAGAGGAAGACAGCGAATATATTCAGTCCAACAGCAACGTGTTCCGCAACGTCATTCACAAGGGCTATTTGGACGAGAGCGAGTTTGAGAACATTAACGGCGAAATTCGCCGTTTTATCGAGAAGGTGGATCGGCCGTTCAAGGATGCGGTCGACGTGTATTTCCAGAATACCGCCTACTTCGCCGTATCCGCGCTCGGCTCCAATCCGGTGAACCGGCAGGTGACCGGTGTCATTAGCCCGACCCGGGTGGACGAACCGTTCATCTGGCTGCTTCACCAGCTCGACTACATCGACAGGAGAGATGCGCCGTGAGCCGGGACCGAAACATTCAGCAGCACTATTTTACCCGGGATCGGGAAGGGATTTTCCGCACGAACGAAGGGTTCGATACGGTAGCGAAATCCGCCGGGCTCGATAACGGTTTTATTAAAGCGGCGTTGCATCCGTACTGCGTGTACAAGGCGCCGCAGGAGCTGCTCGCACGCGGGGAAGCGGACGAGAGCCGCTATCCGGAAGCGTTCGGCGTCTTCCATGCCGACAGCGGGGAGCTTGTGATCGGACGCGCCGTTTACGTCAGCGCCGACTTCACCGGACAGCGGAGCGCTTTTTTCACGCATCATTACGTTGTGCCCAAGGAGCGTCAAGAGGCCTTTGTGCGCGAGCCGCAGCGTTTGTTTGCCCTCCGGGGCTTCCGAAGCGGCTACGATATTCAAGAGGGGAAGACGATTCCGGAGCTGGACGAGCTGGATTGCGACGCCGCGGCCAAAGCGGAGAACCCGGACCGGCTGCTCGGCAGACTGAAGCTGGACCACACCCGGTTTCTGCAACTGCTTTGCGCCGTGATGTCGTCGCTCACCAACAAGAAGAAAGTGTACGTCGCGTTGGACGCGGACGTGTCTGCCGTGAGCGCCGAAGCGAAACGGCTGATGGAGCTGGTCTACCGCTGCCTGCCATATGCGATGCGCCGGCAGCTCGGATTCGTCACGTACCAGAACGAGCCGGAAGGCAAGCAGCATTACCATGTCATGTTTGTGGAAAAAGGCAGCATCCGCCTGCCCGACCGTCAGCTTGAAAAAGATTATTTGTTCGATCTGCCGAATGAGCGGATTCACGGCGTAGACGTATCCGGCACCGAGCATTTGTATCTGGACTACGTTTGGGAGCACCTGGGAGATAAGGCAGGTCTGGAGCGGTTTTACGAATTTTGCGAGGAAGCGTTGCAGGACGCCGGTCCCGCTGCGCTCGCCATCCCGACCTATTCCCAGCTGTGCGAGCTGTTCCGGATCGAGCAGGGACAGGACGGCTTGTACGAGCAGAATCGGGCAGGCACCGTGAAGGGCATCCTCCAGTACCTGACTGCGGAATCCGCAGGAAGGAAAAAACGGCTGAACGACCTGCTCGGCAACCTGATCCGCAAGGAACTGATGGATGGGGACAGCGTGCCTACGGCGGAATTCGTTGCGCCGCTGCTGGATTATTACGCTTTTGCCGACGAGGGGACGAAGACGCTGCTGATTGCCAGCTTTGCGCTTTATATCCGGCGAGCGGCATCTGCGGCCTCGGGCGATATCGGCGCGGCGGTTCCGTTGATCGATCCGCTGCGGAAGCAGAATGAGGTCTTTCTCTCCGTTCTGAAGCAGCTGCACGAGCAGCATCCCCAGACGGCGGAGCAGTATGCAGCCTATCGCATAAACGCGAGCGGATCGATGAAGGAGTTTTTGGAAGAAATCAAGTTCTGGCTGGTCTCCACGGACGATCTGCTGCTGCAGCACTTCTTCCGCAACGAAGTATTGAAAAAAACGAAGCGGCTGCTCAAGGCGGAGAAATCAAGACGGATGGAAGTGGCCAAAAATACATACATCTACTTCGACCGTCTGCCGGAGCGCGAAGGAAAGCCGCAGTTCGAAGACTTCTGCATGCAGCTCAAGCTGGAAATCCAGCTCGAATTGCTGGAAGACCTGACCCCGACCGGATTGAGCTACGAAGACCTGCTGCAGCTTGAGTTTATGCTGGACCCGCCGCAGCCGGAGCTTTTGCACAACCTGAACAGCGGCGAACGCATGACGCTGGACTTGCTGACCGCCGTGTACCGGGTGCTGACGCTCGAGCGGCGCAAGCCGTCCGATGTCGTAGCAGCCATCGAGCGGCTTGGTCCGCTGGACTTGGAGCGGTCGCAGGAGCTGCTGAAGAAGACGCTCGGCGATAAGGTAGGACCGGAGACGTTCGGCAAAATTGCCTACGCCTTCAGCCGTCCGGATGCCGGAAACCGGGGCGGGGGCGGATACGAAGCCGGGTATGACTTTGACCGGATGCTTGAGTACGTAGCCGTTCGAACCCGGGGGACGGATATGATCTACGAATTTATGCTATGGAGCGCGGGAGACTCGCGATTTTCCGGCGGCTCGGGGATCGATATTCACTACCGCGCTGCGCTGACGCGGTATTTTGACCGGCATGATTCCACGGCGTTCAAGAACAAGCCGATTAAGGAAATGCTGCTTGGCGTGCCGAACGAAGCATTCGCCGCCGTGTTTAAAGAAATCAAGATGAAGCAGGCTCCGGGCGTTGTCCAGTTTATGCAGCGGTATAAAAGAAAACTGTTTCGGCTAGGCCTTCTGGCGCTTCCGCTTGTACTCATCATTATGCTGGTGTCCACGTTCTGGACGCCGATGATGGGATCGATTCTTAGCCCGGCGCCTACGCTCACGGTCGAGACGCTGCCGGAAAAAACGGCCCAGTCGGTTATCACCGTGAAGGCAAGCGCGACAGACGGCGGCTACGATCAGAGCCCGAACATTTTTGTAAACGGGCAGCGCGTCGGCAGCGGACAAGTATCTGCTCCTGTCGTCCTGATGATCGGCGAGAATACGATTGAGATCAAGGCGGAGAACAAATACGGCAAAGCCAGCGAGCCGGTCGTCAAAAAAGTACGGCTCGACCTTCCGATGCAAGGCCCGTCGCTTCCGGCGGGCGGCGCATCGAAAGCTAGCGGGGCTTCCGGCGCTCAAACATCCACCGAACCGATCGCCGGCCCGAAGTTTACGCCGTCAAATACCAAGGGGAAGCCGGATCAGCAAACGAATTCCGGCGGACGCTAAATCAAAGCAGCCTGAATCCTTTCACGACCGAAAGGATTCAGGCTGTTGTCGTTTCCGATGCTGCGGCTCGTCACTTTGGACGCGTTAGGGCGACGAGCGCAACGTAACTGGCGGAGCAAGCGAACGTCAAGAGCATGAGCGTCAGTTGCAAAGGCATTCCGGTGAAGCCCGCGGCGGGCAGCAGCCGGCCTCCCCAAAGCGTGACGACGCTGGTGAGCAGCAGCAGGACGACGGCGTTCATGACAAGCGTCCTCCCGGAGAAGGAAAGCTGCAGATCGCGGCGGAGTACGGTAAGATTCCACAGTACCGGAATCGTTTCAAACAGCAGCACCCCCGCCGCAATCCCGGTATAACCCCATCCGGGAATCCCCGTCAAGACGTAAAGCACCGTCATGGAGCAGACAATGCCGATGAGAATGCCGCGCATCGGTTCTTTTTTTTGGCCGACGGCCCACAGAACGCTTGTCGTTAATTCTCGCAGTCCCGCAAGCAGCGGACAGAGCGAAAGCAAGCGAATGGCTGTCGCAAGCTTCTCTTGGTCGAACAGCAGGCGCGCCAGTTCTTCGGCGAAGGTAAACAGAAAGAGCGACGCGCTGATTCCCCATAACATGCTTAAGTTTAGAGCCTTGCCGATTCTCCGGAAGGCGCGGTCGAACTGCCGGGCCTGCCAATCGGCGGCGATTTTGGGGGACAGTGTATGGGTGAGCGAAAACGTGATCAGGGTCGGGATATAGACGATCGTCATCGCCATGCCCGTCATTTCGCCGAATATGGCAAGTGCTTGTCCCGACGGCAGTCCGGAGGCCTGGAGCTGCATAGGAACAATGGCCGCTTCCAGGAAATCCGATAACGGAATGATAAGCCGGGTGGCCGTCAAGGCAAGCGCCGTATGCGCGAACAAGCGGAGATTGCGCTCCGGCAATGCTTCGCTTGAGGTGGCGCTCGCAGAAGAAGACAGTGAATGGCGAAGCAGCATCACAAGCAGGAAAGCCAAGGCGCAGACGGCCCCCGTCGATGCGCCCAGCGCAGCCGTACCCAAGGCTTGCGGCATGCTGACGCTTGAGAGGAGCAGCAGAATGGTTCCGACCCGGACCGATTGCTCGACGAGTTCGGAGGCGGCGATCGCCCCGAACGCTTCCACGCCTTGAAGAAATCCGCGAAGCAGACTTAGCAGCGGCACGAGCCAGAGCGCCGGCAAGAACATGCGAATCGCCAGCTCCAGCTTCTCGTTGCCAAGCAGAAGCGCAATTTCGTTCGTGAACAGGAAGAAGCCTGTGCACAGCAGCGTACATACCCCGATGTAGAGCACGGACATGTTGCGGTAAATCCGCCAGCCGTTTCCGGCGTTTTTGGCGGTGGACAAGGTCACCGCCATAGGCATGCCGCCGGTCAACAAGGTCAGGACAAGGCCGTAAAACGAGTAGGCAATCTGATATAAGCCGACTCCTTCCGGACCCAAATAACGAAATAACGGAATGCGGAGGAGCAGCCCGAGTAATTTCACAATGAACATTGCGCTTGTCCGAAGCGCCATCTGCTTGAACATTGAGGGCAGAATCATCCGCATCACCACCTCGGCCGGACGGAAAAGTGTTGTCCACTCTCATCTTATGTCCGAGGCGGCGGCCGTATGATTTCTCTAATCGTTGATATGAATCAATACAAAGTGGGTGTAATTTTCCCAGCCCAAATCAAACGGAACGTGGTAACGGTCTGTCGTATGGCAGTTGATCAAGGGCAGTCCCTGCTCATCTTTGTCCACGACGACGGCAAAGTGGTCCAAGTCGTTATTGTACATATAAGCAATCAGGTCGCCGGGCTTCAGCTTGGACCAGATGTCGGACGCCGAAGGGTTCCGCATGATCTGGTCGAAGGTGCCGCTGGCGATTACTTTCCCGTAACCGGAATAAAGGAGAAACGACTTTAAAGCGTCGGTGCTTACCCATGCCCGGCTTCCGCTGCCGGCGCTATACCTCCACGCGTTCGTCATCGGCAGTCCTCCGCCTTCAGCCGGGTCGCCGATGACTTGAGAGACGAAGTTCGTACAGTCCCCGCCGATGCCAGTATAATCGCGGTATTTTGGATTGTAACGGTTATCGTTCCCGGCTCCCCAAGCCGAGCCGGCGTACTTATTGGCATACGCTACGGCTTTCTCGCGGTTGTACCGCTTCTTTCGCGGCGGCTTTGGCTTCGTATCGGACTTCAGGTTTTCGGTTTCCGGCTCCGATGCGAAAGAAGGCTGGTGAAGCCATACATCGTCCGAATCGATGTCAAGCGGATCAAGATACCATTCTTTAAGCACCCGCAGCTTTCCGTTTTCTTTTTTTAAGGTAAGAACGTGCCGTGTTCCGAGTCCGAATGCAACAGGCGCTTCGCTGCCTTGGGCATACGAATAAGTGACCTTCATCCTGTGCACGAGCGATACTTTGACCAACGAATCGGTTGGTCTTATACGAAAGATTTTCAGTGTCCCTTCGGTTCCATGGACGATGATGCCTCTTTTATCGGCCCAGGCCTGAAAATACGCTTTCCGCTTTTTTTCAAGAAAAAGGGCCTGTTGGCTTGTAGGCACCTTTTCGAAGTAAAAGGCGTCGATCGGCATGTCCCGAATTAGAAATTCCGACCGAGCACGGTATAATTCCGTTAGAAAATTGCGGATTTCCGCAGTCTCCGACGAGGGCTCGGCGTTGGCTTGAAACGGGCCCAACATTAGCGATAAGACAATGATCCAAGCAATACGGCGCATGCCGGTTCCCTCCATCTCATCACACATTCAGTCCCGCATTAGTATGAGACAAATCGGGGAAAACATACTTCCTTTTACTTGGCTTGTCGATTTCCGGGAACCCGCGCTTCCGAAACGATCGGCAGGAAATAATTGGCGAGCGGGATTTTAGTAAATGATTAAGAAACTTGTTGACAAATTGTAATATTATTTTAAGCTTATTTTAATGATCGTAATTTATCCTATTAGTAACTAGTAAACTATGACGTAGGGACGGTGTGAGGATGAAAGTTTTTGTAACCATTCAAAACAAAGAGATCCCCGTTTTCGCCGACAACTTGAATAAAAAGACATTGAAGCTCCTAAAGGTGGCGCTGGATAAAAAGGTTGAAAGCGGAAGAATGACGCTGAAGAAATGTCTTCAAACATTAATCAGCATCGAAGTGATCGGCTGCGAGGCCATTTTGCATTCGTTTAACGAAAAAGATTCGCTTGCTTTGTCTCTCTACTAAAAATAAGAGAGACTTTTTTTGTGCCCGGCTTCGTTCTTCGTTATTCCCGGCGTTGGCCGCTTCGGTAGGCGCCCGGGGAAATGCCGAACTTGTCCTTGAATACCCGGTGAAAATACGAATATCCTCCGAACCCGCAGCTCTCGGCAATTTGTTCGAGCGTCATGGCGGTATATTTCATCCGTTCCAGAGCGGCGGTCAGACGGATTTCAAGTGCGTATTCCAGCATCGTCTTGCCATAGCATTCCTTGAACAGATGAACCGCCCGGGATACGCTGAGTCCTGCCTGACGCGCGGCAGCCTCTACCTTGAACGTCGAGGTGGCATGCTCCTCCACGAACCTTTTCATCCGAAGCGCCGTAAAGGACCGGCCATAGGAGGGGGCGCTTTCCGTGGCCGCGCGCTCGAGTGACAGGCAAAGGGCCTGCAGCAAGCAGCCGATGAGTTCGTCGGTCTGTTTGTCCGCCGGGCGCTGCTTTTCAATAATCAAGTGCCGCCAAAGCGCCAGCAGTTGCTCTCCCGGATCGATTCGCGAGAGCGTCGGCTTGTCTCCGCGTTTCCACCATTGGTCCATCCAACGGCCGCCGCAGATCAAGTAATAATCCCCGCTGGAAATTGTTTTTCCCTTGGACGTCGTTTCATATTCGTCGATGAATAGCTCGTACGTTGTTCCGGGATTCAGCAGCAGCAGGTCCCCTTGTCCGAGCCGGTGCGTTTTGCCGTCGATCACCGCCTCGCTGGCCCCTTCCGTCTGCAGCCGGAACAAATAGAGCGGCAGCCCGTTTTTATAATGGGTATGAAACCGCTGCGCATGATACGAATAACCGCATGTGAACACTTCCGCTTCCATGGCCGTCTCTCCGATTCGTAAAATTAGTAGCAAAATTGTTGATGTCACGATTATATCGTTTATGTTCATTTTAGGCTATTCTCGTGTATGATGAGAGCAAATAAGCAATCTATTCCTAGATTAGGGAGTGTTCACGATGAGAAGAATGGGCATCGGGCTTCAGCTGTACACATTGCGGGATGAAACCGCCGCCGATTTTCGCGGCACGTTGAGGAAAGTGGCGGAGCTTGGCTATGAGGGCGTCGAATTTGCCGGATACGGCGGTTTGGCGAAGGAAGAGCTAAGAGATTTGCTTCAGGAGCTGGGACTTAAAGCGATTGGCAGCCATGTCGGACTGCAGCAGCTGCGGGACGATCTGCAGGGCCAAATCGATTATATAAAAACAATTGGCGGACAATATTTGATTTGTCCTTACGTGGCCGAAGAAGACCGTCGTACCGAAGAGGATTGGAAATCATTGTTTGCTTTCCTGCAAGAAGCGGGAACGGAAGTGCGCAAGCAGGGGCTTATTTTCGCTTATCACAACCATGCTTTCGAATTCGAGATGAACGTCGGCAGCTCTTATGTGTTCGATGCGATGTACGAAACGACTTCTCCCGAAGCGGTGCAAGTGGAGATGGACGTCTGCTGGGTGCAATTCGCCGGACAGGACCCGCTGGCCTACATTCCGAAATACGCGGGCCGGCTGCCGCTGCTGCACTTGAAAGATTTCGGCAAAGACGACAACGGGCAAATGAAAACGTTGGAGCTCGGCCTAGGGGTCGTCGACTTGCCTAAGGTCATCGCCGCCGCCTCCGAGGCAGGGGTAGAATGGCTCGTCGTAGAGCAGGACGTATGTCAGAAGCCTCCGCTGCAAAGCGTGGCAAACAGCTTGCAATGGGTGAAAACGAACTATCTGCAAAATATTTAATTCACCAAACCGAAGGAGCATTGAAATTCATGAGCAAATTGAGAGTGGCCGTGATCGGCTGCGGCGCTATTTCCAAGCACCGTCATATTCCTGAGTACGCCGCAAATCCCCATGTGGAGCTGGTCGCTTTTTGCGATTCGGTTAAGGAAAGAGCCGAGCATTACGCCGGACAGTATGGAGCAAAGGCTTACACCGATTATGAAGCGCTGCTGCGCGAGGTAAAACCCGATGCGGTAAGCGTCTGCACTCCGAATGCCCTGCATGCTCCGGTATCGATTGCCGCAGCGAAGTCCGGAGCGCATGTGCTGGTCGAAAAGCCGATGGCTGCGACGGAAGAAGAAGCGCTGGCGATGATCGAAGCGGCCAAGGAAAACGGCGTTTACTTGATGGTCGGTCACAACCAGCGGCTGATGCCTCACCATCTGAAGGCCAAGCAGATTTTGAACTCAGGCGTTCTCGGCAAAGTGCTGACGTTCCGTACCGCTTTCGGACATCCGGGACCGGAAAGCTGGAGCGTCGACGGAGGGGATAGCTGGTTTTTCCGCAAGGATGAAGCGATTATGGGCGCCATGGGTGATCTGGGCGTACATAAATCCGACTTGATCCGCTGGCTGCTCGACGATGAAGTGGCGAATGTCGCCGGTTTTATCGGCACGCTTGACAAAGCGGGAACGGACGTAGACGATAACGCAGCCTGCGTGCTCCGCATGAAGAGCGGCATCATCGGCACGCTTGCCGCAAGCTGGACTTATTACCAAGGCGGGGACAACAGCACCGTGCTGTGGTGTGAGAACGGCGTCATGAAAATCGATACGCATCCAGACAATCAAATTATTGTGGAGCTCTGCAACGGTTCGGTCGAACGGCATAAGGTGGGCGCCATCGCCACCAACGAGAAGCAGACGGTCAGCGGTGTGATCGACGCGTTCGTGGAATCGATCGTGACGAAAACCCCGCCGAGCATTTCCGGGGAAGAAGGCATGCGCTCGCTGAAAGTGATTTTGGCGGCGTTCGAATCGCAGGCTACAGGCCAGGTCGTCAGGCTGTAAATGACGAAAAAAGGCAGTTCTTCGCATTTCGAAGGACTGCCTTTTTCTCATGGAACGAGCACGAATACAAACAATCGGGACCGGTAACGCCTTTCTACAAATTTTAAAGTAGCTATGAGGCGCAGAATTGTAACAAAATCTGCGTTTTTTTTGAAATTTTGTTCAGAAAGATATGGACGATGGTTAAATAAAACCTTTATAATGGAAATGCTATAGGACTTGTTTTAACGCTTACATACAGATAAATGGAAGGGGAAAACAAAATGAAAACATGGTTCAAATCGACGGCAGGCCTTATGCTCGCGGCTACGCTCGTCCTGAGCGGATGCGGAACGAAGCCGGCGCCGAAAGAAGCGGCTAACGGCGGCTCCAAGCCCACGGAGAGTACGGCGGGAGCCAGTAAAAAAGGTGAAAAATTTAACATCGCCATGGTTACCGACATTGGCGGGGTAAATGACAAGTCGTTTAACCAAAGCGCGTGGGAAGGCTTGAACGAGCTTAAGAAAGAAACCGGCGCCAATGTGAAATACCAGCAAAGCAAAAGCGACGCGGACTTTATTCCTCATCTCAATTCATATGTTAAAGATAAGTACAATCTGATCTGGGGGATCGGGTTCCTGATGGGCGACGCCATCAAGACGGTTGCGGCGCAAAACCCGAAATCGAACTTTGCGATTATCGATAACGTCGTGGAAGGGCCAAACGTCGAATCCGTCACGTTTGCGGAACAGGAAGGAGCGTATCTGACAGGCGTCGTAGCCGGTCTGATGACGAAAACGAACAAAGTCGGCTTCGTCGGCGGTCTTAAGATTCCGGTCATCGAGCGTTTCGAAGTCGGCTTCAAGGCCGGCGTCGCTGCGGCCAACCCGAATGCGAAGGTTACGATCAACTATACGGCATCTTTCGACAAGCCGGACCAAGGAAAAGCGGCGGCGGCAACGATCTACAACGACGGCGCGGACATCATTTTCCATGCGGCGGGCGGAACGGGCAACGGCGTGTTCAACGAAGCGAAAGACCGTTTCAAAGCAGGCAAAAAAGTATGGGTCATCGGCGTGGATAAGGACCAGTCGCTTGAATTCGGCGACGATGTTACGTTGACCTCGTTGGTGAAACGCGTCGACAAAGCGGTGAAGCGCGTGTCCATGGATGTGATCGACGGCAAATTCCAAGGCGGCAAAAACATTGTTCTCGGTCTCAAAGACGACGGCCTAGGCTTGCCGGAAACGTCCAAGAAGAACGTACCGGCCGACGTGCTGAAGAAAGTGGACGAATATAAAGAAAAGATCGTCAAAGGCGAAATCAAAATTCCGGAAAAATAAATTCCCAATTCGACAAGGCTGGTGACCCACCGGCCTTGTCGTTTGATTTGCAATATTGAACGTATTTGTACATTCTGCGGGGAGGGAAGCTCATGAGTTCACCCGACATGATGGTCGAGCTGCGAGGGATTACGAAGCGTTTTCCCGGCATTACGGCCAACGACTCCATCAGCTTGAAGCTGCGCAAGGGAGAGATCCATGCGCTGCTGGGCGAGAACGGAGCAGGTAAATCGACGTTGATGAACATTTTGTTCGGCCTGTACCAGCCGGATGAGGGCGAGATTTGGGTCAAAGATAGCAAAGCCGCGATCGACAGCCCGACGAAGGCGATCGAGCTGGGAATCGGTATGGTGCATCAGCACTTCAAGCTCGTACAGCCGTTCACCGTAACGGAAAATATTATTCTCGGCAACGAGCCCCGTAAGGGCTCTTCCATCAACTATAAAGAAGCGGACGAGAAGGTTAGAAGAATCTCGGAGCAGTACGGCCTTAAAGTCGATCCGAAAGCGAAGATCGAAGATATTTCCGTCGGCATGCAGCAGCGCGCCGAGATTTTGAAAACGCTGTATCGCGGGGCGGACATCCTGATTTTCGACGAGCCGACCGCCGTGCTGACGCCGCAGGAAATTCAAGAATTGATGGATATTATGCGACGGCTTGCCGCCGAAGGGAAATCCATCATTCTGATCACGCATAAGCTGAAGGAAATTATGGCGATTGCCGACACCTGCACGATTATCCGGCGCGGAAAGGTTATCGATTCGGTGAAGATCGCCGAAACGAATCCGCAGCAGCTTGCCGAGAAGATGGTTGGGCGCAGCGTTGCGTTCAAGGTCAGTAAGACCAAGGCTGCACCCGGAGCTCCGGTGCTGCAGATCCGCGGTCTGACGGTCAAGGATAACCGGAACCTTCCCGCCCTGAAAAGCCTCTCGCTTGAGGTGCGGGCAGGAGAGATTCTCGGACTCGCGGGCGTGGACGGCAACGGGCAAAGCGAGCTGATCGAAGCGCTGACGGGGCTGCGAGCCGCGGACGGTGGAGAGATTTTACTTCAGGACAAGCCGCTGGCCAACCGTTCCCCACGGTTCATCTCCGAGGCCGGTGTATCGCATATTCCGGAGGATCGGCATAAACACGGACTCGTGCTGGATTTCTCGATGAGCGAGAATATGGTATTGGAGACGTATTACCAACCGAAATATAACCGGGGCGGTTTTCTGAACGGCGAGGCGATCGACGCTCAGGCGCAGCGGCTGATCGGCGAGTTCGACGTGCGTACGCCAAGCATCCATACGAAGGCACGCGCGCTATCCGGCGGGAACCAGCAGAAGGCGATCATCGCTCGCGAGATGGATAAAAACCCCGAGCTGCTAATCGCAGCTCAGCCGACTCGGGGTTTGGATGTCGGCGCCATCGAATTCGTGCACCGCAAATTGATCGAAGCCAGAGATCAGGGGAAAGCCGTGCTGCTGATTTCGTTCGAGCTGGATGAGATTCGGAACGTATCCGACCGGATTGCGGTTATTCACAGCGGCCGGATTGTCGGCGAGGTGGACCCCGAAACGACGAATGAGGAAGAATTGGGGCTGCTGATGGCCGGTGGACAAGGAGAGACCGATCATGGATAAATTGATTAAAATCATGACCAAAGACTCGGCGCTGGTCCCGTTTGTCGCGATCTTGATGGGGCTGCTTTTCGGAGCGCTGGTGATGCTGGCCGGCGGCTATAATCCGCTGACTGCTTATGGCGCGCTGGTAGGCAAGGTATTCGGGGACCCTTACGATTTCGGCGAGACGATCCGCGAGATTACTCCGCTTATTTTGACGGGACTATCCGTTGCTTTTGCATTCCGTACCGGGCTGTTCAACATCGGCGGGGAAGGACAGTTCATGATGGGGATGACCGCAGCCTCCGTTATCGGGATCAAGCTGCAGCTGCCTTGGTTTATTCATGCGCCGCTTGCCGTCGTCGCCGGTGCGCTGATCGGGGGGATATGGGGCGCGCTTGCCGGTTATTTGAAGGCGAAGCGCGGCGTTAACGAAGTTATTACAACGATTATGCTGAACTGGGTTGCGTTGTATATCTCCAACTACGTGGTCAATCAATTTTTGCTGCAGCCGGGACAGCAGCGTTCGTATCCGACGCAGGATTCGGCCACGCTCTCGATCGGCTGGCTGTCCGAATTGATGGGCAACGCCCGGATGCACTGGGGCACGGTGATTGCCTTGGCGGCAGCGACGGTATTCTATGTGCTGCTGTGGAAGACGAAGCAAGGCTATGAGCTGCGCGCCGTCGGACACAATCCGCACGCCGCCCGCTATGCGGGAATGAACGTGAACCGCAATATCGTCAAATCGATGTTCATTAGCGGCATTTTTGCCGGGCTGGCCGGCGTCGTCGATGTGCTGGGCGTGTTCCATTATCAGACCGTGGTGGCTGCTACGCCGGGCTATGGCTTCGACGGGGTCGCAGTAGCGCTGCTCGGCGGCAACAGTCCGCTGGGCGTCGTGCTGGCGGCCGTGTTGTTCGGCTCGCTTACGTACGGCTCAGCCGGGATGAGCTTCGCTGCGGACGTGCCGCCGGAAATCATCCGCGTCGTCATCGGCTCGGTCATTTTCTTCGTAGCGACTCACGGTATCGTGCGCTGGGTGCTGCTCCCGATATACGCCAAACGGAAAAAAGAGGAGGCGGCTTAGATGAATGCATTGACTATCTTCGGCGAGCTGATCAACACCACGCTGGTGTTTTCCACTGCGCTAATCTTTGCCGCCTTGGGCGGCATTTTCTCGGAGCGGTCGGGCATCGTCAATATCGGCCTGGAAGGGCTAATGGTATCCGGGGCGTTCGCCGCCGCTATCGCCACGTATTACGCCGAGAAAGCGGGGATGGATGGAACGGCGCCGTGGATTGGCTTGGTCGCCGCCATTATTTTCGGAATCGCCTTCGCTCTGATTCATGCCGTGGCGACGGTAACATTTAGCGCGAACCAAGTCGTCAGCGGTGTGGTCATCAACTTTTTGGCGGCCGGGCTTACGGTGTATTTGGTCAAAATTCTTTTTGAAGGGGCGGGGCAAACGGAAACGCTGAATGCGGTGTTCACCAAAGTGGCGATTCCGGGACTGTCTTCCATCCCGTTGATCGGCGAGGCATTCTTTAAAGCTTATCCTACGACGTATCTGGCGCTCATTCTGGTTGCGGTAACGTATTACGTCATCTACAAAACGCCGTTCGGCTTGCGTCTGCGATCGGTAGGGGAGCATCCGAGCGCGGCTGATACGATGGGCATTCGCGTCTCCCGTTACCGGTATATCGGCGTCATGATCAGCGGGGCGCTCGCGGGTCTTGGCGGGGCGACGATTACGCTGACGACGACGAGCAGCTTTTCGCATAATACGATTTCCGGTCAAGGCTTTATCGCCCTTGCGGCGATGATCTTTGGTAAATGGCACCCGGTCGGCGTATTGGGCGCCGCGCTCTTCTTCGGCTTTGCTCAGGCGATCCGCAACTTCGTGCAGTTGTTCGATTTTGCCAAAAACATTCCGATGGAGTTTCTCTTCATGCTGCCATACGTGCTGACGATTCTGGTGCTTGCCGGCGCCGTAGGCCGGGCAATACCGCCCTCCTCACTCGGCCAAACGTACGAAACCGGCAAACGATAATCCTTTTTTTGCCGGATATTCACAAGGGAACCGTAAAAAACAAAGTGCTTCCGTGCCGCAGATTATGCGAACGAAGCACTTTGTTTTTCGTTACGGCCCGGTTTCTTCGTCGCCCGGATCATCGCCTTCGGCATAGCCTTCAACAAGAAAGCCTCCAAACGGCTCCAGCAGCTTTTGCACGAAAGCGGAAAGGGGCTCGGTGCGATCCAGCCGGTAGTAGGCTTCAAGCGCTTCGTACAGCTCTTCCGCGAGGACCGGGACCGACTGCTTGAGGCTGCGCTGCAGCCACTTCCCGTCTCCGATCCAGAAGCCGCCGGTCCGCAGTGCGAATTCGGCGAGCATCCCGGCGAGCTTTGCCGTTATGAATAACCCTTCGGGTCGCGAGGCGCTGGATTCCAGATCCGTCAGCGTCTCGCCGATTTCATACCGCACCCGGTCGAGCTCTTGGAGGGACCAGGCCGGAGGACCGGCATCGAAATCGCGCCTTGCTTCCTCGATGATGGCCGCAATGTGCTCGTAACCGCGGAGCACGATGCCTTCCGAGCACATGCGAAGCAGAGAGGGAATGGCCGATTCCACCGCCTGATCGAAAAAGTAGCGGTACGTATCCCTGTTCAATACGAACGCTTCGATGACCCACCCGAAAGCCCGGTACGTTTTTCGGAATGGCCCAAATTGGGATTCGTCGAATAGGACGATGTCCAGGTCTGACCCTGGCGTCGCGCCGCCTTGGACGACACTTCCGGCCAGAATGGCCGCTTCGCTTTGCGGAAACCGCATATTCACAAACCGCTGTGCGGCTTCAAGGCCCGACAGGCTCATGGTAAGCATCACACTCAACTTAATTTAGGATAGTTCAACATATGCTTAAGCCGGCCTGATGTTGCTGCTTTTCGCCATGACGCTCGTCATTTTCGGGCAATGAACAGGGCGTGCTCCAAGTAATCGTGGTTCGCGGTAATCAGATCGTCATGCGCAATCGACGTTTGCCAGACGGATGCATCGAGCAAAGCCCCCGGGTCCATGACTTGGTTCATATCGGGGTAGGCGATTTGATCGTCCGCAACATGCTCCTTAAAGGCCGAACGGTCGCAAACGGCGATCTCGGCAAAACCGGACGCCTGAAGCAGCTCGATCCATTTTGGCTCCGTGAGCAGGCTGTTCAATTGAAAGAAGCCGGTGACCTCCCGATAAGCCTCCTCTGTGATTGAGGAGGTCGCGATCACCTCCCGGTCGTAAAGAATACCGCCGGGCCGGAGCACCCGGCCGTATTCGGCCAACGCCCGTCCGATGTCGGCAAAATTCGTAACCGATTCCGCGAGCACGACGTCGAAGGTCGCGGCTTCGAACGGTAGTTCCGTGATGTTTCCTTCCACGAACCTCACGTCAAGCAGCTCGGCTGCGGCCCGGCGCTTTGCTTTGGCCAGCATGTCGGGACGAAGGTCGAGCCCCGTAATGTCAAACCCTTGCTTCGCCAAATAGCAGGACGTTCTTCCCGTACCGCATCCGACCTCCAGCACCCGGCTTCCCGCGGGCAGCGGAAAGCGGGAAAGCTGGGACATGGTGGCGGAGAAGCCGCCGGGATGCGCGCTACCGACGCCCAAACGGGACAGCATATCCAAATAGTTCACCGTACTGCTCCTTCCTCTTCCCAAAATACAGATCACTGTATGGTATGGAAGGAGAGGGCATTCGGTTAGGGATGAATGTCCGGGGTGCGCAACTTTTTTACGTGGTTCATTTTACCGTAGGTCGACAGCTCCGATACGGTAACGAAACGGAAGCCGCGCTTCTTCAACTCCGGTAAAATTTCCTTGAGTGCATCGGCGGTCTGGCCTTTTCCTTCCACGTAATCGTGGAACAGCACGATATTCCCGTTGCGCGCATTGCTGAGAACCTTGTTGACGATTTTGTCGACTCCCGGAGAACTCCAGTCCCTCGTATCCTGATGCCAAGACCACATCACGACCGTGTATCCTTCGCTCCTCGCCATTTGGATCAGCTTCTCGTTATAAAAGCCCCCGGGTGGCCGAAACAGACGGCAATTTTGACCGGAGGCTGCATAGATGACCTCCTCTGCGCGCTGTATATCTTGTTTCAGCTTGGAGACGGACCCGTTTCGTTTAAAATACGTATGGGTATACGTATGATTGGCCAGTTCGTGGCCTTCCTCCGCTTCGCGCTTCACCAGCTCCGGGAACCGCTCTACCTTGTTGCCGACCAGAAAAAACGTTGCCTTCGCTTTGTAAAGCTTGAGAAGATCGAGAATTTGCGCGGTATCGTCCGGGTCGGGGCCGTCATCGAACGTAAGCGCAATGACTTTTTCTGCCGTCGGCACTTCCCAGATGACCTCGCCTCGTTGTTCATAGTAGACTCTTCCTTTGCGGGGCGCGTCCTCTGCCGTGATGGAAGACTGAACCATAAGCAGGCCTGCCACGGCAGCCGTCAGTGTAGCCGTAATGATCTTACGAATGACCGATCCCTCCTGCACGCAAATGTTAGATTTTAGGATGGCCTGTCCGGTGAGGATTATAACGATCATCCGTTTCTACCTTTTTCCTTGTGTGAAAATGCCATTGAACCGGCAAGCTAATGTCATATCCTTGAAGTACGGAGGAAACGTATGAAAAAAGGGGTTCTGATCATGGCGGCGGCCGCGGTCTGCATCGGTCTCGGGTCGTTGCCCGTCCGCGCAGGGGCGCCTGCTGCTCCATCCAAGCTCACCTTCATCGTGCAGGCTTCGCCGGAATCGGCTATGCGCAGCGAGCTGTCGGTCCGATCGCCCAAGCTGCTCAAGAAGCTGCTGCCGGAGAAGGTACAGCCTGTGCAGCAGGTGCCGCTTACGGATGTGTATGCGGTGCTGGAGAAGCAAGGAGCGGCGGTCCGGTATGCGATCGACGCGCATGGGAACTGGTACGATACGCAGCATAGGCAATCGCAGGAGCTGCCCCAGGTCCTAAAAGATCGGCTTCACGGATATGCCGAAGCGGTCCGTGCCGCCCATTACGGTCAACTGGCCCCGTGGGAGGAAGCGCAAAAAACGGTTGCGATGAAAGCGGTATGCCGGATCGTCGACTTGGAGACGGGGCTCGCCTTTCAAGCGCAGCGCCGCGCTGGCAGCAGCCATGCGGATATGCAGCCGCTGACCAAAGCGGATACAGCGGTAATGAAAAAGATCTATAAAGGCGCTTGGAGCTGGAGACGGAGAGCCGTATTGGTCGAAAAAGACGGGCGGTCGTTTGCCGCTTCGATGCACGGCATGCCGCATGGCGGCGACGGCATTCCCGGCAACGGGTTTTCCGGACATTTTTGTGTCCATTTTCTCGGAAGCACGACCCATCGCTCCAAAACGGTGGACCCCGACCATCAATGGATGGTGTACAAAGCGGCCGGTCGCTTGGAGGAAGGCTTCAGGCTTGCTTCGCCCTATGCCGTGGCGGACAGCTTTCTGATCGCAATCAATCAACAGGACCCGCAGCTGCTAAGATACGCTATTGGCGATACGGCAAACCCTGAGGTGGAGCAGTATATAAGTGGCATAGGCAAAATTAAGGCTATTCGCCGAATCAATCCGCTCCGCGATCAGGATACAAACGGTCGGCTCGGACTGGAGCTGCCTGTTGAGGTAACGGTCCATGAGGTCAACCGTCGACCGACAAAGCAGAAGCTTACCTTTCACTTAAAACGCAGCGATGAGAGCGCCAGATGGGTCATTGAGCGGATCGAACCTCCTTTTTTCCCCGGTCAAATGTCAAAAGCCCTGCGCCGCGCACAGAGCTTTTGACGTTGCAGACGTTACCGATGGCAAAAAAATTGCTCGATCCGGTTCAAATCTAGGCCGAAGTATACCCAATGGCCGAAAGGCCCGTATCCGAACCAACGGAACCCGGCGATGGAATTGCGGCCGACAAACGTCAGAAAGATCCAGTACTGCTGGCCGTTCGTTTGCCAGATGTACACGTATTGGAAACGGCATCGCCAGATGCTGCCCGGGTCGACGGCAAACGCTTGGGCCATTTGCGGAGGTATATATGACGGCGGCGGGGACAGGGGAGCGCCTCCGGGCCCACCGGGAGGTCCCCCAGGCCCGCCGGGGAAGCCGTCCGGCCTGGGGGGCAAGCCTTGGAATCCGGCACCGGGAGGTCCGTCGGGCATGCCTTGGAACTCTGCGCCCGGAGGCCCGCCGGGCATGCCTTGGAAGCCTGCGCCCGGAGGTCCGCCGGGCATGCCTTGGAAGCCTGCGCCCGGAGGTCCGCCGGGCATGCCTTGGAAGCCCGCGCCCGGAGGTCCGCCGGGCATGCCCTGGAAGCCTGCGCCCGGCGGACCTCCGGGCATGCCCTGGAAGCCCGCGCCCGGAGGTCCGCCGGGCATGCCTTGGAACCCAGCGCCCGGAGGTCCGCCGGGCATGCCTTGGAAGCCCGCGCCCGGAGGTCCGCCGGGCATGCCTTGGAAGCCAGCGCCCGGAGGTCCGCCGGGCATGCCTTGGAAGCCAGCGCCCGGAGGCCCGCCGGGCATGCCTTGGAAGCCAGCGCCCGGAGGTCCGCCGGGCATGCCTTGGAACTCTGCGCCCGGGGGCCCGCCGGGCATGCCCTGGAACCCAGCGCCCGGAGGTCCGCCGGGCATGCCTTGAAAGCCTGCGCCCGGAGGTCCGCCGGGCATGCCTTGGAACTCTGCGCCCGGGGGCCCGCCGGGCATGCCTTGGAAGTCTGCGCCCGGAGGTCCGCCGGGCAAGCCTTGGAATCCTGCGCCCGGAACGCCTCCATACGTACCGGGGCCTCCTCGTTCGTCAGGATATCTTTCCAGGCTTGCCGCATCGTCCGGCGTCTCAGAATAGAATTCGTCATACGAATAGGTGTAAGGAATGTCTTCATAACTCATGATACCCTCTCCCTTTTGGCTTGATAGAAAACATACGCACTCTATGCTAATGCCTATAATCCCTTACCAAGTATATGAGACGGGTGCCCAAACGTGACCGGAAAAAAGGGAGGGCTTGTTTGTTTTTTCCAGAGAAGGCCAGCATAATTGATTTCGGGTTGCCCCCCTCCCACCCCCAAACATGCTCTCCTTTCGCAGATGGATCAAGCGCCGGGGCGAAGCACGTCAAAAAGACCGCTCCAGGAGCGGTCCGGCTATCACAGATGTTAGTGCAAATTTTCATAGCTTACTAAAGACGCTTGTCCTATAAAACAGGACGTCCACTCGTTCCAACCCGGCATCAAGCCTCAGTTGCCGCTCCCTGCTTCTTCACGGCGCAGCACGAATTTCTCGACAACGTGCTTGACACCGTCCTCATTATTGCTGAAAGTCACATAATCGGCGATTTCCTTCAACGACTCGACAGCATTGCCCATCGCGACGCCAAGCCCCGCCACCTCCAGCATTTCGCGGTCGTTCCAGCTGTCCCCGATACCGATGACTTGCTCAAGCCCGATGCCAAAATGCTCGGCCAGATGCGCAAGAGCATGCCCTTTGGTGCCTTCGATATGCACGATTTCCAGAAAATGCGGCTTCGATTTCGTAATATGTACCTGCCCGCCGGTCAATCCGCGGAGCCGCTCCGCGACCCGGTCCAGCAGCTCCGGTTCGTCGATGATCAGCAGCTTCATCGAAGGCTGAGCTGCCAGCTCTCCGAAGTTTGGGTACACGGTATAAGGGATTTTCGAAAGCGCGGCGTACGCTTTCGCTTTATCGTTGTCTTCCTTGACATACAGCACATCGTTCACGTACGTTTGCAGGTGCAATCCTTCAGACTCGCAAAAATCGAAAATGAGCCGCGCCGCGTCGGAAGGCACGGTCCGTTCGTACAAGACGCGTCCGTCGATTGAATTTTTGACGAGCGACCCCTGGTATGTAATCAGCGGCACGTTTAGTTCCAACTGACCGGCGAGCAGCTTGGCTGAGGCGTACATGCGTCCGGTGGCCAGCGTAACGATGACCCCTTCGGCAAGCGCCGCGGCAAGCGCTCCTTTGGTTCCTTCCGTGATCTGCTTCTCGTCGTTGATCAGCGTATCGTCGATGTCGATTGCTAGCATTTTGTACATGGTGCGCTCTCCACTCCTGTAAAGTCAAATTGCCCTCATTATAACGTACGGCGCATATTTTTCAAGCTTTTTGTTCGTACGCTTGAGCAGGGAACCGTTCCGCAGGCATGTGGCGGTTGAACAACCACATCGGCGAATTCGCGCAGCGCTTGCCGAATCCGGATCGAAGCTTCGGTCGAGGCGTCGTTGGAAAGCTTCAAGGCGTTCTTCGAAATTGTGAGAAATCAGACCGAAAAAAATAGTTCGAATTGCCCGATGATTAATTTATAATTAAATACGCGAGACAACAATGAGATGAGGCGGATGGTTATGAACTGGATGGCTTGGCGTAAACCGATGATCGCGGTGATCGCGGTCTATTTTGCGGTATTCGCCGCAGCAAAATGGGGCTTGGGGGCGGATGAACGCTTTTTCCTGCTTTGGGAGAACATTCCGCCTGTGGCTTCGCTTGCTATGCTGCTGCTGACTTACCGGGCCCGCCGGGGCAGCGCAGGAACGTTCTGGCTGCTGATGGCTGCGGGCGCCTGTTTCTATTTGCTGGGGCAGCTGGTCTGGTCCTTCTATGCCTGGGGGCTGCTTGTTCCTCCGCCGAAGATCAGTTTAGCCGACCTGTTCTGGAACCTGCATACGGTGTTGTTTTTTGCCGCTTTGTTTTACTTGTTGTTCCGGGAAAAAAGCATCTCGCAAGGCATCCGGTTTCTTTTCGACTGTATCATGATCCTGCTGATCGTCGGCACGGTCAGTTGGGAATTCGTCATCGAACCCAACCTGCAGGCGATTATGTCCAATTCCGACGGGTTCGGTCGGGCGACGGTTCTGTCGTACCCGATAACAGATTTCGGGATGCTGCTTTCCCTGTTTGTCCTTCATTTCGCTTATATGCCATTGTTCGACCGGCGGGTGCTTGCCTTGATCACCTTCGGTTTCGTCGCCATTATCGGCGGGGATACGATTTATGTGCTCGACATAATCTCGGGAAAATATCAGGCTGGGCAGTGGTACGGGCTGCTGTGGAGCGCGGGGCTGTTCGCATACGGCTTCGCGGGCTGGCATGCTTCCCACCCCGAAGACCGGCCTGTGCCAGAGCCCCGCATCGTCTCGGGCGCCCGCCTGCTGCGGTTATTTTTTCCTTACGCCGGCTTCGCGATTTTATTCTTGTTAATGCTTCGCCGCATCGACCAACTGGACGCTTTCGTGACAGGAACGGTCATGGTTACCGTCCTGATCCTCGTGCGCCAAATCTCCATGCTTCTCGAAAATGAAAAGCTGGTGAGCCGCCTCAAACAAATGCTGGAAAAAAGCGAGTTTCTTGCGTCCCATGACGACTTGTCCGGGCTTCCGAACAAGCGCTTGTTCGAGCGGAAGGCGCAGGAAGCAATCGAGAATGCCTCGCTGGACGGACAGCCGCTTGCGGTGCTGTTTCTCGATCTGGACCGCTTCAAATACATAAATGATAGTCTTGGCCATGTGACGGGCGACGAATTAATCCGTCAAGTGGCGGAACGGATTCGCAGAATCGTTCCGGAGACGTGCATCGTCGCGCGCCAAGGGGGCGACGAATTTACCATTCTGACCGGGTCGCTTGCCTCTTCCCGGCAAGCGCAGGCGCTTGCGGAATCGATTCTTCGGGTCGTCGCCGAGCCTTTCAAGGTCGGAGTTCACGAGATTCAGACCTCAACGAGCATCGGCATCGCGGTGTACCCGGAAGACGGCTTGACCAAAGCCGATCTGATGAAGCATGCGGATGCGGCCATGTATCAAGCCAAAGAGCTGGGCGGAGGCCGGTTCCGGTTCTTCACGCCGTCGCTGAAGGACGGCATGCTGAGAAATATCCTGATGGAGCGCGCGCTGCGGCATGCGCTGGATCACGACGAGCTGTTTCTGTGTTACCAGCCGCAGGTGTGCTCCGAGGATTTGTCGATCGTCGGGGCGGAAGCGCTGCTGCGCTGGCGAAATGCGGACGGGCATCTGGTGCCGCCTTCCGACTTTGTGCCGCTCGCGGAGGATACCGGCTTGATCGTGCCGATCGGCGATTGGGTCATTCGGACGGCGTGCAGGCAAGCGGTCGATTGGGAGCGGGAAGGGAGGCCGCCGCTGAAAATTGCGGTTAACGTCTCGCCCAGACAGCTCGTGCAGGACGGTTTCGTAGACAAGGTGACCGGTATTTTGAAGGAAACGGGAATGGCTCCCGGCCGGCTGATTATCGAAATTACGGAAGGCGTCGCGCTGCAGAATACGAAGGAAACGACCGATACGCTGCTGCGCCTCAAAGCGTTGGGGCTGCATATCTCGATGGACGATTTCGGTACGGGGTATTCGTCGCTCGGCTATTTGCGGACGTTCCAGGTTGATTCGCTCAAAATTGCGCAGTCGTTCGTCGGGGAAATGGCCGAGAACGAAGGGCATGCCGGCATTGTCAAAGCGATTATGGCCATGGCCCGGAGCCTGAATTTATCGGTCGTAGTCGAAGGGGTGGAGACAGAGGAGCAGGTGAAGCTGCTTCGAGCGATCGGCGGCTGTACGATTCAAGGCTATTATTTTTATAAACCGATGCTGCCTGACGAATTTTCCGCTTTATGGGATAAGGCGAAGCCATAAAACCCGCAGACCTGAACGAGCTAGGGCCTGCGGGTTTCCTTGTGCGGCGGCCTTATTTTTTCAGATCCAGCCGGATTTCGCGGCCGTCGTTCGTCAGGGAGATCGGCTGGCCGGAAGCGCCCTTCTCCTTCGAATAATCGACCCAGGCGTCCAGCATGATCATGCCGTCCTTCCAGTCCTTCACTTCGGCAAATGTCGTAAATCCGTCCCCGGAGCCGGTTGACATGAAGTCGTTGGTTGTCACTTTGAAGGTACGGCTGTCGTTCAGCTTCCCGTCAACATAGATCGGAGTGCCGTCCAGCAGCGTAATTTTGCTGTATTTCTGACCCTGCGGCTTCGTGTTGTCCCACTCGACCTTCAGACCCGAGAATTGCATGGCCGGCAGCTTGGAATATTGGTCCGTGACCTCGAGCAGCGTCTTGATCTGGGCGGCGGTCATCGTGCCGGTGCGGTTGTAGTTGCCGAACGGCAGCACTTCAAACATCATGCCGTAGGTTACTTTGCCCGGCTCGATATCCGCGCGCAGCCCGCCGATGTTCGTGAAGGCGATATCGGACTTCTCGGCCCAGCGCATCGCATCGGTGACGGAGTTGCCGATCGGCGTCACGCCGTCGCGTACCTGATTGCCGTTCGAGTCGTACCGGTAGGAGCGGGTCGTCCATTTTTCGGCGGCTACGGCGATTTGCTTGTTGGTTTGCCCGGCAATTTTTGCTTGGTAGTCAGCGACCGTTTTTTGCACGTCTTTGTTCGCGGTCGTCAGATTTGTATACGTTTCCAGCAGACCGGCGCTTGAGGAAACGACTTTTTTACTGTTCTTATCGACATAAAGCTGAATGTGGCCGACGGCGTACAGCCAGCTTTGCGCTTCGACGACCGGAATGTGGTTCACGATCCCGGCTACGCGCCGGTGGGAATGGCCTCCGACGATGGCGTCCAGCGTCCCGTTGCCCGTCCCGTTCGCCAGATCGACGAGCTCTCCCATAATTTGCCGCGATTTGGCGTCCTGCTCGCCCGGCAGGTGGGAGGTCACCACGACGATGTCGGCTCCTTTGCCGCGCAGCTCGGCCGACAGCTCCTTCGCGTACGGAACCGGATCGGCGAACGTCAAGCCTTCGATGTTGGTGGACTTGGTCGTCGTCTTGGTCTGCGGCGTAGCGAGGCCGATGATGCCGACTTTCAGCCCGTCCTTCTCCACGATGGTGTAAGGCTGCGTCCAGTCGACGCGTTTGCCGGTTTTGTCTTCGATGATGTTGGCTCCGAGAATCGGGAACTTCGCTTTCTTGATGTTGTCGATCAGCGTGTTGCGGCCGAAATCGAACTCATGGTTGCCGATGGCAGCAGCGTCGTAGTTGACCTGAGCCATCGAATCCATGACGGACTGCCCGTTCGTCGTATTGGAGATGAGCGTTCCTTGCCATGCGTCTCCGCCGTCTACGACGACTGTGCCGCGGGGATTGACCGAACGGAAATCGTCGACGATGCCGCCGAGCGTTTCGATCCCGCCCTGCGCCTGATTGCGCTTCTTGTCGAAGCCCACCTCAATATGGCCGTGAATGTCGTTCGTGGTAAGAATATCGATAACCTGGAAAAGGACCGGTTTCAGCGCCCTGACCGCTTCGTCGCGGGTCACGGAGCCCTTCGGATCGAAATTGCCGTCCAGCTTCGGCTCAAACAGGCCCGCGAGCACGCCGTAAGCGACATACGGGCGGGACGACTCACTGATGGAGGCAGCGTCCTTGAAGTAGCTCAGCACGTTCTGGTTTACTTTCGGCGCCTGGCCTTTGGTGAGGGCGCGCACAACGAGGACGGCCAGCTCTTCGCGGCTCACCGGACGGTTCGGCTCGAAGCGGCCGCTGTCGCTCTTGGATACGATGCCGGCGGCGACGGCGTTGGTAACGGCTTCAAGCTGCCACGCCTCCAAGTCGGAGAAAGGCAGCGCCGATTTGTCGCTCTTCGCCAGCTTGGCCGCCCGGTTCAGCATGGTGACGAGCTCCGCGTGGGTCACCGGCCGGCTGCCGCGCAGGTCGGTATCGTTCGGATACCCTTCGACCGCTCCTTTCTCGAAGGCCAGCTGCATGTCGGATTTGGCCGGAGTCGAAGCGGCGGCTTTCGTGGCCGTCGCCGATTCGGCCGCCAGCGCGTAAGGGACGCCGGAGAGCCCGGGCGCGCTCAGCAGCGAGGCGGAGAGTACCGATAGGACGGCGGTTTTTTTCCAGCGGGACGAATGATTGGTCAAATGTTTTCCTCCTCAAAATATGGCTATATTTGGAACAATTCTATTATAGCGGATAACTGTCATCGGGGTGTGAACGCGACTCATATTTTTGACGAAGCGGGCCTTGAAAGCTCACGAACGATCGAGGTGCGATCGATGGGTCTGCCGCAGGACATCATGTCGAACGGTGTGCGCAAGACCCCGGCTTCAATCCTCACGGAGCCGGAAGATATCGATATTTGTAAAAGAACGTAAAATCTATTAGAATAATATTACAAGTTATAATATGGGAGAAGAGAACGGAGGAATTGATATGAGCACAATGAGTTCTTTTTCTAACTGGCTTTCGCGCACGAAAGGCAATTTAGCCGATGGTGTAAAACGATTCAAAAACAAGGACCTTCTTGATGCGATCGTAGCCGGCTGCGCTATGGTTGCTGTAGCTGACGGAACAATTGACGCTGCTGAAAAGCAGAAAATGGCTGGCTTTCTTGGCCGTAGCGAGGACCTCAGTGTCTTTAACATGAGCGAGGTTATCGATCGCTTCAATCACTTTGCAGGAAATATGGAATTCGATGTCATGATAGGTAAGCAAGAGGCGCTTCGAGTAATCGGTAAATTTAAGTCGAAACCGGAAGTCGCACGTGTAATTGTTGGGGTCTGTTGTGCTGTTGGCGCTGCAGACGGCGATTTTGACGACAACGAAAAAGGTGTGGTCAGGGATATTTGTAACGTTCTCGGACTTATGCCTAGTGAGTTCGGACTGTAGAAAGTAGATAGCGCAAGTAATATGTATCGAACGAACGAAGAAGCGCCTCTGGCGGTTGTCCAAAATGGCAAGTTATGTTGAAAAATGTCTAAAGTTAGAATATGCTAAAAACGTAATGAAAGGGGGTGCAAAAGACCTAATGTCAATCTCACTGGTAAAGGGACAAAAGATCGACTTAACCAAAGGCAACGCAAATTTGACACATATAACCGTCGGACTAGGATGGGACCCTGTAGAAGTTGAGAGCAAGGGCTTTTTCAGTAGGAAAAAGGTTGCTGCCAACGTCGATTGTGACGCTTCGGCGCTCCTGCTCGATGCCAATGGAAAACTGAGTCAAGAGGACCATTTGATCTGCTTCTACAATCTAACGAGTCCTTGCGGTTCAGTGAACCACTCCGGTGACAATCTTACCGGAGAGGGAGATGGCGACGATGAGCAGATTCATATTGCGCTGGAAAAGGTGCCCGCAGGCGTACAAAGAATCCTGATGTGCGTAAACATTTACGACTGCGAGGCTCGCGGTCAGGATTTCGGAATGATCCAGTCTGCATTTATTCGGGTAGTCAATTCCAAAAATAGTCAGGAACTGATCCGTTTCAATCTTACGGAGAACTACGCGGGGATGACGGCGTTGATTGTCGGGGAAATTTACCGCCACAACGGCGATTGGAAGTTCAACGCTATTGGCGAAGGCGCTCACGCCGTTCATATTGATATTCTCGCTCAGCGATACACGTAAGTCCAAATATACTATGTGAGGAGACAAACGCAATGGCAATTTCTCTTTCTAAAGGACAAAAAGTTGATTTGACGAAGACGAACCCGGGGCTGAGCAAGGTGATTATCGGTCTTGGCTGGGACACCAATAAATATGACGGTGGCCAAGACTTTGACCTTGATGCCTCCGCGTTCCTGCTCAACGCATCCGATAAGGCCGCTTCCGAGAAGGACTTCATTTTCTACAATAACCCGCAGAACAGCAACGGTTCTGTAGTGCATAGCGGCGACAACCGCACTGGCGCAGGCGATGGGGATGATGAGGTAATCAAGGTTGACCTGTCCGCAGTACCTCAAGAGGCGGAGAAGATCTCCTTCTGCATCACGATCCACGATGCTCAGGAGCGCAAACAGAGCTTTGGCCAAGTTTCGAACGCGTACGTACGGATCGTAAACGAAGCCACCGGCGCAGAAATCATTCGTTATGACCTGGGTGAAGATTTCTCTGTTGAAACGGCTATCGTCGTTGGCGAACTGTATCGCCATAGCGGCGAGTGGAAGTTCAGCGCAGTAGGGGCAGGATACAAGGATGGTCTCGCCGGACTCGTGAAAGACTTCGGTTTGGCTTAATCGAATAAGCGCCAGGAAAAGGCCGTCCATGACAGGCGGCCTTTTTTTACGAAATGAACCATAAAAAAGGAGAAAGCCAACATGACAATCAGTCTTTCGAAGGGCGAGCGCGTTGACCTGACTAAAGGTAACCCGGGGTTAACCAAAGTTGTTGTCGGTTTGGGTTGGGATATCAACAAGTATAGCACCGATGCAGATTATGACCTGGATGCTACCGCATTCATGTTACATCAGGACGGAAAGGCGAAGGATATCTCGGACTTCCTCTTTTATAATAACCCTAAGTTGTACAATGGCGCGATAGAGCATACCGGAGATAACCGTACCGGGGCAGGCGACGGCGATGACGAACAAATCGTAATCGACTTCCAGAAGGTACCCGATTTCGTCCAGCGCATCGGAATCACGGTGACGATTCACGAAGCGGAAGCGAGAAAACAAAACTTTGGCCACGTCACCAACGCTTTTGTACGGATCGTTGATGCAGCAACAGGTCGCGAGATTCTCCGCTATGGCCTCGGCGAAGTGTTTTCCCTTGAAACCGCAGTCGTGATTTGCGAGTTATACCGTCAAGGAGCAGATTGGAAGTTCCAGGCTGTCGGTTCCGGATTTACAGGCGGCCTCTCCGCGCTTTGCAAAAATTACGGTTTGGATGCCCATTAATAGATTATAAGGGGGCTGTCAACGAGAACAGCGCCCCGTCCTCATTCTCATTCCCTTGATTGAAAGGTTGATACTAATGACCACCGTACTCGCTAAAGGACAAAAGGCAGACCTTACGAAGAGCAATCCAAGCTTGAGCACCGTCGTAGTGGGCATGGGCTGGAATTCGCCTGGCAGTTCTATCGAAGTAGACTTTTCTGCTTTTTTACTCTCGGGGGTTTCCAAAGTAACAAAAGATGAGGACCTTATTTTCTATGGCAATCCATCTGGCCCCAATAACAGCATCACTGTGAACAATAACTTATCCAGTTACGCATGTATTCAAGACAAAGCTCAGCTATCGGTTTCTTTACGAAGTATTCCAGCTCAATACGAACGAATTTCTTTTGCTTTAACCCTATATGAAGGCGAGAAGAGACGCCAAAACTTCTCCATGCTAGATGATACATACATTCGCATTATAGATTCGGTAAGCGGTCACGAACTGCTCCGTTTTAACATGGGAAAATCCTTCTCCGTAGAAACGGCTATTGTCGTAGGGGAATTATATAGATATAACGGTGAGTGGAAATTCAACCCTATTGGTTCCGGTTATTCAGGGGGACTGGAGGCATTGTGCGGAAGCTTTGGAGTAGATATATCGCAAGAGACAGAGAGCGCTCCGAAGGTTATACCCGAGCCTGAGAAAGACGTTTCTCCTGTCCCTGACATTCCTCCAACAATCAATTTTTCCAAGATCGAATTGAAGAAGAAGGGTGACGTTGTTAACCTGCAAAAAGGCACAGGCTCCATGGGAGAGATTCTGGTGAATTTAAACTGGAATCAAAAAAAGTCAAAAGGCTTTTTTGCATCTAAGGGGGTCGACCTTGATTTAGGGTGTCTTTTTGAGCTTAAGGATGGTCGAAAGGGAGTTGTACAAGCTCTTGGCGAAAGCTTTGGCGACCTCAAACGCCCCCCTTTTGTAGCCTTGGACGGCGACGATCGTACAGGTTCTGTAACGACAGGCGAAAATCTTCGAATCAACGGGCAGCACATTTCAGAGATTGAACGCGTGGTTATATACGCTTTTATCTATGAAGGCGTTGCAAAGTGGTCTGAAGCAGACGGTATTGTCACCATCAAACAAAACGGTGAACCGGACATTGAAGTGAAGCTGGATCAGCATGATAACAAGAAGCGGATGTGCGCGATTGCAATGATCCGAAATGTCAACGAACAGACGGTCAGTATTGAAAGACTTGTTGAATATTTTTCAGGCCATCAGGAATTGGACAGAGCGTATAGTTGGGGGTTAAGGTGGGTAGCAGGAAGTAAATAAATGCAAGTCTATGCGCTATTTTAGGAGGAAGCATTGTAAATGGATTTTCTCAACAGCTTCATCAACAATTTCATGGAATTCTTTAACTGGGCGAATCTCACGGCCATTTTATCAGACCCAGTAAATTGGGGAATCATTGCTTCTCTCGTTGTGTTGGAAGGCTTGTTATCTGCGGATAATGCACTCGTTCTGGCAGTACTGGTAAGCCATCTGCCAAAGGAACAGCAGAAGAGAGCTTTATTTTATGGCTTATTGGGAGCTTACGTATTCCGATTCCTTGCAATCGGCTTAGGCACCTTCCTGGTTAAAATTACATGGATTAAGATCGCCGGAGCTTTATACCTGCTCTGGATCGCATGCAGCAACCTGTTTGATCTCGAGGTGAGATGGCTCCGGGTTGGCAATGTCCCCCTCCTCCCGTACATTGCCAGAAAAGCCGACGATGAAGAAGGGGAATCCGTTCAAAACAAGAAAATGGGTTTCTGGCGCACTGTATTAACCGTAGAGTTAATGGATATCGCCTTTAGTGTCGATAGCGTTATTGCAGCGTTCGGTGTAAGCAATCAGGTGTGGGTGCTGTTCCTCGGCGGCATTCTTGGCGTTCTCATGATGCGCGGTGTAGCTCAGGTATTCCTCAAACTTATCGAGCGCTTCCCTGAACTGGAGAAAGCCGCATTTGTTCTCATTATTATTATCGGTGGAAAAATGCTTGCGGCAGTTGCCGGGTTCGAAATATCGCATCTGGTATTCTTCGGACTACTGATAGCTGTTTTCGTGGGAGCAATGGTGCTCAGCACCATTCGCAAGAAAGCAGCACATAAGGATGATTCGGAATCGGCGTAATTTTCCAAATCAATCAAACTTGGTCATGATCAACGTTGTCCCTCCTTATTATAGGAGGGATGTTTTATGACCAGCGAGCCCTATAAGGAGGGTGAATATGCGATATTTCAACTATCTTACTCGTGACGAGGAAGAAAGCCTTTTTTATTTACCGCCCTCGATATTTTCTAATACATCAGAGAAGGAGCTGTTGGCCTATGCGGTCGGTGCAGCCCTTTATATGCCTGCCACCAGGCAAAGCATTGCCGACGAGATCGTGACAGGAAAGTATCCGGGTCTTGTCTCTGTTGTGATTGACCTGGAGGATGCTGTAGGCGACCATCAGGTAGAGCTTGCCGAAGAAACATTAAGTCAGCAGTTCTACAGGCTTTATTCGTTAGTTCGAATGGGTGCGCTAACCTATGAGGAGCTGCCTTTACTGTTTATTCGTGTTAGGACGCCTCAACAAATGACGCGAATGATAGCGTTACTGGAAGATGCCATGAAACTTGTCACGGGAGTTGCATTGCCGAAGTTTAATGAAGACAATGGTATTCAGTACTTCGAGCTAATAGAAGCGTACAACCGGCAGAAGCCAGTAGATTTTCCGACCTTATATGGAATGCCAATTCTGGAAACTGCCGAAATTATGTACCGGGAGACACGGGTTGAAGCATTGAATGCAATCCAACGTTTACTAACCAGGTTCAAAGAATATGTCCTGAATGTGCGCATTGGGGCAACTGATTTTTCAAGCTTGTATGGACTTCGAAGGAAACCGGACATGACCGTTTACGATATTGGCGTGCTTCGGGACTGTATAACAGACATCGTAAATAGGTTTGGAAGAATGCAAAATCAGTTTGTCATCTCAGGCCCTGTTTGGGAATATTTCAAAAGCGACCGTGTGTTAAAGCCGGTACTACGACAAACATCTTTTGAGGAGTCAGAAGGCAGGGCCGACCGTCTAATCCGATTAGAATACATGAATGAGTATTTGGACGGACTCATACGTGAAGTGATTATGGATAAGGAGAATGGCCTTCTTGGCAAAACCATCATTCATCCGACGCACATTATTCCGGTGCAATCTTTATATGCTGTAACCCATGAGGAATACATGGATGCAAAGAACATTTTGAATTCCAACAATGGGCTTGTTGGCGTTGTAAAAAGCCAGTATTCCAATAAAATGAACGAAATCAAGCCACATTCGAATTGGGCCAAAAGAATAATGATCCGATCAAAAGTATACGGGGTGTTACATGAAGGAAAAAACTTTACCTCTATCCTCATTGGCCAAGAGCCAACGAAACAAGAGCATTCACTCATTTCAAATACTTAATGATTTGGAAGTAACCGTGGAGATCACGGACAACCCCTTGAACCTGTCACCTGCAATGCTCTTTCAGATGGCGGCAAGGATAAACAAAAAACGAAGTTTTCTATTCGTAAGTAAAATCTTGGGGAAGCACTTGCCGGTTAATCCGCACATTGCCCTGTTGGGAGGCGCTTCTCTGGGTAGTTTGTATTACCAAAAGTTAGGCTATCAAACCCCGTTTGGCATTTCGGATATGGTGGAAGCTTTTCAGGATAGCAAACGCGCGAAGGAACTCTATGAGCTGCTCAAGCTTAGCCCGCTTCAATTGCATGACCCCACGTTGTTCATCGGTTTTGCAGAGACAGCTACGGCACTGGGACAAAGCATGTTTGATGTGTTTAGGGGACCCATTCAATACCTTCATACAACACGCGATTTCGTTAAGGGAGTCGAACCTGTCATCAGCTTTGAAGAAGAGCATTCGCACGCAACGGCTCACCGTTGCTACCCACTCGACGAGGACTGCTTCGGTGGGCCTGAGTCCATCGTTCTCGTGGACGATGAGATCACAACGGGGAAAACGGCCCTTAATATTATACGAGCTCTTCATCGGAGGAGGTCCCATTCCAATTATGTGCTTGCCTCCTTGTTAGATTGGCGCTCCGAGGCAGACATGGACAAGTTTGCGCAGCTTGAGCGTGAACTTGGAATCACGATTACATGTCTCTCGTTAATGAAGGGGAAAATTCGCGTAACTGGAAGTCCTGGGGAATGCGAAACAGGGGAGCTTTGCCCATCGGTATTAGGTAAGGGAAGGGTGGAACATTTGTTCGTCGATGGTTATTTCGAGCACATCGCTCATAAATCAATAGATTCATTCGGCGAAGAAAACCCACTGCGTTACCTTAAAGCAACGGGGCGTTTTGGTGTCGAGGGCGCTTATATCCCCATCATGGACGAACAAATTATGAAGTGCGGACACTACCTTCAATCGAAACGTAAAGGGAAACGCACGTTATGCATGGGGTCTGGAGAATTCATGTATATTCCGATGCGCATTGCAGCAGCGATGGGCGAAGGGGTAAGCTATCAATCCAGTACACGAAGCCCCATCTATCCGTACACAGGAGAAGGGTATGCCATTCAGAATGGCTTTCCATTTGCCAGCCATGAAGATTCTGCGATCCCCAATTTCTTCTATAACATTCAGACAGATGAATACGACGAAATCTTTGTATTTGTGGAACGAGTAAATAACCTTGCAGCTCTATCATCCTATCTTGAAGCAGTACAGCGTACATCTATACCTAATATCCATTTCGTGCATTTTGCTAAGGAGGCATAACGGAGATGTCTATCGAGGTTCTCGCGAGTCGCATCGCCAGCCCTAAACCGCTAGGTAGTTATAGTTCCGAAGATGTCATCTTTCTATTAAAGGATTTAAGCGGAGTCCATCTTGAGAAAGGAACAGAGGACAGGGAGGAAGCTATACAGGCCGGCACACACTATTCGGAGATGCTCCCCGTCGAATATCAACCGACGAGGGAATATATTCATCTGTTCCATGAGACACTAGCGTTCACGGCTCGCAAGGTTGCTTTTGCAGCCGCAGTTACAGCAGAACAGATCGCTGCCAAGCGAGGCCGCAACATCATGCTGGCATCGTTGGCCAGAGCAGGGACGCCGATCGGGATTCTGATCAAGCGGTACTTCAAAACGATTTATCAATATACTTTACCTCATTACAGTATTTCGATTATCCGGGGTAAAGGGATTGATGAAAATGCGGTTATCTACATGTTGAACCAACACCCCGGCTTTGAAATTCAATTTGTCGATGGTTGGACAGGAAAGGGAGCGATACGCAAGGTACTGACGGATGCTGCCGAAACAATCTTGGCGAAGTACGGCATACCGCTCAATGACGATCTGGCTGTCCTTGCAGACCCAGGGCAATGTTCTTCCACATTTGGCACCAGAGAGGATTTCCTCATTCCGAGCGCATGCTTGAACTCTACAGTATCGGGTCTGATGAGCCGTACCGTCCTTCGTGATGATTTGATTGGTCCGCATGACTTCCATGGTGCGAAATTTTACAAGGAATGGCTCTCGGATGATCTATCCAATCATTTTATCGATACGGTATCAGCGTATTTTCAAGAAGTCGCGGGAGAAGCACAACTGGTAGCAAACCAGCTTTTAAGCGATAGTTCTAAAACAGAGGAAACGTGGAAGGGTCTAAATGACATCAAGCGGATTCAGCTGGATTTCGGAATTTCGGATTTGAATTTGGTGAAACCCGGGGTGGGTGAAACCACGAGGGTTCTTTTGCGCCGCGTGCCATGGAAGATTTTAATTGACCGATGGGATAACCCGAATTTACGGCACATTTTGTTACTGGCTGCGGACCGTAGTGTTCCAGTGGAAGTGTACCCGAATCTGACCTATTCTTGCTGCGGCATAATTAAACCCTTGAAGGGCGGGGGGGAATGACCTTGATTTTCGCTAGTGATTTGGATAAAACCCTCATCTATTCGAAGAACTCTATGGATGAGATCGTACCCGAGGAAGAATTAATACCGGTCGAAGAAAATGGGGGGGCCTACACCTCTTTCATGACGAAGCGTGCAATAACCCAGTTAAGCGAAATCGCGAAATCCGCATTCATTGTACCCGTGACCACCCGTACCATTACACAGTACAAGAGGGTCTTTTACTTCAACAAGGACTTGAACCTGAGATATGCGATAACTAGCAATGGGGGGAACATTCTGATTGATGGCTCCCCTGATGAGGAATGGTCGGCACTTGTTCAAAGCGCGTTGCGCATGAGCGCAGATCATCTGGAAGTAAAGGCGATGTATGACCAAATCTCCTCGCCTGAATGGGCATTACGCGGATGGCTTTGCGATGGTTTGTTTTACACGATGATCATTGACCCGAAAAAAACACCTTTCGAGCGGTTAGATCAGTTCCGAGAAACCATACATCCCATGGGATGGGTACTTTCCGTACAAGGGCGGAAAGTATATCTGGTCCCGGCTCGCGTGACCAAGGGGGAGGCGATGCTTCACCTTAGTAAACGGCTAGGCTCCAAGTTTATTGCAGCTTCTGGCGACTCTCTCCTGGATGCGAGCTTGTTAGCTATCGCTGACTATGCGATTGCACCCGGTCATGGAGAGCTCTTTGGTAAGTCGTCATCCGGATTCATGTATCAATTTACACAGAAAACGGGGATTCGAGCTTCCGAAGAAATACTGGAACGGGTCCATCGCGAACTGCAACACTACCTTGCGCAAAACTCATCGGCCAGCTGATCAACCAGGAGGCGATTACGAATGACAACACGGATATGGTTTAATCGAACCTTTGCAACGGCAGCGCATTACGTGGATAAGATCAGGAACAACCCGGATGGCAAGGTCGTTGAGATCTATGCAACTCATCCCAAGCGACATTCACTCATGCTTCAGGCTGCAGATCACGCAGACTTGGAACCAGACCTGTCGATGGAACAATATCCACAGTTTTGTATCGATTATTGCCGGCAGCACGCTATCGACATCTTTATCCCTCACTTCGGATTATCGGAAATTGCCAAGTATGCTGATGAATTTGAACGCATGGGCACAAAAGTAATGCTTGGGGGAAATGCTGACTTACTTCGTCTCGTTTCGGATAAGGGAGATGTGTTTCGGAAACTCGCCGGTATAGAGGGGCTTACCATACCGGAGTATCACATCGTCTCCACGTCCGAGGAGTTTGAAGCAGCTTTCCTGAGTCTTAAGGATAAGGGGCTGAACGCTTGTTTTAAGCCCGTTACCGGCGAGGGGGGAGCAGGCTTTCGAGTTATCGATGACATGCCGCCAACGCTCGACATCTTGTATCGCTCGGTTAAACCTAATATGTACATTGGCGATGTAATGAGGATGCTGTCTGTCGCGGAATCCTTCGAGCCACTCATGGTTATGGAGCTGCTAACGGGCCCGGAATATAGTGTAGATTGTCTGGGAAGCCAGCAGAGTCTTCTGGCAGCCGTTCCTCGTAAGAAGGTGGAGGGGAGGATTCGAGCGCTGGAAGATAATTCGGAGCTGATCCGGTTGGCTGCTGCCATTTATGAACGCATTCCGCTTCAATACAACTTCAATATCCAATTTATTTACCAAGACGATACACCCAAGCTGCTTGAAATCAACCCGAGAATGTCGGGGGGGTTATACACCTCTTGTTTAAGCGGCATTAACTTTCCATATCTAGCCGTCAAAATGTTGCTGAACGAGGAGATTGTGGTACCGGAGCCAAACCTCAACTTAATGGCCACTCATATTGAAAAGGAAGTGCTGTTAAAACACGAATTGTAAAAAGACCTCGCTTCATCCAAGGGATGAAGTGAGGTTTTTTGTCTACCTGCCAGAATAAAGGTAGAAACCGACACCCTGCAATGAAATAAAGTAGACAAATGTGGAAACAATGCTAGCATACGCCTTCGCTGATACACATATACATTAGCAAAAAATGATGAGGTGAACAGCATGATAGATTTCTTGATTTGCTTGGGACTATTACTGGTACTCACCATTGTGGCAGCATCTGAACGCGCAGAATCTATTTCCGAGATAAACCGGTAATCAAAGGATGGATGGCCTAAAACCCGGACTCGTTATATAATGATATTTATGGATTCCTCAGGCTGCGGCGAAGACAACAGATCGCACTCACGTAGAATGGCATAGCAAATTAAGAGATAAAAATGCTCAAAGCACATCGGGTTCATCTCGTTTTGTGCCTTGAGTGTAGCGAAAGGAATGGACATAACGAATGAGAGCATATTTAGACCTGCTTAGTGATGTACTGGAACAGGGGGTTCGTAAGGAGGATCGAACTGGCACGGGTACGGTTTCCGTTTTTGGAAGGCAGATGAGAATAGATTTGACAAAAGGATTTCCGCTGCTGACGACCAAAAAACTGCATATAAAATCGATTGTTCATGAACTGCTGTGGTTCTTAAGCGGCAGTACGAATGTGAACTATCTTCGTGAGAACGGCGTTACGATTTGGGATGAATGGGCCGATGAGGATGGCAATCTTGGCCGTGTCTACGGTGCTCAGTGGAGGACTTGGCATGCTCCTGATGGCAGAATCATTGATCAAATAACCAACGTCATAAATCAAATCAAAACGAATCCGGATTCCCGCAGGCATTTGGTTAGCGCTTGGAATGTTGCAGAGGTAGACCAGATGGCTTTACCGCCTTGTCATTATGCATTTCAATTCTATGTAGCCAATGGCCGGCTGTCCTGCATGTTTCAGATGCGGTCTGTCGATACCTTCCTGGGCCTTCCATTTAACATAGCATCGTATGCGCTCCTGACTTATATGGTGGCGGAGCAGTGCAATCTTGAAGTCGGTGACCTGATCTGGACGGGCGGCGACGTGCATATCTATTTAAATCATATAGAGCAGGTTCAATTACAGTTAACGAGAGAGCCATATCCTCTACCAGAACTTAGGATTAAACGCAAACCGGAATCCATTTTTGACTACAAATTCGATGATTTTGAGTTTGAAGGGTATCAGTCCCATCCCGGTATCAAGGCTCCTATAGCTATCTAGCAAAATGAGAATAAGACAAAAGACAAGGAGGGCGTTCGCGTGACGATTTCTTTCATACTGGCGATGGACGAAGCCCGCGGCATCGGCATCGACAATAAGCTGCCGTGGCGCTTGCCGGCGGATTTGGCTTATTTCAAGCAAACGACGAAGGGGCATACGGTGCTGATGGGCCGCAAGACGTTCGATTCCATCGGCAAACCCTTGCCCGGACGGCGCAATGTCGTGCTGACCCGGGACGAACGATTCGCTGCGCCGGGCTGCGAAGTGGTCCATTCGGCGCAGGAGGCGGCCGCCGATTACGGCCGCGGCGGAAGCTGGGCATCCGAGGAGCTGTTCGTCATCGGCGGCGCGGAGGTATACCGGCAGCTGCTCCCGTTCGCGGACCGGCTGTACATTACGGAGATCGCACACCGGTTCGCGGCGGATACGTTTTTTCCCGAGCTTGAGCCCGGCGAATGGCGCGAGGTGTCGCGACAGCGCGGCGTGAAGGACGAGAAAAACCCGTACGATTACGATTTTGTCTTGTATGAGCGGGCCTAAATGTAACGTTTCTCCAAAAAAGGAATGAAGCCGGAGCTTTTCGCGCATCTTAAAGGTTGAACCGTGTGCACATCCCAGCATGATTGAGAGGAAGATGCCGAACATGACACAGGTCAACCAGCATCAAATGCCGATCCGGCATGTGATCGACAACGCGGAGAAAGCGATCCAGGTCGCCAAGGACGCCGAAATGGCCGTCCGCCACGCGCAGCTTCAGTCCGATCCGCACAAGCTGTCCGCAGCGCTCGCGGAGATGGAGTCGGCGCAGCAGGCGCTGGCGAAGGCACAGAGCCAGATGGCGGCGCAGGACCACGAGCATCACGGACAGGAGCTCGTGCAGGTGCAGGACCAGTTGAATCAGACGCAGCAAAGCTTGGATGTGGTCGCATCGAACACCGAGCAGCCGAAGCAAGTTCGCTGACCGGACGCAGGTTCGTGCCGCACCGTGTCAATTAAGCGAAAAAAGCACAGGCCCGCCGATCAAATTCGGCAGAGCTTGTGCTTTTTTAATCGGCTAGCCATAGGCTGTGGCTCAACTTCACTTGTTCGATCATATGACCGATGTTTCCTTCGCCCGCAAAAAGGGTCATGTCAAAAAAATCTTGATTTAAGTCAGACCAATACAATTCGTTCTCTTCCCCTGAAACGACGACTTCACGCGTTAATTTGCCGACATAAACTTCAACATAGCAGTTCTGCAAATAATATCTAAAATCCATTAAATGATGCAAAGTCACATCTTCTTTGGAAATGCAGGTTTCTTCAAATAATTCTTTGTACGCAGCTTCAAGCCCTGTTTCTCCACTTTCGATTTTTCCCCCGACTAAATTGCTTAATCCTTTGTAGGGGTTTCTCCTGATGTGCGCAGCGGCGGTGATTACGATAGGTCATCAGTATATGAAATATCGTCTCGGTGCTTTTCTTTATCCGTTCGCAGACCCTTCGGGTGGGGGGTATATGTATATCCAGATGAGAGAGGCACTGAGCAGCGCCGGCTGGTGGGGTCGCGGATTCGGGGTGGTTAATCCGAAGTTGCCGTATGTTCATGGGGATCTCATTTTCACCTATCTCGTCTACAGCTTCGGCTGGGGCGTCGGTATCGCGGTCGCAGTCGCTGCCGTCTATTTCGTGACTCGGATGCTCCATTCGATGGGGCAGGTCCGTGAGGCATACGGCAAAATGCTGATAGTGGCCGCCACTTCCATCATCGGAGCGCAATTCGGCTATTGCATCGGCATGTCCCTCGGGCTGCTGCCGATTATGTCCATCACTTTTCCATTCGTAAGTTATGGCGGCACTCGTACACTTATCGATTGCTCGGCTATCTCGACCAAGATTTCAATTTTGACGAAACGACAATGCGCGAGCCGCTAGAGTTTCTGCGGCGTGACGAGGTTTTTCACTATATCGAAGCATCGGTCAACCGTTGTACGGCCTCCGTGCTGGAGCACGTGATGGAACCTGAAATTGGCGAGCTTCGGCCGGCCGCTAGCCCGAATCCCGCGGCAGACTGTTCCGGCTGCGGAAAGCCGTCGGACTGATCCCGTAAAAGGCGGTAAACTGCTTGGAAAAATAATGGATCGAATCGTAGCCAAGGTTGTCCGAGATCGATGTGACCGACTGCCGGCTTTCCAGCAGCAAATTGGCCGCTTTTTTCATTTTCATCCGCAGCAGATACTCCTTCGGGGTCGTGCCGGTTTCCTGCTTGAACAACTTGTAAAAGTAGGACTTTTTCAGTCGGCATTTGCGGCACCAGTCCTCGAACGAATAACGGTGCTCCGGGTGCCGCTCCATCTCCTCCATAATTTGCAGGATGCGGTAATCGTTCGGTGCGGCGCTCTTGATACTGTTGTACCAGCGCAGCAGAAATGCGCGCATCAGCGCCCCCGTAATCGATTGCGCATAATAAGGAGCGTCCTCCGATCTGGCGATTTGCACGAACAGCTCAATCAGATGCGGATAGGGGCTCAGCGACGTTTTGGTCGAAAATTCGTCCAGTTCGGGGCAGGCTTCCTGCCGGGTCAGCATCGACCGGTTGGGCGGATCGGGATAAAAGGCGAAGCGCGGCTCCGGCACCTGATGCTGCTCCCATAAATCGCAGTATATGTTATACGAATCGAGCGGAAAGCCGGACTTATGATGAAACGAATGCACCTGCCCCGGACGGATGAAAATCAGGGTGCCTTTTTCCACGGAATACGTGACGCTATCCACGACGATATCTCCGCGGCCGTCCAGAAACAGGTGATAGGCGAACGTATAACCGACTCTGGTTCCTTCATGCTCGCCTCCGTTATACGTATAGGGTGCGGCCGAACGCACATACGGAGCGATTTCTGCCAAATCCTTCATCTCGGATTCCTCCGGGCGTTAAGTTCTCGCGAATAGCGGAATTTTGTACAAATCGATGGAAGGCCTTTCAAATACATTTCCAACGTCCTAATGATACAATAACCCCGACAAAAGAAAAAGCGCAGGAGGCTGGAAGGCGATGGAGGAGCGGAAACGGTTAGGCGGCAGTCTGACACAAGCGCAGCTGGACCGCTACGATAAGGACAACGACCGGCTGCTGCAATTCTAATCAAATTCACGGGTTTCGTACTCACCTATACCAAGAAAGCGAGGTCGCCATACGATGCGATTCCGGCAAGTACACTTAGATTTCCACACCTCTGAAATGATCCCGCATATCGGGCGGAAGTTCTCCAAGCCGCAGTTCCAGGAAATGCTCAAGCAAGGACATGTCGACTCGATTACCGTCTTCGCAAAATGTCACCATGGCTGGGCGTATTTTCCTTCCGAGACGAACGAGATTCACCCGCATCTGGATTTCGACCTGCTCGGCGCGCAGATCGAAGCGGCGCACGAGATCGGCGTGAAGATTCCGGTCTACTTGTCGGTCGGCTTCGACGAGAAGCTGGCTCGTGTCCATCCCGAATGGCTGATGCGGGACGAGAACGACCAGACAAACTGGGTGAAAGGGTTCATGACGCCGGGGTACCATCAGTTTTGCTTGAATTCGCCTTATCTCGATCTGATGATCCGCCAGGTGGAGGAGGTCGTACGCAAGTACGATGCCGACGGCATCTTCCTCGACATCGTCGGCGTCCGCACCTGCTACTGCCATACGTGCGTAGCCATGCTGCGCGGGGAAGGAAAAGACCCGCGCGAGAAGCGGCATGTTGTCGAGCAGGGCGAGCGGATTTATGCGAATTATACGCAGCGGATTCGCGAAGCGATCCATGCGATTAAGCCGGAGATGCCGATTTTCCACAACGCGGGGCATATCTCGCAGGGACGCCGGGACTTGGAAGCGATGAACACGCATCTGGAGCTGGAATCGCTGCCTACCGGCGGCTGGGGCTACGATCATTTCCCGCTGTCGGCCCGCTACGCGCAGCCGCTCGGCATGGATTTCCTCGGCATGACCGGCAAATTCCACACGTTCTGGGGCGAATTCGGCGGCTACAAGCATCCGAATGCGCTGCGCTACGAAACGGCGCTCAGCTTGGCGAACGGGGCGCGCTGCTCCATCGGCGACCAACTGCATCCCGAAGGGCTGATGGACCCGGCCACCTACGAGCTGATCGGCCAAGCATACGCCGAGGTTGAGCGGAAGGAAGCGTGGTGCGCGGACACGACGGCGATCGCGGATATCGGGCTGCTGTCCGTCGAATCGGTCGGCGTGGGCAAAATGGGCGGCGCGATGTTCACGGGCAACTCCGACGCCGGGGCGGTACGAATGCTGCTTGAAGGCAAGTTTTTGTTCGACGTGATCGATCCGGACGCCGATTTTGGCCGATACAAAGTCCTTATACTGCCGGACTACGTGCTGATCTCGGACCAACTGCGCGCGAAGCTGGAGCAGTTTCTCCGGCAGGGCGGGAAGCTGCTCGCTTCGGGCAAGTCCGGCCTGGACGCGGAGGAGCGCGATTTCGCCATCGATTTCGGTGTGCGGCGGGTCGGTGAGAATCCATTCAAGCCGGATTACTTCCGCCCGAAATTTCCGCTGCGGAGCCTTGGCGAAGCGTCGTTCGTCATGTACGCGGCGGGGCAGAAGATCGCTTTGGACGGCGGAACCGAGCTGGGGCGGCGCGAAGATCCTTATTTTAACCGGGAAGTATTCGCATTCTCGTCGCACCAGCATACGCCCAGCTCGATGAACGACGGCGGCCCGGGAATGGTGGAGGGAGCCAGCGGCATTTACATCGCTTGGAACGTTTTTGAGGACTACGCGACGAAGGGCAGCCTGTTCCTGAAAGAAATGGTGCTCTACGCGCTGGACCGGCTGGTGCCGGACAAGACGCTGACGACAAGCCTGCCCGCCCAAGGGATCATCACGCTGCAGGAGCAGCGGGGCGAGCGCCGTCTCGTGAACCATCTGCTGTACGCCGTACCGGTCAAGCGCGGCGAAGGCGTCGAGATCATTGAGGACATCGTTCCGCTCTATCATATCGACGTGAAGCTGCGTTTGCCGGGTCGACAAGTAAAGGGCATCTATTTGGCGCCGCAAGGAACGCCGCTCGATTACAGAGCGTCCGCCGAAGGCATCGAGTATACGCTGCCCGAGCTCGAATGCCACCAGATGGTCGTCATTGATCTGCAGGATTAAAACAACTTCAAAGTTTTACCAATCCGGAGGTGTTCCAATGCACCTCCGTTTTGTCCTATAATAAAACTTTGATAGCGCTTACTGCGGAAGAGGTGACGGGGCTTGCTGACAGCTATGAAAAACCGCGTATTGGACTATTATTACTCGCTTTCCGTCAATAAAAAGATCACGCTCTCGTTTATGACCGCCCTGTCCTTGCTGCTGATTTTGCTGTCCGTCTTTACGTACCGCGTATCATCCGCGATTCTGATCGACAAAGCGGTGGAGAACACAGAGCAAAATTTGCGGCTGGTCTCGGAGAAGCTGGAGATCATCCTCGACAATTCGGAAAACTACTCCAAAATCGCGATTACGAACAGCAGCGTACAGCGCTACCTGAGCGCCCCGCCCACCTCGGACCCGCTGGAAAATTACAGCCGTTCGATTGAGGTTTCGAACGCCCTCGCCGATATCGTCGATTCCAAGACGTTCGTCGACGCTATGCTCATCTATGACCGCAACGGCTATTTGTACGATTCCGGCGGGCTCAAGAACGTCCGGAACGTCAACGACGATTATGTCCGCGCATTTTTGGGTTCCGCTTACGGACCCGTATGGAAGGATACGGCCAAAAGCAACTACGAGAAGGAAGCCGCGGCGCACCCCGTCGTATCGCTCCTTCAAAAATTCAACACCGCCAAGGACGGGAGCCCCCTCGGCGTCATCCAACTATCCATCGACGAGCGGTACATTGCCGATCAATATGCTCATATCAATATCGGGCACAGTGGTGAAATCTTTATCATCAATAAGCAGGGCACGATCGCTTCGCACAGCGACAAAAGCCGGCTCTACGCGTCCATCGGGCAGGAGCCTTATTATTCCTGGGTGATCGGGCATGAGGGCGGCCGGACGTTCAGCTTGAACGGCGAGGACAATCTGGTCGTGGCCCGCACCTATCCGCGCCTGAACTGGATTATTGTAGGCATCGTGCCGATTAAGGAAATTACCCGCGATAATCAGATTTTGACGGAAAAAACCTTTTATTTAAGCCTCATTTTCGTCGTTTCGGCCATCCTTCTGACCATTCTGATCGCCAGATCGATTACGAGGCCGCTGAATCAGATCAAAAAAACGGTCAAGAGCGTGCAGGAGGGCAACCTCGACGTCTGGCTCGAACTGAAGGAACGCGACGAGATCGGCGCTTTGGCCAGAGAGTTTAACAAAATGGTCATCCGCACCAAAACGCTCATGGAAAACATGGTGGAAGAGCAGAAGAAGAAAAAAGAGTACGAGCTCGCCGTCATGCAATCGCAGATCAATCCGCACTTTTTGTACAACACGCTGGAGAGCATCTGCGCGCTTGCGGATTTAAAGCGAAACGCGGATATCGTGAACCTTGTGAACCAGCTGGCGCTGTTTTACCGGGGCGTGCTCAGCAAGGGCAGTCATATCATCTCCATGGAAGACGAAATCATCATTACGCAAACGTACTTGGAAATCTTGAAGGTGCGTTACGGCGACCGGATCGATGCCCGTTTCGAGATCAACGACAACGTGTACCAATACTCAACGATCAAGCTGCTGCTGCAGCCGATTGTGGAAAATTCGATCAATCACGGGCTCCGAAACAAGCGGGGAAGAGGGCTGATCCGCATCCAGGCGCATGTCTTGGACGGCAAGGTGCGGATCGAGGTGAGCGATAACGGCACAGGCATCGCGCCGCAGCGGCTGCGGCAAATTTTGAAGCCGGACCCGGGGCATTACCGGACGAAAAGCTTCGGGCTAAAGAGCACCGACGAGCGCATCAAGCTCTATTTCGGTTCCGAATACGGGCTGGAGATCGACAGTGTGCCGGGGGAAGGAACGACCGTCCGCATTACGCTGCCGGCGATCGAGAACGGAGGGAAACCGCATGATTCAAGCGATGATCGTCGATGACGAATATTTGATCCGGGAGCGGCTGAAGGTCGGCGTCGACTGGCAGGAGCTCGGCTTCGAGATCGCCGGAGAGGCCGAGAACGGGGAGGAGGCGCTGCTGCTGCTTGAGCATGCGCCGATCCGGCTGGCAATCGTCGATATTAACATGCCGATCGTGGACGGCCTGGCGTTCGCGAAGGCGGCGCAGCACCGTTTTCCCGAGCTTCGCATCATCATTCTCACCGGCTACGGGAGCTTCGACTATGCGAGAACGGCTTTGCAGGCAGGCGTATCCGACTATTTGCTGAAGCCGGTCAACATGGAGGAGCTAACGCAGGTGCTGACCGGGATGTCGGCCAAGATTCGGGAGGAGATGGCGCGGCATTCGCAGCAGGAGGATTTCAGGCAGAGCATCCGGGAAAGCAATACGATTTTGCGCCGGACGTTCATTCAAGGCTTGCTGGACGGCACCGGAACCGCCCGACCCGAGCAGAGCCCGGACAAATGGCGGCAGTTTTGCCCGAATCTGCGGGACGATGCTTTGCTTGTCATGGTGTTCTCAATTGACAAATCGCCGGGAGGCGGGAAGGAGCAGCCGCCCTGGAAGCGGTTCGCGGTGTTCAATATCGTCGGCGAGCTGTTCGGCGGGCTTCGGCCTTGCGAGCTGACGCTGGATGACGACGACAGAACGGTGCTGCTGGTGCACCCGAACGCCGATCCTGCCGACGGCAGCCGGGAGAAGGAGTGGCTGGAGCGGCGGGGTGCGGAAGCCGTCGAAGCGGTTCGCCGGTTTTTGAAGTTTACCGTAACCGTCGGCGTCGGCAATATGGCGCAGGAAGGTCCCGGCGGCATTCCGCAGTCGTATAAGGAGGCGGTACTGGCCTGCAAGCATCGCACCGTTCTCGGCGGCGATCGGGTGATCATGTTCGACCGCCTGCCCAAACCAGCGCTAAAAGCCGACCTGTCCTTTATCCGGGAGACGCTGATGGTCCAATTGAGGCTGGGCAACAAGGCGGCGGTGGAGCACGAGCTGCGCCAATGGCTGGAGGGCATCGTCAGGCAGAAGCTGTCTTTGGATACGTTGTACATGACCGTTTATGAGCTTGTGGCCACGCTGAACCTGTATGCCGCCGAGAGCAAGCTGGATATGACGTTTTATGGGGGCGATACGTTCAATCCGGTGCGGCTGGTCGACGAGCTGGAGCGGATGCAGGAGATCGCGGACTGGGCCGCGGCGCTGTTCGGCCGGGTGCTGGAGCAGACGCACAGCTTGAAGCAGTCGACACCGGCCAAGCTGGTGGATAAGGCTAAGCAGTTCATCGACGGGCAGTATGCCGACCCGGACCTCGATTTGAACGCGATTGCCAAAAGCATTTTTATTCATCCGAGCTATTTGAGCCGCATTTTCAAGACTGAGACCGGTTATTCTGTCGTGGAGTACATGACGAGGCGGCGGTTGAACAAGGCCAAGGAAATGATGGAGAACGGATGCAAAAATTTGCTGTTCGTCTCCGAATCCGTCGGCTACAAAGATTCCCATTACTTCAGTAAATGCTTTAAAAAGCATTTCAGCGTGCCGCCTTCCCGATTTACCGGGAGCGATTCCCGCGAATGACTTTTCCGAGACGGCCCCGTTGCGCCGCTGTGCGAACGGTGCGGTCTTTTTTTGCATGGAAAGTTCACAAAATGTTAAAAATATTCCCGGTGGCGTAAAGATATTGCATTCAAGCGGCGAGCCGCGCCCCTTATAATGACACTATGTCGAACAGACAACAACAAAAAGATAACAAACGTAAACGGGGAGGTTGCTTAACACATGAAAAAAAGAGCGCTTACATTAGGGCTGGCATCGTTGTTCGCCGCTTCAAGCCTGCTGGCAGGCTGCGGCTCGAATGACGCCGCCCAAGGCAATGCCGGTTCCAAGGGTGACAGCAAAGGCGGCGACAAAGTCAGCATCCGCATCTTGACGCGTATCTCCGGTACCGATCCGAAGTCCGTGACGTTCCAGAACCTGCTCAAGCAATTTATGGAGAAAAACCCGGATATTACGGTAATCGACGAATCGTTGAACGACGAGGCGGCATTCAACAACAAATTCAAAACGGCCGTCGCGACGGGCAGCGTCCCGGAAATTTGGATGAACTATGGCGGGGTTGCATTTAAAGATTACGCCAAAAACATCGCGATGGACCTCGATCCCGTCCTGAAAGAAGACAAAGCGTGGGCGGACGCGTTCCTGCCGCTGTTCGACACATGGAAATACAAAGACCTGCCGGGAACGTACGGTGTGCCGAACGAGTTCTACAGTGTGGCGATCTACTATAACAAAGAGCTGTTCCAAAAAGTCGGCGCAGAGCCGCCGAAAACGATCGAGGAATTCGAGGCGGTCGCCGACAAATTCAAAGCGATCAATGTCGTTCCGATGGCGATGGCCGACAAAGACAACTTCCGCGGAGGCCACCTGCTGACGAATCTGGCGCTGAAAAAATACGGGTTCCAGAAAACGGAAGACCTGATGAGCGGCAAAGCAAAATGGAACGATCCGGACATGGTTTCCATGCTGCAAACGATGAAAAATTGGCAGGATAAAGGCATTTTCGGCAAAAACATGGTCACGACCGACGGCAACGCGATTTCGAGCATGTTCCTCGGCGGCAAGAGCGCGATGATGTTTGAAGGCGTCTGGGCGATTTCCTCCATCGCAGCTTCTCCGATCGCCGACAAAATCGGGGTCATTCCGTTCCCGGGCTACAAAGACAAGCCGGAATTCAAGGACAACTGGTTCGGCGGAGCGGGCGGTTACTCCGTTTCCAAGGAAGTCACGGGCGCGAAAAAAGATGCTACGATCAAGCTGCTGAAGTTCCTGACCTCCGTCGATGCGTTCAAGTATTTCCTCAAGGAAACGAAGGGCGGCGTTTATCCGGTCAAAATGGATTCCAGCTCGGCTCCGGTCGATCCGGTCACCGCAGAGTACGTCAAGGCGCAAAGCACCGCCAAAGACTTCAAAGGCGAGATTGAGGAGTACAGCCCGATCATGCAGTTGCAGGACAAGGTGCGCAACGAGGTCCAAGGCATGTTCGCCGGCAACCCCCCGCAAAAAACGGCGGATACGATTCAAAGCTTTGTCGATTCGAATAAGAAGTAGGCGGTGGGAAACCAGCTTCGCATTGTAGATTAATTCTCCGTCATAGACCGGTGGGGTATATCCCTCCAGCCGCTCTTGAACCCCGCGAAAGTTTGATTAAAAGTAGAGGTGTTTTCGCGGGGTTCAAAGGCGGACGTTTCACTCTTCCGGGATATACCCCACCTTCTATTTATTGGAGAATTGTTAAACTACAAAAGCTAGTTTTCCTACGGAAAACTCAGCGAATGCTTACGAAGTTAGTTTTCCTGCGGAAAACTCGGAGGAGGGGAACAACATGGTCGGCCGAAAGCCTTATTTTATCGCAGCCGTTTTTTTGCTGCCGGCGCTCTTGCTATATACGCTGGCGTTCATCGTGCCGATCTTTCAGACGGCTTACATGTCCTTTTTTAGCTGGAACGGCATCAAGAACGTCGCCATGGAATACGTCGGGCTGCAAAACTACAGCGCCATGTTTCAAAAGCCTGAATTTTACCGTTCGCTCAAAAATATCGGCGTGTTTATCCTGGCTTCGTTCTTGCTCATTTTGCCGGTCGCTTTCGCACTGGCGCATATCGTCACCAGCAAGATGAAGGGAAGACGGTTTTTCAAGATCGCCTTCTTTATGCCTTCCGTGCTCCCGCTCACGGCCGTCGGCTTGATGTGGCAGTTTTTGCTCAAAGGGGAGGGTGGCCTCGTCAACATGGTGCTGTCGGCGATCGGCGCAAGCTCGCTGACCCACGATTGGCTCGGCGAACCGGCCATTGCCATCTACGTTGTTGTGGTGGTCAACGCCTGGATTTACTGCGGGCTGAACATGATCATATTTGCCAGCGGGATGGTGGCGATTCCGGAGCAATTGTACGAGGCGGCGGCCATGGACGGAGCGGTCGGGTTCAAACGGCTTTGGTACATTACCGTGCCGATGATGAAGGAGACGCTGAAAATTTTCTCGATTCTGGCCGTTACGCAGTCGCTTCGCGTGTTCGGACAAATTTTCGTCATGACCGGCGGAGGACCGAACGGCGCTACGGATGTGCCTACCACGCTGCTCTATTACGAGTCCTTTAAATACAACAACTTCGGGATGGGCAACGCCATCGGGACCTTCATTATCGTAGCAGCGCTCTTATCGACGGTCGTACTCAACAAGCTGATGAACACGAAGACGATGAAATAAAGGCAGGTGAAATGGAACATGACGCTTCGCTCGTATAAAATTCCGGCATATTTGTTTTCTACGCTTTGCGCGGTTATTTTTATGTATCCGTTGTTTTTTTCGGTGATTTCTTCGCTCAAGGACAATCTGGAAATTTACAATAACGTCTTCTCGCTGCCCGAGGTATGGCGCTGGAGCAACTACAAGCTCGCTTTTGTCACCGCACATATTGATAAAGCCGTATGGAACTCCTTCATTTATGCGATTGCAGGCACGCTTTTGACCTTGGTCTTGGGAACTATGGCGTCGTTTATTCTGACCCGGATCTCGATGAGGTGGAACGGCGCTTTATATATTTATTTCATCATGGGGCTGATGATCCCCGTCTATTCTCTCGTCATTCCGATTTCCCGGATGATCGGCTCGTTCAACGGCTTTAACAACTATTTCGTCATGATCGTGCTGTACGCAACGTTTCAACTGCCGCTTACGATTTTTTTGATTACCGGATTTATGAAAGGAATTAACAAGGAAATCGACGAATCGGCGGTCATGGACGGCTGCGGTCCGGCGACGCTGCTGTTTCGGATTTTGACGCCTTTGTCCATGCCGGCCATCTCGACGGCGGGAATTTTGGCCTTTTTCGATATTTACAACGATTTGATTTGGAACGTCATTATGGTCAATGACCGGAGCATGTTCAACATTTCGATGGCGCTGATGTCCTTCGTGGGAGAACGGGGCAGCTCGCAGATGGGTCCGACGTTCGCGGGCATCATTCTCACGATCATTCCGACCATTGCCATCTATTTGCTGTTTCAGGAAAAGGTGGAGTCTGGTCTGAGCGCGGGAGCTGTGAAGGAGTAAAAGAAACGAGTGAGGCCGGCTTTCTTGGGAAGGACTCCGGCATGATCGGCTGAAAGCCCGGCAGAAGGGCTTTCAGCGCCTTGTGTTTTTAAGTAACCTTTACTGTACGTTTGAAAAATTCCGCAGCAGCGCGTTTTGCCCCCTGATTTGGACCGGCATCAACCGCTTTTCTCCCGTTTCCGGGTTCAAAATCCACCTTTTCGCATCCTTTAAGGTTCCCGGCTTCGGCGCAGAAATAAAGGAAAGTTCGTTGCGTTCCAGCGCAATCAGGTTCAGGTTATTGTGATGCTCGGTAGACGGCGGGAAAATCGTTTTAACCTGCGCGCTCGCCAGATCCATATATTCAATCGCTCCGCCTTCCCCGTTGGCCCCGGTGTAGCTGATGAAAGCAACATGCCTGCCGTCCGACGTCCAGACAGCATTCCCGATGGCCGAACGGTCGGAAGGGGAATAGATCATTTTATTTTGACCGCTCGTCAGGTCGTAGACCCACAGGCTTGAGGCCAGCCATAGCGGAACATGTTTTCCTTTGGCATAATTGCGGTTCAATGTGGCGCTGTACACGATCCGATTCCCGTCGGGGGAAAGGACCGGCGCAGCAAACTCGACCATCAAATACTCTCCGGCGTCGTCGAGCGGAACCGGCTTCCCTCCGTACATTTTGACGATTTGATCCAGTTCGTCTTGGGTCATATAAAACTTCATCCGTTCTTCCCCTTTCTCTTCTTCCGCTCGCTTGACCAACCGAATTCCGCCCTTGACCAAGGTCTCGACTTTTCCGCTGCCCGTATCCAACACACCGATCTCCTGATCGACATGAGTAGTTTGGTCGCTTTTCACGAACAAGATCCTCCGGTGATCGGGGAACCACGAGATCGTCTTGATTTCGTTCATCGCGGGGAGGTCGTCGAAAAATACGTGCTGCTTGGCGCTTGTCAGGGACTGAACAACCAGATACCTGACCGTCTGCTGCTCGTTCCATTGGGTGTAGGCGGCTTTTGTCCCGTTTGGGCAGATTACCCCGAAATTGTCCGGAGTCACGTTCGGCAGCTTTAAAATCGTCTTGCTCTCGACCGGCTCCGGACGATAAGCGACAAGCAGGCTCCCCGTGCCGTCGGCCGTAATGCCCGCAAGCCAGCCTTTATAGGCTTGAGCGCCTTTCAGCCCCTGATAGCTTGTGATCAGCAGGTGCACGATCCACGAAAGACCGACAATAAGGATTAAAATTAACGCGATGATATGAAAGCGGTTTACTATTTGCTTAGACCCCATAATTCCACCTCAGCCTGAAAATCTAAATAATACAATAAATAACTATATTTTCCTGACTATATCAAGGCTACAGGATGAGGTTCATATTTTCAATAGCTTCTGAATAAAATGGTAACTTCGAACTAGCCAGGGTCAAAAAAATAGCTTATACCGTCACAGTTTGTCGAGAGGATGAGAGGAGGAAACGCTTGGGGGAGAAGGATGCCATACTCGATTTTTGCGCGTCACATAGGAAAAAGCCGTCCGGCTTGTGCCGCACGGCTGTGATGAATCGAATGAAGCGCCTTTACTTGGAAAATCTTGCGACGATATCCGCCGCCGCCCGTACGAGCTCGGGGTCAACCGTATCCTGCGCACGGTTTCCGCGGCGCACGCCGGTGCCCATATGTACCTCTTGTACGTCGGTATCCCGAATAAACGAGGCCAGCGATTGGAGGTTCAGTCCGCTGCCTGCGAGAATGGCGATTGGACGCGACAACTCGGCGGCCTGCAGCCGGAGAATCTCGTCCCGGGCATCCAGCACGCTCGGCTTGCCGCCGGACGTCAGTACACGGTGGATTTGCGGATACCCGGCGAGCACGTGCAGCGTGTCTTCCAGATCGTCCGTTTCGTCAATCGCCCGGTGAAAGGTAACCGACAATTCGCCGACCTCGGCCAGCAGCTTCTCGAGCAGCTCCGTATCCACCTTGCGTTCCGGCGTCAAGCAGCCGGTTACGATTCCGGCAGCGCCGAGACGCCGCACCGTCCGAATATCCGTCAGCATCGTTTCGAGGTCCCATTCGTCGTAACAGAACGAATTGCTGTGCGGGCGAATCATGACATTGACGGGAATGCTGACCGAAGCGACAACCTGCTCGATGAGTCCATAGCTTGGAGTTACGCCGCCTTCGCAGATGCCGGAAATGAGCTCGATTCGTCCCGCTCCGTTTTTTTCGGCAATAATTGCATCGGTCACGCTCGTGGCAATGACTTCCAAGATCATGTTGACAAGCTCCTTTTATATATAAATTTGGGAAATATGCGAATTGAAAAAACAAGCGCGCATCAATCGGAACCATCGCGGGCTTTCATTCGCCTGAGCTCTTTCAGGGAATAGAAGGTGCCCCTCCAATAAATCCCGCCCTGTCGCAGGGTCAGCCAGACGGAGCGGGTGACGATATAACATAACAGAACGACGGTCAGCGGCATCAGCAGCGCCTCGAAGCCGCCTTCTCCGGTGATCGAGCGGATCAGCAGAAAATAGATGACGAGCATCAGCACAACCGACAGAGCGAATCCCCAGGCCGCCGGGCCGGACAGAAGCAGCATGCCTGCCCATGGAAATAAGAATAGCGCAAGCTGGCCGAGCACGCCGAGAGCTGCGACGCTTAAGCGGTAGCCGAAGCCGGAGAACAGATTTTTCTCCAGACCGCGAATCGCTTCGCCGAGGCTTGAGTACCATTCGACGGCAATATGCTCCGTGCCGGAGGCGATCCGCTGCCGGAGCCGGGCTTCCTTGACCCTCCGTCCGAGCTGGAGATCGTCGTCCGGCCGCAGCGCGATGGCCCGGTGCGTGCCGATCCGTTCGTACGCCTGTCTTGTGATCAGATTGAAGGCTCCGATCCCCATCCCGTGACGATGCTGGAAATCATCGTTCCCCCGCCACGGACGGACGTAGAGACTGAGCGTAAAAAAGAAATATTGCACGAACGTGCGAAGCCATAAGCCGCGGACAAGCATCCGGGGGGCCAGCGTCACATGATCCGCCTGCTGCTCCTGCAGGAAGCGGACCGCATCCTCCACCGTTCCCGGCTCGAACTGCACGTCGGCGTCCGTGAACAGCAAATATTTGCCCCGCGCCTGCAAATAGCCTTGGTACAGCGCATGATTTTTGCCAAGCCAGCCGGATGGCAGTGACGTGATGTGAATGACCCGCAGCGGCACGCCGATGCCGGCTCGTCCCTCGGACCACCGCCGCAGCTCGTCCAGCTTGCGGCCGGTCGTATCCTGCGAGCGATCGTTCACGGCGATGATTTCGAGCCGGGGGTACGTTTGCCCGAGCAGATGCTTCACCGTTTCGATGATGGACGATTCCTCTTCTTTCGCCGCGATAATAATCGAGACGAGAGGCGCTTCGGATTCTTTGCCGTCCTGAGGAGTCTTGCCCGTTCTCCATCCCGCTTGTCCCGGCTCCGGGCGGGGAAGCTTCAGCATCCACTGCCGCGCCCGCAGCGTGTCCCACAGCATGAACAGCCAGTAGGCAAGCGCCGCCAGCGCCCATATGTCCATGACCCCCATCGGGTTGATCCCTGCCTTCCGCCGGTTCTGAGCTGTACTTGCGCTCACCTTGCTTTGTTCGAATTATAGCACGTCTCGCGCTGTAGGAACAAATGTTGAAAGCGGTATTCCCATGCAGTATGCTACTATATAAAACTAACGGAAAGGGGAAACGAAATGACGAATGAGCAGGCGCAGCCGTTATTCCGCAAAAAGCTGAAGGCTGCCGAGCTGCCCGATTTTTTGCGTATGATTCGAATGCGCGGCCTGACGGCAGGAGACTTGGTGTTTCTGTGCATCGGCACCGACCGCTCGACGGGCGACGCTCTCGGACCGCTGGCCGGCACGATGCTGCAGGAAGCGGGGTATCCGCAAGTGATCGGTACGCTTGCCCATCCGTTCGATGCAAGCAACATGCGGGAGCGGCTGAATGAAATTCCGCAGGGGAAAACTGTGATTGCGATCGACGCTTGTCTCGGCCAGGCCGCCTCTTTAGCCTGGTACCAGGTGTCCAACCGTCCGCTGGAGCCGGGCAAGTCGGTCGGCAAGCAGCTTCCGCACGTCGGCGACTATTCGATTGCCGGGATCGTCAATGTGGATGCCGGGCAAAAATATGCGATTCTGCAAAGCACTTCCTTATTCCGCGTCATGAGCATGGCCCAAGAAGTCGTCTCGGCCATCCGCAGCGTATTCCCGCCGGAGGAAGCGGCTTGTCCGCAGATCAGGGAAGAAGCATGAAATAGAGCGGCCGTCCGCAGGGTCAGCAATATGCCGCCGGATGCCGTCGCTCAGCAACAGAGCCGCCGCTCCAGTTCTTGGAGCAGCGGCTCTGCTGATTTCTTTGCGCGCAATCGCATGAGGTTATGCCGTTGCCTTCAATCCGACGATGCCGCCGACGATGCACAGCAGGAACAGAAACCGCAGCAGATCGCGCGGCTCGCCCAGAAAAAGCATTCCCACGATCACCGTACCGATCGCGCCGATACCGGTCCATATCGCGTAAGCCGTTCCGAGCGGCAGCGTCTTGAGCGCTTGAGAGAGAAAATAAAAGCTTATAATCAACCCAACGATCGTCAAGACGCTCGGCCAAAACCGAGTCCAGCCTTGCGTATATTTTAAACCGACCGCCCATACGACCTCCATAACCCCTGCAATAGCCAAATAAACCCATGCCATGATAAATTGCTCCCTTCTAGGATGTTCTGTCTTCCGCAATGCCTTTCCAGTAGATGGACCAAACGGCTTTCAGCCGATGCTCCCAGTCGTCGGGCCGGTAATAGAACTGCTGCAGGAACGAACCGTCCAGCAGGCAGTAGAACGAGGCGGTCAAATCCTCGGAACGTTCGCGGCGCAGTACGCCCGAAGCCATGCCCTCCTCGAAAACCTTCCTCAGCAGCTCGGTAAGCTGCTCCTCCGACGCGGCAAACCGTTCGCGCAGCACTTCCTGCAGCGCATTCGGCGGGAACAGCATCGTCCGTTTAAGAAAGGTCGCGTATTCCTCGCTAAGCAAGTAGGTGCGGCACACGTCAAGCAGAATCGCCTGCAGCTTTTGCTCCGCGCCGAGCCCGGTCAGTGTATCGGTCAATTGCCGGACACGGGAGGCGTGTTCGGCCAGACAATCGTCGTATACGGCCAGAAACAGCTCTTCCTTGCTCTTGAAATGCGCGTAGAGCGAAGGCGTCTTGATCCCAACCTCTTTGGCGATTTCCGATAGCGGCACCGCGTCGTAGCTGTTCTGCGAGAAGAGCCGCAGCGCGGAGGCTTTGATTTTGTGTACTGTCATGAATACAACCTCCTAACTAACGATAATTAGGTTGTGTTCATTATAGACCAACTTTCCTTCCGGATCAACCTTCTTCATTCAAAAAAATTACACATATCCCGGTTCGTCCAGTGAGCGATCCGCATGTGGTCCGCGATCCGTACGCCGAACTGACCAGCAATCAAAAGAAGCAAATTTGGCCGACGGATCATCTGTCAACCTGCATGGTCTTTGGCGGATGAGAAAAAGAGGGATTTGGCAGGAAAATGTCGAATGCTATGCAGAGAGGTCGCAGGCCTGTTTTCCTCAGGCGTAACGACCTCCCTGCGGCGTTTATAGCATGTCCCAGATTTGCTTGCCGATCAATATGGCGGTAATTCCGATAAATAGCGGCTTCACGTACTTGGAGCCCTGGCGGATGGCAACCTGAGAGCCGACGATCGAGCCGGCGATCATGGACAAGCCCATCGGCAAACCGTAGCCGAGATGCACCGACTTTAGCCAGAAAAACGACGCTAAGGAAGCGAAATTGCTGGCAAAATTGAGCACCTTGGCATTGGCCGAAGCGCCTACGAAATCGAATCCCAGCATCAGAAACAGAAAAAGCAGGAACGAGCCGGTGCCGGGACCGAAAAATCCGTCGTAAAAGCCCAAGGCGAACGCGCAAACCGCCGTCGCAAGCCCGCTGGCGAACGTAAACCGGACCTTCTGTCCCGAACCGTCCCAGTTTTTTTTCAGCAGCGTATAGATGAGAATGACGATCAGAAGACCGACCACCATCGGCTTCAAAAACGTGGACGGCACCAGATGAATCGTATACGTGCCGAGAGCCGATCCGATGAAGGACAATGGAAACAGGAGCAGCACCAGCTTGCCGTTAATTTTGCCGGAAAATAAAAAGGAGACGGTGCTGGTTAACGAGGATAGCGTTCCCCCCAGCTTGTTCGTTCCGAGCACCATATTGGTTGGAAGTCCGGTGAACATCAGCGCGGGAACGGCGATGAGTCCCCCTCCTCCGACGACGGAGTCGATGAAGGCGGCGGCGAACCCGACAATAACAAGAAACAGGATCATATCGAATGAGGGCAGTTCCACGTGCAATTTCTCCTTACGACGTCAAGTGATATACTGGCGGACCGAAACGAATGCATTTAAAAAGTATAAAAAAAAATACGGGTTTGTACAATGTCAATTTGTTGGGGACATTACTTGGGAGAGGAGAGGGTCCATGATTCGTTTCATGCGGCCCCGGACGGTGAAGCAGCGTTTTCGTCTGTGGATTGCGCTGGCCATTCTCATGCTCGGGCTTTCGATCAACATCGCCTTATATATATTGTATCAGCAGGAAACTCAGGCGGAGGCGCTGCGCAATTTATCGGACAATCTGAGTCTGCAGACGTTGTTCATCGACCGGTGGGTGCAGGAGCGAACGCTGGATATGCGTCTGCTTACCGAGGAAGACGCTGTCAGAACGCTGAACAAGCCCTTGATGGAGGAAATCTTCCGCGATTTCACCGTATTGCAGAAAGATTTCTCTTCGCTATCCTATGTGAACACAGACGGTGTCACGGAAGTGGATACCTATTCGGCTATCGGCCTCCAGGTCAACGAGCGCGATTCTTATTGGGCTGCGAAACAGGGAAAATCGTCGATGTCGGATGTCGTCATCGGACAAGCCTCCGGCGAACCGGTCATTATTTTCTCGGCGCCTACCTATGACCAAGAGGGACGATGGAGCGGGCTGCTGCTCGGCTCGGTTAAGCTGGAGACGATTCAGCGTGTGGTGGGTTCCCTGAAGTCCGGGGAGACGGGGGATTTTTATCTTCTCGACCGGGTCGGCGTGCCGATGACGAAGCCGCGCTTTATCGAAGACGTACGCCAGAACCCGCTGCCGATCTCGACGGACATTACACGCCGGGCAGCGGCGCAGTCGGTCTCGAAGGAGGCGTATGCCAATTACAAGGGAGACATCGTGTTCGGTTCGTATCAGTGGATAGCCGGCCACCGCTGGCTGCTGATAGGCGAAGTGAGCAAGAAGGAACTGAATGCGAATTTGTACGGGCTGATGCTCGTTTTCATCGCCATCACGTTGGTTACGCTGATGCTAAGCTTCAGCGGTATCGTTATTCTTACGCGGCGGATCGAACGTCCGCTCGAATTTTTGCTGCAGGGCACCCGCATCATCAAGGAAGGGCAATACGGATACCGTATCGACCCGGCTGTCTTCAAGAATGCCCCCGCCGAGCTTCAGGAGCTGTGCGATAATTACAATCTGATGAGCCGTAAGCTGAAAACGACAGTCAAGCTGCTCGAAGAGTCGGCTATGATCGATCCGCTCACCGAGCTGTACAATCGCCGGTATATGATGCAGAACGCCAGCCATCGGCTGCTTCGGGCCTTGGAAGCGGGGTATCCGTGCTCGGTGCTGTTAATCGACATCGATTACTTCAAGCAGGTCAACGATAGCCACGGCCATTTGGTTGGAGACCGGGTACTGCGGCATGTGGCGGGTGTGCTGCAGAGGCAGACGGGAGGCGACGAATTAGCCGCCCGATACGGCGGAGAGGAATTTATGGTGCTTGCGCTGCGCTTGGGGGCGATGCAGGCCAGAGCCTTGGCGGAGACGATCTGCCGGGCCATAGCTGCGGATCCTTACGAAGAGGACGGCGTATGCATTGCACTGACGGTTAGTATCGGCGGCGCAGCGTGTACAGGATCAGTCGAAGGGTCGGCCGCGAGACCGCCGCTGGAGCACATGATCGAAAAGGGGGACAAAGCGCTATACCGGGCCAAGCAGCTCGGCCGCAACCGGGTTGAATGGGAGACCGATCCGGGGGAAGACGGCTGATCGGCCACCGCTGCGGCCGTACAAGCCGATCGCCGCGCAAACGGTGGCAAGCATGCTCGAAGCGGCGCTTCGCGGTAACTCCGGGCACTCATGTGTACCCGTCGGACCGGATCGAAGCGCTGGCTTCCGGTTATATCATGAGAAAAGGCCGCGGATGGCGGCCTGAAAAGGATTACTGCCCCGGCAGCTTCTTAGGCTTGCTGCCGAACCACTTCACGTATAACGCTTCGTACGTTCCGTCTTTGCCGAGAGCTTCGATTGCGCCGTTGATTCTCCCGAGATGCTTGCTTTTCTTTTTCGTAACAATGGCGTAGCTTTCTTTGTTCAGCACTTCTCCGACCATCTTCACTTTGCCTTCCCCGTCGTTTTGCAGGAAGTGGTGGACATTGCGCTCGTCGAAAATGACCGCGTCCAGCTTTTTATTTTTCAAATCGGTGTAAGCATCCGAGATATCGGGATAGCCTCGGACTTCTTTGGTGCCTTGGATTCCGCCGGCATAAATATAAGAGGTCGAGCCGTTTTTGGTTCCGATGACTTTCCCGGTCAGATCGTCCTTGCTCTTAATATCCTCATTGTCCGAAGTGGTAAGCAGGACCAGCCCGGTCTGAAAATACGGATCGGAAAACGCAAAGTTATCCTTGCGGGCTTTGTTGACGGTCATCCCCGCGATCGCCATGTCCACTTGGCCGGATTTCACGGCTTTGTTCAGCTCCCCTTGCGTCATCGGAACAAGCTCGTATTGCAAGTTTGCTTTTTGCGCGATCGCTTTCCACAGCTCCACTTCGAACCCTTTGTTCTCTCCGTCCTCGGTATACGTGAACGGGCGGAAATTGCTTTCTATCCCGACTTTGACCGGTTTTTCCTCGCCGCATCCCGCGATCAAGAGCGTCAAGAGGACGGCCAGCAGTCCGATTCCCCGTCCGCTGCGAATTGCGACATCCATTCCCTTCGTACCTCCTTTTCAGGTAAACAAAGGTATTGTTTGTCTTTCGAGGGGCGGTTATGCAATTCGGGAGGCCGGGCGGATAAAAAAAGAGGGACCCGCTTGGCGTCAGCCCCCGAACGAGTCCCGGAACGCTTTGGCCAAAGCGTCCGATTCCACTTCCCACAAAGCGGCCACTTCGCCGCAGACGTTCTCGTCGAACCAATCCGCCAGCACCTTGCGATTGTCCGCGTGTTCCGAAATATAAGGCAGGTTCAGCAGCACCTTTTTGTAATACAGCTTCTCCGCCTGCTCTACCGCTGGCTGAGGGACGTAACGTCCCAGCTTTTTGCGGGCGCGGTACAGCTCCCGGCTGCAGGTGCGGCGAATTTGCCGGGCGGACGGGTATGGCCGGCTGTGCTTCATTTGGTTTGCTGGATTCATTGATAGCGGCATCTCCTTCCTGCCATTATGCTATGCGGAAGAAGAGCGGGCGGGTACTGCGGAAGGCGGTTTTTGAAAAAGGGCGGGGCTCAATCGTCGATGACCAGATAACCGACCATCGGCCCGTTGTGCGCCATGTCGGGATGGGTCAGACAGAGGATTCGGTAGACGCCCGGCTTGGAGGCGCGGAAGGAAACGACGGTTTCTTTTCCTTTCTTCACCTCGCCTTTAAGGTTAAGGCCTTCGATGATAAAAGGATGGCTGGCGCCGTTGACGCCATAGATGCTGAGCCGGATGCGCTCGCCTTTCTTCATGTAGATCGTTCCCGGGTCCCAGCGGTAAGCTTCGATCGTTTTGCCGTCCGATGTCGTCGACTTGAACTCGCCGGTCACGAGCTGGATCGTCCGTTCGGGTCCGGAGGGGCTCATCGCGGTCCGAATCGTTTCGCGTTCCCAGAAGAGCAGCGCGGCACCGGCTAACAGTACGGCGGCGGCTCCGATTTTCAATCCCTTCAGCCCCTTTGGGCTCAGCACATATACCTTGGTCATCGGCATCCCCTTCGGTTTCGGATCGTTTGTACGAGTATATTCGGGTGCTTGTCTGAACATGCCGGATATCGGTTTCAAACCGGGAAGTGCCGGGTAAAGAAAGATCGCCCTCCCGGCTGTCGGCCGAATAGAAGGCGATCCTTTTTGTGTTGGCAGCTGTGGTACTTCGTTATTTATGCAGCGCAGTAGCTTGGGGCTTGCCTTTAACCAGCGTACCCGCGACGTAGACAGCCAGAAAAAGAAGCATCGCAAGCGCCGACAGCAGATACATCGTGGAATAGCTTGTCCCCGAAGCGATGCCGCCCAGCAGCAGGGAACCGAGCGCGATCCCGAGGTCGATCGAGTTGTAGAACGTTCCGTTCGCCGTACCGCGCATTTCCGGGCTTACCTGCTTTACGGTCCAGGCTTGCAGCGAAGGCTGCAAAACGCCATAGCCGATGCCGTAGCATAGCGCCGAGGCGAGAAGTACGGTCATGCTGGATGTATATGACAGCAGTACGAGTCCGACGGCTACCATGAGCGCGCCGAGGGGCAGGACGGCGATATGGCCTTTTTTATCGAAAATTTTGCCTGCGACCGGGCGAACGAGCAGTACCGCCCCGGCATTGCATAGAAAGAACCAACCGACGTTTCCGATATGCGCCTCTTTGCCGAACAAGACAAGGTAGCTGATCAAACCCCCGTACGTAATCGAGAGCAGCATGTTCAGAAAACAGGGCAGCGCCACTCGTTTGTAGGTGCCGCGTGTATCCCGGGCAGCGGTAGGCGAAGGGGCGGTTGCCGGCTGCGGGACGGCCGGGGTGCTGCGGATCAGCAGCGACAGCGGGATGATCAGGATCGCAAGCAGCGACGAGACGAGGATCAGCGTGCCGAACCCGTAGCTGCCGAGCAGCCACAACCCGATGAGCGGAGCGGCTGACATCGACAAGCTCGTTGACAGGCCGAAGTACCCCATCCCTTCACCCATCCGCCGGATCGGAATGATATCGGACACCATCGTGCCGAACGCCGTGCTGGACACGCCGAATCCGATGCCGTACAAGATGCGGATGAGCAGAAATAAAGCCAGCGTTCCTGCGGCATAAAAGCTCGCTGTTGCCAGCGTATAGACGGTAAGGCCGAGCAGCAGGATAAGCGCGGTCCGCCCGCGTTTAAGCCAGGCGCCAGCGAAGAACCGGGTGACGATGGCCGCTAAAGCGAACAGACTGATGACCAGACTGACGGTCCACTGGCCCGCCCCGAATCGTTCGGTAACATAGGCGGGCAGCGCTGGAGTGATCATTTGCAGATTCAAATACAAAAATAAATTGCTGATTGTAAGCAGGACGAAGTCCCGAGTCCATAATTTCGAAGCGGGTATGTCGTGTTGTTCCTTCATGCAGCGGTTCTCCTAGTCTTAAGGTTTCAGTAATGTATCCAGATGGGCGATAAGCCGCAGATGAGTTTGTCTGAAGGCTTCGAGCTCGGGTTCGGACATCCATGAGAAAATGTCTTCAAGCGTTTGCTGTTCGATCGGCATCAGCACTTGGAGCTTATGCCGGCCTTGCTCCGTCAGATAGACGAGAAACGATCTCCGGTCCGTCGCGCTCGTTTGCTTGCGCACCAGTTCTTTGCGGATCAGGCAGTCCAGGATGCGGGCGGTCGTAGGCTGATCCTTCACCGTACGGTCGGCGATTTCTTTCTGGCTGATGCCGTCCGATTCGTGCAAGCGGCACAGCACCGAAAACTGCTCCGGCGTCATGTCGTGCTCTTTCAGTCGCGAGGTCAAAACGTTCAGCATCTTCCGGTACGTTTGGCCGAGAATAAAGCCGGTCGACCATTCGTGCAGGTTAGGATTCAATCGCAGCACTTCCTTTATTCCGAATTAATTGTCACAACAATTATAAGTCTGACATGTAAAAAAGTAAACAGATTTCGACAAACGGAGCAAACGTCCGTGCCGAAACCTGCTTTGTTAAGATGCGGCATGAAAGAGGTTATGGTAGAATAGGATTGGTTGAGAGAGATAGCGGACAAAATAAGTATTCGGAGAGGAAGAGGACAGAGCAATGCTGCATGACTTGATTCAATCGGCGCTTCGGTTTATTGAAGGGCTGGGCGTATGGGGAATTCTGCTGGGCTTGATGCTCGAAGTGATTCCGAGCGAAATCGTCCTCGCTTACGGAGGGTACCTGGTTTCCATTGGCCAAGTATCCATGATCGGCGCCATCGTGTTCGGCACGATAGGCTGCATGTTTCAACAAATCATCTTGTATTGGCTCGGGCGCTACGGCGGCAGGCCGGCCTTGAACAAATTCGGCAAGTTTCTCCATCTGAAGAGCAAGCATCTCGATATTGCGGAGGGCTGGTTCAACCGGTACGGTCCCGTCATGGTGTTTCTGGCCCGTTTCGTCCCCGTGCTGCGGCAGGCGATTTCCATCCCGGCGGGCATGGCGCGGATGCCGATGTGGAAGTTTTTGTTCTACACGCTTCTCGGTACGATTCCTTGGACGATTCTGTTCGTTTACCTTGGACAGCAGCTCGGGGATAACTGGGAGCAAATTGGTGAAGTGGCCGCTCCTTATACGAAGCCTGCTCTGATCGTCGTTGCCGTCATTGTTGTGCTGTATGTGCTGTGGAAGGTGCTGAACCGCAAGAAGTCCGGCAAAAATGGCGACCGCGCCGACACGAACAACGGCTACGGCGAGGAAGGCGAGAAAAGCACGGCCCATCAGCTCAAATATATTGGCGGTGAGTACCGTGTCCTGCACGGACGCCGCGTACATGCAGGCGGGGGCACGCAGGAATTCGACCATATCGTGGTTGGACCTAACGGCGTGTTTCATATCGACTCGAAGCATTGGTCGGGGGACATCCATTTTACCGGTCAAGGGGTCGAACGCGTCAAGACGCGGTCCGATCAAGGAAAGCAAGACGAGCCGCACAGCCAGGACCCGACGGCGCAGCTGTACCGGCACGAGTACGTGCTGAAGGCGTTGTTCAAGCAGCACCAGATACAGGCGGATTTGGTCGGCATCGTATGCTTCACGCATCCGAACTGCCGTCTTGTGGGGACGAGCCCTGCTTTTGCGACGCTCAAGCTGGACCGCCTCGTCCATCACATCAAGTCCTACAAGCCGAAGCGGACGTTAAGCGCCGCCGAGGTAGCGTCCATCGAAAAGCTGATTAAAGAGAACAGCAAATAGCGTACCCGGTCCGTCTCCTTTGTTGGAGCGGACTCTTTTTTTTGGTACAATGAACCATAGTGTGACATATTCCGAAGGAGGAGAAACGTGATGAGCAAAAACTTGAGCGCCAAGCTGCGCCAAGGCTTGTCCCCGCAGCAGTTTACGGACGGCATGACGAAAAATCAGGAGAAATTCAAAGAATGGTACGATCTGTTCGTATGGGAAAGCGAAGAGGACAAGGAGTTTTTCGAATCACTCAATAACCGCGACGATCTTCGCTGCCTGATCCTTGCGGCGGACTGGTGCGGCGACGTGATATACAACGTTCCTGCCGTGTTCCGCGCGCTCGAAATTTCGGGCATCCCGACGGAGGTGCTGATCAAGGAAGAGCATCCGGACGTGATGGCGCAGTTTTTGACCGGTGGCGGAGAAGCGATTCCGATCGTCATTTTTACCGATTTCAGCGGTTTCGTCCTCGGCCATTGGGGGCCGCGCCCGGCGCACGTGCAGGCGGTCATGACAAAGTTCAAGCAGGAGAACCCGGACCGCGAAGCGCCGGATTATAACGACAAAATCCAGATTGCCCGCCAGGAAATGGTCAAGCAGTACGGCGAAGGAACCGGCTACCAGACGGTGATCGTGAAAGAGCTGCGCGAGCTGCTGTCCACATTCTAGTCCGACACCCGACGTATATGTAAAGGAGCTCGTCACCATATGGAAACAAAGCAAATCAAAATCGAAACCTTCCCGCTCGGCCCGCTGCAAACAAACGCTTATCTCGTCTCCTTGCCCGAAGAGAACCGCGGCTTCGTCATCGATCCCGGGATGAATCCGCAGCCGCTGCTCAAGCGGATCGAAGACATGGAGATCGAAGCGGTCGTCCTGACGCACGCTCATTTCGATCATATTGGCGGCGTGGACGCCGTGCGGCGTCTGAAGGGCAGTCCCGTGTACCTGCACGATGCGGAGGCGGAATGGCTGACGAACCCGAAGCGCAACGGCTCCACGATGTGGCCGGAGCTGGGCGGGGCGATCACGACCGACCCGGCGGAGTATGCGCTGGACGACGGGCAGGAGCTTAAGCTGCTCGGCCTCGTCTTCAAAGTGTTTCATACGCCGGGCCATTCCCCCGGCAGCGTCAGCTTGTTCTACGGAAACCATCTGTTCGGCGGCGACGTGCTGTTCCGGCTGTCGGTCGGACGCACCGATCTGCCCGGCGGCGACCATCAGGAGCTGCTGGATTCGATTCATGACAAGCTGTTCAAGCTGCCGGATGAGACCATCGTCTACCCCGGGCACGGAAGCCGGACGACGATCGGCTACGAGCGCGAACATAACCCGTACGTTTAAACGATATCCATTTTAGCCAATCGGCCGCCGGTTTCCGGCGGTCGTTTTGCTGCGCTACGGAGAGCCATGAGGGGGCGGATTTACGCGGATGGCTGCTACCGGGGCAGGCGTCTAATTTTGCGCGGCTAGGTGAATACCGTGTTCCCTATAGGTGCTACACCATAGACTGTTGGTGTGTTCGATAGGAACACGTAACCAGTCCAAGCGACTGCAAGTTGCAGGTACGGCGCCGCTGCCTACCTTTGCAATTTGGGTAAATATTACGGAGGTGTTCATCTGTATGGAAAAGTTTCAACCGAATGCGTTCCCCAAACAGAGCATGGTGTCGCCATTATCGTCGAATTTTCCGCCTTCCCCGAACGTATCGCCGTTTTCGGCGCCAGGGCCGAATATCGCTCCCTTCGCGGCTCCGATGCCGAATATTGCGCCGATGGCGAATATGCCTCCGATGCCGACAGCCGTCTCGCCTTCATACGTAGCTCCTACGTCGAACTATCCAACGGCAAATGTTCACAACTTTAATGAGGTCAACGTTTTTTTCCCGAAGAAGAAGAAAAAACACCACCACTTCTATCCTTCGTTCGGGTGTGGGACATCGCTAGGCATTATCCTCGTCTTGTTTATTTTGTTGGTCATTGTCCTGCGCAGCAGGCACCGTCACCATTGCTGACGCGTAGCGCAGGCGGTCATGCTCGGTAGTTTTCTGCCGGCTCCACCGCCGCTATGCCAAGGCTCCCTGCGGTAACGCCCGTCCTTCGATCCGAGCATCGCTCGTTGATTGCCGCGCGTTACGACGGTTCGATCGCAATCGGCGAAACCGTCCCATCCCGCAAAGAGTGCAGGGAGCCTTGCGAGGGTGGAAAAATTTAATTTAAATACATAACAACGCGACGCTGGCTCACAAGCAAATCGGCTGCGGCCGGACGGTGCTGTCGCTCCGGGACCTGCTTGTAGACGAGACGGCGGAGCATAAACGAGAGGGGAGAGCGCAGGGTGAGCAAGCTGCCTACGGTATTCCGCAGTGTCAACGAAAGCCTGGATGAAATTTTGACCGCTTTCGACAAAATCAATTCGATCTACCGGTCGGCGAAGCAGATATCCCCGATGCTGAAGCAGGCGGTCAACCTGATTGCCGAGGCGAATGCGGCGGCGGAGCAGCAGCAAGTGAGGCTAAGCGAAGCGATGAAGGCCGCAAGGAACAGGTCGTTCGGAGAAAAGCAAGGCCGAAGGGCACCGGTCCGCAAACGGAGACGGATGCTTTAAATCGAATCGGATGCCGGGCCCGGATAAGCCGGGCTTTTTTTGCGTGCAGCCGCTTCCCCTCCCTTCCATCGCTTTCACAGCAGGTTTTCAATGGCGCGTTTTGGTCCGAAGCGATATACTGGGTTTGGGAATTGACGGGATACGATAGGATTCGCTACAACGGGAGGTAACTCACATGGCTTTTATCGATTGTCATTTTTTCTCCGAGTCGCTCGGGCTGTCCACGTCGATGTACGTCCTATTGCCCCAGACGACGCCGGTTATCCGGGTATTCACAGGGAGCTTGTAGAAATTTACCCCTCTTTCTGGAGAAAATTATCCGTTACAACGTGGGGGAGAACCCTGATAATGGAAGCTAGGATGATGAGAGGAGGGAACCCTGCCGATAATTGATGATGATGTCAGCCCGATGGTTAAGGACGATATGCCGGAAAGGAAAACGTAAACAAAGGAGCTGTTGTAGTTTATGATGAAACGAAAAGCTTGGGCGCTGCTGCTGGTCGTCGTGCTGCTTGCCTCGCTGCTGCCGGCGGCCGCCTTCGCCGCTGCTGCTTGGGCGCCGAATACCTCGTACAAAATGGGCGATATTGTCACTTATGGAGGCTCAGATTATCAATGTCTTCAAGCCCATACCTCGCTCGCCGGATGGGAGCCGCCGAACGTTCCCGCCCTGTGGAAGACGCATAGCGGCGGCGGGACGGATACCCAGCCTCCTGCCGCACCGGCCAATCTAAACATTACCGGCAAAACATCGACTACCGTCAACTTATCCTGGGGCGCATCGACCGATAACGTCGGCGTAACGGGATATGACGTGTACCAAAGCGGGACGTTTGTTGGAAGCGCTGCCACGACTTCGTATACCGTGAGTGGCCTAACGCCGTCGACTTCGTACACGTTTACGGTGAAAGCCAAGGACGCCGCCGGCAACGTATCTGCCGCCAGCAATGCCGTCACCGTCACGACGGACGGCGCTCCTACCGACACGACGCCGCCTACCGCGCCAACAAGTGTTAGCGCTTCCAACGTAACATCAACCAGCGTGACGCTAACGTGGACGGCATCGACCGATAACGTCGGCGTGACGGGATATGATGTGTACCAAGGCGGGACGCTTGTTGGAAGCGCTGCCACGACCTCGTATACCGTAGCCGGTCTAACGGATTCGACCTCGTATACGTTTACAGTGAAAGCTAAAGACGCGGCCGGTAACGTATCCGCTGCCAGCAATGCCGTGACGGTTACAACATCCGGCAGCGGTAGTGGCGGCGACAAGAAAATCGTCACGTATTACCCGGCTTGGGCGGTCTATGGGCGCAACTTCAAGGTGCCGGAAATCGACGCTTCGAAGATCACCCATATCAACTACGCCTTCGCGGACATTTGCTGGAACGGCAGACACGGCAACCCGGAGCCGACCGGACCGAACCCGCAAACCTGGGCTTGCCAAGATGAAAAGGGCAATATCAACGTACCGAACGGCTCCATCGTTCAGGGCGATCCTTGGGCCGATACCGGCATGTCGTATCCGGGAGATACGTGGGATCAGCCGCTCAAAGGCAGCTTCAATCAATTGATCAAGCTGAAGAAGGCGAACCCGCATCTGAAGACGCTCATTTCCGTCGGCGGGTGGAGCTGGTCCAACCGGTTCTCGGACGTGGCGGCCGATCCGGCGGCACGGACCAATTTTGCCAAATCGGCGGTTGACTTCCTCCGCAAATACCAGTTTGACGGCGTCGATCTCGACTGGGAATACCCGGTCAGCGGCGGTCTGGCGGGCAACGGCAAGCGTCCGGAGGATAAGCAAAACTTCACGCTGCTGCTGCAGGCGGTCAGGAGCGAGCTGAATGCCGCCGGCGCAGCCGACGGTAAGCAGTACTTGCTGACGATTGCATCCGGGGCAGGCCCAAATTTCGTGAACAACACGGAGCTGTCCAAAGTCGCGCAAACTCTCGATTGGATCAACATCATGACGTACGATTTCCACGGCGGCTGGGAATCCAAATCCGGACACAACGCTCCGCTGTACTTTGACCCGGCGGATAACAGCGCAGATCCGGTCAACTTCAACGTTGACAAGGCGGTTACAAATCATTTGAACGCCGGCGTGCCCGCTTCCAAGCTGGTGCTCGGCCTCCCGTACTACGGCAAAGGCTGGCAGGGCTGCGCCTCGGCGAATAACGGCCAGTATCAACAATGCTCCGGCGTATCTCAGAAAGGAACGTGGGAGAAAGGAACGTTCGACTTCTACGATCTGGAAGCCAACTATATCAACAAAAACGGCTATACCCGCCACTGGAACAACGTAACTAAAACACCGTTCCTGTATCAGCCGAACGGCGGCGTCTTCATCTCGTACGACGACGCCGAATCGATTCAGCATAAGGTCGATTACATCAAGTCCAAAGGACTTGCCGGCGCCATGACGTGGGAATTGACGCAGGACCGCAACAAAACGTTGCAAACGATCGTGAAAAACGGTCTCAATCCGTAAAATACCCGATAATAAGAGCACCGCAGACGCTTCATATCGCACTAATGATTTCCGGCCTTCGCCCTCATCGGGCGGAGGTCTTTTGTTTGTCCTTTAACTTCCCTCCGAAAGAAGTCTCCCACTTCTAAATCTTGCGAAGCTTGATGAAAGTGGGAGATGAATTTCGGTAGGCGAAGCCTACAGTCTTTTTTTGTTGCCATATTTTCTATGATGAGATATAATCAGTCTTAGATTAAAAGAAATACTGTTATATAAATGAAATTAGACAACAATAATCATTCGGTGTTCTCTCTGTATTATCATCTTGTTTTGGTTGTGAAATATCGTAGAAAAGTGATGGATGATACCCTATCTGACTATGCGAAAGAAATGTTTGTTCGATTAGGTGAAAACTATAATATATCCTTAGTCGAATGGAATCATGACATGGACCATGTGCATATTTTGTTCAAAGCACACCCGAACACCGAATTGTCAAAATTCATCAATGCTTATAAAAGTGCAAGCTCGAGGCTGATGAAAAAAGAGTTTCCACAAGTGAGAGAGAAGCTTTGGAAAGAATACTTTTGGTCAAGAAGTTTTTGCTTACTTACAACTGGTGGCGCACCCCTTGAAGTGATAAAGAAATATATCGAAAATCAAGGGATGAAGTGAGGTGACTGGACATAGCAAACAAGGCCTATAAGTTCCGATTGTACCCAACGGCTCAACAAGAACAACTGCTTGTAAAAACCTTCGGTTGCGTTCGTTTTGTGTACAACAAAATGTTGGCTGAACGAAAGGAAACCTACGAGCAATTCAAGGATGATCCAGATGCGTTGAAGAAACAAAAGTTACCTACACCTGCAAAATACAAGAGTGAGCATCCTTGGCTAAAGGAAGTAGATAGCCTTGCGTTAGCAAACGCTCAGCTCCATCTGCAAAAGGCATACCAAAACTTCTTTTCCAGACGTGCTGAATTTCCGAAGTTCAAAAGTCACAAAGCAAAGCAGTCTTATACAACGAACGTGGTCAACGGGAACATCATGCTCTTGGATGGCTGTATCAAATTACCGAAACTGAAACTTGTAAAAATGAAGCAGCATCGAGAAATTCCGTCACATCACATCATCAAGTCTTGTACGGTTTCTCGAACAAAAACAGGAAAATACTATATTTCGATCCTCACCGAATACGAACATCAACCTGTACCAAAAGAAGTACAAGCTGTTGTTGGCTTGGATTTTTCCATGAACAGCTTATTTGTTGAAAGTGAAGAGGGGAAGACAGCCAATTCCCCTCATTTCTATCGTCGAGCCTTGGAAAAATTAGCGAAGGAACAGCGTATTCTGTCACGTAGAAAGAAAGGTTCTAACCGTTGGCATAAGCAACGATTGAAAATTGCCAAATTACACGAAAGAATTGCAAACGGGCGAAAAGACTTTCTACATAAGGAATCGCACAGATTAGCGAAACAGTATGATTGCGTGGTTATCGAAGATCTCAACATGAAGGGAATGTCACAAGCCCTTAATTTCGGTAAAAGCGTTGCCGATAATGCATGGGGCATGTTCACGACATTTCTCCAATACAAGTTAGAGGAGCTAGGGAAAAGGCTTATCAAAATAGATAAGTGGTTTCCCTCATCCAAAACATGTTCAAGTTGCGGTCAAGTGAAGGAGTCTCTGTCTCTTTCTGAGCGTACATTCCACTGCGATTGTGGTTTTGTAGCAGATCGAGACTGGAATGCTTCGATCAATATCAAGCGTGAAGGATTGCGATGGTTAGCATAATCATATATAGAGCATGGAACAGGCTCGATAGCTAAGTAAATTTCGTACCGCTAGGTACGATTACCTTAGAAGCCCCCACCTCTAAGCCAAGCGCAGGTGGCGGGTAGTTCACATCCTCGTAAAAGCTATTGAACCTGACCTTGGCCGTATTGGGGCCTGCAACCGCACGCCGGATGGGAAGGCTGAGAACCGTCAGAAACGAGATAAAAAAAGTGGCGCTGTTGACGAGTATTGCATATCCGGGATTGTATAAGCTGATTACCATTCCTCCGAGACCGGGCGCTGCGAGAACGGCCAAGTTCGCAAAACCTGAATTGACCGCATTCACCGTTTGTAAATCGCTTTTTCGGACGAGATTCGGCACGGAGGCAATTTGCGCCGTCGTATAGATTTGACCGAGCATGCCGGCGGTCAAGGCGCCGATGTACATGTGCCACATTTCCAGCGAATCCATGATGAACAGAAGACCCAGCAGCCCCGTAATGACGCCTCTGCCGAGATCACAGAGCAGCAGCAGCGTTTTACGGTTCAACCGGTCGGACCAGATACCGGTCAAGGGCTGCAGCAGCACCGGCAGGCGTTCGAGCGCGGTTACGGTTCCCATACTGACCGGCGAGCCTGTAATCGCCAGAACGAGCAGGGGAATCGCGATAAGCTGAATTTGATCTCCGCAGTAGGAAATAAAGCTGCTTCCGACGAAGCGGAAGACGGGATAGTTCCTTTTGAATTCCGGCAGCGAAGGCCTATGGCTTCGTTCGGCAGCCGATGCTTCCATGCTCCGCCCACCTTTATTAGTCTTGTCGTAAATAATCGGCCAGCTCTTGGGCCAGCGTATCGATGGCTTTCGTTTTGACACGGTACTTGGCATCGCGGATGTCGACCAGCCTTGCCGCACGGAGCAGCTTCAAATGATGATGAATCGTCGATTTTCCGATATTCAGCCGATCCGTCAAATCTTGCAGGCTCCGGTCCTCTTCAGACAGCAGCTTGACGATGCGCAGCCGGATTTCGTCGCCGAGCGCCTTATGCTTAAGAACGAGCGACGCGTTAGGCATGTACTTATCGGCAGGGTGGATGCTATCGCTTGCTACGGGATAATGAAACACCTTCGTCCCTTCGATATCCGCTTCGATGTTCCATGGCCGGTAAGCGATTTGCGGGATGAGCAGCACCCGGTGAACGCTCGGTTCCGGCGAATACGCGACCCCGCCGGTGGCCCATTCGACAAGCTCCTCCGGGGCCATCCTTTGCTGCATGTTGCGCTTGGCTTCGCAGTCTCTGGTCAAAACGGCAAGGAGCTGCTCCGCTTCCGCCTCGATAACCTCCTCGTACCAGCCTGACATCACTTCCGTGAGATGACGCTTCAGCTTTGCTGGATCGGTTGTGCAGATAAAATCGATATAGGCCGGGAAGAACGGGTTCCCGCTTGTCAGTTCCTGCAGCTCTTGTACGGCCTTCCTGTCGCCGGAAGCCGCCTGCTTGCGCGAATTCTGGTACTCTTTTCCTAGATAGGGAAGGCAGATGCTTTTCAACTCCTCCGGGGCCAAACGCTCGGTATAGGCCAGAAAATCGGGCAGAGAAGCGAAAGCCTGTTGATGGAGCAGCTGAAGCAAAGCCTTCCAAGTATTGTGCTTTTCTACAAAAGCCAAGTGCCCCAGCAGCTCTTTGGATAACGAGGCTTTGAGCTGCGTCCAATGTTCCATCGGCTTCTCCAGCGTATGAAGAAGCGGTGTGTTCGTCACAGCCGCAATCCCCATCGCGCATTCCCACAGCAGCGAATATTCGAGCTGCACTTGATACGTCTCCCGCTTCCGTCCCGTGGCTTGAATGATGTCCAACCCAATCACCTCTTCGAATTAAATGATTTTCATTTATTCTATAACATTAGAATTTACAATTCAATATATTTAGAATCCAAATTCGAAAAAGACCGACGGTCTTCCTTTAGGTATGGGACAAAGGCTGTCTTTAAATCGGTTGTTGAAATTTTGGTAAAACTATGATAGTTTATAAACAATCTCATTACATTGTGCGGAAGAACCGCCTTATGTCATGCATTGTTTGCATGCGTAAGGCGGTTTTTTGTCGTTGTCTGCGAACGAAAGGCGGGGAAACGAAGCCATGCTGCATTATGGTTTACAGCCGGGTCAGACGCTGACGGGGCGCTACCGGATCATGGCTCCTCTGGGGAGCGGCGGGATGAGCCGGGTGTTTTTGGCGGAAGACTTGAAGCTGAAGGGGAAGAAGTGGGCCGTGAAGGAGACATATGTCGGGGACGACCCGTCCGCGGGGGAAAGCGGCCAGGAGGCGGCGTTGCGGCGGCACGTGCTGCTTAAGGAAGCGGAGACGATGAGCCGTTTGAGTCATCCGAATCTGCCGGATATCGTCGATTACGTTCCTGCCAACGCCCACGGTTTTCTGTATCTGGTCATGGATTATATCGAAGGGGAAACGCTGTTGCAGCGTTTCGAGCGGCTGGGCCGCCGCATGAGCGAGGGACAGGCGGCGGAGATTGCGCAGCAGCTCTGCGGGCTGCTCGATTATTTGCATTCGCTCCGTCCGGAGCCGATCATTCACCGCGATTTGAAGCCGTCCAACCTGATGCTGGATACGGACGGACGGGTGCGCTTGATCGACTTCGGGACCGCACGCAGCTTTAAAGCGGAGCAAGCCGCCGATACGGTGCTGCTCGGCACGGTCGGCTTTGCCGCGCCGGAGCAGTTCGACGGGCGGCAGAGCGATCCGCACACCGATCTGTACGGCCTCGGCGCATTGCTGTATTTTTTGCTGAGCGGGGGCGCGTATTACAATCCGCAAAGCCCTTACCGCGAAGCGGAAGCGGCGATCCCGCCCGGGCTCACGCCGATTGTGCTGCGGCTGCTGCGCGCAAGCCCGGACGGCCGGTTCGCGGACGCGCGCGAAGCCGGGGCCGCGCTGGCGGGCTGGCTGGCTGCGCAGCTGCCGCAGCGGCCGGCGGCGCAGGCCGGCGCGCCGCTACAGCCGGGAGCGGCGTGGACGCCGCCGCTCGTGGTGGCGGTCGGCGCCCTGTACCCGGGCGCCGGGGCCACCTTTGCCGCGCTTGCGCTCGCGCGGCAGCTTCACGATCTCGGCGTCCCGCACGCCGTGATCGAGCCGCCTGCTCCGCAGGCGGAGCTGTCCGCGCTGCTGTTCGCGGACAAGAACGCGCCGTCGGCGTATCGCTGCTACAACGCGGCGGGGCAAGGCGGCCGCCCGGACGAGCGGCCTTGGGCGGACGGCCACACGCTGTGGCTGCCCGCCGAAGAGCCCGCCGCCGGCGCGGAAGAAACGCAGCTTGACGCCGGAGGCTGGCTGAAGCTGTTTCACGCGGTCCGACGCCCAGTGTGCATCGTGGACGTCGGCGCGCAGTGGGACCATCCTGCGGTGCGCGAGCTGCTCGAAACCGCGACGGACGTCGTCTATGCCGTCGACCCTTTCGCGCATAAGCTGGAGCTTCCCGCGACGCGCCGACGCCTGCGGCAGCTTGAAGCGTGGCTGGCGCCGGGACGGCGACTGCACTGCTTCGCGGTCAAGGCGCTGAAGTCGCCGCAAACGGAAGCGTGGCTGCGCTTGCTCCCGCAGCGCCCCGCCTGCCTGCTGCCCGCAGTGGATCTGGCGGCGCTGACCGAGGCCGGCTGGCAAGGGCGGCTGCCGCACGACATGCCGCCGGTCCGGGACGCGCTTCGCGAGGCCATGCTGCCGTGGCTCCGGCGGTGGCTGCCGGACGAGGTCATCCCCGCGCAGCGGGAGCGGAATCGTTTCGGTCCCGCGACCAAGCTGCTGCGGTTGTTCCAATCCAACAAATAACCCGTTTATCCAGAAAAACAGGAGGAGGTAGCGGTTTGCAGAAAGCATGGATCGTCATCACGCTGGGCTGCGTGCTGATGGCGGGATCGATATACGGATATTGGCAGTTCATGAAGCATACCGAAATTCAAGTTCGCACCATGACGACGGTCAAGCCGGTAAGGATGCTGCAAAGCGGGGAAGTCGTCGAAGCTTCCATGCTCCGCAAAGCGGTCATTCCGCTGGCGGCTCACAGCTCCGAAGCCGTAACGGACCTTGAAGCGCTGATCGGCAAGACGGTGCTTGTGCCGATTGCGGACAGCGAGGAGCTGGTTTCGTGGAAGTTGACCGACCGCAGCACAGTACCCCGTATGGGAGAGCGTTATTTCAGCTTCAAGACGGATGCGGCCGTCAATGTCAACAATATGGTTCGGCGCGGCGATCGCGTCGACGTATGGGTCGAATTCGAGACGCCCAAGTTCGTCACGACCGGCTCCGGCGCGCTATGGAGCGTCGGCGCGGTCAAAATTATCGAGCAGCTTCCGGTTACGGCGGTCAAGACGGCCGAAGGGCTGGAGGTGACGGACGGAGCGACGATTGAAACGGTCGTTCAGCCGAACCAAATCCAATTGCAGAACGCCCGTTCCAAGCCGAACGGGAAGCCAGAGCTGAACACTTACATGATGAACGACGAAGTGTACGAGGCCTACGTGCTCGGCGGCATCGGCGGAAAGATTAAGCTGGCGCTGCCCGACCTGTCCGCGCCCGCCGCCGTTTCGGGAACCGTTACGGGATTGTTTCAGGAGCTTAAGGAAGCGGATTTGTTCAGCAAAACCAAGCCCCAGGTTCAAGTGAAAGGCGAGCTGAATCGAAGCCAGATCAGCGGCAAGGAAAAGGAGCCCGCTGCCGCGCAGGGGAACGGCAGCGTTTTGCCAGGGCTCAAAGCAACGGAGGTGAAACCGGCATCATGAACCTATTGTTGGCACACCCGCAGGCCGGAGCGGCGGATCTTTTGGGGGCGCAATTAAGTCGTGCCGGCTCGGACTCGGATAGCATCGTGACGGTACAGCACCGTGACCGGTTGCTCGCCCGGCTGGAAGAACCGTTCGACGTTATTGCCGTCCATACCGGCTTGTTCTACGATTCGTATCCTTGGGATTGGATGCCGGAGATCCGGCGCAAGCAGCCTCAGGCCCGCGTCGTCGTAGCCCCGGACGAAGCCGTATACGATTCGTTCATGCTGGAGGCGTTGACGCGACTGGCGTTGACGCTCGGTTTCACCGTTTTGCCGCTGGGCGGAACGGAGCAGGAGACGTTCGAGGCGCTCGCCGCTTCCGTCGAAGGACGCAGCGTCCGCAAGGCGACCGGCGAGAAGCGAAGCGGCATCGTGGTTGCCGTCTGGTCTGCGAGCAGCAAGGACGGGGCGACGACGGTCGCCGTCAATACGGCGCTTGCGCTGGCATCGGCGAACCGTCTGCGCGTCGGGCTGATCGATGCGAATCTGCGCAACCCGGAAATTCGCTCGCAGCTGAATTTGACGGAGACGGACCGCAGCCAATTCAAGCTGCGGCCGAAGCTGCAGACCCATACGCTGCAGCCCGAAGACCTGCTCGATTCATGTATGACGTATCGGAAGATGACCGGACTGCACATTTTGACCGGCTCGCCCCGCCGAGACACCGCGCTCGATATGACGCCGGAAATGATGGCGCATTTGCTACAGACGGCAAGATCCGTATTCGACGTTACGCTGGTCGATCTGAACGCCTACCCGGATAACGCCGCGACGGTGTGTGTCGTCCGCGGAGCCGACATTCGTTGGCTCGTCGCCCAGAACAACTATGCTTCTTACCGCACGAGTTGGCGCGAATGGTTTGATTGCTATTGGAAATATTGCGGCCTGACTCCGTCTGACATCTCGCTGATCCTCAACCGTGCATCGTCGGACGATAAGCCCGAACGGATCGCGGACGCGCTGCACATGTCTTTGGGCGCTTCGATTCCGAATGCGCCGGGCGGTCTCGGCATGAAAGCCGTGCATGAAGGGGTGCCCCTTTACTTGATGCCGAAGGCGGAGCCGTTCACCGAAGCGATCGACGGGTTGGCGGCATTGCTGACGAAGCGCGCCGAAGGAGACGTGCAGGGAATGGAGCTTGTTCCGGGCCAGCGGCGTAAACCGGGGTGGATCTCCAGATTGAGCGCCTTGTTCGGATAGGAGGGACTGATTTGTCATTACCGACAGCCCATCGAGCGGGCGGGCGGATGCGCCCGAGAACCCGATTCGACGCCGGGCAATATTTGAAGGATCTGATGCAGGCGGACCAAGCGCGCGAGCGTATGCCTGCCTCGTGGGCGAGCCTGAACGCGGCCGTGCATAAAAAAGGCGTGCAGCGGATACCGCTGGCCGATGCGGTGAAGCTGGTGTACGAGCATTTAACCGAGCGCTCCAAGAAGGACCAGGCGCTGTACGAAGATATTTTGCAAGCCGGACTTGGCGAGCCGCTGGCGCAGGTACGGATGAAAGCGGTCATCGATACGCTGCTGACCGAATACCGCATCGATATCGACCCGGACACGCTGACGCCGCCGCTGACCCCGACGGAGTGCGTATTTGCCGACACGTGCGGCGCGGGATTGATCGAGGATTTGTACCGGCTGCCCGACGTGGAAGAGGTTCAGGTCATCGGCTGCGACATCTTTCTGCTTCGCAACGGAGAGATGACGCGTCATTCCCGCCGGTTCGCTTCACTTGCCGACGTTTTGCTGCTGCAGGACCGTTTGGCGCTGTGCGGCAAAAAGCCGATCAACGAGCGGCAGCCGTTCATCCAGTCCTATTTGTGGAACCGTTCGCGGCTCGTGATGACCCGGCCGCCTTATTCCGATGTCCCGAGCATTCATATCCGCAATTTCATCGTCAAGGACGTGACTCTTGAACTGCTGGCCGATTTACATACGTTGAACGAGCCGATGGCGCGTCTCCTGCGCCTGCTGGTCCGCTACCATGCCAGCTTTTTGATCGGCGGGGGCACGGCGACCGGCAAGACGACGTTTTTGTTCGCGCTGGCGCAGGAAATTCCGGAGAACGAACGGATTCGGACGCTGGAGAAAGAATTCGAGGTCGCGCTCCGTGAGCGGCTACGGGGGAACCGGAACATTTTGGCCGTCCGGGAAGTGGATGAGATCGGGCTGAGCATGGAGGAATCGTTCAAGCCATTGCTTGTGATGAGCCCGCATTGGGTGATCGTCGGTGAAGCGAAAGGCTCCGAGGTGTCCCAGATGGTGCAGGGCGCGCTGCGCGGTCACGACATGATGGGCACGATGCATACGAAGTATCGCGATTCGTTTATCAGCGACGTCGTGGATATGATCAAGCAGGACGGGCGGCAGCATGACCAAACCGATACCGTCCGGCGCGTAGCCCGGGCGTTTAACCTTATTGTGTTTTTGCGGCTGGTGCGCATCGGGGGAAAGCCGGTTCGGGTCGCGACGGAAATTACGGAGCTTTCTGTGGACGAGCGGCAGACGGTACATATCCGTCCGCTGGTCGAATGGGATTTTCAGCGGCAGACGTGGAGGTTTACCGGTGAGCGGTTCAGCCGTTCGCTGATGGACCATCTCGTGGCAAACGGCGCCAATCCCGACGAGTTTCGGGAACTGGGGGTATGGGGAGCATGAGTGTGTCGGCGCAGCTCATTCAAGGCAGTCTCAAGGGCTTGCTCTTTGGCTGCTGGATCGTCGGGTCGCTGCTGCTGGTCGTGTGGTTGTTGCGGGTGACCGGGGCCGGCGCGGCCCGGCGCCGCCGCTTCCGGTCGCTCGGGGGCGATCCCGGCCGTCGAACCATGGGGAGATCGCTTACCGGCCTTAGGCCTATCCGACATTTGGCCGAGGAAATGGAAGTTGCCGAGCTCAAGATCGGGGTCGAGGCGATCGGCGCAGTCATGCTGCTGTTGGCGTTTGTCGGATTTTTCGGTTCGGATGCGGCCGTGCAGCTGATGCAGCAGCGTTTTGCCGTCGGCGCGGACCGGCTGCAGGGCTTTCACGTATGGACGCTCAGCGGCGCTATCGCCTTTTTGCTCGGCTCGTTTCCTTACTTTTATGTCCGGTTTCGCGTTCAGCGCAAGCGTCACCGCATTGCGAACCGCATGATCATGCTCGTGCAGAACTTGATCGGCTATTACCGCCCCCGGCTGACGCTGGCCGAAGTGATCGTCAAAGCGTCGAAGACGATGCCGGACGAGGTCCAAAGCGAATGGAGACGCTTGGAGCTCGCGCTTCATATGAAATCGGTCGATGAAGCGCTGTACGAGTTTGCGCGCCGAATCCAGAGCGAATGGGCCGACGATCTCGCGGATTTGCTGCTGATCGGCTCGCACTACGGCACCGATGTCACCGAATCGCTGCATCACTTGGTCGGCAAGATGCAAGCGGCCAAGCGGCACGAAGAGAACCGGCTCGCCATGATTACCGTTTACCGGCTCGGTACGGCATTTATGATCGGCTTTGCTTTCTTCGTTGTCGGCTTCAACATTTATGCCGACGGGGCGAACTACCGCCACTATTTCGTCGATCCGGTCGGCAAGTCGCTGCTGATCGTCTCCAGCGCCGTCATGTTTATTTCGATGATCATGGTCATCAAATCGGGCCGCAAAGCGTTTTAAGCGAGCGATGATTAGCCAGTCGGCAAAACTTTCGCTGCGACGCGATATCCTATTTTCCGGAGAGGAGAATGCCCGATGACGGGAGTGGTTTCAAACGGTTGGATGCTGGCCTTTCAAGCGCTGTTTGCCCTGTTGTTCATAGCGGGCAGCGCGCTGTTGTGGTTCCCGCTTCTCGGACGCATCCGCTTCGGAAGGGCCAGCCGTTTGGCGATGATGCTGGAAGCGCTGAAGCGGCGGGAGCATCGGATGCTTGCCATGGACCGGCAGGAGGAAGCGCTGAGTCCCAAGGCGCGCGCGTTTGCCGAGAAAGCCCGGCTTGCCGGTCTGCCTGCGGATTGGGGCTATCAGCGCTTTCGCCTGCTTCGCGCAGGGCTCGCTCTCACGATGCTGTTGGTCGGCTTTATGGCTCAAGCGGCGGCAAGCCCCGATTTGCTTGCGAATCCGGGGCTCGGCCCGTGGTTCGGATTAGGGCTTAAGCTGCTGCTTTGCACAGCTTTGGGCTGGTGGGCTCCGCTGTTGTTTGTCCATGTGGCGGCGGCGCAGAAGCGAACCGGGTATCTGCTCGAAATCGCCAAGCTGTCTCAGCGGCTGTCGATCTGTGTCAGTGAGAAGGCGGACATTCGGGAGATGCTGATTCGCGCCGGACGGCCGCTCAAGCTGTTGAAGCCGCATTTGCAGGAGCTGACGGTCATGTGGGGCAAAGATCAGCGGGCTGCCATTTGGCGCTTTAAGGAAGCGGTCGGCATCTCGGAGGTGTTCCCGCTCGTTAACGCCTTGGATGCGGTCTGCCAGGCCGATACGAACGAAATGGCCAAAGTGCTCAAGGAGCAGACCTCCAGCATCGAGGCGACGCTGACGGCGGATATTCAACGGAAACTGGAGAACGCCCCGATTTGGATCAGCTTTTATATCATGATTCCGTTTGCCGTTATCGTTCTGCTGTTTTTGTACCCATGGATTGTCACCATATCCGAGCAGTTGATGACAAGCTTCGAGGGTTAGGCGCAGGGAAAGGCGGGGACGCATATGTCCAAAATCGTAATTGCCATGCTGATGGCGGTACTGCTGGGGGGCGCTACGCTGTATGTGCTCGGCGCGCAGATCGTTCCGGCGGCCGGCACGGCGGGAGCGAAGACGAACACGCAAATCAACAATGCGTTTCAATGAAACGATAACGATCGCGAAGGAGAGAGAGCTATGGGAAAGTTAGTCATTGCCTGCCTGCTGACCGTCCTGTTGGGTGGAGCGGCGATGTTCGTCGCAGGAGCGAAGGTCGGTCCGGCAGTAGGGGATAAGGGAGGCAGGCTCAACACAAGCATCTCCGGAGCTCAGGTGGATGTACGCAGCGGCTCCGTCATTACGACCGCACCATAATCTAAACGACAGAAAAGGATGAGAGCCCTGTGGGAAAACTGGTTATTGCCTGCTTATTGACGGTATTGCTCGGCGGAGCGGCTATGTTTGTAGCCGGATCGAAGGTTGGTCCTGCGGTAGGGGGCAAGGGAACAAAACTTTACGAGAGCGTGTCTCAGGCAACGGTCAATCAAACAAGCGGCGAAGCTACCTTGAAGCAGCCTTGAACCATGAGCAAACTAATTACATTATGTTTAGCGGTCGTGCTCATTTTCGGCATTTCGATTTATATTTTTCAACCGGCCGGCGGCGCTGGTCTGAAGCAGCAGGTTCGCAACGGTCATACGACGGTTACGAATCAGGTACGCAGCTTCGATTATGTCACAAATTGACGGTGATGTTGTAGTGAAAAGCAAAATCGCTGCTTTTCTGCAAGACGAGCAGGGAATGGCCAACGTCCTCGTAACGCTCTTCTTAATGCCTGTGCTGCTGTTTCTTTCGCTCGCGATCGTCCCGTTCTTTGTCTATACGATGAAGGCGGACCATCTGAACACGATTGCCAATCATGCGCTCAAGGAAATGGAATCCGTCGGCTATTTAAGCCCGACAGTGGAGTCCAATATGAACGCCAGATTAGCCTCGCTCGGGATGGGAGACGTGACGGTGAACGGCACGGCCTATCCGTCCTATATGGGGAGCACTCGGAGCAAAGTGCTTCGCGATGCCGCTGACCCGACGGTGAAGCTCGTTCTCAAGTATCCCGCGCCGAATTTGAGCCGTATGCTGAACGCCATCGGGGGTGGAGGGAACGCATCGGCCCAAGAAGGGTTTTATCATTTGGTGCTGTACGGAAAAAGCGAAGCTTATGAGTAGCTTGAAGCAATTTACTGGAAAAGGAGGGAAATACGTGTGCGGCGGGCATGGCAATGTCGGTTGAGAGCGGGAGCGTACGGCTTGCTGAAGGACGAAAAGGGGAGCGCGCATTTGTTGCTGTTTGGCTTGCTCGGTATGATGACAGCCGCTTTTATTTGGGTTATTGCGTTCAATTGGATGATGCAAACGTACGGCATGAACAAAACCAAACCGCTGCTTGATCGTGCTACGCATGCCGCCTCATTGGACATCGTGCCGGAGGAAGCGGCGCTCGGCCGCCTTGTGTGGGACAGCGCGAAGGGGACGGATGATTTCTACCGGTACCTTCGGCTGAACTTGAAGCTGGACAGCGATCTGACGCCGGAAGCGGGAAGCCACCTTCGCGAGGCCCCCATCGTGCATCGTTTGGAATTTGTCACCAGTCCCGCGTATCCTTATGTGCTTCAGCGAACGATTACCATTCATACCGGTACAGCCAAGCAAACGACGCGTAACGTTCAGGTGACGATTTATGGGCCTTCTGTCGTTGCTATCGTGGAGATGAACCAGCCTTTGCTCGGTCTTTCCCGCAACGAGCCGGTTGTGCTCAGCAGCGTCGCCAGCGTCCGATTCCGTTAACTCTCCAAAGACCGGAGTCTTTCGTTCAAAGCTCCTCTTTTGCATTTTCCAGTTGCGGCAGGTAATGTAGAGATACAGGATTTCTGCCATAGGAGGGACTAAATATGACCGAATACGTACAACGCATCGGTCGCTTGCAGCAGAAGCTGCAGGCCCATCAGCTTGACGGCATGATGATTACGCAAAATGTGGACTTGTATTATTTGACCGGCTCCATGCAGACCGGTTATCTGTTCGTTCCTGCGGAGGGCGAGCCGCGCTTTTACGTCCGCCGCAGCGTCTTGCGCGCACAGGAGGAATCCGCAGCCGCAGTAGAGCCGCTCGGCTCGTTCCGCGCCTTCGGCGCCCAACTGGCCCAAACGTTTCCGCAGCTTGCGTCCGGTTCCGCCGTAACGCTTGCCGCTGAATTCGACGTGCTGCCCGTACAGCAATGGCAGCGGTTGCAAAGTGTGCTTCCACACGTTGTGTGGAAGGATGGGTCCATGCTGATCCGCGAGACGCGCATGATCAAATCGCCGCACGAGATCGCTTGTATCCGCGAAGCTGCACGAATCATCGACGGCGCGCTTGAGGATGCGCTCGCGAAGCTTAAGCCGGGCATGACCGAATTGGAGCTGATGAGCGCCGTCGAACACCATATCCGGCTGCACGGCCATATCGGGGTGATGCGTCTGCGCGGATATAACCAAGAAGTGCTTACCGGAGTGATTGGCGCAGGCGAAGCCGTTGCCAAGCCGACATACTTTGACGGCCCGGCGGGCGGTCAAGGGCTCGGTCCGGCCGTCCCGCAGAGCGTAAGCCGGAGGCCGATCGAGCGGAACGAGCCGATCTTGATCGATATCGGATGCTGCATCGACGGATACGTGATCGATCAGACCCGGACGGCTGTGATCGGCGATTTGCCAGACGACCTGCGACAGGCATATGACGTATCCGAGGCCATCATCCGCAGCGTCGAATCGATGCTGAAGCCCGGTACGTTGTGCGAGCAGCTCTACATCCATTCGCTTGGCATGGCCCAGGAAGCAGGGCTTGGTGAGCAATATATGGGCTTCGGCGACGACCAGGTCAAATTTTTAGGACACGGTATCGGCCTGGAGCTCGACGAGCTGCCTGTGCTGGCCAAAGGCTTCCGGTATCCGTTGGAGCCGGGGATGGTTATTGCGATCGAACCGAAGTTTACCTTCCCCGGGCGGGGGGTTGTCGGAATTGAGAATAGCTACGCGGTGACGGACAACGGCTTCGAGAAGCTGACTGTATCGCGGGAAGGGCTCATCCGGTTATAAGGCGTATGTGCGCCAAATGGTGCCTGCCGTGCCAAGCGTACAGCCCAATATTTTGATCGAGCCGGATGATGCCGCTGTCCGGATGGCGAAACTCTCTTGCAAGCTCCTCATCCGAGAGGCTACGCAGCAGCAGCACCCATCGTTCGTGCAAGGCGTCCAGCAGCGCTAGCGATAACGCGACCGGGGCTTGCCGGGTATCCGGCAGCTCCGCCCAGCGTTCCTCCCGATACGGCTTGATCATGGGCACTTCCTCCGTCAATGCCAGCTTAAAGCGAATGAAGCTGTTCATGTGGCTGTCCGCCATATGATGAACGACCTGTCTCATCGTCCATCCTCCCGGCCGGTAAGGCATATCGAGCCGAGCCTCATAAAAGATAAAATTGAAGACCAATCCCTTCTAAATCTGGTCTAGCAATCTCTGTCTCTTAGATAGATTGGCTGGAACAGCGTTGAAGTCCTTCTGCCACCCAACAAGCGGGATATTTTTGGTTCACTCGGACGAGGTACATCACATTGCCTAACCCTCGAAAAGATGATAATATAATAGAATTCATTATCAACGCTCTGTGACCGTTGTAAGAGAGATTCATTGCATCATACACAAATTCCTTACACCATGCATTCTATGTTAATGAAGTCAGCAAATAGAGCATGAATCCAAGGCAAGGGCCGGTTGACCAAGAGGGGGAACGTCCATGCTGCGTCTGGGACAGAAGATCGTTATTATTGGCGACAGCTTCGAACTAAATTTGCCGATCGGCGAATATGGATATATTATCGCGTACGACCGCAATGCGGACAATGTGTTCGATTACGTGGTTCGGATTCCGAAAGTGAACAAGCATTACTTCGTACCGGGCGCCGATGTCGAGCTGGAGGAAGTACTCATTCAGCTGGAAGTGGATCGGCTGGAACGAGAAGCGCTGATCGATTTTGCACTCGCGACGAAGAACGAAGAGCTGTTTCGCCGGGTAATGAACGGCGATACGGAAGAAGTCGTAGCGGAGACGAATAAAGAGGTGCAGTCCAAAGAAGACTTCATCAAGCAAGTCAATCTGAGGGCTTGGATCTGAAGCGTGTATTTAATAGAAACGTGATAGAGTAGAAACGAAAGAATCGGGTTGTGGCCTCGAAAGGGGCGCTGCTGGTTCTTTTTCTTTTGGGCAAAATCACGCCGTTCCCAATTGAGTTCAACCTTTAACTCCGCTATAATGATAAGAATGATCGTCAGTAGAGTGAGGTGCAGGAATGAGCATAACCGTGAAGGATGTCGAACATGTGGCCGCGCTCGCCCGACTGGAGCTAAGCGACCGCGAGAAAGAGCAGTTTACCGAGCAGTTGAACGCCATATTGAAATATGCCGGGCAGCTGGAGCAATTGAACACGGACGATGTCGAACCGACCAGCCACGCGATGCCGCTTGTCAATGTCATGCGTGAAGACGAGGTCAGACCGTCGCTGCCGATTGAGAAAGTGCTGCTTAACGCCCCGGACGAAGAAGACGGGCAGATCAAAGTGCCTGCCGTATTGGAATAAGTGTGGAATCTACCGAGGCGAACCTGAAGGGAGGACTTGTGCTTGTCTTTGTTTAATTTGCGTTTGCAGGAACTGCATAACAAGCTTCATGCGAAGGAACTCACCGTCTCCGATCTGGTGGACGAGTCGTATAAACGCATTGCCGCTGTTGACGGCAAAGTGAAGGCGTTTCTCAAGTTGGACGAGGAGAACGCCCGTACGAAGGCGAAGGAGCTGGACGCCAAAGCAGGCGGCAGCGAACCGCGCGGGTTGCTGTTCGGGCTGCCGATCGGCATCAAGGATAACATGGTGACCGAAGGCGTCACGACAACGTGCGCAAGCCAATTTTTACGCAACTACAACCCGATTTATGACGGAACAGCGGTCCGTAAGATCAAGGAAGCGGATGCGGTCAGCATCGGTAAGCTGAATATGGACGAGTTCGCGATGGGCGGCTCCAACGAAAACTCCAGCTTCCATCCGACGCACAATCCGTGGAATCTCGACTACGTTCCGGGCGGCTCCAGCGGTGGCTCTGCGGCGGCGGTTGCTGCTGGCGAAGTGTATTTCTCGCTTGGCTCCGACACCGGCGGTTCGATCCGACAACCTGCGGCATACTGCGGCATTGTCGGCCTTAAGCCGACTTACGGACTCGTTTCCCGCTTCGGCCTGGTCGCGTTCGCGTCCTCGCTCGACCAAATCGGTCCGCTCACCAAAAACGTCGAAGACAGCGCTTATTTGCTCCAGGCGATTGCCGGGCACGATCCGCTCGATTCCACGTCGCTTAACACGGAAATTCCGGATTACGTCAGCGCTTTGACGGGCGACGTTCAAGGGCTGCGGATTGCCGTCCCAAAGGAATATTTGGGCGAAGGCATCGATCCGAAGGTGAAGGATGCCGTCTTGACCGCTTTGAAGGTGCTGGAAGGCCAAGGAGCGATTGTGGAAGAAGTATCGCTGCCGCATTCGGAATACGCAGTTGCGACTTATTATTTGCTCGCTTCCTCCGAAGCGTCCTCCAACCTGGCGCGCTTCGACGGCGTACGTTACGGCGTGCGCGCGGACAATCCGAAAAATTTGCTTGATATGTACGTCCAATCCCGCAGCCAAGGATTCGGCGATGAAGTGAAGCGCCGCATCATGCTCGGAACGTATGCGCTCAGCTCTGGTTATTACGACGCCTACTACTTGAAGGCGCAAAAGGTCCGTACGCTGATCAAGCGCGACTTCGAGCAGGTGTTCGAAAAATACGACGTGGTTATCGGACCGACGGCTCCGACGCCGGCCTTTAAAATCGGCGCTCAAGCGGACGACCCTCTGACCATGTATCTGAACGATATTTTGACGATTCCCGTCAGCCTCGCCGGCATTCCGGCCATCAACGTTCCTTGCGGATTTGCCGACGGTCTTCCGATCGGATTGCAGATTATCGGCAAGGCGCTGGACGAATCGACGATTTTGCGCGTCGCTCACGCTTATGAGCAGCAAACCGACTTCCACAAGCAGCGTCCGCAGCTGTAATAGAAAGGAGCCACCTTTAGTGACAGCAGCAACCGACAAGAAATACGAGACGGTCATCGGGCTCGAGGTGCACGTTGAACTGCACACGAACTCCAAAATTTTCTGCGGCTGCTCCACCGCCTTCGGAGCTCCGCCGAACACCCATACGTGTCCGATTTGTCTCGGACATCCCGGCGTGCTTCCCGTGCTGAACAAGCAAGCGGTGGAGTACGCGATGAAAGCGTCGATGGCGCTCAACTGCCAGATTGCAACGGAGAGCAAATTCGACCGCAAAAACTATTTTTACCCCGACTCCCCGAAGGCGTACCAAATTTCGCAGTATGACAAGCCGGTCGGCGAGCATGGCTGGATTGAAATCGAGGTCAACGGCGAAACGAAGCGCATCGGCATTACGCGCGTGCATTTGGAGGAAGATGCGGGCAAGCTGACGCACGTGGACGGAGGCCATGCCTCGCTCGTCGACTTCAACCGCGTCGGCACGCCGCTGATCGAGATCGTGTCCGAACCGGACCTCCGCTCTCCCGAGGAAGCGCGGGCGTATCTGGAGAAGCTGAAAGCGATCATGCAGTACTGCGATGTCTCCGACGTGAAGATGGAGGAAGGCTCGCTGCGATGCGATGCGAACATCAGCTTGCGGCCTTACGGGCAGGAGGAATTCGGCACCAAGGCCGAGCTGAAGAACATGAACTCGTTCCGTGGCGTACAGCGCGGACTGGAATACGAAGAATGGCGTCAGGCGGACGTGCTGGACAGCGGCGGTAAAGTCGTACAGGAAACGCGCCGTTGGGACGAAGCTCAGGGCAAGACGCTGACGATGCGGAGCAAGGAACAAGCGCACGACTATCGTTATTTTCCGGACCCGGACCTTGTGGCGCTGCACATCGAAGACGCTTGGAAAGCGCGCGTCCGCGATTCGATTCCCGAGCTGCCGGACGCCCGCAAGAAGCGGTACGTCAGCGAATACGGTCTGCCGAGCTATGACGCGGAGGTCATCACGTCGTCGATCAAAGTGGCCGACTTTTTCGAGGAAAGCCTCAACTTCACCAAGGACGCCAAAGCCGTCTCCAACTGGATTATGGGCGATCTGCTCGGCTACTTGAACGCGAACAACCTGGAGCTGCAGGATGTCAAAGTGACCGGTAAAGGTCTCGGCGAAATGATCGGACTGATGGAGAAAGGGACGATCAGCAGCAAAATTGCCAAAACTGTCTTTAAAACGATGCTGGAAACGGGCAAAGCCCCGCAGACGATCGTTGAGGAGCAGGGGCTTGTGCAGATCAGCGACGAAGGCGCGATTTTGGCTGTCGTTGAGCAGATCGTTGCGGGCAATCCGCAATCGGTGGCAGACTTCAAAGCGGGCAAAGAGAAAGCCGTCGGCTTCCTGGTCGGTCAAGTAATGAAAGAGACGAAGGGGAAAGCTAACCCCGGATTAGTAAACAAATTGATTATCGAGGTCTTGAACCGTTAAGACTATCAAAAAGAGGCTATCCTTGGGGACAGCCTCTTTTGTTGTGACCCAACGTTTCGTTTGGTAAAATATAGGGCAATCTAAGTGCCACCGCTGTCGCATGAGGCTCGAAGGAGGCTGCATCCTCATGATCAGACCGATTGATTTAAGCGATTTGAACGCCGTGCTGGAGCTGCTGTCGCTTCAGCAGATCGCATACCGTATCGAAGCGGAGCTTGTCGGCTTCGAAGAGATTCCGCCGCTGCTCGATTCGCCGCTTTCGCTCCGGGAGTCGGGGGAAGCGTTTTTCGGCTGCTATTCGGATGAGCGGCTTGTCGGTGCGGCAGCCTGCAAGCAATCGCCCAAGGAAATGACCGTTTGCCGGATGATGGTGCATCCCGACTGGTTCCGTCACGGGATTGCCAGCCGTCTGCTGGAGCATATTGAGCAGCATACCCCGCCGGGAACGGTGATTAAAGTCGCTACGGGCACGAACAATACGCCGGCAGTACGGCTCTACGAAAAGCACGGGTACGAGCCGGTACAGGTCCATTTGCTCGCACCCGGCATTACGCTGACCCAATTTCAAAAAATCGTGTAGTCGTCAAAGGCAACCGCCGCGCCGTCGACCGTACGCTGTACAATCGTTTCCCCGCGTATGGTCAGCTGCAATCGGTGGCCGCAGCGAGTCGTATAAGCAACCGATAAGGCTCCATCGCCGTCTTCGAAGACAGGCTGCTTGTCCGGAGTGCCTGCAAACGCACGCCAGTCGTCCAGCGTCTTTACGCTGGACGCTTCTGCTTCCGCCGTCCCCATCGCTTCGACCACGACAGCGTTCCGTCCGTTAGAAAGCAGCGAGGCTGCGGACAGGCGATCATTTTGTTCCGTCACGCGCAACGGCTGCATCAGGTGGACTGCTACGAAGACCTGCCCGAGCTTTCCGTAGCCACTTCGTTCTTCGACATGCCATTCGCCCTTGGGCAGGCATCCGATCAGCGTATCGGCGGCCTCAGCGTCCGGCGGCACGTCCCAGACGGCAATGACCGTGTCTTTGTCCAGCAGCACCTGTCCGTAAGAGCTGGCGTGGCGGTCGTCACCCGGCGTGTAATTGGCCCCGGGATGGAAGAAGTACAGCTGATTTACGCCGAGCGCAGCCGTTGCCGTATCCAAGGGCAGCGAGACATCCCAACGCAGCTGTTCGTTGTCGAATTCGTCGCGCCGCTCCCAAATGCCACCGAGGGCATAGTCGTTCGTCAAATAGGCATACGTATGAGCTTCGGACTCGACTTTCTCATCGGCTTCGGCAAAACGGATTTTGCGCTTGACCTCGTAAGGCGCTTGGCGGTTCATGGCCGCCTCCCGGACAGCCTCCGATACTTCATAGGTGAAGAGCGCCGCTCCCTCCAGACGCGGGAAAGTCGTCGGCGCCGGAAAATCGCCGAACTGGATATAGTCGTGCGGCGTATTCGTATCCTTCGGAGCATCGTGCGGCCAGATCCGGGACTGCGGCCCGACCCAAGCGCCGCGCAAATACAATTCCGCGCGGAGTCTCCACAAGTATTCGAGCAGCTCCTCCGCGACCTTACGCGCTTGTTCATTCCGGACGATTTCCCATACGCAAGTGAAAGCTTGAATCCAATGCCAATGCCAAGGGAGGCAGCCGTATTCTTTGAATCCGAACGTATATACGTGGTTCAGCTGGCGGCGGGCGCATGCCGTCCCTTCCCGAAGCAGCTCCTCGTCGGCGAATACGTGCCCAAGCAGCAGCTTTAATGCGGTATGCTTCGCTTCGTGATGGTGCATCGACGCCAAAGGGTGGCGGTATACGCCGCTTTTGTATATGTGCAGCAGAGCCGCTTGAAGCTCGCCGTCCAGTTCAGGGGGCAGCGCGTGCCGCATCCTTTCGTGGAACAGGATCAGCAGGCATCCCATCAGCTCTACCGGCAGTACGTGCGGCTTCGCCGCGGCCGGCTCGTCTCCCAGATTTAACGGCCAATGCCCGTACATCGGGCTGTCCGGATTTTGGTCCTGCAGCGTCAGTACTTGCCGAAGCATCCGGACCGACAGACCGGCTGCCGCTTTCCGGGTCCCCTCGCTCCATCCGGGAGCGCCTTCCGCCACATAGGCAAACAGATGGGAAGCAAAATAAAAGTTGTCGCGCACATCATTATGAAACCAATAGCCGCTCTCCAGCAGAGGCAGAGCAAGAGCCTGCTCGGCCGCAAGACGGAGAACGAGACGTCTCCGTTCGTTCGTTTCCTGTTTCATGAAGCACCATTCCTCCAGTACTCGTCCCATGCTTAATTTAAACGTTTCACTTCTTTAGTCTACCTGCAACTGTACCGAAGTCAATGACTTTTCTGCGGAATATTTTTACAGGGTCTCCATCGGAAGTCATGACGTGTTACAATAGTCATCAATATCTCTTGTTGTAAGGAGGCGGTTTCATTTATGCATGATCCATGGACGATCGATACGCTTCATATTACGCTCAGATTAGTATTGTCGCTGCTGTTCGGCGGCTTGATCGGGATCGAGAGGGAGCAGAGCAGCCATGCCGCCGGACTGCGCACGCACATGCTCGTTTGCCTCGGTTCCACGCTGATTATGCTCTTATCCATGTATGGTTTTTCCGAATTTGCCAAGCTGGACAACGTACGGTTGGACCCGTCCCGACTGGCGGCTCAAGTCATCAGCGGAATCGGATTTCTCGGTGCGGGCACCATTCTATATACAGGCAAATCGATCACCGGCCTTACGACGGCCGCTTCCCTATGGGTGGTAGCCGCGATCGGTCTTGCGACGGGAGCAGGCTTTTATTATGCGGCCGCACTAAGCTGCGTGTTTGCCTTGATCAGTTTGTTTGTGCTTAACCTGGTGGAGAAAAAATACTTCCGCGCCAAAAAGCTGCACCATATTCAACTGAAAGCGCTGGATACGCCGAGCTTGATTGGCAAAGTTACAGTTCTGATTGCTAATAAAGGAAGCGTAATCCAGAAGCTTTCCGTCGAAGAGATGCCCTTGGAAGAAGAGGATTTCATTCATATCACCCTCACGCTGAGGCTTGCCAACGGCGACAATCTCAGCCAAACCGTCGAAGATCTGATGCGGCTGGACGGCGTCCGTTCCGTTTCCTGCGATTAAAATAAAACTTTTTGAATGGTTTTGAAGGGGGTTCGGGGAGGAACGGCGTCTAAGGTTTCAAGTGCGCAGATCAAGGCGGTGAGCAATGTGGAGAGCATGGCGGATGAACAGTTGGTCGACCTAATCCGTCAAGGAGATGAAGAAGCGTACCGGGTATTGATGGCACGTTATCAGGACTATATCTATACGCTGATTTATCGCATGACCTTACATCGCGAAACAGCCGAAGATTTGACTCAGGAAGTATTTATCAAGCTGTACCGTTCCCTCGCCAACTTTCGCGGCGACGCCAAGTTTAAAACCTGGCTTTACCGGATGACCGTCAATCTGGTCACCGACTACAGGCGTTCGCAGCGGCGCAAGCCGTACGAAGCGATTTTGGACAAAATTAAGGGCTGGTTCGGAGACCGCCGGGAAGAGCCTGAGGCCCGCGCGCTGCAAAAGGAAGAGCAGGAAACGATGCAGCGGCTGCTCGCCGACCTGCCGGACAAATACCGGCTCATTCTGTATTTATATCACTACAAACAGTTGTCGTATCAAGAAATTTCGGATGTGACCGGGCTGCCGATGAAGACGATTGAAACGAGACTGTATCGCGGCAAATCGCTGCTTAAAGAAAAATGGCTGGAGGTGCGGGGACATGACCATCATGCATCCAAACGATCAAGAGCTGCTACGCTTTCTGAATAAAAGCTGCTCTGAATTGGAATACCATCGGATTGCACGTCACATGAAGACTTGCGCTCCATGCCGCAGGAAACTGTCTGACTTGTTGGACCTCGAACTGATGTTGGATCAGCTTGCCGTCGAACAGGCGCCTGCGGAGTTGACGGACCGCGTCATGTCTGCTTTGCGTTCGGGAAGAGCGCATGCGTCATCGGACCGGCCGCTGCCGGGTCACCCGGCGTTCGAGGCGCAAGCTTCCTCGGCCTGGCGCAAATGGAAGCCTTATTGGCGTACCGAGCTGCTTCACGGGATGGTCGCCATGGCCGCTACGTTCCTGTTTATCGTTTCCGGCGCATTCGGGAAGCTGGCGTCTCTGGATCCGAATCAATGGGAGGCCGACGTTCGTACCGGCGCCCTTCAATTGTTCCACGTCGTCGAATCGGTATCGCGCCAATTGCTGTCATAAGGAGGGAATCAACGAATGCAGGACCAACCGAAAGGCCCACATTATCATCGTGAGGATCGGGAAGACGAGTTTTTGCGGGAACGAATGGAGCGGTGGGGACAGTCTCAAAAACCGCCGTTCGACCCTTTTTTCAGACCGAAGCCTCATAAGAGCAAATGGCTAGCCGGGTTATTTTCGTTTTTTATTCCAGGCACCGGACAATTATATCTGGGCTTGATGCAGCGGGGCTTGGGGATCATGCTGCTGTTTATGATGAATATTTTCGCCATTGTATATTTCGCAACGAGAGGATCGGAAAGCATTCCGCTGATCGTTTTGTTTTCGCTGCTTATGCCTGTCACTTACTTCTACAATATCTTCGATGCGCTGCAGCAGACGGATCGGGTTAACGGGTACGGGCATCCCCTATATTTTGACGAACCCCGGATGGAAGGGGATTCCCCGTTTGCATCCGAAAAGCCGCTGCGCAAACTGCGTCAGGGAAACATATTCGGCTATGCGCTCATCGCAGCGGGCGCGCTGTTGTTTTTGGCCGGAGGGAAGCCGCAGTGGCTCGAACGCATATTTGACTTTGTCGGTTCGTCATTTGGCGCCGTGATTTTGATTGCCATCGGGGTATTCATGTTCTATAAAGAATCCAGGAAAAAATAAGGAGAGAATTCGCATGCATAAGGCGGGCCGTTACACGGCGGCAATTTTGCTCGTATGTGTCGGCGGCGCCGTAATTGCCGACAAGACGACGGGCACACACCTGACTACGATGCTGGCGGATTGGTGGCCTCTGTTGTTTGTTTTGCTCGGAATTGAATATATTTTGTTCAATATCAAATTTGGAAACAGCGATCGTCAATTGAAGCTCGACATCGGCGGGATTATTTTCGCGGTCCTTATCGCTGCCATCGTCATTATCAGCGCCCAGAGCGGTGAGCTTCTGAAAAAGTTCAACGGCTTGAACGTTAACGGGACGATCGATATGATGGCTGAAGGAAAAAAATTCGATAAAGGCATAACTGCCATCGAGCTTCCTGTTCCCGTCGACAACGTGAAGGTGGACAATGAAAGTGGCAACGTCGTTCTTAAGGCCGGGCCGGTCGGCCAGCTTCAAGTCGAAGTTAAGGTTTATGTTAAAGGTGTCAGTGAAGACGACGCGCAAGCACTCGCGAACGAATCCAAGCTGGAACACAGCGTGAGCGGCAATACGCTCAATATCCAGACTGTCGCCAAAGAATACGAAGGCGTCGGCGCCCTGTTCGGAAACCGCAAACCGCGGATGGATCTGGTCGTCACGTAGGGGACGTTTAAAGGCGTAAAATTACAATCGACCAACGGGTCCATCGAAGTGAGAGGCGCGGTTGTCGACGGCGACCGGGACGTGAAAACGACCCACGGCAAGCTTGAGGTCAAGCTTCCGCAAAAAGGCGACTACCGGATCGACGGCACAGGGGACAAGGGAGGCATCAAAACCAATCTGCCTTTGTCCATTCAAGAAGACAGCGTCCAAGGAACGGTCGGCAGCGGCAAACATACGATTAAGCTGCATACCAACGACAGGCTTACCATCCAGGAGGCCAATTGACAATTTGCTGAAAATCCGGATAAAATAAAGTGATACACTCTTTTCCCGGATTAGGCGGTGAGCACCATTGAACCATTCATTGGAACAGGCACTTAACAAACTCAAAACGATGGGCATTCGGATGACTCCGCAGCGGCATGCCATTTTATCTTATTTGATCAACACAATGTCCCATCCGACGGCGGATGACATATATAAAGCGTTGTCGCCGCTTTTTCCTAGCATGAGCGTGGCGACGGTATACAATAACCTTAAGGTATTTATCGAAAGCGGATTGGTTCGGGAGATGACCTATGGTGATCATTCCAGCCGCTTTGACGCGGATTTGTCCGAGCACTACCATGCGCTTTGCGAGGAATGCGGCAAGCTAGTCGACTTCGCTTACAAGCCGCTGGACGACCTGGAGCAGGCAGCCGGCGAAATGACCGGATTCCAGGTGAAAAGCCATCGGGTGGAAGTTTACGGCATTTGTTCGGACTGTGCCAAGCAGGCGACATGATAGATTCGTAGAATTAAGGTATAATGGGCGTGTCTGGATTCCCGCGGCTGCGGGTCGACGCGTCCTTTTTTTCTTTAACCATTAGCTTTTCCTCATCATGTGACGGGAGTGAAACCATGGAACCGACGTTTGAAGCGGGAGGCGGGTCGCGCCGCAAAAAAAGAAAGACGACCTTTGTCCTGTTGTTTTTTGCCCTCTTATGCGGTCTTAGTTTAGGCGCTTATTTATGGGTCAAGTATGTCCCGAATTGGCAGCATGAGCAGCCTGACTTTAACGGTAATCCCAAACCGATCTTCTCCGAAGGCGGTATGCTGGGCCAACCCGCTGTTGGGCAGAAGGAAAGCTTGAAGCTTCCGTTCGACATTGTGAAGGAACGGATTGATTCGACGCTGGTCTATGAGAAAGCGAGCGAATCGACGATCATTACGACGCAAAACAAAGTGGTCCGGCTGCGAACCAGCCAGTTGACCGGGATGGTCAACGAAAAGCCGTTCACGCTTAAATTCCCGCTTGAGAAGTCGAAGGGGATTTTATACCTGCCGATCGATCCGCTGAAAGAATTATATAAGATCGACTTGCGGGAATCGCCGGATACGGGGGCCGTTTTGCTTTTTAAGGAAGGCGAGACGATTCGGTGGTACAAGACGATGGCCATTCCGGATAAGCCCGATAAAACGATTGCCATGCGGCGGGACCCGACAATCAAAGCTCCGATTTATGCGGATTTGAAGCAGGGAGAGAGCTTGATCGTATGGGGCGAGGAAGGCGAATGGTACCGGGTGCAGCAGACGAACGGCTATATGGGATATATCCGCAAGGATCAGTTGGTTGCCGACCGGGACGAAGTGATCCCGAAAAAAGTACCGGAGCCTCCGTTCGCGGCTAAAAAGCCCATCAGCGGCAAAATCAATATGACTTGGGAGCAGGTCGTGACGAAAAATCCGGACACCGCCAAAATTCCCGACATGCCGGGACTGGATGTGGTCAGTCCGACGTGGTTCCATCTGGAGGACGGCGAGGGCAATCTGAAAAACTTGGCCGATCCTGCCTATGTCAAATGGGCTCACGACCGAGGGTACCAAGTTTGGGGGCTATTCAGCAACGGCTTCGAGCAGAAGCGGACGACCCAAGCGCTCTCCACTTACGACAAACGCATGAAGATGATCAAGCAGCTGCTTGCCTTCGCGCAGATGTATTCCCTGCAAGGAATCAACATCGACTTCGAGAACGTGAATATAAAAGATAAGCAAAACCTGGTTCAATTCGTCCGGGAAATGTCGCCGCTCTTGCATGAGCAAGGCCTCGTCGTTTCCATGGATGTCACCGCCAAATCAAGCAGCGAGTCATGGTCCAAGTTTTACGACCGGAAAGCGCTGATCCAGTCGCTCGACTATATGATGCTGATGGCTTATGACGAGCATTGGGCGAGCAGTCCGAAGGCCGGTTCCGTCGCTTCGTTGCCGTGGGTGGAGAAGTCGATTTCCGAACTGCTGACTGAAGAGCAGATTCCACCGTCCAAGCTGATTCTCAGCATTCCTTTCTATACGCGGGTATGGACCGAAACGAAAAAGAACGACAAAACCAAAGTAAGCTCGAAAGCCGTGTTTATGGATATGCCCCAGCGCATTATCAAGGAGAAGAAGCTTACCCCTGTATTTTCCCCGGAAACGGGACAAAATTACATCGAATATACGGAAGCGGGCAAGCTCAACAAAATTTGGATCGAAGACGAAACGTCGGTAAAGGCGCGTATCGAGCTCGTGAAAAAGTACGATTTGGCCGGTGTCGCATCGTGGCGGAGAGGATTCGAGAATCCTGATGCGTGGAACTGGATCAGTGCGTCACTGGAAACACCGAAAAAATAACGATCAATAACAAAATAAACCGGCTTGCCATCGAACGATAATTGGCAGAGCCGGTTTATTTTATGGCGGTTACGGAGAAGTCGTTTCACTGGCTTGATGCGTCGTCGGGCTTGCTGCCGAATCGGTGGCCGGAGCATATTTCGGGTCAAGCGTCAGAATCGTTTTGCAGAACATGCAGCGGTCTGTTTTCCCCAGCATCTTGGTTGGCTTTCCGCATTCGGGGCATTCGATTACCGTAGCGCTGGTCGACATCATTCCCGCGGCAAAATAGACTCCCATGCTCACCAGCATGGCAATGGCCCCGATGACCATACATACGGCTGCAAGCATACGGCCGGCGGCCCCCCATTCGAAGACGATCCCGGCAAGTCCGAGGATCATCAGAAGCATTCCGCCCATGGTCAGCAGCAGCCCCCACAGCCGGAATTCATTTACTTTACTTGACTTGAATTTCATGTCTTTCACTTCTTTCTTGTAAGAATTGTGAGTGTCGTCACAAAAGAATGCAGGAAACGGCGGCTTCATGTAGAAATAACTATTCCATGTAGAAATAACTTTTCAATGAAGAACGCATGTGGCTATCGTCAGGAGGCTTTCACGATGGATTCCTTAAAAGCATATTGGGTGGAAAGGCTCCGTCAAGAAGAGTCCGTTATCAGCGTAGCGGCCGTCGACAATCCTTCTTTGTTCTCGGCTGTCACCGACGGATTCGACATTGTGCTTTTGGTTGTCAGCAACAATAACGAACGCGCTCATCAACAAGTTCATTATATAAAAGACAACCGCCGTATACAAGAAAGATGGTTAAGCCCGGATACTCTGGATGCGCTGATTTTGCGCGGCGAGTATCGCAATATGATTTATTGGATCTTAAAAGGGGAGATACTCTTGGATCGGGATATGTATTTGGAGACCCTGCGGCATAAAGTGCTTGAGTTCCCTCCTCCGCTGAGAGAGCACAAGCTGCTGATCGAGTTCTCCAAATTTTTGCGATGCTATTCGCAAAGTAAGGAATACATCTTAGACGAGCATTTGCTCGATGCATACAACAATATATTGGAGGCGCTGCATCATTGGGCGCGAATCGTCATTATCGATTCCGGCAATCATCCGGAGGTGACGGTTTGGCGGCAGGTGAAGACGATCAATCCCGGCGTGTACAAGCTGTACGAGGAGCTGACGTTAAGTAAAGAGACGTTAAAACAGCGCGTTCAACTGTTGCTGTTGGCCAGCGAATTTTCCGTCATGTCCAAGATGGAGCGCTGCTGCAAACCGCTGATCGAACTGCTTGCCAGCCGCGAGGAAGCTTGGAGCCTTCAGGAGCTGCAGCAGCAGCCTGAGCTGGCGGACATTAAAGCGGATCTCCCGCTGCTCTTGAATAAGCTGGTCAAAAAATCGTTGGCTAAAGAAATCGTCTTTACCCATGACCCGGAACTATCCGTGCTGGAGATGCGGTATAAGGATGTCAAAAGCTAACTGTTGTGCTATAATGTATCGGACAATCAAATAGCCACTAGGGGAGCTCCGACTTGCGGAGCTGAGAAAAAGAAGCGTGTTCTTTGACCCTTGGAACCTGTTATGAAGTCTGCGTACAGCAGGCATCACTGGATTATACCAGCGTAGGGAAGTGGACGAATGCCAGCAAACTGCATATGAAGTATGCAGACAACATTCGGCCAGCCCGCCTGCGGGTTGGCTTTTTTTGCTTTTATCGGCAAAGTGGGTGGAGGTGATAAGGATGCGATTAACCGTGAACGGGGAACTGAGGGAGATGGACAACGCGGCTACCGTAGCCGAACTGCTTTCGGCGTTTAAACTGGACAATAAAATTTTGGTTGTCGAATTAAACCGGGAAATTATTGATCGCACCCGGTATGAGGAAGCCCGCCTGAACGACGGAGACCAGATCGAAATCGTCCATTTTGTCGGCGGCGGCTGAATAAAATTTATGTTGAAGGAGCTACCAGCATGAGCGACACGTTAAAAATTGGCCCTTATGAATTTCAATCCCGGCTGCTGCTCGGGACAGGGAAGTTTTCGGATTTGAAGATTCAAGAGCAGGCTGTTCAGGCTTCGGATGCGGAAGTGTTGACTTTTGCCATCCGCCGTTTGCCGATCGACAATCCAGATGCGCTTAACTTTTTGGAAACGGTAGATTTGAAAAAGTTCACGCTGCTTCCTAATACGGCCGGCGCCTATACTGTAGAGGAAGCTGTGCGCATTGCGCGGCTGTCCAAAGCTTCCGGGCTTTGCGATATGATCAAAGTAGAAGTGATTGGAGATCCCAAAACGCTGCTTCCCGATCCGGTAGGAACGCTGGAGGCAACGAAAATTTTAGTAGAGGAAGGCTTTATCGTATTGCCTTATACTTCGGATGACCCGATATTGGCCCGCAAGCTGCAGGAAGCGGGAGCCGCGGCCGTTATGCCCGGAGCATCGCCGATCGGTTCCGGTCAAGGGATCGTTAACCCGAATAATTTGCGTTTTATTATTGAGGAAGCCAAAGTTCCGATTATCGTCGATGCGGGCATTGGCGGTCCTGCGGATGCTGCCTTAGCTATGGAGCTTGGCGCGGATGGCGTGCTGTTGAACACGGCTGTTGCCGGTGCGCATGACCCTGTTCTGATGGCCGAAGCGTTCAAGCTGGCTGTGGTCGCGGGGCGCAAAGGCTTCTTGGCGGGCCGCATCCCCAAAAAGCGCTATGCGTCTGCCAGCAGCCCCGTCGAAGGCATGATAGAGTAGTAGAGTGTTGTTATCGTCCGGCTGCTTTCGAGCGGCCGGATATTTTTATTTATTTTAAGGGTTGACTTTCAAACTTAAGATGTGTTAAATTAAATCTCGCCGCTAAAAACGGCTGCCTTTAAAAACTTAATCCAGCAGCTTCAAAAAAATGGTTTTGAAAAAAATGCTTGCATTAAGTTAGGCAAATGTGATATATTATAAAAGTCGCCGCTAAACAAGGTGACAACAACCGACAAAGCTTGAGATGCTTGACAGTATGGGTTTTGTTGGAGAAATTGCCCTTTGAAAACTGAACATTGAGTGAGTGTCATAAAGAGAATTCTCGTCAGTAGTAAATTTTGAGCTTGTCAGCTTTTCTTTAATGGAGAGTTTGATCCTGGCTCAGGACGAACGCTGGCGGCGTGCCTAATACATGCAAGTCGAGCGGGCTTTGCCTTCGGGTAAAGCTAGCGGCGGACGGGTGAGTAACACGTAGGCAACCTGCCTGTAAGACTGGGATAACTACCGGAAACGGTAGCTAAGACCGGATAAGTGGTCTTCTCGCATGAGGGGATCAAGAAACACGGGGCAACCTGTGACTTACAGATGGGCCTGCGGCGCATTAGCTAGTTGGTGGGGTAATGGCTCACCAAGGCGACGATGCGTAGCCGACCTGAGAGGGTGATCGGCCACACTGGGACTGAGACACGGCCCAGACTCCTACGGGAGGCAGCAGTAGGGAATCTTCCGCAATGGACGCAAGTCTGACGGAGCAACGCCGCGTGAGTGATGAAGGTTTTCGGATCGTAAAGCTCTGTTGCCAGGGAAGAACGTCGCGGAGAGTAACTGCTCTGCGAATGACGGTACCTGAGAAGAAAGCCCCGGCTAACTACGTGCCAGCAGCCGCGGTAATACGTAGGGGGCAAGCGTTGTCCGGAATTATTGGGCGTAAAGCGCGCGCAGGCGG
>NZ_JANAVJ010000124.1 GCF_024213375.1 Paenibacillus sp. MZ04-78.2 | reverse complement strand
AACAATTCATCACTTCCAAGGAACGCGGCTATGCCCTGTTGCCAGGAAGCCAAAATATCAATAAGCCTTATTTGTTCGTTAAAGCATTTAATGCCCAAGGCTTTAAGAACTTCCCTATTGCATTAAGTGAAGGGCGTCTGCCTCAACAAGCGAATGAGATCGTTCTTTCGGAAGCTATCGCCACGAACGCCAAAGTCACCTACCGGATCGGTGATCGGTTAACCCTTAATGTCGGGCAGCGCTCGAATTCTGCCGATCCTAGCGATACGGACCTTAATCAAAACAAACCATTACTAATCTTCAACGGGACTAGCGGCGAAACTTTAATTCATGCCACAACCGAAACGTATACCGTTGTGGGCTTTATTAAACGTCCTTCGTGGGAGCAGACGTGGGCGCCGGGGTATACGGCCCTTACCTATGTTGACGAGAATATGCTGGATGCCAACAAAACCGTTGATGCGAGCGTGGTCCTCAAGAAGGTCGATGGCACTGTATTTGCTCATGCCGAAGACTTGTCCGGTAAAAACAACATCAGCTCGTTTAAAACGAATGATTCTCTATTACGTTATTATGGCGTATTGGCTGGCGGGTTAGGCAAAACCGGTTAAACACCCTTATTGTGGACACTGCACCTCTTATTCGATATGAATCGTAGAATTGCTTTAATTTGCTTCGT
>NZ_JANAVJ010000014.1:35858-126225 GCF_024213375.1 Paenibacillus sp. MZ04-78.2 | reverse complement strand
CTTACTTCGGTTACCGGCGCATGACAAATTTTCTCCAGGATCAGGGCTTCATGATCAATCGTAAACGCGTACGCCGTCTGATGCAGCTCATGGGTCTGGAGGCAATCTATCCAAAACCGAACTTGAGCAAACGTCTCCATGCCAAATACACACGTCCCTATTTACTTCGTGGCTTAACCATTGACAGACCCAATCAGGTCTGGGGAATCGATATCACCTATCTGAGGATGGGCAAAGGATTTATGTATTTGTTCAACATCATTGATTGGTACAGCCGCAAGGTAATTGACTACGAGTTATCCAGCACGCTCGAAAAGGGCTTTGTTTTGACGTGCCTTAAACGTGCATTCAGCCACTGCAAGCCCGAGATCATGAACAGCGATCAAGGCTCTCATTTTACCAATGCAGATTATCTGGAGCTGCTAGAAAAAGAGGGGATCAAAGTGTCGATGGACGGTAAGGGCCGGGCAACGGATAACAGCCGTACAGAGCGTTACTTTCGATCGCTTAAATACGAATGTATCTTCCTAAATGAATTTGAAGACCCTCGCGCGCTGCGCAAAGGGATAGCTTGCTATGTCCAGTTTTATAACCAGGAACGCCCCCATCAATCTCTTGGCGGGTCTAAGCCCTGTCAATATCATGCCCAGAACGATGAAAAAATCGTATCCTAATTTAATAGATTACGAGAATGGAGGACATAACTTATCCCTCGAAAAATCGTGTCTTGACAATGGGGAGCATTACAAACTGGGTACGCAAGCTTAAGAACAACCTGCTGGGAACCAGCCTGCAAACCAAGCTGCTTTTGGCGGTATTGCCGCTTGCTATTATTCCGCTCGCTGTTTTGGGAACGTTTTCATATCACAAATCGGCGCAGGTCGTACAGCAGCAGGTATGCCAGACCATTCTGGAAAGCTTGTCGCAGGTGAACTACAGTCTGGACTATTTTGTAAAAGATATCGAGCAGCTCACGATGTACATCTACAGCAGCCGCGACATTCAGGACGTGCTGTCCAAGCCGGCGGACCGGCCGCTTGCGGAGAAGCATCAGGACAAGCAGAAGGTGGGCGAGGTGCTGGATACGTTTCTCGGATTCAAGAACTGGGACATTTCCATTTACTTGCTGGGGGAAAACGGGGATCGTTATTTTACCGGCGAGCTGCTGCCCGGGGCTTACGACGATTATAACGCCTCTTGGGGGCTTTTCCGGAAAATGAGGCTTGCTGGCGGCAATGTCGTCTGGGATACGCATTACAGCATGAAGAAGACGGACGATTTCGGCATCGTGCTCAGCAGCGGCCGGCTTCTGAAGCGGATCGATACGAATGCGCCGCTGGGTTATTTGGTCGTGGACATGATGGAACATGCGCTCGCGGACAAGTACAAAAAAGCGCATTTGCAGCCGGGCGGACAGATGCTGCTGCTGGACCGCAACGGCTATATCATCTCCAGCACGCCGTCCAAGCAGAAGGTCGGGACGAAGCTGGAGGAGCCATTTGTAGACCGGGTGCTTGCGGGCGGCAAAGGCTTCTTCGAGCAGACCGGCGAAGGAACGCCGCCCGTCATGGTCGTGTACGATACGTCCGAGGTGACTGGCTTCAAGCTGGTGAACGTGCTGCCGGTGGCGGCGCTGACGCGGGAGAGCAGCAGCATCCGCAATCTGACCCTGCTGGTCATTGCCGTCGGCGCAGCCGTTTCATGCGTGCTTGCCTATGTGCTGTCCGTGAACATCACCCATCCGCTGCGCAAGCTGAAATCGCTGATGCGAACGGTGGAAACGGGCAATCTGGACGTCGCCTTTCCGACGAAGTACAAGGACGAGGTCGGGCTGCTCGGCCGCAGCTTCAATGCGATGGTGCAGCGGATCAAGCAGCTGATCGACGAAGTGTACAAAAAGCAGCTCATGCTCCAGGAAGCGGAGATCCGGGCGATTCAGGCGCAGTTCAATCCGCATTTTCTGTACAATGCGCTCGATTCCATCAACTGGATGGCCCGCATTCATAAGCTCGATCACATTAGCCGGACAGTCGTCTCACTCGGCGAGCTGCTCCGGTTCAGCATCCGCAAAGGGCAAGCGCTGATTCCCGTATGCGAGGACATGCAGCAAATCCGCAATTTTCTTACGATCCAGCAGATGCGTTACGGGGACAAGCTGGAGGTGCATATCGAGCTGGACGAGGAGGTCGAGCGGCTTTACACGCTGAAGCTGATGCTGCAGCCGATTGTGGAAAATGCGATCACGCACGGGCTCGAAATGAAGCGGGGACCGGGGCATCTCTGGATTACCGGTAAGGTAGTGGGGGAGCGAGTCCGTTATGAAGTGCGCGACGACGGCGTCGGCATCCCGCAGGAGAAGCTCGAACGCATCACGTCGGGGCAGTTTGTATCGGCCGACGAGCGGAAGACGGGGATTGGCTTGGAAAATGTAAAAAAGCGGCTGCAGCTCTATTTCGGAGACTGTTATGTATTGAGTCTTGTCAGCCAGCCGCAGCAGGGAACGACAACGACGATCGAAATTCCGATCATTCGGACGCCGGGGGAGGATACGCATGTATAAGGTGCTTATCGTGGAGGACGAATGGCTCGTTCGGGAAGGGCTTAAGCATACGATCGACTGGGAAGACGTCGGCTGCCGCATCATGGGCGAAGCGTCCGACGGCGAGACGGCGCTCCGGCTGATGGAGGAGGAGACGCCGGATATCGTGCTCACGGATATCCGGATGCCGGAGATGGACGGTATCCAGCTCGCCAAGGAAATTGCATCCCGGTATTCGGGGATGAAGGTCGTATTTTTGACCGGCTTTGACGAATTCGCGTACGCCCAGCAGGCGCTCAAGCTGGGAGCCGCGGATTACGTGCTGAAGCCGACGAATCCGGACGAGCTGATGCAGTTGATGGGACGCATGGCGGCCAAGCTGGACGAAGAGCGGCAGCGGCGGACGGAGCGGGAACGCATGGAGCACAAGCTGGCGTTCGGCCAGCCGCTGATCGTCGAGAAGATGCTGTACGACTTGATGCTGGACCATGCGGGAGCGATGGAGCAGGAGCTGTTTCTGGAATATGCGGCCGAGCAAGGGGAGGTACTGGACACGTTCCGGATCGCCCTGCTCTATGCGGAGCCGTCTCCAGGAGAATCCGCGCCGCCGGGCGAGCTGTACCGGAGCATCGCGGCATGGAGCTCCGGCCTGTCGTCGTATCCGCTCGTACGCATGAACGATGCCAAATATGCGCTGCTGCTGGACCGGGAGACGGAACGCGCGGAGCTGTACCGGCTGCTGAATGTGGTCCGTCTCAGCGCATCGCAAGGGTTGCAGCGGCAACTGGTGCTTGGGGTCAGCGGGCGGCACAACCGTCTGGATCAGGTTAACGCAGCGTTTCAGCAGGCGACGCACGCTTTGGTGACGTCGTTCTTCTGGGGCGGGGAACGGATCGCCTGGTTTGAGGATACGCAGCGGCTCGCGGCGGAGGTTCCCGCGCTGCCCGGCTTGCTGGAGGAGCTGATCGAGGCGGTCAAATGGGGAACGGAAGCGTCCATCCGGGCGAAAAGCCAAGCTTGCTTCACGTGGATCGTACAGCATCACCCGACGAACGAGCTGGAGGCGAGAAAGGCGTTTTTCGGCTGGATCGTATCGCTCTATACGATGCTGCTTCGCGAGGACGAGCTGCGGCTCATCGTGCAGGATTCGGCCCTTCTGTTGACCTCTCTGGACCGGACGGTCCGGCTGGAGGACGGACTGGAGCGGCTGAACGGGATGCTGCTTTCCTGGAGCGCCCGTTATCGGGAACAAACGAAGCCGCAAGCGCGAAGCGGGTTCGAGGAGATCGAGGACTATATCGGGCGGCATTACGCCGAGGAAATTACGCTTCAGAGCATTGCGGAGCGCTGCAATATGAGCGAGAGCTACTTTAGCCGCTTGTTCAAGAAGCAGGTCGGCACGAGCTTCGTCGATTATTTGACCGCCTTGCGGATGCGCCGGGCGAAAGAGCTGCTTACGAACCCGCGGCTGAAAATATACGAGGTCGGGCTTCAGGCGGGCTATCAGGACTCGCGCTATTTCAGCCAAATTTTCCGCAAATATACCGGGGAGACGCCGACGGAGTTCCGCAAGCGGCTCGGTATCCCTAACGTTCCGATTTGAGTGTATCGCTTGGCAGTGTGAGGCCGCCGGACTCCCGTGTCCCCGGTAGCCTCGCTAATTTGTAGATAAAAAAGCTACATAGCTTAATTGTCCTACATTGTTTTATGTTGTTGCAGTTATATGTTAAAATTGATACAATTTAACGGAACAAGGCAATGGACCGAACGTATGAGTTGTGCTCCTGTCCATCTTGGCCATAGCCATGTTTGGCATCCCCTTCGCGCTTAACATCCCGGCACTGGGCTTACTGCCATTTCTCTTGTGGGGAGCGTCCGCATGGGCTTCGTTAGCCCCGCAGCAGCATGCCTTGCTCCTTGCACAGCGCAATCACGCTGAAGCGGTCGTGGCCTTAAACAGCTCGGCGAATTATTTAGGGAGCGCCGTGGGCTCATTTGCCGGAGGCGTTGCCCTGTTCGCGGGTTTTCCTCCGTCCTTTCTTCCTTTTGCCGCGGGGAGTGTGATCTTGTTGGCCGTTCTCGGACAACTAAGAATACTTCGCCGCTACACGTGATGCTGCGGCTAAGTCTGATCCTGTGTACCGAAAAACCGTCCATACCCATGGACGGTTTTTTTGCTATGCCGAAAATTAGTGCAAAAAATTAAACAAAAAAGAAATTTCACCGCATTGAGAGCGTTTACTTTAGCGATTATAGTGAATAACAGAAGAAAGAAATTCGGCGGGACACATCAAGCGAAGTTGACGAAAGCGCTTTTTTACGAAAGCAAGGTCCGCTTTTGTCCCGGATTTCTATCCACATCAAACAAACCTAATACGGAGGGGTTCTACAGATGAAAAAAGCGTTTACGAGCATTTTCGCTTCGCTGCTTCTGGTTACGACGCTGGTTGGCTGCGGCACAGAGCAGGCGGCACCGCAAAAAACGGCATCCGGTGATACGGGAACGAAAAACGAGTCCAAAAAAGCGGGCAAGCTGACGCTGTACTCACCTAACGCCGCCGAAGTCAATAACCCGATCATTAAGGAATTCCAGGACCGCACGGGCATCGAGGTGCAGTTGATCTCCGGAGGCACGGGCGACCTGCTGAAACGGGTGCAGGCGGAAGCGGTTTCCCCGCAGGGCGACGTGTTCTGGGCCGGCGGCGCCGACTCGCTGGAGGCGTACAAGAAATTTTTTGAGCCGTACAAGACGAAAGAAAACGATAATCTGCTGCCGGAGTACATCGACAAAAACGGCGTATGGACGCCGTTCGCCGCGCTGCCGATGGTCATCATGTACAACAAGGAGCTTGTGAAAGCGGGCGAGGAGCCGAAGAGCTGGAACGATCTGCTCGATCCGAAGTGGAAAGGCAAAATCGCTTACGCCGACCCGGCCAAATCCGGTTCGTCGTATACGCAGCTCGTGACGATGCTGACCGCTTTCGGCAAGGACGACAAGGGCTGGGATTTCGTCAAGAAATTTGTGAAAAACCTGGACGGCAAAGTGCTGTCGGGCTCGGGTCTCGTGTATAAAGGCGTCGCGGACAAAGAGTTCGCGCTGGGCATCACCTTGGAGGAAGCGGCGCTGCGCTACGTGGAAGGCGGGGCCAAGGTAGGCATCGTGTACCCGTCCGAAGGCACGTCCGCCGTACCGGACGGCGCGGCGATCATTAAGGGCGCGCCAAACATGGAGCAGGCGAAGCAGTTCATCGATTTCCTCGTCGGCAAAGATGTGCAGTCCCTGATTCAAAAAGAATTCAAGCGCCGCTCCGTCCGCAAGGACGCCGAGCCGATTCAAGGCATCGTCCAAACGAAGGACATCAAGCTGGTCAACTACGACTTCGATTTCGCCGCGAGCAAGAAGGACGTCTCCGACCGGATTGCCGTCATGAGCGAGGGCGTCATCCAGCAGATCGCTTCTCCCGAAGACATCTACTCGTATCCCGCGAACAAGTTCGTGTCCAATTTTATCGGCACCTCGAATTTTATCGAAGGCCACTGCTCCGGCTATAACGAGGCGGCGCAGGAGGCGAGCCTGCGGCTGCTGGAGACGCAGTGGAGCCAGAAGCTGTCGAGACCGTACGAGGGAAAAGTATTGTTCTCGCTTCGGCCCGAACGGATTCGGTTGCGCGGCGATGAGCCGGGGGAGCGGCTGGTCCGGGGGACGATCGACAGCGTGACGTTTCTGGGTGAGAAGGTCAGCTATACGGTCCGGCTTTCCGACGACTCCGTCATCGAAATTCAGGAGCATGCGATCGAGCCGCACCGGATGAGAAAAGCGCATCAAACCGTGTATGTCGATCTACAGCTCGACAAGGCGACCATATTCGACGAATCGGGCAAGGAGGTTCTGTACCGTGCAGCCTACTAATGCCGCCCGGGCGCTGCGGCCCAATCCGTTCAAACGTCTGCTTCAACCCAAGCAGTGGGATTTCTGGACTTGGGTAACGGTGATCGTGTACGTGTTCCTGCTGGCGTTTATTTTGTACCCGCTCGTCTCGTTGTTTTACAACAGCTTTTTCAACGACAAAGGGGATTTTTCTCTAGAGAATTATGGGAATTTCTTGAAGCTAAAATATTACTACGGCTCGTTATGGAACAGCTTGAAGGTATCGGCGCTGGCAACGGTGTTCGCGATTCTCGTCGGGGTTCCGCTTGCGTACGTGACGGCCCGGTATAACGTCAAATTTAAGGGTCTGATCCAAATTCTCGTCATCATGTCGCTGCTGTCCCCGCCGTTCATCGGCGCCTATTCGTGGATCTTGATGCTCGGCAACAACGGCTTCATTACCCGGTTCCTCCAGGATATCGGGATTCCGTTCCAGTCGGTGTACGGCTGGAAGGGCATCGTGTTCGTGTTTACGCTGCAATTTTACCCGCACATTTACTTGTACGTGTCCGGCGCGCTCAAGACGATCGACACTTCGCTGGAGGAGGCGGCCGAAAGCTTGGGACGCGGCGCGTTTCACCGGCTGATGACCGTGACGCTTCCGCTCATTTTCCCGACGCTGTCGGCCGGGGCGCTGATGGTGTTCATGGCTTCGTTCGCGGACTTCGGCACGCCGATGCTGCTGGGCCAAGGGTTCAAGGTGCTGCCGATTCTCGCGTACGAGCAGTTCATCAGCGAAATGGGCGGCAATCCGGCGATGGCGAGCACGCTTAGCGTGATTCTGATCTTCTGCTCGACCGCGATTTTGTTCGTGCAGCGGTATTTCGTTTCGCGCAAAAATTATTCGATGACCGGTATGCGCACGCCGAAGGTGCAGCCGCTGAAGACGCTGCCGAAGTGGCTGCTGACCTTCGGGGCGCTGCTTGTGGCCTGCATTTCGATCATCCCGCAGGCGACGGTTATCGTGACGTCCTTCATTAAAACAAAGGGGCCCGTGTTTCACCCCGGCTTCAGCTTGAACAGCTATAAGGAAATTTTGTACCGGGTGCCGAAGGCCATTGCCCATACGTACAGCTTTTCGCTCATTTCCATCGTCATTATGATCGTGATGGGCATGCTGGTCGCTTACGTGCTCGTCCGCCGCAAATCGAAAATTACCGCGATGCTCGATGGTGTCCTGATGATTCCTTACGTCATGCCGGGCACGGTGCTCGGGATCAGCCTGATTATCGCGTTCAATAAGCCGCCAATCATTTTGACGGGGACGTGGGTCATTCTGGTGATCGCTTATGTGGTTCGCAAGCTGCCGTATACGATCCGCTCCAGCACCGCTATCCTGACGCAGCTCGATAAGAGTGTGGAAGAGGCGTCCATCAGCCTTGGCGTGCCGCCGATGAAAACGTTCTTCAAGACGACGGGACGGATGATGGCGCCGGGCGTCATGTCCGGAGCGATTCTGAGCTGGATTACGACGATCAACGAGCTGAGCTCGACGGTCGTGTTATACACCGGGGCAACCGCGACCATTTCGGTCACGATCTACAGCGAAGTGTTCACGGCGAATTACGGCACCGGCGCGGCGCTGGCTTCGATCCTGTCCATTAGTACGTTAATCTCGCTGTTAATCGCCAGTAAGCTGAGCAAAAAAGGGCTCCAGCTCTAATGGTCAGGTGCATGATGTCCGAAGGCATGTTCGTGATACAATGGAAATAAGAAGCCGCTCGTATCAGGAACTGGAGGAATCACCAACATGAAGCTGCGCACTTGGCCGGTCTGGCTTGTTCTCGGATGCATCGCCGCAGGGGCTTTGGTGTACGGATTAACTCACGGAAAGCTGTCGGAGGACGAACTGAAGCCGCCGGCCCCTCCCGCGTCGCTGTCGATCTGGGTGTACAGCAAAGGCTGGGAGGACGTCGTTCGCGCCTTCGGGCAAAGCTACCCTCAGATCGATGTCCAAATCCGCTCGTTTCGTTCTTACGAACAGTTGTACACCGAGCTGCTTGCGTCGATCTCGGCCGGGGCGGCTCCGCAGCTTGCGGAAATCCACAGCTTCTACGGCGTCGCCCAACTCGCGACCACCGGTGCGGCGCTCCCCGCGGGGGATGTGTTGACCGCCGGGAAGCCGATGTTTCTTCCGGCCTTTTCCGCCGCGTTCCGGTATCAGGACAAGGATTGGGCCGTTCCTTTCGGAGGCAGCGTGCCTGTGCTTTACTACCGGGAGGAGCCGTTCAAGCGGATGGCCGGGCGTGCCCCGGCGTTAGGCACCTGGGAGGAGGTCCGGCAGACGCTGTCGCTCGCCAAGGAGCCTCCGGGGGAAGAGGTGTCGAAGGGCTACGGCACGATGACGGTGGATAAAGAGCTGCCCTGGTTTTGGGCAAGCCTGAGCTATGCCCCGAAGGAATCCGGTGCTTCGGCCGCGGAACGGACGCGAAGCGCGCTGGAGCTATGGCGGAATTTGACGCACGAATCCAAGCTGATGAAGCCTTTGCAGCACGATACGGCGGCAAGCGATTTTATTAACGGCAAGGCCGGGATGTACGTCGGCTCTTCCGATAAGCTGCCCACGGTTGAACGCTACATCGGCGGCAAGTTCTCATTCGATCTGGCGAAGCTGCCCGCCTGGAAGCAGGAGGCGCTTTTGCCCAGCGTGCACGGGCTTGTGGCATTGAAGAGCGGTTAACCCTAAAGGGAACCGCCGAATGGAACGAGGACGCGCTGGTCGTTAATCCGGGCGTATCGATGTACGGGGTGCTTGACGGAGCGACCTCTCTGCATCCGTTCCGCGGGCCTAACGGGGAAACCGGAGGATATTTGGCTTCCCGGACGATTCAGCAGTATCTGGAATCGCTGCAGGCGGAGGACTTGGCGGGCATCGATTTGAAGGAAGCCATCGTTCAAGCGAATGTCCGTCTGAGGGAAAAGATGAAGGAAGCGGGAATCGATCTGACCGATCCAGCGGCGCTGTGGACCAGCGCACTGGCGATTGTCCGGGTTCACGACCGTTATATCGATTACGCGCAGGTGGGCGATTGCATGATCGCCGCCACTTATGCCGACGGGACGATCCGCACCATGTCCCGCGACCAGGTCGCGCACATCGATTACGAGTCCAAGAAGATATGGGAGGAAGCCCTCCGCACCGGCGTCCAGACGCGGGAAGAGCTGTGGGAGCTCGTGAAGCCGCACATCCGCAATAACAAAACGAGGATGAATACGTTAAGCGGCTACTCCGTACTCAGCGGGCAGCCAGAGGCGAACGATTTCATCGAATACGGGCGGATCAACCGCATCCGGCTGCGATCGATTTTGATCGTGAGCGACGGGTTGTTCCCTCCGAAGACGAGCGCACAGCCGCCTGCTGACGGAATTGGCGAGTTGGTGACTCTTATCAAGGAAAAGTCGCTGGAAGGCTATGCGAAGTGGCTGATGGATTTGGAGGCGGAGGACAAGGAATGCCGCAAATACCCGCGGTTCAAAGTATCCGACGACAAAACGGCGGTCCTGATTCGTTTTGACGTTGAATAGTATTGGTGCGAAGCAGACGGAAAATTCCGTTCCTATAGAGTGACATAGATCAAGTTTGTTTCCACGCGCCGCAGGGGTCAACAACCTACCGTTTGATTACGCAGTTGGTTTCACGACGAGATCCCGCAACGACACCCGCCTAACTTTGGTTAAGGCGGGTGTTCGTGATTTTTATTCGGGGCCCTGCAACGGTACGGAGTCGCTGCAAGGCCCCCGGAGTGCCGCAAAGACAAGTGCCCGAATGATTATGTCCTTCTATCTGTTCATAAAGAAACGGCTTAGCAATATGGAAGTATGCTTTTCGGAGATCATCCTTGACCTGTACCTGTGGTTAAGCACCTACAATAATGATACCCAAGCATGGTATAATAAGAAGAAATGGAGTTGATTGTCAGATGCAAGAGCTTCTTGACCCCCGGAATGATTTTGTCTTCAAACGAATCTTTGGCAGTGAAGACAATAAAGATGTGCTGCTTGCGTTCTTGAATCGTACATTTGCCGAATCCGGCGAGCTGCCGCTGACCGAAATTGTGCTGCTCAATCCGTATACCGATAAAGATGCACCGCTCGATAAGCAGTCCATTTTTGATATTTGGGCGAAGACCGTCGAAGGTAAATTAATCAATATCGAAATGCAGCTTTTCAATAAATACGATATCGAGAAACGGACGCTGTACTACTGGAGCAAGCGCTACTCCAGCCAGTTGCAGGAAGGACAGACCTACAAGGAACTGAAGAAATGCGTGACGATCAATATCTTGAACTACTCGTGTATTGCCAACGACCGTTATCATAATGTGTTCCATCTGAGGGAAGATCACACGGGCCTGGAACTGAGCGACGACATCGAAGTCCACTTCATGGAGCTATCCAAGCTGGACGATCAAGCGATTCCGGTGGAAGGCGGTTTGATCAACTGGCTGCTGTTTCTGAAGGGTGCCGACAAATCGAACTGGGAGGTGCTGAAGATGAATGAACCGACGTTGAAGAAAGCGATGGATACGCTGGAATTTCTAAGCCAGGATCGGGAAGCACGCCGATTGTATGAGGAACGGCAGAAGTATTTGCATGATGAAGCTTCCATGATCGAATGGGCTACGGAGAAAGGAGAACGTAAGAAAGCTATTGAAATCGCTAAGAATATGCTGGACTTGGGCATTGAAGTTTCGCTCATCGTCAAAGCCAGCGGACTAACCGAGGCTGAAGTCGAATCGCTCAAGCCAGTTCAATAATTCTTACGCCAATCAATTGACCGCCCTTCAAGCAAGGGTTGAACCGGAGTCTAAGCTATAATGGGTCTAAAAAAGGAGGCGCCTGACGATGGGAGAACCGGTCGGATTTTTATACGCGCACCCGGACGACGAAACCTTTTTGAGCGCGTGCCTGATCCGGCAACTGGCGGATGAAGGACATGCGCCCGTTCTGCTGCTGGCGACCAAGGGCGAAGCGGGGCAAAAGAACGGCTACGCGGCGCAAGCGACGAAGGAGGAACTGGCCGCGATCCGGGTCAAGGAAATGGAGAAAGCCGCCGCGGTCCTGGGCATTGCGGAAGTAGAGCATCTGGGCTTCCCCGACGGAAAACTGGACATGGTCGACGAGACGCTCTTTCTGGAGGCGGTCATCCGTTTCATCAACGAACACCGCTTGAAAATCATTGTGACGTTCCCGGAGGACGGCGGCAACTTTCACCCCGATCATATGGCGATTTCGCGGTTTGCGACAGCGGCCATACAGAGCGGGCGGTGCCCTTCGATCCAGAAGCTGTACTACATTCGGTCGAAGACGCTGACCGAGAAAGGCTATGAACCAACGCTTGTCGTCGATACGGAACAAGCCTGGAGCATCAAAGCGGAAGCATTGCGCGCCCATACGTCCCAGCTTCTTGCGATCGAGAGGTATTTCGGCAATTTGGACGTTTTCCCGGAGAACCGGCGCTACGAATCCTTTGTCTTGAACTGGGAACGGGGGCAGCGCTGGCCTACCAAAACCGAGACCAGCCTATTCGACGATTTGCTCTGAACCGACGGTTCGACGGGAAAAGCAGTTATAAGCCTGTCGCACAAAAGCTCACGCCATTGTCATTGACTATTTCACCGACAAAGTACGTGAGTTTGACATTCACAATTTTTTATTATCACTCAAGACTGAGAGATAATAAGCATATTCCAAAGGCCTCCTATAAATTAATTTTTTGTCTTTAAAACACTTAATGTCTTCATATATATTTTTTTGTGGTTTTCCGTTAAGTTCAATAATCCATAGCTTTCCATGCTCGTCTAACACAAAATCCACACTCAATTCACCCAATGAACCCATATGAGTTTCTGCTTCTTGTGCAGCTCTTACACTTACCTCATACAGAGATTGGAGGAGGATTTCATTCATTTTTTTCGGCAGAAATAATCGCGGAAGAATTTCTGCAACATCATAAATGGCTTCACACATACTCGTGTTAAAGTAATGTTCATAAGCTACTCTACATGTTATGGCGGAAACCGTCCATTCTCCAAGAATACCTTTTTGAACAAGGACCCGGATATCAAAAAACTGATTATCAATTTGACTCATACGAATCCCTTGCTGAACCATGTATTTTTTTAATCCGAGAATTTCATCCAATTTTTCCTGAATGCCTTCATTTTTTCTGCAAATATATCTTGGTGCCAAACTGTGCAAAGAGATGTGAACATCACCATTATCCGTTAGTTCAACCCGATACACAGACTCTCCCTTAAATCCGTAAATAGGCTTAATGTATACCAGTTTATATTTTTCTAATAGTTCTGATACATTCACTTTATTATATAAAAATGTGTCTGGTACATAAGAGTTAATATTTGATTGTTTTAATAGCTTATAGAGATCCCACTTATTAAAAAAATTGATATTGTTAAAACATTTATTCCTACCAATCGCCTTCTCTAGGCGTTGAATCGTCATTATTTTTATTTTTTTGTTAAAACACCGGTTATAGACGACATGAGGAAAAGGGAATGAGCTTTGTTTCCATATGCCTTTATTCAGGCTTAGTCCAATAATACGTTGTTCCTTCCAATGAATATCTGCCGGGGTAAAGGCGTAAAGTTTCAGGTTTAGATTGTGATAACGTTGATAAAGCTTCAAAATTCTTTTTCTACTGCTCCTTTTAGTTACCAAAATACCTATGAATGGGCGATTCTTCATTCTCATCACTCCTTAGCCTTCGATCCCTTTCATTATCTAATGCAAGCGTGGAACATATGGTAGTGGACAATCACCTAGCTGAACAGAAACTAAGCGAATATATTGCTCTATTTACCTATTTTTAAAGTTGGATAGGCATTTACAAGCTTTATCTTTTTAAATTTTGAATATGATGAATCATGTTTGATAACAGGGAGATGAGAAGATGGGAAGATGTAATTGTCCTCCAGGACCTCCAGGTCCAGAAGGGCCACGGGGGTTCCAAGGACCAGCAGGACCTCAGGGTGTACAAGGGACAGCAGGACCTCAGGGTGAGCAAGGGCCAGCAGGACCTCAAGGTGGGCCAGCAGGACCTCAAGGTGAACAAGGACCAGCAGGACCTCAGGGTGTACAAGGGACAGCAGGACCTCAAGGTGAACAAGGACCAGCAGGACCTCAGGGTGCAGGAACGGGAGGATTAATTCCTTTTTCAACGGGTATCATCCTCAGTGGTGCTACAGTAGTCTCAGCTGCTCCAATTTTAATGGGTTTTGGTAATCATACGGTTGAAGTTATTGGCGGTTCTGGAGAATCAACTATGCCACCAGAAGCAGGCGGCTTTGCTTTTCCAATTCCCTTTGCGGGTACCATTCAAAATTTACAAATAAGTGTAGATTTATTGGTTGCTTCAGTGGTTTCTATAAATACTCTAGGTCTTCAATATGATTTTACAGTTTTCCGCGCACCTTCAGTCCCAAATAACGGGATTGATCATATTTCTTCACCTTACGTGACAACTCCGCTGACTAGCTCGGTTAGATTTGGATTTCCAAATAATATAATTACTGCCGGTACTTTCCGTACGGCAACGAATAGAAATATCGCGGGATCATTAATAGTGGCTGCGGGTGATCGTATTGGTATTCGTATAAGGACGCTTGCATCGACTGATCCCTCAGCAGCTGATATCACCCAACTCTCGTTTAGTGCAAGTCTATCTTATACTCCTTTTTAATAACTGAACTGGCAGATAAGCCTTGATGTAATTGGGCAAAGCTACGATCCACTTCTGGAGTTGACGCTGAATCATAGTCTGCATTTGAAGAAGACCTCGATGTCCCAGCTCATCCGGTAGATCCGGATGATGTCCTGAGCGCTCAAACTCAGGTCTGTTGAAAGAAGGGCAAGCCACTCGTTTTTCTTGGAGCGATGACGGAGAATACCCGGTGAGAGATGAGTGCGAATGAGACGAAGGATATAGCGTTTTTTTCCTTCTACGCGCGGTGCGGCAACATAGAGTTCTTTCAAGTTCAGCCGCTGCCCGTCCACCAGATAGCGCTTGTTATCGTTCTTGACCATGCCGATGACATGCATCCCGCGGCGGAGGACTTCCCGAATCAGCGGCGCATGCGTAAACCAGCTGTCCATGAGCGCAAACGGTGCCGAGATTCCGGCTTGGATGGCCCGGTCCAGCATGGCAGCGATGACGTGCGGAGCCGAGCACAATGCTTCCTTCCGACGCTTGTAGCCATGACTCCGTTTGTCGATGCTATCCATCATCCCGTTTATGCTGGATTTGACAGAGCTGAGCAGCGCAAAGTCCACCGGGACAAAGGAGTGCCCTTGGACCAGCCCATCGTCAGCATGCGAAAGCCCTTGTAGAAGGCGCCGTATGATCCTTAAAGCGCGCCAGCATCTCGACAGCTTTACTCCGGTTGTGTTCGAACATGGAATCGTCGAAGATGAGTGCGGTTTCCCGGCACTCAGAGGTCAAGGGCTCCATTCGTGCAATCGTTTCGGAGCTGAGCGACATGAGGAGTCGTCGCCAGGCATAACCTCCGTGATTCAAGAAACGGTACACCGCATCCTTGCCGGGAAATGCCCCGCCTTTCTTGCTTTCGAGCAGTCGAAACCAGTTCTTCTGATAGAACAGGAGGATGAATACAAGGCGAAATAGATAGGCGCAACCGAACTTCTTCTTGAAACACGCGCTATTCAAGTGTTTGATGACGTTCAATTCTTGAAAAGCCAGTTTGATTTCTTTTGGCAGTTGATCGAGAGACTGCTTTTGCTCTATCATGGAAAAGACACCTCTTCTGCGTGGTAGTGTAGACTTTAACACTCTCACTTTATCAAACGAAGAGGTGTTTTTCTATGTTTGTCAATCCGACTATTCAATTGACTTCAAAGCCAAGCTCCATGTGCTGTTCAGCTGATTTTGGCACATGCTGCGCCAAAGGGCTGCCGTCTTTTTTCTGCTGCAAAAAGCCATCGGGCCCCTCGTACCAGCCCCACATCGCCCGGAGACAGCACGTTCATTCGCCCTAAAGAGGTCCATTGGCCGACCCCTTTCACCTTGGTGAGTATCTCCTAATCCATTCCGAACAACTGGGGATTGACAGATGCAGGATAGCAATTTAAACTATTAACTGATAATGAGAATTATTATCAACAAAAGTACATACTTAGGGGGCTGCATCATGTCACGATCCATGCATTATGTTCTATTGGTTTTTTGCTGCGCCATACTATTCATCGCCGGCTGCGGAACGGCGAATCCCAATACTTCTTCCGCTCCGAAAGCCGCTTCCGGCACTGACGCCAAGAAGCCGGAGCAAGCTTCGACGCAAGAACAGGGCAAATCGCAAGATCCGTCGGCTCGGTCCATCAAGCATCTGCTTGGCACAACAGAGATCAAAGGCACGCCGCAGCGCATTGTCGCCATCGAATGGTCGGTTGTCGAGGGTGTGCTGGCGCTGGGCGTACAGCCGGTCGGTATTGCTGATGTCGAAAACTACAAAAAATGGGTGAAGGTGAAGCACGAGCTGTCCCCGGACGTGAAGGATGTCGGCAGTCGGTCAGAGCCGAGCTTGGAGCAAATCTCCGCGCTGAAGCCGGATTTGATCATCGCAACCAACCGCGTCGAAGCCTTCTACGATAAATTAAAAGCGATCGCGCCGACCATCGTGTTCCATCCGAACACGGAAAAGGAGCCGGATGCTTACGCGATGATGGAGAAAAATTTCCGAATTGTCGCGGACGCGCTGAACAAGAAGGGCGAAGGGGAGAAAGTGCTGAAGGAAGTTGACACCGCGATTGCCGGTTTGGCCGAAAAAGTGAAAAAAGCGGGCAAAGCGGACTCCGAATTCATCCTTGTTCAAGCTTTCTCGATGAAAAAATCGCCGACGATGCGCATCATGTCGGATAACGCGATGTCGGCCAAGGTGCTGATCAAGCTGGGGATGAAAAACGCGTTTAAGCCGAAGGGCTACGTGCAGACCTTTGAAGAAGGGGGCGTCGAGCCGCTGCTTGCCATGAAGAAAGCGAATTTCTTCTACATCGTGCAGGATGACGATAACATTTTCGCCAACCAGTTGAAGGAAAATCCGGTATGGAAAAACCTTGATTTCGTTAAGGAAAACCGGATGTACGCGATGGGTGGCGATACGTGGCTGTTCGGCGGACCGCTGTCGGCACAACTGATCGCTGAAAAAGCGGCGGCGGCGTTGACCAAATGAGAACGGAAAGAAGCGGCGTAAACGCTGCTTTCTTTATGCGCGGATGGGCCCCGCCCGTTCTCGTGTTCGGAGGAGGAGCGGCGCTCCTCCTCCTGCTCATGGTCGTCCATGTGATGCAGGGTGCCGCCGATTTGACTCCCCGCATGGTGCTTGAAGCGGTCTTCGCTCCGCAGGATACGGCCGAGCACCAGATCGTACGCACGCTGCGGCTGCCGCGAGTAATCGCCGGCATGCTGGCGGGCGGGGCGCTTGCGGTCGCGGGCGTGCTGCTGCAGACGATTACCCGCAACCCGCTGGCTTCGGCCGGTACGCTCGGCATCAATGCAGGCGCCTATTTCGCCGTCGTAGCGACTACCGTGTTCGCCCCGTCATGGATGGGCGTCTCGCCGATGCTGGTGGCGTTCGGTGGCGCCATCTTCGCGGCGGTGCTGGCTTATTCTCTCGCCGGGGGACTGCGCGCGACGCCGCTGCGCATGACGTTGGCCGGAATGATCGTATCAATGGCCGTGTCCGCGATGACCGGCGCGCTGCAGTTGATGTTCGAAGAGCAAACGAGCGGCCTGTTTCTGTGGGGCAGCGGCACGCTCGTGCAGAACGACTGGAGTGGCGTTAGCGCCGCTTGGCCATGGGTTGCGGCTGCCGCCGCGCTGGCTCTGGTTCTCTCCCGTTCGCTAGACCTGCTGCTGCTCAACGAGGAGACGGCGCAGTCGCTCGGTCAGCATGTGGGCCGAATCCGGCTGATCAGTCTGGTTCTGGCGCTGCTGCTTGCCGCGGTAATCGTCAGTATCGTCGGGCCGATCGGCTTTGTCGGGCTGCTCGCGCCGCACCTGGTCCGCTTGATCGGGGTGCGCAGCCACAAGCTGCTCATTCCGGCCTCCTTCTTATGGGGGGCCGTCATTTTGGTGGCTGCCGATGTCGGCACCCGGCTTGCCAACAACGATTCGTACGGCGAGCTTCCGGTAGGCGCCGTGACGGCGCTCATCGGAGGGCCTTGTCTCGCCTATTTATCTTACCGGGCGGCGCAAAAGCACCGCGAGGTGCCGAAGTCGTCCGCCACGTCGCTTGGCACGACGGCCCGCTTCCTCTCGTACCGGGCGCTCCTCGCTATATTCGGGGTGCTGCTCGTTGCGATCACGATCGTGGGCATGATCTTCGGCGATGTGAAAGTCCCGCTGCAAGACGTGCTGGCAGTGATTCAAGGCGAAGGCCCCGAGCTGGCCCGCTCGATTGTGCTCGACCAGCGGCTGCCCCGGATGCTCGTCGCGGCCTGCGCCGGCGCGGCGCTTGCGGTCAGCGGCCTGCTGCTGCAGGGGGTCGTGCGCAATCCGATGGCCGATCCGTCCATCGTCGGCGTTTCAGCGGGGGCTGGTGTCGGCGCTCTGCTTCTGCTGCTCGTTTGGCCGGGGCTGCCAATCGCGCTGCTGCCGTTTGCCTCCTTCGCCGGAGCGATCGCCGCGGCGCTGATCGTCTATCTCATCGCCCGCAAAACGGGCCTGCAGCCGGCCGTGCTGGCGCTCGTCGGGATCGCGGTATCCGCGTGCGGCTTGGCCGTCATTCAGCTCATCGTCGTCCAGTCCAAAATGAACGTGGCCGTGGGGTTAGTCTGGATTTCCGGCAGCACGTACGCGCGCGGCTGGGAGGAACTGGCGCAGCTCATTGTATGGCCTGTGCTGCTGCTGCCGCTGGCATGGATGATCGGGCGGAGGGTCGACATTTTGGCCTTCGGTCAGGAGGGCGCGCTGGGCCTTGGAGTCAACGTCGAGCAGACGCGGCTGAGAGCGGCGGCGATCGGCGTGGCGCTGGCGGCAGCGGCTGTATCGATCGTAGGCACAATTGGCTTCGTGGGGCTGATTGCCCCTCATGCGGCGCGCCTTCTAATCGGGCACAATCATCGTCGGCTCTTGCCGCTCGCTGCGCTGCTTGGGGCCGTCCTGCTCGTATTGGCCGATATCGTCGGCCGCAATCTGCTGCCACCCAAAGAAATTCCGTCGGGTCTGATCGTCTCGCTCCTCGGAGCGCCTTATTTTCTATGGCTGATGCGGTCATCACGCAGATAAATAGTTAAACCAACAAAGGGTTCCACTCAACCGAAGTCCCCGCAAAGCGCCCGGATTCCGTCCCGGAAAGGCCTTTATTTTGCGGGGATGCGTCGCGGTCGTGAACAAGCGAAAGTTAAAGAAATACAATTTTACAAAAATAATGGTTGACGTGCTCGCAGTAGGCATGATAAGATTTCACCAACTTGATGAACAACATAAAGCGAAGGGAGGTTAGGAACATGAGAAAGCATAACGCATTCGAACAATTGTTACATACCGAGCAAGGTTCCGCTCATGATTCCTTTCATAACCAACGCTTTTTACGTAGCTTTCGCGTACCTGTACGATGTCTGGCGCTTTCAGACGCATCGTAATTGGAATTCGGTAGGTAAGGCTGCGAATCGTCGTAGCCTTTTTCTTTTGCCTTCGTGGCGGGAAAAAGGGACGAAGCGCAGCTTTTTTGTTTGCTTAAATCCACGTGGAAGGAGAGAGTAGCGATGACGAATCATGATAAGATTGTCCATGTTCACGAGGTCCAATTTGAATACCAAACAAAGTCCAGTAGTCTTGGTCTGCTCCGAACCCCTCCTTCCCCGAAGGTCGGGCGATTCTGACATACGCTTCGGCGTATGTGAAATACGGAGATACAAGGCTGCCGGATCACGGCGGCTTTTCTTATGCCTTGGAACGAATCCGGGCGGAAGAAAAGCGCGTGAGCTAGCAGTCTTTTTCATTTTTAACGCGGCGCATTCGGCAAGCGGTTAAGCCACACGACTTTCACTCGTGCACTCGGCGGGTTCGAATCCCCCATGCGTCACCATTTTATCTTGGATAGGAAGTTGTCACAGAGGTTGCTGCTATTATTCGGCGGCTGGCAGACCTGCGGGCCGTCCCCGCGCCTATCCGTCCAACTCAGGGGAATCGCCAAGTGGTAAGGCAGCGGCCTTTGAAGCCGCGAGCGGTGGTTCGATTCCATCTTCCCCTATACTCACATGGAGCTGTGGAGAAGCGGGAGTTCTCGCCGGTTCGTCAGACCGGAGGCCGCGGGTTCAAGTCCCGCCGGCTCCAACCAAATACATAACGAAAGGATGCCGTGTACGTTGTACAGGTGACTACCATGAAGCGAACAAATCTTTTTACCATGCAGGATGACCTCACATTTCATAATGTGACAGAACGCCGCCTCCGCCTATGCCAACCGGCATACGAAACGGCCAGCTAGTCTGGTCATGTGAACTTGATAAATAAGGAAGAGATCAAACATGTTAAATGAAAAAACGGAAATTCGCTTAAGCAAATTTATGACCAAACTATTGAGGCATGATCCCAAAGCGTTCGGGCTCGTCCTGGACCCGACGGACGGATCGTGTGAATTAAAGGACATGATGCGCATCATCCAATCGCAGCCCAGGTGGGCGTCGATCACGCTGCAGGATGTAGAGCAGGTCGTGCGCAATTGCGATAAGCAGCGCTTCGAAATCGCGAATGGCCGCATCCGCGTCCGATACGGGCACAGCTACGAGAAGATTCGCTACGAGTCTGGCAATCCGCCCGAGACGCTGTATCATGGCACGAATCGTCATGCCGCGCCGGCGATTCTGCGGGAAGGCATCCGCTCGATGGGCCGCCAGTACGTGCATTTGTCCGAAGGGCTGCAGTTCGCCACCCTGGCGGGCAGCCGCCGAGGGGAGCTTGTCATCCTTCGCGTGGATACGGTCAAGGCTCGCAGCATGGGCGTAACGTTTTATTTCGCGGGAAATGAAGTGTGGTTGGCCGACGAGGTGCCGGCGTCCTGCTGCGCCATAGACGATGGGAAAGGAGCGAACAAACAATGAAGAAGCCGTCGTTAATTGATATCGGAGTCAACCTGATGCACCGCTCGTTTCATCCGGACCGCGACCAGGTCGTCGCGCGGGCGGAAGCGGAGGGCGTCTCCCCGCTTATTTTGACGGGGACGCACATGAGGAACAGTGAAGAAGCCGCGCGGTATGCGGCCCGGTTCCCGGGCAAGCTGTACTCTACCGCAGGCATCCATCCGCACGACGCCCGCAACTGCGGCCCGGACACGCTGGCACGGCTGCGGAAGCTGGCCGAGCTGCCTTCCGTCGTAGCGATCGGAGAATGCGGCTTGGACTACAATCGCGACTTCTCTCCGCGCGATGTGCAGCGAAAGTGGTTCGAAGCGCAGGTCATGCTGGCGTGCGAGCTGCGGATGCCGTTGTTCCTGCACGAGCGGGAGGCGCATGCGGATTTCGTCCGCATCTTGAAGACGCATCTGCACCGGATTGACCGGGCGGTCGTCCACTGCTTCACCGGCAGCGCAAGCGAACTGAAGACGTATCTCGATATGGGACTGTATATCGGGATTACGGGCTGGATCTGCGACGAGCGGCGGGGCAAGCATCTGCGGGAGCTGGTGCGGAGCATCCCGCTTGACCGGCTGATGATCGAGACGGACGCCCCGTTCCTGACGCCGCGGGATTTGCCCGTCAAGCCGGCGGACGGACGCAACGAGCCCGCGTTTCTGCCGCACATCTTGCAGGCCGTATCCGTTTGTACGAGCAAAAGCACGGAGGAAGTGGCCGAAGCGACGACGCAAACGGCCAGACAAGTTTTCGGGTTGTAGTTTTTATGGAAGAGGCCGCCGGATTTCCCGACGGCCTTTTTCAAATCTGCGCCCAGACTTCGATCATTCCTGCTGCGCAGAGGCTGAGGCGATCCTTGCCTTCATTTTCGCGATAACGTCTTGCGGCTGCGCCTGGCCTTCCGGAAGCTGGAGCAGCGATGCCAGCCCTTGGGACAGAAAGACGGACTCGGCTTTGCCGTTAAGCACGAGGAGCATGCCCTGTCCTTCGAATTCGACATAGCGGACCTGTTCGTCGTTCGCTGCAAGTCCGCGAGCGCTATGGTACAGCTTCAGCAAATCTTTACTCCGGTTTTTACCGCCCATCTTCACCGGCTCTTTGTCGTTCGCAATCAGAATCCCTTCCGGTACGCCGTTATTCATGACGAACCACAGGCGTTCGTTTGTCGACTGGAGCAGCTTCTTGAAAGAGGCGTCCGAATAGGCCTGAATTTGTTCGGCCGTGGCCGTGGCGTCGATCGCGAGGCTAAATTCGGATAATTGCGCGGCGGAGAGGGAGTCGCCGACCAAACTTTTCTCCTTCTGCTGTTGATGGATTTGAATAAAGTCCTGCAAGCCGATTTGCTCAGGAGAGTTGAAAGCGGCGTATCCGGCCATAGTGAATAGAAGACCTCCCGTCATGATCGCTGTCGTTAACATGAAAAGCTTCCGTTTTCCCATGATTCCACCCCTTTCCCTTTCTTATCTGCTCGTACGAATCGTTCCGCTCCATACGAAACGATTGTTGCTTTTAACTTCCCTCCGAAAGAAGTCTCCCACTTCTAAATCTTGCGAAGCTTGATGAAAGTGGGAGATGAATTTCGGTAGGCGAAGCCTAAAGTCTTTTTTATTGCCATATTTTCTATGATGAGATATAATCAGTCTTAGATAAAAGAAAGGCCATTATATCAATGAGGTTAGACAAAAGCAATCATTCGGTGTTCTCTATGTATTAACATCTTGTTTTGGTTTTGAAATATCGTAGAAAAGTGATGGATGATGCCATATCTGACTATGTGAAAGAAATGTTTGTTGCTGATAAAAAAGAGTTTCCACAAGGGATGAAGTGAGGTGATTCGACATAGCAAACAAGGCCTATAAGTTCCGATTGTACCCAACGCCTCAACAAGAACAACTGCTAGCAAAAACCTTCGGTTGCGTTCGTTTTATTTACAACAAAATGGTGGCTGAACGAAAGGAAACCTACGAACAATTCAAGGATGATCCAGATGCATTGAAGAAACAAAAGTTACCTACACCTGCAAAATACAAGAGTGAGCACCCTTGGCTAAAGGAAGTAGATAGCCTTGCGTTAGCAAACGCTCAGCTCCATCTGCAAAAGGCATACCAAAACTTCTTTTCCAGACGTGCTGAATTTCCGAAGTTCAAAAGTCGCAAAGCAAAGCAGTCCTATACAACGAACGTGGTCAACGGGAACATCTTGCTCTTGGATGGCTGTATCAAATTACCGAAACTGAAACTTGTAAAAATGAAGCAGCATCGAGAAATTCCGTCACATCACATCATCAAGTCTTGTACGGTTTCTCGAACAAAAACAGGAAAATACTATATTTCGATCCTCACCGAATACGAACATCAACCTGTACCAAAAGAAGTACAAGCTGTTGTTGGCTTGGATTTTTCCATGAACAGCTTATTTGTTGAAAGTGAAGAGGAGAAGACAGCCAATTACCCTCATTTTTATCGTCAAGCCTTGGAGAAATTAGCGAAGGAACAGCGTATTCTATCACGCAGAAAGAAAGGTTCTAACCGTTGGCATAAGCAACGATTGAACGTTGCAAAACTGCACGAAAGAATAGCAAATCAAAGAAAAGACTTTCTACATAAGGAATCGCACAGATTAGCGAAACGGTATGATTGCGTAGTTATCGAAGATCTCAACATGAAGGGAATGTCACAAGCCCTTCATTTCGGCAAAAGCGTTGCCGATAATGCATGGGGCATGTTCACGACATTTCTCCAATACAAGTTGGAGGAGCAAGGGAAAAGGCTTATTAGAATAGATAAGTGGTTTCCCTCATCCAAAACATGTTCAAGTTGCGGTCAAGTGAAGGAGTCTCTATCTCTTTCTGATCGTACATTCCACTGCGAATGTGGTTTTGTTGCAGATCGAGACTGGAATGCTTCGATCAATATCAAGCGTGAAGGATTGCGATTGTTAGCATAATCATATATAGAGCATGGAACAGGCTCGATAGCTAAGTAAATTTCGTACCGCTAGGTACGATTACCTTAGAAGCCCCCACCTCTAAGCGAAGCGTAGGTGGCGGGTAGTTCACAAGAGTTGAACGTTTGAGAATAATGATCGCCGTACCACGGGTCCATATAAGACACGTATTGGTTTCCGCCGGTTCCGGAATAGTAGCCGTCAAGAACAAAGAAGTGACCGATGGCCGCCCCGTTCGTCCAGCGGATAAAAGCAACCATCGGACGGCTTCCATTGACCTCGTTTTGGACCCATTGCAGCGTCGGAAGATAGTAGAAGTCGCTGCTGTTGACGCCGTAACGCTTCAAGCCGTACATGATTTCGCCTGTCGTGGCAGGGGCGTTGTAGAGCCCGCCTTTGACATATCGTACAAACTCCTCTTGAGAAACGAACTTTCCGTAATGCTGCAGGATCGGTACGGATACGCCCGCCCAGCACCAGTTGCTCATTTTTTGCTGCACGTTCGGTACGGTGGCGCCTCCGGCTGCGGCAGTCTGAACCGAAACCGGGGCCGGATCGGCGGCAACTGCAAAATTTGCGCTCACAATCAAGGTTAAGCCGACAATAAGCAACAATAATTTTCGCATCGCACGCTACTTCCTTTCCAAATTTTTTGGAGTTCCGGCAATGGCCGGAATGGCAAAAAAAACGGATCACCTCCCGCTACCTTCCGGTAATTCTCAGGGACGATGGACAAGGGAAATGTAAGCGCTATACATTTCGTTTCCAATACTAAGATGGATGACTTGTGGTGTAAATCCTGCAGCGGTAGTAGGTCTTTCCATGCCTCTTTCACGGTCCAGGCTGTTGTACTGCATGTTCGTGGGCCTCCGTGCGGCGACAAATTGACCATTTTTTCGTCAAAACGACAAAAAAACCGTTTTCCCGATGAGCCGGGAGAACGGTTTTTGTTTTGCGCGGCGTAGCTTACGTTTTTATTTGCCGTTTTTCATTTTCTCGGCGAACTCCGCAATTTTTTGCGCCCGCTGGGCGATCGAACCGGAGGAGACGCTGTATTTGGCCGAAAGCGCCGATTGCGTCACTTCGGCAACGCCGTGCATGGAGGCGATGGCGTATTCCAGAGCGGCGAGCATCACGTCCGCTTTACGGATCTGCGGCCGTTCGTGGGAGGCATAGGCATGCCACAAAGCTACCGCTTCCGTAATGCGCTGCCAATCGAAGGTTCCCGCCATCTGCTCGGATAATTGTCCGGCGACGGATTGATATATGTCTTGAGGCCAGTCCAGAACCTCAATGAGCGTCTGCACCGTTTCCGCATTGAGAGACGGACCTTGATCCGTTGAAGGCCGACTGAGGGACGGCGATCCGGAATTCGGCGCTGCCGCTTGGAGTTGAGGCGCTTCACCGGTCAGGAGGCAGCAGTGCTTGTACTTCTTTCCGCTGCCGCAGGGACACGGCTCGTTTCTTCCAATTTTTCGCAAGTTCAATCCACTTCCATTTCTTCTGCCAAATTCACTCTGATGACATTATAGCCTTTGAAAGGAAAAATTCCAAGGCTTCGACACGATTCGACGGTATTTTATATTTTCGAGCCATCGACGTCGGAGAAATGCCATTTTTTTGACATTAAAAAAAAGGAAATAGGCCCCTGCATGTGGAAAAAGGTTAAGATCACCATATTTTTCCCAAGGAGCATGCGATGATAGCTACAATGACAGAAGCTTATGTAGATTCCGTTGCGTTAAATGCCGCTGCGATCAAGAACGGCAGGGATCTGGTCAAGAAAAACAGCTTTCCTAAGCTGGGCCGGTCGGAAGACGAAACGCTCATTTTTGGGGAGTGCAAAGGGAGCGGCAAGGAGCCGTACCGGTGCTCCGTCGATTTCGTCAAGCCGGACAGCCCCGTGTTTCGCTGCAGCTGCCCGAGCCGGCAATTTCCGTGCAAGCATATTTTAGGCTTGATGTACGCCTATGTTCTCGGTAAAGAATTCCAGGTTGATGCGATTCCCCAGGACATCGCGGACAAGCGGGACAAGGCGGAGAAACGGGAAGAGAAGAAGAAGGACGCGGCGGTTGCCGGAGAAGAGAAGACCGTCAAGCGAAAGCCGAACAAATCGGCCTTGGCCAAGAAACGGGCCGCCCAGCTCGAAGGCATCGGCTTATTGGAAAAGCTGGTTCACCAGATTGTGCAGAACGGGCTGGCGGGACTCGATGCAAAAACGGCAAAGATGATGGAAGACCAAGCGAAGCAGCTTGGAAACTACTATATTCCCGGCGTTCAGGCGGCGTTTCGCGAGCTGCTCTTTATGCTGCGTACGTCCAAAGATCGTGAGCGCGTGTACACGGAAGCGATGGACCGCTTAACCGTATTGCAGTCTTTGGTTAAGAAAAGCAGGGACTATGTAACGGAAAGACAGCAAAATCCCGAGCTTCCGCCGGATACGGAAAGCAGCTTGGAAGAACAGCTCGGGCATGCCTGGCAGCTGGCCGAGCTGCGCGAGCATGGATTGGCCCGGCTTCAGGCGGAATTGGCGCAGCTCACCTTCCGTTCGTATACGGATGAGGCAAGAGGTGAGTACGTCGATGAGGGCTTTTGGATGGAGCTGCAGAGCGGAGATATTTTTGCGGTCCGCAGCTACAGACCGTTCCGGGCGGCGAAGCATTTGAAGGAAGAGGATTCGTTCTTCTCGGTCGTTTCCGCGAAGGAGCTGCTCGTATACCCGGGAGACTTGAATCCGCGGGCGCGATGGGAGGACATGACGGTCCGCGATATGAAGCCGGAGGACCACGGGACAATCCGGAGTCATGCCCGGCGTTCGTATGTCGAGGCGGCCAAGACGGTCAAAAATCAATTGAAAAACCCGCTGTCTGATAAACATCCGGTGATGCTGCTTCACTACGCCAAGCTTGGCCGGATCGGGGAGGACTACGTGCTGGAGGACGAGCAGGGCAAACGGATCGTTCTCGGCGATATTTCGGCGCTGGGCCAGTCGAGCACGCAGCTGCTGCCGATGCTCAAGCACGGAGATACGCAGGACCAGGCTATGCTGGTTATGTTCGAGCACGATTTTGCGGAGGGAAGGCTGTTGGCTCAGCCGCTCGCTCTTGTGACATCAAGCGAAATCGTCAGGTTTATTTATTAAAGCAAGGAGAGAATCCATGAGCTTACAGGTGCTTACCGATCTGCATCAAGAAGTACGCCGGTTGTATATCGCCGGTAGTTCCGTCGCCACGGGCGACCTCCGGCTAAGCCGGCTGCTGCCTCAGCTGCGCAAGCTCGGAGAGAACGCGCCGGTGTTCAACCGGCTGGCCGATGCCGTACAGCTCGTAACGGAAGCCAAGCCCGAGCAAGCCTCCGTCAAACTGTTGGAGCTCGGCACCCTGCTGCACTCCATTTTGTATACCCAAGGACGGACGGAGGCGCAGGGGACGCTGGAGGACGTTCAAGTGACGGATACGCGCGGGGTAACAGCCGTTCCGTACCGGAAAATGAAGGCTCTCATCGAGGCTTTGACAGAACGCGGGCCCGGCCGCTTGGATGTGATCCGCCAAGGGTACAAAGACTCGTTGTTTCAAGATTTTCGGACGCATATGCCCGCGGTCGCCGCTTTGGAAGACGGGTACGTGGAAATTGCCGAGTTTATACACGATGAAGTTATTCCGTCTATCGGGCCTGCGGTCATACCGGTACTACACCGGCAGTTGAACCTTCAGGGAGGCAAAGGGGATGCCCGCAAGCTGTCTTTGATCCATCGTCTGCAAGGGCCGGCGAATGCCGAGTTAATTCTGAAGGCGGCCGGCGAAGGCTCGACCGAAGTCCGCATAGCGGCCGTAGACATTCTCGGAGACTACCCCGAGATGGAGGACGTCGTGCTAGAGAAGTCGTACGAGCGAAAAAAAGAAATACGCCGCGCCGCCTTGTCGGTTTTATCCCGGCTGGGGACCGGAAGGGCGGCTGACCGGTTGTTCGAGGCACTGATGGGCAAGGACCGCGAGGTTGCGGTGGCACCGATTCAAGCTTGCTTTCACCCTACGTTGACCCAGCGGATACTGGATCAAGCGGAAGCGTGGCTGGCTGATTTTGACGGAAGCTACGTGATGACGGGAGCGGTGGAGCAATTGTCCGTGGCGATGCAATGCCTGAAAGGAAAGAACGACGAGGCGGTGCGCGTTTTTTTGGAAAAGCTGCTGTGCTCGCCTGCTTTTATGGTCAAAAAAACGACGGCCGCTCAACAATACGCGGCACAGCTTCTGCTCGATATGAAGCAGCCGGAAAGCTACCAGTTTGTGGAGTCACTGTACCGGCGGTGGGGCGGAAAGCACATTTCGTACAGCTTTCAAGCGGCGCTTCACTGCTTGTCCCCGGAGGAGGTTTACGACAAGTTCGATCCTCTGATTCGCCGCGCCAAAGAGCAGGCGGTAGCCAAAGAGCTGCTGCGTACGCTGCACGATTTGACCAAGGATGAGGCACCGTATCTGACCGTGTATCGAGAAGCGGATGATTCGTCTACAATTGCGTGGGACCCCCGCTGGGTGCATTTGTTTGTGGACATCGACGAAGAAGAGCTGGTGTGCCAGTTCGTCCGAGAGCCGGACACGAAAGTCGTCGATTACTTGCTGAAAAAGGTGCGGGTGGCGCCGTCGCAGATGAAGTGGAGAACGGTCCAACTGTTCATCGCCTTGTTCAAGATCGGGCACGAAGAAACCCCGGAGCTGCTGATGCAGGCGCTGGAAGCTTCGGTAGGCACGCGGGAGTTTTGGGACTTTTATTATTCGGGCAGGGAGGAAAAATTGGCGTTGATGTCGCTGCTTCCCGGCAGTTATGCCGAAAGGCTGGAGAAGTTTGCCCACCAGCTCGCTTACGAAAGCATGAAGCAGCAGGTGCTTGAATTGGCGGAGCGGCTTAAAACGAAAACGAGCGATGAATCGGAAACAGGCAAAGGAGCGGAATGGATCGAATGGATCAAAAGCAAAATGTATTGTTGAGGCTGCCTGCGGAGCGGCTGTACGCCAAGGAACTGGAAGCGTTGAAGGAAGCGGATCAAGATCCGAAGCCAGCGGGCTGGCAATTGTCGCCGCGGTCCGAGCTTACATTTATTACCGGGAGACACGCGGGTAGCGTGAACATCACATGAGCTTACAGGTGCTTACCGATCTGCATCAAGAAGTGCGCCGGTTGTACATTGCCGGCAGTTCCGTCGCCACAGGCGACCTGCGGCTAACCCGTCTGCTGCCTCAGTTGCGCAAGCTCGGAGAGAACGCGCCGGTGTTCAACCGGCTGGCCGATGCCGTACAGCTCGTAACGGAAGCCAAGCCCGAGCAAGCCTCCGTCAAACTGTTGGAGCTCGGCACCCTGCTGCACTCCATTTTGTATACCCAAGGACGGACGGAGGCGCAGGGGACGCTGGAGGACGTTCAAGTGACGGATACGCGCGGGGTAACAGCCGTTCCGTACCGGAAAATGAAGGCTCTCATCGAGGCTTTGACAGAACGCGGGCCCGGCCGCTTGGATGTGATCCGCCAAGGGTACAAAGACTCGTTGTTTCAAGATTTTCGGACGCATATACCCGCGGTCGCTGCTTTGGAAGACGGGTATGCGGAAATTGCCGAGTTTATGCACGATGAAGTTATTCCGTCCATCGGGCCTGCGATCGTACCGATACTATACCGGCAGTTGAACCTTCAGGGCGGCAAAGGGGACGCCCGCAAGCTGTCTTTGATCCATCGTCTGCAAGGGCCGACGATTGCCGGACTGATCCTGCAGGCGGCTGGCGAAGGCTCGGCCGAAGTCCGCATAGCGGCCGTGGACATTCTCGGGGACTACCCCGAGCTGGAGGACGTTGTGCTGGAGAAGTCGTACGAGCGGAAAAAAGAAATACGCCGCGCCGCCTTGTCGGCTTTATCCCGGCTGGGGACCGATCGGGCGGCCGGCCGGTTGTTCGAAGCGCTGATGGGCAAGGACCGCGAGCTTGCGGTGGAGCCGATTCAAGCTTGCTTTCATCCTACGTTGACCCAGCGGATACTGGATCAAGCGGAAGCGTGGTTGAATGGTTTTGACGGAAGCTACGTGAAGACGGAAGCGGCGGAGCAGCTGTCCGTGGCGGTGCAATGCCTGAAAGGAAAGAACGACGAGGCGGTGCGCGTCTTTTTGGAAAAGCTGCTGTCCTCGCCTGCTTTCATGGTCAAAGAAACGACGGCCGTTCAACAATATGCGGCACAACTTCTGCTCGATATGCAGCAGCCGGAAAGCTACCGGTTTGTGGAGTCGCTGTACCGGCGGTGGGGCGGAAAGCACATTTCGTACAGCTTTCAAGCGGCGCTTCACTGCTTGTCCCCGGAGGAGGTTTACGACAAGTTCGATCCTCTGATTCGCCGCGGCAAACAGCAGGCGCTGGCCAAAGAGCTGCTGCGTACGCTGCACGATTTGACCGAGCGGCTGGCCCTGACCGTGTATCGTAATACGGAGGAGTCGTCTACGGTTTCGTGGGACCCCCGCTGGGTGCATTTGTTTGTGGACATCAACGAAGAAGAACTGGTGTGCCGGTTCGTCCGGGAGCCGGACACGAAAGTCGCCGATTACTTGTTGAAAAAGGCGGGGGTGGCGCCGCAGCAGATGAAGTCGAGAACGGTCTCGCTGTTCTTTGCCTTGTTCAAGATTGGGCACGAAGAAACCCCGGAGCTGCTGATGCAGGCGCTCGAAGCTTCGGGCGGCAAGCAGTTTTATTATTTGGACCAGGACAAATTGGCGTTGATGTCGCTGCTTCCCGGCAGCTATGCCGAAAGGCTGGAGAAGTTTGCCCACCAGCTCGCTTACGAAAGCATGAAGCAGCAGGTGCTTGAAGTGGCGGAGCGGCTTAAAACGAAAACGAGCGATGAATCGGAAACAGGCAAAGGAGCGGAATGGACCGAATGGATCAAAAGCAAAATGTATTGAGGCTGCCTGCGGAGCAGCTGTACGCCAAGGAACTGGAAGCGTTGAAGGAAGCGGATCAAGACCCGAAGCCGGCGGGCTGGCAGTTGTCGCCGCGGTCGGTGCTTACGTTTATTACCGGGGGAAAGGCGGGCGGTGTGAACATTACGCCCAAATATATCGGCCACACGCGGCTGGTGGAGATTGCTGTCGCGACGCTGCTGACGGACCGGGCGCTGCTGCTGATCGGGGAGCCGGGAACGGCGAAATCGTGGCTCTCCGAGAATTTGACGGCCGCCATCCACGGCGACTCGTCCAAGGTTGTTCAGGGAACGGCCGGAACGAGCGAGGAGCATGTCCGCTATTCGTGGAACTATGCGATGCTCCTGGCGCACGGCCCGTCGGATGAAGCGCTGCTCAAGAGCCCGATTTACCGGGCGATGGAGGGCGGCGGGATCGCCCGTTTCGAGGAAATTTCCCGCTGCGCCTCCGAGGTGCAGGATGCGCTAATTTCCATTTTGTCGGAAAAAACGATCTCCATCCCCGAGCTGGGCCGCGAGGTGTCGGCAGCCAGAGGCTTCTCGATCATCGCAACGGCGAACACGCGGGACCGTGGCGTGAATGAGATGTCCGCCGCGCTCAAGCGCCGGTTCAACATTCTGGTGCTGCCGTCGCCGTCCGGTCTGGAAACGGAAGTTGAGATCGTACGCAAACGCGTCGGCGAAATTGCCGCCAACTACGAGCTACAGGCGGCATTGCCGGAGGAGGAAGCGGTGCGCAAGATCGTTACCATTTTCCGGGAGCTGCGCGCCGGGGTGACGCTAGACAGCAAGGAGAAGCTGAAATCGCCGAGCGGCGTCATCTCGACGGCGGAAGCCATCTCGCTATTGACGAACAGCATGGCGCTTGCCGCCAGCTTCGGAAACGGCCGGATTCAAGAGGAGGATTTAGCTGCCGCTCTGCAAGGCGCGATTGTGAAGGATGAGGAGAAGGACCGTATTGCCTGGAAAGAATATTTGGAAAATGTGATGAAAAAGCGGGGATCGGAATGGCGGAGTCTGTACAACGCATGCCGGGAGATGAACGATTGAGCACTAGTGACGGGAGAGTCCATGTGTTTGGCATCCGCCATTTGTCGCCGGCGGGCGCCTATCATCTGCGGGCGTTTCTGGACGAAATCCGGCCGCAGGTCGTGCTGGTGGAAGGGCCTTCGGATGCGGGGGACTTGATCGGGCAGATCGCTTCCCGCGGCGTCGTGCCGCCCATCGCGATTCTTGCTTATACCGATCAGCTTCCGGTTCGTACGCTCGTATTCCCTTTGGCTTCGTATTCTCCCGAATACCAGGCTTTTCTATGGGCGGCGGAAAACGGGGTTCACGCCGAGTTCATTGATCTTCCTTCCGATGTGGCGGTGACGCTGCAAGCGGCAAGACGCGCAAGCGCGGGCCCGGAGGAACCGGACCAGGAAGGCGAACAAACGGATCGCGAGGACGGTCAAACGGGCCGGCAGGATGCGCTGGCGGAACGCAGAGCCTTTTACCGGCGGCAGAACGAGCTGTACGAGCGGGTTGCCGAGCTGGCCGGGGAGCCGGATTACGACAGCTACTGGGAGCGGCATTTCGAGAATAGTCCGAGCAAAGAAGCGTATCGTCACGCCATCGAACGGTTCTCCGCGGAAATGCGCGAGCTGCTGGAGCAGGAAGAGCGGGCGCATGACCCGCGGGAATCGTCCTACAACGCCGTGCGTGAAGCTTACATGCGGCGGAAGATCCGGCAAGCGCTGGACGCCGCCAGACCATCGGACCGCATCGTGGTCGTGACTGGGGCGCATCACGTCTCGGCGATGGATTTAACGTTGCCTGCGATGTCGGACGAGGAAACGCGCAAGCTGCCTCGTGCGTCCACCAAGCTGACGCTGATGCCTTATTCGTACTACAAGCTGTCCGTTCAATCCGGCTACGGCGCGGGCAATCAGGCCCCGGCTTATTTCGAGCGGATGTGGGATTGCTTGAACCGGCAGGACGCGTCCAGACTGCCGTCGCTTTACTTGTCGCAAGTGGCCTTGTATCTGCGGGAAAGCGGAACGTATCGCTCCACCGCTTCCGTCATCGAGGGGGTACGGCTCGCCGAATCGCTCGCCTCGCTGCGCGGGGGCGGCATGCCGACCTGGGGGGACTTGCGGGATGCGGCCGTTGTCTGTCTCGGGTTCGGGGACTTGGGCTCAGTGGCCGAGGCGCTGGCCCGCACGGATATCGGCACGGCGATCGGCGCGCTGCCCGAGGGGGTTAGCCAGACGCCGATTCAGGACGATCTGAACCGGCATCTGAAGCGTCTGAAGCTGGAGAAGTATAAGTCGGCCGTCGCTACCGATCTGGAGCTGGATTTGCGGGAGAACCGGCGGGTTAAGAGCGAAGAGGCGGCGTTTCTTGATCTGCACCGGTCCGTCTTTTTGAACCGGCTTGCGCTGCTCGGCATCGATTTTGCGCGGCAGCAGCAGGCTCGGCAGGATACGGCGACCTGGGCGGAGCACTGGGTGCTCCAGTGGAGCCCCGAGGTGGAGATTCAAGCGGTGGAATCGACGCTCAAAGGCGAAACGGTGGAGCTTGCCGCAGCGTTTGTGCTGCACGAGCGGCTCGAAGGGTGCGCCGATCTCGCGGAAGCTTCCCGGATCATCCGCTTGGCTTGCCAGTGCGGACTTCCCGAGGCGATGGAAGAAGCGAGGCTCACCTTGCAGCGGCTGGCTGTCGACGCCGGAGACTTCGCGCAGATCGCCGCCGCGGCCAACGAATTATCGATATTGATCCGCTATGGCGATATTCGCAAGGTGGATACCTCGTCGTTCGTGCCGCTGCTTCAGCAACTGTTTTTGCGGGGGACGCTGCTTCTTGTGGACGCGGCCGTGTGCAGCGATGAAGCGGCAGGCGGCATGGTGACCGGCATGAACGAGATGCACCGCATCTCGCAGGAGCATTCGGAAGAAGTGGACGACGAGCGGTGGCTTGCCGAGCTGTGGGCGCTGGCTTCCCGGGACGACCGGAATGCGAAGCTGTCCGGGTTTGCTTTTGCCATCTTGCTGGAGCGGAATTTGATCTCTGCCGACCAGTGCTCGCAGGAAGTGTCGCGGCGGTTGTCGCCGGGAATTCCGGCGGAGCTTGGCGCGGGCTGGTTCGAAGGCGTGTCGATGCGGAACCGGTATGCGCTGCTGTCGCGCTCGGGACTGTGGCAGCAGCTCGACGAATATATCGCGTCGCTGGAGGACGAGGCGTTCCTGCGTTCGCTGGTCTTTTTGCGCAGGGCGTTCGGCTCGTTCGAGCCCAGGGAGAAAGCGGCGATTGCCGAAACGCTGGGCGTGCTTTGGGGCCTCGACGGTCTGGGGACTGCGGAGCAGCTGCAGGAGCCGCTAAGCGAAGACGAAAGAGGGAAGCTGGATGAACTTAACGATTTTGATTTCGGGGACTTGTAGACCATGACGGATCAAAATAAAGCGTTGCAACGATGGAGACTGATTCTCGGAGACGCGTCCGAAGAAAAGCTCGCAGAGTACTCGCAAGGAGAGTGCTTGCTGAACGGTGAGGCGCAAATTCTAGACCAAGCGCTGGCGGCCATCTACGACGGCACCGGGGGTACAGGGCTGGAAGCCGACGCCTCCTCGGGACCGCGTTCTGCCGGGCTGGGCCCTTCTTCGCCCAAGGTGGCGAAGTGGCTTGCGGATATCCGCACCTTTTTCCCATCGGACATCGTCTCGGTTATTCAAGCCGACGCCATCGAGCGCAAAGGGCTGACGCAGCTGCTTTTCGAACCGGAAACACTGGCGCAGGTGAAGCCGGATATTCGCATGGTCGCGACGCTCATGGCGCTGCGCGGCAAAATTCCCGAGAAGACGAAGGACACGGCCCGGCAGCTCGTGAAAGCTGTAGTGGATGAAATTTCCAAGAAGCTGGAGCACGAGATCCGTCAGGCGGTGACCGGCGCTTTAAACCGCAGGAAGCATTCGCCGCTTCCGTCCTTATCCGGGATGGATTGGAAAAAGACCATCCGCGCCAATCTGAAGCACTACGATACGGAAACGAAGCGGCTGATCCCGGAGCGGTTCTATTTCTTCGACCGTGCGCGCAGAAGCAAAGAATGGACGGTTATTCTGGATATCGACCAGAGCGGATCGATGGCCGATTCCGTCATTTACGCCTCCGTGGTCGGTTCGATCTTCGCCAGCATGCCGGCGCTTGACACCCGTGTCGTCGTGTTCGATACGGAGGTCGTCGATTTGACGGAGCAGTGCGCGGACGATCCCGTCGATATGCTGTTCGGCATTCAGCTCGGAGGCGGGACGGACATTAACAAGTCGGTCGCCTACTGCGAGCAGTTCATCACTGAGCCGAAGAAGACGCTGTTTATTGTGATCTCCGACTTGTACGAGGGCGGGAACCGGTCCGCGTTGATCCGCCGGATGAGAGAAATGCGGCAGGCGGGCGTGCAGGTGCTTTGCTTGCTGGCCCTATCGGACAGCGGCGTTCCGTCGTATGACGAGCATGTCGCCAAGTCGCTTGCACAGTTCGGCATCCCGTGCTTCGGCTGCACGCCGGATCTGCTCCCCGAGCTGATCGAAGGCGCGTTGCAGGGACGGGATTTGCAGGAGCTCGCCGCGAAGGCGGGGAAGGATGCGAAGAAGTAGGCCGTACGACGGTTGAGGCAAAAGGTTGAGGGTAGCGGTCGGGCAGCGGATGTTTGCACCCGGCCGCTTTTTTTATGCTCGATTGGTGGAGCGTGATACAATGGCACCATATGGATAATGGAGTACGGGAGTGAGAGAATGCCGGATTGGTCGTATCAGACGTTGTTTCGTCCGTTGTTGTTCGGACTGCCCGCCGAGACGGCGAGGGATTTCACGTTGGGAGCGATGGGCCTGCTCAGCAGACTGCCCGGGGGGGCGCTGGTCATTAAGACGCTCGGGCATATGGAGTCGCATCCGATTCTGGAAAGCGAAGCGTGCGGGGGGCTGCGCCTGAAATATCCCGTCGGCCTTAGCGGCGGACTGGATGCTCACGGTACGGCGCATCGGGCCTTGGCTCAATTCGGGTTCGGATTTATCGAGATCGGCCCGGTGACGGTCCGGGAAGTAACGGACGACCGCCCGATTCGAAGGGAGGTGTCCGGCGAAGCGCTGTTCTACCCGAACATCGGCGCGAACGAAGGGCTGGAAAAGCTCGTCCGGCGCATGCAGCGTAAGCAGGGGCACCGGCTGCCGCTGATGTTCCGGCTGCGGCCGATGCCGGGCGCGTCACCGGAACAGGCGCAGGCGGAGCTGCGGCGGATGATAGAACAGCTCGCCCCATGGGCTGCCGCGTTCTATATCGACAGCGTCGATACGGGCTGGTCGCTGGAAGAGACCGCAGCGTATCTGAGCGCGGTCCGGCAGGCGTCCCGGGAGGCAGCCCCGGGGAAGCCGCTGCTGCTGTACGTGGCGCCGGACGATCCGGCGGAACGGCTGCAAGCGCTGCTCGGCCGGATCGACGCGGCGGCATGGGAGGGCATCGTCGTGGGCGATGCCGTGCGGACGCCCGAGGGCTTCGTCATCGGGCGGGAGGCCCTTGCGCCGGGCGTGGAACGGGTGAAGCAGCTTCGGCAGCTTGCCGGGCCGGAGCTGACGATCATTTTGGCCGGGGGCATCCACGAGCCCCGGGACGCGCTGCTGGCGGTGGAAGCGGGAGCGGATTGCGTGCAGCTTCACAGCGGACTTGTCTATTCCGGGCCGGGGCTGCCGAAGCGGATCAACGAGGCGTTCATCTACGAGAAAGTGCGGGAGACGGAGATTCCGCCGGAAGCACCCTTTTGGCGGGATTGGGGCTGGATGTGCCTGCTTGGCATCGGTATGGTCATCGGCGGCATTTTGGCTTGGATCATCGCGGCGACAACGGTTATGCTGCCGTACGATGTGTTGTTTCTCGGCATGGATCAGACGATGCTCGGGCAGGCGAATCGCTGGCTGCTCGGCTTTATGTCGCACGACCGGGTAACGCTGGCGGGAACGATGATCTCTATCGGTATCTTGTATTACCAATTGGCCCGGCACGGGCTGAGAAAAGGGCTGCATTGGACGAAAACGGCCTTGATGACCTCCGGTCTGGTCGGCTTCAGCAGCTTTTTCCTGTACCTCGGATACGGGTATTTCGACCCGCTGCATGCGCTGGCGGGGGCGGTGCTGCTGCCGATGTTCATCCTGTCCATGCGGGCGCGGGCCGACCGGCCTTCGTACGATCCGCCGAATCTGGCGAACGACCGGATCTGGCGGCGCGCCCAATGGGGCCAGTTTCTGTTCGTCACGCTTGGCTTCGCGCTTGCTGTCGGCGGCGTCGTGATCGCAGGCATCGGAATCACCTTCGTCTTCGTCCCGACGGACCTTGCTTATCTATGCGCCTCGGCGGAGATGCTCGCGGACATCAACGAGCGCTTGATCCCGCTGATCGCGCATGACCGGGCGGGCTTCGGCGGCGCTCTGTTCTCGAACGCCATCGCCGTGCTGATCATCGCTTTGTGGGGCATCGGCCAAGGCCAGCGCTGGGTCTGGTGGACGCTGCTGCTGGGCGGATTTCCCGGCTTTCTGGCGGGCCTCAGCGTACATTTTCAAATCAGCTACACCGATTTCATTCATCTGCTTCCCGCATACTTCGCTTTCCTGCTGTATGTCGGCGGTTTGATTCTGCTATATCCGTATCTGATGCAGCGGCCCGTGCGAAGCGGTCCGCCGTTGGAATCCACGTTGACCCAAGGCATCGTTCCTGAATGAGGACGATGTCTTTTTTTGCTGCCGTCCGAAGGGAAACATGGTTTTGTAGTAAAAAATGGCGAACGAGGAAAATAGACGGGACAGTGGAAATCATTCGCATAATAGGTGGGTAGCATGATTCATCATACTCTGGCCATCGAAGCCGTCATTATCGCCATTGTGATCGTAACCATGTGGTATGCCGTCTCGAACTTCATCAGCATCAAACGGGTCATTATCGGACGCCCTATGCGCCTGAAGGAGCTGCACGCCCAGCATAACAAGCTGTTCTGGATCATGGCGATGCCGATCCTTTCCGCAGATTTATATTCATCCGTTTCGTACGGCCCGGAATCCGGAATCACGGAGCTCGCCGGACTCGGACCGGATGCCAAACGCTCCGGGGAGAGTTTCGCTCCCTGCTGTCTCCGATTTCCCAATATATCGGCATGCTGGAGGAACGGGAAGGACATTCGGGTCGTATTCATTTGATCTTGCCCCAGTTTATTCCCAGACGATGGTGGCACAACATGCTGCACAATCAAAGCGCGCTGCTTCTCCGTTCCTGGTTTTTTAGAAACAAAGACGTTGTCATCACGACGGTACCTTATCATTTGCGAAAGTAGCTTCGTGGCGATGGGACGGAAAATGGCGGCATGCAATGGAAAAACAAGTATAACGAATAAATAGTTTTTGTGTTTTGGTTGACAAAGTTTCCCTTCCGCGTGTATGATAACCATATCTTAAATGGAGAAAGGAGGCCGATTCACATGATCCGCGATAGTATTTTGTTGTTCCACCGTTTGAGCGACAATCGCATACCGGAATTCGTTCCATCGGCCTCTACGGGCCCGACGTAAGCGAGAGCAACCCCGGCACGTTCTATTTCATGTACGTTCCGGCAGGTTCCTTCGTTTACATCAAACAAACGGCATGAAGAGCAGCGCAGTGAGCTGCGAGCTTGCTCCATGCTTTTGTACGCATATACGCGTAACATGACGACCGTAGGCTTATGGCTTACGGTCTTTTTGCATTCATTTTTACCGGAATAATAGAAACAGGAAGGAAGTTTGTCATCATTTATGTTTACTTTCAACGAGCAACAATATCAACCAAACGAAAAATATTACCGCAAGGTACAGCTGCCGGCGGGCGATCTGCACGTCTTTGCCGGAGACCAACTGTTCGAAGCGCTGGATTACAAAGTGTTCGCCATGGCCAATAACAATCTGCAAATTCCAGACCGGCTCTACATGAGCTATACGCCGGACGTGCATGTGGGCGTCGGTACGTGCATCGGCACGACGGCGGTGTGGGAAGCCGCGAACGGCTACGTTTCCCCATCGATTGTCGGCAGCGATATCGGGTGCGGGATGCGCGTTCACCTGACGAATCTGCACCGGGATGATCTGCAGGAGGTAAAGCTGCGGCGCAAGCTGGTTAAGGCGATCGAGAAGCTATTGCCTTCCGAAGAGCATGCCCGCGGGCATTTCTCGGATATCCGGCTGGAGCATGTGCTGCGCAAGGGGCTGCACGGTCTCCCCAAAAAGTACATCCCGGACGGCTACACCCCGAAAAAAGCCACATCGCTCACGCATGTGGAGCACAGTAAGTTCGCTTTTGACGAGTCCCACTTGGATCGTCTGCCCGAGATGTACTGGCACCGGTCGCACCGGCAGCTTGGGACGCTCGGGAGCGGGAATCATTTTGCCGAAATTCAGGCGATTGAGATTCACGAGGACAACCGGGCCATTGCCGAAAAATGGGGACTGCGCGACGGTCAGATTATCGTCATGATCCATTCCGGCTCGCGGGCTTGGGGCGGCGCGGTCAACCAGTACGGCGGCTCCGAGATCGGCAAATGGATGCGCAGCACGGGGATGGGAACGGCCGATCCGCGGCTGATTTTTGCCCCGCTGGACAGCGAAGCGGCTGCGGCTTACGTCCATCTGATGTATTCCGCGCTGAACTATGCCGTCACGAACCGGCACCTGATCGCATACGCCATCCGGGAAGCGTTCCGGGACGTCTGCGGCTCGAAGTTCGAGATGACGACGCTGTACGATTTGATGCACAATTACGCTTGGGAAGAAACGCATGACGGCACGCCTTTATTCGTGCACCGTAAGGGGGCGACGCGGGCGCTGCCGGCGCAGCATCCGGACAATCCGGAGCCGTATCTGGCGACCGGCCATCCGGCCCTGATCCCCGGCTCTATGGGCACCTCATCGTATTTGATGGTCGGTCAGCCTGGCGGGGAGCGCAACTATTACTCGATCTGCCACGGAGCCGGCCGGATTCGCTCGCGCAGCGCGACGAAGCGGCTTGTGACCGTTGATCAGTTCGAATCATCGCTGCGCGTCGGGACGGCGGACGAAATCGTCGTGAACCAGCGCATGCTGGAGTCGATCATCGACGAATCGCCGCAGGCGTACAAGGACGTCGATCAGATTATCGAGAGCGTGGTCGGAGCCGGGCTTGCGTCCGTCGTCGCCAAATGCAAGCCGCTGGCGAGCATCAAGGGTGTTTAAATCGAAACATAATAAAGAAACGGGGAAATACATCTACTATGAGTTCTCTTATTAAAATAAATGAAAAAGCAAACCATCCGCAGCCGATCGTTACCGCTTCCGGTGACGGTATGCCGGGCCTCGAGATCGTCGAATACAACGATTACACTTTCGTCATTCAGTCGATCCAAGCCCGGCTGGAAAGTCAATACCGGGCCCGTTTTCAGCTATATGTCCAAGAAGACTACGGGCAAGATCTTTGGGACCAACTGGAGCGCGACGTACAGGCGGCCAATCCCGAGGCCGAGCGGCTTTGCGCCGTCTTCGATACGGTGGAGGCGCGAACTTTCACCTTCGGAGATACGATGAAAGGGGAAGGACCGCGCATGTTCCCGTCGCTGCGCAACAATGTGTTCGTCTACCCGCGCTTCCGGGTGGCCATGGCACGGGTACCGATGTTCCGGCATCATGGCATTTCCTGCGAGGATTTCATATGGGCCGAATCTGACGCGGGTTTGGCCGAGTTCCTGACCGATATGTCCCGCCGGCAGCGGCAGTACGACCGGGAGCAGGTGACCGTATTCAAGGATACTCGCGATGGGCTGGAACGCGAACGCGAATCCTTGACCCGCGGGGTAAAGCGCGACGAAGTGGTGATGAACGAAGGCGTGAAAACGGAAATTTACCGTTCCATCGACGAGTTTTTTGCACAGGACCGCCACTTTTTCCAAACGTACGGCCTCCCCTACAAGCGGGGCATTCTGCTGTACGGCAAGCCGGGCAACGGCAAAACGACCTTGGTCAAATCGATCGCGGGTAGCGTGGACGCGCCGGTCGCTTATTGGCACATTACCGAGTACACGACAAGCGACTCGATCCAGGAGGTGTTCGAAGCGGCAGTGCGCATGGCCCCGATGGTGCTCGTGATCGAAGATATCGATTCCATGCCGGAGTCGGCGCGGTCGTATTTTCTGAACACGCTCGACGGGGCGACCTCGAAGGAAGGCATTTTCCTGATCGGGACGACGAACTATCCGGAGAAAATCGACCCGGCGCTGATGAACCGGGCGGGCCGTTTCGACCGGGCATACGAAATCAAGCTGCCGGATGAAGAGCAGCGCCGCAGCTATCTGCTGCTGAAGCGGCTGCACGAGCTTCTCGACGACGAAGCGATGGCGGTGGCGGCGCGAGCGACGGAAGGGTTCACCTTCGCGCAGCTTGGCGAGCTGTATGTGTCGGCGGCGCTGCGCAAGCATTACGAGCATACCGTCGATGTGGAGCAGCTTGTACGCGAGATGAATGTGGAGCTTGGCAAAGGCCGCACCCAGCTGTGGCATTCCGATGAAAAAGCGTCCCGGGTGGGATTTACGACCGGCTGAGTCATTTACGCGCTTGACGCGCAGAGCAAAGCGTTTATTGTCAAGCGCCGTTTGTCGCTATCGCGACGGCGGATGCCGAGGGGCATTGCGACATTTCGCCGCGCGGGGACGTTCCCCGCTGGAGGCTCCGTGTCAAGCCGCGGCGCTGTAGTTACTATATTCGGTTTTCAAAGGTTACACACTTTGCTTGACAGACTCGGGTTTTACTAAGAGACCGGATATATTATTTAGAAGAATTCGTACCATGTGCTGTATTAACAGCAGATGTTAACGAACCGCGTTACATTAATGAAGCCATTAGTCGAAAGTGTCATGCTGTTGAAGTAACAGTGCAACTAAACGCTACACCAGAAACTGTATCGTCTTATTTATCAACAAAACTTCCAAATTATATACAATTGGTGCAGGAACTATGATTTAAATTCCGTTGCTGTAATTGTCTATGTGTTATATTAGTTTCTATTTGTTACTTTATTTATCTCACATAACTTAAAGCAGTTAAGAACGATATGTTTGCAAGTGTAACCTCGTTACTTTCAAATGGTCGTCCCGATAAAAGCTAAGGGAGGACCATTTTTGTATTTTGAAACACAAAATAAACTATAATATGGTAAAAAAGAAGATTTTCTTGAATTTCATCAGAGATGTCTCGTACGTTTAGAGAGAAAACTTGTTTTTTTGCGATTGGTGTTTTTTTGGATTAATTTGGGACCGAGATTTTCAACTTAGATCTGGGACGTTAACGAAGATAGAAACTTTTGCATTTTTTTGTCCTCCTCGATTGTCCTTGTTTATTTCTTTTCCAAGCCCTCAGATACTTATTTGACTTATACATCACTAATTTTAATGCTATAATTTTGGTAGTAATTCATTCTTGATGGAAGGAGAGCTTCAGTGGCATACTCCCGAGGGAGATGCTTGCTCCCGGACTGGCTGGAAAAATTGGGATTGTCCCAAGCTGAGTATTCCCGCCGTTCCGGTCGATCCAAACGAGTTATTTCCCACTTTTGCAACGATGCACGCGTTATGCTGCCGGAGGATTTGTATACCGCATCCAAGTTGTTGGGTTGCAAAATGGAAGATCTTTACGAATGGATTGAACATTGAGCAGGCTGCGGATTTTTCCGCATTCCCGCGCGGAAAATGAGAACAAAATGTTCTCATTGGTGAGAGTATGTTACCTGAGTTGGGAAAGTATAGTCAAAATACCGTATTAGCTTATCGTTTGGCCTACAGGCCTTAAACATGAGGAGGATGCTATGATCAATGAATTAAATCGGTTACTCGAAGATCTGCATGATCTTCAAATTTACTGGAGTGTTGAGGCAAAAAATCGGGAGGATGAAAGTGGAAGGATGTACGCAGACGGGATGAGTCATGGCTTCAAGTGTACAGCAATAGCTTTACATACGGTACTTCGGAAATACACTGCTTTTGAGTCCAAGGAAAGCGAGCGAGCCGACGGAGAAGACGAAGTAGTATAAACTATCGATTGCATGTTTGTACGAGAAAGAGTCCCTGCCCGCTTAATCCGCTGGCAAGGACTCTTTTCTTTCGCCCTCATGCTCAAATATCTCGCCGACACTAACATTCAAATATAAGCAGAGCTTGTCTAATGTCTCAAGGTCAATTCTTTTAGCCCGCCCATGATAAAGTTCGGTCACCGTATTACGGGCAAGGCCTGTACCATCCACTACGTCGGATATTTTTAGACGTTTGCGCCCCATGATTTCGCTTAACTTATTGATGATCAAAACTTTTTCCCTCCCTTTATCTTCATTCATGATATCAAAGTTAACGAAAATGATCAAAAAGTTGACTATAATAATTGACTTAATGATACTTTTGTTGTATATTATAACCAACAAGTTGATTGAAATGACTAGTATGTAATTTATTTAATTCAACAAATGTAGCTTAACTGCGAAGGAGGAAACGATGAGTATAGCACTGAGTAAACTGCTGAAAGATTTTCAGGATATCCACATGGTTTGGGAAGCAGAGAAGAATTCTTGGGAATACGAAAATGAAAAAATGTATGCCAGCGGGGTGAGTGATGGCTTTAAGCACGCGGCGGTAGCTTTACATTCGATACTTCGCAAGGATACGGAACAAAAGAAAATCATCATCAAGGCTTGTGTTGAAATTTATAAAGAACATCGACGGCTGCATGCTATGCGAAGGATGTGCTTGGCTCTAGACGATACTGATCACGCGAGAAGATATGTTCATGAGGCAATGGGGTTGGATAAAGCCGCTCATATTTTAATGCAGACTGCGGGGATCGGATTTATGGATATCGTTACCGCCGATGCTGATCATGAAACGACAAGGGGCGTTTTCGAGTGAGCCTTTATCCGATAAGTTATCACTCGGAGAGAGCACTACGCACTAAAACGGGATGACTTGGATATAATAATAATGATATAATATGGTCAGATTAATAGTATAGGAAAGGGTGTGAAACGATGCATATAAAGCCGTCTACGACCATTCGTCAAGATTATAACGGGTTTTCGAAGTTTTGCCATGAGATTGATGAACCCGTTGTGCTAACACGCAATGGAGAAGCTGATTTGGTGGTGATGAGCCATGAAGCTTTTCGTCGTATGGAAGCCAGAATCAAATTGCAAGCCAAGCTTCTGGTAGCCGAGAAGCAAGTTGCCGAAGGCGCTGAACTATTGGATCATGATCAAGTCATGGCAAACATGCGGAGGAAAGTGAATTGATTTTCCCAAAAATGGGGTTAATATAGGAAACGGATGGCCCAAGAAAACAAGCAAATACAGACATGTTCCGCAAGCCCTCTACAATGAAGGGCTTTTTGTTTTGCCTGATGCTGGAGAGGCGAAGAACTGCTGGCCGAAGCGAACAAAGGAAATGATTTCAGGGTATTCGGCAGCGCCGGGGAAGCTGAAGGATGGCTTCTGGACTTGTAACGAAATGGAGCGCAGTCAGACTTCCACATGCCCGAATTCACATTTTACCGGATGCCGGGCATGTTCTTATCCATCTTGCCGCTCAAATCATCCCTTTTTTGGAATCGGATCAGCTATAACAAGCATCGGCTCCAGGAGAGCGGCAGCGATACAGTGAAGGCCGGGCCTTTGCTTGGCAGTCTCCTCTCCCGTCTTCATCCGATGGTGATTTTTCCTTCCGGATACCGGAACAGCTCTTTTTTCGGATTCGGCTGCAAGGCGAACGCCAGCGTCACGAGTCCCACTCGTCCGATAAACATGACGCAAATCATCAAAATTTTTCCGGCAAACGTTAATTCGGCGGTCAACCCCATGCTAAGGCCCACCGTACCGAAGGCGGAGGTCGTCTCGAACAAGATTTTCAGAAAATCCTGCTCTTGGAAGGTGGACAGCAGCATCGTCGCAAATGCGAGGAACAAGACGGCGGTCAGCGTGAACGTGACGGCTTTGTAGATGTCCTTCTCAGGCAGCCGGTGGCGGAACAGCACGACGTCTTCCTTGCCGCGCAGCATCGCCACGAAAGCCCCGGCCAGGATCGCGAACGTCGTGAGCCGGATGCCTCCTCCGGTAGAGCCGGGAGCCGCGCCGATGAACATCATGACGATCATCAGAAATTGCGTGGCGGTCCGAAGCTCGGCGATGTCGAGCGTGTTGACGCCGGCGGAGCGCAAAGTCATCGATTGGAAGAAGGAGGCGACGATTTTCGTATCCCAAGGCATGCTGCCCAGCGTCTTCGCATTGGTGAATTCGAGGATCAGAATGAACACGGCGCCCGACAGCACCAGAATGCCGTTCGTCGACAAGACGACCTTGCTGTGCAAGGACAGCTTGCGGGTCTTGGGAAATTCGATCAGCTCCGAGATGACGATAAACCCGATTCCGCCGAAAAAGATGAGCATCATGGAAACGAGATTGATGCCGATATCGTTGACGTAAGGCGTTAAGCTGCGGAACCCGCCGAACAATTCGAAGCCCGCATTGTTGAAGATCGACACGGCATGGAACAGGCCGAAATAGGCGGCCTTCCCGAGCGGCATCTCCTGAGACCAGCGCAGCATGAAGTAGAACGCAGCGATCCCTTCAATGGTCATCGAATAAAGGAAGACCCGAATGATTAGTCGGACGATGCCGTCAATGTTGGCGTGGTTCATCGACTCTTTCAATAACAGACGGTCCCGCAGCGAGACACGGCGCTTCAACGCCAGCGTAAACCAGGTGGCCATCGTCATGAAGCCGAGTCCGCCCAACTGCACCATCAGCAGCAGAACGATTTGCCCGAACAGCGAAAAATGCTTGCCGGTATCGACAACAGTCAGCCCGGTGACGCAGGTAGCCGACGTTGCCGTAAACAAAGCGTCGATGTATCTCATGGACTGCCCGTCCGCAGAGGCGGCCGGCAGGGTTAGCAGAAAAGAGCCGATTATAATAATGAGCGCAAAGCCCCCCGCCAATACGCGCGGCGGGGTTATTTTGATCAATTTGGCCGGAGTTCGCACCGGATTCACCTCAAGGTTATGTTCCCACGGTTGTAGTCATGGCTTTCCATATCATAGCATGGTACGACGTGGATTTCACTATGCATAAGGTGAACATGACCCAAAAGGCTCCGGCGGCTTCCGCTTAATTCAGCTCCGGTTCCAGCGTCTGGACATACCCGAGCTGCCTCGAAATATCCAGCGCGGCACGCTTGACCTTCTCGCTGACGTCAGGGATGTCGTGGATCGGAAGCTCCGTCCGCAAAGCGGTGATGCTGACCGCCGCCTTGAGCTGCCCGTAATGATCGAATACCGGGGCCCCGATGCAGCGTACTCCCGCCTCGCCTTCCTCGTCCTCCACGGCATATCCCTGCCTGCGGATCGCCTCGATTTCCGCCATGAAATCGTGGACATTCGTGAGCGTCTTCTCCGTTTTCTCTGGCAGTCCTTTCTCGCGGATCGCCTGCTCCAGCAGGTCCTGCGGCATGAAGGCGGCCAGCGCCTTGCCGACGCCCGAGGCGTGAAGCGGCTGCCGCTGCCCGATATAGGAGGCGAACTTGACAAACGCCTGGCTTTCGACCTTCTCGATGTACATCGGCTCAAAGTTATCGAGTATGGCGAGGTGCACGGTGAAGCCCGTTTCACCGAGCAACCGCTCCATGGACACCCGGGCTGCGGTGCGGATATCGATCCGGTTCAGCGTGGACAGGCCGATATGGATGAATTTGGAGCCGAGACTGTACTTGCCGTCGGGGCTTTTGATGATATATTGATGCTGCTCCAGCGTATTGAGAATGAAGAAAACGCTCGTTTTCGGGATGTCCACGAGCTTGCACAAGTCGCTGACGCCGACAGGCTCTTCGCGCTGGGACAGCGTTTCGATGATGGCGATCGCCTTCTCCAATGCGGGGACGTTATATTTTTTACCCGTAGCCATAATCGTTCCGCCTTAACTTTGATATAGTTTAAACAATGTTCATCATACAAAAACACGGTTCTTTGCGTCAAGCGCTTTCATTGCTTATGGAAAAGCGTTCGGACTTTCCGCGAACAACCATAGCGCACATCCGGTTTCTACCAACAATGACGGAGTGGAGCAGGAACGGTTTACCTTCAAAATACCATATTGACAAACAAACGGGAAGCGTTTACTTTTAAATTAAATAACGTTTTACATGCTAAACGCCATTCAAACTTGAGGAGTGATTTCATGAACGGGTTAAAAACGGAAGCATCAAGTGAGCTGTACGAACGGGCACTGCGCTACACCCCAGGCGGCGTGCATACGTCGATTCGCAATATAGCGCCGCATCTTATTTTTACGAAAGCAGAAGGCGCTTACATTTACGATGCGGACGGCAACCGCTATATCGACTACCAAGGGGCCTTCGGGCCGTTCGTCCTCGGACACCGTCACCCTTACGTCACCCAACGGGTCGTGGAGGCGCTGGAGCGCACCGATCTTTACGGGGTCGGCACGACGGATCTGGAGATCGAGCTGGCGGAGAAAATTTGCAAGCATGTCCCGTCGTCGGAATCGGTGCTGTTCTGTAACTCCGGCTCGGAAGCGACCTACCATGCCATCCGGCTGTCGCGGGCGGTGACCGGACGGGCGAAGCTGATCAAGTTCCAGGGCTGCTATCACGGCTGGCATGACTATGTCGCCCGCAACATGCTCAGCGCATGGGACATGATCGGCAAGCGCGATCCGGGGTCCGCCGGGATGATGGACGAAGCGATCGACAATACGCTGATCTGTACGTTTAACGATCTGGACGACGTGCAGCGGACGTTCGAAGCGAATTCGGGCGAGGTTGCCGCGCTGATCGTGGAGCCGGTGCCCCACAACATCGGCTGCGTGATGCCGCAGCCGGGATTCCTGCAGGGGCTGCGGGAGCTGTGCACGCGGTACGGCGCGGTGCTGATTTTCGATGAGGTCATCACCGGCTTCCGGCACGACATCGGCGGCTACCAGAAGGTATGCGGGGTGACGCCGGACCTGACGACGATGGGTAAAGCGATGGCCAACGGCTTTCCGATCGCGGCGGTCGCAGGCAAGAACGAGCTGATGATGCGTTTTAATACGAATCCGGGCGGGGACGTCTGGTTCGCGGGAACGTACAACGGCCATGCCGTCGGCACGGCGGCCTCGATCGCGACCATCGAGATGATGGAGACGTCAGGCGTGCACGAGCACATTTTCCGCTTGGGCGAACGGATGCGGCAAGGGATTCGCGATATTCACGAGCGGATGGGCATTCAGGCGTACGTCGCCGGCTTCGGGTCCGTATGGACGACCTATTTCATGGACCGCGAGCCGCTGAATTACACCGATCTGAAGGACAACGACGCCGAATTGTACGTGTCGTACCGCCGGAAGCTGATGGAGCGGGGTATCTTCAAAATGCCGATGAACATCAAGCGCAATCATGTCAGCTTTAGCCATACCGAGCAAGATATCGACCATACGCTCCAGTGCATCGAAGACGTGCTGAAGGAGCTTCGCAGCGAAGGAAAGCTGTGAGGCGGAGAAGCGCGTAGATGAACGGGCGGGTTATCATACAGACAAACGACGCGGGGAGGTAGCACAAGAGATGATCTTCGATTGCCATACGCACGTATTCGGCCCGGGCCAGTTCGGCGGAGCTACGCTGGAGGCGGCCAAACGGGCCTGGGGAGACGGGCAGGAAATGCTCGTGACGCCGGAAGGGCACTGGGAGCTGTTCAAGGATATCGACGGCGCAATCGTGCTGGCCTTTGACGCCCCGGCCACCGGGCTCAACGTGCCGAACGAGTACGTTGCGGACTACGTAGCCAAGCATCCCGGCAAGCTGTTCGGCTTCGCCAGTGTCGATCCGAACCGGCTGAATGCAGCCAGCCTGCTGGAATCTGCGGTGAAGGAACTCGGGCTGAAGGGCTTGAAGCTCGGTCCGATCTACCAAAACTTTTACCCGGAGGCGAAGGAGCATTTTCCGCTCTATGCGAAGGCGGACGAGCTGGGCGTGCCGATTCTGTGGCACCAGGGCACATCGTTCGTGCCGGAAGGATACCTCGACGCCTCCCGACCGGCGGCGCTCGATCCGATCGCCCGGGCGTTCCCGAATTTGAAGATGTTGATCGCCCATATGGGGCATCCTTGGGTAGACGAATGCATCTCCGTTGTCCGCAAACATCCGAACCTGTACATGGATGTGTCGGCGCTAGGCTCCCGTCCGTGGCAGTTTTACAATGCGCTGGTGTCGGCTTGCGAGTACGGGGTAACGCATAAAATATTGTTCGGATCGGATTATCCGTTCTTTACGACGCAGCAGATGATCGACGCGCTGCGGAACATTAACCGGTTCACCGAGGGCACCTCGCTGCCCCGCGTGCCGGAGCAGGTGATTGAAGAGATTTTGCATCGGAATACGCCGGAGCTGCTTGGACTTGTGTAATAACTGAGGCAAGGCTTCTTGAAGCGCTGCAGAACATAGAGCCGGACGAAGGACGAAACGCGTGCGGGGCACGCAAGAAGGAGACGGAAGCGAAATGGCGGAACAATCGGGCAACGGAAAACGCAGGGGCGAAGCTTATTTTGCCGACGAAGGGCTGTGGGGCTTCATCCACCGCTCGTTTACGAAATCGATGGGGTATACGGAAGAGGATCTTGCCAAGCCGGTCATCGGCATATGCAATACGTTCAGCGAGCTGAACAAATGCCATTCCCACTTCAACGAGCTGGTCGATTACGTGAAGCGGGGCGTCTGGCAAGCCGGGGGACTCCCGATGGAGTTTCCGACGATTTCCATCGGCGAGCCTTACGTCAAGCCGACGACGATGCTGCTTCGCAATCTGATGGCGATGGATACGGAGGAAATGTTGAAGGCGCACCCGATCGACGGCGTCGTGCTGATCGGCGGCTGCGATAAAACGGTGCCGGCCCAACTGATGGCCGCCGCCAGCGCCAACATTCCGGCCATCGTGCTGACGGGCGGGCCGATGCTGAACGGACGGCTGAACGGCCGAAGTCTGGGCGCGTGTACGGATTGCTACCAGTTTACGCTGGAGCATAAGGCGGGCAATATCAACGACGAGCAGCTGGCGACGGCGGAGAACGCGATCTGCCGTAGCGACGGCCACTGCATGGTGATGGGAACGGCCAGCACGATGGCTTCCATCGCCGAAGCGATCGGCATGGCGCTGCCCGGCTGCGCGGCCATTCCTGCGCCGGACAGCCGCAGGCGGCATATGGCGGAGCGCACCGGCCGCCAGATCGTCAATCTGGTGAAAGCGGACATCCGGCCGCGGGAGATCATGACGGAAGCGGCGCTGGAAAATGCGATCCGCGTGACGATGGCCAGCGGCGGATCGACGAATGCGATCATCCACCTGGTGGCGATTGCCGGCCGCCTCGGCATCCGGCTCCCGCTGGAGAAGTTCGACGAGATTGCCGCAGCGACTCCGTTCCTGCTCAATCTGCGGCCTTCCGGCCAGTATCAGATGGAGGAATACTTCGAGGCAGGCGGCGTCCCGGCGCTGATGAAGGAGCTGGAAGGGCTGCTGCATGGCGATTGTCTGACCGTGACCGGCCGTACCATCAGCGAGAATCTGCGCGGCGTGGAGGTGCTGGACCGCAACGTGATCTACCCGCTGGACCAGCCTCTCGATCCGCAAGGCGGCATCGCCGTACTTCGCGGCAATCTGGCGCCGGATGGCGCGCTGATCAAGCAGACGGCGGTCTCGCCGCATCTGAAGAAGCATCGGGGACGGGCGGTCGTGTTCGAATCGCCGGCCGATCTCGATCGGCGCATCGACGATCCGGAGCTTGACGTGGACGAAAACAGCGTGCTAGTGCTCAAGAACGCCGGGCCCAAAGGCGCTCCGGCGATGCCGGAAATCGGGCAAATCCCGATTCCGAAAAAGCTGCTGCTGCGCGGTGTCCGCGACATGGTCCGCATCTCCGACGCCCGGATCAGCGGCACGTCTTATGGCGCGCTGATCGTGCACGCCGCCCCGGAAGCGGCGGTCGGCGGTCCGCTGGCGCTCGTGCAAGACGGGGACATGATCGAGCTGGATATCGCTGATCGGCGGCTGCATCTCGAGGTGGACGCCGAAGAGCTGGAGCGCCGCCGGGAGCGGTGGACCGCGCCTGAGCCGCATTACGATCGGGGCTATGGGTTACTGTACATTGAGCGTGTTATGCAAGCGGACAAAGGGTGCGACTTCGACTTCCTCGTCCCGAAGGAGCTGCGGAAGTAGGGCCGGGATTTCCCGGCCCCTACGGGCCAGCTTGGACGGACGGATTGGCTATTTTGGCATTGTTTTTTGCTTTTCAAAGCTAATTTTGTGAAAGGGCTGTCCGCGGGCGCCGTGAAAGGCTGAAGCCGAGCCCCTGATAGAGGAGGAAAAGCGATGTACGACAACGATAAGCCATTGTTTGATTCCATGTGCAAAAACTTGTATTCCGCTGTCATATCCGATACGTTAGACGAGCTGGGGTACCGCCATCAGGTCATGAGAGAGGATTTGACACCGTTATCCAACGATTGGGTCATTGCGGGGCGGGCGAAAACGATGCTGTCCGTCGACGTGCATCATCTGCCGGACGATCCGTACGCGCAGGAAATCGCCGCCGTGGACAGCATCAAGCCGGGCGAGATCGTGATCGGCTGCACGAACCGTTCCCGCCAGAACGGGCTATGGGGCGAGCTGCTCTCGACCGCATCCCAAGCTCGCGGCGCCCATGGCGCGGTCGTGGACGGTCTGATCCGCGATTCGAAAAAAATTTTGGAGCTGGATTTTCCGGTCTTCGCGACGGGCACGAAGCCGGTCGATTCCCGCGGGCGCGGCTTGGTCATCGAATATGACGTGCCGGTGCTGTGCGGCGACGTGCTGGTCCATCCGGGCGACGTCGTGTTCGGCGACCGGGACGGCGTTGTCGTCATTCCTGCTGCGGTCGTCGATGAGGTGGTGCGGCTCGCGATGGACAAGGTGACCCGCGAAAACCATACCCGCGACGAGCTAAAGGCGGGCCGCACACTGCGTGAAGTGTATGACAAATACGGCGTGCTGTAACCAGACAGTGGAGCAAAGAAGCAGAGGAGGAGAGGCAGCATGAGGCTTAGTGGCAAACGTGCGCTTGTCACCGGCGGCGCCCAAGGGATCGGCAAGGGCATCGTCGGACGCTTTTTGGCGGAGGGGGCCAGCGTGATCGCGCTGGACCGGAACGAAACCGAGCTGGAGTCACTGCGGGAGGAGTTCGCCGGGCAGGCGGAGAGGCTTGCTTTGTCGGTGTGCGACCTGCGCGATCTGGAGCAGCTTGAGCAGGCGGCGGGGGAGGCATTCGACCGCTGGCAGGGGATCGACATTGTGATCAACAATGCCGGGATAGCGTACCGGGAATCGTTTCTGGACATCCCGCTGGCCCATTGGGACGCGGTGATGGACATCAATGTTCGCGCCGTGTTCCGGTTGGGTCAGTTGGCCGCCGAAAGGATGATCCGGCAAGGAACGGGCGGAAGCATCGTCAACATGAGCTCCAAGAACGGCCTTGCGGGCAGCTCGATGCTGGCGCATTACAACGCTTCGAAAGCGGGCGTTATCCTGCTGTCGCAATCGATGGCCGTAGAGCTGGCTCCGCACGGCATCCGTGTGAACGTCGTTGCGCCTGGCTTCGTGGAGACGCCACTCGATCGCGAGCTGCGCATCCGAGAAGGGCTGCCGACCTTTTCCGAGCGAACGCCGATGCGAAGATCGGCCACGATCGACGAAGTGGCGAACGTGTTTCTGTTTCTCGCGTCCGACGAGTCCAGTTACGTAACCGGTTCCACGATCACGGTAGACGGGGGACATCTCGCGAACGCGAGCGAGTTTTAACGGCAACGGACCAGTGGGCCGCACAGCCGTCTGCTTCCTTGACCGCTGCTTTAACGCCGCTTCGGCGTTAAAGCTTGCGTCGTCGTAAGGAAGGGGCGGCTTTTTGCCGTGTCATTTCCGCACGAATACCCGCTGCACGGCGTGGTTCGCCCCTTTTTCCAGAATCATCTTCGCGCGGCCTTTGGTCGGCAAAATGTTCTCGTGCAGGTTGACTGCGTTGATGTCCTTCCAGATGCCGGAAGCGGTTGCAACGAGCTCCTCGCCATAAAGCTGGGCAAAACGGTGAAAATACGACTTTGGATTGAGAAACGCTGTTTCGCGGAGCATCCGGAACCGTTCGATGTACCACTGCTCAATGTCCTTTTCCTTCGCGTCGACATAGATCGAATAATCGAAAAAGTCGCTGACGAACACTTGGGACTGCTTCCCGACTTGCAGGACGTTGATGCCTTCCATGATCAAAATATCAGGCTGGCGGATTGTCTCCACCTCGTCCGGCACGATATCGTATGATAAGTGCGAATAAACCGGCGCATGGACGACGGGCTTGCCCGCTTTAACATCGCGGATAAACCGGAGCAGTTTTTTGATGTCGTAGCTTTCCGGGAAGCCTTTGCGCTTCATGAGCCCTCGTTCCTCAAGCACGCGGTTCGGGAACAAGAAGCCGTCCGTCGTAATCAGCTCCACGTTCCGGTGCTCTGAACATCGCGACAGCAGCAGCTGCAGCAGTCTGGCCGTCGTGCTTTTGCCCACGGCCACGCTCCCGGCAATGCCGATAATGAACGGAACCGGTTCGGCGCCGTTCCGCAGGAAGGAAGCGGATGAGCGGTGAAGCGTCCTGGCGTTATCCACCAGCAGATCGAGAAACCGTGTCAAGGGAAGATAAATTTCTTCGACCTCTTGAAACGGAACTTTGTCGTTCAGGCCTTTGAGTTGCTCGAACTCTTCCATCGTAATGCGAAGCGGCGCGTTAGCAGGTAGTCCGGACCACGCCTGACGATCGAATTCATAATAGAGGGAGTACGGATTCATCGGGACCTCACTGTCCATCAATGGTTTAGTGTTAATGCATTTTCATATCATAGCATGACCTGGCGGGGATTTCACTACTTGAACTTCTTTTGCGCAAAGAAAAATTGTAACGGGGGGTTTGAGCTCGACGGCCGGATTTTACGGGTACCATCTGCTTTCTCGTTTTGGTCGCAAGGCGCGAATTACGTCTGGATCGCTTTCCAAGCGCTAATCCAGGCGTTTTGTCTGGCAGCCGCCAAAAGCGGAATGAGTTGCTTATCCATGTTTCGAAGGAGTTGCTGCATATTCTAAGCCGTGAATAGCACGGCTTTTTTTGGTTGAATTTATGCATAAATTGGATTATAATGGAATTAAATTAGACGCTGTACCACAGATTCAAAGCAAGCAAGCAAGCCGTAAAGCAGGTATAAAGAGGCTCGGCAAGGCAAATCGATTCGGGAGGATGGTTGTTATGAGTGAAGCGGGAGTTATTCCTCAACCCAGAACCTATGGTCCCCTTGGAAATTTACCTTTGATCGACAGCAAGAAACCGACCCTTTCGCTTGGTAAACTTGCAGAAGAGTACGGCCCTATATACCGGATCACGCTTCCGGGTTTTTCCAGCATTATAGTGTCCGGACATGACCTCGTAGCGGAAATTTGCGACGAATCGCGCTTCGATAAAAGCATAAAGGGCGACTTGGAGAACGTGCGCGCCTTTGGCGGAGACGGGTTGTTTACAAGCCACACGGATGAGCCGAACTGGCAAAAAGCGCATCGTATTCTCCTCCCCACCTTTAGCCAGCAGGCGATGAAAGGGTATCATGCGATGATGGTCGACATCGCTTCGCAGCTGATTCAAAAATGGGCCCGTCTCAACCCCAACGAAAGCATCGATGTCGCGGAGGACATGACTCGGCTTACGCTGGACACGATCGGCTTATGCGGCTTCAACTACCGCTTTAACAGTTTTTATCGCGAAACGCCAAGCCCTTTTATTAACAGCATGGTCCGCGCTCTGAACGAAGCGATGCTGCAAAGCGGGCGCCTGAAGATCCAAAACCTGTTCATGGTGCGAACAAGACAGCAGTTTAACGAAGATATTCAAACGATGTTTTCCTTGGTGGACAAAATCATCGAGGAACGAAAAGCAAACGGGGACTGGGGGGAAATCGACCTGCTCGCCCGGATGCTGAACGGGAAGGACCCGGAGACAGGCGAGACGCTGGATGACAAAAATATCCGGTATCAGATTATCACATTCTTGATCGCCGGACATGAGACGACCAGCGGCTTGTTATCGTTCGCTTTATACTTTTTGCTGAAGCATCCGGATGTGCTTCAGAAGGCTTATCTGGAAGCAGACCGGGTGCTGACAGATTCGTTTCCATCGTATTCGCAGGTGCTGCAGCTCCATTATATTCGGATGATTTTAAACGAATCGCTGCGCCTATGGCCAACGGCCCCTGGATTCGAGCTCTATGCGAAGGAAGATATGGTCATTGGAGGAAAGTATCGCATTCGGAAGGGGGAAGGCGTCGGGGTTCTCCTGCCGCAGCTTCATCGGGATAAAGCCGCCTGGGGCGCCGACGCGGACGAATTCCGCCCCGAACGGTTCGAAGATCCCGGCAAAATTCCCAATCATGCCTACAAGCCGTTTGGAAACGGGCAGCGGGCTTGCATCGGCATGCAGTTTGCGCTTCACGAAGCGACGCTGGTCCTCGGCATGATTCTCAGGCATTTTGAGTTAGTGGATCATATGAACTATCGGTTGGATGTGAAGCAAACCTTGACGCTCAAGCCGGGCGATTTTCATATCCGCGTGCGGCAGCGGCATAAGACGGCAAGCCCCGCGGTTCGAGAACCGGAAGCAAGCCATTCCAAAGCCGTTGAGGCGGCGGATCAAGGGCAGGCGCAGGCGAACCGTCCGCTTGCAGGGGCGGAAAAGACGTCTCTGCTCGTGCTTTACGGCTCCAATTTAGGCACGGCGGAAGGGATTGCCCGCGAGCTGTCGGATGCCGCGCGGTCGCAAGGCTTCCGAAGCGAGGCTGCGCCGCTGAACGATTGGGCCGGAGGGCTGCCCAAGGACGGAGCGGTGCTTATCGTCACCGCGTCTTATAACGGCAAGCCTCCGGGCAATGCGCGCGAGTTCGTGAAATGGCTTGAAGGTGTGCAGCCGGGCGAGCTTCAAGGGGTTCGGTATGCCGTATTCGGGTGCGGGGACCGCAGCTGGTCCAATACGTATCAGGATGTGCCGCGGTGGATTGACGAACAGTTGGCCCGGAAGGGGGCGGCAAGGCTCTCGGTGCGCGGCGAGGCGGATGCCGGCGGCGACTTCGAGAAGCAGCTTGACGAATGGCGGGTCCGCCTATGGTCCGATCTTAGGCATGCTTTCGGACTAGAACGAGACGACGCGGTGAATGAGAAAAGAAATCTTCATGTCCGGGTGGTCAGCGGCTTGGATCGGATTCCGCTTGCCCAGACCTATGAGGCCGTCTACGCTTCGGTGACGGATAACCGCGAACTTCGGATGGCCGGCAGCAGCCGGAGCACACGGCATCTGGAGCTTGCGCTGCCGGAGGGGATTACCTACCGGGAGGGCGATCTTCTCGGCGTGCTGCCAAGCAACAGCCCGGCGAATGTCGGTCGGATTTTGCGGCGGTACGGATTGAGGGGGAGCCATCAACTGATTGTTACGGCAAACGGTAAAAGCCTCGCGCATCTCCCAGTGGATCGACCGGTCGGTATTCATGAGCTGTTGAGCCGGTGCGTAGAACTGCAGGAGGCCGTTACCCGCGAGCAGCTGCGTGAGCTTGCGGCCTATACGGTGTGTCCTCCGCACAAGCATGAATTGGAAGCTATGGCCGGGGATAGCGTCTACGAGGAGCAGATTTTGAAGAAGCGCATGACCATGCTCGACCTGCTTGAAAAATATGAAGCCTGCCAGCTGCCGTTCGAAAGGTTGATCGAGCTGCTGCCTCCTTTGCAGCCAAGATACTATTTCATATCCAGCTCCCCTCAGGTCAGCCCCCGGCAGATCAGCGTTGCCATAGACGTGGTGCAGGACCCCGCTTGGAGCGGGTGCGGCGAATACCGCGGGGCTGCTTCGAATCACTTGGCCGAATGCAGGCCCGGAGAAGAAGTCTTGATCTTCATCCGTACGTCCGAAGCCGGATTGCGGCTCCCGGAAGATCCGACAACGCCGATCATTATGGTGGGGACCGGGACAGGAGCAGCGGCTTTCCGGGGCTTTTTGCAGGGGCGGACCGCGATCCGGGAGAACGGAGCCGCTCTGGGTGAGGCGCATCTTTATATCGGATGCCGGAATGAAGCGGATTCGATTTATCGCGAGGATCTTGAGCGCTACGATAGGGAGGATGTTGTTACGCTTCATCAAGCTTTTTCCCATGCGGAAGGGAAAAGCAGCATCCATGTACAGCATTTGCTGGAACGCCATGCATCGAATTTGATGGACATTCTTGATCGGGGAGGATGCATCTTCGTATGCGGGGATGAGGCTCAAACGTCTCTGGAGGTGGAGTCGGCATTGCAGAAAGCATACCGGACCGTGCATGGAGCAGGGGAGCAGGAAGCGAAAGCTTGGTTGGAGCGCCTTCGAACGGAGGGGCGTTATGCGAAAGAAGGATGGGGACGCGTGCATCAGGAACATAGCGTCGCGATGGTCAAATAGCAGCACAAGAGACGGTAAGCGAGATCATGAGACGTTCTGCGGAAGAAACGGCCATCTGACGATGTTGACGGATACCTATACGAATATCCACATGACGCTGCGGCTGCGCAGCCGGCCTTGATCCGATGCTTTTGGCGGATGAAGGCTTTTTTCTTTTCCCGGTGTCCCAGTCTTTTTCGTTAATATTTCGTTTAAAAAAGTATCGCAAAGTTCAGGTTGTCAAACGGAAGAGCGTTATAGGAAAATAGAATGGGAGTTGGACGACGCTGATCATTGCGCACCGGCTGTCGACCGTGGTGGATGCGTACCCAATCGTCTTTCTTGAGAGAAGCGAGGTGACGAACATCGGCACGCGCGAACAGCTGTTCCAAACGCATGCGCTGTACCGCGAATTTGCCGCACAGCAGCTTCGCATTCAAGAGCAGGCTTGAACGAACGATAAGGAGGGACTGGAGTGGAAGTACAGCACTGGGGGAATCGGGTACTGGGGCGCGGATGGAGATTTTTGAAGAGCCTCTTCGGGATTTGCTTATTGCTTTTATTTTCGACGGCGAGCTGGTCGGCCGCCTATGTCTTCATCCACTATTTGCTGGAGGTGGTTGGAAGCCAACCTTCCGATTACGTCGGCCAGCTATTTACCCAATTGATTGCATTTGTTACCAGCATGGGGCTTATGGGGACGATCGGAGTGATTTTTCACGATAAGCACATGGAAAGGTTCCGGCCGATGATCAATGCTATGCGGCGGATTGCCAAAGGTGATTTCACCGTCAAAATCCCCCCGAATGAGCGCGTCACGGACCAGTTCGGCGAGCTCGTCGAAAGCATTAACCACATGGCCGTCGAGCTCAATCAGATGGAAAAAATGCGCCAGGAGTTCATCTCCAACGTTTCCCATGAGATCCAGTCGCCGTTGACGTCGATCGGCGGCTTTGCCCGCATCCTGCAGAGCGACGAGCTCAGCCGGGAGGAACGGATGCGTTATCTCGGCATCATCGAAAAGGAAAGCGCCAGACTGTCCAAGCTGAGCGAAAACCTGCTGAAGCTGACCTCCCTCGAATCCGACCATCATCCGTTCGAGCGGAGGCGGTACCGGCTCGACAAGCAGCTGCGCAGCCTCATTCTGGCGTGCGAGCCGCAGTGGCATGATAAAGGAATCGACATGGATGTGTCGCTGGAAGACGTCAGCATCGAGGCTGACGAAGATTTACTAAGCCAAGTGTGGGTCAATCTTCTGCACAACAGCATCAAATTCACCCCGGTCGGCGGAACGATCGGCGTCCAGCTTAAGCGCAACGGACAGCAGGCAGTCATATTCATCTCTGATACCGGGATCGGCATCTCCGAGAACGAGGTGGCGCATATTTTCGAGCGGTTCTACAAGGCCGACAAATCCCGCAACCGAAGCACGGGAGGGAGCGGGCTCGGGCTTGCGATCGTCAAGCGGATCGTTGAGATGCATACGGGCTCCGTCTCCGTACAGAGCGTTCCCGGCCAGGGAACGACGTTTACCGTCCGGCTTCCGGCTTTGCCTTGACCGGTTCCGTCAAAATGAAGAGCGGGTAGTTCACACAACCCGCTCCCGGCACCACTGCTCAAGCGTTCTTGCCGGTTTCGTACCGAATTCTTCGTGCAGCATTTGCGATAGCATATCGTACTGCCGTTCCACAGATACCCGGTCTCCGATATACATAAAGAGCTTGATCAGCGCCCAATACACCTCTTCAGTGAACGGGAATCGGCGCTGGATGAGGTAATAGAGCTGGAAAGCTTCCGCCGTACTATCCCGCGTTTCCAGAAAAGCCGCGACGCGCATCGCATGCCGGTACCACAGTATACGCAGCCGCTCCCGCTCGTTCTCCGCCCACCAATAGCCGCAATCCTCCAGATAGTCGCCGCGATACAGCTCCAGCAATTGCAAATGCCGCGCGAGCGTTTGCTCGCCGAGCGGCGGGGCCGCCTGCAGTCCTTCCTCCCAAGTCACCACGTCAACGCCGACCCCGTTCAGCTCAAGCCGGTACCCTTTATCCCCGCTGACGATGCGGATGCCGGGATGAACGGCGCTTGCCGTTTTGCGGATTTGGTAGATGGTGGTGTAGAGCTGCGTGTAGCCTTTCTTCGGGTCGATATCGGGCCAGAACAGTTCCAGCAGCGCATCTTTGCGCACAGGCTGGTCCCGAAGGTGGACGAGGTAGGCAAATAGCTCCTGCGCTTTGTTCGTTCGCCAATGCACGGGCCCGGATTCGCCGGTATCGACCTCCAGCGTCTGAAAGCAGTGGATCGTAATCTGCTCCTTCGTCCTCGCGGACGGCCTAACCGCGGAGTGATCCGGTCTGGTCTTGGCGGCTTTGGCCTGCGACAGCCGGACTAATGTTTTGGCAAGCCTTTGCGTGGAGACAGGCTTCAGCAAATAGTCGATCGCCGCCAGCTCGAAAGCCTTGAGCGCATACTCCTCGTACGCCGTCACAAAGATGATCTCGGTTTCCGGCAGGTGCGACATGATGATCTCGGCTGCTTCCAAGCCGCTCAGCTCCGGCATATCGATGTCCAAAAAGACGGCATCCGGCTTCTCTCGCAGCACCGCCTCGACGGCTTCTTCCGCATTCTGATAGGCTCCCGCAATAACGCCGCCGTGCAGCTTGTCAAGCTGCTTTTGCAAGCTGAACAGAGCCAGCGCTTCGTCGTCTGCAAGAATCATCCGAATCATCGTCGCATCTCCTTTGCGCAAACCGTACAAACCCGACCCCATTGTCGTGTAATTGAGTGCCAAAATTCGCGCCCTCCTATCCTGAAATAACTGTATTTCATCATCTGATGGTGCCGCGTAGTGGCATGGGTGTCTCTTTCAGTATGTAAAAAGCAATCTGTTTGTTAAAAAGACCGCTTCCACGGCAAAATAGTTCATTTGAACGAACAGCAGAAGACTGTTGTCTTCCTATTTATGATCATATCAAAGTTTCGTCCTTTTCTGAATTTAAAACGAAAAAATGTTAATTATTTAACAAAATTAAAATTTGGATGAATTGGGAAAAAGACATACTTGCCCTTTTTGCTTGTTTTTCAGCAAGTTCTTGCTGCGGGCAGACTCAAACGGCTGGAATTTTTGTCAAAAGATGTTCAGATTTTGTTTAGAAGCGGTTGGTAAAGTGAGTGAAAGTTGTTCTTTAGAAAGAATAAGGGTGATGCGGGGAGACAAAAACCGGAAATATTGGATCGCGATTCAGAGAGAGATGATGAAAAAGGAGCGGGAACGATGAAATGGCATTGATCGAAACGGATGTCATGGTCGCTTTTGCACCAAAAATCATAACCCGCAGTTGTCGGACGCTGCCGGGCAGTATGCCTGGATGGAATATCCGAATGAAGACTAATATAGTTCGAGACTAAAAAGCGGGGTACTACGATGACAGTATGCTTGTGAAAAAACGAACGTGACTGCACGGCAGCTTCCGTCCGGAAGCCCAAGGTATCGCAATACATTCAAGGGATCGCAGACATTTGAAGCTGTCGCTGCCGGATAGGAAAGGAAGAACGGAAAACGAAAATGAGGCTGGTCTATGTTACCGTTGCTCTATTGGTTATGCTGATTGCCGCCGCCGCTTTTATACTGGCCGGAGGGCCATTCGCATCGAATGCTTCGAAAGAAACGGCGGACGCTCCGGAGCTCCGGAGCGACAGGCTGCCCGGAGAAATTTTTATCCGACGGCACATGGTGAACGCGGACGAGACGCTGAAAACGAATTTGAAGCCTCGCATAGCAGCGAACCGGGATGTGGCGCAGGGCGAAGAGGCGCTTTCCGAATCGATCGGGCTATGGCTTCAGTACGCGGTCGAGAAGGACGACAAGGGCTTGTTCGAACAAAATGTCGGTGTCCTTCGAGCCCGTTTTCTCAAAGAGGACGGTTGGATTTCCTGGAAGGTCGGCACGTCGTCCGAAACGGTCGCCACCAACGCCTTGATCGACGATTTGCGGATTGCGGATGCCTTGTACAAGGCCGGCAGCCGATGGGGCAAGCCAGCTTATACAGCGCTGGCCGATACGATCTCTGGCAGCGTGGCCCAAAACATGGTTACGGACGGCCGTTTCTCTGACTTCTACGACCACACCTCCGCATGGAAAAGCCATATCCTTACCTTGTCCTACTTGCATGTCTCAGCGTTCAAAGCGATGTACGAGCGCGGTAAGCTGAGCGAACCGGTTTACCGGAGCACGGTCGATTTTCTGAAGAACCTCCCGACGCGCGACGCGTGGTTCCCTTTCTCCTACGATTTTGATAAAGGAACGTATCTGTACAACGACGAGATCAACTGGATCGATCAGCTGTACATTGTTTACCATCGCGCCCAAGCCGGTATTCCCTCTAACGAAGTTTGGTCCTTGCTCAAGGAACAGTTCAATAAGTATGACGTCCTGTACGGAAGGTACCATGCTCAATCCAAAATGCCCGCGGTGGACTTCGAATCTCCGGCGGCATACGGGTTAGCGATCCTGAGCGCTGTTGAGCTTGGGGACAGGGAGTTTGCCCAATCGCTGTATTACCGGATGCTGCGCTTTCAAATCTTGAATCCCGCGAACGAATGGTATGGCGGTTTTGTGTTCGACGACGAAACGCATATTTTCGACAACCTCGTTCCGTTGCTGGCGGAAAGGAAAATGTACGATGAAGGGCTTATACGCTAAAAATCAAACCTATCTCTTCTATCAGCTTCTCTTGCTGCTGCTTACGCCGCTTGCCTGCTTTTTTGCGGTCGGTTTTCCTCCGCTCTCCTGGAGCAAGGCGCTTTTGCTGGCTGCCGTCCTGCTTATTGGCTTCGCAGGGACGGTATTTGGCTTGGTGACCGGTCTCGGCCTCAGTCTCGCCGTCATGTTTGTGTTCGGATCGATTCTGTTGTGGAAAGCGTTCGTTTCCTCCGCGATCTTCCTGTCTGCGGGAGAGATCGTCATCTGGATGGCGGCGATCCTTGCGGCGCCGGTCGTCACCGGCATGCTTCACAAGCGGGTCATGACGATGGCAGCCGAAAATCAAGAGATGAAGGAGAAGTTCGATCAGCTTGTCATCATCGACGAAGCGACGGGCTTCGACAATTACAAACGCTTCTTGTTCGAAATGGAGGATGAGTTCAAGCGTTCGAGAAGAACCGGCGCGCCCTTTTCTCTTCTTCTGATTCAGGTCAAGTACTTCGAGCAATTTCAAAAGCTGTACGGCGCCAAGGAGACGCTTCATTTGCTGCAATCCCTTTCTGGTATTTTATGGGACAAGACGAGAATGAGCGACCGCAAGTTTCGGATTGCCGACGACACGTTTGCTGTCATTTTGTCGAACACGGAGGAAGAAAATGCGGATATCGTCATCGGAAAAATCGGAGGCTTGTTCAAAACTCATGTGCTTGCCAATCAGAAACAAACCGTTACGCTAAATGTAGCTTTCGGTGTTTCAAGCTATAACGAGGGACTGGGCGACGCGAAGGAGCTGGTGCAAAATGCGAGCTATGAGCTTGAGCAATACATTCCATAGAACGTTACGGACCGTCGTCTGGCTTGGCGCGTTGCTGCTGCTTCTGCTTTCGCACGGGACGTGGGCTTCGTCGGCTAAAGAAGCGGACGAAGCACGCAAAATATTGGTTGTGTATACGACGGAGGATGGGACGCTTAGCGAATCGGTCCGGAATCTGGATCTTCTGCTGGGCCATTTTACAAGGAATGTCGTGTTCAAAAGCGACGAAGCCGTGGAGAGCGACGACCTTCGCGACATTTCGCATTTGGTGTATTACGGAGCGGTGCCCAAATCTCTGCCGCAGCAGGCTGTGCAGCTCATGGGGGCATACCGCGGACCGGTTCTGGCTGTCGGCGACAATGTCGGGCAGCTCGGCGAACGCTTTTCGTTCGTATCGGCAGAGCAGAAAGTTGAGATTCATAAAGTATCGAAGCAAGACTCCTCCTCCTACGATCTGCTGGAGCAGACCTATCCGATTGCGCAGATCGCGCTCCGTCAAGGGGAAGCGATTCTGCGGGGCTGGAAAGGGGATCAGGCGTTTCCATTGCTTGCCGTTGACCGGAACAGCTTTTATTTTTCCGCCGTCAATCTGGACGTGCCGTTTCTATACTATCTGGGAGAAGGGCTCTATCCCTTTTTCCGGGAACAGCCTGCGGCAGGCCGTCCGGCCTACATTCGCCTGGAGGACATCCACCCGCAGTCCGATCCCGAATTGCTGAAGGCGGCAGGCGAGGTTTTGGAGGAAAAGGGCATTCCTTATATGATCGCGCTCATCCCGGTGTATACGAATCCGGTCACGCACAAGCAGCAGCGTTTGAAAGATATGCCGAAATTGGTGGAGGTGCTGAGGGAGCTGCAGAAGCGCGGCGCAAGCATCGTTCTGCACGGATATACGCACCAATACAGGCAGTCGGAGACCGGAGAAGGCTTCGAGTTCTGGGATGTGGAAAACAATGCCCCGATCATGGACGAGCCTGACCGGGAGGTTACAGTCCGGCATCGGCACGACTTTCCGAGCAAGGAAGCGTACGAGAGCTACGTAGAGAAGAACAGGCAATTCAACGAATCGTATACCCGCCATCGGCTGGAGAGCGGCATTAAGGAGCTGACGGAGCTTGGGCTGTATCCGCTCGGCTTCGAGGCTCCGCACTATACGATGAGTCAGGAAGGGTACCGGGTCGCAGCCGAATATTTTCAATACGTGCTCGGGCAGGTTCAATTGGGCGACCGCGATTGGCAGCGGATGAACACGGCTCCCTATGTCACGGCCCCGGCATTTCTGCACGGCATGACCCTGCTGCCCGAGACGATCGGCTACTACGATGCCGTCTCGTCTTCGACGGCTGCGGATACGGCCAGAAAAGTGCGGCAAATGCAATTCGTGAGCGGCGGCGTCATCGGCATGTTTTATCATCCGTATCTCGGGGCGGATCGGCTGAAGGAATTTCTCGCGGCGGTAGAAAGCGTCCCCGGGCTGGAATGGATCGACTTGAAGCGTCTGGAGCATAAGCCGTCGGAGCGGTTTCAAGCGGTGGACCGTACGAATACGCCGCTTGTACTGACGACCGCTACCCGCCAGCTGCCGGAACTGGGGGATATGGGAGTTTCGCAAAAAATTTTATGGGGCATTGCGGCGGTCGTTGCTCTGGCGGTCATTGCGTTTCTGATCTATACGCTTCGTATTCGCATGAGCTTACGAAAGCAGTTGTTTGAGGAGCGGAGCACCCATGGCTGAAATTTTATTTTACACATCGCTAACGATGATCTGGATCATGCTCTTGTACCATATGTTTCTGATGCAAGGGGGGTACCTGCATTATTTGCGGTACAGGAGGCCGATTGAAAAGTGGGAGCAAACCAAAGCCCCGCTTCCCAAAGTGAGCATCCTGATTCCCGCGCACAACGAGGAGGTCGTGATCGAGCGCACGATTAAAGCGATGGTCCGGCTCGATTACCCGAAGGACCGGCTGGAGATCATCGTCGTCAACGATAATTCGTCGGACCGGACGGGCGAAATCGCGGACAGCTACGCGGCCAAATATCCGTGCGTCAAAGTGGTGCACACCAAGCCGCCCAATGCGGGCAAAGGCAAGTCCGGCGCGCTGAACCAAGGCTTGCTCCATTCCAGCGGCGAAATTATCGTCGTCTACGATGCGGACAATACGCCGGAACGGAAGGCCGTTCATTATCTGGTTCTGGCGATGCAGAATGATCCGGCGGCTGGGGTCATTGTCGGGAAATTCCGCGTCGTGAACGCAGCCTGTAACCTGCTCACGCGCTTCATTAACATCGAGACCATTTCCTTCCAGTGGATGGCTCAGGCCGGCCGCTTCAATTGGTTCGGGGTGACGACGATTCCGGGAACGAACTTCGCCATCCGCCGCAGTCTGATCGAACAGTTGGGAGGCTGGGACGAGAAGGCGCTCGCCGAAGATACTGAGCTGACGATCCGCGTCTACGATGCCGGCTATTATATCCGGTTCTTTCCCGCCGCCATCACGTGGGAGCAGGAGCCGGAAACGTGGAAGGTATGGTGGAAGCAGCGGACCCGGTGGGCGCGCGGCAATCAATACGTCGTGCTGAAATTTATGCGGCATCTGTTCTCGCTGAAAAAGAAGCGGATCGTGTTTGATTTGGTGTACTTCTTTTTTACGTACTTCATGTTTTTTATGGGCGTCATCGTATCGGACCTGCTGTTCGTCATCAACCTGTTTGTCGATTTGCATCTAAATGTGGGCATCGTTTCGATCATCTTGTGGATTCTGGCGTTCTTCCTGTACGCCACGGAAGTGATGATTGCGCTCAGTATCGAAAAGACGGAATTTACGCTGAAAAATTTTGCGATCGTTCTGCTGATGTATTTTACGTATTCCCAGCTGTGGATCGCGTTGGTCATGTATGCCTTATTTTTGGAAATCAAACGAGTGCTGTTTCGTCAGGAGACGAAATGGTACAAGACGGAACGCTTCTCGAAAGAAAAGAAAGGCGAAGCCGTATCATGACAACGGATAGGTGTGAGAGAATAATGAACAACGGTTTCGGCCTTCGGAAGGCCATCTTACTGCTGGGCGCCGTCATTGTAGCGTCCGGATCTTACTCGTCCGCCGTCAAGGCAGCGGACGGCGGGCGGCAGGTGAAAACGACCGCATGGAAAGAGGGGACGGCGGTCAGTACCGATTCGAACGTATCGGCTTTGTCGCCCGGCTACGTACACCGCTTCGCCAACGAGCCCATTATGCTGACCGGCGTAGACCGGTCTTACGACGTGTATTATAATGTGCCGAAAGCCGAGCTTGGAGGCAACCATTATTTGGAGCTCGATTTGAGCTACTCCGACCTACTGCTGCCTTCCCAGTCTACCTTGACTGTCCTTGTGGACAATAAGCCGCTGAAGAGCGTGTCTTTGACCAAGGAAGAGGCGAAGCAGCGCAAGGTGACGATTGCGCTCGGACCGGACGAAGCGAAGCCCGGCTTTCACAAGCTGACATTCGCCAAGCACGGCGTCGTCTCGGACGATTTCTGCGAAGACCCGGACAACCCGGCTAACTGGCTGCAAATTGCGCGTTCGTCTTTCGTCTATATCGATTCGAAAGCGACGTGGACGATTGCGGACCCGCTGAAGGAGTTCCCGCATCCTTTCATCGAGCCGGGGACGACGGACGAGGTGTACGGAACGATCGTCGTGCCGGACGCTCCATCGCCTGAGCTGCTTTCTTCAGCCTTGGAGCTGGCGGCCCGGTTATCGTCGCTGACAGCGGCGAAAAAGCCGGTTCCGATGATGACGGAGTCGGAATGGGCGAAGGCGGACGGCAAATTGGCCCATGTCATCGCCATGGGAAGCGTCGGGGCTTGGACCGGCCCGGTGAAAAAAATCGTCGAGGAGAACGGCGTTCGCGCCGAAAATGAAGAGCTGGCGCTCGACTATATGTCCTTGGAGGAGGCCGGAAAGACCGGCTCGAAGCAAATGCTGCTGCTGTCTGCGGCCAAGGATGAGGCGATCACAGAGAAGCTGCGCGTATTAACGAACCCGAAGCTGGCGGAGCAGCTTACTGGAAGTCATCTGGTTATTCGGCAGACGCCTGCGGTGGCGGATGATGGCGACGAGCCGAAAAAGCTTACGCTCGCTTCGTTCGGCTCCGAGCACCTGCTGCTGAACGAGACGAAGCCGGAATCGGGCAAGCTGATCGTAGGCGTACCGTCCTATTGGAAGCTGACCGGCGAGAGCTCGCTTGAACTGAAGCTGAAGGTATCTCCGCTGCTGATGGCCGAGATCGGGGAGCGGACAGAGCGTAAAAGCACGAAAAAAACGAAGGAGACCGGGGCTGACCGTTACGGGAAATACGGATTGACGGTAACGGTGAACGGCATCCCGAAGACGGTATCCCTTCAGGAATTGACCAAAACGAAACATCAAGGCGATACGTACACGTCGAGCATTCCTCTGACCGATGCCTTGCAGGATAAAGACGGCAGCGGGGCGTTGGATATTACGTTTACGGCCAACATCGGCCATACCGAAGGCCCTTGCATCCGGGACACAAACAATGGCCGGTGGATTTTCGTCGATAAAGCCAGCACGTTCAATGTGCCTCACGAAATGTCAAAGGACAGCTCGTTCCAGCACTGGCCGGCGCCATTTGTAAGCGGCCAAGGAACGGACCGTACGGCCATTCTCGTGCCGCAGCAGGTGAACGGGACTTTCCTGTCGCAGCTTTCCCGGCTTGTCGGGGACTTGACGTCCGATACGAGTCGGCGGATCACCGTATTCCGCGAACCGCTTGACGGTCAATCGCTCAAGCAGCTTAAGGATTACCATGTGATCGTGCCGGGAGACCTCGGCCGATTCCCGTCGCTTCAGAAGCTGCCCGAAAAGCTGCTGCTCCCGACGGACAACGATCGGCTGCAGCTCGGGAAGTACAACGCAATCAACGAAACGACTGATTATGCGGCTTGGATCCAGCCGTCGGTCTGGAACGAAAACAGGGTGATGGCCGTCTTCCAGAAGGTGAACGTCGGGGGAGGGGAGCAAGGCTCTTTCGTTCATCCGAATCTGCTGCAATACTTGAAGAATGCGAAGAAGCCGGGCCAAGTCGTCATTATGAATAAGGCCAAAGCCGTGTTCACCGCTGCTTCCCCTTCGGATTCCAAGACGTCTCAAGACGGCAAGGTATCGAATCCGACGGAGAAAGCGCCCGGTATTCCGGTATGGCTCATGGTGCTTATTCCGGTGCTGCTGGTCGGACTGCTGATCGTGTTTATCCGGATGCGGCGCAAGGAGAAACGGGACGCCGGGAAGCAGTGAAGGCGGCGAGGAACGGCTCCCCGGGTGAAGAAGCAAGGCAAAATGAATCGGCTGGGTGGAAGCGTTGAGTAAGAAGGCGACACTTTGTTCCTGGTTGAGACCAGTTGGGCTACCCTTATACTGAGGGCGTTATAAGCAATAAAAAAAATGAGCAGGAATCTAATCCCTGCTCATTTTTTTGGAAGTCTGATCGTCTTTAATTATCCTCGGAAGCTTATTCTCCGCTCACACAAAATTCAATCCCGCCGTAAACGGAAATGGCAGCATCGCGAAAAATCGAATCCGAAAGCTTGGCTGCTTCGGCCATCTCGTCCGGCCGGACGAGCCGTATGTCTGCCACCGTAAATTCTCCTCCTTGTTCCTCGGTCCCGTGTTAATTGCCGTTTGCCAGCGCTTGGCGTACAAACCCACCCGAACGCTCCAGCAGCTCGCGCGCGCCGTCCCGGTCCACCTTCGCCAAAATCATGACGATAGCGGTTTTGACGTGTTTGTCGGAAGCGGCGTACGCTTCGCTGATCTCATCCTCCGGCGCGCCGGTCGCCATGCCGATAATCCGCTTGGCGCGGTAGACGAGCTTCTCGTTGGAAGGCAGAACGTCCACCATGAGATTCTCGTATACTTTGCCGATGCGGATCATGGAGGCGGTCGTCAGCGTGTTCAGAATCATCTTCTGCGCGGTACCCGATTTCATCCGGGTCGAGCCGAGCACAACCTCCGGTCCGGCGACGGCTTCCAGCATCAGATCGGCGATGCCGGCCATTGGGGTGTGCTCGTTATTGCACAGACCGATCACGGTCGCTTGCTTTTCCTTCGCCCGCTTCATGGCGCCAAGCACATACGGGGTACGGCCGCTGGCGGCGATGCCGACGACCACGTCGCGGTCCGTTATGCCATGCTCGTCGATATCCTTCGCGCCAAGCTCCTCGCTGTCCTCCGCGCCCTCGACCGGCTCTTTTACCGCTTGAAAGCCCCCCGCAATGATGCCCTGCACCATGGACGGGTCCGTTCCGTAGGTCGGCGGACATTCCGACGCATCGAGAATGCCGAGCCGCCCGCTGGTGCCGGCGCCGATATAGAACAGCCGGCCCTGACGCTGAAAAGCGGCAACGATCCGGTCGACGGCCTGCGCGACTTGCGGGAGAATGCGGCCAACTGCTTCGGTGATCAGACGGTCTTCCTCGTGGATGAGCCGGACGATATCCTCGGAGCCTAGCCGGTCGATTTGCGTCGTATTCGGATTGCGCTGTTCGGTCGTTAATTCATTCAGCAGGTTAAACATATGGACTGCTCCTTTATCGCGTTCTTTGGATGAGCTCGAAGCCGAGCAAGGCGGCGCCGTAAGCGGCGGGCTGCTCGGAAGCCGGGTGCAGGCGCAGCCCGGGGAACGTTTCGGAGATCGTCTGCCGGAACGTATCGGCGAACAAAGGAGAATGCTTGAACACCGAGCCCGTCGTCACAAGGTCCGAATCCGGGAACCAGGCGTCCTTACCGACCAAGGCTGCCGCCGCGACGGCAAGCTCCGCTGCTGCGCCTTCGATAATACGCTTGGCAACGGCATCCCCCTGCTTGCTTGCGTTGATGCATAGCTCGGCAAAGGCGGCAACGTCTTTTTTGCGAATGTCCGGTCCGTAGATGTACGTTTTCAGTTCGGTAATCGAGTCGAAGCCATACGTGTGCCGGATCATATCCGTTAATGCCGTGGCCGGGCAGATGCCGTCATGACTGCGCATCACGGCTTGCAGCGCGTAAAGTCCGATTTGGTAACCGCTTCCCTCATCGCCGAGCAGATGACCCCAGCCGCCGACCCGGTAGCGCCGGCCTTCCGGCGTGCAGCCGAAGACGATTGAGCCGGTGCCGGAGACGACGGCGATGCCGTACTCCCGGCGAAGCGAAGCCATCAGGACAATTTCCGCATCGTTGCGCACGAACACCTCGAACGCAGCGCCGATTCGGGCCTGATAAGCCCGAAGAACGGCTTCGACCGCTTGCTTTTCCTCCGGCGTATCGGTGCCGGCCATGCCGATGCAGACGGCCAGACAGCGTCCGTTTGCGCTGGCTTCATGTTGAAGCGCTTCGTCCAGCACAGCCTCCAGATGGCGGGAAGCCTGCTCGTAGCCGATCGCCTTCGAATTCGTCGATTCGCCTGTACAGCCGAAGAGCCGGTTGCCCGAAGGATCGATGACGACCGCTTCCGTTTTGGTGCCGCCGCCGTCGATTCCGACGATATACTCCATCTTTATCACCTTCTTCTTAATTTGAGTATAAGACAACGAAGCTTAATTTGTAAAACAAAATTTCACGATACAAAAATAATATTGATTTAAAATTTCAAATACGGTATAATAAGTTTGATTGTTGGAAACGGTATCAATAACACCATTATGTTTTGTTTAATAACATTATATGTAACATTATTTTACGGATAAGAGGGGGTGGGCGCAATTCATGGAGGTTTGGTTCGTTTAAGAGAGATTTTAGAAGGATTGAATCCTTCGGAGAAAAAGGTCGCGGAGTACGTGCTCGCGCATCCCGAGCGGATGATCGAGCTGTCTGTCGCCCAGTTGGCCGAAGCGAGCGGAGCCAGTCAGGCCGCCATCATCCGGTTGTGCAAATCGATGGGTGTGAAGGGCTACCAGGATTTGAAGCTGAAGGTGGCGGGAGACCTCTGGGAAACGGGCGGCGTGCAAGGCTACCAGGAAATCCGGCCGCAGGATTCGATTGCGACGATCGTGCAGAACGTATCCAACAATAATATTCAATCGATCCACGACACGGTGAAAATTCTCGATTTGGAGCAGGTGTCCAAGGCGGTGCAGGCGCTTCATCAGGCGAAGCGGATCTATTTCTTCGGCATCGGCGCTTCCAATCTGATCGGTCAAGACGCGCAGCAGAAATTTTTGCGCATCAACCGGACGTGCTTCTGCTTTGCCGATCCGCATGTGCAGCTCGCGTCGGCAGTGACTCTGACTGAGGAGGACGTCGCCGTCGGCATCTCGTACTCCGGCGAAACGAAGGAGGTCATTGCCGCCTTGAAGGCCGCCCGGGAGAACGGCGCCGTCACCATCGGCATCACAAAGTACGGCAGCACGACGCTCACCCAGTACACGGACATTCCGCTGTGCATCTCCTCGACGGAGAACGAGATTCGAAGCGGGGCGATGTCGTCCAGGATTACGCAGCTTAACGTGATCGACATTTTATACCTCGGGGTCGCAAGCAACAACTACGAGCAGTCCGCGATGTACCTCGACCGGAGCCGTCAGGCGATCCGGGAGCTTGAGAACGGCATGGCCAAATTTAATCATAAAAGCTAACTAGGAGGATGGATGTATGAAGGTCAGCAAACTGCTTGCCGCGACGGTGGCTTTAAGTCTCGTCTTTGTTTCCGCCTGCGCCAAAAAAGAAGGGGGAACCAACGCCCCGGCCGGCGAAGCGGCAAAAGACGATAAGAAGCCCGATACCGTCAAGGTATGGGCGTACCCGGTTCATCTGGATTATGAGAAGGACATCAAGGAACTGATCGCCGATTTCAACAAGCAGCACCCGCATATTAAAGTAGAGCACGAGGTGCTGTCTTGGGCTGAAGGTCCGAAGAAATTCGACGTTTCTCTAAACGCGGGCGACCCGCCGGATTTGTACTACCACTCGGTGTCCGGGCACTACGTCAACACGGGGCTTGCCATCCAGCTTGACCCATTCCTGACCCCGGAAATCAAGGACGATTACTTGCCGGGCATACTGGATCTGGGCAAAATTCAAGGCAAGCAGTACGGCCTGCCGCTGACCGCGGGACAATGGGCTTGGGGCGGCAACAAGCGCATGTTGGAAGAAGCGGGCGTCGACTGGAAGAAGATTCAGGAGAAGGGCTGGACGTGGTCCGAATTCAAGGAAATCGCCAAGAAGCTGACGAAGAAGCTGCCTGATGGCTCGATGCAGTACGGTCTCGTGACGGACGGCACCAGCCTTGATTTCAGCCAATTGATTACGAAAAACGCCGGTCTGGTCGATGTCTTGGACGAGAAGGGCAAGTTTATTTGGAATGACGGTAAAGTTCTCGATTCCCTCAAATTCATCGACGGTCTGATGAAGGACGGCGTGATGCCGAAGGAAACGGGCGGACTCAACCCGCAGCAAAGAACGCAAATGTTCTACGATAGCAAAGCCGCCGTAATCAGTAAAGCGCTGCCATACTACGATACGATCATTGCCAACCGCAACAAAGATATCGACGCGGGCAAAGTAAAGGGCGAGAAAATCGACTTCGTCCTGCTGCCGGTTCCGCACCATGAGAATGCGCCGGGCAAGACGTACGTGATGGGCGAAGGCTTTGTCATGTTCAAGCAGAAGAAAGACAAGGGCGAGCAGCACGCGAAGAACGTTTTCCTTGTGATGGAAGCGCTTAGCGGCGCGAAAGCAGGGAACTCTTCCAACGAGCTGAACCTGCCGTTCGTCCGCAAGTCCCAAGCCAAAATGTACGAAGGCAAAGGCAAAGCCCAGAAGTATAACTGGGAAGCCGCGCAAAACTTTACGAAGAGCACGACCTCTTCGATCGAGAACAATCTGGACGTCGACAAGTCCACCAAGCTGAAGCAATTCCAGGAGCAAGTGCAGAAGCCGGCCATCCAGGCGTTGTTCGCCGGGGAGAAAACGCCGGAGCAAATCGCTGAAGAATTCAAAACCAAAGGCAAGCAAATGTTCGGCCAGTAATGCAGCAACAAGCCGCGCGAAAAGATGCCCTGTATGGATTCATATAGGGCCTTTTTTTTCGGACTCGCCGGCGAAGGCATGAAGGAGGATCGCCATGGACAACTTACACAACGGGCCGGGTGTGCCGGGCCCAGCCATTCGGCCAAGGAAGGCGAACGCTTCCGTCAAGCAGTTTATCCGGGATTACGGTTGGTCGTATATGTTTATCCTCGTTCCGGTGCTGCTCTTTCTGGTGTTCACCCTGTATCCGGTCATTTCGGCTTTTCTGATGAGCTTTCAGAAGTATACCGTTTTGAAATCGGATTGGGTCGGCCTGGATAACTACAAGTTTATGTTTCAGGACGAAGTGTTCTGGAAGTCGATGAAAAATACCGCGATTTTCACCATCGGCACCGTGCCGGTCAACATTATTTTGACGTTCGTGCTCGCTTTTCTCATCTTTCAGATGCGTCAGTCTTGGCAGACGTTCTTTAAAGCAGCCTTGTACTTGCCGGGCGTCGTTTCGGGCGTGACGATCTCGCTCGTCTGGCTGGCGATCTTCGATCCGACCCCTTGGGGACCGATGAACACGGTGCTCGGCTGGTTCGGCATCGATCCGGTCATCTGGCTCGGAAAATCGAACAGCGCCATGTTCTCGCTGATGCTGATGACGTACCTTGGCGCGCACGGGAGCGGCCTCATCCTGTACCTCGCGGCGATGGGCGGCGTTCCGAAGTCGCTGTACGAGGCGGCGGACATCGACCATGCGAGCGGCTGGACGAAGTTCTCGAAAATTACGTGGCCGCTACTCAAGCCGACGACGCTGTACTTGCTGGTGACGGGGGTCATCACCTCGTTTCAGGTGTTCATCAGCGTGTACCTGATGACGCAGGGCGGTCCGAACTTCGCCACGACGACGATCGCTTATCTCATTTACCAGACGGCGTTCGTATTCTACGACTTCGGCCTGGCCTCCGCGCAATCGTTCGTGCTGGCCATCGTCATTATTATCATCTCGATCATTCAATTCAAATACTTCTCATCGGACATCGAATATTAAGGGGTGACTGCGTTGAGCAACCAATCGAAAGTGATCTTCATAAGCATTGCAGCGATCATCCTCGCTTTCTGGGCGGTCATCACGGTCATCCCCTTGTACTGGATGATCATTGGCTCGTTCCAGGATTCGCTGGCCTCGGCCGTCTTCAAGCCGCAGATGATTCCGGACATTTGGTCCGTCGCGCCGTACGAGCGCTTTTTCACGAAAAACAACGCCATTCAATGGCTGCTGAACTCGTTGTTCGTCTCTTCCGTGCTGACTGTCACGAACCTGTTCTTCGCTTCCATGGCGGGCTATGCGTTTGCAAAGCTTAAATTTCCCGGGAGCAATTCGATCTTCTGGGTGCTGCTGGGCACGATGATGATTCCGGCGCAGGTTACGCTGATCCCGCTGTACGTGCTGGTGATCAACGTCTTCGACTTGGCGGATACGTATACGGCGATGATCGTGCCGACGTTGGTCAGCGTCGGGAATATTTTTCTGATGAAGCAGTATATGTCTACGTTACCGACATCGCTTATTCATGCCGCACGCATCGATGCCTGCAGCGAATTCGGCATTTTTTATAAAGTCATCCTGCCGATGGCCAAGCCCGGCCTCGCCGTTCTGGCAATCTTTACGTTCGTGGCGAACTGGAACGATTTTTTCTGGCCGTTCCTTGTGACGCGCTCAAGTGAGATGCGGACGATTCAGGTCGGTCTGGCAAGCTTCAAATTTGCCGAGTCCACGGACTATGGCGCGATTATGGCGGGTGCAACGATCGGCGCTCTGCCGATGATCATCCTGTTCTTCGCGCTGCAAAAATATTTCCTGCAAGGGATCACCATAGGAGCCGTGAAAGGCTAGAAGGAGGAAGAAGCGATGGCACGCGTGGTGTTTCAAAATATACGCAAAGAGTATGTGGACGACAAGAAAGGGACGTTCACCGCGGTCGAAAGCTCCAATTTTGTGATCGAAGACCGGGAATTCGTCGTGTTCGTCGGACCCTCGGGCTGCGGCAAAACGACCTCCCTGCGCATGATCGCAGGGCTGGAGCGGCAGACGAGCGGCGATATCTACATCGGGGACCGCCTCGTTAACCAAATGCACCCGAAGGACCGCGACATTGCGATGGTGTTCCAGGATTATGCCTTGTACCCGCACATGACAATAGAAGAAAACTTGTCCTTCGGGCTCAAAAATCTGAAACGGCCGAAGGAGGAAATCCAGCGCAAGGTGAAGGAGGCGTCCGCGATTCTGGGGCTGACCGACATGCTGGAACGCAAGCCGCGCGAGCTCAGCGGCGGGCAGCGTCAGCGGGTGGCGGTCGGTCGGGCCATCGTGCGCGATCCGCAGGTGTTCCTGTTCGACGAGCCCCTCTCGAACCTCGACGCGAAGCTGCGTATTCAGATGCGGGTGGAGCTGTCGGAGCTCCATAAGCGGCTTGGCGCGACCATCGTCTACGTCACCCACGATCAGGTGGAAGCGATGACGCTCGGGGAACGGATCGTCGTCATGAACAAGGGGCGCATTCAGCAGATTGCGTCGCCGACGGAGCTGTACAACCGGCCAAGCAACATGTTTGTCGCCGGGTTTATCGGGTCGCCGGCCATGAACTTTATGGACGCGCGCATCGAACGGGGGCACGTGCATGTGGAAGGGGCCTCGTTCGCCCTGTCGGACGCCGCGGTCCGGGGACTGAAAGCGTACGAGGGCAAAAGCATCATTCTGGGCGTGCGCCCGGAGCATATATTCGGCGAGGAGTTGGCGCCGCCGGCCGCATCGGCGTACCGGCTGAACGCCGTCGTACAGGTTGTGGAAAATCTGGGCGCGGAAAACCTCGTATACTTCCGCGTCGGCCAGCGGATGGTGACGGCACGCGTCCATCCGGATACGATCGCGCAGGTCGGGCAGTCGAAGCTGTTCGCCTTCGACGGAGGCAAGCTGAATTTCTTCGATCCGGCTACGGAGGAGCGCATCGTATTGGAGCCGTAATAGAAGCCGGAAGTCCGGTGAATAGCAGGCGCTGCGCATCCGAAGCGCTCTTCCGAAATCCAGAAACAAAGACGAACACTTCGTTTCTACAGAGCGCTTTCGGCTGCTCCGCTCATATTCACCGGACTTTACTAGAAAAGGGAGGTATGTGAGGTGCGGAAGCTTAGTGAAATCATGGTGCGGTCCGGATTGCAAACGTACCGCGAAATCATTCATGTCGCCTTGTTCAGCATCGTCAGCTCGCTCGTCTTGTTTCCGGTGCTGCTCTTCCTGCCCGTGCCGCTGGCCTTGCTTGTGCTGGCGCTGCTGTACGTGCCTTTGGCGGCGGGCGCGATCCACGCGTGTCACCGCATCCTGCAAGGGGAGAAGGGGAGCGTGCGGACCATGCTCAAGGGAACGCTGGCTCATTACGGCGCTTCGCTTGTCTTCGGGCTTGTCTGCGCTTTGTTCGTAGTGATTCTCGTCTCCTCTTGGTGGTATTACGGCAGCCGTAGCGGGACGATGTCTTTGGCGCTGGCCGTGTTTCAGACCTACTTCGTGGCGCTCTTTTTCATCTCGCAGACCTATACGCTGTCTCTGGTCGTGCAGGAGCGGCTCGGCATCTTCAGCGCCATGGGCCGCAGCGTCAAGCTGTTCGTCGCCCGTCCGATGTATACGATCGGCGCTTGCTTCCAGATGCTGTGCTTCGCCGTTCTGCTGGGCGTGACGGTCGTCGGCTTCGCCTGCTTGTATATCGGCATGATCGGATTTTTTGCGAATCTGGTGACGGCGAACGTGCTGAAGAAGGATGAGGAGGAAGCCCGGAGCGGTAGCGGGGCGGACAAATCGACCGCCGTATCCGGCGATTACCATCTTGCAGGCAGGGAGAGTTGAGCGATGGAAGGGATGGTTCAGACGGTTCAGACGGGAGCGGACCGTCTTCCGCTGTTGGAATCCGAGCTGCGCGGACAGCGCTTCGGGCTGTTGACGAACCCGACGGGCATCGATCAGCGGTTCGAATCCGTGATCGACCGGTGCGCCGGGTTCAAGTCGGTGGCATTGACGGCGTTGTTTGCTTGCGAGCACGGCATTCGCGGCGAGCGGCAGGCGGGGGTTCGCTTCGGTGATGAGAAGGACGATAAGACGGGGATTCCCGTCTTTAGTTTATATGGGGACCACAAGCGGCCTACGGAAGAGATGATGGACCGGGTGGACGCCGTCATTTTCGACATTCAGGATTTGGGCGTGCGCTTTTACACCTATTTAAGTACGCTGGTTTATACGATGGAAGCGTGCGCAGCCTACGGCAAACGGCTGATCGTGCTCGACCGGCCGAATCCGCTCGGCGGGATCGTCAGCGAGGGCGGAATGCTGGAGGCGGGCTACGAATCGATGGTCGGCGCGTGGGCGGTACCGTTCCGCACGGGGCTGACCATCGGGGAGTTTGCGGGGTACGTGAACAGCCGCCTGCCAGTACGGTGCAGCTTGCAGGTCGTGCCGCTGCTCGGCTGGGAACGGGACATGGAGTATCCCGCAACGGGGCTGCCATGGGTTATGCCTTCGCCCAATATGCCGACAATGGACACGGTGCGGGTATATGCGGGGAACTGCCTGTTCGAAGGCACGAATGTGTCCGAAGGACGGGGGACGACACGGCCGTTCGAGCTGCTCGGCGCGCCCTGGATGGACGGACGCGCGGTTAGCGAAGCGGTGAACCGCTTGGGACTGCCGGGCGTGCACTTGCAGCCGGTCTATTTTACGCCGACGTTCTCGAAGCATCAGGGCGAGCTGTGCGGCGGCGTTCAGGTGTTCGTGACCGATCCGGCGGCATATCGTTCCGTCGCGACGGCGCTGCATCTGCTGCATGCGATTGCGGCGCTTTACCCGGCACAGTTTCAGTGGACGCCGCCGTTTAAGGAAGGGCGGAAGCCTTTTATCGACTATTTGTCCGGCAGCGATCTTGTCCGCACTTCGATTCATGCGGAGGCGGGGCTGAACCGGATTTTATCGTTATGGGACGCGCAAGCGAACGCATGGAACGACGCGAGGCGGCCATATTTGTTGTACGGAGGGGAAGCATGATGGAGCTTGCAGGCATGACGTTGGAGGAAAAGGTCGGACAGCTTATCCAGGCAGGCTTCCACACTATGGAGCCGGACGAGCATATTTTGGAGCTGATCGAACGGCGGCGGATCGGCGGCGTTATTTTGTTCGCGCGCAATGTGCAGGACCCGGCGCAGGTCGCGGCTTTGACCGGGAAGCTGCAGGAGGCGGCGCAGCGGGCAGGGACGGCTCCGCTGTGGATTTCCATCGATCAGGAAGGCGGCATGGTGGCGCGTATAACGGAAGGCGTCGCGCTGATGCCGGGAGCGATGGCGATTGCCGCCGGGGGCTCGGTGGAGGCGGCGTACGAAGCGGCCTTCGTTGCCGGCCGCGAGCTGCGGGCACTCGGCGTCAACATGAATTTTGCGCCGGACCTGGATATCAATAACAATCCGGCCAATCCGGTGATCGGGGTGCGCTCCTTCGGCGAAGCCCCGGAGGCCGTTGCGGCGTACGGAGCGGCTGCGATCCGCGGCTTTCAGGACGCGGGCGTGTCGGCGACGGCGAAGCATTTTCCGGGCCATGGCGATACCAATACGGACTCCCACCTCGACCTGCCGACGATCCAACATTCGCGCGGGCGGATCGAAGCGGTCGAACTGGTTCCGTTCCAACGCGCCGTTGCCGAAGGCGTCGATGCGGTCATGTCGTCGCACATCGTGTTTCCCGCGTTCGAGCCGGAACGGCTGCCAGCGACATTATCCCGCCGCGTGCTGACGGGACTGCTGCGGGAAGAGCTCGGCTTCGACGGCGTCATCGTGACGGATTGCATGGAGATGCAGGCGATTGCCGACCATTACGGCACGGTGCAAGCGGCAGTTCTGGCCGTGGAAGCGGGCGCGGACATTGTCTTGATCAGCCACAGCCGCGAGCTGCAGGAAGGCGCCCTCGACGCGCTGCTGGAGGCGATCCGCTCCGGGCGGATCAGCGAGGAGCGGATCGACGCGTCGGTCCGCAGGCTGCTTGCGTTGAAGCGGAAGCGGCTGGCCGCCGGGACGGGCGGAGCGCCGGTGCTGCATGAAGCGGCGCTCCGCCTTGTCGGCTGCGAGGCGCACCGGCAGACGGCGAGGCGGATCAGCGAGGCCAGCGTGACGCTGGTCAAGGACGAGGAAGGGCTGCTGCCGCTCCGGCACGTTCCGACGCTCGTTATCCATACGTCGGCTGTTGCGACTTCGATTGCCGATGAAGCCGTCGATATTCCGCATACATTCGGAAGAGCGCTGGCCGCGCAGGGAATGGACGTTGTCGAACGGATCATTCCCGTGTCGCCGGACGGCGAGGCGCTGCAAGCGCTGTTGACGCAGGCCGAGCCGTTCGGGCAGGTCGTCGTGGGCACGTACAACGCTTCCTTTTATCCCGGGCAGGTCCGGTTGATCGAAGCGCTGCAATCGCTCGGCAAGCGGCCGATTGTCGTCGCGCTGCGCAATCCGTACGATCTGCGCGAATTCCCGGGCGTATCGACCTATGCGGCGGTGTATGAATCTAGGCCGCTCGCGCTGGAGAGCGCGGCCAAAGGGCTGACCGGCGCGATCCCGATGCGAGGCAAGCTGCCGGTCACGATCAGCGAAGCTTATCCCGCGGGCTGGGGGGCGAACGGGCCATGCTAGCGTCCTACTTCCGCAAACCGCAGCGGCTGGTCGTCGGCCTGATGTCCGGCACGTCGCTCGACGGAGTCGATGCTGCGATCGTCCGCATCGAGGGGCAGGGGCTCGATACGAAGGCCGAGCTTGTCCATTACACAGCGGTTCCTTACGACGACACGCTCCGCGAGAAGCTGAAGGACCTATGCAGCCTGGATCGGTCGAACGTGGCGATGGTGTGCGGCATGAACTTTTATCTAGGCCGCGTTTTTGCGGAGGCGGTGCAGCAGGCTGCTGCGGAAGCGGGGGTGTCGATGGACGAGATCGACCTCGTCAGCTCGCACGGCCAGACGGTATGGCATATTCCCGAGGCCGACCCGGGCGAATGGTGCCAGGTCCGCTCGACGCTGCAAATCGGCGATCTATCGGTGATCGCCAAGCAAACCGGCAAGCCGGTCGTCGGCGACTACCGTACCGCCGATATGGCGGTCGGCGGGCAAGGCGCGCCGCTCGTGCCGTACGCCGATTTCATTCTGTTCCGGGATGCAAGCAAGGGCCGCATCGCGCAAAATATCGGCGGCATCGGCAACTGCACCGCCATCCCGGCGGGCGCACTGCCGGAGGAGGTCATCGCCTTCGACACGGGACCGGGCAACATGCTGATCGACGAAGCCGTCTATCAGCTATCCGGCGGTGCGAAGAGCTATGACGACGGAGGGGCTTGGGCGGCGCAAGGGCGGGCGGACGACTCGCTCTTAGACCGGATGCTGAGCCATCCGTACTTGGCGCTGAAGCCCGTGAAGACGACGGGCCGCGAAATGTTCGGCAAGCCGTACGCGGCGGAGTGGATCGGCGAAGCGCGGCGGCTGGGGCTCGCGGACGCGGACATCGTCGCCACGTTCACGGCCTTCACCGCGCGTTCTATTGCCGCAGGCTACCGCGACTTCGTTTTCCCCGTCTGCCGGGCGGACGAAGTGATCGTGTCCGGCGGCGGTGCGCACAACCGGACGCTGCTGCGGATGCTGGCCGGGCTGCTGCCCGAGCAGCGGGTGCTCTCATCGGATGCATTCGGCATCTCCGGCGATGCCAAGGAAGCGATCGCATTCGCCTTGTTTGCGAACAATTTCCTGCACGGTATTCCGAACCAGCTGCCGTCTGCGACTGGCGCTTCGCGTCCGGCCGTCATGGGCAAGCTCGCTTTGCCGGAATGACAGAATATGACTTGGCTTATGCAGCAAGCCTTTCTCAAGAGAACGCTCTGGGGAAGGCTTGCTATTTTTTTGCCGCCAATTTGACGTATCACACATAAATCAGGAAAATAAATAATATTAATCCCATATTTTGATGATGAATCCCTAACATGTAAGCGGGAGGGTGATTATGGCAGCTCCAGAGCATTATTCCGTTGTCATCGTAGGTGCAGGAACCGCCGGTATTTCCGTGGCGGCGCGCTTGGCCCGGGCTTCCCGGACGCTCCGGGGACGCATCGCGCTGATCGATCCGGCGGCGAAGCATTATTACCAGCCTCTGTGGACTTTGGTCGGCGCAGGCGCGGCGAAGAAGGAGGAGACGGAGCGGGAAATGGCCTCGCTCATCCCCGACGGCGTCGATTGGATTCAAGAGGCGGTTGTGTCGTTTGACCCGGAGGATAACCGGCTCCTGACGCAGCCGGGAAGAGAGATCAGCTATGATTGCCTCGTGGTGGCGGCAGGGCTGGAAATCGACTGGGGGCGGATCAAAGGCTTGAAGGAAGCCTTGGGCCTTGATGGCGTATGCAGCAACTACGCGTATGAGACGGTAGACAGCACATGGGACGCGATCCGGAATTTTCGAGGCGGGACCGCGATCTTCACGCATCCGAATACGCCGGTCAAATGCGGCGGCGCGCCGCAAAAAATCATGTATTTGGCGGACGACTATTTCCGCAAATCGGGGGTACGCGACCGGTCGAACGTGATATTCGCCTCGGCGAAGGACGTCATCTTCGACGTTCCCAAATACGCGCACACGCTGGAGCAAGTCATCCGGCGGAAAAAGATCGAGACGAAGTACCGGACCCATCTGATCGAGCTGCGTCCGGGGGCCAAGCAAGCGGTGTTCGAGCATCTGGGTACGAAGGAGCAGGAGGTCCTCTCCTACGACATGATTCACGTTACGCCGCCGATGCAAGCGCCTTCGTTTATCCGCGAAAGTCTGCTCGCCGACAAGGGAGGCTGGGTCGATGTCGATCTTTCCACTTTGCAGCACAAAGCGTACCCGAATGTGTTCGGCTTGGGGGATTGCTCGAATTTGCCGACGTCCAAAACCGGCGCCGCTATCCGCAAGCAGGCTCCGGTCGTCGAACGGAACGTGCTGGCGTTCTTGCAAGGCGAGCCGCTGACCGCGAGCTATGACGGCTACACATCCTGTCCGCTGGTCACCGGGTACAACCGGCTGGTGCTGGCCGAGTTCGATTATAACCTGATGCCGCAGGAGACGTTCCCGTTCGATCAATCGAAGGAGCGGTTCAGCATGTACTTGTTGAAGAAAAATGTGCTGCCCGTCATGTACTGGAACGGGATGTTAAAAGGACGAATGTAACAAGGCAAATGTAACAAGGCAAATGAAAGGGACTGCACAATAAGCGAATTTTAAAGGGGGAAGGAATATGCTGCTGCGGTATTTTTACGATGAAAAACTGGCTCACGCCTCTTATCTGGTCGGCTGTCAACGGACGGGCGAAGCGATTGTGATCGATCCCGGCCGCCATCCGGCGCCTTACTTGCGGACCGCCGAAGCGGAAGGGCTGCGCCTTGTTGCCGCTACGGAAACCCATATTCACGCGGACTTCGTCTCGGGGGCCCGCGAGCTTGGCGTCGCGCATGGAGCAAAGCTGTATCTGTCGGACGAGGGCGGCGACGATTGGCGGTACCGGTACGCGGAGGAGGCGGAGTGTCGGCTTGTAAAGCACGGGGACCGGTTTACGGTCGGCAACTTGTTGTTCGAGGTTCTGCACACGCCGGGCCATACGCCGGAGAGCATCTCGCTGCTGCTGACTGATCTCGGCGGGGGCGCGGACGCACCGATGGGCATTTTCACGGGGGACTTCGTCTTTGTGGGCGATGTCGGCAGGCCGGACCTGCTGGAAAAAGCGGCCGGACTTCGCGGCACGTCCGAGGCCGGGGCCCGGGCGATGTTCCGCTCTCTCCAGCAATTCAAGCTGCTGCCGGATTACCTGCAGGTGTGGCCAGCGCACGGGGCAGGCAGCGCGTGCGGCAAGTCGCTCGGGGCGGTGCCGTCCTCCACCGTCGGCTACGAGAAGCGGTTTAACCCGGCGCTGTCTTATATGGACGAAGAGGCATTCGTTCAGGCGCTGCTTGATGGACAGCCTGAGCCGCCGCGTTATTTTGCCATTATGAAGCAGGTGAACCGGAAGGGACCGGAGCTGCTGGGCCGCCTTGCGGCGGTGGCGGAATTGGGGTCGCTGGAAGCGTTAACCGCCTTGCGTGAGGCGGGCGCAACGGTGATCGACACCCGCCCTGCCAAGGAATTTGCCAAAGGACATTTGGAAGGGACGATCAATATACCCTATAACAAATCGTTTCCGAACTGGGCCGGCTGGCTGGCCGATTACGAGCGTCCGCTGTCGGTATTGGCGAAGCCGGACCAATGGCCGGACATCTTGACCGCGCTCCGATCCATCGGCATCGACAACGTGACCGGCTATATGGATGCGGGCAAGCTTCGCGCGGCCGATTCCTCGCGCATGGAGTCGTATGCCGAAGCGACCCCGTCCGAGATGGCCGGGAAGGTGGAAGCGGGGGACGTGCATCTGGTAGATGTGCGAAGCTTGAGCGAATGGCAGGAAGGACGCATTCCCGGGGCGCAGCATCTTACGTTGGGCAATTTGCCCGGCCGCTTGAGCGAAATTCCGCGAGATAGGCCGGTCTTGCTGCAATGCCGTTCGGGCGCGCGCTCGGCCATCGCCGCAAGCTTGATGCAGGCCGGCGGGATCAAAGAAGTGATTAACTTGAGCGGCGGGTATATTCGCTGGCGGGAAGAAGGACTGCCGCACGAAGACGGTTCGAAGCCGCAGGCGGCCGGGAACAGGTAGAGCGTATAAAACAAGTGTTCTGCGAAAATAAAGATTTAGACTGATGTTGTTAACCTTGTCATTTAATTTATCGTTAAGGCTGAGAAGACTCCCTCTTCGATAAGGGGGAGATGAATCAGCATCTCTTGTATACGAATGCGAACATACGTGCTATAATTGTCATGAAATCACCAAAGGAGATAAGTCTCGCATGTTGCATCATAAAGCTTTTCGCTTTCGCATCTACCCTACGGAGGAGCAAACGACGCTGATCCATCAGATGTTTGGATGCGCTCGCTTTGTCTTTAACCACTTCCTTACGAGGTGGAACGACACCTTCCAAGAAACAGGCAGAGGCTTGTCTTACCAGACCTGTGCAACCGGGCTGCCAGCGTTGAAAAAGGAATGGCCTTGGCTCAAGGACGCGGACAGCATTGCTTTGCAATCCGCCGTTCGCAGCCTGGCAGATGCGTTTGATCGCTTCTTTCGAAAGCAAAACGATCCGCCTCGTTTCAAGGGCAAACGCAATCCCGTCCAAAGCTACACCACGAAGTTTACGAACGGCAATATTGCCGTTGCCAGCGATCTGCTGAAACTTCCGAAGCTCGGATGGGTGCGCTTTGCCAAGTCCCGTGAAATCGAAGGACGGATCTTGTCTGCTACGGTGCGTCGAAACGGCACAGGCAAGTACTTCGTTTCGATCCTGTGTGAAGTAGACATCCAGCCGCTTCCTCACGTGGATACCGTCATCGGCATAGACCTCGGCATCAAGTCGTTTGCCGTTTGCAGCAGTGGAGAAAACATTGCGAGTCCCAAGCCCCTGCGCACCTACGAAAAGCAACTTGCGTTTTGGCAGCGACGGTTGTCTCGTCGACTGAAAGGTGGAGCCAACTATCGAAAAGCGAAGCAAAAAGTCGCTCGCATGCATGAGCGAATCGCTAACGCCCGGCAAGACTTTCTACATCAGCTCTCGACCAAGTGGATCCGTGAAAACCAAACGATCTGTCTGGAAGATTTGCAGGTTCAAAATCTAATGAAAAATCACAAGTTAGCAAAGTCCATTGCTGAAGCAAGCTGGTCAACCCTTCGCACGATGCTGGAATATAAAGCAACGTGGTATGGTCGCACGATCAGCATGGTCTCCAAAAACTATCCAAGCAGTCAACTTTGTCATGGTTGCCAATCGCGCAATCCCGAAGTGAAAAATCTAAACTTGCGAGCGTGGACCTGTTCAGGATGCGGGACGCACCATGACCGTGACCACAATGCGAGCATGAACATCTTGCAAGAAGGACTGCGTTTGTTGGCGAAGATGGGCTGAACTGCGGGAACCGCAGGGATCGCTTGCTCAAGAAGAGAAGGATGCTTCTCTGTTCGCAAGAATCCCCCACCTCAGCGCCATTAGCGCAGGTGGTGGGAGTGTTCAATTTCAAATATAATAATCAAATATTTGTAAGGAAAGGAGGTGAAAAGAGATGGAGGCTGTTTTCATGAATGGCGTTTTAGGGAAAAATGTAAAATTTTCAGGCGAGCTTTTTTGCAACAGGATACGTACGCCCTTTTTCAGATATACAATTCACGAAAATAGTTTCCGGTTACTTTTTGCCTGCTTGGCTAAGAAAGCAGTTGATTTAGCCTCCTAAAATAGTAATACAATATTTTAGGAGGCCATAGCTAAATGAACACAAACACAAAATCAAACGATCAAAATAGAGCATTTACAAAGTTGTTGATGACGGTCTTAGTTTTATCTTCTCTTCTGGCTGCCATTACTGTAGATATGGTGAATCCTGTTCTGAGTATGATAAGCGAGTCTTTGAAAGCTTCAAAGGCGCAAGTAAGCTGGGTAGTAAGTGGCGTTGCCCTTGTACTAGCAATTGGGGTTCCCCTTTACGGTAGGATGTCTGATTTTTTTGAGCTGAGGAAGCTGTTCACATTTGCTACTTCCATATTGACTCTTGGAAGTCTTATCTGTGCCGTTGCTCCAAGTCTTCCAGTATTAGTGTTTGGCCGAATGGTTCAAGGCGCAGGAATGGCTGCCATTCCTGTCCTATCCGTTGTGGCTATTTCTAAGGTTTTTCCGGAAGGAAAACGTGGATCGGCTTTAGGTGTTGTTGCAGGGTGCATAGGAATTGGAACGGCTTTCGGACCGATTTTCGGAGGAATTGTTGGTCAAATTTGGGGATGGCACTCTCTATTCTGGATAACGTTTATTCTGTCGCTCCTTATAGTAGGTGGATCTATATATGCTCTACCACCGATTAAACCAACATTAGAAGGTAATGACGAACGGAGATTTGATTTGGTCGGCGGTGCCCTACTCGGCCTGACCGCAGGACTTTTGCTGTTTGGGGTAACACAAGGGGAGTCAGCTGGCTTCGCCTCATCTTCTTCTCTAGGAAGTCTGCTGGGGTCCTTAGTAAGCTTGATCGGCTTCATTTGGCGTATACGTATAGCAAGCAAGCCATTTGTACCGCCGGTTCTGTTCAAAAACAAATTTTTTATTAACTCACTCGTAGTCGCTTTCTTCTCCATGTTTGCCTATTTTGCTGTTCTTGTATTTGTACCACTGTTAATTGTGGAAATCAATGGGCTTACCCCCGGAAAAGCTGGACTGACACTTTTACCAGGAGGTGCCGCAGTTGCACTCCTTTCACCATGGGTTGGGCGAATCTCTGATCGAGTCGGAACCAAACCGCTTTTGATCGTCGGGCTGATCGTCGCGGGAATTTCCATCCTGTTCTTGTCGTCATTTGCCTCTGGGGCATCTCCTATTTTGGTTTCAATTGGAGTTATGGGGGTGGGGATAGCATTTGCTTTCATCAACTCACCTGCCAATAATGCTGCCGTAGGCGCTCTTCAAAAAGATCAAGTTGGTGCTGGAATGGGCTTGTTCCAGGGAGCCTTGTATCTTGGAGCAGGAACGGGAGCAGGAGTTATCGGAGCATTTTTGCATGCACGAAGAGATGCTCCCGAATCGTTAAATCCACTGTATACTCTTGATGCGATAGGATTTTCCGATGCATTTCTGGCTACGACCTTAGCCGTGATTATCGCCCTATTTGCTGCATTCGGACTGCGCAACGACAAGAAAGGCAGTAATTCAGCTAATCTATTCCATTAGAGGAGTAAAGCTGATATTCCACGCTGCTTTTCTTAGTCTATAACTTTATTTTCATAGAACAACAGGGAAGGGGCATGGCGGGGCTGCAAAGCCCTCCATGCCCCTTCCTCTAAAGCGTGGTTAGCGCAGGATTATTTATAGCCGCCGAGCAAATAGTTGTAGAACGGCTCATCGACCCAGAAGCGGTAAGACTCCACTTTGGCATCGGGACGGATCTTTTGAAGACCGGATGCGATCTCTGCGGTTTTGTCCGACAAGGAGAACGTCTGCGCATAATAGTGGCCTGCGGTCAGCTTATTGTTCGAGATTTCCTTGTACGTGTCCATCGGGCTGAGTGAATAGTAGAGCGGCTGCCACCAGGAGCTGGCGATCAGGCCTTTGGCGTCCTCGCTGTTCTTTTTGGCGTATTGGAAAATCACGTTCTGAAACTTCGCTTTTTGCTCTGCCGTATCGAATTCGAAGGCAATGTCATATTCCTTCGCATAGGCGATGTAGTTGCCGTTCTCGATCTGCATGACCTTGTATCTGTCCGTTTGCTTCGGCTCGCCCCACTCCTTCAGGTAGACGAAGGCCGATGTTTTCGGCTCCAACTGCACTTTGGCATTCAAGCCCTCGCTGCGCAGCAGTCCGATCAGTTGTATGGCATGCGTACTATCGTCGTGCCCGTAGGTGAGCGACAGCTTCGGATCGAAGTTTGCGCTGTAGCGGGAGTCCTTCAGATTGTAGCCGGTGATCAAGTTCTGCTTCAGCGCTTCGTCGACGACGGCTTGCAGCTCTTTCACCTGAATCAGATCCTGCGTCTGATATGCTTGGTACAGCTTGGCGAAAATATCCGCGTCAGCCACGGAGCCAATCGCGTGCTTGTAAGCGCCTTTGAACGACAGGACGCTGCCGAGTAGGTCGGCGGCAAAATCACCGGATGCCGCGTCGCCGAGGGCGAACGAGCTATGCCATGCGGCAGGGAGCAGGCCCGTGTCCACGGCCGCCGCCAACTCCTGCGCCGCTTGCAGCGACAATTTCGGATTACCGGGGTAGTCGATGCCGAGCTTGCGCAGCGCCGATTGGATTTTCGTTTCGGGGTATGTATAGGCGAGCTCCTTCAAATTAGCGGCTTTCAGCGCAATATAGACCGCCGCATCTTCCGTGAGGGGAGCCGCCGCTTGCAGCGTTCCGCCGGACAAAACGCCCTTCTCGACCAAAGCCTGGGCGGCCCCGTATGCAAGGTCTTCGGGCTTCAGATCGTTAAACCGGTTTTCCCCGGCAGAGGCGCCTTCGAGCTTCAGCGCCTTCGCTACGTCCCGGATAAATTCGCCCTTCGTAGGCGCAGCCGGCAGCTCGATCTTGTACTGGTTCTGTAAGAAGGCTTTATAGGCCTCCGCAGCGGGAGAGGACACCGCGGAAGACGGTGCCGCAGGAGCGGAGGCTGCTTCCGTACGAACCGCAGAACCGTCGTACAGTCCGGAATAGAGCAAAGCCGCCGATAAGCTGACGGCCGCGAGCGGGAATAACCTTTTCTTTTTGTTAACGGAACGATGCATGGCAAAAAGCCTCCTCTATCTTGTGAATTCCAATAGAAAAACTTGTATTTGGATCATACTTCCTCGGGTTGTCTCTGTCAATATCGGTTAAGAAAAATGAACAAAGAAAAACCGTATTTCGAACGAATACGGTTAGGGTACGTAATAGTGTCCTATGTTTTTCATTATAACGAACTAATAGACCTGAGTAATCGTGTAATCCGCCGCATTTTTGATCATCGGGGTTTTCTCGCCGTTTTGCACGCGGGTTGCGTCGTACGTCGTGTCGATCGTGACCCATTGCCCATTTAAGAAAACTTGATTCCACGCATGGTACGTCGATGGAGCCGAGGCTTCATATCCCATAAGCAGGCGGGTCGGGATATTTTGACTTCTGGCCATCGCCGCAAATATGGCCGCGTAATCGTAGCAAATGCCTTTCGACGAATTGTAAACGGCATCCAGACTAGGAATATAATCGTCTTGGACCGATTGAACTTTCTCGTAATCGTATTTGATGTTGCGCGTTATATAAGTATAGATTGCCGCCGTTTTTTCCATATCGGTCTTTGCGGCGTTCGTCAGCTTGGTTGCCTGAACGACGGCTTTCGTATGGCTGTTCCAGTTAATAAGCGGAATCGATTGGACGAAAACCGCATTTTCGTTTTCCAATTTCAGCTCGATGCTTTCTTTCGAAACGACTTTATATTTATTATCGCTTAGTAACTGCGCGATCAGAACGCTGTACGTGCCATTGCCTCGCTGCAACGGATAGTGCGCCCCGTTCGTCAGGGTATAGTCGTAGTTTTCATTGCCCTTCGATATTCGAACAATCGTTTTCGTATCGGTATTATGTGTGTAATTAACCGCGATAAGTCCTTTATCCAAAGCGGTTCGGTCGATTTGGTAAGTTTCGGTTGCGGCATAGGTTCCTTTTGGTGCTGCGAGCAGCAAAGTAGTGATGAATGTCATCGCCAAAAGCTTTTTGAACATAAAAAAGCTCCCCTTTCGGTAACTGGCTGCCATCTTAGTTAGACACTAAGGAAGGCCCTGTAGCTTTGCGTCCCCAACTTTCGTTAGGTTTGCCTTTGTCGGTTGAAAGCACCGAAATATTGTTTAATTTATGCCTCTAGCATACCATATTATTGGTTCTCTATCAATTTCCCTTTCACAATGAGACGGTGTGTCGGGTTTTCCATAGGATGACAGGTGATTAACGTAATTTCCTTGTCTTTGCCGTTGCCCTTCAACACCCAGACATCCTCAGGGAGAACGTATAGCTTCTCTTGGACCTTATACCGGTATTGCTGTTTTCCGGTATCGACTTCGACGAGATCTCCTTTGTCGACCTCATCCAGCCTGTTAAAGTTTTTCCCGTACGTGAAGTTGCGATGTCCGGCAATGGCATAATTCCCTATGGCGCCGGCTTTCCCGGTGCCTGCGATGCTCGCAACGGAAAGCTTCAGATTGTTCACGGTCGCGTCCGTTATAATCGGCAGCTTCAGTTTAATCTTCTCGATGGTCAAAACTCCCTCGAGGGGCTTCCCCTGCAAAGGGTCCGGTGCGGATTCCGGCTCGGCATTCGAAGGCTGCGGCTGACTGTCCGCAGGAGCAGCGACTGCCGATATAGGTACGAGATTAAGATTTTGCTGCTTTGAATCTGTGGTCTCGGCAGCTTGATCGATACGCTTCAAGGTTTCCGTCCATTGATTCATCATTTGCTGCTGCTGGTAGCTTTCATAGCGATCGATGATCGCGGGATAGAGAAAAATCGCTATTCCCAGAAAAATACACAGGCTCGGCAGCGTTCTTTTGATCATCCGAACTTCCTCCTTCGTCATGCTAAGCGGCCTAACGCGCGCCGGAAGAGGCGCGCGTTAGGAAAAGTTGTTTTAGAAAAGCCATCTAGGTGTTCTTCATAAATTTACGACGCATCATAAATCCTAGAAGGATCAAGGCAACACCTGCCAGTTGGATGTAGACAGGGTTGGATTCTCCTGTTTTCGGCAGCGTTTCTTTTTTAGTTTTGTTGCTCGGCGGGTTGCCTAGCGGCACTTCCCGATTCGCAAGCTCGATCGTATCGTTCCCGTCCGGCGGGGTCGTTTTATCCCCATTCTTCGACGGGTTAACCGTCGGAGAGCCTAACGGCACCTTGGGATTGCTGTCGATCGTTTCCTGATCATTCGGTTTATTGCCATCCGGTTGAACTCCCGTCGACGTCGAATTCGGCGTCGTCGTTGTTACGGTTGTCGTCGGCGATGAAGAAGAACCCGACGAACCTGACGAACCCGATGAGCCCGAAGAACCCGAAGAACCCGAAGAACCCGAAGAACCCGAAGAACCCGAAGAACCCGAAGAACCCGAAGAACCCGAAGAACCCGA
>NZ_JANAVJ010000014.1:0-35758 GCF_024213375.1 Paenibacillus sp. MZ04-78.2 | reverse complement strand
AGAACCTGACGAATCCGATGAAGACGACGATGATTTCGCGTTAGTTATCGTTAACGAATAGCCGTCTGCGGTTTTAATCGAAACCCGATACTCTTTGGAATCGAGCACATAGCCGGTTGGAGCCACCGTTTCCTTCACGACGTATTCCCCTGCGGGCAGCTTATCGAAAACGACCGTTCCGCGTGCATCCGTCGTTTTCGTGCCAATCCGTGTCAAGCCTGCCTCTTTCTTCTCGTAAAGCTCGAAGGTTGCTCCGCTGAGCAGCAGATCGTTTTGCGCCGAATCTACCTTTTTCACCGTCAACATGCCTTTAACTGCCGACGGCGTCGTTGGTGTTGGCGTCGTTGGCGTCGTTGGTGTCGGCGGCTTCGGTGAGCCTGCCTTATCGTTTGTGACTGTGAGCTTAACGTTGTCCGTGTTTTGGATCGAAACCGGATGCTCCTTGGAATTAAGCACATAGCCGTCTGGAGCTGCCGTTTCCTTTACAACATAATCTCCTACGGGCAGCTTATCGAACAAGACCGTACCGCCCGCATTCGTCGTTTTTGTGCTGATGAGCGTCAAGCTGGCGCCTTTTTTCTCATGCAGTTCGAAGGTCGCGCCGCTGAGCAGCAGATCGGATTGCGCCGAATCCACCTTTTTCACCGTCAACGAGCCTTTGATTACCGGCGGCTTCGGTGTAGCCGATTTGGTGTTGGCGACGGTTAATTGAAAGCCGTCTACGCTTTTAATCGAAACCGGATACTCTTTGGAATCGAGTACATAGCCGTCTGGAGCCGCCGTTTCCTTCACGACATAATCTCCAGCGAGCAATTTCTTGAAGATGACCGTTCCGCTCGCATCGGTTGTCAGCGTGCCGACAAGAAGTTTATCCGAGCCGGTTTTCCGGTAAAGCTCGAAGGTTGCCCCGCTCAGCCGGGTTTTATCGTCCGCTGCGTCCACTTTCACGACGGTAAGCGAGCCTCTGACCCCGCCGACCGTACCGGACCCGCTACTGACTCCAACGACGATGCTGGTGGATGTATCCTTGGTCACCGTCGTTTCGTTATTGCCTGTAAATGCGATTTTGTTGGAGACTTTATCCTGATCCTTGGCAACGATCAAAGATTGATATTCCAAAATAGCCGAGGTGGACAGTTTTTTCAGGAAGTTCAATTCGAGAGACTGCTTTCCGCTATCGTCCGTCTTGATTTCCAGCGAATAATCCACTTCTTTGACCAGTGCGGTTCCCTTGGAAACCTTACCGTTAGCGTCTACTTTGGCCGTAAACAACTTGAACGTATCGGGCAGCAGAAGCTGATTCTCGGATGGCGTATCGACGATTTTGGCATTCGTTACCGTAGATTGTCCGCGGTTAATGAGCACCGTCCAATTGATTTTATCGCCGTTTTGCGCAGCGCTCTTGTTCACGTATTCGCCGCCGTAAGGAATGTTGACGGAAGCCGTCAAATTTTTCGATACTTGCGTTTTTCCATCGAATACGTTTGCCGTGTTGTTCACTTTATTGTCAATAAGCTTTCCTTCAAGACTCGTCTTAAAGACAATATAGTATGGAGCCGAAACAGGCTTCAGGAAAGTCACGGTCAGCTTATTGTCCTTATCGACCGTATAGTTGTAATGCGTGCTGTCGACAATCGTGCCCTGCGACGGAGTGCCGTCAGCTGCAATGTTCATGTTGTATACGGCAAGCGAATTGTCCAGCAGCTTCTGACCGGACTCGAGCGTATCTTGAACGACCGCCCCGGCAAGCGTCTTGCCGTTATAGTTCGCGCCGACCGTCCACGTAATTTGTTTCAGGGAGGCGTCATAGACACCGTTTTTAAACCCGTTGTTCTTCACTTCGTTCCTTGGATCGAACTTTTGGGTTACCGTCTTCGTTTGACTCAAGGATTTGCTGTTGACCCACGCGACCGTAGCTTCATTCAGAAAATTCGTCGCATTGTTGGTGAGCCAATCCATGTTGAACTCGGTGGTATAAGCAATCGACACCGGTCCGTTCAACGCTCTGTTAAATGTAATCTTAAAGCCTTGATCCGACGGTACGGAGGCGTCCACGGTGTAATCCGCCGCGTTCATCGGTTTGTTCCCTTCCTTAACGGCCAGCGATCCCGGAAGGAGACGCATGCCCTTGTTAGGGAAGCTGTCCGTCACGACCACGTTGGTCATCGGCTCGTTGTCCCGGTTTAGTGTAATGCCCCAGACAACCTTTTTGGCTTGGTAGTCCACCGCCCAGACGGCCTTGGTAATAATCAACTGGCTGAGGTTGCGCGCAGCCGTAGCGCTGTCTCCGCTCCCGGAAGTCACCTTGTTCGTTATCTTAGCCCAGTCGATCACGCGCTGCTTGGCTTTGGTTTGGTACTTGATTTTGTAAGCGGACGAGATGTCCTGCAGGAATTGCAGTTTAAAGCCATTGCGTCCCGCTGCGGCCTCCGGGGTCACCTTATAGCTCGCTGCAGGCAATTCGGCTCCGAGAGTGTCGCCGCCATTCGCGTCGATCGTCACCTGGTGGACTTGGAGCGAATCCGCTACCAGCTCTTGCGTATCGTTGAACAAATCCGTCAAGAAAGCGTTGGCCTGGGTGATTGTCTTCTCGTTGTAATTGTACTTGATTTCCCAGTCGATCGTTTGCGTGTAGGGAACATAATCCGGCGACGATTTGTCCAGAGCCGTGCCGCGCTGTACCGTAACGGTAGCTGCGGCGCTTGTCGGCTGTATGTTGCTGCCTTCAAATGTCGCCTTGTTCACAAATGAAGTTTTGTCCTCGCCGGTAACCGGCGTCGTGTACTGAATACGGTAGGCCGTTCGAATCGGACTTTCGTTAAAGCTGAGCGTCAGGACATTACCTGCGGTGCTCATACTGTATTGGCTGCCGTCCACCGGCGCTCCCTGAACGACGGTGCCGTTCAAGTTTACGTTAAGCTCATACACGGCGACGGTGACTGGAACGCCCAGCCCGGCTGGGATCGGATCGGTCACGACCGCGTTCTGGACAGCGGCCAGTTCTTTGTTTACATCTACCGTCCAATCGATGCTTTTCGTATTGTAGCCTTTCGCTACGCCGCTTTTTCCGATGGTTGAAGCAACGCTCGGCTTAAAGTGGAGCGTAAAAACCTGCTCTCCGCCTTTCACCGGAATTTTAATAATCTGTGTCGTGCTGCCTTTAATCACTTGCGTATCGAATACCGTCTGGAAAGTCAGAGTGCCTCTGATATCCGACAAGTTCTCGATCATGTCCAAGGTCATAATAACCTCATGGCTATCCTTGATGACCTTGAATTTCCCAATCGCATCGCTGCCTGACATAAGCGGCTGCTCAGGGATATCGTTGTAAAGCTTGAACTGCTCCGGCAGCTTGAACGTGTACATATCTCCGTTCTTGTAACCGTGGCCGTTAGGCAGGGACCAGGTATAGTCCAATTGCACCTTCGAGCCCGGTTCGTATACGTCCTCCGTTACCACGTTGCCGGACTTGTCGTACACCGCCATCGTTACGCTATCGATAATGTTGCTGGAAATCGCGGCTGCATGAACCTGAGGCGAAAAGCCGAATGCATACAGCGCCTGCATCATGATCAACAGAGCAACGAGCAGCGTACTGATTTTCTTCTTTACCATTACCTCGTTACCACCTCCAAATAATTACTTCCCGAAAACAACAAAAAACACCCTTCGCATGAAAGGGTGGTCCGGTTGCACTACTAGCTCCATCGAATCCAAGTGCCCAGATACAGATCCGACATCATTGCTTACCATGTATCTAATCATAACGGATAATATCTGGGATTTCTGTGTTGTTTTACACCAAATTTCAAATTTTTTTCAACATCTTAGAATGCATAGGTTTCAGCGCTTTAGTATCACGGAACAGAAGCCGGCTTTCGGGGCGGCGAAAAGATGTAGGCAGCTATAGAAAAATGCTGTTGACAATATGTAAGCGGATACAATAAAATGATGACAAGAAAACTTTGTTAGTCATTTTAACTAACTTAATCGGAAAGGGGGGACAGCGTATTGATTGGCAGAGGCCAAACGGGAAACGCCAAGCTGGTGAAGCACATTAACCGGGAAGGCATTCTTCATCAGTTGAGAGAAAACCCCCGGGTATCGAGAGCCGATTTGGCGAAATTAACGGAGCTCAGCCGTCCATGCGTATCGGCCTTGGTGGACGAGATGATCGTGGAAGGCTTGATCAGCGAAGTCGGATTCGGAGAATCGAAGGGCGGCAGGAAGCCCATCCTTCTGGAATATAATTTTCAAGCTTACGGCGTCATCGGTGCGGTATTCGAAGGCAGTACCCTGCAACTGGCCATCGCCAACCTGAAGGGGGAGCTGCTGGTTCAGCGCACGACGTGCCTGCCGCATCCGATGAACGGAGAGACGGCCATTCAGAGCATCGAGCAAGGGCTTGCGGCGCTGCTGGTTGAAAGCGGATTCGATAAAGCAAGGCTGCTTGGCATGGGGCTCGGCTTGCCGGGGATTACCCAGCGAAGCGAAGGTACGGTCAGCTACGCCCCCAGTACGGGGTGGATGGGGCTGCCCGTGCGGAAGGAGATCGAAGCGGCCTTGGGGCTGCCTGTGGTCATCGAGAATGACGTTAACTTGATGACGCTCGGCGAATTTCACAAGGGCATCGGCGTCGGGCATTCCAATCTCGTGTATATGTATACGGGAACAGGGATCGGCGCCGGCATTATGATCGACGGGCAATTATACCGCGGTGCCAAAGAGGCGAGCGGGGAAATCGGCTATATGGTGATCGGTCCGGTCGGAAACCAGACCAAGGGAGAATACGGCGTATTCGAGCGCAACTATTCCGTACGGGCCATTCGCGAGAAGGCCAAAGCCGTCCTCCCTTCGATGAACGAGGGCGCGAGCATCGTCAAGCAAATCGTTGATCAAGCAAACAGCGGGGTCGAAGCGGCGCAGACGCTTCTCGACGACATCTGCCGGAACTGGACCTACGGCATCGCCAATGTAACGAGCGTGATGGACCCGGCGCTTCTGATCCTCAGCGGAGAAATGCTGCATATCGGGGACGAAGGGGTTCATAAAATAAAGCAATGGCTAACCGACTGGGTTCCTTCCGTTCCCCGGATTGAGATGGCCTCGCTCGGCGATCAGGCGGGACTTATCGGGGCGATTCATTGCGCGCTGGAGGCTTTTCCGTCCACTTCCAAACTGCATCGGTAAGCAGCTGCATGCTGCCGATGCGTTTTGGCTCAATTGAAGACGCTTACATTTTACATAAAGCGCAGGAGGTCAAACCATGACAAAGAAAAAAGCAACGACTTGGTTAACGGGGGCCATGCTCAGCATGGCGATGCTGACGGTGACGGCCTGTGGAGGAGGGGCTTCCGACGGCGCTCAGAAGCTGGGAGACAAATCATCCGAGGGATCGAAGCCTGGCGAGAAACAGAAGCTGGTCATTTATACGGCCAGGGATAAGAACGTCGTCGAAGAAATTATCCCGAAATTCGAAGAGCAAAACCCGGGCATGGAAGTCGAGGTTCTTACCATGGGGGCGCAGCAGGTACTGGAGCGCGTGCGCGGGGAGAAGGCAAACCCGCAAGCGGATTTCTGGTGGGGCGGCACGCAATCGGCGCTGATGACGGCGGCGAACGAAGGGCTGCTTGAGAGCGTCAAACCGAGCTTCGCCGACAAAATCCCGGCGATGTACAAGGACAGCCAAGACCGCTGGTACGGCGAAATGCTGCTGCCGGAAGTCATTATGTACAACTCCAAGGCGCTGAAAAAAGAAGACGCCCCCAAAGATTGGGACGATCTGCTGGACGCCAAGTACAAGGGCAAAATCATCATTCGCGGCGTGCTTGCTTCCGGAACGATGAGAACGATTTATTCTTCCCTGATTTACCGTCAAGACGCGAACGATCCGAAGAAAGGATACGATTGGCTGAAAAAGCTTGACGCCAATACGAAGGAATACGCCCAAGATCCGACCAACCTGTACCTGAAGCTGGCGCGCGAGGAAGGCACGCTGTCGCTGTGGAACCTGCAAGATATTATGATCCAGAAGGAGCTGCAAAAGCAGCCGTTCGACTTCATCTACCCTGCGAGCGGAGCGCCGATTCTGGTCGACGGCGTCGGAGTGGTCAAAGGCGCGAAAAACATGGAAGCAGCGAAGAAATTTTACGAGTTCCTCTTCGATTCGAAGCTGCGCGTCGAGCTGGCGGAGAAGCTGTATCAGATTCCGACGCGTACGGACATCAACAAAGACACGCTTCCGTCATGGCTGAAAGGGCTGGAGCTGAAACCGCTGAATATCGATTGGGCCGTCATGGCGCAAAAAGAGAAAGAATGGATGCAGCATTGGGATGAGAACATCAAAGGGAAAGGTTCCAAATAATGCACTCGGGCGGAGGAGCTCCTCCGCCTGATCATTTTACCAAAGGAGGAAGCCTGCTTGATAGAGGTCATATTGGATCACGTCAGCAAACAATTTGGAAATATCAAGGGAGTTACGGATGTCAACATTCGGATTCAACCGGGGGAGTTCTTCACCTTTCTCGGGCCGAGCGGCTGCGGCAAAACAACGACGCTGCGGATGATCGCGGGGTTTTATTATCCGAGCGAGGGCCGTATCGTATTCGGCGATCAAGATGTCACGAACCTTCCCCCAAACAAAAGAAACACGGGAATGGTGTTCCAAAACTATGCTTTGTTTCCGCACATGACGGTGTTTGAGAATATCGCATTCGGCTTGCAAGTAAGGAAAATCTCGAAATCCGAAATCGTTCAGCGCGTCGAACGCGCACAGAAGCAGGTTCACTTGGAAGGCTACGGCAACCGCCGTATCGATCAATTGTCCGGCGGCCAGCAGCAGCGGGTTGCCTTGGCTCGCGCGCTGGTTATCGAGCCGCAAATTTTGCTCTTAGATGAGCCGTTATCGAACCTTGATGCGAAGCTCAGAGAAGAAACGAGAATCGAAATCAAGAGACTTCAGCTGGAGCTGGGAATTACGACGATCTACGTCACCCACGATCAGGCCGAGGCGATGGCGATGTCCGACCGGATCATGGTCATGCAGGGCGGGGTCGTTCAGCAGATAGGAAGTCCAGAAGAAATATATAACCGCCCGGTCAACCGGTTTGTCGCTTCCTTTATCGGAGAGTCCAATCTGTGGGAAGGAACCGTGGAACGGGTCGAGGGCGACGAAGCGGTTGTACGTTTCGCTCCGGGCCTCAGCCTAAGAGGCTTGACCACCAACGCTTCGCCGGACTGCAAGCTGGAAGCAGGCAAGAGCGTGACGATGTCCATCCGTCCGGAAGCGGTCCGGGAAGCGCTGCAAGAGGAGCAGCAGGACAATGTGGTCAAAGGGAACGTGGTCATCTCCGAATTTACGGGAGTCAGCGTGAATTACGTATCGCAGGTGGCGGGCCAGCAATTGAAAGCGATGTTCGTCAATCAAGGGCACCGGGTGCGCGGACGCGGGGAAGAGATCGCCCTGTTCATTCCAAAAGAAAGCATCTATTTCTTGGGATAGCGAGGGGAGGATGAATCGATGAGATCTAAACCGGGAACAAGTTCATCCAAGCTGGGCTCCATCACGCACTCGCCTTATTTCGTCTATGTTTTGGTCGCGCCTCTATTTTTGGTGCTCTTGGCTTATGTCGTGTATCCGTTGTTTCAGACGTTCGTGCAAAGTATCCAGGTAGAGGATCAGTTGTCGCTGAAAAACTATACCAAGTTTTTTAGCCTGGAGCATACGTCCAACCTGGAGGCGCTCTGGACCAGCATTTATATTTCCGTCTTAAGCGTCATCACCTGCGCGATCGTCGGCGTCGCCATGGCGTTCCTGCTCGAGCGCTACGAGTTCCCCGGCCGGAAAATTTTGGCCGTCCTCGTCCTCGTGCCGATGGCTTTGCCGCCTCTTGTCGGCGTGCTGTCGTTTACGTTCTTGTACGGCGAAAGCGGCATTATCCCAAGGGCGCTCAAAGCGTTGCTTCATCTCGATCAGGTGCCGTTTTCCTTGAAAGGGATCTGGGGCGTGCTCGTGGTGCATACGTTTACGATGTACACTTACTTTTACATGACGGCTTCCTCGGCGATCCGCGGTCTCGATCCGTCTCTGGAAGAGGCGGCGGCGAGTCTCGGCGCAGGACGGCTCTATATATGGCGGCGCGTCATTCTGCCGATGCTGACGCCGGCGCTGGTCGCTTCTTCGCTGCTTGTCTTCATGATCGCGATGGCGTCCTATACAGCCCCGCTTATTTTCGGGATCGAGCGGACGATGACGATGCAGATTTATTTGTCCCGGACGAACGGCAATCTGGATATGGCTGCGGCGCAGTCCACGATCCTGTCCGTCGTGTCCATCCTGTTCCTGCTCGTGATGCGCTGGTATCAAGGGCTGCGCAATTACCAGAACATGAGCAAAGGCATCAGCGTGCACCGCACGGAAATGAAGAGCGCCGTAGGCAAGTATATCGCGATGATCCTGTCGATTATCGGCGTCATCATCCTGCTGCTTCCGATTCTCGTGCTGGTCTTGATCTCGTTCTCGACGGACGGCACGTGGACGACGCAGATTCTTCCTCCGGAATATACGGCGAAGCACTATGTGAAGCTGTTTACGGACAGCAAAACGTGGCGGCCGATTGCGAACAGCTTCCAGATGAGCTTCGTGGCGACGATCGGCAACATTATATTCGGCGTGGCGGCCGCTTATGCGATGGTCCGCTTGAAATTCAAAGGCAAAACGCTGCTGGACGTGCTGATCATGCTTCCGTGGGCGCTGCCGGGAACGGTCGTTGCGGTCAACCTGATCGCCGCCTTCAGCGAGCCGACCGTATTCAGCTTCAACCAAGTGCTGATCGGCAGCTTCTGGATATTGCCTTTGGCATATTTCGTCCGCCATTTGCCGCTTGTGTTCCGCTCTACGTCGGCGACGCTGGTCCAGATGGACGCTTCGGTCGAGGAAGCGGCGCGAAACTTGGGCGCCTCGTGGTGGTATAGCTTCCGGCAGGTCGTCTTTCCGATGGCGCTGAGCGGAATACTTGCGGGCACGCTGCTCGCGTTCGTGCAGGGCATCGGGGAATTCGTGTCCTCTATTCTGCTCTTCACCGCGAGAAGCACGCCGCTTTCCGTCGAGATTTTCCAACGGATGTACTCGTTCGAATTCGGTACGGCGTGCGCATATGGCGTGCTGCAAATTACGTTGATCATCATCGTGCTGTTCGTTTCGCGCAAAATGACGGGCGACAGCACGGCCGTGTAAATGACGCTCATCTCGTGGGAACACCTGAAAGTCCGGCGAATTATGAAGCGGAGGGAGCGGAATCGTTCTGGAGAAGCGCAAGCGGTCGCCTTTGTCCCGGATTCTAACCACTAATGGGGTTATATAATGAAAGAATCCGGGAAGGCTGGGGTCCCCGCAAAGTGTCTGTTTTCGCTTCTTCGAACGAACATCACTTTGTGGGGCGGAGCAGCAATCGGAAGAATGATCCGCTCACGCAGCGTCTAAGATTCACCGGACTTGAAGGTTCATCATCCACGTTATGATATACAGCGGGAAAATGGCCATTTCCGGCTGAGGAACATTCCACCATCAGAGGAGGAGTTAGATGATCAAGGGTAAGTCGACCTCAAAGTTTTGTTCTATTGTCATGAGCGCTGTACTGGCGGGCGGCATGCTGCTGCCCGCGCAAGCTCAGCCCGCGTATGCGGACCGGGGCGTCGTCGATCTGTGGAAGTCGATTAAACCGCTGACCACGATTGCCAGGGCGATGAACACAGGGGCGCACCCGGACGATGAACACAGCGCGACCTTGGCGTATCTTTCCTTGGGGAGAGGGGTAAACACCTCCAGCGTCATCGCTGTCCGGGGAGAAGGGGGACAGAACGAAATCGGGAGCGAGCTGGGGCAAGCCCTCGGCATCATTCGGACCCGCGAGCTGCAAGAAGCGTCCAAAATCACCAATGTAACGTTGGGCATGCTGGGCGAGCAGTTGGACGATCCGATCTACGATTTTGGCTTTTCCAAGAGCGTAGAGGAAACGCTGGAGAAATGGGGCGACTCGGTCGCTTACGAACGATTGATTCGCAAAATTCGCGAGCTGCGTCCGGATGTGATCATTCCTTCATTTTTGAATGAAGCTTCCACGCACGGGCATCACCGAACGATCAACGTCCTTACCGTTCGGGCGTTCAAAGATGCCGCGAACCCGGATATTTTCCCTGAACATCTGAAACAAGGGCTTCAGCCTTGGCAGATCAAGAAGCTGTATTTGCCTGCCAATGCCAAGGATTACACCGTGAACGCGCCGATCGGGGATTACAACGAAATTTATGGGGCGTCTTATCTCCAGCTTGGGGAAGAATCCCGCTTCATGCACAAGAGTCAGGGCATGGGGAAGGTGTATGACGAAGGCCCCGTACAAGGCGATCTGTTCAGCAATTACTACAAGCTGGATCTGAGTGCGGTGAAATCGGCGGACAAGGAAAAAGACTTCTTCGACGGCATCGCCTTCACCTTCGAGGACTTGGCGAAAGAAATCGATGCGAAGGGCAAAGACAACAAGATCGTCAAGCATCTGCGCGAGCTGCAAAAGGATGCGGACGAAGTCGTTGCCGCTTACCCGAGCTTTGCCAAGGTGCTGAAGGAAGTCCATGACATGAAAGCGGACGTCCAGACGGCGCTGGCCGACGTCAAAGCATCCGGCTTGGAGGCGGCGACCAAGGAGGATCTGCTCCACCGTCTTCATGTCAAAGAAGAGCAGTTGAATAAAGCGAGCATGGAATCGGCGTCCGTCGTGGCGAAGGTCAAGCCGGCTACAAGCGAGCTGGTTGCCGGTCAGACGACGAAGGTCACCGTGTCGGCCTTCAACGGCGGTTACGTGAAATTGAACAAAATCAACCTGAGCCTGAACGTGCCCGCAGGCTGGACGGCGAAGCCGGCCGGAGCGACGAGCTTCGAGCAATTAGGCTACAACGAGACGGCATCGGCTACCTTCGAGGTGACGATTCCGGCGAACGCACCGCTGTTCAAGCCTTACGATCCTTCGGTGTTCAACGCGAAGGTGGAATACCAGGCGTACGATACGGCAACGACGCTGAAGGTCACGCCGCAGAACGCCGTAGCCGTGCTGCCTCCGTATTCGATGTCGCTCAGCCCGAGCGCAACGATTCTGAATACGCTCAAATCGCAAGAGCCGATTCCGGTGAAAGTCACCGTGCGCAACTATACGCCGGGCGCTTCCAAAGCGACGGTGTCGCTGAACGTGCCGGAAGGCTGGACGGCGGAGCCGGCGGCCGAAGAGCTGAGCTTTGCGGCCAAAGGCGAAACGAAGTCCGTCGCGTTCACGGTCAAGGCCGCTTCGAACGTCGCGCCGGGTAAATTCACCGTGACGGCCGTCGCGAAGAACGGCGATGTGCGGAATACGCAGGGCGCGCAGGTCATCGAATATCCGCATATCGGCAAGACGTACATGGTGCAGCCGGCCGAGCTGAAAATCCAGGCCTTCGACCTGAAGGTTCCGGACAAATTGAAGGTAGGCTACGTCTCCAGCGGCTTCGACAACATTGATCAATACTTGCGTCAAGTGGGCGTCGATGTCGTAAAGCTGGAAGCGAAGGATATCCAATACGGGGATCTTTCCCAATATGACACAATCGTGCTGGGCATTCGCGCTTACGCGTTCCGTCCGGAATTGATTCCGAGCAACCAGCGCTTGCTGAGCTACGTTCAAAATGGCGGCAATCTCGTCGTCCAATATCATAAGCCGGAAGACAAATGGTCGCCGGAGCTTGCTCCGTACCCGATCAAAATCGGCTCTCCGCTCATCCAGTGGCGCGTAACGGACGAGAATTCCAAAGTGACGATGCTGACTCCGGATCATCCGATGTTCAATTCGCCGAACAAGATTACGGAGCAGGATTGGAGCAACTGGATTCAAGACCGCTCCGCTTACAATCCATCGGAATGGGGCAAGGAGTATACGGCGCTTATCTCGAACGGGGACCCGGGCGAGAAGGAGTTTACCGGCACATTCCTCACCGCGCAGTATGGCAAAGGGGTATATACTTACAGCTCGTTAGTGTGGTACCGCGAGATTCCGGCTTTGGTTCCGGGCTCAATCCGCATGTTTGTGAATATGATTAGTCAAAAGCAGTAATTGCATCGCGAAAGCAAACATTACAGCATGGGGCGGGGACCCTTCGGGGGCCTCCCCCATACGATGAAGAAGCGAGGTTTAAGGAGCATATGAATGTGATCGGAGTTCACGGGCGGGAGATCGGTCAAGTGACGGAGCGCGCGCAATTCGCCGTCGTCCCTCTGGGTTCGGTGGAATACCATGGTCCGCATTCCCCACTCGGGACCGATACGATCTTGGCGGACGGCTTCGCCGAACGGATCGATGCCTCGCTGCATCCTTTGATCTATCCGACGGTACCGTACTCGGCCTGCCCGGGCAAAACGCAGCATTATCCCGGAACGATATCGGTCCGGCCCTCGATTTTTATCGACTATCTAACCGATGTGGTCGAAGGCATCTGCCGGCTCGGCATCTGCAATATCGTGCTGCTGAACGCCCACGACGCCAATATGGGCCCGTCCCGGACCGTCGCCGAAGCGGTGACCGGCACCTACCCCGACGCCAGCTTTCTTCTGATCAACTGGTGGCAGATGGCGACCGTCGATTTTACGCAGCGGTTAGGGCTGTTCCAAGGGATGGCGGGAAGAGGGCACGGCGGTCCGTACGAGATGTCGGCTGTGAAGGCGTTTCGCCCGGACATGGTGATCGTGCAGGAATCGGACTTGGAATTAGATTCATGTCCTCCTTTATCTCCCTTGCCTTACGTCTTGGTGGAAGGAACCCCCCAAGGCTGGGACGGCTATACGGGCCGCATCCGGCAGTGCTCCTTGGAGGCGGGAGAGCGTATCGTCGAAGAAGCAAGCCGCAATATGAACTTGCTCATGAAAGAATGGCTGGATATGAGAACAGGAAACAATAGGGAGGCCAAATAACGCTATGGGATATCGCGAGCAATGGATGGAGACCGAAGGGACGACGTTTCCCGGCAAAACGTATACGGAGGTTGTGCTGGAGCCGGCTTTTAATGAAGCCAAGACCCATTTGCTGGGCCCGATGATGGCCATCAACAAGGCTCATCTGATCATGCTGGAGAAGCAAAAGCTGGTGACGGCGGGCGAAGCGAAGCAGATCGCCAAAGCGATCCGGTCGATCCACCCGGAGGCGCTCCGCCAAGCGAGCTACACGGGGCAGTTCGAGGATTTGTTCTTTCAGGTCGAGCATCAAATGCTGGAGCATGCGGGCGATATCGCCGGCAATTTGCATCTGGCGCGAAGCCGCAACGACATGGGCATTTCCATCTACCGGATGGTGCTGCGGGAGAAGCTGATCGTGACGCTGACCTCTGCGCTGAAGCTCAATGAGCAGCTGCTCCTGTTCGCCAGAGACCATGCGGATACGCTGATGATCGGCTACACGCATACGCAGCAGGCTCAGCCGACGACGCTTGCGCACTATTTTATGGCGGTCGTCGATTCGCTCAACCGGGATATACGCCGGATCATGGCGTCTTATGCGAACTGCAACCGGAGCAGCATGGGGGCGGCGGCGCTGACGACGTCGGGCTTTGCGATCAGCCGGGAGCACATGATGGAGCTGCTTGCCTTCGACGAGCTGATCGACAATTCGTACGACGCGATCGGCGGGGCCGATTACTTGGGCGAAGTGGCGACGGCCGTGCAATTGGCGGCGATCAACCTGGGCCGGGTCGTGCAAGACATGCTGCTGTGGTGCACGCAGGAGTTCGGCGCGCTGAAAGTGGCGGCTCCGTACGTACAGATCAGCTCGATCATGCCGCAGAAGCGCAATCCCGTCTCGTTCGAGCATATGCGCGCCTTGCTGTCGAGCTGCGTAGGCAACACGAACACGGTGCTGTCGATGATTCATAATACGCCGTTCGGCGACATTGTGGACACCGAGGACGATATGCAGCCTTACGCTTGGCGAAGCCTTGACATCATGGACAAAATGTACCGTTTGTTCGCCGCCGTCGTCGGCACGATGGAAGTGAACAAAGAGGTGCTGCGCGAACGGACGAAGGGAAGCTTCGCCACGGTGACCGAGCTGGCGGATACGCTGGTGCGGACGGACGGCTTGTCGTTCAGAAAAGCCCACCATATCGTCAGCGACGTCGTGAAGCTGTCTCTGGCGCAAGGTCTGGCGGCCAACGAAATTACGCTGTCTATCGTCAACGAAAGCGCGCGCCGCCACATCGGACGGGATACGTCGCTTACCGAAGAAACGCTGCGCCAGGCGCTCGATCCCGAGCATTTTGTGGAAATCCGCTCGCTGCCGGGAGGACCGAGTCCGAAGGAAATCAACCGCATGATCGACCTCCGCATGGTTCAGCATCAAGCACATCTGAATTGGCTGGGACAAGCGCAGGGCAAAATTCAGCGGGCGATGGAGCATCTGGACCAAGTCATGACGGAGTGGAGTGGTTCCTGATGGGAAAACGCAGCATCCCTCTGCTGGCGATTGACGGCGGAGGGACGAAATGTCTTGTCGTCTTCATGGACCGGCAGGGCAACGTGCTCGGGCAAGGCAAAGGCGGCTCGTCCAATTACCAGGGCATCGGGAAAGACGGTGCGATACGCGAACTGGTGTTTGGGATCGAAGAAGCAATCGCGGATTTGCGACAAAAGAACGATAGCGGCCTGCCGCCGGCGGAGATCGAGGTGGAGTGCGCCGTGTTCGCCCTGGCGGGGCTGGATACGGAATACGACCGGCGCGTGATTACCGGACTGGTGCAGGAAGTGTTGGAGCGGCTGCCGATCCGGGTCAAGCATCTGATCGTGGAAAACGACGGCTACGCCGCCTTGCTCGGCGCAACAGGCGGCCAGCCGGGGATTCTGGCCATTGCTGGAACAGGCTCCATCATCTTCGGGATCAACGAGCAGGGACAGACAGCCAGAGCCGGAGGCTGGGGCCACCGCGTCGGAGACGAAGGCAGCGGCTACTGGATCGGCAAGCAGGCGGTGATGGCAATTCTCAAAGCCTATGACGGCAGGGAGGAGGGCACTCGGCTTGGCGAATGGGTGCTGCCGCATTTGGGGATGGGCCATGAAGAGGACTTGTTCAACTGGATGTACGGTCCGGACTATTCCGTCGAGAAATTGAGCGAGCTTTCCCGCGTCGTCGGGCAGGCCGCTTCGGCCGGGGATCTGGAAGCGCAGCGGATTCTTGAGGCGGCGGCCCACGAGCTGTTCATCGGCGTCGCCGCGGTGATACGGCACTTGTCGTTCCTAGACAAACCTTTTACAATGATATTACAGGGCGGCGTGCTGCAGAACGAAGGACACGTCCGGGAGCTGCTGATGCGCAAAATCCAAGCGTATGCCCCGCAGGTACAACCGGACGAGGCCCGGAAAGAGCCGATTTACGGCGTAACGGCCATGGGGCTCTCCTATTTGCAAGCGCAGACGCCCACGGAAGCGTAGTACGATACGAACTGATACGAACAACAGGAGGCTGAAGGGGAATGAAGAAAAGATGGTTATTCGTTTTCGCCCATCCCGACGACGAATCCTTTGCAGCCGGAGGGACGATCGCCAAGCTCAGCAGCACGGGCCACGAGGTCGTTCTGGCGTGCGCCACATCGGGATGCAAGGGCAAGTCGGGCGAGTTTCAATTCGCCACCCGCGAAGAGCTGGCCCGGCACCGGGAAGAGGAGCTGCGCAGCGCGTGCTCCGTGCTCGGCGTATCCGAGCTGATTCTGTACCGTTATCCGGACGGCGAATTAAAGTCGCTTGATCCGGAAGCGTTGACGGAGCGGATTCGCGCGACCATTGTGGAGCTGAAACCGGATGCGATTCTGACGTTCCCGCCGGACGGGGTCACAGGGCATCCCGATCATATCGCGATTTCCCAAGCGACGGAGAAGGCGGTCGTGTTGGCGGAAGCGCAGTACTCGGAGGGGCGGCGGCCATCTTTATATTACACCTCGATTCCTCATTATTATGACCACTGTCAGGATACGGGACCGAAGCATACGTGCGCGATTACGGCGCGGGTCGATATTAGCGACTTTCGTTTGCACAAGGGGCGGGCTTTGCAGGCTTATCGGAGTCAGGTTTACTCGGTGAACCGCGCCTATCCCGGCGTGATGGAAGACGACTTCACGGTGATCCGAAACTACGAATATTACACCTTGGTTCGCGCCAACGGCAAGCACGTTCAAGACATGACGGAGACGGCTTTGAACGAGCTGCCGACGATGGATTTGAACTAGCGGGCACCGACAACTGAATAGACGGATTCCCGAAGTTATTCCTGCCGTTCTTTTGCGAGCGGCAGTTTTTTTGCGGTCTTGACAAATGAATCAAAAATGTCATAATGATATTATTGAATGAGGAGTAAAAGGAGGAGGCGCGGCATGACCATGGAAAACGGTTCGAACTATACGGCAAGTAAATACCGGACGCCGGACGGAGCGCCGGCGGATATCGTCATCTTCACCATTACGTCCGAGCCGCAGCCGACGGCGACGAAATCGCTGCCGAAGCGGGAGCTGCAGGTGCTGCTCATCAAGCGGAAGGTGTGGCCGTACGAGGGCATGTGGGCGCTGCCCGGAGGCTTCTCCCGGGAGACGGAGTCGATGTACGAGACCGCGAGGCGCGAGCTGCAGGAAGAGACCGGTGTGGACGGCGTTCACATGGAATATTTCAACGTATACAGCGATCCGGGCCGGGACCCGCGGGGGTGGATTATTTCCCATGCGTTCTTCGCACTGGTGCATGAAAACTATTTGGCCGCGCGGGCCGCTGCCGACGATGCGGCGGAGGTGGCGCTGTTCCCGGTATCTGAAGCGCTGACCCGGCTGGAGCTGGCCTTCGACCACAGGCGGATTCTTTCGGATGCGCTGGAGCGGGTCAGACAAAGTATGCTGGTCACCCCGATTGCCGGGGAGTTTCTGCCGGACGAATTCACGCTCGGCGAGCTGTATCAGGTCATCCGGACAGTGGTGCCGGACTTCGAGGAAGCGAATTTCATCCGCAAGATGAAATCGACCCAGAGCCGCAGCGGGGTATTGGAGGAAATCCGGGACGCGCGCGGGGAACCGAAGAAATCGAACCGTTACTCGCAGCGCGCCGCACAATTGTACCGTTTTACCGGCAATTTGCCGAAGCTGTCATTGTACAGCTAATTTTCTACATTTTATTTCCCGGGAATTACCGTAACCGTGCCTAACGCATACCGTCCGTCGGCCCGTCTGCCGTCAATCGCAAAATCAATCCCCGGTTTTCCGGTTTCCGGGTCCAAAATAGCTGCATGGACGGTATATTCTCCCGGCTTCAGGCCGCTTGGAATCGGGAGCTTGTCCGATACTTGCCGCTCTCCGGGCAGCCATTGGCGAATATCGGCTTTGCTTGTTGCCTTGGCGACGATCTCGCCATTGCTATCGGCCAGCGACAGCTCGAACGGCCAGGAGAAATAAAACGGAGCTACCCCCCGATTCACGAGGCTGATCGTGACGTTCAAGCGATCACCGGTCTTCGCTTCCTTCTCGTGCGATGCTTTGGCAATGACGAACCGATACCCGATCGTTTTGAGAAACCGGTCGATATTGGACTGCAAAGGGCCGCCTGGTTTTTCGCGGGCAGGCGCGTTGGGCCCCATCATGGAAACGTGGGTCAAACGCGCTTGCCGCAGCGTTTCCTCCATGGAAGAATCGCCCATATATTTTTTTTCGCTCGCAAACTCCCCGCCGCTCGGCGCCTTCGTCCAAAAGTCGGGCATGGCCGGCTCCTTTTCCCCGGTAAGCCAAGAAGTGTAGCCTTCCGTGTACCAGCGCAAGAACCCGTCGACGGTCGATTCCCGCTTGCCGAAGGCATCGTTGAACAGACCCATCCCGTTCTTCAGGGCGATCTCGTGCGGCCGCCGCATCATCAGATGCTTATTGGTGAAATAGCGGACGTAATGTCCTGCATATTGATCGGAAATGGGTTCTTTCGGAAACGGTATGCGTAATTCATCGTCGTTGCGGGTGTGCCATTCTCCCCAGTGGCCGATGCTGCCGAGCTGTACAAAAGCAATCAGCGGGTCGTTATTATAACGCTCCGACAGAGCCCGAATCAAACGTTCGTGATTTTCGATAAGCACGGGGCTAGTATAATCGGGACTAAATCCTTTGCCGTAGTCCGTATCGTACCATTCCCCGCTCTTCCCGATCTCCTCATACAACCAGTCCGGAATATCCATGTGGCTGGTATCTCTCGGATAATCGAGCACCACCCGCATCACGAGCTTGACCCCTCTTTCTTTCCACAAGCGGAAATTGAACTTTTTCTCGATGGCGTCAAAGGCGTATTTTCCTTTGTCGGGCTCAAGCTCGCGCCATGTGAGATTGGCGTGCGCAAGCCGGAAAGGCTGCTTGGCATCGTCATATTTGGCGTCAACGACAAAACCCATGTACGGATTGGCCAGCACCTGATCGGTCTCCGCCGGCATATAGGCGACGCGATCCGTCGTCCTGTCTGCCGAAATGTACCGGTAACCAAACAGGCTGGTCAAGCCCGCGACAAGACATATAACCGCAATCATAGTCAAACGGCGACGCCGCATGCAAATCCCCTCCTGCTCAACATGTAATATATCAAACCACAAAAAATCTTACAATCAATAGATCAAAACTCCTATTTGTGTGATAGAATAATGTCGTTATATATATTTTATTGTCGAAAAATATAATGTTTAATCTAGCGCTTTGTTCAGATTTTGTTTAGATCCATTACGATATAATGACTTTTGCTGCAGAGAAGTCAGTAACGGAGGAAATCATGCAAGTATTAATTACGGGCGGTTACGGTTTTATTGGTTCTTTTGTCGCGGAGCGGTTTCACAAGGAAGGATACGGGGTAACCATTATCGATAATCTGTCCACCGGCGACAAGCGAAATATCGATTTTAAACACAAAGCCTTTGCCTTGTCTGTGGAGGATACCAATTGCGAGGAAATATTCCGCAGCTACCGATTCGATGTCGTCGTTCATTTGGCAGCTCAAGTGGACGTCGGCACCTCCATGATGAACCCGCGGCTCGACGCCCAATCGAATGTACTCGGCCTGTCCAATATGCTATCGCTAGCCCAAAAATACGGCGTTCCCAAATTTATTTTCGCTTCTTCCGCAGCCGTTTACGGCGCGCTTGACCAAATCCCGCTCCAGGAATCTTCGCCTTGCGATCCCATCTCTCCTTACGGAATCAACAAGTGGATCGGAGAAACGTATTGCCGGAAGTGGGGGGAATTATACGGGCTTGAAACGCTGTGCTTCCGCTTCTCCAATGTATACGGACCCCGGCAGGGCAGCAACGGAGAAGGCGGAGTCATTTCCTTATTTATGGAGGGTTTGATCGAAGGGAAGGACTTGTCCATTTACGGAGACGGCGGTCAGACGCGGGATTTTATTTATGTCGAAGATGTGGCGGATGCCATTTATCGCTCGTCGCTCTCGACGCTGACCGGCGTTTACAATTTGTCCACGTATACGGAAAGCAGTGTCAACGACCTGATCAATGCGCTTCGCGGCGTCCACGGCTCGGCGTCCGCCATCTACAAGGATAAGCGCCCCGGGGACATTTACCGTTCCGTGCTGGACAATGCGAAAATCATGCGGGATTTGGATTGGGCGCCAAAGTATGCTTTGGAAGAAGGCCTGCGTAAAACGTACGAATGGTTTCTGCATCGAAGGCCGCATGCGGAGAAGGATGACGCGAAGGTCGAGGAGAGCCCTTCGGCAGTCTCGGTTCTTTTCAAAAAAGCGCTGCCTTATTTGGAAAATGGGCTGGCCTTTGCGCTGACAGCCTGGTTAACCTTAACGCTGGAAGACGAGCTGTACGGATTTATCGACTTGCGGCTGATTTATATCCTTATTCTTGGGATGATCTACGGCAACCGGCAATCGATCCTTGCGGTTCTCTTATCCGTTTCGTTGTACGTCTACCAGCAGCTTCATAACGGACGCGAGTTTATTGCGCTGTTTTACGATACGGAGTTCTTCTTCCATATTGCCGTTTACTTGTTCGTCGGGCTGGTGGTAGGATACTCGATCGAGCGCAAAAACAACGCCATTCAAGACAGGGAACGGCAGACGGAAGCTTTAGGAGAAAAGTATGCGTTTCTGACCGAAGTCTACAACGAGACCCGTCTTGTTAAGGATGAGCTGCAGCGGCAAATTATGACCAACGGCGACAGCTTCGGGAAAATATATTCGGTAACGAAAGAGCTGGAAAGTTTGGAGCCGGAGAAGATTCTTACCTCCACGGTGAGCGTGGTTGAATCGATCATGAAGTCGCAAACGGTAACAATTTATATGACCAATAAGGATAAAAGCTTTTTAAGGCTTATGGCTCAGTCTCATACGAGCGGCTTCGAAGCGCCCAAATCGGTGAAAGTGGAAGAGACTTCTTACTTGCGGCAGGTGCTTCATGACAAAAAGCCGTTTATTAATAAAGAGCTGGTCATCGCTGCTCCGCTTCTCGCCGCTCCGGTGCTCCGCCATGGGGAAGTGATTGCCGTCATTTCCGTGCAAAGGATGGAGTTCGAGCATTTCACGTTATACTACCAGAACTTGTTCAAGGTTATTGTGGATTTGATTTCCTCCGCGTTGTCCCGTGCGCTCTCGTATGTAGAGGCCACAAGCGGTCAAAGGTTTATCGAAGGAACGCCCGTTCTGAAAGCCGAGGTGTTCTCCGATATTCTGGACAGCAAGAAAGCGGCCCGCGCGAAGCATGGCGTCGAGTTCGTGCTGTTAACCGCAGGCAAGGCCGATGCCGCTGCCGGGGAACTGCCGTACCGAATTGCACGATTGCTTCGGGAAACCGACTATATTGGTCTGGGGACAAGCGGGCAGCTGCTCGTTCTGCTAACCAACTCCAACTTGGAAGAAGCGGCATTCGTTCTGCAGCGGTTTGAAAAAGCCGGCATTTCGTTGCGTGTCGCGGTAGAGGATTAACGTTATGTTTGAGTGGATATGGCTGCTGTACGTCGTCATTAGCGGTACGATCCTCGGCATCCGGTACGGAAAGGACAGGCGCGAATGGTGGATTCGTTTCAGCCTTGCGGCGAGCTTGCCGATCATCGGCTTTTGGGTGCCGGCGTTATGGGCGAAGCGATCGGGCGCATCGGATGACGCGACCGGATCGTTTGCTGAGCTGAATCTCATTGTGCAAGAGGATACGAGCCTGACTGGCAGCGTGCTTCGCAGGCTGGAAATGGAGAAGGAAATGAATGTGGTGCCGCTGGAGGAAGCGCTGCTCATCAACGATCTGACGACCAGACGGAAGGTGGTCATCGATTTGCTGAAGCAGGATTCCTTGCAGTACCTTGAGGTGCTGCGGATGGCGGTCAGCAACGAAGATACGGAAACATCCCATTATGCTGTCAGCGCGATTGTGGAAGTCAAACGAAAGCTGATGCTGACGATGCAGGAGCTTTCGGTCAAATACGAGGAAAACAAGAACGATCCGTATCTGCTGCGCTCCTATGCCGATGTCCTCCGGGGATTTATGCGCAGCGGTTTTCTTGATGAACGAACCTTGACGATGCATATTCGCACGTACATATCGGTATTGGATCGTTTAATCAAGCTTGAGCCCGCATCCGCAGGCGCCTACGTCGAGAAGCTCAATGCCGAACTGGAGCTGAACGATTATCCCGCAGCGGAGCACACGGCCCGACAATATCTCGAACAATTCCCACTCCATGAAGAGGCATATCTGGCATTGATGAAGGTCTATTTTTCCGTAGGTTCCTCCGAACAATTGAAGAGGACGCTTGAAGCGTTGAAGCAATCCTCGATCCGCTTGTCGAATCAAGGAATCACCATGGTGAGATTTTGGTCGGAAGGAGCGTAAAATGAGTCCCAAGTTCAGACTGCACCGCAATGTGTATATCATTATCCTGAGTGTGTTGCTCATGGCTGCCGTTATCCAGATCGCCCGTTCCCAGTACGTTCTGCAATTCAGCCATAATGAGGTTCTGGCGGAAAGCGCGAAACGCGCGGCTGCCGCTGCCTCCGAGAATACGTTGACCAAGACTTCCGTACGGCCCTATTGCCTCGTCTTCGACAGTACGGAAGAGTACAGCGTGAAGGTAAAAAACAACGCCGAACGTACGTTGAAGTATATGAAAAAGCCGGTTCAATCGTTCGATGTGCGAAGCGGGGAGACGTTCCGGCCGGATAACTGCGCTGCGGTCGTCCTCTCTATCGAACAGCTCAAGCTGGTGGGTGATCCGGATGTGCTGGCCCGCTATGTAGAGCAAGGGGGATATGCTTTTTTTGCCGTACGCCCCGAATTGGACGATACCTTGTACCGCTTATACCGCAAGATGGGCATTTTGGCCATAGGGGAGTTTAAGGATTCCGACGGCATTCAACTGACCTCCAATGTTTTAATAGGAGAAGCGGGACTGACCCTCGACGATTTCTTCATTACGAATCCGACGCTGACCGTCGAGCTTGATGAAAAGAGCCGGGTGTTGGCCAAAACCGCCGAAGGCGTGCCGCTGCTGTGGGACTTCGCCTACGGACAGGGGAAATTTATGACGTTTAATGGAGCGATGCTCCAGGAGAAAATCAACCGGGGCATGCTGGCCGGCGCCATCAGTTTATTGGAGCCGGATTTCATCTATCCGGTGTTCAACTCGAAAATTATGTACATCGACGATTTTCCGGCGCCGATTTCGCAGAGAAAGGATACCGAAATCTATGCCGAAATCTATCGCGATTACCGCCGGGACATCCCTACCTTTTACAAGCAAATTTGGTGGCCGGACATGCTGAAAGCGGCGAAACAGAACGATATCAAATATACGGCGGTGCTGATCGAGTCGTATCACGATCAGATTGATCCGCCGTTCGAATATCCGATCGACGCCGATTCCAACGGTCTGATCTCCTACGGGCGCGAAGTGATTAAAAGCGGAGGCGAAATCGGCTTGCACGGCTACAATCATCAATCGCTGACGCTCAGCCAGGAATTCAACTACAAGCCGTGGAAAAGCATCGGCCATATGGCCGATTCCATTGCCGAAGCGGTCCGGTTTATGGGCGCAGCGTTTCCGAAATATAAGATGCTGTCTTATGTGCCGCCCTCCAACGTGCTTAGCCCGGAAGGACGGGAAGCGTTGAAGCAGGGCTGGCCTTCCATCGCCGTCATATCGTCTCTTTACGGTGAAGATGCGTCCGGTATCGCCTATGTTCAGGAATTTGAAATGGCTCAGGACGGGATCTTGGAGATGCCGCGGGTCACTTCGGGTTATTTCAATCAGCCGTTCGAGCGCTGGGCGGAAGCCAACACGATAACGGCGCTCGGTATTTTTTCGCACTTTATTCACCCGGATGATTTGTTGGACCCGGAGCGCAAACGCAACCATTCCTGGGAAGAGATGTATGAACAGTACAGCAGTATACTTGCGAGGGTGAAGCGGACGCATCCGTGGCTCCGTTCGATGACCTCCACGGAGGCGGCGGTCGATATGAAGCAAGTGCTGGCAAGCGATGTCGCCTGGAGCCGGGAAGGAAACCGGCTGCGGGGCCAGATTGCGCCTTTCCAGGGCAAAGCCTACTTCGTGCTCCGGACGGACAAGAAAATAGGCAAGCTGACGGGCTGCGCGGTGAGAAAAATCGACGACGGAACCTACTTGGTTACCGCTGGAAAAGCAAACTTTGAGATCGAATTGGGTGAGTAAACATGCGTATCTGCATCATTGCCGAAGGCTCATATCCTTACATTACCGGAGGAGTTTCCAGCTGGATTCATTCCTTGACCACAGACCTGCCCGAATTTGAGTTTGTGATCCTTGCGATCGGGGCGGAGGAGAAGCAGCGCGGTCAATTCAAATACAAGCTGCCGCCCAACGTGGTGGAAGTGAAAGAGATTTTCCTGGATGATTACTTGCGGGAAGCGGGGGAGTGGGGGCACCGCTACCGGTTGACCGACCCGCAGAAAGAGGCGCTGTATTCACTGCTTGGCGGCAAGAAAGACTTGGAGTGGGGCGGACTGTTCGACCTGCTCCGCAGCAAAAAATTGCGTAATGCCGCCGATTTTTTGATGAGCAAAGATTTCTTCGATATTTTGGTAAACCTGTGCCGGGAAAAATATGCGCAAATTCCGTTCACGGAAATGTTCTGGACCGTACGTTCCATGATTCTTCCGCTCTTTTTGTCCATCCGTCATGACATCCCGAAAGCAGACTTGTATCACAGCGTGGCGACCGGCTACGCAGGCGTCATCGGATCGCTGGCCAAGCATCTGTACGGGAAGCCGTATGTACTGACCGAGCACGGCATTTATTCCCGCGAACGGGAAGAAGAAATCATTAAGGCCGATTGGGTGAAGGGCTATTTCAAAGATTTGTGGATTGAATATTTTTACCGGCTCTCCCGTTGTCCCTACGATTATGCGGATCAGGTCATTACGTTGTTCAACCGGAACCGGGAGATTCAGATGGAGCTCGGCTGCAAGCCGGACAAGATCAGCATTGTTCCCAACGGGGTGAAAGTTCACGACTATGCCGGCATCGTTCAGAACCCGGACGTCGACGAATCGAAAATCCGTCTGGGAGCTATCGTACGCGTGGTGCCGATAAAAGACATTAAGACCATGCTTCAAAGCTTTGCCCTGGTGAAGCGGGAGGTGCCGGAAGCCGAGCTGTATATTATGGGGCCCGCAGAAGAGGACCAGGAGTACTACGAGGAATGCTTGCTGCTTGTCGAATCGCTGCAGATCAAGGACGTGACGTTTACCGGCGAAGTGCGAATTAAAGACTACTTGGGCCGGATGGATATCGTGCTCCTGTCGAGCATAAGCGAAGGAATGCCTCTGGCTGTGCTCGAATCGATGGCCTGCGCCAAGCCGTGTGTGACGACGGACGTCGGCAGCTGCCGCGAATTGCTGCACGGGCTGGATGACGGCATCGGTCCTGCGGGCGCGGTGGTGCCGGTCATGCATTACGACCACATGGCGTCTGCCATTATTAAGCTGTGCAATAGCCGCAAGCTGCGGGAAGATATGGGCCGAAACGGGTTGGAGCGGGTGCGCAGACATTATACGCACGAAGTCTTTATTCAACGCTACCGGCAGCTTTATTCATCCTACAAGGAGGAACGGACATGGCCGGTATCGGGTTCGAACTAAAAAAACTGTTCCGCCAAGCAGGCTTGCTGCACAGCGTCAAGGCGTATGCCTATTCGTCCTTGACCACCATCGGGCCGATGATTTTGTGCCTCTTCATGCTCCTCTTCATGCAGCAGTTCATGTCGTGGTATGGCGTGTCCTTTTTGGAACGGGAGCTGTTTCAGGCGACGATCGTCTATGGTTTTATCTTTTCTACGCTGCTTACGGGCGGCTTGTCGATGATCTTGACCCGGTTTATTGCCGACAAGATGTATATGAAGCAGTACGAATATTTGCTTTCTTCTTATTATGGAGCTATGGCCGTCTCCTTGCCGGTCGGCATGGTTTGCGCCTGGCTGTTTTTGCGGGGCGTACCGGCCGGGTTCGGGTATAAAGCGGCGGCGTACCTCTTTTTTGCCGAACTCATCATCCTTTCCTTTCAAGGGGTTCTGTTAAGCGCGGTTAAAGATTTCAAACGGATTGTCCGCAACTACTGCTTCGGCATCGGTGTCGCGTTGGCAGGGGCCTGGCTGGTGTTAAAGTATACTCCGTTTCAGGATGCGACGGCAGCCCTGACGATGCTGGCCGCCGGTTTTTTAGTTATCGTGCTGCTTACGGGGCGGCATCTCGAACAAACGCTGCCGGCAAAGGAGAGCCGCTTGTATTTTGATTTCCTTTCTTACTTGCGCAAATATCCCGCATTGTTCTTTATCGGTACGTTGTTCTACTCCGGCGTCTATATTCACAGCTTTGTGTATTGGTTCGGTCCGGCAGGCGGACGGGTCGCGGAGCAATTTGCCGTCTCTACTTTCTTCGACCCGCCGGTATTTTATGCTTACTTGACCGTGACGCCGACGCTGATCACCTTCGTCGTGTCTGTAGAAACGGCCTTCTATGAGAAGTTCCGTGATTACTACAGCAACATTTTGAACGAAGGGACCCTTCTGGACATTGCTCGCGCCAAGGAGGAGATGCAGCGTACCCTGACCCGGGAAATCAGCTTTATGATGGAAGTGCAGCTGCTTTTTACCGTCCTTTCGCTTGCTCTCGGTCTGAAGCTGCTTCCTGCAATCGGCTTTTCGATGGAGCAGCTCGACGCGTATGTCATGCTCGTGCTCGGGTACTTTTTATTTATTATCGCCTTCATTATCATGCTTATCTTGTTATACTTTGATGATCGGAAGGGTGTGCTTGTGATCAGCAGCCTGTTTGTTTTTCTTAATGTTAACCTGACCTACTGGACGATGGCCGCCAACTACCACGGCATCGGCTTGTTCGTTGCCGCATTCCTGACGCTGGCCGCCGCGCTGTGGCGCTTGGTGCATTACGTCGGTAACATTGAATATTACACCTTTTGCGCCCAGCCTCTTGCCACTCCGCGAAAAGCTCCGTTCTGGCGCCGCCGTCCGGGGAAAATGGCAGCCTCGTCTTTGCTCCTGCTGGGGGTGGGCCTCTTGCTTGGCGCGTGTTCGAATGAAGCTCCCGCGAGTCCGGTCCCGGCCGAGCAGGTTCCCGTCGCCGAATCCGCCGTACCCGGTTCGCCGCTTACGGCCAAAGGATTGGCCGAGGACAAACGTCTCTATGAACGGGATAACGATACTTCCGTCGCCGCTTTGTACATGACCGTATTGCCGGATAAGAACGAACGGGAGCTGTCCTGGTATTCCCTTAACCGGATCAGAAACTGGATGGAGGAAGGCGATCTGAAGGTCATCTTGCAGGAAGGCGCCGCCGACGGCAGCGGTCCCCAATCCGGCCTGTTTGGCTACGGCGTGACGGAAACGAACGCAAAAGTAAGCTTGCGCGGCAATACGACACGGTATTCGCCGCAGCGGTCATACAAAATCCGTCTCAATAATCAGGCGGGACTGTGGCGCGACCAACGAACGATCGATCTGAACAAGCATTATTACGATTCGGCTCGTATCCGCAACAAGCTGAGCTTCGACATTTTTGAGACGCTTCCGCATATGGCAAGCCTTCGAACGCAGTTTGTTCATCTGTATGTCAAGGATTTGTCCGGAGGGGGCAACGCGAATGCGCCTTACGAGGATTACGGGCTGTTCACCCAAATCGAGCACCCGAACGAAATGTTCTTGAAGAACCACTGGCTCGATCCGAACGGGCAATTGTACAAGGCGGTCATGTTTGAATTTTTCCGCTATCCCGAGACGCTGCGGTCGCAGTCCGATCCGAAGTACGACAAGCAGGCTTTCGAAAAGCAGCTCGAAATCAAGGGCCGCGAGGATCATGACAAGCTGCTGATGATGCTGAACGATGTCAACAACATGGCGATTCCGATCAACGAGGTCATGGAGAAGCATTTTGATCTGGACAACTATTTGACCTGGCTGGCCAGCAACATTCTGATGGATAACATGGACACGGACGCGCAAAACTTTTTGCTGTATTCGCCTTTGAACTCCGACAAATGGTATTTCATTCCTTGGGATTACGACGGTGGCTGGGAGCTGCAACGGGGCTTGCGGAGCATTAGCGATTATCAGAACGGGATCAGCAACTATTGGGGCAGCGTTCTTCACAACCGCTTCTTCCGCAGCGAGGAGAATGTCCAGAAGTTGAAGAAAAAAATCGACGAGCTGTATCAGTCGATCAATAAAGAATCGGTAACGAAGCGTGTGGATGCGTACAGGGGCACCGTCGAGCCCTTCTTGAAGAGCGATCCGGATATTCGGTTCTTGCCCGTCAAGGCCGATCAACTGGACCAGGAATTTGACAGAATCGCTGAGGTTCCGGCGCATTCACTGCAGCGGTTCAACGAGGATTTGGAGAAGCCGAAGCCGTTCTATCTCGGGGATCTGCAACGCGAAAACGGAAAAACGGTGTTCGTCTGGGATCAGTCCTTCGATCTGCAGGGAGACGATCTGGTCTATGACTGGACGCTAGCCAAAGATCCGTTGTTTACCCAAATCGTAGCGCAGCAAAAAAATATGAAGGAAACTACGGTGAAGCTTGACGCTTTACAACCGGGGGAGTACTACTGGAAAGTGATTGTCCGGGATCAAAAAGGGAATCAGCAAATTGCCTTCGATATTTACCGCGATACGCGCAATTTGCCTTACTACGGGATGCGACAAATAAAGGTGGAATAAAGCATGCAATTTTTCGGGCGAAAGCTGCGGCACGAGCTCAAATATTACATCCATTCTCATGACTACGCCGCGCTTCGGCAGCGGCTGTCGGCCACCCTGACGTTGGACGGAAATTCCGGCAGTCCCGACGGGTACGGTATCCGCAGCTTATATTTCGACGGACCGCATAATCATGCGCTGTATGACAAGTCTCACGGCATTTTTAGCCGGGAGAAATACCGCATCCGGATTTATAACGGCAGCGACCGGACGATCAAGCTGGAGCGGAAAAGCAAGTATGGCGATTATGTGTGCAAGGAAGCGGCCCGGTTGAGCAGAGACGATTACGAACGGATTCTGGACGGCGATGTTGCGGGCTTGCAGGAGTCGAAGGTGCCGCTGGTGCAGGATTTTTACCGCGCGATCGCCCATCGCGGCTTTCGCCCGGCCGTCATTGTGGATTATACGAGGGAAGCCTATGTTTACGATCCGGGGGACGTGCGAATCACGTTTGACAAGAGGCTGGCTGCCGCGATCAATACGTACGACCTGTTTTCCGGGCATATGGTCATGAAGGAAGCGCTGGAGCCGGCCAGGACCATTATGGAAATTAAATACAACGCTTTTTTGCCGGATTTCATCCGGGCGCTGGTTCAGCCGCAAACGCATCAGCGGTCGGCCATATCCAAATATCTCATCTGCCGGGAAGTCGGGATTCGCAGCGAGAAGCCATAATTCATTTACGAAAAAGGGGACACATCAATGGGAGAAGCAGTTCGTTTTCAGGATTTATTCAAGAAAAGCATGCTTCATTTGGAGACGTTCCGTACGGTCTCTTATGTCGACCTGCTGCTCGGATTAGCCATGGCGTTCGGCATCGGGCTGTTTATTTTTTACATTTACCAGAAGACGTTTCGCGGCGTAGTGTACAGCTATAACTACAATGTCACGTTCGTGCTGATGACGATGATCACGGCAACGATCATTATGACCATCAGCACCAATATCGTATTGTCGCTCGGGATGGTCGGGGCGCTCAGCATTGTCCGCTTTCGGACGGCGGTGAAGGACCCGCTGGATATCGTATACATGTTTTGGGCGATCTCGGCAGGCATCGCAATCGGGGCCAAGCAATATCCGATTGCCCTGCTCGGTTCGGCGGCTGTCGGCTTCGCGCTGGTATGGCTGTCCAGAAAGAAAATCAGAGAGCAGCCTTACCTGCTCATTATCCGGCATACGGATGCCGCTGCCGCCGAATTGCGGAAGCAGTTGAATAAAATCAATCACAGGTTGAAGTCCAAGACGGTGCGCAAAGATTTTGTCGAGCTTACGTTGGAAATGCGCCTCCGGGATGACAATACGGCGTTCATGAACGATATTACCGAGATCGAAGGCGTGCTGGACGCGTCCCTGATCAACTATACCGGCGATTACGCGCAATAACGCTGTCTATGGGGTAGCGATCTGGATCGTCTTCGTCCCGCTCTCCCAATAGACCGTTGCGCCGAGCGCTTCCCCGACGAAGCGAAGCGGTACCATCATCACTTCATCGCGCAGCGTGGGCGGCTGTTCCAACACAAGCTTCTTGCCGTTGACTGACACCTCCGTGCTGCCAAGCTTCAACCGAACCGACTGTTTTCCTTTCGTCGCTTCGACCGACCGGTCTTCCTCATGCCAAACGACGTTCGCTTTCAGCGCTTCAAATATCGCGCGGAGAGGCACCAGACTGGTTCCATTCACGACCTCCGGGCGCTGCGGGAAAAATCGCTCCTTGCCGTCAATGACGACGCGGGGAGCGTTTGTTTGTTCGCGGATGCCAATCAGACCGATGGAAGGGGAAGCACAGATCGAATCCCCGGACGGCGCGACCCGGCAGACGCTCTTCTCTCCTGTTCCATCCAGCTGAAGCACGTAGCGTTCCTTTCCTGCTGAGTCCAAAGAATACCAATTGCGGTCTTGGTCTTGAAAATAAATGTTCCGGTTGCCGTCGGATTGCAAGGTTTCCGCCGCAACTTGTTTTTCGTTAGGGAGCTTGTAGTTCCATGACGCTCCGGCTGTACCTGTCTTGGTGACGGCTCCGCCTTCCGCGTTCACGGCGGCCGGACGCTGCAGCGGCACATCTGTCCGTTTGGAGGAGGCGTCCGGCGGGACGATGCGTTCACCGGAGGGCAGCACGGACCGCAGCTGTCCTTCCGACCTGTAATAAGCGGTGCTGTCGTTAGAAAAAGCCAATCCTTCCGGTCCGGCTTCCATCAGACGCCAAGCGACGGTGAACCGTTCTGCCCCTTTCAGAGCCAGTGTCAAGGAGCGGCCCGTTCCTGTCTCGATGGAACGAAGCTGCAGCACGTCGGTGACTTGCCGGGCTTCGGGTTCGTTAGATTCGGAAAATGCAGGAGCGGGGAGGGAAGCGGTCGTCATCATGATCATGATGAAACAAAAGGAGAGGAACCGAAACATTCGCATGCAAGTAGTCACCCTTCTGATGATGTATAGTTTCGCTACGGCAGCTCGGAAGCCGATTGCAGAACAAGTATACCATAGCCGCCGTTCGTTTTGAAAAAGGCATTGACAAATCAAAATTAAAAATGTCATAATGATACTATAAAATCGAAAATATAGAAATACTCGCAGCGCGCCGCACAGCTGTACCGTTTTACCGGCGATCTGCCGAAGCTGTCGTTGTACAGCTCATTTTTTTTACATTTCAATATAGTCGTTTTGAAAGTATTGTAAACGGAGAACGACACCGGGAGGATGAGATTCATGAACAGATGGTATACGATGGTTGGGCTGCTTGCCTGCATGCTGCTGGTCGCTTATTTCACATCGTCGACGCCGCTGGAGATTGCAGCAACGACAAGCGGACTGCTCAGCGTATGGCTGACGGCGCGGCAAAACGTTTGGTGCTTTCCCGTCGGGCTGGTGAACGTGGCGTGCTTTTTCGTCACGTTCTACGATGCGAAGCTGTACGCGGATATGACGCTGCAAGTCGTATTTTTCGTCTTGAGCATTCAAGGCTGGATCGTCTGGCTGACCAAGCGCGGTCAGGCGAAGGTACGGCCAACGCGGCGGATGACGCCGCAGTTCGGCTTGGGGCTGGCGTTGCTGCTCGTCGTCGTGACGGCAGGCTGGGGCTATGCGCTTGCCCGTTTCACAGACGCGTCGATTCCTTATGTGGACGCGTTCATTGCGACGCTGAGCATTTTCGCGCAGCTGCTGCTGTCGAACAAGGTGCTGGAAAACTGGTACTTCTGGATTGCGGTCGATGTGCTGTCGATCGGGATGTATGCGTATAAAGAGCTGTATACTTTGTCGTTGTTGTACGTTATTTTCCTCGGGATCGCGACAAGCGGGCTGATCCAGTGGCGCAGCGAATACCGGGCGGCGCAGCGGGCGGGCCGCATGGGGGTGAGCTTATGAGCAACACTCAATTTACAGCAGGGCTGACGCTCGGCAAATTCGCGCCCCTGCACCGGGGGCACCAATATATGATCGAAACGGCTCTGACGGAGATGGATCACGTCATCGTCGTCATCTACGATTGTCCCGAAACGACGGACATTCCGCTGACGGTGCGGGCGGGCTGGATTCGCGCCCTGTATCCCGCGGTCGAGGTGATCGCGGCTTGGGACGGGCCGACGGAAACGGGGTATACGCCGGAGATTAAGAAGGCGCAGGAGGATTACATTCTCGGCCTGCTCGGCGGGCGAAGTGTGACGCACTTTTATTCGAGCGAGCCGTACGGCGAGCATATGAGCACAGCGCTGAACGCCGTGAACCGGCAGGTCGACCCGAAGCGGGAGACGTTTCCGGTATCGGGAACGGCGGTACGGCATACCCGCTGGCGAACCGGGCGCTCGTCGATCCGCTGGTTTACCGGGACCTGGTGACGACCGTCGCTTTCCTCGGCGCGCCCTCGACCGGCAAAACGACCGTTGCCGAAGCGTTGGCCCGCGAGTTCGGAACGGTCTGGATGCCGGAGTACGGGCGCGAATACTGGGAGCAGCATCAGACGGACCGCCGGCTGACGCCGGACCAACTGGTGGAAATTGCCGAGGGGCATCTGGCCAAGGAGGAAAAGCTGCTGCCGGAGGCGAACGGTTACTTGTTCGTCGATACGAATGCGATTACGACGTTCATGTTCGCGCACGATTACCACGGGATGGCGCTGCCGCGCCTTCGGGATTTGGCGGCGCAGGCGGCTTCGCGCTACGATCTCGTCTTCCTGTGCGGCGACGAAATTCCGTACGACGATACATGGGACCGTTCGGGCGACGTGCATCGCCGCGTGTTCCAGAAGCGGATTGCGGCCGACCTGGCGGTGCGGCGGGTGCCTTACATTCCGCTGCACGGCAGCCTGGAGGAACGGATCGCGCGGGTGAAGCGGGTGCTTGGCCGCTACCGCAAGTATGCGAGCATAGGCGCACGGTGGGGGGAAATCTAGAGTGGAAGAGGAGGCCTGTAGGATGAACGATGGAAGAAAAAGCTTGGCGGACCGCATCAAAGGCGGGCTGTACGGCGTCGCCGTTGGCGATGCGCTCGGCGGGACGACCGAATTCATGAGCGCCAAGGAGATTCAGCGCAAGTACGGCTATTTGACCGACATCATCGGCGGCGGGGTATGGGACCTCGAACCGGGGGAGGTCACGGACGACACGATGATGACGCTTTGCGTGGCAGAGGGCATCCTTGACTGCCCGGACGACCCAATGGCGAGTATCGGGGAACGCTTCCTGACGTGGTACCGTTCCGATCCGAAGGATATCGGCAATATCATCCGCCGGGCGTTCGTGCGATATGACGGCCATTGGTTCGAAGCGGCTTTTCTGGCCGATCAGGACTTGGGCCTCAGCGCGGGCAACGGCTCGCTGATGCGCTGCCTGCCGGTGGCGCTCGCCTATGCCGACCCGGATCGGGTCGATCGCATGTCGCGGATGCAGTCGAAGATGACGCACTACGACGAGCGCTGCAACGAAGCGTGCGGCTTGTACAACCGCATCACGCTGCGGCTGCTGAACGGCGAAGCGCTGCGCCCGGCGATGGCGGCGGAAACGCAGGGCACGCCGTACGCTTCCGCGCTGGCCGAAGCGCCGGACTGCGAGCCGACCGGCTTCGTCGTCGATACGCTGCGTTGGGCGCTCTACTGCCTGCAACAGGGCGACGGCTTCGCGGACGTCGTGCAGCGCGCCGCGAATCTCGGCGGCGATAGCGATACGATCGGCGCTATCGCCGGCGGGCTGGCTGGCGTGTATTACGGCTACGACGGCATCCCGGCTGCCTATGCGGATGGCATCTTGATCAAGGACCGGCTGGATGCCGTGGCGGAGCGGCTGACGACGCTGCGGGAGGAAGCGGCCCGTTGAAGGCGCGCACAACCCGGGGAGGGGAGCCGGGGGCTACAGCTTTTTCAGCACTTTGAAGATGTGCAGCTCGTTGACGGCTTGCACGACTTCGGCGGTGCTGGACATTTTGAATTTTTTCAGGATGCTGCCGAGCTGCTTCTTGATTGTCTCGTATTCCACGCTGCGCTAGTCCGCAATCTGCTTCCGGGACTTTCCTTCGCACAGCAGCCACATCCCCGTATGGTAGCCGTCCAAGTCCCCGGCTTTCTCAACGATATACCGGCCGTTGTGAAGCCGATGGTTACCGTATTCGAACCCGTAAGCCATATTCGGGAGCTTCGGGTGAATCGCCAACTGGGGCTGCTGCATTGTCCGTACGGTTTCCTCCTTGAGGATGCGTGCGTCTCCAAGCTGTCCGCCGTTCAGATGAGCCAGCATGAACCGGCCCATATCCGCTCCCGTCGAAAGCATGCAACCGCCGGGATAATCGGTAGGGACTGTAGCATACGCAGGTATCTTCCTCCCGATGGTATCATAGGGCACAGCCAGATTCGCCTGCATGTCGGGCGTCAAGCGGAAGTGACTGTTTTTCATGCCTAACGGTGCAAAAATATGCTCCTGCACATAAGTCGAAAAGGGCTTACCGGACATTCGCTCAACAACATAGCCTTGAATGGTGAAACCCAAATTGTCATACCGATAGCTCTTCCCCGGTTTTCGGATCACCGTTGGATGGCCGATGTCATCTTGGTACGAAGCACTCGAAATTTATTCATATTCGTTATCTCCTGTCTCTTCTAATGATTCCCCCCGCCCACTTGCTGTAAGTAACGGAATGACTTCCCAAGCATACCGGATGAAACTTAATCCGGATTCTATGAAACCTTAATATAATCTGAGAGAAACCTTAATGTAATCTGAAATCTGTTTTTTGCCCAAAAAATGGTTGAATAGGATAAAAAAGGTTTCCTAGGGGCTGCAGCTGCGGTACGTCCATCAGATAGGAACTTTTCTATGTAAAGGGATAGGAATAATGCTAGTTTTGCGATATAATCTGCATGAGGAATCTTGATTGTGAATGTTGATGTACGGTATACTTTTCTCGCCAAAACAAAACAAGTAAGGAGAATAAGGATGGATAAAGTACTTATTTTCGGACATAAGAACCCAGACACCGATACGATCTGCTCCGCCATTGCGTATGCGCATTTGAAAACTCAGCTGGGCCAAAATGTCGAGCCTGTCCGCTTGGGCAGCGTAAACGGGGAGACTCAATACGCGCTTGACTACTTCAAAGCGGAAGCGCCTCGCCTCGTCGAGACGGTAGCGAACGAAGCGAAAAACGTCATTCTGGTCGACCACAACGAGCGCCAGCAAAGCGCGTCCGACATCGATCAGGTTCGCGTGCTGGAGGTTATCGACCACCACCGCATCGCCAATTTCGAAACGAGCGGTCCGCTCTACTACCGCGCCGAGCCGGTCGGCTGCACGGCGACGATTCTGAAGAAGCTGTACAAAGAAAACGGGGTCGCCATTCCGAAAGAAATCGCCGGTCTCATGCTGTCCGCGATCATTTCCGACTCGCTCCTGTTCAAGTCGCCTACCTGCACGGATGAAGACGTAGCCGCCGCCCGCGAGCTGGCTGAAATCGCCGGTGTGAACGCCGAAGCCTACGGTCTGGATATGCTCAAAGCCGGCGCCGATCTGAGCGACAAAACGATCGCTCAACTGATTTCGCTCGACGCCAAAGAGTTCCAAATGGGCAGCTCCAAGGTGGAAATCGCCCAAGTGAACGCCGTCGACACGAACGACGTGCTGTCGCGCCAAGCGGAGCTGGAAGCGGCTCTCTCCGGTATCATCGCGGAGAAGAACCTGGACCTGTTCCTCCTCGTCGTGACGGACATCTTGAACAACGATTCGATCGGCTTGGCCCTCGGCCGTGCCGCGCATGCCGTAGAGCAAGCGTACAACGTGAAGCTGGACGACAACAAAGCCGTGCTCAAAGGCGTCGTCTCCCGCAAATCGCAAATCGTACCGGTGCTCACCGACGTGTTCAACAAGCTGTAATCCAGGGATGAAACCCACATTTCGCAGGTGAAACTGCGCGAAAATCAAATTTATTGAAGGGAAATCACCAACTTCCAGAGAATGTAAG
>NZ_JANAVJ010000123.1 GCF_024213375.1 Paenibacillus sp. MZ04-78.2 | reverse complement strand
CTTCAGACAACTTGATCTCCAATTCGTTAGCCATGAACTCTTTGATATCATTTTTAATCGTTTCGCATTGTTCCTTATTGCCCCAAACCGCGACTAAGAAGTCATCGGCGTAGCGAATGCATTTGATGCGTTTGAAATCCGAGTTTTGGAAGGAATAGTAAGGGGTTTGATTTCGAATTTCGGTTTGCTCAATGATAAATTGTTTCAGGTTCTCTTCTGTGGACGAGTCTGCCGCGGCATCAAGCTTGCGCTTCGCTCGCACAATCCGCATATCCAATGTCTTGTATAGCCTTGACACCGTTTTGGATTTAGGAGAACCCTGATCGAATTTATTTTTGTAGGAGTTAAACCACTTATCGAAATGATCAAGGTAGATGTTTGCAAGCACTGGGCTGACGATTCCGCCTTGTGGCGTTCCGCTGTAAGTGCCGTAATGCTTCCAAACTTCCAAGTATCCTGCCCTTAGGAACTTCCAAATGAGTCGGATGAACTTCGCATCGTTGATTTTCTTCTCCAATAGCGCGATTAGCTTATGGTGGGAGATGTTGTCAAAATAACCTTTGATGTCTCCCTCGATAAACCACGTTGCTCCTTTGAAGTTAACCTTTGCTTCGTGTAAGGCGGTGTGGCAACTGCGATTAGGTCTGAAACCGTGACTGAAATCCTCAAAGGTGGGTTCATAGATCGCATCAAGAATCATCCTGCAAATTTCCTGGATGATTCTATCCGAGAAGGAGGGTATCCCGAGAGGACGTTTTTGCCCGTTCTTCTTTGGGATGTAAACCCTCCGTAC
>NZ_JANAVJ010000013.1 GCF_024213375.1 Paenibacillus sp. MZ04-78.2 | reverse complement strand
CCCTTACATTCTCTGGAAGTTGGTGATTTCCCTTCAATAAATTTGATTTTCGCGCAGTTTCACCTGCGAAATGTGGGATTAAAGAGAAACTTTTACTCGTATTATGCGTATTACGTCATGAGTGCATAACCCTAGACGGTCAGGAGGGAAGGACATGCTTGGAGTGTATTGGGGGCTGCTGATTACCGGCGTCCTATTCGCCTTGGTGACGGTGCTGCTCGGCGACTTGCTCAGCAACGCGCTGGACGGGATGTTCGATTTCATGTCCGCCGACGCGCTTCACTGGCTGCAGCCGATGGTGCTCTTCACTGCGATTACGGTGCTTGGCGGGGCCGGAGTGCTGCTGACGGGCTATACGTCTTTGGTAGCGGGGGTGGTCTTTGTCCTATCCTTGCTGGTTGCTGCCGCATCTGCCGTTCTGATTTATTTTGTCTACGTGAAGCCGATGGAAAAAACCGAAAATTCGGTCGCCTTCTCAATGCAGGATTTGATCGGCGGCATCGGCGAAGTGACCGTGCCGATTCCCGCGCGAGGCAGCGGCGAGGTTGTGATGCGGATCGGCGGCGGCGTGACGAATCAAATCGCGGAAAGCTTCGACGGGACGGAGATTGCGGCAGGTCTTAAGGTTGTGACGGTGGAAGTGAAGGACGGCGCACTGCTTGTGTCTTGTCTGGACTCCAATCATTAATTACTTATCGAAGGAGCGGTGCAGATGGATGGAATAAGCGATGCCTTGTTGGTTCCCGTGATTGTCGTTGCCGTTATCGTAGTGTTGGGCCTGGCGTTCTGGGCGCGGTACAAAACGGTCAGCCCGGACGAAGCGATGATCGTGACAGGTTCGTTTCTAGGCAGCAAAAACGTATTGACGGACGACAACGGACGCAAAATCAAAATCGTACGCGGCGGTGGTTCGTTCATTCTTCCCGTATTCCAGCGGGCCGAGTTTTTGTCGCTGCTGTCGCATAAGCTCGATGTCTCGACTCCCGAAGTATATACGGAGCAAGGGGTGCCGGTGCTTGCCGACGGCGTGGCGATCATCAAGATCGGCGGGGCCGTCGAGGATATCGCTACGGCGGCGGAGCAGTTTATGGGCAAGCCTACGGAAGCGCTTAAAGGAGAGGCGCAGGAAGTGCTGGAAGGCCATTTGCGGGCTATTCTCGGTTCGATGACGGTGGAGGAAGTATACCGGAACCGGGACCGTTTTGCGCAGGAGGTTCAGGGCGTCGCAGCTAAGGATTTGAAAAAAATGGGGCTGCAGATCGTTTCCTTCACCATCAAGGACGTTCGCGACAAGCAGGGCTACCTGGATGCGCTTGGTAAGCCGCGGATCGCCGCGGTGAAGCGCGATGCGGAAATCGCTGAAGCGGAAGCGCTCCGCGATGCGCGGATTCAGAAGGCGCGCGCCGAGGAGGAAGGGCAGAAGGCCGAGCTGCTGCGGGACACGAACATCGCCGAGGCTTCGAAGGAGAAGGAGCTGAAGGTAGCTGCCTTCAAGAAGGATCAGGATATGGCCCGTGCGGAAGCGGACCAGGCTTACCACGTTCAGGAGGCGCGTTCGAAGCAAAGCGTCGTCGAGGAGCAAATGCGCGTGGAGCTTGTGCGGAAGGAGCGTGAAATCGACCTCGAAGCGAAGGAGATTTTACGCCGCGAGAAGCAGTATGACGCCGAGGTGAAGAAGAAGGCGGACGCTGATCGGTATGCGGTCGTTCAGGCGGCGGAAGCGGAGAAGGCGAAGCAGATCACGCAAGCGGACGCCATGCAGTACCGCATCGAAGCGGAGGCGAGAGCGCAGGCGGAGCAGAAGCGGCTGGAGGGTCTGGCGATCGCGGATGCCGAGCGGGCCAAAGGAACGGCGGAGGCGGAAGTGATCCGGCTGCGCGGCTTGGCCGAAGCGGAAGCGAAGCAGAAACTCGCGGAGGCGTTCGAGAAGTTCGGCGAAGCGGCTGTCCTCGACATCATCGTCAAGATGCTGCCTGAGCTGGCAGGCAAGGTGGCCGAGCCGATCAAATCGATCGACAAGCTTACGATTGTCGATACCGGTCATGGCGAAGGCGCGGCGCGGGTCAGCAACTATGTGACGCAGCTGATGGCGACAGCGCCGGAAATGCTGAAGAGCGTCAGCGGACTGGACGTGGAGAAGCTGGTGAAAAGCTTGACGAATCGCTCGAGTCAGCAAAATTCTGTGGCGAATCAATCGGCTCTAGTCCCGGCCCCTCCCGCCGATTCGAATGCAAAGCCGGAAGCGTAAGGCATATTTCTTTTCGGAAGAAGTGTAATCGGTCAAGTCCAAAATTGTGCGATTACGTTAGAGCAAGCAGCGAATTTACTCAGGGGAATCTACACACACAGTTGTGGATTTGACCATTTGCCAATTCCTTTGCTACGACCGCTTCCTGCAGGAGTTGCGGCTGCACAAGAGCAGAAGCAGCCGGAGGCTAAGAAGGTTAAGATTGACAAAAAGATAGCCTCAAAGCTACAGAAAGTGATGAAGCAATTTGCGGGGAAAGAGATAAAGTTGCAGGATGTTGGCGAGGTGGAATTTGGACAGCTTGTAGCGGCTAAATCGGTAGACGGAAAATATAAAGCCCACTATGAGACTAAAACAGGTATAGTACATGGGGCTCGCGCAACGCTCCCAATCAATGAAATCAATGAAAATCATCAGAAGCAGGTCCTTCAAAAGCTAAAAAAGCTGGATGCAAACAAAACCTATGCATCTGAAAAAGTGGATGTAATCGGAACGTATGATCTCAAGAAGGAAAAATTTAAAGAAATACTTTATATTTTTGAGGGGAATATACTTTTGACCGTTAATAACTAAATACGAACGCACATTAAAAAAATCAAGGTATATGAAAAGAAACAGTGAAAAGTTTTCCATCCCTAAGAAGCAAGCAGATTGTCGTCTACACCAGACGATTTCTGCTTGCTTTTGCGTTATAGCTAAAAGCGGGTTTCGGACAAACAAACGAACTAGTATAATATATAGAATGCATGAGTATCGAAGGAGGAAAGACGATGAATTCATTTGATTTTCATAATCCTACTAAAATCTTGTTCGGTGCGGGCAAGCTGGAGCAACTGGGCGAGCAAGTAGCAGCCTGCGGCAGCAAAACGGTACTGCTTGTTTATGGCGGAGGAAGCATCAAAAAGACCGGCTTGTACGATCGCGTCCTCACGCAGCTTGCCAACGTAGGTGTCCGAACTGTCGAACTGCCCGGAGTTGAGCCGAATCCCCGGGTTACGACAGTGCGCAAAGGAATCGAACTGTGCCGCGCGGAAGGCGTCGATTTGATTCTGGCCGTAGGTGGAGGCAGCGTAATCGACGCAGCCAAAGCCGTCGCCGTCGGCGTCCCGTATGAGGGAGACGTCTGGGATTTTCTGATGCGCAAAGCGAATATTACGGCGGCGCTGCCGCTCGGCACGGTGTTGACCTTATCCGCAACGGGCTCCGAAATGAACGGCAACGCCGTCATCACCAACTGGGAAGAAAAGCTGAAGAAATCGTTCGCCAGCCTTTACGCTTATCCCCAATTTTCCATTCTGGATCCGACACTGACGTACACGGTGCCTGCGGATCAAACGGTGAATGGGGTCGTGGACATGATGTCGCACGTCTTCGAGCAATATTTCAGCCTCACGCCGGACACGCCTCTGCAAGAACGGCTTTGCGAGTCGATCCTGCAAACGATTATCGAGAACGGTGAACGGGCTCTGGCCGAGCCCGAGCAATACGAGGCTCGCGCGAACCTGATGCTGTGCGGCACCTATGCGCTGAACGGCGGCATGATCAGCGTCGGCGTGCAGACCGACTGGGCGACGCACGCTATCGAGCATGAAGTGAGTGCGATCTATGATATTGCGCATGCGGCGGGACTTTCCATTTTGTTTCCGAACTGGATGAAGTATGTATACCGCAGCCGTCCGAACCGGTTCGTGCAGTTTGCCGTCCGGGTGTGGAACATCGATCCCGCAGGCAAAAGCGAAGAAGAAATCGCGTTGGCCGGCATTCAGGCGACGAGAGATTATTTTACGCGCATCGGCGCGCCTGCCCGTTTGGCCGATCTCGGTATCGGGGACAGCGAAATCGGCCGAATGGCGAAGGAAGCCGTTAAGTTCGGCCCGATCGGATCGTTCAAGGTACTGCATGAGGACGATGTCAAGGCTATTCTGCAGCTAAGCTTATAAGAGGGAAGAAAACTCATCATGAAATCGACAACCGCAGAGCGAATGAATCATACGATCTTTGTGCTGGTCACTTTGCTATATTGGTGCTCGCTCTATGTCTACGTGCCGATCCTCTCGCCATACCTTGATCATCTGGGCGCCTCCTACACGATGGCCGGGATCGTGCTCGGCAGCTACGGGTTGACGCAGATCGTGCTGCGTCTGCCGCTCGGGATCACGTCCGACCGTTTCAAGAGCCGGAAGCCGTTCATTCTGCTCGGCATGCTGTGTACCGCGGCCAGCTGCCTATGCTTCGCCTTGGGCGAGCAGCTTGGCTGGGCGTTCGCCGGCCGCGTGCTGTCGGGGGTAGGCGCCTCGACCTGGGTTGCGTTTACCGTCATGTATGCCGGATTATATCGCGGCGAACAAGCGACCCGAGCGATGGGCACAATCAGCCTGCTCACCGTCGCCGGGCAGCTTTTCGGCATGAGCATGAGCGGCTACTTGGTCAAATGGGGCGGGTGGAACGCCGCATTCTGGACCGGGTCGGTCATCGGACTGGCCGGACTCGCGCTTGCCTTCCTGCTGAAGGAACCGAAGGAAAGCGGCGACCGGTCACCGATGCGTTTCGCCGATCTCGCGCCGGTAATGAAGGATAAGCTGCTGCTCAAGGTTTCTTCGTTGTCCATTTTGGCGCACAGTGTCTTGTTTATTACGATGTTCGGTTTTACGCCCTCGTACGCCTTATCGCTGGGGGCGGACGAGGCTGGGCTGACACTGCTTGTATTTGCTTTCATGATTCCGCACGCCGTCAGCTCGTTTATGACCGGCAAAGTATTTGCCCCGCGCTTCGGAGCGTGGAACGTTGTACTGCTCGGCTTTGCGGTCAGCGCCGTGTGCTCGGCGGCAACTTCACTGGTGCCCGGCTTCGGGCTGCTGCTGCTGACGCAGGCGGTTAACGGATTTTTCCAAGGACTGCATTTCCCGCTGCTCTTGGGACTCTCGATACAGCACATCCCGGAACAAAAGAGGGCTACAGCGATGGGGCTGTACCAGGCAGTCTATGCGATCGGCATGTTTGCGGGGCCGTTCTTGGCCGGTGGCTTGAACGAGTGGGCGGGACTCAAGAGCGGATTTTATTTGGCGGGGGTATTCGGGTTGAGCGCCGTGGGTTTGACCTTGTTCTGGTTCAAGTCCCGCAGGCAGCGATCCGACGCTTCGCGGCCGTCGCTTAGCAGATATCATTAACGGACAACGGGTCGACGGTTTTTGCCTGACCTAGAACGTGCTTGAGCATACAACGAAACGGGCAGGGGAGACCCTGCCCGTTTGTCGTGCCGTCCTATCATATAAAACGCGTGGACATTGTCCGGCCCTCCTTCACATAAACCCGGGGAACCCGGGCGCCGATGCCGCATACGATCTCATAGTGGATTGTATACGCATGGCTTGCCACATCGGCGGCGGTCACTTTGTCTTCCGGCGTGCCGAAAAGCAATACTTCATCGCCGGGCTTCGCGTCCGGAATGGCGGTAACGTCGAGCATCAACTGATCCATACAGATCGTTCCGGCGATCGGCACAGACTGCCCGCCCACTGTCGCAGTTCCCTTATTGGAGAGCGCCCGCGGCATACCGTCCGCGTATCCGAGCGGCACGGTGGCAATTCTGGTATCTTTGTCGGAGGCAAACGTACACCCGTAGCTGACCGGCTCCAACGCCGGGACGTCCTTGAGCGATATGATTTGCGATTTGAGCCGCATGGCCGGTATGAGGGGAGCGCCTGCGATAGCGCCTCTTACCGACGGCTTCAAGCCGTAAAGGCCGATCCCGACACGAACCATATCCAAGTGCATATGGGGAGAAGCAATGGTTGCGGCGGTGTTGCAGCAATGCCAGACAGGAACGGAGATACCGGCTTCCTCAAAAGCGCTGCGAAATTCGAGCAGCCGGGCAAATTGCAGCTCCGTGTAAGCTTGACTCGGATGATCTGCATTGGCAAAATGAGTAAATACGCCCTCCAGCGTCACATAGGGGCTCTCATTTACACGACGGGCAAGCCGCAGCGCGGCATCCGCGGACGTCACCCCGAGCCGGTTCATCCCGGTTTCGATCTTGAGATGAATCCGGGCTGTCCGGCCTAAGCTCTCCGCTTCACGCATCACCGTTTCAACTGTCTCGCCGGTAAACACCGTCAGCGTCACGTCGGCGGCCACGGCCTCCCGGATCGCTTCCGGGGGCGTGTAGCCGAGCACAAGGATCGGGGCGGCAATGCCGGCCGACCGCAGGCGGAGCGCCTCATCCAGAAAAGCGACTCCGAGATGGTCCGCACCGGCGCTCAGTGCCGCCCTAGCGGTTTCCACCGCGCCGTGGCCGTACCCGTTCGCTTTGACCACTGCCATCCACTGGCAGCCGGGCTGGAGCAGCGACTTAAAGTACGCCGCGTTCGAGGCGATGGCATCCAGCGAGATTTCGGCCAGCGTCGGTCGGTGGCTGAGGCTGCCGTCCCAATCCGCGTAGTCTGGTTCGGTCATAATCGAACAGGGAAGCTCTTCGTGCGGTTTCACATTCCTATCGTTCCTTGTGTGCATGTTGTGCTGCTCCTTAATGATGATTTGCGGAATAAACAATAATCTCCCCCAATGACGGGGGAGTTTTGTTTAGTTATCGACTAGATACGGTTTCCAGCGCTTTGTCCGCGGGTACATAGTCGTAATTCAGATCTTTTGCAACCGCTTCGTATGTGATGGCGCCGCCTGCCGTGGTGAGACCTTTGGCCAAGGCCGGGCTGTCGGCGATCGCTTGCTTCACGCCTTTGTTCGCGATTTGCAGCGCGTACGGAATCGTCACGTTCGTCAGTGCGATGGTGGAGGTGTTCGGAACCGCCCCCGGCATATTGGCTACCGCATAGTGGACCACGCCGTGCTTAACATACGTAGGCGCATCGTGGGTCGTGATGCGGTCAACCGTGGCGAAGATTCCGCCCTGATCAATGGCAACATCGACAACAACGGAGCCTGGCGACATGCTGCGTACCATATCTTCGCTAACCAGCTTAGGCGCTTTGGCTCCTGGAATGAGCACCGCTCCGATGACGAGATCGGATTGACGGACCGCTTGAGCGATGTTATAAGGATTGGACATGAGCGTTTGAATTTGCGCTCCGAACTGATCGTCAAGCTGACGGAGCCGGTCTGCGCTCAAATCGATGACTGTCACATCCGCGCCTAAACCGACAGCGATTTTCGCTGCGTTCGTGCCGACTACGCCGCCGCCGATGACCGTGACTTTGGCCCGCTGTACTCCGGGCACGCCGGCGAGCAGCACGCCTTTTCCGCCATACGGCTTCTCCAGAAACTGCGCTCCGATTTGCGTCGCCATCCGGCCTGCGACCTCGCTCATCGGAGTCAAAAGCGGGAGCGTGCGGTTGACTTCAACCGTTTCGTACGCAATGGAAACGACACCCGATTTGGTCAAGGCCGCGGCCAATTCCGCATCGGCAGCCAGGTGCAGGTAGGTGAACAAAATCAGACCTTCCCGGAAATAACCGTATTCGGAAGGAAGCGGTTCTTTGACTTTCATGATCATTTGGGATTTTTCCCAAACCTCTTGCGCGGCATCGGCGATCAAGGCTCCGGCTGCCGCATATTGCTCGTCCGTGAAGCCGCTGCCAAGGCCTGCTCCTTTTTCAATATACACGCCATGGCCCGACTGTACAACTGTGGACACGCCGGCAGGCGTAATGGCCACGCGGTTTTCATTGTTTTTAATTTCTTTTGGCACACCGATAATCATGATTGCCATCTCCCTTGAAAATGTTGTTGGATTGTTTCGGTAAGCTGAGTATATCGAACAAATCCGGCGTTTTTCTTCGTGAAACGAGCTGAAAAGAATTGGATGCTTTTGTGTTTTTTCACAAAACGAAAGCGTTTCCGCAGGCGGGATGGGCCTTTTTGTGGAATATCACAAATGGGTTGGATCATTTTTGAGTAACAAGACAAATGCAGACGGGAACGAGTGTGCTACGATTTAGACATCAATTCGTCACAAAAGCGAATGTAAGCGCATACTGAAGTTCCGGAAATTAACTATCGGAGGAGATTTTTTGTGAAAAACAACAATGAATTAAAGCGGGGACTGGAGCAAAAGCATATTACTCTAATGTCGCTTGGCGCGGCAATCGGCGTCGGCTTGTTTCTGGGGTCCGCATCGGCAATTAAGGTAGCCGGGCCTGCGATACTGATCGGCTACATGATCGGCGGGCTGGCGATATTTTTCATTATGCGGGCGCTGGGGGAGATGGCCGTTCAGCAGCCGGTGGCCGGTTCGTTCAGCCGTTATGCCCGGGAATATATGAGTCCGGTGTTCGGCTTTTTGACGGGATGGAACTATTGGTTTATTTGGGTCGTTACGTGTATGGCCGAAATTACCGCCGTCGGGATTTATATGGAGTATTGGTATCCGGGGGTGCCGAGGTGGATTTGGGCGCTGGCGGCGCTGGTCATCATGAGCCTGGTCAATCTGATTGCCGTTAAAGTTTACGGCGAGCTGGAGTTTTGGTTCGCGCTCATTAAAATCGTCACGATCATCTTCATGATCGTCGTCGGCGTAGGCATGATCGTATTCGGTCTGGGGAACGGCGGCATCGCCATCGGAATCAGCAACCTGTGGAGTCACGGAGGCTTTTTTGCGAACGGCTGGTCGGGCGTGCTGCTAGCGATGCAGATGATCATGTTCGCCTATCTCGGAATCGAAATGATCGGGGTTACGGCCGGTGAAGTCAAGGACCCTGCGAAAGCGCTCACAAGAGCAATCGACAACGTGTTCTGGCGCATTCTTATCTTCTATGTCGGCGCGCTGTTCGTCATCATGTCGATCTATCCGTGGACGGAAATCGGCCTCAAGGGCAGCCCGTTCGTGATGACCTTCGAGAAGCTGGGCATTCCTTACGCCGCAGGTATCATCAACTTTGTCGTGCTGACTGCCGCGCTTTCGTCCTGCAACAGCGGCATTTTCAGCAATGGCCGCATGCTGTACAACTTGGCGCAGCAAGGAGAAGCGCCTGCAAGCTTTGAGAAGGTATCTCGTTCCGGCGTTCCATCCCGTGCTATTATTGTATCGGCTTTCTTCCTGTTGATCGGCGTCGTGCTCAATTACATCGTTCCGGAAAAAGCGTTTACCATGGTTACCAGTATCGCTACGTTTGCGGTCATTTGGGTATGGGCGGTCATTCTGATCTCGCAACTCCGTTTCCGCAAGAAACTTTCAGCTGATCAAGCCGCCAAGTTGATTTACAAAATGCCGCTTGCGCCTTACAGCTCTTACGTCGTGCTGGCATTCCTCGTGTTCGTGGTCGGGATTATGGCTTACTCCCCGGATACCCGGATTGCGCTGCTGGTCGGCCCGGTATGGTATGCGATCCTGCTCGTGGTTTATTTCGTGAAAAAGAAAAAAAGCGCCCCCTCTGCCGGAACGAACGGCGTGGAAAGACGCGTAGACGACAGCGCGACGCAGGTATAGGCAAATCGAACGGCATGGATCAGGAGGACATGAGCTTATTGGTCTTCAGATCGATGTAAAGCGCTACCTTCTGGTCCATGCTTTTTAAGTCGATCTCGCCGATTTCGGCAATCCGGGACAGACGATAGTTCATCGTATTCGTATGGATATGAAGCGCGGCAGCAGCCTCCTTGGCATTGCTGTCGTGCATCAGAAACGTCTCCAGCGTATCCAGCAGATTCGTATGATGGTCCCGGTCGTATTCTTTAAGCCGCTGCAAGTGGCGGTTCACCATCCGGTGGGACTGCTTGTATTCGTAAATGGGGGGCAGGAACCGGTAAAAGCCCAGCTCTTCGTAGTGGTGAATTTTCGTTTGATTCGGGAACAGCTTCTTCAGGCGCAGCAGCGTGAGCGCTTCGCGGTAGCTCGTCTCGACCATGCCGTAATCTTCGTACAGAGAGCCGCAGGCGGAGGCCATCGCGGACACGCGAAACCGGTCCTGCATCTGCTTGGCAAAATGATTGATAAAGCCGCTGGCATGCTCTTTCCAAGACGTCGATTCGGAAGGGGAAGCGAGCAGAATGAAATGATGGTGATCCGACGCATGGCATACGACGGAGATGCGCTGCGTCACCGACATCAGATAGCGGATTTGCTGGAGCCGATGATCATCGATCGATTCGGGAAATTCGAACACCATGACGTAAAAAGCGGGAGGCAGCGTCAAATGGATTTGAGCCGCTTTGTCCCGGACGGCTTCTTCGGCGGTCAGATGTCCCGTAAGCAGCTGCCAGAAAAACTCCTGATAACCTACCTCCTGCTTGCGTTTGCGCGTTTGAATCTGCAGCAGCTTTTGTTTGGCCGTTTGCGCGGCCTTTTTTAATTGCTGCATGCCGTTATGGTCGATGGGCTGCTGCACCTCAAGCGCCCAAATATATCCAAGAACTTCCTCGTCTTTGCGAATGGCGACGGCAACGCGGTCCCCAAGACCGACATCCGTAATTGAGGCGATTCTGACCGGCTCGTCGGACTTCATAAGCTGCGGAATAGCCCCTTGCCTCCACAAGCTTTGCACCACCTTCTCAGGTACCCGCCGGCCGATGATGGTCGCGATGCGGGCTTCGTCCGTCTGACGATCGTGCGCGCTGTAGGCGACAAGCCGATGATTGGCGTCTTCAATCGTAACCGGGCAGCGAAGCACCTCGCTGATGGTTTCGGCTAACGTTTCCAGACTGTCGAAATGCTGATCGAAGGGCCCTTTTTCGGCGGTCATGCTTCATTTCTCCTTTTTAAAGTTTCGGGTGGCAGCGGTACCATTTTAACTACAAACAAATTTTTTTGTCATGGGAATCCCCCGAAGGGGATCAAAATTTAGCTGCGTCGTGATATAATGGACGAACAAACATTCTCATAGAAATGGAAAGGGATTTTCGATGTCGTTTCGTCAGCTTGTAATCATTGTAGGAATTACCGTGCTTGGCATCGCATCGGCCTATATGGCCCAAATTCCGGTTGTCTTCGGCTTTTCCGCAGGGCTGCTGGCCCTTATTCTGATTTCGCTCCGCAGCGGAATAGGAGGCAAGGAGCTTGGCGCCGGGATACTGGAAGGCGTTCGCCGTACGAAGGAGGTCGTCTGGCTGCTGCTGCTCGTCGGCATGATTCTTCCTTGCTGGGCGGTCAGCGGGACGATGGACGAGCTGATTCAATGGGCGCTTGCTGTCGTGCAGCCGCAGTATGCGCTGACTTTTTCGTTTCTGATCTGCGCGTTCGTGTCAATGATTCTCGGGACCTCGACCGGGACGCTCAGCGCGGTCGGCGTTCCGCTCATCGGGATGGCGATCCATGTGGGTGTTCCGCTGCCATACGCCGCCGGGGCCGTCGTCTCCGGCATCTTTGTCGGCGACCGGACGTCGCCGTTTTCCAGCGCCCACCAGTTAATCGCAGCTTCGACCGAGACGTCCGTCCCGCGGCAATGGCGGGCGATGGCTCCAACTTCGGCGCTAGCCGTGCTTGCCTCGCTGGCCTTTTACGGGTGGCTCGATCTGCGGACGGCGCACGGTCCGGTGGAGCAACCGGCCAGCCTCATTCCTTCCAATCTCGGCGAATCGCTCGTACTCCTGATCCCGATTTTTGTGCTTCTCGGCTCGATCGTGCTGCGGCTGAAGACGAAATACGGATTTCTGTTATCCATTGCCGCCGCTATTATAATAGGAAGCCTGCAAAAAGGGATCGGGCCGGCCGCATGGCTGAAAGCGATGTGGAGCGGGGCGGAGCATTCGATTGTCGAAGGCAAGGGATTGCTGAGCATGATCAGCCTCGTCTCGCTTATTGTGCTGGCCGGGGCGTTCAACGGCATTCTGGAACGGTCGAACATGATCGGCGCATACATCGAGCGGATGATGGGGGCCATGCCTTCGCTCGCTTCCGCCACATGGCGCACGGGAACGTTCGGCTTCGTCCTCTGTCTGATCTCCTGCACGCAGACGCTGCCGATCATCATGTCCGGTCGCAACATTTTGCCGCTATGGAACCGCCGGTTCAGCTCCGCGCACCTCTCGCGCGTCATCGCCGATACGAGCGCCGTTCTGGCCGCGGTCGTACCGTGGAATTTGCTGGCCGTGCTGTGCAGCACGTTCGTCGGCGTGCCGGTGGAACAGTATTTACCCTTTGCGATTTTTTTATGGAGCCTGCCGCTCTGCACTTATTTATACTCCGTTTATCTGGATCGTGCGAAAGTCCGCGTTCAAGCCTGAGCTGACCGATGCTTGAATTGCCGGTGCCGATTTCTGGCCTCTTTGAATATATTGTTCAACCAGACTAGGGGAAGGATCGGCTAATAGCAGTAAATCTATTGGAGGCTGCTCATGGGATGCCACTTTTACAATTTTCATACGCTCACTCCTAGAAAGTTGAAAAATAACAGTTTCTTTACATAAGATTCGTTGAGCCTCCGCCCGGTTCCTTCTTTTTGCTCATAATTGGTGGAAAGCATCCGCATACTAACCAATAAACTGCTCAGAAAGCAAAGGAGAATCTATGACGAAACCGAATACGGATCGAGACATTGAAAATACATTGGACCACAAGTATATTCCAATCACTTCCGTCAAAAGCGGAGCGTTGCAGACGGCGGCGGAGCGGGTCTCATGTCTGACCATCCAAGTGGTTAACGTCTGCTTTATCGGGAATCGCGAACCGGCCGACGGATGGGTACTGGTAGACGCCGGAATGCCGGATTCGGCCGATACGATCCTACAGGCGGTTCGGGAGCAGTTCGGAGAACACAGCAAACCGAAGGCCATTGTGCTGACCCATGGTCATTTCGACCATGTGGGCGCCGTTGTCGAGCTGGCGGAGGTTTGGCAGGTTCCGGTATACGCCCACGAGCTGGAGCTGCCGTATGTAACCGGGCGGCAAAGCTACCCGGACCCCGACGCGTCCGTCGAAGGCGGGCTGCTCGCCAAGCTGTCCCCCTTATTTCCGAACGAGCCGATCAACTTGGGCCAGCATGTCCGGGCGCTTCCCTCCGATAGTACCATTCCCGGACTGCCGGAATGGCGCTGGATACCAACGCCCGGTCATTCGCCGGGCCATGTATCGCTGTTCCGGGAGGCCGACCGCACGCTGATCGCCGGCGACGCTTTCCTCACAGTACGTCAGGATTCCCTGTTTAAGGTCATTTTGCAATATGAAGAGATTTGCGGCCCGCCTCGCTATTATACGACGGATTGGAAGGCGGCCAAGGAATCCGTTCAGAGACTGGAAGCGTTGAAGCCCGCGGCCGCCGTAACAGGGCACGGGGTACCGGTATTCGGTGACGAGCTCGCTCAGGGGCTCGCGAAGCTGGTCAGGCAATTTGAGAATGTGGCTGTTCCGGATTACGGACGCTATGTCGATCGTAAGCATTGAGCATATGCATATAGTTGGAGTTGTAGCTGCAAAGACCGCGTTGAACCTGCGAAATCCCGGGGCCGCGGTCTTTTTGGCTTCCATTAAATTGGACGCAAATGAAAGGATTGTCATATTCGCGGGCTGTCGTACAAGGAATTTTGTCTCTCTATGAAGAAGTGAAGTAACGGGTTCGCTGAAAAGAAAGGAATAGTGGGAGGGAAACCATGACGGAAGAAGAGGCACAGCGGCTGCTGATGCTGCACAGTTTCTCAATGGATGAGGCGATCGACCATCCGAAGGGTCAAACCGGATTCCTGATGTCGCTGCGCCCGTACCGCGGCTTGATCGAAGAGAACTTTCACGAGGTCATGTATGCTCTGTCCATTCTGCAAAAGAAGCTGGGGCCGGAGACTCCGCATCTGGATCGGGAGCTTGTCGCCGCCGTATGGGGGATGTGCCACTTAAGCCGGGCGTGGGGCGTTCATCCGGAGGGCTTGCCCGAGGCGCAATTTCTGCAAATGGAAGAGCGCGGCTCGGGCTTGGGAGACGGAGACACAATTGGTTTAAGTTTTAAAACGGCATTTCAGCAAATAAACTTCGTCGAACGCTTGGATTAGTTTGCCAGGGTCTCGCATGAAACTCGTCAGGCCCTGCCCCTTCTTCCATACGATCGCGCCTAATGTAATAGGCTCCTCTGGTATGATCCCTTCGCTGCCGATAATCGGGCCCCACGTTGACGAAAGATAAGCTCCTTTAGCTATGGAGCCCTTAACGGAGGAGGAGCCGCTTTCGTCTCGCACCGAAACAATCCACATCTGCTCCTTATCGTTTACACTGGTCAGGCTCCAGTACAGCTTATTTTCGTGCTTGTTGGGCCTAATACTCGTCCCCATCGATGCCAGCGTCTCCTTAAATGCTCCGTTCACGTAACGCTCCATCCAGCAATCGATCTTGGTGATCCTCTCGTCATCCGTTTGAAACTTATAGATGAGTAAACTGTCCGTGCCCGCTGCGCTTCGGATTGACGCGTATTCGTCATCTGTTATTGGAACATAGCTTATCGTGTTTGCTTTATCATCTGGAGAAACATTTGAATCCGCGGTTGTATTGACCGGCATCGCAGGCTGTTTCTTCTGTGCGTCATTCCAGATCGCGGCCGCAAAGGCAAGCGCAAACAAACAGGCGAGAACTACTTTTATTTTCATCCGGATAAGACCTCCAAAAACGTTTATACGGCAAGCTTTCTTTGCCATAACCAATATACCATATCATGGGAATTGACCCAACCCTATATCCGTCCATCTGCGCGCCAACGTTTGGGTTTTCCAGGTTGATTTAAAGACAATATATAGACTTGTCTCTAAATACTCGATGGCGCTATGATGATATTTGAAAACGTTATCAAACGTGACGAAGGGAGCTGTCTTGAACGATGAGAACTGTGGAGGAACTGGAGCATAAGCTTGCCGAGCCGTCGTCTGCTTTGGTGCAGGAGATGAAGTCGCTGGAGGGAGACATCATGCTGCTTGGGGTGGGCGGCAAAATGGGGCCGAGTCTGGCCAAGCTGGCGATCAACGCGATCCGGGAATCGGGGGTCGACCGCAAAGTATACGGCGTGTCGAGATTTTCAGAAAAAGGGCTGAAGGAAGAGCTGGAGGGCTTCGGCGTCGAAACGATTGCGTGCGATCTGCTGAACGATGAACAGCTTCAAAAGCTGCCTGACGTGAAAAACGTCATTTATATGGCTGGAACGAAATTCGGCACCACAGGAAAAGAGTATTTTACATGGGCGATGAATACTTATTTGCCGGGCCGCGTGGCGGAGAAGTTCCGTCATTCACGGATCGTGGTATTCTCCACCGGCAACGTCTATCCGTTGACTTCTGTCTTACAGGGCGGAGCGAGCGAATCGATGGCTCCGTCGCCGGTCGGCGAGTACGGGCAGTCGTGTCTCGGGCGGGAGCGGGTGTTCGAGCATTTTTCCCACCAATACGGAACGCCGATCTCCATCTACCGTCTCAATTATGCGATCGATCTGCGATACGGGGTGCTGCTGGAAATTGCAAAATCGGTGAAGGAAGGCCGTCCGATCGACGTGTCCATGGGGCATTTCAACTGCATTTGGCAGGGCGACGCCAACGAAATTGCGATGCGTTCGCTGCTGGTCTGCAAGCCGGGGGCGGAGCTGTTGAACGTGACCGGTCCGGAGACGGTGTCGATCCGCTATGCGGCTACAGAGCTCGCCAAGCGGCTCGGAACGGAAGCGGTGTTCACCGGACAGGAGGCGGAAACGGCGCTGCTTAGCAATGCGTCGAAATGCATGCAGCTGTTCGGGTATCCGCGGGTATCGCTTTTGCAAATGATCGATTGGGTGGCCGAATGGGTGATGCACGAAGGCAAGACGATTAACAAGCCGACGCATTTTCAGGAAAGAGAGGGGAAATTTTAACGTATGGGCGGCAGAAAACAGTTATCACCGGAACAATCCCGCGCGCTGCACGAAGGGCTGGTCATTCCGGCTCATCCGCTGGCGCTGGACGAACAGCGACGGCTTGACGAGCGCAGTCAGCGCGCTTTAACCCGCTACTATGCCGCCTCCGGCGCCGGAGGCGTCGCGGTGGGCGTACACTCGACGCAGTTTGAAATCCGCGAGCCGCAATTCAATCTGTTCGAGAAGGTGCTGCGGATGGCCTCCGAGGAGGTCGACCGGGCCAACATCACGCGTCCGTTCCTGAAAATCGCCGGAATATGCGGCCCGACCGAGCAGGCGCTGAACGAAACGGACACCGCGGTCGGACTCGGATATGACGCAGGGCTGCTGAGCATGGGCGGACTGCAAAGCTTGAGCGAGGCGCAAATCCTCGAACGTACGGCGCGGGTCGCCGAAAAGATGCCGGTTATTGGCTTTTATTTGCAACCGTCCGTAGGCGGAAAGGTATTTAGCTTCGACTTCTGGAAGGAGTTCGCCACCATCCCCGGCATCGTGGCGATCAAAATGGCGCCGTTCAACCGATACCAAACGATCGACGTGGCGCGGGCCGTCTGCTACTCGCCGCGGCGCGACGAGATTGCGCTGTACACAGGCAACGACGATAACATCGTGAACGATCTGCTGACCGTCTACCGCTTTATGGTGGATGGCAAGCCTGTGGAAAAACGGATCGTCGGCGGGCTGCTCGGGCATTGGGCGGTGTGGACGCACAAAGCGGTCGAGCTACTGGAGGAGATCAAGCAAGTGCGGCAATCGGGGACGATCGGCAGCGAGTGGCTGACCCGGAACGTGGCCGTTACGGATACGAACGCGGCGTTTTTCGATCCGGCGCACGGGTTTGCCGGATGCATCCCGGGCATCCACGAGGTGCTTCGCCGTCAAGGTCTGATGAAAGGCATCTGGTGCCTGAATCCTCACGAAACGCTGTCGCCGGGACAGGCGGAGGAGATCGACCGCATGTACCGGGACTACCCGGAATTGAACGACGACGCGTTCGTCCGCGAGCATTTGGCATCCTGGATGGCTTGAGTTCCCAGGCCCGCGCTTAAGCTGGAGCCGCGCATGAGGCGCTTCAAAAGATATCGTTTCCAAGGGAAGAGGATGAACGAATGAAATCGAACGTTGAGGACAGCCATGGGCTGTTGGCATCGGCGGAACGGCTTGCGGACTCGCTGGTAGCGTTTCGCCGCGACCTTCACGCCGAGCCCGAGCTGAGTTTGGACGAGCGGGAAACGTCCCGCAAGGTGGCGGAGCAGTTGACCGGGCTCGGGCTTGAGGTGCGGACCGGCGTCGGCGGCTACGGCGTGACGGGCGAGCTTCACGGCATCGGACCGGGGCCCGTCATTGCGCTGCGCGCCGACATGGACGCGCTGCCGGTGACGGAAGAGACCGGCCTGCCGTTCGCCTCGCGCCGCCCGGGCGTCATGCACGCCTGCGGCCACGATGGGCATACGGCGATTTTGCTCGGCGCGGCCCGACTGCTCACGGAGCGCCGGGAACAGTTGAACGGTAGCGTGCGGTTTCTGTTTCAAGCGGCGGAGGAGATCAACGCAGGCGCCAAAGCGATGATCGCGGACGGCGCGCTGGACGGCGTCTCGGAAATTTACGGGCTGCACAATTTGCCGACCCTTTCGGCGGGCAAGCTGGCGACTCGCGCCGGGGCGCTTATGGGCTCCGTCGACCGCATCGAGATCGACATTGAGGGCAAAGGGGGGCACGGCGCGATCCCTGATCAGTGCATCGATCCGATCGTGGCGGCTTCGGCCATCGTTCTAGCGCTGCAAACCGCAGTAAGCCGCGAGCTTTCGCCGTTCGCCCCCGCCGTGGTGACCATCGGCAGCCTGCAGGCCGGGGAAGCGAACAACGTCATCCCGCACCGGGCTCGTCTGACCGGGACGGTACGGACGTTTGCGCCGGAAGTGCAAATAGGGATGCGGGAGCGGCTGGAACGGCTCGTGACGCGGATCGCCGAAGGCTATCGCTGCCAGGCCGAGCTCCGTTACATTCCGCAGAATCCGGTTCTTGTCAGCCACGACGATTGTCTGGCCCACGCTGAGCGAGCCATGGACAGGCTTCTGGGGCGCGAGCGGCGGGTACAGGCGGAGCCGACGATGGCGGGCGAGGACTTTTCCGTCTATTTGCAGCAGGTGCCGGGCTGCTTTTTTTGGCTCGGCTCAGGTCCCGAGACGGGAGCGGAGCAGGCTTTCGGGCTGCACCATCCCCGGTTTACGCTTAACGAAGCGTGTCTCCCGGTCGGGGCGGCGGCGCTCGCCGCCATTGCTTTGGACCGTCTGGCGGCGAAGAAGGCATAGCGAAGAAGCGATACGCTGAAAACGTCACCTTTTTGCAATTGGCAGATTCCTCTTGTCAAGTATAATGGAGATAGATTGAACACAAGCATGGGTAAGGCGGTGTTGTCATGTTCGGGACTTATCGTCCGTCCACCGTAGAAAAAGGAATTCCGATAGCGCTGATCGGACCGGAGCCGATGATTCCCATCATGCTGCAAGCGATGAAATCGTTTCCGTCCTTCGTCCCCGTCACCGGGGCGTACGCGAATCTGGAGGAAGCGGTTCAATGGACCCAGGACCTAATGGACCGCGTCGAAGTGATCTTATATTCGGGACCGCATCCATACCAGGTATGCCTCGAGCGCGTCCAGCTGCGCGTACCTGCTCATTTCGTTCCGCTGAACGGCTCGGGACTGTACCGGTCGTTGTTTCGGGCGGAGCGGATGGGGCGGCTCGGCGCCATGTCGGTCGATACGTTGACCCACCAACCGTTCGTAAAGACGTTCCGAGAGCTGGGCCAATCGCTGCCTGAACTGACGTTCTATAGCGGCGATCCTGCGGATACGGAGGCGATGGTTCGTTTTCATGCGGAGCAACATGCTCAGGGGAACACGGCGATTGCCTTGACCGCGCTCCGTTCCGTATCGGTGAAGCTGAGCGAGCTCGGCGTGCCGAACGAATGGGTGCTGCCGACCGAGCAGGATATCATCGTTGCGCTCGAGCGGGCGCTGTTGTCGACGGAATCCCGCCGCAGCAAGGAGTCGCAAATTGTGGTGGGCTTGATCGACGTGGACGGGTTCCGCAAAGCGGCCGATCTCCGGAAGTCGGAGCATGACGTGCAGCGGTTGAAGCTGGATATTCACCGGATGATGCTTGAGTATGCCGAAACGCTCGAAGGGCACTTGACCCCGCTAGGGGGCGACGAATATTTGTTCGTCACGACGCGGGGGACGTTCGAGCGCCATACGGGCGGATATAAATATATCCCGCTGGCCAAAATGGCGCAGGACGCCTTCTCGCTTTCGCTGAGCATCGGCATCGGCTTCGGCCGGTCCGCCCACGAAGCGGGCTCGCATGCCCGGATGGCGCTGCGACGGGCTAAAGACGCGGGCGGCTGCATCAGCTTCATCGTCCGCGAAGACGAGAGCGTCATCGGTCCGCTGGAAATGGCCGAGCCGCTCGGCGCCGAGCTAACGCTGCTGGACGCCGCCTTGATCCGAAAGGCGGAGGAAGCGGGCTTCACCCAGACGTATTTGAGCCGGGTAGTCGCTCAGCTCACCCGTACGGGCAAGACGGACTACAACGTACACGAGCTGGCGTCGGTTCTCGGCGTGACCGTCCGCAGCACCCATCGGCTGCTGACGCAGTGGATGGACGCTGAACTGGTCGAGGTGGCCGGAGAGGAACGGGGCAGAGCGAAGGGCAGGCCGAAGCAAATTTACCGGTTTTCCTTCCTGGACGACCTGCTGCGCCGTTAAAAAGCATGCTTGTCGTTTATATCGGACTTGGCTTAGGAGGATGTACGCATGAAATTGGGATTAAGCACCTACAGTTTATTCCGGGCTATCGATAAGAAAGAATTGACCGTAACGGAAGCTATCCGCTGGATTGCCGACAATGGCGGCGAGCATGTGGAGATCGTGCCGATCGGGTACGACTTGACGAACAATCCAGGGCTGATTGAAGATATCCGCAAGACGGCAGACCAAGCGGGACTTGATATTTCCGGCTACGCGGTCGGCGCGAATTTCGTGCAGGACACGCCGGAAGCCTACGAGCTGGAGATTGAGAAGACGATGCGTCAGGTCGACATCGCCCGCGATCTAGGAGTGAAGCGGATGCGCCACGACGTTGCGTCGCGCCCGATCCCTGAAACGTCGATCCGCCAGTTCGAAGCGGACTTGCCCCGGCTCGTCGAAGCGTGCCGCCGCATCGCCGACTACGCAGCGCAGTTCGATATCGTTACAAGCGTGGAAAACCACGGCTTCTACTTGCAAGCGAGCGACCGGGTGCTCCGGCTCGTGCATGAGGTGGATCGCGCCAACTTCAAGACGACGCTGGATATCGGCAATTTCCTGTGTGTGGACGAAGATCCGGCCAGCGCCGTTTTGAATAACATTCCGTTTGCGTCCATGGTGCATTTGAAAGACTTTTACCGCCGTCCGTCGTACCGCAATCCGGGCGAAGGCTGGTTTAAGTCGACCCACGGCAACTTCCTGCGGGGCGCCATCGTCGGACAAGGCGACATCGATATGCCGGAGGTGATCCGGGTGTTGAAGGCTTCGGGGTACGACGGCTATTTATCCGTCGAATTCGAAGGCATGGAGGACCCGAAGATCGGTTCGAGAATCGCGATGGATAACGTCCGGCGATTGTGGCAGGAAGCCGTAGTATAAACCGAAAATAACAGGAGAAGCAGGAGGAACAGGGCGACAATGAGCAAAATCAAAATCGGAATAATCGGAGCGGGCTCCATTTCGGAGCAGCATTTTACAGCCTACAGCCATCATCCTGAAGTGGAGATTTATGCCGTTTGCGATTTGAACGAGGAACGGGCACAAGCGAAGGCCGAAGCGTACGGCGCCTCCAAAGTGTTCACCGATTACCGCGAGCTGTTGGCGCTGCCGGACATTCACGGCGTTAGCATCTGCACTTGGAACAACTCCCATGCCGAGATCAGCATCGCGGCGCTCGAAGCGGGCAAGCACGTGCTGGTGGAGAAGCCGCTGTGCCAGACGGTGGCCGAAGCTTTGAAGGTCGAAGAAACGGTACGGCGGACGGGCAAGCTGCTGCAGGTCGGCTTCGTGCGCCGGTACGGCAGCAGTACGGAAATTTTGAAAAAATTTATCGATGCGGGCGATCTGGGCGAGATTTATTACGCCAAAGCCTCTTATCTGCGCCGTCTCGGCAATCCGGGCGGCTGGTTCTCGGATATCAAGCGCTCCGGCGGCGGGCCGCTCATCGACCTTGGCGTGCATATTATCGATATTTGCTGGTACCTGATGGGCAAGCCGAAGGTCAAATCGGTTTCGGCCAATACGTATAACCGCCTCGGCAATCGCTCAAACGTGGAGCATCTCACATACTACAAAGCAGCGGATTACAACGGGGCGCTCAACACGGTGGAGGACATGGCCAATGCGCTCATTCGCTTCGAGAACGGGGCGAGCCTTATGGTCGATGTCAGCTTCACGCTGCACGCGAAGAAAGATGAGCTGTCCGTCAAGCTGTACGGGGACAAGGGCGGAGCGGAGCTGGAGCCGGAGCTTGCGATCATCGCTGAGAAGCATGATACGATTTTAAATGTCGCGCCGCAGGTAGACCATCCTTCGTTCGATTTTGTCGCCGGGTTTCAACAGGAGATCAATTATTTTATCGACAGCTCCCTCGGACGAACGGAAACCCGGAGTCCGGTGGAGGACGGCGTCGAAGTGATGAAAATATTGTGCGCCATTTACGAATCGGCCGCTCAAGGGCGCGAAATCGAACTATAAGGAGGAGAGACGATCATGGCATTGACGAACAAAATCGGAGTCATCTCGGACAGCTTCAAGCTGCCGCTGCGTGAGGGGCTGCAAAAGTCCAAGGAGCTCGGCGCCGACGGCGTGCAGATTTGGGCCACCAAAGGGGAAATGGACCCGGCGAACCTGGACGCGGCCGCTCGGAAAGATCTCAAGGCTTACCTGGATTCGATCGGGCTGGAAATTTCCGCTTTGTGCGGCGATTTGGGCGGACACGGCTTCCAAGACAAGGAAGCGAACCCGGCCAAAATCGAAAAGTCGAAGCGGATTCTCGACCTGGCGCTTGACTTGGGCACGAATATCGTGACGACGCATATCGGGCTGGTGCCGGCCGACCCGGCCGATCCGATCTATGCCGAGATGCAGGACGCTTGCGGCCAACTGGCCCGTTATGCTTCGTCCGTCGGCGGTTATTTTGCCATCGAGACGGGTCCCGAGACAGCCGCACACTTGAAAAGCTTTCTGGACAGTCTTGGCTCCAAAGGAATGTCGGTCAACTTCGACCCGGCGAACATGGTCATGGTGACCGGCGACGACCCGGCTAAAGGCGTGCACACGCTGAAGGACTACATCGTCCATACGCACGTGAAGGACGGGCTCCGGGTGCGCGAAGCGGACCCTCGTGTCATCTACGGCTCTCTCGGGTTCAAGCCGATGGATCATGAGGAGATCGCGCGGATGGTGACTGCGGGAGAGTTTTTCCGGGAGCTGCCTCCCGGCGAGGGGACCGTCGATTTCGACGCGTACTTCCAAGCTCTGCAAGACATCGGGTATACGGGCTATCTGACGATCGAACGCGAGGTCGGCGAGCAGCCGGAAGAAGATATCCGCAAAGCGATTCAATTCATCGAAGCTTACCGGAAGCGGGGCTAGACGCATGGATGCGACGCTGCGCATAGGCATCATCGGGCTCGATACGTCGCACGTAACGGCGTTTACGAGGCTGCTGAACGACCCGTCGGATGCCAACCATGTGCCGGGAGGACGGGTGATTGCCGCTTATCCGGGCGGTTCCGCCGACTTCCCGCTCAGCATCGACCGGGTCGGCGGCTTTACGCAAGAGCTGCGCGGGCAATACGGCGTGTCCATTATGGAAACGCCGGAAGCGGTAGCGGAATCGGCCGATGCGCTGCTGCTCGAATCGGCTGACGGACGGGTGCACTTGGAGCAGTTTCGCGCCATCGCGCCATACGGCAAGCCGGTATTTATCGACAAGCCGCTCGCATTGAGCTCGCGGGAGGCGTACGAAATCGCCGAGCTCGTGCAGCAATACGATATTCCGGTCATGAGCGCTTCGGCGCTGCGGTATTCCGAAGGGTTAGTCAGCGCTCTCGCGGAAGCGGACGGAGTCATTACGGGAGCCGATGCCTTCGGACCGATGGTTCTCGAACCGACGCAGCCGGGGTACTACTGGTACGGGATTCATACGGTCGAGCTGCTGTACCGCGCCATGGGCGCAGGCTGCCGGGAAGTGACCGTGGCGGCGAACGACGATTTCGACGTCATTACGGGCGTCTGGCAGGACGGGCGGATTGGCACGGTACGGGGTAGTCGGCGGCCTGATCAAGGCTTCGGCGCGACTCTGCACACCGGCGGTGGACCGCGTCTGGTCGACGTGTCCAAGGACAGCAGACCGTTTTACGCCAGCTTGCTGGTCGAGGTCATGAAGATGTTCAGAACGGGAGAACCGGGCCTTCCGCTGACGGAGACGCTGGAGATCGTCCGTTTCCTCGAAGCAGCCAACGAAAGCCGGGCGACAGGGCAGCGGGTCAAGCTGTAGCCGCAGGGGGCGGGGCGTTATCGCCCCACGCCAGATTTTTCTTGCACCATTTTTGAAACCGGGATCGCATCCTTACGTAGTAAGTATCGTAACGTTAGCTATCCTGTGGAAAATCAAATACGCCATACCTGGAGGAGCCTGTCACCTTAGCTTTGCTATGTTTATTCTAGCAGCTATGGTTGATAGGCTTCTTTTTGTATGTTTTTACCTGAATATCCACAGGATAAGCACGACGAACAAACAGAAGGGGCGGTCGGTCATCATGCTTATTTTTCAACTGGCTATCATTTTACTTGCTTCCAAAATTGCAGGAGACCTCAGCGTTAAATTAGGACAGCCTTCCGTGCTCGGGAAGCTGCTGATCGGGATCGTCTTGGGACCGACGGTGCTCGGACTCGTCACGAATACCGACATTTTAACGGAAATCAGTCAAATCGGCGTGATACTGCTGATGTTTATTGCCGGACTGGAAACCGATGTCGAGGAATTCAAGCATACAGGGAAGCCGTCCGCTTATGTGGGAATCGCGGGGATTATCGTGCCGCTGGTCGCAGGGTTTTTGGCCGGGCAAGTCATGGGGCTGCCGACGATCCAGGCCATATTCCTCGGATTGCTGCTGTCGGCCACCAGCGTCAGCATTTCAGTGCAGGCGCTGAAGGAAATGGGAAAGCTGAAGTCCCGGGCAGGGGCGACGATTCTGGGCGCCGCGGTCATCGATGACGTGCTGGTTATCATTGCGCTGGCGTTTGTGATGAGCTTTGCAGGGGGAGACGTGAATCTGGGTGTCGTTGTCCTGAAGAAAGTAATCTTTTTCGCCGGGGCGATTCTCATGGCTTGGAAGGTCGTTCCATGGGTGCTGAAAAAGTTCGCACCCCTTCGTGTGACCGAAGCGGTCATATCGGCCGCACTCATCATCTGCTTTGCTTACGCCTACTTGGCTGAATATGCAGGGGTTGCCGCCATTATCGGAGCTTATATCGCCGGTGTGGCGATCAGCGTCACGAAATACAAGCACGAGGTGTTTGAGAAGGTCGAAACGATCGGCTACTCGATCTTCGTTCCGGTGTTCTTTACTTCCATCGGCGTGACGGCGGAGTTCACGGGAATTGCCGGCAATCTTGGCTTGATCGTCGTATTAAGCATTCTGGCGATCCTCACCAAGCTGGTCGGCTCGGCGCTGGGAGCGAAATTCGCCGGCTTTGCTTGGAGACCTTCCTTGGGGATCGGGGCAGCCATGGTATCGCGGGGCGAAGTCGCGCTGATCATCGCCGCCATGGGGCTGAACGCCGGTTTGCTGAGCAAAGAGATGTTCGCCATCCTCATTGTCGTTGTCTTGGTGACGACCCTCGTGACGCCTCCGATGATGAAATGGTTTTTCAGGGAATCCAAGGCGGCTGGCGAAAACCTGGATCAATCCGCTTGAGGCGATGAAGGGGGCTTGATGGATTTTCAGTAATTCACTTTTTCCATTAAATGCGTATTCAGAAAAACACCTCGTCTCATTTCCTTGCGAGTTATCCGTAGAACCGCATAAATAATCCGTCCTCCGGGAGACAAAGAAAAGCTCCGATGATAATGTTTATCAATGAGCGGGTTTTACGAAGAGGAGGGTTACATGTGAACCAAAAAAACGGAATCGCAAGACTGCTCGAGATTGCGGGCGAGAAGCGCGGTCTGCTGATCGTTTCCGGCATTTTGTCGGCTCTGAGCGCGGTCTGCATGCTGATTCCTTACGTATCGGTATATTTTATTATCCGCGAGCTGTTGGAGCATGCGACGAATCCGGCTTCCGCCGACGGGTCTTGGATGATCCGCTGGGGGATCGTTGCGCTGCTAGGGATGCTGGGAAGCACGCTGCTGATGTATGGTGGAGGGATGCTTTCCCACATGGCGGCATTCCGGATTTTGTACGGTCTGCGCGTCAAGCTGTCCAACCATATCGGACGGCTGCCGCTTGGCTGGCTGAACGGCACCTCGACCGGCGCCGTGAAGAAGACGCTGGAGCAAAACGTGGAAAAAGTAGAGACCTTTGTGGCGCATCAGCTCCCGGATCTGATTCATGTGGCGGTGACGACCCTTGTGATGATCGTCGCCATGTTTGCCTTGAACGTATGGCTGGCACTGGCTTGCCTCGTTCCTATTGCAGCTGCTTTCATCGCGCAGATTCTGTTCTCGACGGGAGAAAATGGCAAGGAGCACGTCAAAATGTACCACGATTCTTTGGAACGGATGAGCGGCTCGGCGGTTCAATATGTGCGCGGGATGCCGGCGGTGAAGGTGTTCGGGCAGACGGTCCATTCGTTTCGCAGGTTTTACGACGACATGATCCGCTACCGCGATTATTGCGTCAAATATACGGACCAATTTCAGAACGGGTATCTCATTTTTAAAGTCATTCTCAGCTCGTTTGCGGCGTTTATACTGCCGGTCGGCGTCTATCTGCTGGCCCGGGACCCAGGGAGCGTGGCGTTCGCCTCGGTTCTGCTGTTCTTTCTGATCATGGCCCCGGGCATCTCCGCCCCCATGTTCAAAATTATGAATATCAGCTCCTCGCTCCGCAATATTGACGAGGGGGTCAAGCGGATCGACCGTATTTTGGCGGAGGAGCCGGTACGGGAGCCGGAAGCTCCGAAAAAGCCGGACGCGTACGATTTGACGTTCCATAACGTCTCCTTCTCCTACGGGGCGGAAGGCAGATCCTCCCGGATCGAAGCGCTGTCCGAAATTTCGTTCAACGCGCGGCAGGGCAAGGTAACAGCGCTGGTCGGCCCGTCAGGCTCCGGCAAGTCCACTGTCGCCAATCTCATTCCCCGGTTCTGGGACGTAAGCCAAGGAAGCATCCGCATCGGCGGCGTAGACATCCGCGAGATGGCTTCGGCCGATCTGATGGACACCGTTGCTTTTGTTTTTCAGGAAACGTTCTTGTTCTACGACACGCTTTATAACAATATCGTCGTCGGCCGGCCCGGAGCGTCACCGGAGGAAGTGTACGCCGCAGCGAAGGCGGCCCAGTGCCATGTATTTATCGGCAAGCTGCCCCAAGGCTACGATACATTGATCGGGGAAGGCGGCGTGTATTTGTCGGGCGGCGAGGAGCAGCGGATTGCGGTGGCCCGGGCGATTTTGAAGGACGCCCCCATTCTGGTGCTGGATGAGGCGACCGCCTTCGCCGATCCCGAGAACGAGTACGAGATGCAGCTGGCGCTTAAGCAGCTGATGAAGGGAAAAACGGTTATCGTGATCGCGCATCGGCTTTCTTCGATCCGGGATGCCGATCAAATTATCGTGCTGAACGCCGGGCGGCTCGAAGAGCGGGGAACGCATGACGGACTCGTTGCCGCGAACGGCTTGTATGCCAGAATGTGGAAGGCGTACACGGATGCGGGGCAATGGCATATCGAGACGGGAGGAGTGAGAGCATGAGTATGCTTCATAACATTACGGCGGGCCAGCCGAAAAAGCTGATCAAGCCGGTAATGTATACGACGCTCGCCAACCTGATAGCAATCGCGCCTTTTGCCCTGCTGGTCGTAGGCGCGAGACTGATCTTCGAGCCGTTCGTTCATCCGGGCGCGCCGCTGGATGTAACGGGGCTTTGGTGGGTGTGCGGAGGCATGGCGGCTGCGCTGATTGTTTTGTTCTTCAGCGAAATGCCGGCATACCGCACCCAGTTTCGGGGAGCTTACGAGACGGCGGCCGAAGGGCGCGCTCAGCTGGCCGAGCATTTGCGGAAGCTATCCCTCGGCTATTTGAACCGACGCGACCCCGGCGATTTGGCGAATATGATGATGGGCGATTTTACGCTGGTGGAGCATGGCCTCTCGCATCTCGTACCGCAGATGCTCGGCGCCTTGGTCATGCCGGTGCTGGCTCTTGCCGGGCTCTCCATGCTGGACTGGCGCATGGCGGCCGCCATGTTTGCCGCTCTTCCGGTGGCGGTCATTCTGGTTCTGCTCACCTCCCGCATTCAGCGGAAGCTGGGGGCGAACCATATGCGGGCCAAGATTGACGCCGCAAACCGTCTTCAGGAATATTTGAACGGCATCCGAGTCATTAAAGCTTACAATATCACGGGCGAGCGCTTCGTCCGGCTGGAAAAATCGTTCAAGGAGCTGATGCGGCACAGCATCCGGATCGAAGGGCTGCTTGGACCGATCGTGCTGAGCGCCATTGCTCTTGTTCGCGCCGGGCTGACCCTGATGGTGATTGTAGGGGTTCATCTGCTGCTGGGCGGCAAGCTTGACGTGATAACGCTTGTGACGTTTTTGCTCATCGGAACGCGGATTTTCGATCCTCTCACGACCGCGCTCGTGAACTATGCAGAGTTCCGCTATCACGAGCAGGCCGGCGAACGTATCGTCCAATTGCTGAAAGAATCCGGCATGACTGGCAGCGAGCTTCCTCCCGAAGAGCACGACGTCGAGCTGCGGCAGGTCACCTTCGGTTACAACGAGCAATCCACGCTCAAAAACATCAGCGTTCGGATGCCTGCCGGTTCGTTCACCGCGCTGGTCGGCCCGTCGGGAAGCGGAAAGAGCACGCTTCTTCGGCTGGCCGCACGCTTCTACGATCCCGTCGAAGGAACGGTGCTGCTCGGAGGGCAGGATATGCGGAGCATGGACCCGGAAGCGCTGCTCCGCAAGGTGTCAATGGTGTTTCAGGACGTCTATCTGTTCCAGGATACGATCGGCAACAATATCCGCTTCGGGCGGAGCGGAGCGACGCAGCAGGAGGTGAAGGAAGCGGCCCGGCAGGCCTGCTGCCACGAGTTTATCATGAAGCTGCCGCAAGGCTACGATACGATGGTGGGCGAGGGGGGCAGCACGTTATCGGGCGGAGAAAAGCAGCGGATTTCTATCGCGCGGGCGATTCTGAAGAACGCGCCGATCGTTCTGCTGGACGAGGCGACGGCTTCCTTGGACCCGGAAAACGAAGTGGAGATTCAGCGCGCGATCGATCATCTGGTTCAAGGAAGGACGGTGATTGTCATCGCGCATCGTCTGAAAACGATAAAGAACGCCGACAACATCATCGTGTTGGACAGCGGCCGCGTGGTCGAGCAGGGGCGGCATAACGACCTGCTGCAGCGTGAAGGTTTATACGCCCGGCTCTGGAATTTGCAGCAGCAAACCGGAGGCTGGAGTATTTCTTCTTGATCGGCAACGTAGCATCCGCAGTCGGTGCCTGGCCGCAACATTGTTTTATGTTGTTGTGGTTATATATTTAAACTGATACAATCAGTGTATGGGACAAGAATATAGAAGAACGACCACAACCGTATCACTCATCAACTATCATTTTGTGTTTTGCCCACGATACCGAAGAAAGGTACTTGTGAGTCAAGTCGAAGCGCGTTTTAAAGAGCTTGTGCAAGAGGTGTGCCAGAAAAACGATTGGCTGATTGCTGCGATGGAAGTCATGCCGGATCATGCGTATCTATTCTTAAACGTGCTGCCAACGGATTCTCCGGCGGACGTTATGGCAAAACTGAAAGGTACGACCTCGCGATGTTTGCGTCAAGAATTTAAGCACTTGGAGCATCTGCCAAGCCTTTGGACACGTTCGTATTTTGTCAGCACGGCAGGGAATGTTTCGAGCGAAACCATCAAACGTTATGTTGAAGAACAGAAGACAAGGGGGTAAAGATGCAAACCGTAAGATCGTGAACATGGCGATTGAAGAAAAAGTATAATCCAGCCTTGTGCTGGATTTTTTTTTTTGTTGAACCGTATGTGGGTTATGATATACTGAATTTTAGTGAAAATGATTATCAATGTCACATACGCAAGTTTGATTCTGTGTCATTGTAGAGATTCGCCAGGGGGAACCGATGAACATTAAGGCCGAGTTTGCCGAGCTTCACGATATGACAACGAACGTATGCGGCTATTTGAACGCCGCTCCGCAGAAGGAGCCGTACGAGCAGACGGGTACGCTTCCGCCGGAATACGGCGAAGGGCAGTTTAGCTTCATCCAGCTTCGGGACGGCATGGAGCTGCAGTTGAGCGATATGATCTGGCGGGAGGACGTTACCTTCGATATGGGCGTTCGGTATCCGCATCTGGAACTTGCGCTGAATATCGAGGGCAGCGGCTGCTGGTCCGCAGAAGGGCAGCGGAGGGAAATAGCGAACGAGTCCGGCTCCGCGCAGCTTGTTTATTTTAACGATGTTCGTATCCATATGGAACACAGAAAAAATAAACGGATCATGCAAGCAGAGCTGCGCATGGACGCCCGGCTCTGGCAGCCCCTTTTTCAAGAGCTGGGTGTCAGGATGGAGAAGTCCTTCTTCTGCTTTGAAGACTTGATCGGTCCCAAGCTTCAAGTTCTGGTGCAGCAGCTGCAGAGCTGCCCGTACAGCGGCACGGCCAAGCGGCTTTTTCTGGAAGGAAAGTGCCTCGAACTGCTGGCGTCGTTTATTCACGAAGCGAACGACGGCCGGGCAAGGAAAGGCTCCAGCTTGAAAACGGAAGACATTGACAAGATTTACAGCGCCAGAGATATTTTGCTGCAGACGTTGGCCCAACCGCCCAGCCTGCTTGCCTTGTCGCGCAAAATCAGCCTCAACGACTTCAAACTGAAGATCGGCTTTAAAGAAGTGTTCGGGATGACCGTCTTCGAATTCGTCCGCCAGCAGCGGATGGAGAAAGCCAGGATGATGCTGGAAAAAGGTTCGCTGAACGTCAGTCAGGCCGCGTCTCTGGTAGGCTATAATAATTTCAGCCATTTTGCGGCCTTATTCAAGAAGACGTATGGCGTGAATCCAAGCGACTATGTCAGAGATGCCGCACATTAACGCACCTTGGCGGTGGTGTTCGGTTCACATCATTTATGATGTAAACAGAAACGACGATTGGGAGCGTATGATCGACGCGGTCATCAAGCACACGGCGGGAGCATTATAATGAGGAAGCGGCAGTTTGGAGCTTGAGTTTCGCTCCCGACCGCCGCTTTTTTTGTTTTGAATACCCGGAGACTCGCACTCCGCTTACGTCGGCCGGATTCTAGGAGGTTTTGGTAAGCCAGCGAGGCAGCGCCTCAAGCAGCTTCGCTCTGGTGAAGGCGTCGCCGAAGTTCCATTGCGCCGCATCCACCAGATGGACGCGGCCGTTCCGAACGGCGGGCAGGCTGCGCCAAGGCGGGCTGCTCATCAGCTTCTCCGCTGCTTGTACCGACTCCGGGCTTGTGGGAAGCAGCATGAAAATACGGTCCCCGGCATACGCGGGCAGGCTGGCCTCGGATATTTCCGTAAATCCTTGTCCCGCATTCAGCACTTCCTGAATGTTCCCTACAGGCCGAAAGCCGTAAGGGTGATAAAGCGCCGACGAAAGACCGACGGCTCCCATGACGAACAAGCGCTTGCCATGATCGAAGATAAACACGGAGGCCGTTTCCCCCGGTTCGATCGTGGAGCGAAGCTGCTGCCACATAGCGGCCGCTTTGGCGTTGTAGACTTGCAGCCACCGCTCCGCCTCGCGCGTTTTCCCGAGCCAACGGCCAAGCGTGCGCAAACGATGATCGAGCGGCGCAAACGAATTAAACGTCAGCGTGGGAGCGATTTTGGAAATGCGGCTATACTGCGCTTCGTCGGAGCTGGCCAAGATGATCAAATCCGGCTTCAGCGCCGCAAGGACCTCCGTCCTCATTGGGAAGCCAATGTCATGCACGTCCCGCAGCTTGCTCTTGAATAAGGATTGCTTATAAAATGAAATGCCGCCGCCAATCGCTTTAACGCCTAGCGCCAGCAGATCCCCGAACGTTTCTCCGTAAAAAATGATCCGCTCCGGCCGCTCGGGAATTTCGACCTCGTGCCCCGTCCAATCCCTGACCAGAACGGTACGGCTTGCCAGACGGGCATACTGCTTCGGCGCGATGCCCGTCGTTTGACGAAAGCGGCGGTTAAAGTAGTACTCGTCCCGAAAGCCGACTTGCTGGGCAATTTCCCTTAGGGGGGCAGTGGAAGCCAGCAGCAATTGCTTGGAGCGGTTAATCCGCAGCTCGGTCAAATAATCGAGCGGCTTCCTGCCGGTCAGCTCCTGGAAAATCGGGGTGTACTGCCAGTGAGGCACTTGCGCCTGACTGGCTAGCTGCTTGACGGTAATGTTATCCATGTAATGGTTCTGTATGTAACGGACCGTGCTTTCGACCGCCTGCGTCGGACTGAGCGGTCGCTCCGAATGGAGATTGTGCTCGATGACAAAGCCCAGCAGCTCCTGAAACCGGAGCTGCTGCTTGAACCAAGCAATATCGCACGGGTCGGGCCGGCCGGCGTACAGCTCTTCCGTTAACCGGACCAGCCGGGAGAACGGATACGCGGTCAGCTCGCGGCGCTCCGGAAAAAGCTCCCCGGCAAACGTTTCGTGCGAAGAGCTCCCAATCCGAACGGCCGTAAACGTGATCTTGTAGAAATGGAGCGCGTCGTCATATTCGTTCTCCAGTCGATACGAAGCCCCAGGAGCGAATAAGAAGCACCTGTCGGGAGTGAAGTGATAGCGGCTGTCGTCCGCATCCAAGCGGCCCTGTCCGGTGGTAAAGATCAGCATCGTATGGTGAGCGGCCGTTTGTTTCCCGGATTTCCATCCGACCGGCCGATGGATTCGCTCGATATCCGACAGATGAAACAGCAGAGAGCGCAGGGGAGAGGCGTTCGCCGATTCGCAGCCCAATCGCACATTCCTCCTTCAGTTATTGAGAATGATTATCAACTAAAAACTATTGTATAAAAAACAAAGAAGCTTTTCAATAACAGCTTGAAAAGCTTCCGGGAACTTCCCGCATACATCGGTAAATTATTTGCGAAGCATTCTAGGAAGTTCCTCTAGCATCCATTCTCTCGTCGAGGCGTCGCTGTCTGATTTTAAAATATCAATCGAATAGACGCGGCCATTCTTGACGGCAGGCAGATCGAGCCAAATGCGGCTTTTCATCAATTCGTCCGTCGATTTGCGCGCCTCCTCCAGACCGGCGGCCGGAATGAGAATGAAAATCCGGTCGCCGGCATACTGCGGCAGAAGCTCCGGCGAGATATGCACGAACCCTTTGCTGCCGTTCAGCACGTCCTGAATCATCGGGGTAGGCTTGAACCCGTTTGGATGATACAGCATTTGCGGAAGTCCGGCGCGCGCCATGACAAACAGCCGGTCGCCGGGATAATACGTAAACACCGAGGCGGTTTCTCCGTCCTTCATGCCGTCTGCCCGGAGCTGCTTCCACATGGCCTCCGCCTTCGCGTTGAAATCGGCAAGCCACTGCTTGGCCTGCTTCTGCTTTCCGAGCAAATCCCCCAGCACCGCAATACGCTCGTCCAACGGGGCGAACGTATCGAACATGACGGTAGGAGTGACTTTGGAAAGCTGCTCGTACTGCTTCGTGTCGGTGCTGGCCACAAGGATCAAATCGGGCTTCAGCTCCAGCACCTTTTCCAGATTGATCGGGAAGCCGACATCTTCGACAGTCTTCACCCGGTTTTCGAAGACGTGATCTTTGATCGAAGTCAACTGCGCGCCGACGGCGTCGACACCGAGAACCATCAAATCGCCGAACGTCTCTCCCGCAAAAATGACGCGCTGCGGCTGCACGGGAATTTGCACTTCATTGCCTTTGTAATCCGTATACTTGCGCGTAGCGGGCGCTTTGGCTTCGGCCGAGTCTGCGGTTTGTCCAGCGGAAGCGGGAGGAGCTGCGGTTTGTGCGCCGCATGCCGCCATAGCCAGCATCGCTCCCAAGCTTAGGACGATGACGAACAGATGGATGACTTTTTTTGCCGCTTTCATGAGGTTACCTTCCTTCGACAGGATGTAAGAGTTATAGATAATGATTCTCATTATCGTTCAGAAACCATCATATAAGGAACCTGTCCGGCACTCAATGGACAAACGAAAAACGGCCGCTTCATTTTGTACAAAACTTCGGACAAGCCCCTTTAAATTTTGTGCAAAAAAACCGTCGTGTTTGTCCATTGCCATCTCTCGGTACGCCGCCTACAATGAGGTATGGCAATGAGAATGAGTCTCATTTACATCGCTAAGAAAGTATCAAGAGAGAGGGGTACCTATGCTTCGGCGTTTTTTTGCTTATTATCAACCCTACAAAGGGTTGTTTCTGCTGGATTTCTCCTGCGCGATTATTGCGGCGCTGCTGGAGCTGGCCTTCCCGATCGCCGTCAACCGGGTGGTGGACGATCTGCTGCCGAGCGGCAAATGGGAGTGGATTTTGTGGGGCTGCGTCGGCCTGCTCGGCATTTATGTGGTCAGCGCTGCGCTGCACTACGTGGTGACGTATTGGGGGCATATGCTGGGTATCAATATCGAAACGGATATGCGCAAGAAGCTGTTCGACCATGTGCAGAAGCTGTCGTTCCGCTTCTTCGACAACAACAAGACCGGGCATCTCGTCTCCCGGATGACCAACGACCTGATGGACATTGGGGAGATCGCCCACCATGGCCCCGAAGACTTGTTCATTGCCGTCATGACACTGGCCGGAGCCTTCGGGATTATGCTGAACATCAACTGGCAGCTCGCGGTGCTAACCTTTATTATTATCCCGCTGATGATTTACTTGTCTCTGTACTTCAGCCAAAAAATGTCGCGCGCCTTCAAGCGCATGTTCGCCGACATCGCCGACTACAACGCACGGGTCGAAAACAATATCAGCGGTATTCGCGTCGTGCAGGCGTTTTCCAACGAGAAGCATGAAATCGCCCGCTTCGAGGAAAACAACAGCCGGTTTCGGATGACCAAGCTGCTGACCTACCGGATCATGGCGTGGAATTCGTCGTTCAGCTATATTTTGATGAAGCTCGTTTCGTTGTTCGTGCTCGTCTGCGGAACGTGGTTCGTGCTCCAGAAAAAAATGTCGTACGGGGAGTTCATCGCTTTCGTCATGCTGTCCAACGTCTTCCTCGGGCCAATCCATAAGATCAATTCAGTGATCGAGACGTATCCGAAAGGCATTGCGGGCTTCAAACGGTATCTGGAGCTGCTGGAGACCGCCCCCGATGTGGACGATGCGCCGAATGCGCGTCATGTTGAGCAACTGAAGGGGGATATTCGCTTCAACGGCGTGAAGTTCGGCTATGAGAACAAGGAGAAGGTGCTGAAGGACGTTCATCTTACGGTTCGTGCGGGGGAAACCGTAGCGCTCGTCGGACCGTCCGGCGCAGGCAAGACGACCCTGTGCAGCTTGCTGCCCCGGTTCTACGAGGTCGACGATGGAAGCATCACGATCGACGGCATCGATATCCGGCAGATGACGCTGCAATCGCTGCGTTCGCACATCGGCATCGTGCAGCAGGACGTATTCCTGTTCGACGGGACGATCCGCGAAAATATTGCGTACGGCAAGCTGGGAGCGACGGATGAGGAAATCTGGGAGGCCGCGCGCCGGGCGCAGCTGGAAGAGCTGATCTTGTCCCAGCCCGAGGGGCTTGCTACGCTGATCGGCGAGCGCGGGGTGAAGCTGTCCGGCGGGCAAAAGCAGCGGCTCTCGATAGCCCGCATGTTCCTGAAAAATCCGCCGATCCTCATACTCGACGAGGCGACGTCGGCGCTCGATACGGAGACGGAAGCGGCGATTCAGCAGGCGCTGGCCGAGCTGTCGGAAGGACGAACGACACTGATTATTGCCCATCGGCTGGCGACGATAAAGAACGCCGACCGGATCGTGGTGGTTGCGGACCAAGGCATTGCCGAGCAGGGCAATCACGAGCAACTGCTCGCTGCGGAGGGCGCTTACAGCCGCCTGCACCGGGCGCAGTTCGGGGCGTGAGGGTTGAGGTGACGACCGGCATCGACCGGCTTGAATGATCCGGGATGCACTGGGAATTTTACAGCACTTGACATTCACTAGGGAAGTAAGTTACAGTAAATTTAATTATTGCCTAGGGAGAGATGTTGATGTCGGCGGTCGTTCTTAACTAAATCAATTCCATAATGAGGTTTCTGGAAATTCGTGGGTAAAATTTTGCTGATAAGCAAGGTTTATTTTTTCATGGGTTTACGGTCGCCTTGGAATTAGTTAAGAACAACGGATATCATACAATGCCATAGGTACATGCCTATTCATTGCGCCTATCATCCGTGCTGAGTTCAGCGCGGATTTTCTATTTTATCGGGCGCTTTTATTTAGGCATGACATAAAAGGCAGAGAATGACGTACGTTCATTCTCTGCCTTTTTTATATTTTCTTACAAGGAGAGATCACCCATGAATGAAAAAGCACTGCAACGTTTGGAATACGGCAAAATCAAAGAAGCTTTGGCGGAATATGCCGTATCGTATCTCGGAAAGCGGCAGATCGCCGAGCTGCTTCCTTTATCGGCGATGTCCGTCGTACGGGCGAAGCTGGACGAGACGGCGGAAGCGAAGTCCTTGCTCCAGCAGGGAGCCAGCGTTCCGATTCCTTCGCTGGAAGGCACGGAACATATTTTGGAGCTGCTGGGAACGGGCTACGTGTTCAGTGAAAAGGACTTCATGCACATCCACCAATACCTGACCAGCTGCGCACAGCTCATGAGGTATATGGCAGCGAAAAGCGGGATAGCCCCTCAGATTAGCTCTTATGCGGCTTCTATGTATGCGATGGATGCGTTGAAATCGGAGATCGAACGGTGCATCCGTCACGGGCAGATCGCCGACTCTGCCAGCAAAGAGCTCATGAAAGTCCGCAAGCGGCTGGCCGTATTCGAGGAACGTCTGAAGAGCAAGCTGGACACCTTGATGAGCCGCCATCGCTCCATTTTGCAGGAGCATGTTCTCAGCACGCGCAACGGACGGTATGTGCTGCCGGTCAAGAAAGAACACCGCAAGCTGGTGAAGGGGACGGTGCTTGACGAGTCGGCAAGCGGCCAAACGGTCTATATCGAGCCGGCCGAGATCATGACGATTCAATTCGAGCTTACGGGGCTGAAAGCGGAGGAAGCGCGGGAGGAGCTGAAAGTATTGAGCGATTTGACCGCACTGGCGGAAAGCTGCGATCAGCAGCTTCTGACGAACGTCGAGACGGTAGGCACCTACGATTTCATATTTGCCAAGGCCAAATACGCTCTGGCCATCCGAGGCTCCAATGTGGAGCTGAACGACCAAGGGATCATCGACCTGCGCGAAGCGAAGCATCCGCTGCTGAACCGGCCGATGGTTCCCTTGAACTTCGTTATCGGACGGCGGTACAAATCACTGATTATTACGGGACCGAATACGGGAGGCAAGACCCTTTCGCTGAAAACGGTCGGCCTGTTGACCGTCATGGCGCAGTCGGGCTTATTGGTTCCGGTACAAGAAGGAAGCTTGCTTTCCGTATTCAATCATCTCGCCGTCGATATCGGGGATGGGCAAAGCATTGAGCATGCGCTCAGCACCTTTTCCGCGCATATCCGGAATGTCAATGACATGCTGCAGTTTGCCGACCGTTCGACGCTCATCCTGATCGACGAGATGGCTTCCGGGACCGATCCGGGGGAAGGCGTCGGCTTGTCCGTAGCCATTTTGGAGGAGCTGCACCGAAGAGGGGCGACCGTTGTGGCAACGACTCATTTTACGGAAATCAAAAACTTCGCCGACGTGACGCCGGGGTTCGAGAATGCCCGCATGGAGTTCGATACGGACACTCTTCAGCCGCTGTATCGGCTGCGGATCGGGGAAGCGGGCCAGAGCTACGCCTTCCTGATCGCGTTGAAGCTGGGTCTGCCTGTCGGCCTTATTGAGCGGTCCCGCGAAATTACCGCGCGCGGCTTGCTGGAAAGCTTGCCGCAGGGGACACAGGACGCCGGATCTGAGCCGGAGCCGGATGAAGCCTCCGCGGCGGATACGGACGATCCGCAGGAAGAAACGACAACGGTGCCTGAGTCTCTGTCACATTCGGAGAAGGAGGCGGAGGATACCGCTCAGCCGTTCCCTGAGGAGGCCCCTAGAAGCCTCCAACTCGGCGATTGCGTATACATCGCTTATTTGGGCCGTACCGGCATTGTGTTCGAAACCGGGGATGCCCGGGGCAATGTCGGGGTGATGGTCCAGAACCAGAAGTTCAAAATCAACCAGAAGCGGCTGAAGCTGCACATCGAGAGCAAGGAGCTGTACCCGGACAATTACGATCTGGACATCGTGTTCGAGACGAAAGAAAACCGCAAAAAACGCACGCTGATGGGCCGCAAGCACGCACCGGGCGTTACCATCGAGACCAAATCGGAGGAGTGATTGGATGAAAAATTATTTGGATGAAATCAGCGCGAATGTCCGTTTGGAAGAAGGCACCGTCGTCATCGAGCAGCTTTTGCTGGAATGCTATTTCAGCCCGGGCATCTCGACCAAGGAGCTGGCGCGCAAGACGCTGCTGCCCGTTCCCGTAGCCGCGGCCATCAAGAAAGAGCTCGTCAAAGCAGGCGCGCTGACGCAAGAGAACGGGACGCGCTGCAGCAGGGCGGGAACGACATGGATTGAGCAAGAGCTGGGATACGGCGGAATAAACAAGAGCCTGTACCTGAAGTTGACGGCGAGCGATGCGGATTGGAAGGCTGAGCTGGCCGACGTGCTAAGCGAGCTTCAGGAACTATTTCGCATGCGGCCGCAGGTGGACGTCCAGATCGACCAATCGAAATGCACCGTGGAAACGAGTTTGCGCCGGGCCGTCCTGTGTTTGAAGCAGCAGGCGCTGATTGGAAAGCGTGTGCTCTGCATCGGCGACGACGATCTGGTTAGCGTGTCGATCGGCTTTCTGCTTCGGAAGCTTTTCCTGGCGGGACATTCGAAGACGAGGATCGACGTTGTCGATGTTGACGAGCGATTCCTGAGCTATATCGGCGAGACCGCGGCCAGGGAGGGGCTGCCCATCCAATGCCGCCACTGGGATTTGCGGGAGCCGCTGGCCGAGGCATGGCAGGGACAATACGATTGCTTCTTCACCGATCCCCCCTATACGCTGCAGGGCATGACGCTGTTTCTTTCCCGCGGCATCAGCGGCTTGAAGAAGCGGAAAGGGGCGCCGATCTTCTTGTCTTTTGCCCATAAGTCGCCGGAGTTCATGCTGGCGATGCAGCGGGAGTTCGTGCAGATGGGGCTCATGGTCAGCGCGACGTACCCGCGCTTTAACGAGTACGAAGGCGCGGAAATGATCGCGAACCGGAGCCAGATGATCGTGCTGAAGACGACGGAGCAGACGCGTTCCGAATACGCCGGTGCTTTCGAGGATGCGCTGTATACGGGCGAAGTCAAGCGGACGCTGCGTACTTACCGCTGCCAGCAGTGCGGGGAAACGGTCTACGTCGGCTTCCAAGGCGACGTGCCTACGATTGGGCAGCTTAAAAATCAAGGGTGTCCCCATTGTAGGAACGATACGTTTCAATTGATCGAAAAGAAGAACGTATAAGCATGAGGTGAATCATGGCTCAAAAAGGAGAAGAAGACAAGATGAATATCCGGCCGATCAAGCGGGAGGATTTGGCACAGGTAGCTGAATTTGAGAAGGAAATATCCGTCATTTCGTTTGGCGGCGAGGCGGTAACGGTTCTGGAATTCCACCAGCGCAAGCTGGAAAAAGCGATTCCTCGTGAAGGGAAGGCATGCTCGTTCTGGAGCTGGAAGGCCAGGTGGCCGGCTGGCTATGGATGACGCTCAATGGTGGTCCGGTTGATCACCTGGCTGGAGCAGGAGTTTCAAGTAGCATGCGATGAGGAGGACCTGATGATCGAATCGTTATCTAGCGTAGACCATATCGTCTCGTTTATCGAGGAGCGTGCAAACTTGCCGCGCGGGCTTAGTTAGGCAGAACTCATTGAAACATCGAAGAGCCGACGTCCCATACGGATGGTCGGCTTTTTGGCGTGACTGTCTCAACGGGCTTGAGGCCAGTTTTCGTTCGTGCTTTTGGCTAGTTTATAGTTTTTTGAAACCGGAGCCGGCTTGGAGCAGTATTACCTTGTAAAAAAGTCGGAGGTCCGGTAATGAAACTCAAAATTATGCTTTTGCTTGTGCTTGCGGTCGGTCTGTTGTCAGGCTGCGGGATTGTCGACAAGGTAAGCAATTCGTTAAACTATGTGGAAGAAGCAACCAACTTTATCAATGATACGACGCGGTTTGCCGAGCAATTACCGACGCTTGCCGGGCAGGCGGTCACCGATCCCGAAGCCAGAACGACGTTGAAGAACGAATTAACCGGTATGAAGGAGCGGATTACAAAATTCAACGCGCTTCAAGCCCCCGATTTTGCCAAGGACGTTCATAAGCAGTTGGTCGGCTATAACGAGACGTTGACGAAGGAGGTTAACGGTTATCTGGAGCAGATCAATAACGGCGCTATCGACTGGAAGGCGATCCAAGATTCCCAATTCGTCGACAAGTTGAATCAGGTTACTCAAATCTTGGATAAAGTCCAGAGCTTAACTCCATAGAGAAATAAAGGATGCCGTTCACATGAGGTGAAGGCATCCTTTTTTGTATAAGCGGGGAATGGGTTTTACGGTATTGCCAATAGCTGTACTTTATCGATAGTATCTGGAGCTTCGATCACGGCAGTTTCTAAAGGAATAAATACAAATATTTTGCCTGTCGATGGTTCCCATTGTTCAAAATCGAAATTGGAAGTCACGGTTATCGGTTGAGATTTCAGATATCGCTGGATCTCGGCATGAGTCAGATCAATTTCCGACTCGTCGCCAAGATGCTCAAAAACCAGATACTCCCCTTTTGGAATATTCAATACACATTCAAGTCGGAATGTCCACTTTGATCACTTCCCACAAACGTAATGAAATCTGTGTTTTCGGTAAAATCATCCGAGATGTAAATTTGAATGAGATAGTTCGGTTCTGCATACTGCTTAACATATGCCTTCATGGCATCCACAAGATGCTCTGTCTGGTCTTCCTTTAAACTGTGTTTCAGGCTGATACCATAAAGTGTTTTTGCTTCATGTACCATTTGTTTGACATGATTCAAAATGATACTCACTCCCCATCTTTGTAGTATATTAGATGCTCGCCTCATATAGTGCCGAGCCCCATCCGATGCCCGTCGTCAGCACGCCGCAAATAAACTCCGAAAACGAGACAAGCTCAGCTCACGAAACAGTCTATCTTATTCCAGTCCCTCGTGCAATTCGAACTTACAGAAAAAGGTGCTTATCATACATGAACATTCCTTTTCTTTGTACAAGTGCCTTCATGTTTCCGGTAACGGAGCCAGCTAACCATAGTTACCCATATGGATAATTTTTGAAGCAGGAGAAACGCGGTTTATTTTGGCGAACGATTGTTCTATGGTATAATCGCTCTAATGACCTTAACCCATTTTGTACCCTGGATGCTTGGTTCGAGTAAATATCTTACATGAGTTAACCTGCCAGTAGACAATACAAGGGGGCCCCAGGATGAACGTGCATTGGACTATGGCCGACGAGGCGCTGCGCAGCATCACGGTAACCGGCAGCGAACGGAATGAGCCTGTGATCGTTTCCGACTATTCGGAAGAGCTTCGCTGTATCGGCATCGGAACGGATGCGGCCGTGTTCACCTATGATCGGACGCCGGGCTATGCGTTTAAAATCTACTCGGATCTTGCGCTGGCGCTCGGGAAACGGGAGATGGAGAAGCAAGTGTACGAACGGCTGGAAGGGATTCCTTATTTTCCGGTATATTATGGGTGCGGAGAGCGTTATCTGGTCATGAGCCACGAATCCGGAGTCACGCTGCTCGATTGCCTGCTGGAGGGCATTCCCGTACCGGAGCAGGCGATCCTCGACGTTGAAGAAGCGCGCGCGCTGGTGCGCAGCCGCGGTTTGAATCCGCGAGACATTCATCTGAAAAATGTCATCCTGCAATCGGGCCGGGGTAAAGTGCTGGACGTATCCGAATATGCGCTGGAGGGAGACGACAAACGGTGGGAACACTTGGTCTGGGCGTATCGCGTCGTTTATCCCGGCATTGAGGGGATCAAAATTCCCGCCTGGGTGCTGGATGCGATCAAGAACGGCTATGCCAGACTGGATCAGGCGAATCTGAGCCTTGACGATTTCGCCCGGAGAGTCAGCCAGTTGTTTTTCAAGTTTTTGAAATAGATGAAGTAAGGTAGGTTTCAAGCGATGAACGCACCGTTGACACCACGGATCATTAAATCGTTGTGCGGCGAGCTCTCCTACAAAAAGGGAGAAGCCTACTGCCGCGCCGGAAAAGTGTCCTTCACGCATTGCGATCCCGAAGCAGCGAGCTACGAAGCGACGGTCGGCGCCGTCAACTGCCGGGTGACCGTCGAAATCGGGCATGAAGGGGAGGTGAAAGCAACGTGTGCCTGCCCCACCTTGAGCTCCTTCGACAAATACTGTAAGCATGTCGCTGCGGTGCTGTTGTATATTCACGATACGGAGCAGCCCGGCAGCTTGCCTGTTGGGCGGCTTCAATCGGAGGACGGATTCTCTGCGACGACTTCGTCAGGCCGAGCGGCAGCAAGCGACTCCGCGATTGCGGCGGGAAATCTCCGGCTGACGAACAGCGTATTAGGACTGTTCGTCGGCAAGCCGTTGATCCCGACCGGTTCCCGGCCGCGCTTCGATACAAGAATGCAGCTTGAGGTGGAGTTTACTTGCACGCCCTTTGCTTACAGTTACCGGAAGTACATGTTCGGAATCGGGCTTAAGGTAGGGCCCAAACGGCTGTACATCGTACAGAACATAAGAGAGTTTCTGGAGCGGGTCGAACGGAGACAAGCCTATGTATTTACCAAGCATTTCACTTACGACCCGGAGCTTCACAGCTTTAAAATCGAGGATGACGCCATCCTTCGCCAGTTATTCCTAATCTGCCGCAACGAGAAGATGTACCGTGAAACGTCGAATACGTTTTCCGTCCAACCTGGCCGTATGAGTGGCGAGCGGATGCTGCTGATTCCTCCGTTCTCATGGGAAACGCTGCTTCCCTTGTTGGCGGCTGCTCCTTCCGCGCAGCTTGAGCAGGATGGCTACATCTACGAGGGCGTTTGCATCTCTGACGAGCCGATCCCGCTTCGTTTCGATTTCGACCAAGCGCCGGGAGAAGGCTATCGATTGGACGTCCAAGGGCTGGACGAGATCAGGGTCATGGAAGCATACGGGCTGGTGCTTGCCGAGGGGAAGCTGCTGAAGCTGCCGCCCGACAGCAGTCAGCGCCTCTCGGAGCTGAAACAAATGCTGGATTCGGCCCGTACGCGCCAGCTTCAGATTTCGGCGGATCAGATCGAGCCTTTTATCGAGAAGGCGATTCCCGGTCTGATGAAGCTGGGAACTGTCCATGTCGCCCAAGCCGTGTCCGACCGGATCATGCGCATATCGCTGAAGGCCAAGCTGTATTTGGACCGGGTGAGGGACCGGCTGCTCGCCGGGCTAGAGTTTCATTACGGCGACATCGTCCTTAATCCATTGGAAGAGGGAAAAACCCAACGCGGCGAAGGACGAATCCTGGTGCGGGACGGGGAGAAGGAACGGGCGATTCTGGAGCTCATGGAGCAAAGCGCCTTCGTTAGGACGGAAGGCGGCTATTTCTTGGATGGCGAAGACGAGGAATACGAGTTTATGTACCGCATCCTGCCCCAGCTGGAAAAGCTGGTTGACGTATATGCCACCTCCGCCGTAAAAGTAAGGCTTCATACCGGCCACGTTCCGCCGAAGATCCGGGTGGATGTGGATGAGCGGATCGACTGGCTGGAAATTAAGTTCGACATCGACGGAATTCCGGAAGCGGAAATCCGTAAAGTGCTGAAATCTTTGGAAGAGAAGCGCAGATACCACCGGCTGCCGCACGGCGCGCTCCTGCCGTTGGAAAGCGACGAGTTTCAGGAGATCGTCCGCTTTATGAACGAGATGGGCATCCGCCAAGCGGATGTGAAAGGAACGGAGCTACGCCTGTCGGCTGTCCGCGGACTGCACCTGATCGATGCGCGGGAGCAGGGCGGCCGTGCCGTCAGCCTGGGCAAGTCGCTGCGCCGCCTCTTGGAAAACATACGGAATCCAGACAATCTGGATTTCCCGTTGCCGGACCGGCTGATTCCAGTGCTGCGGGATTACCAAAAATATGGGTATGGCTGGCTCAAGACGCTGGCCCACTATCGCTTTGGTGGCATTCTTGCCGACGATATGGGGCTTGGCAAGACGCTGCAGAGCATCGCCTTTCTCGTATCCGTTCTGCCGGAGATTCGAGATCAGCGGCAGCCTGCGCTGGTCGTCGCTCCCGCGTCTCTCCTGTATAATTGGAGGAACGAGCTGAGCCGGTTTGCACCGGAGCTTCGGGCCGTTATTGCCGACGGCAGCAGCGCGGTTCGCGGCCGCGTATTGAAGGAGCTGTCCCATGCGGACGTCGTCATCACCTCGTATCCGTTGCTGCGCAGGGATATTGGGCGTTATGCCGGGCAGGCGTTTCATACGCTTATTTTGGACGAGGCCCAAGCGTTCAAAAATTACGCGACGCAAACGGCGCAAGCGGTGAAAGCGATTCGGGCCAGATACCGGTTCGCGCTGACCGGAACGCCGGTCGAGAACTCGCTGGAGGAGCTGTGGTCCATCTTCGACGCGGTGTTCCCCGAGCTGTTCCCGGATCGCAAAGCCTTCGGCGAGCTGTCCCGCGAGACCGTGGCCAAGCGCGCCCGTCCGTTTCTGCTGCGGCGGGTCAAGAGCGATGTGCTGAAGGAGCTGCCGGAGAAGATCGAATCGCTGCAAGCCTCGGAGCTGCTGCCGGAGCAGAAAAAGCTGTACGTGGCCTACTTGGCCAAGCTGCAAAAGGAAGCGCTGAAGCATCTGGACGCGGATACGTTTCAGCAAAACCGGATCAAAATTTTAGCGGGCATTACCCGGCTGCGTCAGCTATGCTGTCATCCTGCGCTGTTCGTCGAAGGGTATACCGGAAGCTCGGCGAAATTCGAGCAGTTGCTGGAGCTGGTGGAGGAATGCCGGAGCGCCGGGCGGCGGATGCTGGTGTTCTCGCAGTTTACCGAGATGCTGGGGCTGATCGGGCGGGAGCTGGGCTATCGGGGTGTACCGTATTTTTATTTGGACGGAAAAACTCCGTCCGCCGAGCGCTTCGAGCGCTGCCGCCGGTTTAACGAAGGCGAGCGGGACTTGTTCCTGATCTCCTTGAAGGCCGGGGGAACCGGGCTGAATCTGACCGGAGCGGACACCGTGATCCTGTACGATCTGTGGTGGAATCCCGCCGTGGAGCAGCAAGCTATGGACCGCGCCCACCGGATCGGGCAGAAGAAGGTGGTCCAAGTGATCCGCCTCGTCACCCAAGGCTCGGTAGAAGACAAGATGTACGAGATTCAGCAGCGAAAGAAACATTTGATCGACGAAGTTATTCAGCCGGGCGAGGAAGGGCTGTCCGCTCTGACGGAACGGGACGTCCGGGAACTGCTGATGCTTGAATGAGCAGTGTTCCGCGACGGAACCGGGATGGAAGACACAAGAAAGGGACCCAACGCTGGTGAAGCGAAGGGTCCTGTTACACACAACTATGATTCGGTGAAACTTCTAGTGACGAATGAAGCGGGAGGCAGACCATAAGGGGCGGTCTGGTACCACATTAAGACGTTCAGCGGTACCGAATGGGTGAAACTGTAGGCGCTTACAAGCATTTAATATGTCCATGAAATCTTTTGTTTGTCCACTTTACGGCCGCTGTGAACGGGTGTTAGGGTGGAATAGACGAGTCGTTTCTTTTCCTTGGATTGGCAGCTGCAGTAATTGCTAGGATGGTACCAGGCCGGAACAAATGAAGAGAGGTGTATTATGTCAGACCGCAAACTGCGAAAAAAGTCTTATTCTCGGACCGTTACGAAAGCGGTATCATTAGGGCTGACGGCCGTTATGGCGTCCACTCTGATGCTAGGGCCGAAAGCGGCTTCGGCGATGGAAACGCCGAAAGGACCGGATCAGCCTTATTTGTATGGCTATAACGCCAAGCAGATGAAGGAATGGACCCCGGAGAGCGACCCGTATGCGAAGTATTTTCGCTCCCGCGTTCCGCTAGCGAAGCGGATCGGAGCCTTCCAGCCGACGCAGGCGCACCCGGAATTAACGAGCACGGCCCAAGTCATGAATCTTTCCGCCGACTACGATAAGGAGGAATGGTTCGAGGGGTACCGCTATAACGACAGCTTCAGTCGCAACGTGCTGAAATATTGGCAGTATCAGGACATTTATGCCTCCTGGCACGGCTTGCCGGTGTACGGCTCTCCGACCGAAGAGGGCAAGCGGGATTACGGCGTCGTGAATCTGCCCAATCCGGCCTATACGGATGCGGCCCACCGCAATGGGGTTATCAGTCTGTGCGGCTGGTTCTGGCCTCGCAACATCAATTTCGCGGAGCTCGTAGAGAAGACGCCGGACGGCAAATTCCCGGTGGCCGATAAAATGATCGAAATGGCGAAGTATTTCGGCTTCGACGGATACTTCATCAACCAAGAAGCGACGATCAGCAAGGAGCATGCGGTTCTGCTGATGGAAATGCTGAAATATATGCGCAGCCAAGGCCTGTATATGAGCTGGTACGACAGCTTGACTGTAGACGGCAAGGTATCCTATGTAAACGGATTCAATAAGGAAAACTCGCCGTGGCTGTTGGACGAGCGTGACGAAAAGCGCGCCAGCGACAGCATTTTCATGAACTATGCGTATACGCCGCAAGGCTTGGAGAGCAGCGCCGAACATGCGCGCAAGCTTGGTCTTGATCCGTATGCCTCGCTCTTCGCGGGTATCGAAAACGACAAATTCCGCTTCGACCGCGGCTTGGAGCTGGATGCGATTTTCAAAAACGACGCCTCCCGTACGCCACGAACAAGCGTAGCTCTTTTCGGCACGGACATGGTCTGGAACAAAGGCCCGAATCCGTTCGACATCCGCATGCAGCCGGAAATCGAGAAGCGCGAGCAGGCCTATTGGTCCGGGCCGAAGGGCAATCCTGCGGAAAGCGGCCGGGCGGTCGGCACCGAATATGAGAGCTGGCCGGGCATTGCGCATTACATACCGGAGCGTTCCGTCATCGGCTCCTATCCGTTCGTGACCCGGTTCAACAACGGGCATGGGCTCGACTTCTTCGTGAACGGGCGAAAGTCCAGCGATACGGAGTGGAACAACATGGCGGCGCAGGACATCCTGCCGACATGGCAGTGGTGGACGCAGTCCGCAGGCAAGCCGCTTACGGTCGGCTACGACTACGAAACCGCATGGAACGGCGGCTCTTCCTTGAAGGTGGAAGGCACGCTGAATTCGAGCCATGCTGCGGACATTCATCTGTACAAGACCGAGCTGCCGGTGACCAAAGACGTGGAGCTGTCGCTGACGTACAAATCGGAGGTCCAACTGTCAGACAAAAAGGGCAACGGCCGGGCGCAAGGGCATCTGAAGAAGGCGGCCGACATTCAGGCGCTGCTTACGTTCAAGGACGATCCGCAGCATCCGGCCGCCGTCGATTTGAAAGCCGGGCCGAGCGACGATTGGACCACAGCTACGGCCAAGCTGAAGCCGTTCGAGGGACGCACAATCGCTGCGATCAGTCTCCGCGTAGGTTCGCAATCGGCGGATGACGTGGCCTTTAAGGCCAACATCGGCGAGTTGAAGCTGACGGACGGCAAGAAACCGCAGGCGCCTGCCGCTCCGACGGGCTTCCGGGTCGAAAAGGCGATGTTCGACGACAATCAAGCTGCGATGTTCGTGAAGTGGGACTTCAACGAGAAGCAGCAGGATGTTTGGTATTATGACCTCATGCGTGTGGTAAACGGCAAGCGCGAATGGGTCGGACGGATTTACGACGAAGTGTATTACCTCAAGTCGCTTCCTCGTCTCGGCGAGAATGAAGTGAAGCTGGAGTTGTATGCCGTCGGCAAAGACGGTACGGCGAGCGAGCCGCAAGCGCTGACTTGGAAATGGGGGACCGGGGACAAGGTTCAATTCAACAAAGGTCCGGTTGCCGCAGCTTCCATTCATGCGATGCACTTGCAGGACAACAAGCTGATGATGGAAACCGGATGGACGAACTATGTCAATATTCGCGTCATGCCTTCCACGGCAGCAAATGTAAACGTCACCTGGACATCGAATAACGAGGCTGTCGCCAAAGTGGATGCGCGGGGCAAAGTGACTGCAATGGGCCCGGGCGATGCGGTACTGACGGCACAGACGGGTCCGGTCAACGGCCAGCCCGGCATGAAGAGGGAAATCCGCGTCAAGGTCGTGGCGCCGGAAATTCCTCAGAACGGCGTCGTCCTGCAGGCGGAAAAATATGATCAATCCAACGGCCTGTTCGTGCCGGGCACTTACGTGAACGTCCGTGACTTAAACTTTGCCGATTGGCTGTCGTTTAAAGATGTCGATTTCGGGGCAAAAGCAGCGTCGAAGCTGACGGTCCGGGCGGCCGTTCTGGCGAAGGACACCCGGGTGGAAGTGCGCTTGGGCGGCCCGCAGGGCGAGCTCATCGCAGATGTGGCGCTCCCGGTGGACGCGAAGCAGTTGGCGCCGTTCTACAAGAACTATACCGTCGATCTGAAAAAGCCCGTTACCGGCAAACAGACTGTTAATGTGACTTTTAAGAATCCAAACTATACGAAGTGGAGCGTCCGCGATAACGGTATCGCAGATGTAGACTGGTTCCAGTTCCAATAATCCAAGGCAAAGCGCGTTTCGTTCAAGCGTGCGGTACGATAAGGCCTCTCGTCCCATGTGACGAGGGGCCTTTTGGCGGGCGGAATCATTGTCAAACCATAATACCGAAAAAAGCCTGCAATCTGCCGCATAGGGCCGACAGCAGGCTCTAGTTTTTTTCGGGTAGGAGAGCGGAAGGAAGAGAAGTTAAAGCAGCTTGCCTCCGGCCTGCCGCAATGAAGCGTTAGCTGGTGGGAATGCCGCGGGCTTTCCAGATCCGGTCGATTTCTGCTGAGTGCTTGCCGCCGTAAAGTTGGATATCGGCTTGTTTGATCGCTTTGGCGCCGTCCTTGAAGGTGGCTGTCGGAGTGAGAGAGAAGTGGGATTGGATGATGATTTTGGTGGCTATGTCGCGCCCGAAGGCTTGTGCCATATCGTACAGTCCTTGGGACCAAATTTCGCCGTCCGCATGCACTTCATTTTGGAGGTCGCGCGGATACACTTTGTTTTTGTCCAAACGCCGCAGGCAAGGCGGGTTTCCTCTGGAATACGATGTGCCGTCCCATTCGGCCACGCACGCTTTGCCGAAGCCGGGGGAGGAGGCAGCATCTTCATACGTAGCGCCGAGAAAATCGCCGAAGCCTTCGCCCATCGAGCCGCCTTCATGGGAATCGCCGAAGCTCGGCACCTGATTGTCTTGAATCGCATGTCCGTATTCGTGGGCAATGACGCCGGCGTCTTCCGCATCGTCTACCCCGCCGGTACCGAAGGTTAATTCTTTTGTCGACGAGTTATAGTACGAGTTGTCGTCCAGAGATGCGTTGACGTTTACTTTGATGGCACGGTTGTTCACATTTTTGAAGCCAAGCTGCTGCAAATACCGCTGCACTATATCGATATGGTAATAGGCCATGACATCCTCGAAGCTGTCGTTGGAACGGGTATAATTGAACTGGTTGGAGGCCGAATACGTCTTGGCGGCGGAGTTAATGTTGACGTATTGTCCGCGCAGATAACCGGAGCCGTCCAAGCCAAGGAGGGTAACGGATTTCAGCTGCTTGGTCAATTCGGGGGAATCTTGGTCGTTGTTATCTTTCAGGTTGCCGACGGAGCCTTGGGATTCGACAGGGTTGGGGAGGAAAACTTTGCCGGTACCGTTCACGTTCTGGTTCAAATTCCGTTTGCGCAGCAGTTCTCCACTGCCTGCATGAATATAGGTTTCCCATGCGCCGTACGGGGATTTGGAATGGACGACGACACGGTAGGTAGGCGTAGCGACGCCGTTCTGTATCGTATAGCCGTACTCCTCGGAGGATGGCGCCCATTCTCCTTGTGCCTGGTCTTCGACGAACTGGAGCGCTTTGGCCTTCAGATCGCCGTCCGGCAGCAGCTGTGAAACCTGTTGAACCGAGGTGTAAGGCTCGTAACCGGAGATGACCAGTGTGTTGTGGTAAGAACGGTCCAAGGTGACCGTCACCTGCCGGTTAAAGACCGGAGCGTTGTTCACCATTTGCTGATAACGGACATAATGGCCTGCGTCGGTTTGGATCGTGGTCACATACTTCAAGTCGGACAAATCGGCCTTGAGCTGATACTGCTTGGCATGCTCCTTAAGATACCGCTCTGCGGCAGCTTTGGCATCGGCAGGCAGCTTCTGCTCCGCACTGACCGGGGTTTCCGTTTCCGCCATAGCCGTAGGGACCGCCAGGGTAAGTACGATGGCAGCTGCGATTGTACTCCAAAGCTTTTGACGCTTGAACATAAAAACACCTCCATCAGGATGGGAATGCGTTACGAATTTCATTGTATTGCTTTATTTGAGATATATGACAGTCATAAGACAGCATGGTTTGACCAATTGCGGGGTAGGTGTCAACAGGCATGTCCCGGAATAGGAATACGGTGGTATGATTTTCAACGAATTTGCCGCTCATACCGCTCTTTCATATTTTGAATTCTCCGCATCATTCCTGAGTTAACTGTAGAATCAAATATTTTTATATGAATTCTTGACATAATGTTGTCAACAATAATGTGTTACTCTGAGCATGAAGCAGATTGCTCAACATCGATTATAGAAGAGGAAGGGATTCAGGGATGATAAGAAAATATTTTACTTCACAATATCTTACTTTGTCTTATTTGGACAATGAACAAGAAGGCAAGCCTGTTCTCATTTGTTTGCACGGGCTTTTTGGCAGTGCGAGGTATTTTGCGGGGCTGATGGAACAATTAACGGATTGGCACGTGTACAGCATTGATCAGAGAGGGCATGGCTGGAGCGGACATGCGTCGGCAGGGCAATATGACCGCGAGGAATTTGTGGAAGATATTGCTGCATTTATTCAACAAGTGTTAAACAATGAGCCGGTCATCATATTGGGACATTCTCTTGGCGGATTTAATGCTTATCAGTTCGCATCCAAATACGGTCATTTGGTGAAAGGGTTGATTATTGAAGAAGCCAGTGCAATTGAAAAAGAGGATGCGTCCTTTGCACCGCACATTATCGATCATGCCTTAACCTTAAAAGAACTGGGTGACAGCTTGATACAATTGGGGATTCAGAGCGCTGGATATTTTCTGGAAAGCGCAGTGGAGACGGAAGCGGGCTGGCGCTTTCGGTTTGACAAAAATCATTTAGATGAAGTCCAGATGAAGCTAAACGGCAACTGGTGGGACGATTTTCTGCATTCCTCATGTCCGGCGTTATTGGTTCATGGCAAGCTGTCATGGGTCATCTCGCAAGAACATATCGAAGAAATGGCTGCCAAAAGAAAAAATACGAAGTATGTTGTATTTGATCAGAGCAGCCACGCGGTTCTGATGGATGAGCCGCAAAAGTATATCGACACGGTGAAATCGTTTTTAGATGAACTCATATCCGCGACAGAAGCCGGAAATTGATCACTGAATGCGAGGAATGTTTATGCTATTAACTCAACATATCAAGGTGCATTGGAATAAAAAGTTCCGTGGCGCACCCTATACTACAGTTCGCAATGAAATGCCAAAAGCATATGATTTGCCCAAAGGCTTCTTTGATTATAACCCTGTGGGATATCCTGCCCACTATGTATATTTGTATCAAACCGATACCGGATTAACAGAATATATTAACCGTAAAGATACAATGACAAAGTATGAAAATGTCAACTAAATTTTATAATCAAATTGCATTTTTACGTTGACAGCTCGCTCGTACATATCAAATTATCAAATCAAAAACCGGAAAAAACTTAAGAATTGGACCGAACCTGCCGATATAGCAGTTAGGTTAGGCGGGTCCGCCTTGCGTTCTCAGGGCTGGGCCAAGGGATGGTTTTGGCTAGCCGCATATTCGGCAATTTTTTCTTCCGATGCCGCTCCGACCATTTCTGCAGCGCGGTGCTCGCGACCATACTGGCTGCAATGGCGAGCAGTTCCGAAGCGGTTATTTTTCGGACGATCGTGTAGATCCCGATGCCGGAGATAAAGTCAATCACAACATCCTTTTTGAGATCCGATGCGTATATGGCAAGGAACAGATAGGGGTTAGGCTTTGTTTTTGAGGGTTGCAATTGTTTGTCCTCCTGCTCGTCGGATATAGCCGGCCTACGATATAACGTATGGAAGTCGGATTTTGTCCTATGCGGAGAATTGACAAAATAAAAAGCCCGTGCTAAATCTTCTTGAGATTTAGCACAGGCGTGCTTGATCGAATAAACTTATCGATTATTAACCACTGCACCAGTTAAGGCGCCCGCGAATAGAATCATGAATACGATGGATAAGGCAACTCCGATGACCATCCAAATCAGTGTGGCTTTCGCATAATTCGATTTGCTCGGATTTTCTCCGCCGCCAAAGGCCCATACAAACAGCATAATAAGATTTACCAGCGGGATGATCATTATCAGCATCGTAATGAGCCAATCTTTCACCGTCAAGATCGGCGCGGATTGAGGCTGATTATTGTAGTTCGCGTTCGCCCCGGGATTTACATTTGTGTTCACTTGGAAGTTCCCCCTAAAATATTTTCATGAGCAACAGACATTCAAGGTGTGTGTCCAAAAAACGAATATTTTACCTAACATATTGCTCATGTAGAAAATAATATGCGAGATTACGTATAATTTCAAGATATTTTTTGTAAAATGTTGTTTAGCGTTACTTTGTGTCGATGTTCAAGCGTTAGTTTTGGAGAAAAAAAGCCAAGAATTATTGCCCTCCGGTGGCAATTCTTGGCGCTTTCGACCTTGATTCATAAACATTTGTTAACGTTCGAGAGCCGTCCGGCTGCATTATTTTTTCTCAAGATTCAGCTGCCAGGAGACGCCGAACTTATCTTGAACCCAACCGAACTTTTCGCTGAATGGGTAAGCTCCTAGCGGCATTAAAACGAATCCCCCGTCAGACAGCCTCCCGAATAGCCTCTCAATCTCTGCCTCTGTTTCGCATGTTACATATAATGACATGGAAGGGGTGAACGTAAAATTGTGCTTCACGCTGCTATCGATACACATAAACACTTGTCCGTTCAGCGAAAATAAAGCTTGCACCACGGTTCCTTCGGCACCGGCTTCGTTCGGTCCGTAATGCTGCATGCGGACGATTTCCGATCGGTCAAATAAACTGATGTAGAAGTTCATGGCCTCTTCGGCTTTGCCTTCGAACATGAAGAACGTGGTGATTTTTTGCTTCGTGCTTCCCATCCTAATCCAACTCCTTTATCGGAAGTATTGACATAAATTGCGAAGCACAACCGTCTAAGCATCGAAGAACCTCCCTTAAATTGGGGGGGTTCCTTCGTTGTGATGTCCGAAAACTATGCATACCCTGTTTGAAAATATGAAGTTTTTTATTTCTACATTTCTCTTTTTGTTCTTGTTTTTCAAATTACAATAAATGCAGAGGCGGCAATCGATGCAATGCTGCCAATCGATACAAACGGAGGGGGATTGGAATGAGTTGGAAATGGGGCAAACAACTGCTGCTTTTTGGCTACGAGGAAGCGATGTCCTGTGTATTTCCCGCTTGCATTTTTCTTTCGTTGGCCTTGTTGAAAGTTGCGCCGCTTCCCGGAATGCCGACTTACGACTGGATGCTTGTCATCTGTATCGCCGTGCAAATTATCATGGTGCGGGCAGGGCTGGAAACGATCGACGAGTTGAAGGTGATCTGCGTGTTTCATCTCATCGGTCTGGCGCTGGAATTGTATAAAGTACATATGGGCTCTTGGGATTATCCGCAGCCGGGCTGGACCAAAATCGGCGGCGTTCCGCTGTACAGCGGCTTCATGTACGCAAGTGTGGCCAGCTATATATGTCAAGCCTGGCGCAGGCTTCACATTCGACTGGACCGGTGGCCTTCTTCCGTCTGGACAGTAACGCTAGGGGCGGCGATCTACTTGAATTTTATGACCCACCACTTCATCCCCGATTTGCGCTGGCTGCTTGCGGCTCTGTTTTTTGTGGTGTTTTTCCGCACGACGCTGTATTTCAAGGTGGGAGATAGCGTGTACCGGATGCCGCTCACGCTTAGTTTTGCGCTTGTCGGCTTCTTTATCTGGATCGCCGAAAATATCGGAACTTGGCTGGGGGCATGGCGTTATCCCCATCAACAAAACGGCTGGAGCATGGTGTCGTGGGGCAAATTCAGCTCCTGGTTTCTGCTGGTGATCGTCAGCTTTATCATTGTCGCCCAATTGAAGCATGTAAAGGAGCTTCGCCCCAAAAAAGAACACTGTTGATACGAGCAAGCGGCATAAAGGGTAGAGGGTCAGCCAGCTTGCAGCACCAGTCGCTCGGAAAGCGGGTCCCATGTCATGCTTTGCCTGCTGAGATCGTTGAAGGCGTTCAGGGATAAATACAGCGTGCCCTTCTCGACATGGACGGCATAGGCTGCCGCTTGGCCGTTCAGCGTCGCGCTGCCGTCTTTCAGGTTCACAAGAATCGTTGTGCCGCCTTTGGCAATCCGCACGGTGCCGGAAGCCTCGTCCCAGTCTGCCGATGCGCCCAGCTTCGCGGCGAGCGCCTTGGCCGGATAGACGACCGATCGGCCGGGCATGGTCTTGAACTTGGGGTACCAGTACTTAGCCTGCAGCCCGGCGGTTACGGCATCGAGATCGACGCCGATCGTATTGGCGCCCGCTTTGGCGATATCTGTATTGTCGATTTTTCCCTTCACCAGCTCGGCAATTGGCCCAAAGGCCCAGACGCCCACGTCCACCCCGGAATGCGCGTGGCCGGACCATCCGACCAGCAGCCGCTTGGAGATGACGGCGTTATAAGCGCCTTCCCGCTCGTAGTCCGAACCGTCGCCTTTCAGAATGAAACGGGCCTCCTCGTCGCTCAGATCCGTAATCGTCGTGTTCGTTTGAACGAGCTTCCGGATTTCCTCCGGCGTTCGGGCTTGCTCAAGTGCTGCATTTAGTACCTGGGAAGATGACTTTTGCCGGTTCCAGAGGTCGATATTTAACTCGTACCTATTATCGCGGCCCAGAGACAGACCGCCTGTCTCATGGTCTGCGGTTACAACGACGGAGGTGCTGCCGTCTTTCTTGGCGAAATCCATCGCCGTTTTCACGGCCGCGTCGAAGTCCAGCATTTCCTTAACCATGGTCGGAAAATCGTTGGCATGCGCAGCGTGGTCGATCCGGCCGCCTTCGATCATGAGCACGAAGCCTTCGGGCTTTGCCGAAAGCAGCTCGATGGCTTTTCCTGTTAGCGCGGCCAGACTCGGGGAAGAGCTATCGCGGTCAATGGCATAGTCGAGGTGCGACCGGCTGAACAGGCCAAGCACTTTATCGTGCTTTACGGTCAGCGCTTGAAGACCAGCAAGGTCTTTCACGACGGAGTAGCCTTTGGCCTCGAAATCGGGAAGAATCGTTTTGTCCGGACGTTTCCCGCCGGCATCCTTTCCGGTAAAATAATCTGCGCCTCCGCCGAGCAAAACATCGACGCCGCTTTCCAGCATTTGCGAAGCGATGGCTGTTTCGTTCCCGCGGCTGCGTACGTGAGAGGCGAATACCGCCGGAGTCGCGTGCGTGATTCTTGCCGTCGTGACGAGTCCGGTCGCTTTTCCTTTCGCTTCCGCCGCTTCAATCACGGAGGCGTACGGCTTGGCCACCTCATGATTGGAGACACTGACTGCGGAATTGTACGTTTTGTGTCCGGTAGCCAAAGCGGTTCCTGCCGCCGACGAATCGGTGATCAGGCCGGATTCAACGCTGCCGTCCACTTCGCCGCGCTCCGAAAACGTACTGGCCTGGCCGACGTAGTAACCGTCCAGATGCAAGCTCTCCGCTCCCAGAATGGTTTTGGAGTAAAGCCGCGCGGCCGTGACTTGAGCAGGGCCCATCCCGTCCCCGATCAGCACGATCAGGTTTTTGGACAGCGGCTTCGCTGCCTCATTCCCAGCGTGTAGCGAGGCCGGGATCAGGTTGCATAATAAAAAGGATGCAATAAAAAGACCTGTGGCTTTCTTCTTCATCATCGATTCCTCCAATTTGTATATAAATATCCTAACATATAGTATTATAGGTAAATAAATAAAATTTGTAAACGAGGAAGCGGTGCACCATCTGGATAAGTAATTTTTGTCCTTGTCTTCCTGAAGGAAAAAGGCTATTCTGAAATTTCGGGAGCGCGCCTTGTTACTTTTTCCCATGGTGATCGTCTATCTATTATTGGGCTTACTGGCGGAATGATTGCGCAAACCCCAAGAATTGAAGGTCGAGGTACCCGTATGATACTTCTGGATAAGCTGAAAAAAATAGACCGCGGCATCGTTGTGCTTATGTTGTGCTTGGTGGCCGCCGGTACGGTGGCGGTATACCGGGCCACCGCAGGGACCAAATTGGATGGACTGCACTTCAACGGCATGATGTATTTCGGTGTCTTTTGCATTCCGATGCTGCTGGTCACGGTGTTCAATTACCGATTGCTGACGGGCAAGCTGGCGTATTACTTGTACGCCTTCGGCATCGGAATGCTGGCCTACGTCCATTGGAAGGGGGAGGTCGTGAACGGCGCGGCCCGATGGTTAAGCATCGGTTCCGTGGAAATTCAACCCTCCGAACCGGTTAAACTGTTCACGATTCTGCTTGCTGCGCATTTGCTGCACAAGCGGCAGGGAGAGAAGCTGCGTTTCGTGCAAGACCTCCTTCCCGTCGGCGCCGTGTTTGCGATTCCCATCGTTTTTATTCTGAAACAGCCCGATTTGGGGACGGCTCTTGTATTTGTCGGCATCTTTTTCGGGATGCTGTGGATGGGCAACATCCGACTGTCGTATATGCTGACCGCCGTCGGCGCTGCCGGGGTTGCGATCGGAACGGTGCTGTGGCTGTATTATGCCGACAATGAATTGCTGGCCAAAATAATCAAGCCCCACCAGATGTCGAGAATTCAGACGTTCCTGGAGCCGGCAAGCGATCCCCAGAAATCGTGGCATTATGAACGAGCGCTGATGGCGATCGGTTCGGGCCAACTGAATGGAAATGCTCTTGACCAGCCGCAGGGGTCTGTCCCTTACGCATACTCCGATTCGATCTTTGCTGTTGTTGGCGAAAAGTACGGGTTTTTGGGCGCGGCGATTTTGTTGATGCTCTACTTATTGTTGGTATACCGGATGGTCGGCATTATTTTGGAGACGAAGGAATTAGCAGGCTCTTACCTCATTACGGGAATGACGGCCATGCTTGTCTTTCAGATTTATGTGAATATCGGGATGCATATCGGATTGGTTCCTTTGACCGGGATCTCTCTGCCTTTCATCAGCTATGGAGGAAGCTCGCTGCTCACGAATATGGTTGCGCTCGGCCTCGTCTTAAACGTCAAAATTCATCAGGGCTCATTCGAATGAGAAGTTACTTCGAGAAGGCTCTAAATGTTCAGCCGAAAAAGGCGCCAATGCGGTCGCGTTCACGACTATTTGGCGCCTTTCTTTATTTCATCGTCACCCCTACGCTCAAGGACTGCGGCGGCTTATTTCCAGTTTTTCACTTTGAAGGTTTCGAATTTGGACGGCGAAGCAACGTTTACGACGATTTTTCCGCCGCCGCCGTTGACGGCGCTGACGTATTTGCCGTTGCTTAAAGCCTTGGCTTGAATCGCTTTTTCTTGAGGCGTGTTGACCACGTAGGTAATGGCTACTTTTTCAGTCGTGCCGACCGAAGCGGCGCTCGCGACTACGGTGCCGTCGGCCTTGAAGGAAGCAAATTTGCCGTTGCTACGGGATTTTAAGGCGAAATACTGCGCGTCCACCGGAATCAGATCAAATTTGGCCGCTTGATCCGCCGAGCCGGCGTCTGCCGTTACGCTGCCGTCTCCATTGACTTTAATCCACGATCCATTGGCCGACTGAAAGCTGACGACAGGCGCCGCAGCGGCTTGATCGGCGGACGGGGCCGCGCTTGCAGCGAGCGAGAAGGAAAACGCCATAACGATAGCGAACAGGAAAAGCGGAGCTTTTTTCATTAACATTTTCATATGATTACTCTCCTTTTGATACTTTTTTATTTGTTCTATTGACTTCTTCGCGCTTAGTGCCGTGCTCTTGGAGTTAAGGGTAAAAACCCGTCGTCCTCAGACGGTCCTTGCGCGGAACAATCCGTGCCACCTCATACACCTCCTTTTGATGAAAATTGTTACAATATATGTTATTAAAACCAATGGTTAGAACTATGAAGTGAAAAATATTGCCTGGGGAAACCGATTATTCCTGCTTCAAAACCATCCTCCGACTTTATCGGAAGGTGTAGATATAATCGATGATGTTGGAGGTGGCTGTCATGGAAAGTAGAAACAGTCTTCATGGACAGCAGTCACAACCAGAATGAGTTGGTCATGATTTGCACATTAAATAATCATAACTTGGAAAAGGTAAAAGAAATAATAGGTAGCTGGATTATAGAGAATTGAAAAGATACAAACTAACAAAGGGCTCGAATTAAACGTCGATCCTGAACGGTTTGAAGCGTCTTATGTAAGGCATCTCAAAAAACGAGATGTCTATTTTGCATTCCTTCATGTCTCCATGAATGGTAAAGAAAATAATGAGCACATTAAAGTTACCATCCCAAAAAAGGGGGCTTTTACCGTGAAATTTATTTCAAGCTTTTGCTTAACGGGGTATATCATCGTTACCTGGCAAGGGATCGAGGAAAGGGAAAGGCTACAGGCTAATTGTGCGGATCTATGGCTAAGCAAACGATAAACCCGGCATATAAAACACGAAATCCGTATTTGGACCGCAATGTGGGGGCAGGCTGTCTGTTCGGACTTGGCTTGGTAGCCTTTATTGATGAAGCCGTATTTCATCAATTGCTGCATTGGCACCATTTCTACGATAAATCTACAACCGGCATCGGCTTGGTCTCGGATGGTTTGTTTCACGCTTTTAGCTGGTTTGCAACGATCGGCGGGCTCTTTATGTTTGCCGATATTCTTCGGCGAAACGCCCTGCAACTGCAAAGGTGGTGGGGAGGCAGCTTACTCGGCAGCGGCACATTCCAGCTATATGACGGAACGATCCAGCACAAGCTTATGCGCATCCACCAAATCCGCTATGTCGAAAATGTCATCGTCTACGACCTGATATGGAACTTTATCGCAGTAGCCATGATCTTGGCCGGAGGCATGTTTCTCATTCGTTCGAAAAAGGCTCTCAGCGAGCCTGGAAGGATGTCTCGAAATGAATCATGAGTCTTTTCATCACGAAGCGAGGAATTTTGTCGAGCTTGGACTGGCTATGTTGGTCATAGTGGCTTTAGTTCTTTATGTTTATGCCGCTGTCGTATCGGGACGTCGTTCCAAGCCATGGCCGTTTTACCGATATGTGTGCTGGTTTATCGGTGTTGGCAGCGTGGCTGCCGCGTTGATCGGACCTTTGGCTCATCAATCTCTTATGGATTTTACGGCACATATGGCCGGGCATCTGCTTCTTGGCATGCTGGCGCCGCTCCTGCTGGCGTTCGCGGCACCAATGACTCTTCTTCTAAAAGCTCTTCCTGTAACAAGGTCACGAAAGCTTTCGCATGTGCTGAAAAGTTGGCCGTTGACGATATTAACCAACCCGTTGACGACCGCTTTTCTTAATATTGGAGGCTTATGGATTCTTTATGCGACTGATCTTTTCAGGCTTATGCATCAAAGTTTGATTATACATCTCCTGATGCATGTCCATGTTTTTTTGGCGGGGTATTTATCTACGGCGTCCATGATTTATGTTGACCCGGCGCCCCATCGGAAAAGCTTCCTTTACCGCGCGGCTGTTCTTGTATTAGCCTTAGCGGGACACGGCATGTTGTCCAAGTACATTTATGGTCATCCGCCCGCCGGTGTTTCCGGAATACAAGCGGAGCAAGGAGGAAAGCTGATGTACTACGGAGGCGATGCCATCGACGTGGTTCTCATCTTTATTTTTTGCCTGCAATGGTTTAAAGCAGCCCGTCCCCGCATGAGGGTGGCCGCAAAAGCTTAACATCCGAATACGAAAAGGAGCTATTATTGCGAAAAAAACACCGAAACAGCACACAGCATTACGATATATGACGACAGCGGCATTGAAGAACGTCTCGAAATTCTTTGCAGTCCCTGTTATGAGGATTGGCTGCTTTCGCAAAAGTGATAATGGCTGAAAATATGGCATCTCATCGAAGCCACAGTGCGCAAAAAAGCCGTACTGTGGTTATTTTGTTTGAACATTTTATAACGCGTATCATATGGCGTCACGGTTGTATTTGAATGAATAATAGTTGACATCGGCTTCCAGACTGCTATAGACTTACTGTGGACAACCGAATAGGTGGAAACAGGTGCCTCAGCGACCAGCTGAAGCTTAAAAGGGAAGTACGGTGCAAATCCGTCGCGGTCCCGCCACTGTAATGGGAGCCGGAAGGTCCGGCTATTTTTCGGCATAGCGTCACTGGAGCATATTTCCGGGAAGACGCCGAAGGAGAAACCCTGAGTCAGGAGACCTGCCTGTTTTGACAACACTGCTACAACCTGCGGAGAATGGGGAGGTGTTAGGATGCTGGGGCAATTCGAGACCTTGATGGATCAATCGGGTCGTCATCTCTTATGGAGGAGCATTTCTAACCGCTGATCGTGGTTGGAGATGCTCCTTTTTGTATGTACTTGAGAAAAAAAGGGGGAGTCCGATGAGCAGCAAAATACAAGAGAAGTCTGCGCGGACGGAACGAACCATAGCCGAAGGGCGTTTCCCGTTGGTGCTGCTGGGGCTGTTCGGAATTTTGCTCGGTTCGGTAACGCTCGCGGTCATGCTGGGACCGGTACGCATCGAACCGGTAACCGTCTGGAAGATTGCCTTCTCGCATATCCCCGGACTGGACGGGTGGCTGGAGCCGGATTGGTCCAAGGCGCAGGGCAACATCGTCTGGGATATCCGCTTCCCGCGCGTGCTGCTTGGCGCCGTCGTCGGAGGCGGACTGGCTGTGGTGGGCACCGCGATTCAGGCATTAACCCGCAACCCACTGTCGGACCCGTATATTCTGGGAGTGTCCTCGGGGGCTTCCGCTGCCGCCACGCTCGTCATTTTATTCGGAGCTTTTCAACTGTTCGGGCAGTATGCTTTATCGGTGTCGGCTTTTATCGGTGCGTTAATTGCCATTGCTTTAGTGTACATGCTGGCCCGCGTAGGAGGCACGCTGTCCAATACCCGCTTGCTGCTGGCCGGTATTGCGGTATCGATGATGCTGACGGCCCTGACCAACTTCGTCGTCACGATGGCTCCCAAGGAAGATGGCATCCGCACGGCGATGTTCTGGATGATGGGAAGCCTAACCGGGGCCAAATGGAGCTACTTGACGGTTCCGTCCTGTATTGTGATCGCCGGTACGCTGTATTTGCTGCTCCAATACCGCTCGCTGAACGCGCTGCTTATGGGGGAAGAGACGGCCGTGACCTTGGGGGTGAACATGGACCGCTTCCGCAAAGTTCTGGTTATTCTGACCTCCTTGCTGACGGGGGTAATCGTTGCCGTGAGCGGAGCCATCGGGTTTATCGGCTTGATGATCCCGCACTTGGTCCGGCTAATGGTCGGTTCCGATCACCGCCGCGTTTTACCGGTCAGCGTACTGCTGGGTGCATCGTTTATGATCTGGGCCGACGTGTTCGCGCGGCTCGTTATTGCGCCGGAGGAGCTTCCGGTCGGGATCGTGACGGCGCTGTGCGGCGGACCGTTCTTCATTTGGCTGCTGCGCCGCAGCTCATACTCGTTCTAGAGGGGAGGGGACCAAGAAGATGAAGGTGGAGGTTCAAGGGCTCTCCTACGGCGTGAAGGGAGTGCCTATCATTCAAGGCGTGGACCTGCGGATTCAGCCGGGCGAATTTGTCGGCATTATCGGTCCGAACGGAAGCGGCAAATCGACGCTGCTCAAAAATATATACCGCGTGCTGAAACCCCAAGCGGGGTGGATTTCCTTGGATGGACAGCAGTTGTCCGAGCTAACCCATAAGGAAACGGCGCAGCGGATGGCCGTCGTCAGTCAAGAGACGTCGTCGGCGTTTGATTTTACGGTACGGGATATCGTGCTCATGGGACGCCATCCGCACAAACGGATGTTCACCGCAGATACGCGGGAAGACGACGCCATAGTCAGCGAAGCGCTCGAGCGCGTGGGGATGGAGTCGTATGCGCGGCGTAGCTTCTCCAGCCTATCCGGGGGTGAGAAGCAGCGCGTGCTGATCGCCCGGGCGCTGGCGCAGCAGTCGCAATTGTTGATCATGGACGAGCCGACGAACCACTTGGACGTCCGGTACCAGCTGCAAATGCTGGACTTGGTCAAAACGCTCGGAATGACCGCATTATCCGCGCTGCACGATCTGAACATGGCCTGTTATTTCTGCGACCGGCTTATTGTGATGAATGCGGGCAAAGTGTACGCTTCGGGCACGCCCGAGGAAGTGATGTCAGCAGAGCTGCTGCGCCAGGTGTTCGGCGTGAGCGCGCAGCTGGCCGTGCATCCGGTGACCCGGAAGCTCAGCATTACATATTTTCCTGAATCGCTGCTATCTCATTTGACACCACCAAAAGGAGCCTTAATTTCATGAAACGCATCTTAGCTACTGCTTTCTCGCTGCTGTTCGTCTTCTCGCTGCTTCTCTTGGCCGCTTGCGGTCAAACGACGTCGAAAAGCCCGGCGGCAAGTGGGGACAACCCGCAGAACGGCGCGCCCAAGGCGGCGGCCTACAGCCCCGTGACGATAGAAAATATGGGCCGCACGCTCACCTTCAAGGAAGCGCCCAAGCGGGCCGTCAGCTTAAACCAGCATACGACGGAAATTATGCTGTCGCTCGGCCTGGAGAAGTCGATGGTCGGCACCGCATATATGGATGACGAGATTCTCCCGGAACTAAAGGAGAAGTACGCCGCCATTCCGGTGTTGGCCGACAAATATCCTTCGCAGGAGGTACTGCTGGGCGCAGAGCCGGATTTCGTTTACGGCCGCAAAACCGCTTTTGCCGAAAAAGCCGTCGGCACCGTCGAAGCGTTGAAGGAAAAAGGAATCGAGGCCTATGTGGCCAAAGGGACGTATGTGCCGTTCGGCACGCTGGAGGACGTGTACGAGGATATCTCGAATATCGGGCGAATCTTCAACGTGCAGGCCAAATCCGACGCGCTGATTGAGTCGATGAAAGCGAAAGTGAAGGAGATTCAAGCGAAGGTCGGTCAGCCTGAGAAGCCGCTGCGGGTATTTGCTTTTGACAGCGGGCAGGACACGGCCTACACGGCGGGCAAGTCGTTGTCGACGCAATTGATCCAGCTTGCGGGCGGCAAAAATATATTCGATGATGTCGAAAAGGGCTGGGCGAAGGTTAGCTGGGAGGAAGTCGTCAAGCGCGACCCGGAGGTTATTCTGATTTTCGACTACGACAAGCCGTCGGCTGCGGAGAAGATTAAGTTTTTGCAGAGCCTCCCGGCCTTGGCGAACGTAACGGCCATCAAGAACAACAAGTTCGTCATCATGCCGCTTTCCGATGTGTTCGAAGGGGTAAGAAACATGACCGCTTTGGAAAAAATGGCGAAGGGTTTTTATCCCGAGAAATTTAACTAAAATGCGTCTGGAGGAGCGGCGTTGACCACAACAGAATGTTCAATTTGCCATTATATTTATGACGAGTGGTTCGGCGATTGCCGCAACGGCGTGCCTGCGGGCGTGGCGATCGGGGCCTTGGCCGGAACGGTCTGTTCGCGGTGCGGCCTCCAGGGCGTGCGGCACGAGCCGCGGGCCAACGCGCCGTATGCGGGGCTGGAAGCGGAGCTGTACGACCAGTTCGCCGGGAAAGCCGGCATCGTCTTTGCCCGCGACTGGATCATGGGCACCGCCGCCGCTTTCTCCGAGCCGCCCAGCGTGCTGGAGCTTGGCGCCGGCACCGGCCGAATCGCGGTCGAGCTGGCGCAGCACGGTATTCGGGTATGCGGCGTGGACCGGAGTCCAGACATGCTGAAGCTCGCGGAAACGAAGCGTCAACGCGTGCTTAAGGACCGTGCGGACTCGTTGAAGCTGGTGGAGCAGGACTTGCTGGAGCTGGAGCTTGCGGAGACGTTCACGCATGTGCTATGCCCCGAGGGGATTATCCAGCATGTGACCCGGATGAGCGAGCACCGGACCGTGCTTGGGAACATCCGGAACCATCTGGTTCCCCAAGGGCTGCTTGCCGTGGAGCTGCTGCTGCCGCCTGCGCAAGCAAGCTGGAAGACGGTGCAGCGCAAGGTGCTGCCGAAGGACAAAATCGTCTACAAGCACGTGGAAGGGGAATCGTCGCTGCGGCGTCAAATCTATCGGTTGACCGCCACCTACGAAACGTTCGTGCAAGGCTTGGAGCAGCCCAGATACCGGGTGGAGCGGGAATTGGCCCTGATGACGCCGAAGGAGCTCGTGCTGCTGCTGGAGTCGGAGGGCTTCGAGGCGGTCGGTCTCGTGGAAAACGAAGGCGGCAGCAAGCCGTGGAGCACCGTGCTTCCGAGCGAGCTTGACCGGGTCGTGTCCGATCTGAAGCCGAACGAAACCTTGGAGACGCTGGAGTCCGAAGGACGTCTCGGCACGACGACGCTGCCCTATAGGCCGGAAGCGTGGCGCGCAGGAAGCTTTCCGGTCGGAACGGACGCCGGAATGAACGCGCACGCGGCGGCTGCGTCCTTCACGATTCTGGCGAAGAAGCGCTGATCGGGCTGTATCTATACCATAATCCTTGTCGAAGGCGGCAGGGATTATTTTTTTTGCAGACGTTTTTCGTTCGAAAAGATAGCTCCGGCGAGTCATAGGCACGCATGCTTAATTATGTTTAGATGAAGGGGCGTGGTTGCGCCGAGTTCATATCCGGGAGGATTTTCGTCATTGTATAAACATTTGAAAAGCTTGATTTTGATCATTCCTACGCTAACAATTGGGATATGGGAGTATGTCCGGCATGCGTTTTTGCTTCCTTACATTTCAATGGATTTGGGTAATTGGCTGGCGCCTTTGCTGGTTTATCTCGTCACGATGACGCTGCTTCGGAAGCTGTTCGCGCTGATGGAGCAATTGCAGGAGCAGCTGCAGCGGGAGCGGGCGGCGAAGGCGGCTTTGGAGGAGCGGGAGAAAGTAGCTTCGGAGCTTCATGACGGCATCGCCCAATCGTTATTTCTATTATCCGTCCGCGTGGACCGAATGGAGCAAAGCCATGCGGCTCCAATGGGAGAGCTGTATCAAAGCCTGCGGAAAACCGTGCACGAAGTGAACGACTATGTCCGTCAGGCGATCGACGGCTTGCGGTATCCGGTCGTGCCGCAAGCGCAGCCGTGGATGGAATCCATCCAGCATCTGATCGCGGATTATAGGAGAGATACCGGCATAGCCGTGCATTTGGAATGGGAGCTGTCCGAGGAGCGGATGACCGTGAAAGAAAAGGTGGAGCTGTACGCCACGCTTCGCGAGGCGTTGATCAACGTCTTCAAGCATGCGGCGGCGTCAAATGTCTGGATACAAGGCAAGGACGCCATCGAACCGGGTACCGGCTGGGGGTGCAAGATTACGGACGACGGCCAAGGCTTCGTATCCGATCCGTTGTCCAAGAAGAACGGCTACGGCTTGAAAATCATCCAAGACCGCGCAGCCAAGATGGGCTGGACGTTCGCTCTCGGCAGAGAGAACGGGCACACCGTACTGACCGTGAACAAGCCGGATGACGCAGTATTCGAGCCTAAGGGAGTAAGCCGGGCAGAAGGACGATGACGACGGTCATCCATCGTTTGTTCATAAAAAAGGCGGAAAATTGACTCAAAGGGGTCATTTTTCGCCTTTTATCATTCGTTATAATAAAGACGAGGTTTTGCGAAAAGAACAGAATGCAGGGAGGCAGCCTTATGCAGCGTAGAAATGTTGAAGGGATTAAAAAATTCAGCGAGCAAAAGACGGTTGAAGCGTACCGCAAGGCCGTATCGGCTATTGAACGGTTGAGGAAGGAAAAGCTGAAGATTAATTTCAATACCGTATCGATCGAGGCTGGCGTGTCCAAGCCGTTTCTGTATACCCATCCTGAGCTTCGCGACAAAATCGAGCGGCTGCGCAGGCCAGAGCCGACGGAAACGGACGGGACATGCAGGCTTACGCACCAGTTGGAGGAAGAGAACAACAATTTGCGAAAAGAAGTACGTAGATTGCAAGAAATTCTGAGAAAGTCGAAGATATCGATAATTGTTTAAAGTAAATAGCGTGTTTGTTCATTTTTTTATCAATATATTAGCCCTAGGGAGTCATTTTGAACGAAAACGATTTCTATACAATAATTCTTGTCGCTTGCGGCAAGGATTATTTTTTTTATGGAAAGGGAGTGTGGGAAGGTGGAATTTCCGACAATCGATTTCGGTTGGGTCGGCAACGGCAACCTGATTGGCATGATGGCGGTGCTGCACGTCATGATCAATCATGCCGTAGCCATCGGCGGGTCCATTCTTATGGTATCCATTGAGTATGTGGCTTTCAAGAGAGGTAACGAAAGGCTGGAGGCCTACGCCAGATGGCTGAGCAAGTGGGTTCTGATCATCACGACGACGGCGGGAGCGATGACGGGAGTAGGCATTTGGTTCACGACGACCGTTATACTGCCCAATGCGATCGGCTCGCTGCTGCGTATTTTTCATTGGGCCTGGTTTACGGAATGGCTGGTGTTCGTATCGGAAGTCGTCTTGCTGCTGACGTATTTTTACACATGGGACCGCTGGAAGGGAGAGAAGAAAAAGCTGCACTTGTGGACCGGCCTTGCCTTGTGCATCATGTCCTGGTTCACGCTGGTGATCATTACCGGCATTTTGGCCGCCCAGATCAATCCGGGCAACTGGGTTGAGACGTTGTCGTTCTGGAGCGCGTTTCTGAATACGACTTGGGTGCCTTCGACGCTGTTCCGCACCTTCGCCGCCATCACGCTGGGGGTTGCGGTATTGACGCCGCTGAACCGATGGTTTGTGAAAGACGCGCTTGACCGCCACATCGTCTTGAAGCTGTACGGCAGATGGCTCGTCGTTTCCGTGCCGCTGATGCTCGTGTCCGGGTGGTGGTACTTAAAGACGCTGCCCGATCAAGCGCAAACGCTGGTCGTCTGGGCGTCGGGTATGAGCGACTTCACGTTCGCTTTTATCAACGTGCTCGGACTGCTGCTTATGTTCGTGCTCGGCGTGATGCTGATGGACGGCCGAACGAAGTATCCGGTTGCGCTCACCGTATTCACGGCGGCCTTCTCGCTGCTGCTGATTACCGAATTCGAGATCATCCGGGAAAATATTCGCAAGCCGTATGTCATTTACAATTATATGTACGCCAACGGCGTGCTGAAAACGGATGTCGAGCGGTTTCAAAAGGAGGGCGCGCTGGCGCAAGCGAAGCTTTCTCCGGTCCGTGAGGTGACGGAGGAGAACAAGCTCCAGGCCGGGAAAGAGATGTTCCGCATGCAGTGCATCGCCTGTCACAGCATCGACGGCCCCCGGCGCAGCCGGGTCATGACGGAAAGGGCCAAGGGCTGGAGCGAGGAAGCGCTCGCGGCCTTCATCCCTCAGATGCACAATGTCCGCCCCGTTATGCCGCCGTTTGCGGGAACAGATGAGGAGGTTAAGGCGCTGGCCGCCTATATTCACAAGATGGTTTCGGAGAGGAACGGTGCAAAGTGAACGCCTATTTGACCGCCAAATCGCCGGTGCCCAACGATCTGGGACTGGCCATTCCGGGCGACCTGCCTTTTTTCGAAGTGTTAATGGTCGTCGGATTTATTCTACATATCATTTTCGTCAATATTCTGGTGGCCGGTTCCGTGTCTGCGGTGTACAACGAGCTGAAAGGAATTGTTCGCAAGGACGCGGTTTCGGACCGCCTCGCGCAGCATATGGCGACGCACGTATCGATTGTCAAAAGCATCGCCGTCGTGCTCGGCATTGCGCCGCTGCTGATCATCAGCACCATTTACACCCAGTTTTTTTATCCGTCGACGATTCTGATCGGCAAAATGTGGCTGATGCTCATCCCGCTGCTGACCGTCGCGTTTCTGGCGCTGTACGTCTATAAATTTACATGGGAGCGCTGGCAGAAGCGCAAGGCGCTGCACCTTAGCTTCGGCCTGTTAGGTACGCTGATCCTGCTGTTCGTACCGCTGCTGTTCATCACGAACGTGACCTCGATGCTTCATCCCGAGCTGTGGGACCCGGAGCGCGGCTTCTGGCGCTCGCTGTTCGCGTATCCGACCATCTGGCAGCGCTACCTTCACTTTATGGCGGCGAGCTTTACGATGCTCGGCCTGTTCCTGTACGGATGGGCGAGACGCACCGAGCGGAACGGCGCCGGACCGGTCACGGAGGCGGCCAAGCGCTACGGCAAAACGATGGCGGCGGGCTTCACGCTGCTTCAGCTGCTTGCAGGACCGCTGCTGCTGTTTAGCATGGACGGTCGCGTCCGCCTTGCGTTTATGGGCGGGTCTGCGTTCCATACCGCGCTGCTCGCGTCCACGGTGCTGCTCGCTATCGGCTTGTGCTGGCTGCTGATCCGCTTGGTCAGGCAGGACGGGCGCAGGCTGTTCGTCGCCACCGTTAGCTTGCTGCTGATCGTGCTGACGCTGATGAGCTGGGTCCGGCACGAGGTGAGGGAGATTTACTTGCAGCCGTATATGGAGGAATCGCCGCGCACCGTGCAAAAGTAAGTCCGGGAAAGGCTGCCGTGAGGCGGCCTTTTTTCCGTTGCGCTGCTCCTTTGCAGCTGGCTGCCAATAAGGTCGATACCCATATAGTTCAATTGAATATGAGTTAATTCTTAATTTGTAATTAATTGGATTGACATCTCTGCATTAAAATAAGTAATATATTTAATAATTTCATGTATAGAGTCATAATTCCTTTTACTGGATTTTGATTTGAAAGCATGAATTCTCCAAAACTTACTCCTCGGCTTCCGTGATTTCTCATACCGCATTTCCTAATTTGTTTCCATTTGTAAATCTCTCATCATACCATTTTGTTAACGTTTCAGTGCAAACGTCATCCATTATATTGATATGTCGGTGCTCGGAGGGGGTTAGGCATGAAGCGTATCGCCTTATTATTTCCAGGTCATGGTCCACAATATTCGCGATGGCGCATCGGGGGGGGGCGCATGGACGAGCAGGACAGCTACCTCGGTTGGATGCCTCTGACGCAACGTCGCCATGGGGGCAGCGCTGTCTCTGCGTGCCGTCATGGCCTCCCCGACGATTGAAGAAATGGCGGAGCTGCTCTCTTCCTGGCTTGTCCAGAATGAGGGTGACGGGCCGATGAAGCTGAACGAGCGGGGACGAATGAACGTTTTCTGCTTCCCTCCTTCGGCAGGCTACGGTCTCGTGTATGCCGAAATGGCCAGAATGCTGGAAGCGCAATATGTCGTCTATGCGTTCGATTTCATCGAAGGCTGGCGCGATTACGAGGAGATGCTAAACCGGTACGTCGATGCGATTGTGAGCGTTCAGCGCGCAGCGCCTTATGTGCTGTTAGGCTACTCGCTGGGCGGGAGTTTGGCCCACGAGGTCGCCAAAGCGATGGAGCGCAGGGGATATGCGGTATCGGATATTTTGCTGATCGATGCCGACAGACGGGACAGGACGATGAAAAAGCTTTCCGACGAAGAGCTGGAACGAGGAGTCGATGACATGCTCCGAATCGTCGCCGAACGGGATGCGTCTTTTTTGGCAAACCGGGCCGACCGGGAAAAGGCCAGAACGAAAATTTTGGCTTATGCCACCTATAGCGTTCAACTGGTCAACGAAGGAACGGTGGGGGCTAATCTGCACGCCTTCGTTGCGGAAATGAAAAACGCCAGAGCCGCGGATTGGAAGGAAGCAACGACGGAGCAGGCTGTAGATTACGAACTGGCCGGCGGTCACCTTGACATTTTTGAACCGGCCAATATTGAGCATAATGTCCATGCGATCCGGCTCGTCTTGCAAGACATCCTTCGGGGGGGAACGCTCGCGGCGGACTCCGTACGCTAATGGAAAGCCCTCTTGTTTCAGCCTTTTTGGCGAAAACAAGAGGGCGATTTTTTTGACTGCATCGTTTTCCGCCAGATTACCCTTCCAGCACGTCCGCGCCCAATTCGCCTGCAATCTCCATCATTTTGGGGATTACCGCTTCGTTGGAGCCGGATACGTAAATATCCCCTTGGTAATGCCGGAAAGGGATCTTGCTATCGCCGCAGCTCCACATGAAAAAATCTCCCTCGATGGACATGGTGGTAGCCCCTGTCACCGTAAACACCGAGGTATAAGCAAAGTCGGGTTTGGATGAAAAATACCGTTTGCACTCTTCCAACGAGATGCCTTGCACCGAAGCTCCATTTTCCTTAAATTCTCTTGTAATCCGATAACGTTTACTCATTGAAATCCTCCCGTTTCGTTCAATTTCTAAGGTTCCTTCCAAACAACCAGCCTCGATCGTTAAACCAACATAAGCGTCGTATTCAAGTATTTATTTCCGACGACGATGTCATTCACTCGTTCGATCGTCGTCCCGGTTCTGGGGAGATCGGCGATTCTATGGAGCAGCAGCCACCGAAGACAAGCAATCGCTTCAAACCTCCGTATTTCTTTCGTATCGAATTCACTGCCCGATAAATAGGCATTCCGGAATGCAGAGGCCAGCATTTCTCCACTCTCTTATGGATTCATCCCTGCCGATCATACCATATCAACCTATGTTGCACTAGGCAGAACAAACTCCTTGCAGCGAACAGCGTTTTTCCGTGAATTTGAAAGATTGGAAACATATGTTCTATAATGAAGGTTCGAAACGCAACGGGCCGCGACAAACCGTGCCAGTACAACATAAAAGGAGTCGGATACCCCATGAACGAACCGGATTGGAAAGAAGTAGAGGAAAGGCTTTACCAGGAGAGCGTTTCCGCCATAGAACAATTTTCGGCTGAGCATGCAGACGAAGAAATCTGTTATTTCGCCTTTGATTCCGAGCCGTACTATGGCTACGTGCTTCTATGCTTTGACACGACAGAGAACTCGGTTATGGAGGCGAAACGTTCTGCCGAGTATGCGTATAACGAAACTGCTAAAGCTATCAAGAAAATGAGTTGGTTATCTGCACATTCGTACATGGCCAACGCCAATTTATTGCCATTCACCAATAATACTGGCGACTTTCAATACCAGGGCTACACGCAAGTCAACTTTGAGGGCTGGAGGGAATTTGCAGAAAGCGACGATTATCCGAAGGGATATACGGAAATGCAGGATTATTTGGAAGGCAATCTGTCCATTGTCTTCTGGAAAGTGATTGACCGGCTGATCCGGGAGAAGCATTTTTCCGTTTTGAAAATGGCCTCCCCGTTTTTCGTAGGTTACGGGTTTCACGATCAGGATCAGGTGCTGCTCCGAATTATGAATTGGGACAATGAAGAGGGAAGCGAAGCGCGCGACTGAGACCCAGCGGCGGCAAAAAACAAAAGGAGTTTCACTGACAACGAACAGGATTCAATGGTCTGGGCGATCCTTAGAGATGACAAGTTGCTTTTCCGCGAAGGCCAACATACACTAACACAGATTTCATTCTTTCTTCACGGAGGTTATCTCGTGTATCCATCGGTTTATTATGCTTATCCTTCGCGAAGCTACACATACCCCGTTGCAGCTGTTGGACGGATGTCTCATGCTCACGGCACGGGCTACCACACCCAACCGCCTACCTATAAGACCCTCCAAGAAGCGCTTCCACTGATTAAACAGGCTGTCCAAGGCGAGCGGGAAGACGAGTTGTTCTATGACTACTTAATTTCCGTTGCCCCGTCACAAGAAGAAAAGAACATCATCGCCAGCATTCGGGACGACGAACGCAAGCACAACAAAATGTTTCGAACGATCTATCGGGACTTGACCGGCCAAGTGATCGAAACACCGCAGAATGTATCTTTTGAGAAGCCCCGGTCGTTCATAGACGGGGTGAAGCGGGCGTTTTTCGGGGAATTGAGCGCAATGGAGAAATACCGCATCATCCGGGCGGGCATGCCTAACCGCTACTATCGTGACATGGTGTTTGAAATTCTCACAGATGAATTAAAGCATGCGGACAAGTACAACTATATTTTGAATCTGGACTTGAGCCGAAAAGTGAAAAGAGAAGAAGCTTAGCGATCATGAAAGTCAACACAAACCAAGGGGATTGTCGTCGGGGCGACAGTCTCTTTTTTTATATGGTTATGGCGTTTACAAAATGTTAACAAAGTTTGTGAAGTTCGTCACTACCATAATTACCCAATGTATATATAATATGTATCAAGGGCCCAGATAATTGAAGTGTGCGGGAAGGAGGCTTTCGGTGAACATTGTAGTCTGCGTCAAACAAGTGATGCTGCACGATATGGCGGACGAAAGTAAAGAAACGGGCGATTCAAGCCGGGAAGCGAGCCGGTTGGTCAACAATGCGAACGATTATTTTGCCGTGGAAGAAGCGCTGAAATGGAAGGACCGGTACGGAGGCAGCGTGACGTGTCTGTCGATGGGCCCGGACAAATGCCAAGAGCAGCTTCGCGAAATCGCCGCCTTGGGCGTCGATCGGATCGTACTGCTGTCGGGACGGGATTTTGCCGGGGCGGATACGTTGGCCACTTCGTATACGCTGGCGGCAGGCATTCGCAAGCTAGACGGCTTTCAGCTTGTACTGACCGGCGAACAGTCGCTTGACGGGGAGACCGGCCAAGTCGGCCCGAGCTTGGCGGAGCAGCTCGGCATCGTTCATGTGGCGAACGTAAGCGAAATCTGCTCCGCGCATGACGACCGGGAAATGGTGGTCAAACGGGAGCTGGAGGATCGCGAAATTACGATCAAGCTGCCCTTGCCCGCGCTGTTGTGCATCCGCAAGCATATCAATCAGCCGCGGATACCTTCAGTTATGGGCCTCATGAAGGCAAAGACGGCGCAAATCACGGTTTGGGGTCCGGACGATTTGGGGATAGAGCCGGGACGGATCGGTCTAAGTGGATCGCCTACCCGGGTCGTCGGCGTCTGCCACCCAGCCGGAAAGGAGAGGAAGGCCAACGGGGAAATCGTCCGCTATGCGGACAACCGGCAATGCGCGGCCCGCATTTTGTCCAAAATCGGGGCCTGCGACGACAAAGGAACGGGAGTTTTCACATGAGCCAAATTCGCATTCTCCAATCGAATTGCATCGGATGCGGAACCTGTGTGCAGCTTTGTCCATTTGAAGCTTTGAGTTTGCTGGAAGGCCAGGCGAATGTCGACCAAGCCCGGTGCGTCGTTTGCGGCTCCTGCGTGCCGGTATGCCCGGCGGATGCGATCGTCGACGATTCCTTGCCGGATAACTTTATGCCCGGGGATTCCATGGTCGACTGGTCCATCCCCGACGAATCGGATGTTAAGAGTATCGATAAGAGTAACGAAGCGTCGTCGTTTAGCGGCATTTGCATCTATGCGGAGCATGCCGACGGAGCGCTTGTTCCTTCGGTGCCGGAGGTGATCGGAGCCGCGAGGCACTTGGTCGAAGGAACCGGGCTGCCCGTATCGGCTGTACTCCTCGGCAGCGAGATCGGCCATTTAACCGGCGAGCTGCTGGAGCTCGGCGTGGATGAGGTATGGCTGGTCGACAGCCCGAATCTTCAGCCCTACGCGGAGGACGCGGAAGCCCGCTGCATGAGCGAGCTGCTGGCCGAGATGAAGCCGGACATCGTGCTCGGAAGCGGCACTCGGCGCGGCCGATCGATCTTCCCGAGAGTCGCCGCACGGCTGAATACCGGATTGTGCGCCGACTGTATCAGCTTGTCGCTTGACAAGGAAACGGGCCACCTGGTTGTCACGAGACCCGCTTACGGCGGAAGCATCGTCGCAAAAATCGTCATTCCGCACCAAAGACCGCAAATGGCGACGATCAAGGAGCACGTATTCCGGCCGGCGGCGAAAGTAAGCACCCCTAACGGCATCGTGAGGGATATGAGCTCGCAGATTCGGGTGTCCAAGACGGTGCTTGAAATTTTGGAAATCGTGAAGGGGAGAGCAGACCCCGCCAATCTGTTGCAGGCCGATACGATTGTCGCGGTAGGGAGGGGGATCAAGAAGGCGGAAAATCTGCCGCTCATCTACGAATTCGCCGAAGCGATAGGGGCCAGCGTGGGAGCTACCCGGGCCGCTGTTGATCTGGGCTGGATTCACCCTTCCCATCAGATCGGCCAAACCGGAAGTATTGTGAAGCCCCGCGTCTATTTTGCCTGCGGGATTTCCGGGGCGCTCCAGCATACGGTGGGGATGGAGGAGGCGGAAACGATCATCGCGGTCAATTCCGATCCGAATGCGCCAATTTTCGATCTCGCCACTTATGGGATCGTAGGCGATCTGTTGGAAGTGATCCCGGCATTTATGGAGACGTTGAAAGCGGAGAAGCAGCAAGCAATGATATAACCAAGCAGAGCTGATTGTACCTTTATGGAAAATGGAAAAGTGCGGGAGGCGCAGACCGATGACGGTACGAGAACAAATTTCTGATTATATTCGCGAGCTGACCCACGAGCCAGTAACCGATCCTTCGCTGAATCTGTTCGAAGCAGGCTTGCTGACCTCGCTGGATGTGCTGGATCTGATTTCTTTTCTGGAAGAAACGTTTCGGGTGAGCATTTCCGAGGATGACGTGAACATGGAAAGCCTCGGAACGATGAACGGTGTCGTGTCGCTGGTCGAACGGTTAAGGGCATGAAGGTAGCCGTATGCTGATTCCCAACATGTTGTCCAAGGCTGCGGCAGACGATCCGCAGAAGGAAGCGTTTATCGAGAAGCACAGGCGGTTGACCTTTCGTGAAGCCGACGAGGCTTCGACCAAGCTCGCGCAATTTTTGCTCTCTCAAGGCATTCGCAAAGGCGATCGGTTAGGCATTTTTTCGGCCAAATGCCTCGAAGAAATTATCGTCATCTTGGCGGCGATGAAGATGGGGGCGCTGTTCGTTCATATCAATCCCCATGTCAAAAGCGAGCAGCTGCGTCATATCGTCGCGAACTGCTGGATGCGGGCGCTGTTCGTTCATGAAAGCAAGATTAGCATTCTGAATCAAGCTGATTTGAAAGAAAGCAGCATCGAATTGATCGTTAGATTATCTCAGGCGCAGGCGCAGCACATAGACCGGCTGGAAAATGAACATGATTATGCGCTGGAAGACATTTTACAGTGCGCGTATGCGGATTTTGCGGGCAGCCTTCAGACGGAAGCCGTGCAAGCCGACGATCCGGCGGCGATCCTGTACACCTCCGGCTCTACCGGAAAGCCGAAGGGCATTGTGGTGACGCACCGTATTTTTAGCGAGGCGACGATCACTTCCGCGCAGGTTTTGGAAAACCGGCGCACCGACCGGCTGATCAGCGTGACCCCGTTTTCGTTCGACGGGGCGCTCAGTCAATTGTTCACATCGCTGTATGTAGGCGGAACCTTGGTTTTGCAAGAATCCCTTTTCCCTCATGATATCGTGGAAACGATGCTTCGCGAGCAGATTACCGGCTTCCACGGCGTACCGTCGCTTTGGAGGATGCTCCTCCAAAAACACTCTCCATTGGCGAAGCACCACTACCCTCACCTCAGATACATCTCGATGATCGGCGAACCTTTTCCCCATGATGAGCTAATGAAATTAAAGGCCCTGCTGACGCAGACGAAATTTTATATGATGTACGGCATGACGGAGGCGTTTCGTTCTACCTGCCTGCTTCCCGAAGAGTTCGAACGCAAAATCCCGTCGGTGGGCAAGCCTTTACCTGGCGTGGACATTACCGTCGAAGACGAGGACGGCCGCTTGTGCGGTCCGGGCGAAACCGGCGAAATCGTGCACCGGGGCGCGTTCGTGTCTCCGGGCTATTGGAACGATCCGTCGAAGACGAATGAAATGTTCCGGGGCGGAGCGCTGCATACCGGCGATCTCGGAAAGCTCGACGAGGATGGCTACCTGTATTTTGTCGGACGCAAAGACAAGATGCTGAAATCGCAAGGCTTCCGGTTCAGTCCGGAGGAAGTGGAGGAGCGCTTGTGCCAGATGCCCGGCGTGATCGAGGCTGCGGTCATCGGCAGGCATGATCCGGACAAAGGCAGCAGCTTGAAGGCGCTGGTCGTCACGGAACCGGGGCTCGCGCTGACGGAGAAGGAGGTCATCCGCTACTGCAAATCGGTTCTGCCCTATTACATGATTCCCGACACCGTTCATTTTCGCGAGCCGCTACCCAAGACCGCCAATCTCAAAATCAACCGGTCCGAATTAAGCTAATTCAGAAAGGGGAACCCAACCGTGAAACGGTGCACCTTATGCGTGATGCCCGAAACCTACCCCGGAATCTCGTTCGATTCCGAAGGCGTCTGCTCCTTTTGCAGCAAGCAGAGCGGGAAACAGCCCGTTCCGTCGCTCCCCAAGCTTCAGGCGAAGCTGGATGAAATCATCCGCGAATGCAAGGCGCAGAACCGGAAGTACGATGCGCTGGTCGCCTACAGCGGAGGGAAGGACAGCACGTTCCTGATTCATACGCTCAAGGAAAAGTACGGGCTTCGCATGCTGGCTGTGACGCTCGATAACGGCTTCATGTCGGAAGCTTCGTTTGTAAACATGCGCAAGGTGTTGAACCGCTTGAATGTGGATCATACGATTGTCCGGCCCCGGTACGACCTGATGAAGCAAATTTTTTTGCAGAGCTCCGCGCCCGAGGTTTACCCGACCCATCTGACGCAGTTCGGCAGCGGTATCTGCATCTCGTGCATCCGCATCGTGACGAACATGTGTTTGCGGATCGCGATCGAAAAAGGAATTCCGATGGTCATGCTGGGCAACAGCCCGGGGCAGTTGATCCAATCCGAGAACGAAATCCTGTTTCAGGACAACAAAATTCCGTACGAGCTGCGGAAACATTTGTTCAAGCCGCTCGCGGAGCGCGTGGGGGACGACGTGTATACGTATCTCATGCTGGATAAGGACGAGTACAAAACGAACCCCTTTCCTTATACGATCAACGCTTTCCCGATTATCGGGTACCAGGAGGACGAAATTTACCGTACGATCCGGGAGCTTGGATGGACCAAGCCGGAGGATGTCGATCCGAATTCGACGAATTGCCGGTTGAATTCGCTCGGGATCGTCAAGCACAAGCAGGTTCATCGTTTTCATCCGTACGATTTTGAAATGAGCTTGCTGGTGCGGCAGGGCATCATTACCCGGGAAGAGGCGTTGAAGCGCGTGGAAGACCCGGAGGAAAAAGCGCTGCGGCTCGCCGAGCAGGTGGAGGAGCAATTGCTGAGCTAAGCGTGGCCAATTCACGTTATGGGGCGGAGGCTGCTTATGGCTACTCATGAGAAAATTTCCGAGCTGCTGGACGCCAATCCGGATATTTTGCGATTGCTCGTCGACAGCGAGACGTTAGGCGACGCCCGCAGCCGGATGTTCGGCTACTTGAACGAATGCGAGGACAAGGTGCGGCGAGCCGACTGCCCGCTGCATCCGCTGGAAAAGAAAAATACCCGCGACTGCATCACGGTATTCAAAAGCATTATTTCGGAAACCAACGAGCACAAAACGAAGCACAGCTGCCTGGATACCTTATGGAAGCTGGCTGCCGAGCATTGGCGGCGGCAGGAGTGGCCCGAGGTGACGGATGCGTTTCTCATGGAAATGAAGCACTTGTTCAAGGGGGTGATCGGTCTTTCGGGAATTTATTCGAAATCGGGCATTTGCAAGCGCGAGGTTCCCGCTTTCATGCATCTGGAAGGGCGCGAAGCGGCCGTCGTCCGGTCGGAGCTGCTCAACGTCAAAGCGGACCAGTATGCCGGTTTTATCCGCAAGAACGGTTATAGAAGCGGGCTGGACGACGAGGTTGTCCGGCGCAGGCAGGAGCATCGGCAGCGGATTTTGCAGGCATTGGGAGCCACGGAGCAGGACTGGGCGAATTACCGCTGGCAGTTCAAGCACCGCTTCCGCGATGCCAGCAAAATCGGCGAAATCATCGAGCTGACCGCCGAAGAGAAATCGTGCATTGATGCGGCGATGGCGCAGGGGATTCCTTGCGAGATCACACCGTTTTACCTGTCTATGATGGACCCCGATCCTAAGGAGGACCGGCATCGGCACGACCGGAGTCTGCGGGCGCAGGTCATTCCGAACCGGATCTATCTGGACAAAATGCTGGAAGCCAGGCTGCTCCCGAAGGAAGAGCTGGATTTCATGCACGAGATGGACACTTCACCTACCGACTTTGTGACCCGAAGATATTCGCAGATCGCGATTGTCAAGCCATACCTATGGTGTCCGCAAATTTGCATCTACTGCCAAAGAAACTGGGAGCTGGCGGAGGATTCCTGCGGCAAAGCCGATCCGGCGATTCATAATTTGGCGGAAGCGTACGAGTGGTTCCGGGCGAACCCGGGCATTAGCGAGGTGCTGATTACAGGCGGGGACCCGCTGGCCGTTAGCAACGACAAGCTCGCGTCCATTTTGCAGACGCTTACGGACATGAAGCACATCAAGCGCATCCGCATCGGCACGCGGACGCTTGTCACGGCTCCCATGCGCTTCGACGAGGAACTGCTGTCGATCCTGCGAACGTATCACCGGCCTCCGGAGCAGACGATTACGCTGGTCACTCATGTGCAGCATCCGTATGAGATTTCGCAAGAAATGGCGGACGCGATGCGGAACATCAAGACGATTGGCATCGACGTGTATAACCAGCAGGTGTTCACTATGCAAAACTGCCGGAAGTTCGAGACGTGCTTTTTGCGGGAATCGCTGAAGGGGATCGGCATTTCGCCCTACTATTTGTTCAATCTGAAGGGAAAAGAGGAGACGGCGGACTTCAAGGTGCCCGTAGCCCGGCTGCTTCAGGAGCAGAAGGAGGAGGCGCGGTTAATGCCGGGGCTGGTGCGGACCGACAAACCGGTGTTTAACGTGCCTACCCTTGGGAAGAACGAGCTGAACGCTTGGCAGGACCATGAGATCATTATGATTTTGAACGACGGGAGCCGGATTTACGAATTTTATCCTTGGGAAAAATATATGGCCCCGGTCAATACGTACGTGTACAAGGATACGCCGATATACGATTTCCTGCGCCGATTGGAAGCCTTGGGGGAAAATCCGGACGATTACAAGACGATCTGGTATTATTTTTGACTTCTGATCCGCCACACGGAACCGAAAGGAGGGAACCCCAATGTGCGGCATTTGCGGAGCGTACCACTATGGGAAGGAATCGCCCGTCTCGGAAGCGGTGTTGAACCGGATGAACGAGGCGCTGGCGCATCGCGGTCCGGACGGCCAGGGCGTGTTCGTCGATACGTTTATCGGGCTCGGGCACCGGCGGCTGTCGATCATCGATCTTCAGAACGGCAAGCAGCCGATGACGAACGAGGATCATACCGTCTGGGTCACCTACAACGGCGAGATTTACAATTTCCGCGAGCTGAAGCGCGATCTGGAGAACAAAGGCCACCGCTTCGTGACGGATTGCGACACCGAGGTCATCGTGCACAGCTATGAGGAGTACGGCCCGGACTGTGTGAGCAGGTTCAACGGCATGTTTGCTTTTGCGATCTGGGATGAGAAGACGGAGACGCTCTTTCTGGCCCGCGACCGGCTGGGGGTCAAGCCGCTCTACTACAGCTTATCCGATCAAGCGCTGTTGTTCGCGTCGGAGGTCAAAGCGATCCTGCAGCACCCGGATATCCGGGCGGAAGCGGAGCCGGCGGCCATTCCGGAGTATTTGTTCTGCACCGCGCTTTTGAACGAACACACGATGTTCAAGCATATTCAGTCCGTTCCGCCGGGCCATACGCTGCTGTTCCGCAACAAGACGAAGCGGCTTATTCCGTACTGGGATATCGTTTTGCGGCAGTCGGCGGAAGAGCCTCAGACGTTCGGCGAGTACAAAGAGCATACGCTCGCGCTTCTTCAAGAGTCGGTGCGCATGCGGCTGATGAGCGACGTACCGTTCGGCTCCCTGCTCAGCGGAGGGCTGGACTCCAGCTTAATTACCGCCCTCGCTGCGGGGCATGCGTCCCACCGGCTGAAAACTTTTTCGATGGAGTACGGCAAGAACAGCGAGGTTGCGGGGGCCAACTCGGATACGATCTACGCCCGGCTGATGGCGGACGCCTTGCAAACCGACCATAAGGAATTTATTTTCCGGCCGGAGGACTACCACGACATGCTGGAAAAGACGACCTGGCACGTGGAAAAGCCGGTCGATCTGACGACCCCTTCCGTGTATCTGCTGTATCAAAGATTAAAAAGCGACGTCACCGTCGTCCTGTCGGGCGAAGGGTCGGATGAGCTGTTCGGCGGATATTTCTTCTTCCTGAATCAAAAGCCCGCAAGCGAGCTGACGGAATTTCCGTGGGCGCCGTATCTCCAAGAGGTGTCCGGCTTGTTGAATCCCGACGTTGCCAGACAAACCCGGTTCAAGGAAAACGTGTCCTCGGCGTTGCGCGACATGACTTCCCGGTTCGAGACCGACGACGAGCTTAACAAAGTGCTGTACTTGTTCATCAAGCTGTATTTGCTGGAAATGCTGGAGAGGCAGGACAAAACGAGTATGGCTTGGGGCATCGAGGCGCGGGTTCCTTTTCTCGACTACCGTATCGTCGACTATGTGGCGAATATTCCATCGGCCTACAAGCTCAAGGACGACAAGGAGAAAATCATCCTGAAAGAAATCGCCAGAGAGCTGCTGCCGAAGGAGATCGTCGAGCGGAAGAAACGGCCGTTCCCGTTCCCGGTCGATCCGAAATCGGTCGTCGTCCAGAAAAACATCGCCAATGAGCTGATTCAATCGGGCAATTCCAAAATTTCCGCTTACTTCGACAAACGGGCGGCCAATGATTTTTTCAACAAAAAGAACGGGTATGAGCATATGGACAATCTGGCGATTTTCAGAACGTCGCACGCTTTGATCGCGCTGGAATGCTGGCACAAAACGTTTGGAGTGTGAGGATATGGAACTGGAATACGGGGAAGTGCGGAAGGCGGTTTTTGATACGGCCGAGGCCTTCATTAAGCGAAAGGTCCGGCCTATCGCAAGCGAAACGGATGAGCGCGAGCAATTTCCGCTGGAAAATATTCAGGAAATGGGACGCCTCGGCCTGCTGGGCATTCCGTATCCGAAGGAGTACGGAGGCCTGGATCTGGACTATGCGACGTATACCGGCTTCGTGAAGGAGCTGGCCAAGGCGTGCGCCTCCACCGCGATGACCGTCGTCGCGCACACCAGCTTAACCTGCAACCCGGTCAGCGCCTTCGGCACGGAGGAGCAGAAAGCGAGCTACTTGCAGCCCATGCTTTCCGGGGACAAAATCGGCGCCTTCGCGCTGACGGAGCCGGGCAGTGGATCGGATATGTCGTCGATGCAGACGAAGGCGGTCGAAGCGGACGATCATTATGTGCTCGACGGCGCGAAAATTTTTGTGACGAACGGCAACTATGCGGACTACTTCATCGTGCCCGCCAAGACGGCGCCCGAGAAGAAGCTGCTCGGCATCAGCGTATTTTTGCTGGAAAAAGGAATGCAGGGCCTGTCCACGTCCGGCAAAAAAGAGCGGAAGCTCGGGATGCGAAGCTCCGATACGGGCGAGCTGATTCTGGACGGCGTCAAGGTTCCGAAGACCAGCCTCATTGGGCGAAAAAATTTCGGTCTGGACATCCTGCACCAGACGCTTGTTAGCGCCCGGCTGGGGATGGCGGCGATTGCCGTCGGCATCGCGGAGGAGGCCAAGCAGCACTGTATCGGCTACGTCAAGCAAAGAAAGCAGTTCGATCAATATCTTTACCATTTTCAGTCGGTGAAAAATATGCTGGCGAATATGGAGATGAATATCAACGCCGCCGATCTGCTGCTAAAAAAAGCGGCCCGGATGAAGGACAGCGGGGAGAAATACGCGAAGGAGGCGTCGGAGGCCAAGCTGTTCGCCTCGGAGGTGGCAACCCAAGTGACGAAGGACGCGATCCAACTGTTCGGCGGATACGGCTATTCCAGAGACCTGCCGCTGGAGCGATTTTTCCGGGATGCGAAGCTGACGGAGATCGGAGACGGAACGTCAGAAATTCAGCGGTTGATCATTGCGGACGAACTCGTTAAGCGAGGAAGCCGAAGCTCTTAAGGAAATCAGGACGAAAGGATGAATCTCATGACGAAACGGGCAAAACGCAAGTACCCGGCGATTTCGCGTCAAAGCGAGCAGCCGAGCTATCCGCTTTCCTTCCAGCAGGAGCGGGTGCTGTACCTCTCCGAGCTGCTGCCGGGCAGCACGCTGTGGAACAAAATTTCCTGCAAGCGCGTGACGGGGCACATCGATTCGGAGGCCTTGCGGCAAGCGGTGGGCGACTTGATCGGTCGGCATGCGGCGCTGCGGACGAGAGTGAGCTATGAGAACGGCGCTCCGCTTCAAACATTCGATCAGACGCTGGAAGCGATTTTCCAACGGATCGACAGTTCGGCGGAGGAGGCGGAGCTGCAGGATGAAGCGGCTCTGCGGAAGCTGGCGGAAGTGTGCCGGGAGCCGATTGACGTGAGCGGCGACCCGCTCTTCCAAGTGATCGTCGTGCCGATGGGAGGCGCGGGGGCTGCCGAATGCCTCGTCATTTTGAAGCTGCATCATATTATTTCCGACGAGACGACGTTTCAGCTTCTCTGGCGCGATTTAAAAGCATTCTACAATGCGCGCATGGGCGTGACCGGCGGGGAAGAGCTCAAGCCGCTCGCGGTCGATTACGCGGATTACGTAAGCTGGCAGCGGTCGGCCTTCGACGAGGCGCATACGCAGGAGCAGGAGGCTTATTGGCTCAAGCAGTTTCAAGGGGAGCTGCCGGTGCTCGATCTGCCGACGGATTTCCAGGAGCCGGCGCAGCTCAGCTTCCGGGGAGCGCTTGAAATCCGGGCGCTGCCGGGCGATCTGGTGAAGAAGCTGCGGTCGCTCTGCATGCGGCATAAGGTGATCCCTTTCTCGGCGTTGCTGTGCGCGTATTATGTGCTTTTGCAGAAGTGCTCCCGCCAGCAGGACGTCGTGGTCGGGACGGTATTTTCGGGAAGGCATTACAGCTCCAGTCTGGCCCAGACCGCCGGCTTCTTCGTCAACACCGTGGCGATCCGGATGGAGGTGGATGGGGAAGCTGCCTTTGACGAGCTGCTGAAGCGCGTGCACGACAAAGTCGACGAAGCGCATTACATGCAGGACTATCCGTTCGAACGGCTGATCCAGAAGCTGAACCCGGAGCGGCGCAGCGTGCGCAATCCGTTGTATCGCGCCATGTTCAACCTCGTTAGCTCCGCCAAGGAAAAAGAAACGTTCGCCGGTGCGGAGGAGGCTTGGGAGGAGCCGGCGCTGGATGCGACCCAGGTGGATCTGCTGCTAAACATCCATCAGCAGGATGACGTGATGGAAATGCGGTTGGAATATAATACGGACCTGTTCCGCCGGGAAACCGTCCGGCACTTGATGGATTTATATGTGACCCTGCTAAGAAAGCTGGTGGAGCATCCCGAGGTTCAAGTAAAAGAGCTGGATATGCTGGACCCGCAGGAGCGCAAGCGGCTGCTGACCGAGTGGACCCGGACCGAGGCGGATGTTCCCCGCGAAGCATGCGTTCACGAGCTGTTCGAAGCGCAGGCGGAGAAGACGCCGGAACGCGTCGCGCTGGCCTTTGGCGAGCGGACGATGACCTACGGGGAGCTGAACGCCCAAGCGAACCGGCTGGCTCGTACGCTGCAAGACCGCGGAGTCGCCGCCGAGGGCGTCATCGGGGTGATGACGGAGAGGTCGTTTGCGATGGTGATCGGCATTCTCGCGGTGCTTAAGGCCGGAGGAGCGTATCTTCCCATCGATCCCGGGTTCCCGGAGGAGCGCAAGCGGTTCATGCTGGAGGACAGCGGAGCCCGCGTCCTGCTTGTTCCGCCCGGCGAGGGCGAAACGGCGGAAGGCTTACCTGTTCCGACGCTCGCGATTGAGGAGAAGGCCGAAGGGGATAGCTCGAATCTCAGCGGTGTGAGCGTCCCGAGCGATCTGGCGTATATCCTGTATACGTCGGGCTCGACCGGCAAGCCCAAAGGGGTCATGGTGGAGCATAGCTCGCTCGTTAATACGCTGGCCCATTTGCAGAGATCGTTTCCTTTGGCGCAGGAAGACGCGTATCTGCTCAAAACGTCATTTACTTTCGACGTGTCCATGAGCGAATTGTTCGGCTGCTTCTTTACGGGCGGTAAGCTCGTCATTCTGGAGCCGGGAGCCGAGAAGGAGCCGACGAAAATGATCGAGACGATCCGGCGTCATCAAGTGACGCATATCAATTTCGCGCCATCCATGCTGCAATCGTTTATGGATGTGGCTGAGAGCAAGGAAGCTGCTCCCGCATTGCAAAGCTTGAAATATGTGTTTGCCGCCGGAGAGGCGTTAGGCGCTCACACGGTCCTAACATTTCAGTCCTTGGGGCTTCAGGCGCAGCTGGTCAATCTGTACGGTCCGACGGAAGCGACGATCTATGCGACGGGCTTCGCTTTTAGGGGCGGCGAAGAGCTGCACCGGGTGCCCATCGGGAAGCCGGTTGGCAACATGCGGGCGTACATTGTCGACGAGCATATGAACTTGCAGCCGGTCGGGGTGGACGGCGAGCTGTGCCTTGCCGGGAAAGGGCTGGCGAGGGGTTATTTGAACCAGCCGGAGCTGACGGCGCAAGCATTCGTAGACCATCCGTTCTGCCCGGGCGAGAAGCTGTACCGGACAGGGGATTTGGCCCGTTGGCAGGAGGATGGAAATATCGTCTTCCGGGGGCGGATCGACCAGCAGGTCAAGCTGCGGGGCTTCCGGATCGAGCTGGAGGAAATCGAGAAGACGCTGCTGCTGCACCCGTCGGTACGGGGAGCTGCCGTTGCGGTGAAAGAAGATTCGGCCGGTCTCGAATGTCTCGTCGCTTATATTGTGACCGACGAAGAGAAGCCGGACGAGGAGTGGACCGGGCATCTCGGGCATTGGCTGCCGTCCTACATGCTTCCGACCCGTTACATGAGACTGGAAAAGCTGCCTTTAAGCACGAGCGGCAAAGTGGACCGCAAAGCGCTGCCAGCGCCGGAAGCCGCCTTGTCGCCCCAACCGGCGGACGATGGGCCTGTGACAGAGATCGAGAAGAAGCTGATCGAAATTACGGAAAACATCCTGAACATGCAAGGCATCGGTGTGAACGACAACTTCTTCCGGCTGGGCGGCAATTCCTTATTAACGATCCGGTTCGTTTCCGATATCGAGAGCGCGTTCCAGATTAGCTTGACCTTGATGGATTTTATCGATTTGCCGGTGATTAAGGACATTGCCAAAATCATCGAGCCTCTGCTTCCCAAGGCCGTACCGCAAGCTTAACGACAGGGAAGCCCGAAAGGTTGGTTGCTATGGGCAAACGCCTGCGTAAATATCCGGACATCCCCCGCCAAAGGGCAAGACCGCATTATCCGCTTTCGTTCCAGCAGGAACGGGTGCTGTACTTATCCGAGCTGCTGCCGGACAGCGCGGTCTGGAATTTAATTTCCTGCAAACGGCTGACGGGTCCCGTCGATTCGGACGCCTTATTGTGGGCGGCCGAAGATTTGACCGAGCGGCACCCCGCGCTGCGGACGAAAGTAAGCTATGCGGGCGGTGCGCCCGTTCAGTCGTTCGACGAAGCGATGGAGCGCATTTACCGCTGCGTCGACTTGTCGGCGGAGCCGGGGGAGGAGCGGGAAGCGAAGGCCCTGCGCCTGTTGTCCGAAGCGAGCCTGAAGCCGGTCGACCTGCGCCGGGGGCCGCTGTTTCAGATCAGTTGGATACGTATGGGCGAAGCGGAGGGAATGCTGATCCTCAAGCTGCATCATATCATCTCGGATGCCACGACCTTCCAGCGCATTTGGCACGACTTCAAATGGTTCTACAACGCGCATGCGGGCGTAGCGATCGGCAAGGAGCTGCCCGCGCCGGGAATCCGGTATGCGGACTATGTGCTGTGGCAGCGGGAAACGTTCGATGAGGCGCATACCGGGGAGCAGGAAGCGTATTGGCTGAAGCAGTTTCAGGGCGAGCTGCCCGTGCTTGAGCTGCCGACGGATTTCCCGGCCCGGCCCGGGCTCAGCTTCGCAGGGGCGCTTGAAATTCAGTCGATCCCCCGCGAGGTGGTTCAGGGGCTGCGGACGCTTTGCATGCAGAAGCGGGTGATCCCGTTTTCCGCGCTGCTTTGCGCTTACTATGTGCTGCTGCACAAATGCTCGCGCCAGAACGATGTCGTGGTGGGCACGGTGTTTGCGGGAAGGCATTACAGCCCGGAGCTCCGGCAAGCGGTCGGTTTTTTCGTAAACACCGTTGCCATCCGGATGGAGGTGGACGGGGAAGCAGCCTTTGACGAGCTGCTCCGCCGGGTGCACGAGCAAGTGGACGAAGCCTACGATATGCAGGATTATCCGTTTGAACGGCTCATTCATAAGCTGAATCCCGACCGCAGCAGCAGCCGGAATCCGTTGTTCCGCGTCATGTTTAACATGGTCGTTGCGGGCAAGGAAGAAGCGGCGTTCGCCGGGGCGAAGGAAGGTTGGATCGAGCCGGATATGGATGCGACCCAAGTCGATCTGCTGTTCGATATCCATCAAGAGGACGACGCGATGGAAATCCGGGTGGAGTACAACACGAACTTGTTTCGCCAGGAAACGGTCCAGCGGCTTATTGGCTTCTACGTGAACCTGCTTCGAGCGGTGATTGAACAGCCCGAGGCCCGGGTGAAGGAGCTTCGGATGCTTGACCCGGCAGAACGGAACCGGCTGCTTGCGGACTGGAACCGTACGGGGGCGGCGTATCCGCGCGAAGCATGCATCCATGAGCTGTTCGAGGAACAGGCGCGGAAGACGCCGGAACGAGTCGCGCTATGGCATGAAGGCAAGGAGCTGACCTACCGGGAACTGAACGAGCGGGCGAACAAGCTCGCCGGAATGATCCGCAGCAAGGGGAGCGGTGCGGACCAGATTGTCGGCGTTGCGGCCGAGCGGTCCTTTGAAATGGTGGTCGGAATGCTCGCGGTATTGAAAGCGGGCGGCGCGTATATGCCCATTGATCCCGGTTATCCCGAGGATCGGATCAAGTATATGCTGCAGGACAGCGGAGCCAAGGTCGTGCTCGTTCAGAAGGGGAGGCTGAACGCAGGCAAGCTGCAAGCGGAGATCACTGCCATCGAAATCGGGGAGGAAGAACGGTTCCTACATAGCCCCGATAACTGGAAAAGCGATACGCATGCGCGAAGTCTCGCCTACGTGATGTACACGTCGGGCTCGACCGGACGGCCGAAAGGCGTTATGGTGGAGCACCGGAACGTTGTGAGGCTAGTCCAAAATACCGATTACGTCCGTTTCGAGGACAACGACGCGATTTTGCAGACGGGGGCCCCGGCGTTCGACGCCACAACGTTCGAAATATGGGGCGCGCTCCTGAACGGAATCAAGCTGTATGTGACAAGCGATAACGTACTGCTCAACGCGGACCATCTCGGCCGATTTATCGCGAACCATGGCATAAGCCATCTCTGGTTGACAGCGCCGCTGTTCAACCAGCTTTCGGACATGAAGCTGGAGTTGTTCGCTCCTCTGAAAGTTCTGCTGATCGGAGGCGACGCCTTGTCTGTCCGGCATGTCAACAAGGTGCTGGCGGCCGTCCCCGGCCTTCGCATCCAGAACATGTACGGGCCGACGGAAAACACGACGTTTTCCACCTGTTACCCCATCACCGGGCCGCATGAAACGAACGTTCCGATCGGCAAGCCGATCCGCCATTCCACAGCGTACATTGTCGACGCTTACGGGGAGCTTCTGCCTGTCGGCGTGCCCGGCGAATTGTGCGTCGGGGGAGACGGCGTCGCCCGCGGGTACTTGAATCGGCCCGAACTGACGGCGCAGAAGTTCGTGGATAATCCGTTCGAGCCCGGGTCGAAGATGTACAGGACGGGGGATCTTGCCCGCTGGCTTCCCGACGGCCATATCGAGTTCATGGGCCGGATGGATAACCAGATCAAGCTGCGGGGCTTCCGCATCGAGCTTGGGGAGATTGAGGCGAAGCTGGCGGAGCATCCGCACGCGAAAGAAGTCGTCGTGACGGTAAGGGAGGAGCGTCCGGGGGACAAAGCGTTATGCGCGTATTTCGTCGCAGACCGGGACATCCCGGCCTCCGAATGGCAAGCCTATCTCGCCAAGACGCTGCCGGAGTACATGATTCCTGCCGCCTTTGTGCAGATCGACAAGATGCCGCTTAAGGAAACCGGAAAAATCGACAAGGGGGCGCTTCCCGAGCCGAACGGAGCGATACCTTCACCGGGGGAGCTCTGCAATCAGGGGGGACGTCACCTGTCGCCTCGCGACCCATGGTCTCATCCGGCCTCTTCCGCCTCCGCCACAAGGATTGAAGCGCAATTGATCGGAATCGTGGAAAACCTATTGCATACGGAGGGCATCGGGCCGGACGATAACTTTTTCCTGTGCGGCGGCAATTCGCTGGCGCTCATCCGCTTGGTCGCGGAAATGGAGGCTGCTTTCGGCGTCGTCCCCTCGATCATGGAAATCAGAGAAGCGCCTGTCATTTCCGAGTGGGCCAGAAAGGTGGAAAGCTTGCAGAAGCAAGCAGCGCTCTAACCCGACCGCCGGTTTAGGGGGGACCGGGGAAGGGAGGCATAGGTATCGCCATACGGGGAGAGCGCAATAGGAGTCTTTCGGGAAAGGAGAGGAAGACCGTGAACATTCAATACCATTATAAAAAAGCGGCCGTTTTGTTGAAGCGGGGGCGGTCGTCCGGCGCAACTCCAATATTTTTCGTGCATGACGGAACGGGAAGGATTGAAGGCTACTTCAAGGTGGTCGAGCTTGTCGAACATTCGTTCGCCGTATATGGCATTACGCTGGACGAACGGGTCGGATACGCGCCGCAAAATATTTCGATTGAAGAGTTGGCTGTTAGTTATATCGAACAAGTGAAGCAGGTTCAGCCCGGAGGGCCGTATTTTATCGCCGGTTGGTCGATCGGGGGAACGATTGCGGCGGAGATGGCACGCATCCTGGAAGCCGAGGGGGAGGAGATCGGCTGCTGCGTCCTGGTAGACGCGCCGCCTCCGGGCTATTACCCGCGGCAAGACGCGCAGCCGTTCTCGGCCGAGTCCGAGACGGACTACATCCGTCCGTTTCTGCACAACGAGGAGCTGCTCAAGCGCTGGAGCCGGAGCCGGAGCGCTCAAGCGTTCTGGACCGCCGTCGCGGACACGCTTCAGCCCCCGGACTTCGACCGGACTTCCTTTCTCCGCTATGTCCGCGAGGAATGGGCCGACATCTTCCCGGACGGAAGCGGACTGTCGCTGCATCAGCTATTTTGCGCGGTGAATATCGTCCGCACGCTGCACCGGGCGCGGGCAGCCTACGTTCCGAGGGGGAGCATCGATTCGCCGGTTCATGTGTTTCAGGCCACCGAGTCGCCGCTGGAGGGAATGGACCGCTGGGGACGGTATTGCGCGCATCCGGTGTATATTCCGGCGGAGGGAAACCATTACTCGCTGTTTGATGCAAGGCATTCGCCGGCCTTCGCCCGGCAATTCAACCGCATCCTGGAAGGTGCCGCCGCCCCAAAGAAATCTGGTTAAGAGGAGAGCGCTTATGAAAGAAATGGTGGAACGAATTGTCGAACTGAATGTTAGCCGGCTGGACGCCTTGAAAGCTGTGGATAAGCCCAAGATCGGATGGACATCGATCTATACGCCGGAAGAAATTTTATATGCGGCGGGCTTCATTCCTTTTCGGATCATGGGGACGACCGCCAACAACACATCGGAGGCGGGCGCGCTGCTGGGCAGTAACTACTGTTCTTATTTGCTCAATTGCCTGGGAGAAGGCATGAACGGCGTCTACGATTTTACGGACGGGATCGTGTTCGTCGACGAATGCGATTGGAGAAAACGGCTGCACGAGACGTGGACCGACCGGATTCAACCGAAATACAGCTTCTTCCTGGAGCTTCCGAAAGCTCTCAATCCGATCTCCCGGGACTATTTTCGGAAGCAGGTCCGCCACATGATCGAATCGCTGGAGCAGCATTTCGGCTGCCGCATTACGGAGGAGTCGTTGCGGGAGGCAATCCGCCTGTTTAACGAAACGCGCCGGCTGCTGCAGCGGATGCACGAATTGCGGAAGCGGGACCTGATGTCGCTCACGGGGAGCGAATTACTGAACATTGTAAAATCCAGCACGGCCGGCATGAGACAGCAATACAATCAAGAGCTGTCCCTGCTGCTCGGCGCGATGGAAGCCCAGCGGGAAACCAAAAAAACCAAGCCGCACAAAGTGCTGATCTGCGGCAGTTATTTCGATCATGATAATATTGTCGACGCCATCGAGCAGACCGGAGCGAAGGTCGTCTGCATGGACATCACCAACGGCGTCAAATATTTCGAAGGGCAGGTCGACGAGCACCGTGATCCGGTCGAAGCCATCGCCGATTACTATTTTGACAAAGCGACCTGCGCCCGGATGTTCGAATCGGATATACGGCTGAACCATTTGGTCAAGCTGATCGACGAATACGATATCGATTCGGTCATCTACTTTTCGCTCAAGTTTTGCGACATTTATTCGATGGATTACCCGTACATCCAAAGCAAGCTCATCGAGAAGGGCACGCCCGTGCTGCTGGTCGAAGGCGAGTGCAGCATGACGAATATCGAAAGCATCCGCACCCGGATTCACACGTTTCTCGAAACGATGATGTATTAGAAAAGGAGAAGAGCGATGAGCCAATTTAAAGTGGAAGCGAAAAGCCGCGAAGAGCAGTACAAAAAGATGATGTCCGTCCTCGAAACGTACCGGGCCGAGCCGTCCGATCCGTCCTCGGCGCTGAAAGCGGCGCGGATGAGGTCGTTGTTCAACGGCTACCGCCTGACGCAAGCCTATAAAGAGGATACGAAGGTAGCTTATGTCGTCGAGCAGTTTCCGAATGAAATCGTCTTCGGCTTCAATATGCTTTCTTGGAATATGGAGTCGATGGCGATCCTGCTGGCCCAAACCGTCAACGTGGACCCGTTCATTAATTTGACGCAGGAGAAAAGTCTTTCCCGGGACATTTGCTCGTTTCTGCGCGGCTCGCTGGGCGTCATGCTGGCGAACGGCTACCCGAATCCCGACCTGGTGATGGTGAATGATCAGCCGTGCGATTGCCTGGCCAAAGTAGGGAACATGTCGAGCAAGCTGTACGACTGCACGTTCCTCTCGATCAATACGCCGAACCAGATCAACGAAGACACGCTGGCCTATCTTGTGGAACAATTGAAAAAGCTGATCGCCGATATCGAAAGCAACCTGAATATCTCGTTCGACGAAGAGCTGTTCCGGCAGGTCGTTCAATATTCGAATGAAGCGAGAGACTATTACTGCAAGACGGTCGAGTTGAACAAAACCTACGAGCTGCCCGGCGTGTCCAGAGAATTGCTCGAAATTTTCGGGATGAACGGCTTCGGCTTGAAGGAGAACGTGCAAATCTGCAAAACCTTGTACGAAGAAGCGCTCGCAATGAGCAAGCAGTCCGACCCGAGCAAAAAGAAGAAGCGGATTCTATGGGCGGGCCAAGCGCCGCACAACGATCACGAATTAATCCGCTATTTCGAGCAGCAGGTCGAGATTGTCTATTGGGCGCCGCTGTGGGATGCCAATCTGGTGTCGCTTGATCCGGAGGACCCGTTAACGAGCATCGCGGAACGGGCGATCTTGTATCACTGGAACGCCAAACGGTTAAAAGAAAATATTTCTCAGGTTTGTACTTCATTTCATATCGATGGTGTTGTAATATCAAATATATGGGGTTGCAGGAACATGATGGGAATCAGTTCGATGATTCGGGAGATGTCCGGTGAACAAGGATTGAAGTACTTGACGATCAGCGTGGATTACGTAGACAAGAACAACTATGCGTTCAATCATGTGAAAAACCGCATCGACGCTTTTCTGGAAATTATGAGCGACTGAATCATCCACTCATTCGGGATAAAGGAGAGTAGCCCTATGATTACCTTAGGAATTGATATCGGTTCTTTGTCGACCAAATCTGCGATTTTGAACGACAACAGCGTCGTCGCCTACGATGTCGTGTACACCGGAGGCGATAACCGGCAGTCCGCGGAAACGACGTTCAACAACGTGCTGGCGAAAGCCGGACTTACGAAAAAGGATATCGACGTCATCGTCACGACCGGCTACGGCCGGGAGAACGTGCCGTTTGCGGATAAACACGTATCGGAGATTACGTGCCACGCCAAAGGGATGCATTTCTTGAACCCTTCCATCCGGACGGTTCTCGATATCGGGGGGCAGGACAGCAAGGCGATCCAGATCGGGGAAAAGGGCAATGTCGTCAACTTTATGATGAACGACAAGTGCGCGGCGGGCTGCGGCCGGTTCCTCGATATTATCGCCAGAGCGCTCGGGGTCAAGCTCGAAGAGCTGGGCGGGATTCACCAAACGGCGACCTCGACGGCCCGGATCAGCAGCATGTGCACGGTGTTCGCGGAAACGGAGGTCGTATCTCTGGTCGCGGTCGGCACGCCGACGCCCAGCATTATTAAGGGCGTGCACGAATCGATAGCGACCCGGGCGATCGCGCTGCTGAAGGCGGTAGGCATCAAGGAGCCGCTCGGCATGAGCGGCGGCGTCGCCAAAAATATCGGCATCGTTAGCGCGCTGCAAGATTTGTTAAACATGAAAGTGGAAGTGACGGATTACCCGCAAGTGACGGGAGCGATCGGGGCGGCTTATATCGGCCGCAGCGCGTAACCGGCGGGCGTTGTAACTCAGGAAACCATGAAAAGGGGAGTCGCTTGTGTCCATGTCACCGGAGACGGAAAAAGCGCGTGATGCGGTTGTTCTCGGGCCGGCAAACCAGGAGCAGTCCATTTCGATCCGAACGATTTTGAAAATTACGATGCCCGTCATTCTTTCGATGTTTTCGCTCAATTTGATGGTATTTGTCGACCGGGCCTTTGTCTCGATGTACGATCTGGGACAATTTGCGGCTGTCGTACCGGCCGGTAACGTAGGGACGGCGATCTCCAGCATCTTTATCGGCATCGTCGGCTTCGCCTCCACGCTCATCGCCCAATATTACGGAGCCGGCAAATACCCGAAGTGCGCCTCATCGATGTGGCAGGGCGTCTATCTCAGCATCGTTTTTTCGGTGGTGCTGCTTCTGGTGTCTCCCCTCGCCGTCAATATTTTTAATTGGATGGGGCATACGGGGGAACTGCTGGCTTACGAGAGGCAATTCTTCTACCTGATCATGGTTTCCAGCTGCGTCCAGCTGTTCATTACCGCATTTTCCGGCCTGTTTCGAGGCGTTGCCAGCACGACGGTCATCATGATCGTCGGGATTGTGTCCAATGTGTTCAATGTGTTGCTTGGCTGGCTGCTGATCTTCGGAAAGTTCGGTCTCCCGGAGCTTGGGGGGATCTGGGGCTCGGGACTGGCGACCATCAGCAGCTCCGTGCTCGCCGTGATCGTGTATATGATCTTGCTGGGGAGACGGGGGGTTAAAGCGAAGTATGAGATTCCGGCGCAGATGAAATGGGACGGCGCCTTGCTCCGCAAGCTGCTTCACTTCGGGTTTCCCGCGGGCATTCAGGCGTTTCTCGGCACCGGGTATTTCAGCCTGCTGCTATTGATTATCGGCAAGACCGGGGAGTTTCCTTTGTCCGCTTCCAATATCGCGTTCACCATCGAAGGGGTGTCGATTTTCCCCATCTGGGGGTTAGGCGCGGCCATCGCCATTATTGTCGGCCAGGAGAAGGGAGCCGGGCGTCTCGACAATGTCCGGAGAGCCGCGAAATTGGGGCTTGGGATCGGACTTGTGTTCAACGTGCTGATCATCTTCATTTTTAATTTGTTCCCGCAGGCTTTAATCTCGATCTTCGGCGGAGGGAATCAGCAGGACACGTTCCTGAAGCTGATGGCGGTCACCGTCCCGCTTGTCCGGCTCACTTCGCTGTGGATCGTGTTCGATACGATGCAGATCATCATCAGCAATGTGCTGCGCGCGGTAGGCGACACGGTGTTCATGATGGTTATCTATATCGTCGTTCCTATTTTGTTCTATCTTGTGATTCCGTACCTGTTCAGCGTCGTCTGGGGGCTTTCGTTAATCTGGATATGGATTGCCTTGATCGTTTATTCCATGGTGATGCTGCTTCTGGTATCCGTCCGCTTTCTGGGCGGGAAATGGAAGCGGATCGAAGTCATCTGAACGCAGGCGATCCATCGTCCATTCACATATTTCTATTGGGAGAGGTGCTACAGCACATGGAGTTTTCAAATGTATACGAAGACGCTGAACGGGCGGAAGCCTACGCCACCTTGGAGTTTCCGGGAACGTATTATTTGGCTTTTCGGGATTTGCCGGAGATGCTGACCAAGCATATCGCCGGAACGAGCGCTTTGGATTTCGGCTGCGGAGCGGGGCGCTCGACCCGTTTTTTGCGGGATCACGGCTTTGACGTGATCGGCATCGATATTTCGGCCGGCATGCTTGGCAAGGCAAGAGAAATGGACGCGGCCGGCGATTACCGGCTCATTCCGGAAGGGGATCTGCGTCTGCTGGACGGGGCGACCTTCGATCTGGCGCTGTCGATGTTCACCTTCGATAACATCCCGACCTTGGAGAAGAAGCTGCAAAATTTCAAGCAGCTCGCCGCTTCGCTGAAGGAAGGCGGGAAAATCGTGATGGTCGTCTCCTCTCCCGACATTTACCTTCACGAATGGGCCTCCTTCACGACGAAGGCTTTTCCGGAAAATCAGCATGCCCGAAGCGGGGACAAAGTCAAAATCATCATGAAGGATACGCACGATCAAAGGCCGGTAGAGGATGTTGTGTGGTCGGACGCCGCTTACCGGGACATTTTCGACCAAACCGGGCTTCACGTGGTGGAAATGCATCAGCCGCTTGGCCGGGAAGATGAGCCTTACCCATGGATTAACGAAACCCGTATTTCGCCGTGGGTGATGTACGTAGTGGGCAAGAAATAAGCATGATTTCGTAAGACTGGGGATGCCCCGAAGAGCTTAGGCGCTCGGGACATCCTCAAGCGTTTAATCGGGAGAAGGAGGAGCCAAGCGCTCCTTTTTTGTTTACATAATATTTATTATGTTTGTATTGCGATGACAAATCGGACGATAGACTACGAAACGAGGCTTGCAGCAGCAAGAACGAGTGTGGATAATGATTTATACAAGTTGCAGGCTAAAAACCTTACCGGGAGGACATGCCAATGACAGAGAAATATGGGTTCTGTTAAGTCCGAGGTTCCGCCGCCGCATCCTACTTCGTACTTATGAAACTTTAGCTTGGGAGGGCGAATATGGATGTTTTGATCAGAGAACTGACGGCTGGGGACGGAGAGCGATGGTTGGACCTCGACGGATGGCTTACTGTTGAGCCATCGGGCAGAATAAGATTCGCGAATTCTTCAAGAAAGGGGTGCGAAAAAATGAGCGATGTTGTAAATGGATATTTAGAAGCAATGCAAGCCATAAACGACCGACCGGATCACGGATACACGTTTGAATTTTTGAAAATGAAAGGAGCTCGAAACGCAATTGATGCCAGTAAGCAACATTTTGGTGCTTTATGCAATGGTACGCTCAATGAAATCGACATCAATGGATTCATAGGTATTTTGGAAAGATGGTTTTATGAAAAAGATAACGCGAGCAAGGATTACCGCGTAGAAAAATTTTGCGAACTATTAACCCATCATTTAGGGGATAATGTTATTTACTACCATGTGGGAACGGTTTTAAACGGTTATTATAATGACGCTGATTGCATTACGTTCCAAGTGAAAAAGCCTCATGGCATGATTTATTATGGACTTGAGCTTGGCGTGAATGATTAATAATTCACCAGGGGACAGAACGCAAGGGAAAAGGGGAATGCTTGCACAGAGCAAGCATTCCCCCTTGCAGCACTTAACCGCTTATTTCATTCAGTTCCTTGCTCAAATAGTTGAGTGTCACCGCTCGTTCCTGCGCCTCTTGCCGGTCAAACAAGAGCTGTTCCATAAACTCCCAAATATCCTCCAATTTGCGTCTGTACCGATAAAATTGCAGCACATCGGGGTTGATTGCAAAATCGTTATGTACCTTCCGATAAATCTGCACAAAATCATCGAAATAAGGCTCGTCAACCAGGAACATCAGATCGGCTTCGACAGGAGCCAATTTCAGCCCTTCCCAGTCAATCAGCATCAGCTGCGGGCTGGATTGCATCAGATTCCAAGGGTGAAGATCGGTATGGCACAGGGCCATTCTTAAATTCCTGTTCCGCAAATCGGCAGACAGCTTCTCTACGGTATCCGTCAGTCCATTCAATTGGTTCAGGTGAGAGGTTATCAATTCCCTGACGTCAAGAGGAAGCTCGCGAACTTCTCGTTCCAACGTTTTCCTCATCTGCGGCACAAACGGAACAGCAAAGTCTTCCTTCAACGCCTTCGTTTCCACCGGAATTTCTTCACCGTACAAATGAAGCTCCGCAATCATGTTCGAAAGCTCGACAACCTGCTCCGCGGTTAAGGCTTTCTCGCCGACCGTTTCTCCCTCGATATATTCATAAAGCAAATAAATTCCGTCGTCATCTTCACATTTGTAAGCGCCGGTTTGGGTTGGCACGGGTACGGGAAGCTTGCCTTTCAAGCCGCTATGCTGCATAAGCCATACCGTGATGGGCACATATTGATCAATGAGCGCCGTCAATTTCGGAGTCGACGCCCGGCTCTTTTCGTAAGCCTTCAAGAAGAAGGCCTGCTTGCCGCTGAATACTTTAAAGGCTAGCGCCGCCCAGCCGCCCCGTTGTGGTAAAATGTTAGTAGCATCCAGATCGTAGTGTTCTTTCAAAAGGTTTGGGATATTGTCCATAAGCTCCTCCTGCAAAAATTTGTATCCTTATTATACATCATGACAAGGCACAGGGGTCAAATCCGATGCAGGAACTTTACAAAATGATGCATTTAGTTTACAAAACAAGTTGACAAAAAAGCAGGGGAACCATACAATTTTAAAATCATAAACTAAAAAATGGTTCGTACTAAGGGGAAGAAAGAGAGAGCCGATGAAAAAACAAAAAGTGACGACCCACGATATATCCAAGCTCCTTGGCATATCGCGAAATACCGTGTCCAAGGCGCTCAACAATCATGCAAGCGTTTCCGAGCAAACGAAGCAGAAGGTGCGCGAAGCGGCCGCCAGTCTCGGCTACAAAACCGCGGATTCGACGGCAGCGGAGGAGACGGAAGCGGTAAGCACAACGGCCAGAGGCGGCATCGCTTTCATCACGAACATATTTACCCCTGCCAACAACGGCTTCTGGATGGGCGTTATCAAAGGGATCGAGGAGATTACAGCCAAGAACGGCTACGAGCTGCTGTTCGATTTCATCAAGCCGGACGAGCTTGCCAAGCTTTCGCTGCCTTCATGCGTAGTGAACCGGTCGGTGAACGGCCTGATCGTCAGCGGCTATCTCAGCAAGGAATATACCGACCTTCTGGCCTCCGTCGATTTGCCCAAAGTATTTCTCGATGCCCGTCCGGACCTTTCATTTTCCGCGCTGTACGCCGATATCCTATTGGTGGACAACGAAGACAGCGTATACGATATGACGACGCATCTGATCGGACGGGGGCACCGTCATCTGGGATTCGTAGGCGATATCACCAGCTGCCGGTCGTTTATGGAACGGTGGCTCGGCTTTAAACGGGCGCTGCTCGACGCGGGCTTAACTCTAGAGCCGGACTACTGCGCCACCGGGCCCAATCCGTCGCAGTATCATCATTACGACGATATCGAAAACGCGTTCCAACGCCTCGAAGCGTTTCCGACGGCTTTCGTATGCGCCAACGATACGATCGCCATCCGCGTCATTCAATATTTGCGAAACAAGGGCCTTCAGGTGCCGGAGCAAATCGCTGTGACCGGGTTCGATCATTCCGAGCATGCCGATTTCGTCACGCCTGCGCTGACCACCGTACACTATGACGAGAAGGATTGGGGCCGCCGCGCGGCCGAAGAGCTGTTGTGGCGCATGAACAACCCTGCGCGGCCTTACGAAATGGTCCGTCTGGGCACGAAAGTGATCTACAACGACTCCACCTCGACTGTCCCGGTATCCTTGCCGGTTGCGGTAGCCCCGAACGTTTCCCGATAAATCCATGCGATTTTGCACACTGTAACATTACAAAACGCAATTGTGTAAATGATAATGTAAAATTATTGTTTACAATGTTGCGTTTTTTGTTTATGATGAACCTAGTCAATTTGTAAGGGTTTACATTCTCTTCTTAACAGGGGGTCATCCGTTTGAAAAAATTAAAAGCTTTTGTTCCTGTAGCATTCCTTACCGCAAGCCTCGTTGCCTGCCAGAACGGCGGGAATAACGGGGCGAACTCCGCCGACGGCGCAGGGCAGTCCAAGCCGTCGGACGCATCGCTTAACCTTTCGATGACTTTGATGGGCGGGGCGAAAACACCGAATTCCTGGGCGGAAAAAGCGTTGGAAGAAGATCTGACGAAGGCGCTCGGAAAACCGGTTGCGATTGAGAGCGTTTTCCTGCCGGGATGGGAAGATGCGCAGACGAAGATCAATTTGAACATGAGCGACAAAAGCACCATGCCCGACATCCAGTGGTGGTACGGCATGGACAAGGAATACACGAACTGGGTAAAATCCGGCGCGCTCGTCGACCTCGTGCCTTATCTCCAGAAGCACGGCAAGACGGTTTTGAATTACTATTCTCCCGAAACGATGTTCTACTCTTATGAAAAAGGAAAGATGTACCGCCTGCCGGGAGACGTAGCGGAAGCGACCTCCATGACGACGATCATCCGCAAGGACTGGCTCGATAAGCTGGGGCTGAAGGTGCCGACGACGGTGGATGAATATATCGAAGTTTTGAGAGCGTTTACGAAGCGAGATCCCGACGGCAACGGCAAGGACGACACGTACGGCTTGTCCGGTCCGGGAATCGCAGGCTCGGCGGAATACCGCACGTTCGCGCCGATTTTCTTCGCCTACAAGTCGATTCCGAACGAATTCATGGTGCAGCCTGACGGAACGGTCAAATACGGCGCGGTGCTTCCGCAGACGAAAGAAGCTTTGAAGGTTTTGCAGAGCATGTATAAGGAAGGGCTCATCGATCCGCGGACGATCAGCAATACGGACGCCAACAAATTCGAGGAAATCGCCGCAAGCGGCAAAGTCGGCTCCTTTTACCGCTGGATCGCTTATTTCAACCCGTCCAGCACGCTGTACAAATCGTTCAAGGCGAACAACCCTTCGGGCGAGCTGCTCGCGATTCCGCCGGTCAAAGGCCCGGACGGCTTCAGCTCGGATTATCCCGAAGCGGTCGGAGGCTGGTGCTTCATCGGCGTGACCAACAAGGCCAAAGATCCCGCGGGCGCGGTTCAAGTGCTGAACCGGATCGCTTCCCCGGAAACGTTCAAGCTGGTCAGCTTCGGCAAGGAAGGCGAGCATTACAAGATGGAGAACGGCCAGTTCCAATCGCTTCTGACCCCGGACGCACAGAACAAGCTCGGCATCGGCAACTACACCTGGTATTTGAGCCGGAAGGACGAAGCGAATATTTCCAACATTCCGCAGGTGATTGACCTGTTCAAGAAGAACGAGGCGACGTCCAAGCCGCTGCGGGAGATGGTGGTCAGGTTCAAGACGAACGATCGTCCGGCCTTCAAGGAATACATCAAGGATATCGAGAAAGTGCGGGACGAAATGTTCTACGGCATCATTTCCGGCAAGAAAAACATCGACGAATTCGATAAGTTCGTCGACAAATATTATGCGATGGGCGGCAAAAAGGTAGAGGAAGAGGCGAACGCCCTGTACAAAGCGCAAAAGCAGGAATATGCGGAATTTTTAACATGGTACGACAAAGAAATCAAGCCTTATAAATAAGGGGGAAAACCTCTTGCTAAAAGATCTGGTCAGGGACAAGTACTTATATTTGCTGCTGCTGCCCGGTATGCTGTTCATCATCGTGTTCAAATATATTCCGATGTACGGCTTGGTCATTGCTTTTCAGGAGTACAACATATTGCAGGGCGTCGGGGGCAGCGACTGGGTCGGGTTGTACCAGTTCGAAAAGCTGTTCACGATGCTGGACTTCACGAACGTGTTCAAGAATACGCTGATCATCAGCACGCTGAAGCTGGTCTGGGGCTTTCCGGCGCCGATCGTACTGGCGCTTTTGCTAAACGAGGTCAAGCAGCTCGTGTTTCAGCGGTTCGTGCAAACCGTCGTTTATTTGCCTCACTTTATTTCGTGGGTTATTTTTTCCGGGATTATCATCATCTTTTTGAATCCGGTGGACGGTCTGGTCAATCAGGTGATGGGCTGGTTCGGGGGAGCGCCGATTGACTTCCTGATCGAAAAATCGTATTTCCGCTCCATTCTGGTCGCTACCGATATTTACAAGGAGGTCGGCTGGGGGACGATCATTTATTTGGCCGCCATTTCGGGTATCAGCCCGCAGTTGTACGAAGCCGCCATCGTGGATGGGGCAGGAAGGTTCCGGCAAATGTGGAACATTACGCTTCCGTCGATCCGCCACGTGATCGTTATCCTGTTCATTCTCAGTCTCGGCAACATTTTGGACGCGGGATTCCTGCAAACGCTGCTGCTGTACAATCCGCTGGTCATGGATGTGGCGGATATTATCGACACGTACGTATACCGCAAAGGGATCGTGGATGCGAGCTATAGCTTGGGGGCGGCCGCCGGTGTGTTTAAGTCGGTTATTGCGCTGATTCTGGTCGCAGCTTCGAATCAACTGGCGAAAAGGTTCGGCGAGGAGGGCTTATGGTGAGGAAGCTGAAAAGGAAGCCGTTCGCCGGAAGCAGGCTGTTCCAAGCGGCCAACACGCTGTTCATGCTGGCGCTCGTCGTTATCATGCTTTACCCGTACTGGTACGTGATCATGTATTCGTTAAGCGATGCGAAGCTGGCGGGAAGCGGCGGATTGTTTCTCCTGCCCAAAGGCTTCTCGCTCGCCGCATACGAAACGGTGCTCGGCAATACGGCCGTGCTGTCCGGTTTCAAGGTTTCGCTCATCGTTACGCTGACGGGCACCTTGCTTGCCACGTTCATTACGGCGGCGACTGCGTACGCGATCTCAAAATCGCGCTTGCGGGGCCGGAAGCTGTTTACGCTAATGATTTTGTTTACGATGCTGTTCCACGGCGGCATGATCCCCGGTTATTTGCTCGTCAAGGAGCTGGGGATGCTGGACTCGTATTTGGCGCTCATTCTTCCGTCGGCGATCGGGGCGTGGAATATTTTCATCATGCGCAGCTTTTTTGCCGGAATTCCGGCGGAGGTGGAGGAGTCGGCTTACATCGACGGGGCGAACGATCTGGTTATTTTTTTCCGGATCGTGCTTCCGCTGTCGAAAGCGGTGCTGGCCACGATTGCCTTGTTTATGGCCGTCATGTATTGGAACGACTTTTTTTCCACGATCCTGTATATTTCTTCGAAGGACAAATGGGCGCTGCAAGCGGTATTGCGGGACCTGCTGACCAATACGTCGACGGCGATGCAAAGCCAAGGCATCAGCATCGCCTACCAGCAGGAAATTAGCGAATCGACGATCAAAATGGCAAATATCGTGGTCGCCACGCTGCCGATCTTGATCGTATACCCGTTCGTGCAAAAATATTTCGTCAAAGGCGCGATGATCGGTTCGGTCAAAGGCTAGAAAGGAGTCAGCATGGACAACGTTATCGTATTGTATGATCCGGAGTTCCCTTTCCTTGGGGAACGAATGGATGAAGCCGGTCTCGAACGGCTGTCCGGCGTCTTCCGCGTGGTCCGGGCGGAGCAGCTGTCGCAGGCGCTCGCGGGCATGGCAACCGAGTGTTTGGTGAATCTCCATGCCCCTTATTTCCCGAAGGAAGCGTGGGGTGCGATCCTGGAATTTCTGCAAAGGGGAGGCGGGCTTGTTAGCATGGGCGGAGCCCCGTTCCGCATTCCGGTCTACCGTGAGAACGGAGCATGGCACGCCGAAGCGGAGCAAACGGCCTATCACCGGCAGCTTCGCATTCACGAAGCGATGACGGTCGATCCGGCTCCGGTCGCGAAGCTGGTGGCCAGCGAAGATGTGCCTCTGCTGCGCGGGCAAGAGCCGCTGTTTGAGATTCAGCCGACCTACAGCCTCATTCTCCACGTAACGCGGCATGACGACCAACCGCACGAAAGCGGCTCGGCCGGACCGATGGACGCGCATCTGTACCCGCTGCTGAAAGGCCTCTCGTCCGAGGGCCGAGAGGTCGCCGCTCCCGTAGTGCTGCTGGAAAATACGAAAGGCGAGTTCGCCGGAGGCCGCTGGCTGTTCGTTCACCAGCTTGCGACAGCGTTGTTCTGGGAAAAGGGCGGGGCTGCGGCCCTTGCGGAATGGGCGGCGTACTGCGCGCTCGGCGTGACCGAGCTGACGCTCAAAACGAACTACGCGTCGTACGAGCCGGGCGAACGGCCGAAGCTGAAGCTGCAAATGCAGGGCATGCGGCGAACGGACGGGACGGCCCCGGCCGGCCGCTCTTGGCGCTTTGCCATCGAAGTCCGCCGGGAGGATTGGACAGCGAACGCGGGCGGAGGTCTGGCGGACCCGTTATGGTCGGGGGAGCTTCGGGCCGCCGTGTCCCGCGAGCAGAGCTTCGCAGAGCTGCTGCTGCCGGTTTCCGTCGAGCCGGGGCTGTACGAGATTGTCTGTAGAGCGGAGTCTGACCTCGGCGAGGTCCGCATGCTGCGGCAAGGCTTCTGGGGAAGGGACGAAGAGCTGCTTCGCACGGGCAGTCCGTTGCGGTGCGACCGGGATTATTTCTGGAAGGACGGTCGTCCGATGCCGGTGGTCGGCATGACCTACATGAGCTCGGATGTAGCGCGGAAATTTCTGTTTCTGCCGAATGTGTCGGTGTGGAACCGGGATATGGCGCAGATGAAGCGGGCCGGAATCAACTTCATCCGGACCGGAATCTGGACGGCGCACCGGCAGGTGATGTTCGTCGACGGCCATCTGTCCGAGGAGGCGCTGCGCGCGATCGACGCTTTTATTCTTACGGCGAAAAGGCACGGGCTGGAAGTGAATTTTACGTTTTTTACGTTTGCGCCGGAGGCGTGGGAAGGGGCGAATCCGTATCTGGACCCGCGGAGCGTGGAAGCGCAGAAACGGTTTCTGGCTGGTATCGTATCGCGGCATCGCTATACGACAAACGTGCATTGGGACTTGATCAACGAGCCTTCGCTGTTCGATCCGCAGCGGGTGTTCGCCGGTCCGCGTCCGGTGCGCGACCGGGAGGAGCGTACGGCCTATTCCGCTTGGCTGCAAAGACGGCACGGCTCGGTGCGGCGGCTGCAGGAGCGCTGGGGCATGACGCCGTCCGAGCTGCCGACCTTCGAGGCGGCCAGTCCGCCCGCGCCGGAAGAGATCAACTTCGACGTGCACGATATGGCGAGAGGCAAAAGGGGAGCGCCTTGGCTCGACTACACCTTGTTTACGATGGAGATGCACAACGAGTGGATACGCAGTCTAAGCGGTACGATCCGCGCACTGCATCCCGGGGCGCTTATTACGGTCGGGCAGGACGAAGCGCTAGGCGGCCAGCGTCCGTCGCCGTTGTTCTACGGCTCCGAGGTCGATTACACGTCGGTTCATTCGTGGTGGCTGAATGACGATTTGGTATGGGACGGCATTTTTACCAAGGTGGTGGAGAAGCCGAATCTGGTGCAGGAAACCGGCATCATGTATCTGGAGACGCCGGACGGGCGGGCGAAGCGGTCGGAGAGCGAGCTGAAATATTTGCTGGAGCGCAAATATGCGTATGCGTTTGCTACCGGTGCCGCCGGAGCAATTCAATGGATCTGGAACACGAATTATTACATGAACAACATTAACGAGTCGAACATCGGCGCCCTACGGGCCGACGGGACGGAGAAGCCGGAGGCGGATGTTTCGTACGATTTCGGCCGCTTTATGAACGAAATCCGCGACTTGTTTACCGGAAGAAAACCGGAGGAAATCTGCGTCGTCTTCCCGTATTCGAACGACTTCTCGAACCGCAGGCTCGCCTGCGAAGCGACTTCCCGGCTGACCCGGGTGCTTGCTTACGAGCTGAAATGTCCGTTTTTCGCTGTCGGGGAATATGATCTCGGGCCGCTATCCGAGCTCTGCCCGAAGCTGATCGTCGTTCCGAGCGCGCACAATTTCAGCGACCAGGCGATGGAGACTTTAGTCGAGCATATCCGTACCCGAGGCGGGACGCTGCTCTTCACAGGGCCGCTCGGGCTGGATGAATATTGGCGGCCGACCGGGCGTCTCAGTGAGCCGTTCGGTCCGTACCGGGAAGGGAACGTATGCCGGGAAGAGCAGCTGATGATTGACGGGAATGCCCATTCCGTCTCGTTCGGACGCCGCAAAATCGCCGAGCTGGGCAAAGGGATTTCCGAAGAGGATACGTCGTCCGGTGGTACCCGGTTGACCGACGTTTTTCTAGGAATGGGACGCCTATTCTGGTGTCCGCTGCCGGTCGAATTGAACGACCGCACTGAACCGATTCGCGAGCTGTACAAGCATGTCGTCCAGGCAGCCGGTGTGCAGGCCGAAATGGTATGGCGGCGGGGCGGGGAGCTTGCAGGTATTTATGGACGCAAGCTTTCGTTTGCGAAGGGGGCGCTCTTCGTCTTCGTATCCGAGTACGCTCATCCTGCGAATGTGGAGATTGAGGACCCGGCTAACGGCGCGCAGTACCGTTTTACGATTGAAGCGGAGCGTTCGGTATTGTTCGCTGCTGACGTAACAGGCAAGCTTATTGCCGTGTATCGCGATAATGAAGTGCGAATCGAGCATGGGAACGAACAACCGGCGTGGTTGTAAAGTACGGGTACGGATGTGAATGAGACTGTGCGTGAGTCACAGTCTCATTTTTTATACGTAAGGATGTGCGGATGGCCTTGTGCCTGCTACAGTCATCATCTGTGGGATTCCTACATGAAAAGGCAGCTTTCCGAGATAAGAAAAATCGAGGGCTTCCAAAAGCCCAATCCTGCACAAGACACGACCTTTAGAGGCACGTGTCTTTTTTTAATTTAAGACGGAAATGTTGCGTTACCGCCTGGTTGGCGGACCCTGCAACAATTTCTGCGCTGCTTCCCTTTATCAGGAGGATAATGACAATATTTGTTGAATACATAAAAAATGTGGTCGGAGAACATACATGGAATGGGGGCATTTTTGTGGAATCTAAGACATTAGTCCGAGGACTGAAGACGAGGCATATTGAACTGATTGCGCTCGGAGGCACGATTGGCGTCGGCTTGTTCATGGGGTCGGCAAGCACGATAAAATGGGCTGGCCCGTCCGTATTGCTGGCCTATTTATTAGCAGGGATTATTGTGTTTTTTGTCATGCGGATCATGGGGGAGATGCTGATTCTCGAACCGGTGACCGGATCTTTTGCTACGTTCGCTCATAAATATATCAGCCCTCTGGCCGGTTACTTGACGGCTTGGAGCTACTGGTTCTTATGGCTAACGGTGGGCATGGCGGAAGTGACCGCCATCGGCATTTATGTCGGCTATTGGTTTCCCGACATTCCGCAATGGCTGCCGGCCTTGGCAGGCGTAGCAATCATTGCGGCGGCCAATTTAGCGGCTGTCAAATTATACGGAGAATTTGAATTTTGGTTCGCCATGATCAAAGTCGTCGCGATCGTCGCCATGATTGTGGTTGGAACGGCCATGATCTTCTTCGGTTTAGGCAACGGAGGACAGCCCATCGGCCTTTCGAATCTTTACGCGCATGGCGGTTTTTTCGCCGGAGGATTGAAAGGGTTTTTATTTGCCCTCTGCATCGTGACGGCCGCCTATCAAGGCGTTGAATTGGTTGGGATTACCGCCGGTGAAGCGGAAAATCCGAAATTCACCTTACGCAAAGCGATCAAAAATATCGTCTGGCGCATTTTGATTTTTTACGCAGGCGCGGTCTTTGTCATCGTCACGCTGTATCCTTGGAACCAAGTCGGCGAAATCGGCAGCCCCTTCGTTATGACCTTTGCCAAGATAGGCATTGTCGCCGCTGCGGGCATCATTAATTTCGTTGTTCTCACGGCTGCAATGTCAGGCTGCAACAGCGGGATTTACAGCGCGGGCAGAATGCTGTATACGTTGGCCTCCAACGGTCAGGCGCCTAAATTTTTCGGAAAAGTATCCCGCAGCGGCGTCCCGAGGAATAGCATCGCTACCACGATTTCATTGCTGTTAGTCGGAGTTCTGTTTAATTACCTGTTTCCCAACTCCAAATTGTTCCTGTATATTTACAGTGCCAGTGTTCTTCCGGGCATGGTGCCGTGGTTTGCGTTGGCCTTCAGTCAATTTAATTTCAGAAAGAAATGGAAGGACGGCTTGAAGGATCATCCGTTTAAGTCTATTTTCTTCCCGGTCAGCAACTACATCACGATCATTTTCTTGTTCCTGGTGCTAATCGGAATGTGGTTTAACCCCGATACCCGTGTCTCGCTGATTGTCGGAGCGGCATTCATTCTGATCGTCGTTGTGAGCTATTATGTTTTTGGCATAGGAAAACGGCGGCAAGTCAAAGAACTGGAAGAAGCATAGAAAGGCGCAATTTGTAAAAATACAGCCGAGCGAGTTCAGGTCATGTCCTGCGTCCGCTCGGCTGTATTCTATCAAGTCGAAGATAGCTCACATTGATATATTTTCCATAAAGGGTTACTATGTTAGAAGCGTTTCTTGACGTCTAAGGCTATTTTGGCGCTTGCATTGAAGGAACGGCGATGCCATCCCAAGGATTTTTTTGCAGGGAACAGCGATGAAAGCCTGAGGGGATACGACTCCGAATGCCTGCTAAGGCAACTTGGACAGAACTTTTGGGAGGGAACGGATAATGAGCGAAGAAGAAAGCACAGCGGGCTGGGATGCCATTGATGAGGAAATGTCGAGGCTTTACGGGGATCAAGAGCCGATGCATTACGGATCGATGCTTCCCTTTATGTTGGGGGGAGAAGATCCGCTGGACGGCATCAGTGTGTATGAGGTGGACGAGCCTACACCGCATTGGCATTTCGTGACTTATGGATTTTCGGAGCTATACGATAAGGAGTCGGACGATGCCGAAGAGAGCGGCTATGGATTCGAATTGACGTTTCGGCTGGCATGCGAGGAAGACGAGGAAGAGCCTCCGGCCTGGGCGCTGAACCTGCTCCAAAATATGGCGAGGTACGTGTTTAAAAGCGGCAATATTTTTAGATCGGGCGATTACTTGGATGCCAACGGTCCGATCTGCCTGGATGCCGATACGCAGCTGACCGCCTTGGCTTTCGTCGAGGACCCGGAGCTTCCGGCCATCGATACGCCGAACGGGCGGGTGCAATTTGTGCAGATGGTCGGGATTACGCGCGACGAGCTCGAAGCGATGCAAACGTGGAATACGCTTGGCGTGCTCTCCGTTTGCTTGAATCATATGCCTCATTACATCACGGATTTGGGACGGGCTTCGCATCTGGGGATTCCGGCCATTGCCGAAGCCGTGCAGAAAGGAATGCAAGAGGAAGGCTCGAATACCGGTGTTTTATATAATGATCAGTTAGCTTGGGAGCCTGGGAAAAAGGGCTTGTTTAGCAAGTCGCCTTCCACGCTTACGCTGGGAGCCAAGCAAGCCGAAATCATCGGAAAGCTGCTTCAAGGGCGCATTCTGAAGGGGAAAGAGCTGACGCTGTTCGGTCCGGAGATCCGGGTCGTGTTTGAAGCGGGCGAGAAGGCGGAATGCGAAGTTGGAGAGGAAGAGATCCTATTCACGCTGGATGATGCGACGGCCGGGGAATTGAGCCGGAAATTGCTGCCTAAGGAAAGCGTGATTGAGCTCTCCGCTTTACCGGGAATTGCGATTCAAATTGTAAAAACGCACATTAAGGATTCCGAAGGGAACGTCGTCAAGGTGATCGGTTAAAGCTGCCTGCTCTTGGTGGCTGCATGATTGAGACGGCGAAGCGCAAACCGCCAGCGGGACAAACGTCCTGCCGGCGGTTTCTTTTTGTTTCATATGCCTAAACGCGCTGGAAAGTGTATAATAAACTGGTAGAAGTAAACACTATTGCGGCGGCCTCGTACTAATTTTTGAACGGTAAAAAGGAGATCCGATGACTGAGAACAAAGTAATCCCGGAAGCAGGATGGAATTTCGATAACAGCTATGCGCGTCTGCCAGAAATGTTTTATTCCAAGCTCGACCCGACCCCTGTCCGTTCGCCGAAGCTGATCGTTCTTAATGAGCGGTTAGCGGCATCCTTGGGGTTGGACGCTCAGGCGCTGCGAGGCAGCGATAGCGTAGCGGTGTTTGCCGGTAACCGTATTCCCGAAGGGGCTTCACCTCTTGCTCAGGCTTACGCGGGGCATCAATTCGGGCATTTTACCATGCTGGGTGACGGTAGGGCCTTGCTGCTTGGCGAACAGATTACCCCCGACAAGACCCGGGTAGATATTCAGCTCAAGGGTTCCGGCCGGACGCCGTATTCCCGCGGAGGCGACGGTCGGGCGACGCTTGGACCGATGCTGCGCGAATACATCATCAGCGAAGCGATGCATGCGCTCGGTATTCCGACCACACGCAGTTTGGCGGTAGTGACCACCGGCGAGGAAATCATCCGCGAAACCGAGCTGCCCGGCGCGGTTCTGACCCGCGTGGCCGCGAGTCATGTGCGCGTCGGAACCTTTCAATACGCTGCCAATTGGGGCACCGTTGAGGAGCTCCGGGCCCTGGCGGATTACACCATACAGAGGCATTATCCGGCGGCTGACGCGGCGGAGAACCGCTATCTTGCCCTGCTTCAGGAAGTGATCAAGCGTCAGGCCGCGCTGATTGCCAAATGGCAGCTCGTCGGCTTTATTCACGGGGTGATGAATACCGACAACATGGCTCTAAGCGGGGAGACCATCGACTACGGTCCTTGCGCCTTCATGGATGCCTACGATCCGGCAACGGTGTTCAGCTCCATCGACGTTCAAGGCCGTTACGCCTATGGCAATCAGCCGTCGATTGCCGCGTGGAATCTCGCGCGATTGGCCGAAGCCTTATTGCCGCTGCTGCATGACGACGAGGATCAGGCGATCCGGCTGGCGGAGGATGCCATTTCCGATTTTGTCGAGCTGTTCGGTCGTCATTGGCTCGCGGGAATGAGGGCGAAGCTGGGCCTTTTTAACGAAGAGCCGGAGGACGAAGCTCTAATTAAGGACCTTCTCGTCATGATGCAAAAGCATCGGGCGGACTATACGAATACGTTCCGGGCTTTAACGTTCGATAAGCATGAGGAGTTAGCGTTCAACGGAACGACGGAATTCGCCCAGTGGCACGAGCTGTGGCAGGCAAGACGGGGCAGGCAGCAAGAGCCGCAGGAATCCTCGCAGCAGTTGATGCGGAGCAGCAATCCCGCGCTTATTCCGCGCAACCACCGGGTAGAAGAAGCGCTGGATGCCGCGGTGGAGCAGGGAGATTACAGCGTGATGGAGCGGCTTGTGCAGGCGCTGTCGAATCCATACGCGCACGCTCCCGAGCAGGCGGAATACTGCACGCTGCCTGCGGCATCCAACCGTCCTTACCGCACCTTTTGCGGCACGTGATCGTTGTTCCACAAATCGAATAAGCCAACACAGATGAACGGGACAGTAGTTCAGGACGAACAGTCGCAGCGAGCCGGGGGTGGTGGAAGCCGGTACGTTGGTTTTGGATGAAGCGGACCCGGGATAAGCAATAGGCTCTCGTCTCTTTTTGGAGACGGGGGTCTTTTTGGTTGGATGTAGTAGGTAAGTCATTTACGCGATAAGTGAACAAGATCATAGATCAAGCATGGGAGACAATTATATGATGGTTGTGCAATAAGGTGCGAGAGGAGCGGCTGTCCCATGAAAAAGCGAAGTATAGTGATTCCTCATGAACACGGCGGTTGGGCGATGGTGAGCGTTCCTTTTCTGCTTGGCATGTTCGCCGGGCAGCCGCAGTTAATGCATCTGCCGTTATTTATGGGATGGCTGCTTCTCTATCTATCGTCTTATCCTTTTCTTCAATCCATGAAAAATAAAACGAATCGGCGGCATTGGATCAAATGGGGGACAATTTACGGTTTGCTTGCGGCTTGTTGTTTGGTCCCGCCGCTTTTCAGCCATCCGGCGTTGCTCTATTTCGGCCCGCTTCTTCTTGTACTGCTTTCGGTGAACATATGGCATACGAGACACAAATCCGAAAGGGCACTGATTAACGATCTTTGCGCCGTCCTCCTATTCAGCATCGGGGGAGCCGCCGCTTACCTGATAGGCGGGGGAGGATGGGACCGGATGATGGCGTCGGTCGTTCTGTTCAGCTTTTTGCATTTTACAAGCAGCGTCTTTTTTGTGAAGGCGGTATTCCGCGAAAGAGAGAACAGGCGATGGATCGCTTATACGCGAGCGTATCACGGTTTGCTCCCATTCGTCCTGTGGGCGGCAGGCTATCCGTGGATGATCCTCGCATATGCGTATTCCGCTGCGCGGGCATTCGCTTTCGCAGGCAAGCCGATTCGGCCCTGGAAGGCGGGAATTATTGAAATTGTGGGTGCGGTGCAGTTCTTAATTCTTTCCGCTGCGATCATTCAACGATGAAGGCTGAGAAGGATAGTTGAATTCAGCTTCATTTTCTGGAAAAAGTCCAAGTTTTGTTGCTTACCGGCAACGAACCTTGGACTTTTCATTTTTGGGTTAGGAGAGCCGAAAAAACGTGATTGCAAACACAGTAGGCTTACGCTCATTGCATTACAATTTAGACAAGAACATGATCACTGGATAAACGGTCATGTCAAAAGGAGGTCAAACCAATGAGCAATACTTTTAACGGTTCCGAAACGATCGGACAAATCGTAACTGCTTTTCCCGGGTCCAGCAACTTGTTTCAGGAGCACGGCATCGACTTTTGCTGCGGCGGGGGCCGCCCCCTGACAACGGCGCTTAGACAGAAAAACATCGAGGAAGAAGCTTTCATCGAAAAATTGAACCGGTTCTACGAGGAAGCGAAGAACAGAACCGATCCTAACACGGACTGGCGCAAGCTATCGTCGAGTCGGTTAATCGATCATATCGTCAGCACCCACCACATGTATTTGCAGCGAGAGCTCCCTGTGTTAAGCGAATTCATCACCAAAATTTTGCGGGTACACGGTCCGGAACGCCGCGAGCTCGCCAAGCTTCATATGCTTTTTCATCAGATGAAAATGGAGCTTGAGCAGCATTTGATCGCCGAGGAGGCGACTGTCTTTCCGTTAATTAGGGAATGGGAGAACCATCCGGTCCCATCCCTTGCGGAGAAAACGGCGAATGCGATAAGGGACCTTGAGGCGGATCACAGCGGCGTCGGCAATCTTCTGCACGAGATGAGAGCCGTCACGAGCGATTACAAGCTGCCGGCCGGCGCGTGCCGGACTTACACGCTAGCGTTCCACAAGCTGCAAGGGCTCGAATCGGATTTGTTCCAGCATATCCATTTGGAAAACAACATTCTTTTCCAGCGCGTAAGCCATCCCGCCAACGAATCTTAACAAGCGGATTTGCAAGAAGAGGTCGTCTATGGGAGGCGACCTCTTTTATGTGACTCGAATCATACCGGATCGGCACGGGTGCAGGATAACGGAATGTCGATTTTTGAAATATTTTGTGTGCATTTTGTGAAAGGGTGTCATTTTTCACTGAGTAATTACGGTTCATGATGATTTAAATCACAGTGAAGAAATAATGAGAAATGTTATTTTCAATATGTTCCTAATGAAAAGACAATTTTCACTAAGAGTGGAGGGAAATAAGATGGATGTTCGAAAGCTCCAATTGCCGTTGCAAACGGTAAGTCTCATTCTCGGTTTTGCTGTGTGGGTGATTCTGTCTTCGCTCATGCCTTTCATCAAGTCGGACATCCCGATGACCCCTGGACAGCTGTCCTGGGTAACGGCCGTGCCCGTGATTCTGGGTTCGATCCTGCGGATTCCGATCGGTTTCTGGACGAATAAATACGGTGCGAGAAAGCTGTTCGCCATCAGCTTTGTTCTGCTGCTGCTTCCTGTCTATTATGTGAGCCAGGCAACGACGTTCGTCGATCTGCTCATCGGCGGTTTTTTCCTCGGCATCGGCGGCGCGGTATTTTCGGTCGGCGTTACTTCGCTGCCGAAATATTATCCGAAGGAAAAGCACGGTTCCGTGAACGGGCTTTACGGCATCGGCAACCTGGGGACGGCGGTGTCGGCGTTCGGCGCTCCCGTTATCGCAAGCTCGATCGGATGGTCGGCCACCGTACAGCTGTATTTGATTCTGCTTGCCGTGTTTGTCCTCCTTCATGTTTTTCTTGGCGACCGCAAGGAGCCGAAGGTCGTGACTCCGGTGCGGGAGCAGATGAAGGAAATCTACCGCAATCCGCGGCTGTGGGCGATCAGCCTGTTTTATTTTATCACCTTCGGCTGCTTCGTCGCGTTCACCATCTATTTGCCGAACTTTCTCGTCAGCCACTTCGAATTGGCCAAGGCGGACGCGGGCCTCCGAACGGCTGTATTTATCGCGATCGCGACAGCGGCACGACCGATCGGCGGATGGCTCGGCGACAAGTTCAATTCTTTCGTCATTCTGATGTTTGTATTCGGGGGGCTGACCTTATCCGGCATCTTGCTTTCCTTCGCGCCGGGCATTCAGCTTTATACCGTCGGTTGTCTGCTGATCGCGGTTTGCGCAGGGACGGGAAACGGCACGATTTTCAAGCTGGTGCCTCTCTATTTCCTGAAGCAGGCCGGGCTGGTGAACGGTATCGTTTCCGCCATGGGCGGCCTCGGGGGATTTTTCCCGCCGCTGATTCTCACTTCGTTACTTAGCTTGACGGGCCATTATGCCATCGGATTCATGGCGTTGTCCGAGTTTGCTTTGGTCAGCCTTGTCCTTGTGTTTTGGATGTATTACCAAGACCGGCTTCGGTTGGCTACGGAAATTATTGAAAATACGGCGGAAGCCATTCTTATCACCGATTTGAAGGGGATGATCCGGCAGGTGAATCCGGCGTTCACCAAAGTGACCGGCTATACGCAGGAGGAAGTCGTTGGGGAAAATCCGCGCATTTTAAAATCAGACAAACAGCCGTCGGATTTTTACGCCGCGATGTGGAAAACGATCAAAGAGCAAGGCTTCTGGCAGGGCGAAATATGGAACCGGAGGAAAAACGGCGAAGAGTACCTGCAATGGCTGACAATCAGCGCAATTAAAAACGACGCCGGCGAAGTGAAACATTACGCGGGGATGTTCAGCGACATTTCAAAGCTAAGAAATAAATAAAGAAAGAAACTGAGAAAGCTTCAAACCTATGCAAGTCTGCGGTCTTTCTCAGCTTCCTTGTCATTCCCTATTTATGCAGCACATCGTCTTTTACTTAGGCGACATGAGATAAGGCTTGCTCGATTTCCTGCTCGCTGACGCCGAAATGGGCAAGCGAATCGTGCAGATGCTTTACGATGGCGTTAAAGTGAACCGGCTGCAGGTTCATGCTCTCATGAGCTTTGGCTTAGGATGCTTCGGATCAATAAAAATATTCATGCTTTCTCTCCAGATTGCAAATGAGAAGGAGGAATGTTATTGAAGCCCCTTATCCAAGAAAGGAATTACAGCGAGAACCCGTTCATCGTCATATGGGAAGTCACCCGGGCCTGCGCTTTGAAATGTTTGCATTGCCGCGCGGAGGCACAGTATGGAGCGGACCCCGGACAGCTGTCCTTCGAAGAGGGGAAGCAGCTTATCGACGAGATCGCCAAGATGGATCATCCGCTATTCGTCTTTACCGGCGGAGATCCGTTAATGCGGCCCGATCTGTTCGAGCTTGCCCGCTATGCGATCGAAGAGAAAGGTCTTCCTGTCTCCATGACGCCGAGCGCCACACCGAAGGTGACGCGCGAAGCGGTCCGGAAGGCGAAGGAAGTCGGGCTGTCGCGGTGGGCGTTCAGTCTCGACGGCTCCTCTGCGGAGATTCATGACCATTTTCGCGGAACGAAGGGTTCTTACGATCTGACCATGAGAGGGATCGAATACTTAAAAGAACAGCAAATCCCGATTCAGGTGAATACGACCGTATCCCAATATAATCTTCATGATCTGGAAGCGATCGCGGACAAGGTCAAGGAGATGGGAGCCGTGCTGTGGAGCGTATTTTTCCTTGTGCCCACCGGACGCGGGATGGTGAAAGATATCATCACCCCGGAGCAGCACGAAGAAGTAATGAAATGGCTGTGTCAGATTCAGCAAAGGATGCCGTATGGCGTAAAAGCAACGGAAGCGCCGCATTACCGGCGGGTTCTCCTGCAGGAGAGGCAGCGTTCAGGCGAGCAGGTTGCGGCCATGGGGACGAAACGCCCGGATCTTCTCGGACGCGCGCCGAAGGGGGTAAATGACGGAGACGGGTTTGTGTTTATCAGCCATACCGGAGATGTTTACCCAAGCGGATTTTTGCCTGTCGTATGCGGCAATGTCCGGGAGCGGCCGCTAACGGAAATTTATCGCAGTTCTCCGGTCATGACCGCATTGCGTGACAAGTCGCGGTTAAAGGGAAAATGCGGGGTTTGTGAATTCAAGGCATTGTGCGGCGGTTCGAGGGCGAGAGCCTATGCCGTGACCGGAGATTATATGGAAAGCGATCCTTACTGCGTTTATGTACCGAAAGCCCTTGCCGCGGAGTGATGTATGTTTTTTTAAACAAAATCCCCTTCTCGGGTCAGGCTTGTGACTTCCGTCACAGTCAACAGAGTGAGGGCGATGCTTTAATGAAAGTGACCAAAAACGAATTATGGAGGTCAAAACATGGACCGGGCGTTTGCATCCAAATTTGCCAAGATGTACTTTTTAACCGTTGTTTGTCTCATCATTCTGATGTATATCGGGTCCCGCTTTTTTACACATATCGACTTGGCTTTATACGGGTACATGGTCGGGACGGTCGTTTTTATCGGAGGCTTTTTCTACCGGTTTATCGCTTGGGCCGAGCGTCCGCCAACAAAGGTCATCATCAAGAAAGGCCTTCGGTTGCTGTTTCGCAGAAGCACGCCGCAAACCACCGTTGAGCATTTGGCCACCTACAAGTTTATATGGAACCGCGGTATTTACCGCTGGACCCAGCACATTTTGCTGGGGTGGGGCTGTGTTCTCGCCTGTCTGGTTACGTTTCCGCTCGTATTCGGATGGATGTACTTTACGATGGAGAATAACGGAACCTACACGGTTGTAGGCTTCGGCATCGACATCATGCGGGTCAAAGCGGACGGCTGGATTGCCTACTTGTTTTACAATGCACTAAACATTACAGCTTTCATGGTCATCGCCGGCGTGTGTATGGCGCTGTACCGGCGTATCAAAAACATGCAGGCGAGAGCGGAGCAAACCTTCGTATACGATTTTCTCCCCTTGTACCTGCTCCTGTTTATCAGCATTACGGGACTGATGCTCACGGGGGCGAATATGTTCCTGCACGGCTGGGGCCATCCGGTCATTACGCTGATTCATCAATGGTCCGTCATTATTACGCTAATCTATCTTCCTTTCGGCAAGCTGGCGCATATTCCGTTCCGGCCGGTGAGCGTGCTCGCCCGAAATTACCGGGAGCACTATGGGGAGAAGGAAATGAAAGCCTGTAAGGTGTGCGGCACCGGATTTGTTTCGGCCGAGCAATCGAACGATGTGATCGAAGTGTTGAAGCAAAGCGGCGTTGAATTCAAGATGGACGAAGGCTTTCACCTGGCCGAGCTGTGCCTGCCTTGCCGGCGGAAGTATCGCATGTCGCGGTTTGCGGGTGTCCCAACCCACGAAATTAAGGTCAAGGAGGCGAACCAGAATGCAAAAGGATAAATTTTACCGCGAGATTGAAAATAAGCATCATCCGAAGGAAAAGCTGGTTCCGACCCACTGTTCTTACTGCGGCATGCAGTGCGGCATGCATCTGAGGGTGGATACGGATAGCAACACGATTATAGGCGTAGAGCCAAGGTACGATTTTCCGGTGAATCTGGGTAAAATGTGCCCCAAAGGCGTCACCGCTTACCAGCAAACGAACCATGACGACCGGCTGCTCCGGCCGTTGATCCGGGATGACGCTTCGAAGAAAGGAACGAAGGAAGGCTTCCGGGAAGCGTCGTGGGACGAAGCCTACGACTTGATCGCGCGGAAGTTCACGGAGCTACAGAACAACTACGGCAAAGATTCGTTGTCTGTATTCAGCGGCGTATCCATGACGAACGAGAAATGCTACCTGACCGGCAAATTTGCCCGCGTCGCCCTACAGACGCGCTACATCGATTATAACGGCAGATTCTGTATGTCCAGCGCGGCAGCAGGTTTCATGCGCAGCCTTGGGGTAGATCGCGGATCTACGCTGCCATGGACGGATGTTCACCAGACGGATTGCTTGTTTATTGCCGGAAGCAACACGGCCGACTGCCATCCGACCTCGATGTTCCGGGTGTGGGAGGTGCAGAATCGCGGCGGGTATCTGATCGTGGCGGACCCGCGGGAAACCCCGATTGCGAGACGGGCCGACGTCCATCTCGATCTCAAGCCCGGCACCGATCTGGCGCTGGCGAACTGCATGGTGAATCTGCTGATTCAGCAAGGCTATGTGGATGAAGCGTTTATTCGCGAGCATACGAACGGCTTCGAAGAAACGATGGAGGTTGTGAAGGCTTTTACCCCGGAGTATACGAGTGAAATTACGGGCGTGGCGCCGGAGAAATTGATCCGCGCCGCCGAAATCTACGGCAAAGCGCCGAATGCCATCGTCATGTTCGCGCGCGGGATCGAGCAGCAGCAGAAAGGAACGGACAACGTATCGGCCTATACGAACATGTGCCTGGTTACCGGCAAAATCGGCCGGCCCAAATCCGGCGTAGCCACGTTTACAGGCCAAGGTAACGGCCAGGGCGGCCGAGAGCACGGACAGAAAGCGGATGCGCTTCCGGGCTACCGCAAAATCACCAATCCGAAGCACGTGCAGGAAGTGTGCAGCGTCTGGGGAATTTCGCCGGAAGAGATGCCGCAGCCCGGCGTTTCGGCCTATGAGATGTTCGAATTGATGACCGAAAAAACGATCCGCGGCTTATATTTGTTATGCTCCAACCCTGCGGTTTCCGCTCCGAATCTAAATTACGTCCGCTCGGCGCTGAAAAGTCTGGATTTCATGGTTTGCTGCGATATGTTCTTATCCGAATCGGCGGAATTTGCCGATGTCGTCCTTCCTTCCGTAACGTGGTCGGAGGATGAGGGCACCGTGACCAATCTGGAAGGCCGGATCATCAAGATCAATAAGGCTCAGGAGCCGCTTGGCGAGTCGAAGCCGGATTGGCTCATTCAAGTGGAGCTGGCCGAACGTCTCGGCCGAGGCCAATATTTCCGTCATCTAACGACGGCCAGCAAAGTCGCGGACGAATTCAGGCTTGCGTCCAAAGGCGGATATGCGGATTACTACGGGGCGACGTGGGATAAAATCGAGAAGCAAAACGGAATATTCTGGCCCTGCCGGGACGAGCAGGATCAAGGAACTCCCTATATGTTTTTGGATAAGAAGTTTTATCATCCGGACGGCAAAGCGAAAATATGCGCGCTTCCTTACCGCCCGCCTGCGGAAGAGCCGTGTGAGCAGTATCCGCTCAGGCTGACCACCGGCAGGGTCGTCTATCATTACTTATCCGGAAACCAGACGCGGAGAATCCCCTTTTTGCGGGATATGTGCCCGGAGCCGTTCGTCGAGGTTCACCCGGAAACGGCCAAGCTGTACGGTATCGAGCACGAAGAAACCGTCCGCTTGTTTACCCGGCGCGGCGAAGCGTACTTTAAAGTGAAGATCATCGAAGCCATACGTAAAGATACCGTGTTTGTCCCTTATCATTTCGGACATGAGCAGTCGATCAATCTGTTGACCATCGCTGCGTTGGACCCGATGTCGCGAATGCCGGAATTTAAAGCTTGCGCGGCCCAGATTGAGAAGCTGGCGGATGGGACGAAGGGAGCACTGCTGTGAAAAAAATACTGTATATCGAAATGGACAACTGCATCGGCTGCCGAAGCTGTCTCGCCGCTTGTACGCAATGCGGCGGCCACGACGAACGGAACCGCAATTACGTCTATGATGTCAATCCGTTGGTGGACCGGCAGACGATTCCGCTGATGTGCCTGCACTGCGTTAACCCGGCATGCGCCAGAAGCTGTCCGGCGCAAGCGATCCAGATCACGGAAGAAGGAGCGGTGCTGTCCGCTCTCGTCGAGAAATGCATCGGATGTCAAAACTGTACGATCGCCTGTCCTTACGGGATTCCAAAATTCGATGAAGAACAGAACCTGATGTATAAATGCGATCTTTGTTACGACCGTACGAAGGATGGCATCCCGCCGATGTGCGCGTCCGTTTGCCCGACCAATACGCTGCAGTGGATCGACGAGAACGAGCTGGCCGAGAAGCGGGAGCAGCACCGACTGGGCAAATGGCTCGCCAGCAAGCAGCCGTTCGAGCCTCTGGAAGGGGAGACTCATGTCAAGATTAGCCTTCCCGGTATTATCCAAGGAAAGCAGAAGCTGTTCTGAATCGACGATAAAGGAATGTGACCATTATTAGAAAGCGGGTGGACCGCATGGATCAAGAGAAGAACAACAAGGTTCCGTATAGCGAAGACAATTATACGCATAACATTCATAAAAATCATGAGCGAACCCTGGACCGGCGCGGCTTTATGAAGACGATGGTGGGGGCGGCAGGAGTGTTTGCCATTTCCACGCTGCCTTGGGGCGGACTGGCGGCCAAAGAGCTTGCGGGGCTCGGCAAAAAAAGCCTTCCCAAAAAGAAAATCGTCGATGTTCAAGCATTGAAGGTGGGGGAGGCAGTCGAATTTGCTTATCCGGAGGAGCACGAATCGGCATTGTTGATCCGCTTGGGCGAGAATGAATACAAAGCGTATCAAAATGCGTGTACTCATCTGAAATGCCCCGTCTTTTGGAACGGCGAGGAGAAAAAAATGGTTTGCCCTTGCCATCACGGCTTTTTTGACCCCAAATCGGGCGCTCCGACTGCCGGACCGCCAAGAAGGCCGCTGCCGGAAATTATCGTAGCTGTCGAAGGGCCGACAATTTATGCAACGGGAGTGAAGCGGTATGAAGCGTAGCTATCGGGGCGTCATCCTGCTGAGTATCGTGCTGCTGTTCAATATCATTTTTACGCAGTATACGGTTAACCATTATTATTTTGAAAACTATAAGCTGGTGATCCTGTTCGCTGCATTAAACGTCCTTATGTTTCCGATTGCCTTATTTATTTACAAGAAGGAAGTGAAAAATAAATGAGGAAGTCCGAGTTTTTCATGGATTTATGCTTTATTCGGGAACGAGTGGCGGACGCTCACGGACAGCCTTTTGCACAGATCATTGACGATCAGTTGAGAAGCTTGTTTCCGAGACATACGAAATGGAGCCTGGAGCCGAAACAGGCCGACGGTCTGGATTACGTCATTGCAGAGGTTACGGGTATAGGAGCTTGGGAGAAGGACGAGGACATTCTCGCCTATCTCGAAGAGCGGGCAGCGCATCATTTCTGGGCCTGGCTGCAGGGCTACCGGTTGCAGGTCGAAGTGAAGGAACATGCGGAATGCAGCCATTGCGGCAAAAATAAAGTCAAAGCCGGTGCCTTATGATGGAATGGGAAACGATGTTATCCAAGTATGAAGGAAGCCGGATCACCGTATGGATTGAGGATCTCTCGGGCGAAGAACAAACGCAGCCCAAGCCATTCACGCTGTTCAAGACAGCGCTCGCGGATGACCGGACCTGTTTGAAGTTTTACTTCAATGCCGATCAGTTCCTTTCGGTACCTTTGTTTGACGATTCGCTGACTAAGCTGGAGCGCAGCGAAGCAAGAGACTGCTTTGTTTCGCATGATCTTCATGCGAACCTGCGTTATCATATTTACTTTGAAGAATGCGTCTAAACGGAGCGAAGTCGCGCGCTATTCGATGAAGTCATCGGGTAGCGCATTTTTATAAAATGGTGTGACTGGCGTATATCCGTTACGGACCGCTTCCGGGAGAATGTCGCACATGGGAGGATCGTATGGAACGTTCACAGCTTTCGAACCGCTTTCGCAGGAACGCCATTCAACCTGACGCGGCGCAAAAGAGGATTCAGCATCATATTCGGCCGGGAGACGTCGAGCACGTCCCATTGGAGGAAGCTTTCGGCAGGAGATTGGCGGTGGATGTATTCGCACCGGACCCTATGCCGCATTTTTGCCGTTCGGGTATGGACGGGTTTGCCATACGGTGGGAATCGACAATCGGCGCATCTTCCGATCAGCCGGTTGTTCTGGAAGTCATCGAGAGCCTTCCTTGCGGCTCGACGCCGACGAAAGCGATAACGGGGAATACGGCATCGAGGATTATGACGGGTGCTATGGTGCCTGACGGCGCAAACGCGGTCGTCATGCTTGAGATTGCGGAATGCTTCGAGCAAGATGGAAAAACGTTCGTCTCGATCAAAAAAGAACAGAAGGAAGGTCAAAACATAACCTTAACCGGATTTGAACTGGCTAAAGGCGAGCTTGTCTTGGAAAAGGGGAGGAACATACACGCAGGCGAAATTGCCCTGTTGGCTGCCTTCGGCGTGGGAACGGTTAACGTATTTAAGCGCCCCAAAGTAGCTATATTCGCGACTGGCTCGGAATTGTTGGGCGTTCATGCGCCACTGGAGCCCGGGAAAATCAGGAACAGCAATACGCATATGCTGGCAGCGCAAGTTCGGGAGGCAGGCGGCATCCCGGTCCTGATGGAATCCATCCCCGACGATGTCGAACGGGCCATGGAGCAAATAACCGCCGCTCTTTCCATGGCGGATTTTGTCATTACGACAGGCGGGGTCTCAGTAGGCGATTACGATATTATGGTCGATATTTTTGATGCGTGGGAAGGGGAGACGTTATTTAACAAGGTGATGATGCGGCCGGGCAGCCCCACGACGGTTGGCGTGGTGAAGGACAAGTTTCTCTTCGCGCTTTCCGGGAATCCGGGGGCCTGCTTTGTAGGATTTGAGTTGTTCGTTCGTCCGGTGCTCTGGGGCATGCAAGGGAAGAAGGACGTTCTCCCGCCGGAAGCAACCGCGTTCTTAGGAGAGGATTTTACGAAAGTCAACGCCTATCATCGATTCGTGCGGGCCAAAAGCTATATCGAAGACGGCAAGGTATATGTCAAAATGGCAGGACCCGATCAGTCCAGCGTGATGCTTTCGATCAAGGATTCCGACTGCTTCATGGTCATTCCACCGGGAGGCCGCGGCGTCCTTGCAGGAGAAAAGGTAAGCATTATTCAACTCGGAGTTATGGATTAATGCCGTAATTAACCTGGCGGTGTTTTGTGTCAAGAAGGTTGAAGTGATCGGCGCGACTTGACACGCACTTGATTCAAAGATATTATAGACACCATAAGTCTTTAATCGAGGTGTTGGTCATGAGATTTTCCAAAGCGACGAATTATGCTCTGCACACCATGCTTACGCTTGTTTCCGCTTCACCGGTTAAGCCGGTAGGTGTCCAGCATTTAGCAGAATCCCAAGGCGTATCACCGACCTATCTTTCCAAAATTTTAACGAGGCTCGTGAAAGCAGGGATGATCGAATCGGTGTCCGGGGTTAACGGGGGCTACCGGCTATCCCGCACGAAAGACGACATTACGTTTCTGGATATTATCCATGCCATTGAAGGCAACGCCTCCTTATTTGAGTGCGATTTTGTCCACGGCGACGCATGCCTGATTCAAGCTGTCATGAAGGAAGCGGAAGAGAAGATGGAGTCGCATCTCAAAAATACGAAATTGGTGGATGTGGCCCAAAAGCAAATGCAGGCTTAAGACGAGTCCCTTTTGTAAAAGAAAAAGAATGGTTCATTGCGTGTTTATTTTTTTACTTCAATTATAGATATAATAAATCCATAATATCTGATTTGGAGGAGATGATCATCATGATTTACGATTGCGCTATTATTGGCGGTGGACCCGCCGGGTTGAACGCAGCCCTCGTGCTTGGCAGGGCAAGGCGAAACGTGGCTATCATCGATAACAACAAGCCCCGAAATGCCGTTACACATGCGTCTCACGGCTTTATTACGAGAGACGGCGTGACGCCAGCCGAGTTCCGCCGCATAGCTTATGAGGAGGTTCTGCGTTATCCGTCTGTCAAGCACCTGCAAACCGAGGCGGTCGATCTTCGCAAAAATGAATCGGGATTGTTCGAAGTGCTGGGTTCGTCCGGCCTTCTCGTCCAAGCGCGTAAGGTGATCTTAGCGACGGGGGTAAAGGAAGTATTTCCCGAAATCGACGGTTTTTATTCGCTGTATGGGAAAAGCCTGTTTAATTGCCCTTATTGCGATGGCTGGGAAATGCAGGATCAACCGCTTATCGTGGTTTCCGAATCCCCGACCATTTTTCATACAGCCCAGATTCTCACCAATTGGACCAAGGATTTGGTCGTCTGCACGCACGGCCGCCCGTCGCTGTCGGACGAGCAAAAAACACGGCTTGAATCCAGGGGAATCGTGGTGACGGAACAGCCTGTCACGGCTTTCATCGGCCACAACGGGAAGCTTGAACAAGTTCGTTTTGCGGATGGAACGGAATTGTCGAGAACTGGCGGCTTCATAGTGCCGAAATTTGTGCCGGCCGTACCGTTCGGAGAACGTCTGGGCTGCGAAAGGTTGGACAATGGCGGGATCAAGACCAGTGCAGGGGGAAGAACCTCGGTACCCGGTTTATATGCCGCAGGAGACGCTTCGTATATCATGCCTTCCCAAGTAGTTTATTCCGCAGCCGACGGCAGCAGCGCGGCTATGGCCGTTAATTTGGACTTGACGGAGGAAGATTTCGGATAATAACCGCTTGGTTCGCAGCCCATCATAAAGCTATACATTTCCCCGTACAGACGGAGAGAAGCCCAGGTCTACTTCTGCCAAGAAGAAGATCTGGGTTTTTTTCGGTCCTATCGTCTTTACAAAAGTTATAGAAAAAACTTGACACAAATCTATTGAGAAGTAACGCATTTTCAAATACAATGATATAGGAATAATATTCCAAATATGATATATGGAGGTAATCGAATGATTAAGAAGCAGGGTAAGGCGCTATTTTCGATTTTATTCCTCATCTTAGTTTTACTTGCTAGTCTATTTCCGGTTGCAGGCTCGAATAACGTTTCTTTCGCGGCATCATCTTACGACTACATTCTTGTTTTTCCGAAAGACCGCTACCCCGAAACAGGAGCGCATATTAAAGATGCCATTGCAGCTGGCCAATCCGATGTATGTACCATCGAGCGCGACGGTACCCGTGAGCGGCGTAAAGAAGCTTTGAAAGGCTATCCGCCGAAGAAAGGTTACGATCGGGATGAATGGCCGATGGCGATGTGCTTGGAAGGGGGAGCAGGGTCGGATATTCGATACATAAGTCCGTCCGACAACCGCGGGGCGGGAAGCTGGGTAGGAAATAAGCTTTCCAACTACTCGGACGGCACCAGAGTAAAATTTATCGTGAAATAACACCGGAGGAACAGAAGCCATACGAAGAGCCGTAGAAGAGACTTCTACGGCTTCTATCATTAGAGTAGGGCACAGCAGAACACGATCTGCTAGATGTTGCTGCTGGGCGCTCGAACTACTTCAATTGCCACAGCGCCGCAACGTTGGGCGGTTCCCAGCCTTGCAGCGAAGTGTGGTTTTGGCGGCACACATAGGTTTTGCCTGTGTACGTAACCTCATCGCCGATTTTATACGCGGTTCCGGGAGCCCATGGCTGAGCGCCTGACGGTGCGTCCGTCGTCACCGTAAGTACGGCGGCAGGCGAGACGTTGCCGGCGGCATCTTTGGCCGTCACCGAGAACGTATAGCTGGTGTTCGGCTTCAGACTCTGTATGGTTGTGCTCGTTCCTGTCACGTTCACCTGCGAGGAGCCGTAGGCGACCGTGTAACCGGTCACGCCGACATTGTCAGTCGAAGCGTTCCAGGACAGGGAGACGCTGGTCGCGGTTTTGCCGGTCGATACCAAATTGGCCGGAGCCGTCGGAGCTTGCGTATCCGGGGCCGGCGGGTTCAAGGCGTTCAAATAGGCGCGGTGCTTTGTAGAAAACTCGAATTGATTGAATTTATCCCAGTTGATCGACCACGTCATCAGACCGCCAAAGTTCGGGTAGCCGGTTGCGCTGCCCCGCGTTTGGTAGGAGCTAAGCTGCTGGCCCTTCACGAGCGCATCGAGCGCCTTATGCACTTCGGCAACCGGTGTAAAGCCGCCACCCGCATTGCCGTTCGCCGGCAAGCCAAGCAGCACCTGCTCCTGACGCAGCGGCGGGAAGAACAGGTCGGCTTTCTTGTTCACGGGGAACCCGGTCAACAGCATATCGGCCATGGCGACGTGAAAATCGGCGCTGCCCATCGTGTGGTACTGGTCGTCGAGGCCGATGATCGGGCCGGAGTTGTAATTTTGCACTTGGAGCCAGTCCAGAATGTCGCGCGTCGCGTAGATCACGGGCAGGTAAGCGCCGGCGCGCGAATCGCAGCTGACGCAGCTTCCGCCGTAGAACGAATAGCCGAGCTGGACGAAGAATGTCTCCGGGGCCATGGTCAGAATGAATTTGTCCGTGCCGAAATGGCTGTTCAACGACTTGAGCGCATCGATCAGGTTAACGATGACAGGCGTCGTCGGATGGCGGAAGTCGGAATCGCCGGCGTTCAAATAGAGCGAATGTCCCTCGAAGTCGACATCGAGTCCGTCGAACCCGTATTTCTCGATGATGCCCGTCACCGAGCTGACGAACGCATCGCGGGCGGCCGTAGTCGCCAACTGCACTTGCCCGTTCGCGCCGCCGATGGAGATGACGACCTTCTTGCCCTTGCTCTGCAGATACGCAACGTCGGCTTTGAAGTCGGCTTCGGTGTAGTTATAGGGGGTGAAGCCGATCACACCGCCACTGCTGCTGGTCGGCTCCGCGAACGAAACGTTAATCACGTCGAAATCCGAAGATACGTCGCGCAGCCGGATAAAGCCAGAGCCGTTGTCGAAGTTGTGCCAATAGCCGACGATCTTATAGCCTCCGGCGGGAGCCGCGGCAGAGGGGAGAGGGGACGCAATCACGGAAAATAGCGAGATGATGAGCGAGGTAATGAGCCCTAACAGCAGACGGGGGCGCAGGCGTGCATACAAAGGGGATGATGGAAGTTCATCCGTTGAGCCTCCTTACTGGATTGGTAGTTGAAATCGAACCATTTATAAAGCGCTTACAAATAACCTCGTCGTAAACGACGATCTTCGGCATGCCCTCCTTCCAATCGTTCGGTACCTAAAGCATCCTCCTTTCCGCTATAAGGATTACTTCCTATTATATGGGATGTTCCGCACCCGAAAGAAGGGAGAACTTTTTATCAAAAGGGGAGAAATTATTCTAAAGCACTCGACTTGGATGAGTTGCCCATACATAAAAATTCTTAAAGCATATAATGCTTTGAACAGCAAACGTATAGGAGGGTGCAGACTTGAAGAAATCATCACAGCGTTCATGGTGGATTTTGACGACTGAATATGAACCCTATATCATCGGCGGTCTGGGAACAGCAGCAACGAACTTGACGAAGCATTTAACAAGAAAAGGGGTTTATGCTACTGTTCTCAGTAAAAACCGATATCCTCGGTACAATGTAACGAGGAGAGGCAATTTGAGAATTATTCGTTTTCCCAAGAGAGCCCTGAGAAAGTATAAACCCTCTGCAATTCATCGTTGGATGAATAAACGGGGTTACTTAAATCCCGATTGTATTCATATTCAGCTTACAGTTTACTGATCTGGCGAAATATTTTCGTAAAAAATATAAAACACCCGTCATTTATACGTGTCATTCTTTGGTCGATCTGGAAACAGGGCCTAAAAGCCAGAAGCGAAGGAGGATAAATCAGCAGGTGCAGCTGCTCAAGGTTGCAAATCGGATCGTTGTTCCGAGCCGCTGGGAGCTTGCAAAACTGAAGAAGTTATACCCATTTTGCGCAAAAAAAACGATTATTATCAAGCATGGAGTTAATGCGCTTACATCCAAGACTCGTGCGCCACGCTCCCGTCTTTTGTTTGTTGGAAGGCTGGTTCCGTCAAAGGGAATAGAGCCGCTTCTTCAAGCGATCGCCTTATTGAAGCACAAAAATAAAAAAGTCAAGCTACATGTGATCGGAAAAGGAAATAAAATTTATTTCAGGCGTCTGAAGTTACTCGTCAAGAGATTGAATATTCAGTCTGATGTTCGTTGGCATGGGTTTCGCAAACAAAGACAGGTACAAAAACGGTATGCTTCTTACGGTGCGGTTGTTATGCCCAGCATTTTGGAAGAATCGTTTGGCCTGGTAGCGCTTGAAGCTCTTGCCAGCGGGGTACCCTTAATTGCGACCCGATCTGGCGGACTTTCCGAAATTGTGAACAGCAGTGTGGCGCAAGTGATTCCCAAAGCGAAGAGTCGAGCGATTGCGTCCGCCATCGAAAAAATGTGGAGCAACCCATCTGTCACCCGCAAACGAGTGATTGCCGGGCGAAAGTTAGCTTCTCGCTATAGATGGCCTCGTATCGCTGACCAATATAAAAAACTAGTCAAGTAAGTCCAATTAAGGTAAAAGTAATTCGATTTCAATGATTAGAAGGGGATGTATTTCCATGAGACCCAACCGAGAGGTGAAAGGACTTTCCAGAAAGTTTGGAATACGGGTCAGGCGTATGAAGATTATTCAAAACGGGGTGTATCAGGTTGTAACAACGAAAGGAAAAGTATACTGTTTAAAACGAATGCCTTACCCGCCAACTCGACTCCGCTGGATCGATAAAACATTGGGACGACTCCGTAGGCATGGTTTTCCGCGGATCGTATGGCGAAATCCGAGAAAATACTCGGGAAAGCACCTTTTTGTCAAATGGTTCCGTCATAGTCCACCATTCGTACTACATCCCTGGTTGAAGGGAAGTTGGCCTTCACCCAAGTCGAGATCCCAAATGAAGGCTTGTGGATTCCTTCTCGCAAGATTCCATCGGACCGGAAAAAAAATAACGATACCTAAAGCCGGAAAAAATAATATGATTGGAAAATGGTATAGCTACCTGCAAAATGAACAAAAGGTGCTGCAAAAAGCATTTCGTAAAGCTAAACGAAACGGATTTCGCAGCCCTCTGGACGGTATGCTGCAAGCCCATGGCAAAGAAATTTTACAGATGGGGAAAGCTTCTTTGCGATCATTGAGAAACAGCGATTATAGATCGATTTGTCGTAAAACAAAGGCAACATTATGCCATGGGGATTGCGGTCCGACTAATATTATTCGATCCCCCAATGGAATGTACCTCATTGACTTTGAAACACTTCGCTTGGATTTACGCGCGTATGATCTATACCGGATGATCTTTAATTCCTGTAAAGATCATGGTTGGAATTTTTCCATCGTCAAATCGATCCTGGATGGTTATCAGAAGGTATTCAAGTTAACAACATCAGATTATCAAATGCTGAAAATTTGGCTCCGTTTTCCAAGGGGAATCTGCAAGCTTATTGTACATTACGATCAGAAAACCCCTAAAGAGAAATTAGAAATAGAACGTGATTTTCCAAGGTTTCTTGCAGATGAGCGTAAAAGAAAGGCTATGTTCAAGAAATTGGACGCTTACGCAAAAAAGCGAATCGGATGACGGATTCGCTTTTTTGCGTTTTGTTGGCGGGACTACTTGGGTGTACCTGTCAAATTTCCTTCTTTTTTAACATTTCTCTTTTGAAAACTTCATCACCATAAAAGCCCATTTCTTCTCTTTGAATAAAAGTTGCCATATTAAACTATTCGATTCTAAATGAGTATGGAAGGATAACCGTTCGTATAGATGCTTCGCCCGCGGGTTTTTGCCCGAGACGTACAGACTTAGCCTATCCAGCTCTGGCTCCGTTTGCACAAAATCTTGGGCCCACTGCATTAGCAGCTTGCCAACACCCTTGCTTCGATGGTCCGGATGGACAACAACGTCTGAAATATAACATTCTCCGGCCTCTAGTCTATGGTCTTCAAAAAAATATAACCCGATCAACATTTTAAACAATATCCATTTTCTAAACCCTTTGAAGCTCTTCATGGAAGGAAACTTTTTCTTTGGTTTATGCTCCGTACCGGATTCGGAACTCCATTTGATGGATATGGTGCCGATAACTTCTCCCTCCTGCAGGGCGACCATTCGTTGACTTGACGGATCAGTGGGAGAATTATCAAAAAGCTGTTCGAAAAAAAGACCAAGATCGCCATCGTTCATCTTCGTCAGGTTTTTAAATTTTCCGCCAAACCCGTGAACAAGTAACTGACCAACCTGTCGATTATATTGGGCCTGCATAGGTTCAATGGTTATAGGTGCTACTGTCATGTTCGATTCCCCTTTTTGTATGCCGATAACTTTATAAAGTTCACTCCGCAACAATAACCAAAAAACGGTTAATTTCTATTGCACTTGATACTCTAATAGAGTAAATTCAAACAGTAGGAAAATGATGGTTTTGAGGAGGAACTCTTTTGAAACATTTTACGATATTCGCTTCCAGGAACGATATCCATGATATTGAAAATATCATATCAGAAGTTTTTGGAAAAGGCTATGAAATCAAGAGAGACGAGAATGATTATGCTCTCAAATCCAAAACGCTGTTCGGCAAGCATAAAATGACGATAAGAGTCGCGTCCGAGGATACAAATCCCGATTATTTCGATCAAAACATTCCCGGGATGATGGGGTTTTATGAACGCATTCCTTTTGAAGACGAGAAGCTGAAAGCTTTGGTCATGACGCAAATATCCGTACTAAATACGATGCTTGCCATCGAAATGGAGAAGGACATCACCGACGAGCAGATGCCATTATTTACGGCGCTGCTATCGCGAATCGTTGGAGGAATCGGCTTTTTGCCGAACGGCATTTTGCTTGACCAAGCGGGAGATGTTATTGTGTATCCCGACGGGAAATCGGGCTCGTCTGACTTCAGGCCTCTTGGCTGCACAAGAAAGATACTCGGACCTGAGATCACATCCAAGGAAGGCGAACAGAGAAAGAACAAGAACATCGCTTATTTGAATGAAATGGGTATTCCGTTTATTAGCTGGCTGCCGCAGCTTCCGCCCTTAGAACAATGCAAGTTTAAAGCAAAAGAAGACATCGCAAGAAGAGCTGTCACCGTATTAATCGTCATCCAATTCGCTTGCGACGTAGCGCAAGGTGAAGATATTCAGGGGTCGAGAGAGTTTTTCACCGACATGCTGCAAAAATTTGGCGTGGAAGAATACCTCACGGAGAACGAAAGAAAGCTATTGCAGGATGAAGAGCCGGTTATGGATGAGGCGATCAATATTTCCTGGCAGTATGAAGCGTACTGGACGCTTATCTGGGCACTGGGTCTTGTGGAGACACTTGATTTTCCCGATCAAACATGCGATTGTGACTATGCGATTGAGGTCGTCTCCAGCTGCGAAACGTTCGAGCAGTTCTTGCTCAAAACCGCAATGCGCAGCAAGGAAGAAGTGTTGGACGAGGCTGACAAAATTTATCGGCTTCATTGGGCATGCGTCAATAATCGGATCAACGAAGGAAAAGAAGCGCCTGCCGGAATGGACGAAAGTATCGTCATCGAAAGGCGCAGGGGATTGTTCTGGATGATAGGCTACCGGGACGAAGAGTGGGACCATATTTCAATGGATACCTAGAATCAAGGTGGAAATATAAGGGACTGCCTCTTAAGCAGAACAAGCTCTGTTTAGGAAAGCAGTCCTCTCGGGCTTTCCGTTGAAGAAAAATTCAATTGAAAGGAAGTGTCGGAAATTGAGATTGCCAGTATTAAACGAACAACTGTTCTAAACGGATAGAACAGTCTCAGTAAAAGGCTTCTCACGGGAAGACTTGGACAGGCTAGAGGAAATTATGAATTTCTACCGCGAAAGGGATAGAGCATTTCAGCTAGAAATGAATCCTGGCGAACGAATCCTTGAAGCATAGGTTTACTGCACCGCCCCGGTTGGAAATTATTTTTGGCTTATTGGAATGATGCACCGGCTGCTGTAGCTGTTACTCCTGAAAGCAACTGGAATTAACCATCAAAATCCTTCCTCTTGATCCCATGTGCGATGAATCGCGAAGCTATAAAAGGTATCCGCGGCGGTAGGCATATACCGGTTCGTTATTCTTGATATACCGGTAGTCATCGTACAGTGGGGCTCCGTAATTTTCAGAACATGAAGTCGGTCCTTCAAGATTTCAGAAAACTTTTCCCAAAGATGCTCTGGGATAAATGAGATGCCCAGACCGAGACTGACCATTTCCCCAATGGCAACGGAATCATTTCCCTCAAACGAAATTTTCGGAGCAAAACCGGCTTGCCGACAAAGCTTTTCTAACCAATCGGACGAATCGTAACGGGTGTTGCTGCTAATAAATCTTTCGCCGGCAACTTCAATCAATCGTATTTCCTGACGATGAACAAAGCGTTCTTCTCTTGGCACGAGCAATAGTAATTCTTCCGAAAATAAAGGGTCCCATTGGATATCAGGGCCTTCTATAGGCTCGGAAGAAATGCACATGTCGATCTCGCCTTGCTCCAGCAATTGGTACATATTGATGTCGCTTCGCAAATATTGACGTATCCGGATATCCGGGTATTGGCGCAGAAAAGATGATACCAGACTCGGAAATATACTGACGTTCGTGGTAGCAATGGAGACTGAGAGATTTTCTAACTGTGCCATGTCATTGATTTTCTTCTTGGCTTGATCCAACTCCAGAAACGACCGCTCCAGATGGGCAAGAAAAATTTCACCATATCGATTAAGCCGAATATGACGGCCCTTTCGTTCAAATAGGGGAACGCCGATATCTTCTTCCAATCGGGAGATCGTTCTGCTGAGTGCGGGCTGTGTAATGTTTAATTCCTCGGCCGCCTGCGTCATGTGCTCCAATCGAGCTACGGTTTGAAAATAGCGAAGCTGCTGCAGTTCCACGTTTCCTGACTCCATTCATTATGTTGATGTAATGAATTCATGTTCAATTATACATTGGATATTATGGATCGCCGCGGTTAAAATAAACCCATGCTTTCGAAAAAGTTTTCGAAGGTTTGGGTAATTTTTGTTACCGTTGTTGGGGAAATTAGCTTCGTAAGAGATGGCAGCGTACCGGTTAACTCTAAAAAAGGGAGGATTCTTTATGGAAAATCTGATGCCGATCCCCCAGCCCAAAACCTATGGCGTTCTAGGGAATATCCCCTTGATCGATAAGGATTCGCCTACGTTATCTTTCTGTAAACTTGCGGACGAGTACGGTCCTATTTTCCGTTTCGAGGCATTGGGAAGATCCGTTTATATCATCTCGGGACCTGACTTGGTAGCCGATGTATGCGACGAATCGCGTTTTGACAAAGCGATAGGTCATTTGCTTAAAGTACGGGATTTTGCTGGAGACGGACTATTCACCAGTCTGACGGAAGAGCCGAATTGGAAAAAGGCGCATGCGATTCTGATGCCTTCCTTTAGCCTTCAAGCCATGAAGGGCTACCATGACATGATGGTGGATATCGCGGTGCAGCTCGTCCAAAAATGGGCGCGCCTCAATCCGGACGAAAGCATCGACGTGCCGGACGATATGACACGGCTGACGCTGGACACCATTGGCTTGTGCGGATTTAACTATCGTTTCAACAGCTACTATAGAGAAACGCCCAATCCTTTTATTGTCAGCATGGTTCAATCGCTGGATGAAGCGATGCATTACGGCAACAGGCTGCCGATTCAAAACATGCTGATGGTGAAAACCAAACGCCAGTACGAGCAAGATATTCAATCGATGTTCGCCTTGGTCGATAAAATCATCGCCGAGCGCAAAGCAAGAGGGGACCAGGGAGAAACCGATTTGCTTGCCCGAATGCTGACCGCCAAAGATCCCGAGAGCGGTCAACCGCTGGATGATCAAAATATTCGATACCAAATTATCACGTTCCTGATCGCCGGTCATGAAACCACAAGCGGACTGTTGTCATTTACGATTTACTTTTTATTAAAGCACCCGGACGTATTAAAAAAGGCTTACGCCGAAGTGGATGAAGTGCTAACAGGCGCAACGCCCACGTACGAACAAGTTCTGAAGCTGAAATATATCCGAATGATTTTAAATGAGTCTTTGCGTTTATGGCCGACCGCTCCTCAATTTAGCCTGTTTGCCAAGGAAGACACTATTATTGGAGGAAAGTATCCCATTAAAAAAGGGGAAGCCGTTTCGATTGTTTTGCCCAAACTGCACCGGGATAAAGGGGTATGGGGGGACGATGCGGAACAATTCCGGCCGGAACGGTTTGAAGACTCTGCCCAAGTGCCGAACCATGCGTATAAACCGTTCGGGAACGGGCAACGAGCCTGTATCGGCATGCAGTTTGCGCTTCACGAAGCGACTTTGGTGCTCGGGATGATCCTTCAGCAATTTCAATTGCTTGATCACTTGAACTACCAGTTGAAAGTCAAACAAACGCTGACGCTGAAGCCGGACGACTTCAAAATTCGGGTTCAATTGCGAGATAAGAAAATATCCGCTGCGTATTCAAACAAATCGGGAGAAGGCCTTGCCCAAGCTCCCAGCCCTGAAAAACAAGCGCAGCAAGCTTCCGTCCTCGGAGTGAACAACAGACCGCTGCTCGTGCTTTATGGCTCGAATATGGGAACGGCAGAGCGCATCGCCAAAGAACTGGTGGACCTTGCCCGTCTGCACGGCATCCGAAGCGAAGCGGCGGCATTGAACGATCGGTTGGGCCATTTGCCAAAGGAAGGCGCTTTAATTATCGTCACCGCTTCTTATAACGGGAAACCGCCAGGCAATGCGCGACAGTTCGTTCAATGGCTGGAGCAGGTCGAAGCGGGCGAGCTTAGCGGGGTGCAGTATTCCGTATTTGGCTGCGGGGATCACAACTGGGCCTCGACGTATCAGGAGGTGCCGCGATTCATCGACGAACAGCTCTCCGCAAAAGGAGCGACAAGGTTTTCCCTTCGCGGTGAGGCTGATGCGAGTAGCGACTTCGAAAAGCAGTTTGAAGCATGGAAAAGTCAAATGTGGACCGATGCGATGAAGACGTTCGATCTAAAGCTGAACGAAAATGCGGAAAAAGAACGGAGCACCCTGAACATTCAGTTTGTCAGCGGTTTGGCAGAGACACCTCTCGCTCAATCGTACGATGCGGTTCACGCGACAGTGGCGGACAACCGCGAGCTTCAGCAGTCCGGTAGCAGACGCAGCACGCGGCATATCGAGATCGAATTGCCGGAGGGGGTTACGTATCAAGAGGGCGATCACCTTGGCGTCTTTCCAAGCAACAAAAAAGAGAATGTCGGGCGCATTTTGCGACGGTTTGGCTTGAATGAGAAAGAGCAAGTAATTTTGACGGCAAGCGGAGTCAGCGCATCCCATCTGCCTTTGGATCTGCCTGTATCGCTGTTCGACCTGCTTAGCCATACGGTGGAGTTGCAGGAGGCTGCAACGCGAGCCCAAATCCGCGAGGTTGCCGCTTTTACGGTTTGTCCTCCGCATAAGCGCGAATTGGAAGCTTTGTTAGAAGAGGGGACTTACGAAGAGCAGATATTAAAGAAACGGATCACGATGCTTGATCTTGTTGAAAAATACGAAGCCTGCGAAATTCCGTTTACGAAGTTTTTGGAGCTGTTGCCTCCGCTCAAACCAAGATATTATTCGATATCCAGTTCCCCCCGGATGAACGCGGACCGGGCCAGCATTACGGTAGGTGTTGTCCGCAGTCAGGCTTGGAGCGGACAAGGGGAATATGTCGGCGTCGCCTCGAATTATTTGGCGGAGCGTCAGGCGGGAGAGGACATCGTCATGTTCGTTCGCACGCCGGAATCCGGCTTCCAGCTCCCCGAAGATCCGCAGACCCCCGTGATTATGGTAGGGCCGGGGACGGGGGTAGCGCCGTTCCGCGGATTCTTGCAGGCACGAGCGCAGATGAAGCAGGCGGGACAATCGCTGGGCGAAGCCCATCTTTATTACGGCTGCAGGAACGAAGCGGATTATATTTACCGCGAAGAGCTGGAACAATATGAAAGAGACGGCGTGGTTACGCTTCATACGGCTTTTTCCCGTGAGGAAGGCGTGCCTAAAACATACGTACAGCATTTGATGGCGAAGTATGCAACGGAGTTAATCCGCATTCTTGACGCTGGCGGACGGCTTTACGTGTGTGGAGACGGCAGTAAAATGGCGCCCGATGTCGAAAACGAGCTGCAGAAGGCTTATCAGACCGTCCACGGGGTCGATAAGCAAGATGCAGAACGATGGCTGGAACAGCTTCAGTCGAATGGCAGCTATGCCAAAGATGTCTGGGCAGGGATATAAATTTTGTCATAAAAGTCGCATGAAAACCACCCAAGGCCAACATATCATTAGCCAAGGGTGGCCGATTTTCCTTGAATCCGTTATTTTAAATCGTAGGATTCCATATCGTTGAGTAGTGATAATAGAGAATTGAAAAAGTTGACTTGCCTTTGATCATCCCAACCTTCTTCAAAGTCAGCCAGCAACCAGATTACTTCATCCAAGAAAATATGTTTTACAACGTCTTGCCAATGTGTTCTTTCAATATCTGTAATCTCCACAAACTCAAAATATCCCTTTTTAAACAAGGACCATTGGTTGATATCAAATATACGGTCAGGGGCTGTATCCAATGCATTGTGGAAAAGAAGCAATGCCAGTGCTAAATCATAGATTCTTGGTAAAAAGGTAGCGTTATCCGGGTCAATGAGATACGGCTTTGCAGAGTCATTATAAATTAGATTATCTGCCTTATAATCATAGGGTGTAGCCACTGATGGTAATTCCAAAGCCTTTAAGGTCTCCTGCTGTTCAATAATTTTGAGCATTTGTTCACTTAAATGACCGTCATCCAGTGGAATTCCCCTATTTTCAGCATAACCTATTATTTTTTCCAAATCCTCCAATATTTCTTCTTCCTCTAGTTCAAACTCATCATAGATATCCAGACCTTCTTCATTATTCTTCGATGATAAGGAATGAATGCGACCAAGCAACTTACCAGCCTCATAAATTTCCTCATCTTTCCCTGTATAGGACTTGCCCTTAATAAACGGATAAACGACCCATACTGTTTCATCTACTTGTTGAGGATTGTCAACACTCATTGGAACCGGAGCCACAATAGGAACACCAAGTTTATGCAATCTCCCAACGAAATTTGCAACCTTCATTGCTTCTTCAATAGGTGAAGCCGTATGTTTAACAATGTAAGACTCATCACCTTGGTCCACCTTGTAAACAGGAGCGTAAGGATAAATACTTTTTGGTTCTTCCGTTACATCAAACAGAAATGTTTTAAACACCTTTTCCATACTCACAAATACACACTTCCTTATCTATTTTTATCTTTTATGGGTCTTAGCGTTTGCTACTAACTCCGGTATATATTGTATCATAGATAGAAGAATGGTTGGTAGGCATATCCAGCATCCAAACTTAAAGATCATTCGTTGCTCTTAGAGTAAGGAAAAGCACCAAGCTCGACAGGATTGAGGGGCTGAGCGTACGCGCGTTTTCATGCAATGCTGACTTGTCCAAATACCGCTTTATTCAATATAATAGGGTAAGAATAAAAAATAAGAATGCGAAGGCAGGTACCAGTATGGGACGTAAGTGGAACAACATTAAAGAGAAAAAAGCATCGAAGGATGCCAGCACGAGTCGGATCTATGCGAAGTTCGGAGTTGAGATTTATGTCGCGGCGAAGAAGGGCGAACCTGATCCGGAATCCAATCAAGCTTTAAAATTCGTGCTCGAACGAGCCAAAACATACAATGTGCCGAAAGCGATCATCGACCGCGCGCTTGAGAAGGCGAAAGGAAACTCGGAAGAGAGCTATACGGAGCTCCGTTATGAGGGGTTCGGTCCGAGCGGCGCCATGATCATTGTCGATACGCTCACCAATAACGTAAACCGTACGGCCGCGGACGTACGGTCGGCTTTCAATAAAAGCGGCGGAAGCATGGGAGTCAGCGGTTCTGTAACGTATATGTTCAGTCCGACGGCCGTCTTTGGAGTCGAGGGGAAAACATCCGACGAAGTTTTGGAGCTATTGATGGAGGCCGATGTAGACGTTCGGGATATTGCAGAGGAAGAGGATTCGGTTATCGTCTATGCCGAACCGGATCAGTTTCATGCCGTACAATCCGCGTTCAAGCAGGCGGGCATTACGGAATTTATCGTGGCAGAACAGACGATGCTGGCGCAAAATGATGTGACGCTTTCGGGAGACGCTCTGGCGCAGTTCGAGAAATTGGTCGATACGCTCGAAGACCTGGAGGATGTTCAACAGGTTTATCACAATGTGGATATGCCGGAAGAATAAGCTTTGCAAAGACCGCGAGATTCGCGGTCTTTTTTTAATAAAATCGATGTGGTCTGTTCAATTTTTTATCCAAAAAAATTAGCTCGGTCGGAAGATATAAGCGCTCTTGAACAGGGAACTGCTCAATCATGATCGTCAGTAGCGCCCATATGGTCATCGCAGTGATGCCGGCAATGACTTTAACTTCTTTATGTACAACCATTTCGCCAGCAATGTTTCCCAGAACAATGCCCGTAATATATGTAAAAAATAACAGTAGTACAAAAAAACCTATCAAGGTTCGGATGGAGTACGGCCAAATCGTATCCATAATTCATCTCCATATGCATCATGCGCCCGGTTAAGTTTTGTTATTCCAACAATCCCAACTTTTCATACATCTTTACCGAGACGACGCCGCTGGGCGCCAAGCTGTGGTCGCGTTGAAATTGTTTTACGGCCGCGGTTGTATTGGAGCGGAACTTGCCGTTACATATGCCATTGAAGTAACCGGCGCTTTTCAAACGGGACTGAATGAGCTGCACGTCACCTCCGACGTCGCCCTCCGCCAAATCCCTTGGTCCATGATTCGAATCACCCAACACGTGCCCGTGAATTTTTACTACGGTACCGAGCGGAATCATGTCATACAATTCCATGACATCGCGATTGCGCATGCGGATGCAGCCGTGGCTCAGATGCTGCCCAATGGAGTAAGGCTTGTTTGTCCCGTGAATCCCGTAATATCCCCAAGGAACGTTTAGACCAAGCCAACGCGGGCCAAAAGAAGGCCCCCAATCCTTTCCCTTATAAATAACTTGGTATTCTCCAACCGGGGTAGGAGTGGATGGATTGCCGACGGCAATGGGATAGGTTTTGAATCGCTGTCCATAGGCCCACACAACCAGTTGATGACGTTGAGGGTAAACTTCGATCGTATACATTCCATGGTCAGCCAAAATCGGCAAGGGCGGGTCATCATCAGGAGCCGAGTGAGCCCTTCCATTAGCCATGGTCAAAATCAGCAAAGCAATTGTGATGGTACGCAGTAGAAGGTAATGAAGATTTCGCATTTTTTTGTCTCCAAAAGTGAATATTTAAGGGGAGTCCAAAACCTGGCAAGAAGGTTTTAGACTCATTTTTGAATCGGAATGGATCATTGATTCACTTTGCAATTTTGTATTCCAAGGACCGCATTCGCCGGACAATAGCGGGTTGCGCCTGTAATGATCGGTGCTAATCCGATGAGCCCCCACCAGCTTCTGTAATACAGTCCGGCAAAAACGATAGCAGCTCCAACGGTCATTCGAACCGCTTGTTCCGTCTTACTAACGTTGCAGGTCAAATTGTATACCTCCCTCCATAAGTTGAAGTCCATTTGTGGTTAATATAAAGAGTGCCGCTTCTTTATTGTTTTGGTTATGAACCATTGTCATACGTGGGGGAGACTGGAAAAAATGGATAGTAGCAGTCGAACGCGCCAGCTATATGACAATAGATGACATATTTCCATGTTATGATGGGTTTGTAAGAAACAATTTCAACCTTCGAAGGAGAAGAAGAATATGAAACGCCCAGTCGTATTATACATTGCAACAACCTTGGACGGATATATTGCTCGGGAAAACGGAGAGATTGATTGGCTTTATGAGGTAGAGGGAGAGGGGGACAACGGCTACAGCGAATTTATTCAGACGATTGATACGGTATTGATGGGGAACAAAACATACGAGCATACCTTTGAATTGGCTGATGAATTTCCCTATTTAGATAAGAAATGCTATGTGTTCTCACGTTCTGAAAAAGAGCCAAGTCCATATGTTACCTTTGTAACCGAAGATGTACCGGGGTTCGTTGAGAAGCTTAAAGAACAAGAAGGCTCTAAAATATGGATTGTTGGCGGAGCCGAGATTCTTGACGTCCTCTTAAAAAGAGAATTGGTTGATGAGTTTATCATCGCGATCACACCAACGATCTTGGGTAAAGGGAGACCTCTGTTTAAAGAAGATAATCCGGAATTGAAGCTTTCCCTGACGGAGACAAAGCGCTTTGGCCAAATTGTTCAACACCATTATGTGGTGAAGAAATAAGTTGAAATGTAGAAGGCTGCTCTGCACCGACAATCAGCAGGTAAGCCGCCGCATGAGTTGTTAGCCGAATTTCATGTGTCCGCGATGCGGGAAAAGGATTTATTATGAAGTTCGCGAATACATAACATATCAAGATATAGAGCATAAGGACTGATAATATGAAAAAACTGGAAAAATCGATTGAACTGAGAGAATCAGGCCAATTAGAAGAGGCCAGATGTATCAAAGAATGAAATGTATTACACAATTGATTTATATTATGGATATGACATCGATCCGTTGAGAATTGAATACCTTGTTTTTTCGTTGGATTCGAATAACAAGGTAACTAAATATGTCAGGAAACTCGCATTAGATAAAACATGAGGGTAAGAGAGTTTAACTAAGTGATCTTGGAGGACAATAAACATGATGAACAAAAACTATGATATACCTGAAATATACAATAATTACACTGATTTGCAACAAGAAAAGCTAATCGAACTCAAACAATTGATTATGAATGTTGCTAATAATTTGGGAGATATGACTATTCAAGAAAGTTTAAAATGGGGACAATTAACTTTTTCATCCAAACTCGGTACACCTATTCGAATCGATCGTTTTTCAGATTCACAAATAGGTCTTTTCGTGCATTGTCAAACAACTTTAGTTGAAGAATGGAGAGAACTATTTGGTGACTCTCTGGACTTTTCTAAAAACAGAGCAATTTTACTTTCAGTTAACAGTGAGTTACCAATTGAAGAATTAACGCCTTGTATTCAAATGGCGTTGACGTATCATAAAAGTAAAGGTACTAAAAAACTCGTTCAACGCTAATATCGGAGGAATTTAGGATGACAAATGAAGATTTAGAGCAAAAAGAATGGGAAATAAAATATTGAGATTATTGGAACAGCGCTATACAGATGGATTTTATTCAGACTATGATATTTGGTATGATCCAATGCATCCAGAAGTAGGACGCGCAAATGATTATCCGAAAATCCCTGTGAAAAGTCCTATTCCAGAATTGATGTTGAAATCAGTTGGAACGAAGGTCATTGATTTATACCCAGAGGGTTATGATGAAGGTATTCCGTTTGAAGTTTATGATAAGATATCCGCCTTATACGATTAAATGGATCTGTGGATTCAACCCCTTTGTCATCCATATTTTATATTTGAAAAAACAGCCGGTATAGGATGGTTATTCCTGCCCGGCTGTTCTTTGTTTTTGGTCGATGGAAGCTTTTTTCGCAAGACAGCAGATTGTAATGCTCCCCATTGTCAAGACACGATTTTTCGAGGGATAAGTTATGTCCTCCATTCTCGTAATCTATTAAATT
>NZ_JANAVJ010000012.1:96220-142274 GCF_024213375.1 Paenibacillus sp. MZ04-78.2 | reverse complement strand
GCCGTAAAGACTAAGTTCGACGCGGCACCATTTTCATCCTTCTGATGGTGCCGCGCCAGCGGCATGGATGTCTATTTAGTCTAGCATCAGTGAGCGTGATTTAAATCACAGCCTGCTTGAGTCAGGCGTGATAGGATGTTGAGGAAAGTTAGGGAATGATTGATGTTCTCGCAGAATGTGACGGTTGTGGGATAAGGGGTTCGCCGCTCGCTCCCACCGAAGCGTGTGGGAGTCGAGCCCATCGCAGTGAAGCGTGTTCAGGAGAGGCTAGCTTCCCATGGGAAGCTAGCCTCTCCTGAACAGACGCGATCCCTGCACTACAGCAGCTCTTATGCGCGTCTCTGCGTCTCCCACGTTCTTTACCCGTTCCCGCACGCTGTTAAGCGTATCCTTGTGTTAACCGGCCCCTCTCCATAAGAGAGGGGCCGGTTAACACAAGGAGGAAAAGCGCTCACTCCACCAACTGCGCATCGAAGCTCGGGGGTCCAGGGGGCAAGCCCCCTGGGGTCCCCCTTACGAAGGGGGATTTAGGGGGATGGAGCCCCCCCTCCATGTAATAAAACTTTCAAAATTATTGTCGCAAAAACTCGGACTTGTTCCACATGGTGTGATATAATAAACTGACTTTACGAGGAGGAGGCAGGTGAACCAGATGCATATCGTCGTGGCGGGTTTAAATTATCGCACAGCACCGGTGTCCATCAGAGAAAAATTTGCATTCGCCGAAGGGGATTTGCCGCTGGCGCTGAAGGAGCTCAAGGAAACAAAGAGCGTCATGGAGTGCGTCGTCGTGGGCACCTGCAACCGGACGGAATTGTACGTGGCGGTCGACCGCCAGCCCTGTGCTCATTATTTGCGGGGCTTTATCGAAAAATGGTTCGGCGTACCGCGCGGAGAGTTTCAGGAGCATTTATACGTTTACGAGAATGAGAAGGCGATCGAGCATTTATTCCGCGTAACGAGCGGTCTCGATTCCATGGTCATTGGCGAGACGCAAATTTTGGGACAGGTTCGGGACGCGTTCCTGCTGGCTCAGCACGAGAAGACGACCGGCGTTTTGTTCAACACGTTGTTCAAGCAAGCCGTAACGATGGCTAAGCGCGCCCATTTCGAGACCGGCATCGGGGAAAATCCGGTATCTGTCAGCTATGCGGCCGTCGAACTGGGCAAACGTATTTTCGGCAGCTATGCGCATAAGAAAGTGCTGATTATCGGCGCAGGTAAAATGAGCGAGTTGACTGTGAAGCACCTGTACGCGAACGGAGCCGACAAAGTGATCGTCGTGAACCGGACGCTCAGCCGGGCGCAAGAGCTGGCGGACAAGTTCCGGGGCGTGGCAGGTACGATGGACCGGCTGCTGGCGCACTTGGAAGAAGCCGACATCGTGATCAGCTCTACCGGAGCGGTCGGTTATGTGCTGACGGCCGAGCAGGTATCCTGTATTTTGCAGCGGCGCCGCTCGCGACCGCTGTTCATGATTGATATCGCGGTTCCGAGAGACCTTGATCCGCGGCTTGGCGAGATGCCGAACGTCTTTTTATACGATATCGACAATCTTCAATCGCTCGTAAACTCTCATTTGGAAGAGAGGCGTAAGGCTGCGGTGCAGATTGAGAAAATGATCCGCGAGGAAATGGCGGCCTTCGAGCAGTGGACGAAAACGCTGGGCGTCAGCCCCGTTATTCAAGCGCTGCAGACCAAAGCGGCCACGATTCACGAGGAAACGATGGACAGCTTGATGAAGAAGCTGCCGGAGTTGGACGAACACGAATTGAAAGTCATTCGCAAATTAACGAAAAGCATCGTCAATCAGATGCTGCGCGATCCCATTGTCCGCATTAAAGAAATGGCTGCCGAGCGTCACGGGGATGACGCGCTGGACATGTTCACGAAAATTTTTGCTTTGGAAGAGCCTTTGGCTGAGCAAAAACGGGTGGAGCAGGCGGTACGGAAGCAGGAGGCGGAGGCGGCGCAGGATCGGATCAAGGAAGAACTGCTATCCAAAGTGCGGGCCGCGGCGCCTGCAGAAGCGCTTGACGTTCTGGCCAAAGCTTGACCGGAAAGGAACAGCATGGTCACTCAAACCTGGTTGTACGATGTCATTTTATATATTTATGCCCTGAGCCTCCTGTTTTACTTCTCGGACTTTGTCGGTCCGAACCGAAGCGCAAAGCGGATGGGGACAGGGTTGCTTTCTTTTGTATGGCTACTACAAACCGCCTATTTAATCTACAGTTTGATCACGCACGTTAAGCTGTCGGCGTTTTCCATGTTCGAAACGCTTTTTATTTTATCTTGGCTGCTTGTGACCGTTTCACTGATTGTGAACCGCTTTTTCCGGATCGAGCTGTTTGTGTTTTTGGTAAACGTGTTCGGATTCGCGACGTTTGCGCTTAATGTCTTCAGCCGGCCGGGACTGGCGCCGACCTTGGCGCATTGGAACATTAACGACGAACTGCTGTTTATCCATATTACGCTGGCGATTTCCGGCTATGTCGCATTCGTCGTATCCGCCATTTTTTCCGGCATGTACTTGTTCCTGCACCGCAAGCTGAAGGAAAAGCAGTGGTCGCAGCAGATGCTGCGTCTGCCGAGCTTGGAAAATACGGACCGCTATGCCTTTGTTTCCGTCGTCATCGGCGCTCCGCTATTGCTGCTTACGCTGTCGCTTGGGATCGTCTGGATCGCGCTTGAGGGCGATTTCATGTTGTTTTTCGATCCGAAGGTGCTGAATTCGTGGTTTGTGTTGTTGGCTTATATTTTTTATTTGTTTCAACGGCTCGTGATGAAATCGGCAGGCAACCGGCTGGCGTTGTGGAATTTGGCCGCGTTCGTCATTACGCTGCTCAACTTTTTGTTGGCTAACCAATATTCGAACTTCCACCAATGGTCTTGAGGGGGCGTAGGACATGACGAAAGCTGGCGAAGGAAGGCTCCCGGGGCCGTCCCCCGGCGTTAAATCCTACTATCCCGCTATGCTCGATCTTGAAGGGCGGCCATGCGCCGTTATCGGCGGCGGCCGGGTGGCGGAGCGCAAGGCACGAGCGCTCCTGGAAGCGGGGGCTCGCGTCACCGTCGTGAGCCCCGTTTTTACGCCGCAGCTGGAAGCGTGGGCAGCCTCGGGCGCGGTGCGCGCGCTGCGCGCGCGGTACGCGCCCGGGCTGCCCGCGCTGGCCGAGGCGCGGCTGGTGTTCGCGGCCACCGACGATACGTCGGTGAACGCGCAGGTATGCGCCGAGGCCGAGGCGCTCGGCAAGTTCGTGAACGCGGCCGACGACGGGGCCGGCGGCGGTTTTCTCGTCCCGGCCGCGGTCCGGCGGGGACGGTTGACGCTCGCGGTGTCCACCGCAGGCGCAAGCCCGGGGTTGGCCGCGGCGCTGCGCCGCAGGCTGGAGGAAGCGTTCGGCGAAGAGTATGCGCCGTACGTAGAGCTGCTTCATGAGCTGCGCGGCATCATACAGCAAGCCGTCCCGGAAACGGGCAAGCGGCAGGCGCTGTTTCGCGGCATGCTGGAGTGGGAGCTGCTGCCGCTGCTGCGAAGCGGCCGGACGGACCCGGCGGAGCTGCGCGCCGAGTTGGCGCGCAGGGTGCTGCAAGATCCGACGCCGCGAGGTATGGAAGCGATCGGCGACTGGTTGCGTGTAGATGCGCGGCAATTGGGATATGAATGAGAACAGTGGTACATAGCGAATACAGCACTTCCGACTTTGCACGGAGAAGATAAGGGGTTGACTTCACGCATGCGCACCATTGTAGTAGGCACCAGACAAAGCGCGCTTGCTTTGACGCAAACCGGTCAGGTGATCGATCACCTGCGCGAGCTTTGCAAGCGGCACGGCATCGAAGCCGAATTCGAGCTGAAAAAAATCGTCACCAAGGGTGACCGGATTTTGGACGTCACGCTTTCGAAAGTCGGCGGCAAGGGCTTGTTTGTCAAAGAAATCGAACAGGCGCTGCTCGACGGTGAAGTGGATCTTGCGGTACACAGCATGAAGGATATGCCCTTCGAACTGCCCGAAGGACTTGTGGTCGGCGCCGTTCCTCTGCGGGAAGATCCGCGCGACTGCTTGATCACGCAGGACGGCCGCGGGCTCGACGACTTGCCTCAGGGCGCCAAGGTCGGAACCAGCAGCCTGCGCCGGGCTTCCCAACTGCAGCATTACCGTCCCGACTTGCAGATTGAGTCGATCCGCGGCAATATCGACTCGCGGCTGCGCAAGCTGGAAACGGAAGGCTTCGATGCCATCCTGCTCGCCGCCGCCGGACTGCATCGGATCGGTTGGCAGGACCGCATCAGCGCTTACTTGCCGCCGGAGCTGTGCCTGCCGGCGGTCGGACAAGGCGCATTATGCATCGAATGCCGCGGCGATAACGAGTTTGTACTCGACCTGTTGTCCAAGTACAAGCACGAACCGACGGCGGTTGCCGTTGCCGCGGAGCGCAGCTTCCTGGGCCGATTGAACGGCGGCTGCCAAGTGCCGATCGGCGCTCATGCGCATTTGACGGAAGGAAGCGGCCCGTCTATTGTACTGACCGGTATGGTCGGATCGCCGGACGGCAAACGGGTGCTGAAAGAGACGATGACCGGAGACGATCCGCAGCAATTGGGTTTGCAATTGGCGGAAGCTTTGATAACGAAAGGTGCTGCCGAACTGCTTGCATTAGCTGAAGAATAGGGGAGAAGCGGTTGTGAACAAGGGTGTCGTTTATCTTGTCGGTGCCGGACCGGGCGATCCGAAGCTGATTACGCTGAGAGGCTTGGAGGCGATTCAGCGGGCCGACGTAGTTGTCTATGACCGGCTGGCCAGCCCCCGTCTGCTCAAACATATGAAAGCCGGGGCGGAGAAAATTTTTGTCGGCAAACTGCCGGACAAGCATATGATGAAGCAGGAAGAGATCAGCCGCCTGCTCGTCGATTTGGCGCTGCAGGGCAAAACGGTGACCCGGCTTAAGGGCGGAGATCCGAGCGTATTCGGTCGCGTAGGCGAAGAAGCGGAGCTTCTCGCGGAGCATGGAATCCGCTTCGAGATTGTGCCCGGCATCACGTCCGCAATCGCCGTCCCCGCTTATGCGGGCATCCCGGTGACGCACCGCGATTTTACTTCGTCTTTTTCGATCGTAACCGGTCATGAATATAAGAATAAAACGTACTCCCAAGTGAATTGGAATAACTTGGCGCAAGCCTCCGGCACGTTGATTTTTTTGATGGGGGTCGCCAATCTGGAGCAGATCTGCACAGAGCTGATCCGCGGAGGGAAATCGCCGCAAACGCCGGTTGCCCTGATCCGGTGGGGTACTTGGATGGAACAGGAGACGCTAACGGGTACGTTAACGGACATTGTCGACAAGGTAAAAGCGGCAGGCTTCCAATCGCCGGCTGTCACCATAGTCGGCGAAGTGGTCAAGCTGCGCGACAAGCTGGCTTGGTTCGAAACCAAGCCGTTGTTCGGTCGTCGTATTCTGGTTACCCGTGCGCGCAGTCAGGCGAGCGAGCTGTCCTCGCAAATCGACGAGCTTGGCGGGGAAGCCATGGAATTTCCGGTGATCCGCACCCGGCCGCCTTCCCGTCCGGAAGCGCAAGCGGCGCGGGACGAAGCGTTGAAACGGCTATCCACCTTTGATTGGGTCCTGTTCACGAGCGCGAACGGCGTCGAATTTTTTATGGAGCGGCTGCGGGAGTTGCGGCTCGACATTCGGGCGTTGGGGAATGCCCGGCTGGCGGCGGTCGGTCCGAAAACGGCGGCTGCCTTGGCGCAGTACGGATTGCTCGCGGAGGTCGTCCCTTCAGAATTCGACGGGGACGCCTTGCTGGACGCCATTGCCCCCGAGCTGCGCCCGGGGCAGAACGCGCTGCTTGCGACGGCGGATATCGCTAGAACTTATTTGCCCGAACAAATGCGGGAGCGCGGCTTAAACGTAACCAAAATCGATATCTACGAAACGGTGCTGGATACCGAGGGCGGCTCCGAGATCATTGAGCTGCTGAAGCAAAATATGCTGCACATCGTTACTTTTACCAGCTCCTCGACGGTTACGAATCTGCTGCGCGCGCTGCAGGAGCTTGGCGAGACGGAACCGCTCAAGCTGCTGCAAGGGTGTAAGATTGCTTGTATCGGTCCGAGAACGGCATCTACCGCGCAGGAAGCGGGACTGAAGGTCGATTATTTGGCCAAGGAAGCGACCGTTGCTTCCTTGGTCCGGTGCTTATACGAGAAGGAGGAGTAAACCATGAGTTTTCCACTTGTACGAAACCGGCGTTTGCGCGGCTCGGCTGCGATTCGGAATTTGGTACGGGAACATACTGTTACGCTCCACGACTTGCTCTATCCGATTTTTGTGACGCACGGAACGAACGTTAAGGAAGAAATCCGCTCGATGCCGGGCGTCTACCATTTCTCGCTCGACCGGCTTGAAGAGGAAATCCGCGAAATCGTCGAGCTGGGCATACCGGCCATTGTGCTCTTCGGCGTTCCACACGAGAAAGACGCGCATGCCAGCTCGGCCTACGATCCGAACGGTATCGTTCAACAAGCGTCGCGCTTAATCAAGACATGGGCTCCGGAGCTGCTTATTGTTGCCGATACCTGCTTATGCCAGTTCATGGACCACGGCCACTGCGGCGTCGTTCATTACGACGAGGCGAAAGGGCGCGCGGAAGTGCTGAACGACGCGTCGCTGGAGCTGCTGGTCAAAACGGCGGTTTCACAGGCGGGAGCCGGCGCCGACATTATCGCGCCGTCGAACATGATGGACGGCTTCGTCTATGCGATCCGTCAAGGGCTTGACGAAGCGGGCTACGAGCAGGTGCCGATCATGTCGTATTCGGTGAAGTACGCCTCGTCGTTCTACGGTCCGTTCCGCGAAGCGGCGCATTCCACGCCACAGTTCGGCGACCGCAAAACGTATCAAATGGACCCGGCCAATGTGCGGGAAGCGCTGCGTGAGGCGGAATCCGACGTGGCCGAAGGCGCGGACATGCTGATGGTCAAGCCGGCCCTAGCCTATATGGACGTCATCCGCGAGCTCCGCGACCATTTTAACCTGCCGCTTGTAGCGTATAATGTCAGCGGGGAATATTCCATGATTAAGGCTGCCGCCCTACAGGGCTGGGTCGACGAGAAGTCGATCGTTCTGGAGACGATGACCGGCTTTAAGCGGGCCGGAGCCGACATGATCATTACTTATTTTGCCAAAGATATCGCTCGCTGGCTTCGGAATTAGACTGCCGCCACGATACGTGATTATGATGAAGAGACCGTTTCGTTATCCGGCATTTTTCCCGGAGCGAAGCGGTCTTTTGCATAGCGGCACTGTCAAACTTTTGTCGGAAACTGTAGCCTGACACACGTTGTTACCTCGTTTCAAATAGGGCATAATGGGAAGTAGACTATGGGAGTTTACGGAAAAGAGGATGCACCATGAGTTATAGCGATACGTTTATTCGCGCCTGTCGCAAACAGCCTGTCGAGACGCTGCCCGTATGGTATATGCGTCAAGCCGGCCGTTACGACCCCGAATACCGGAAAATTAAAGAGAAATACAGCTTACTGGAAATTTGCAAGCAGCCGGAGCTGGCGGCGGAGGTTACTTTGATGCCGGTCAAAAAACTCGGTGTGGATGCGGCGATTTTATATTCGGACATTATGAATCCGGTCGCTTCCATTGGCATTGATTTTGATATCGTGAAAAATGTCGGTCCGGTCATTGACAATCCGATCCGTTCGGCAGCGGACGTGAATAAGCTGAAGCCGATCCAGGTGGAGCAGGATTTGTCGCATATTTTGCGGACGATTGAGATTTTGGCGGCCGAGCTGAAGGTGCCGCTGATTACGTTCGCCGGTGCGCCGTTTACAATCGCAAGCTACCTGATCGAAGGCAGGCCGTCCAAAAGCTATATCCACACGAAAGGCTTAATGTACGGGGAGCCGGAGGTATGGTTCAAGCTGATGGATAAGCTTGGCGATATGGTGATTGCTTATCTGAAAGCGCAGATTGCCTCAGGGGCGAAAGCGGTGCAGCTTTTCGACAGTTGGGTCGGCGCGTTGTCTCCCGTTGATTTCAAAACGTACGTTCTGCCGACGATCCGCCGTATTTTCGCGGAACTGAAGCATTTGGAGCAGCCGAAAATATATTTCCCGGGCGTCAGCTCCGGTGAATTGCTGCCTTACCTGCAAGGTATCGACGCCGATGTCATCGGTCTCGATTGGCGTGTGCCGATCTCGGAGGGCCGTAAAAGAGTAGGCTCGTTCTATGCGGTGCAGGGCAATCTCGATCCGTACGTGTTGACCGCTCCGATGTCCGTTATTCAGGCGCAAGCCAAAGCGATTATTGACGAGGGCATCCGGGAACCGGGCTATATTTTCAATCTGGGTCACGGACTGTTCCCGGAAGCGTCGCTGGAGAAGCTGAAAGAACTGACGGATTTCATTCACGACTATTCTCGTCAAGCTCTGAAGGCGCAAGGCTCGACGAAACAGGAAAGCGGTGTATAGCATGAGCGTTGCGCAGCCAAAACGGATCGGGGTTCTGGTGATGTCTTACGGAACGCCGGAAAGCCTCGATCAAGTGGAAGCTTATTATACGCATATTCGTCGCGGGAATCCTCCGACTCCGAAGCAGCTCAAGGATTTGACGGATCGCTACGAAGCGATTGTGGGAGGCTTTTTCCCGCTGCGGGAAAATACGGATAAACAGGTGCAAGCGTTGGAAGCCCGGCTGAACGAGAACCCGGACACGACGTTCGTATGCTATCAAGGGCTGAAGCACGCGTCCCCGTTCATTGAGGACGGCGTGGAGCGGATGGTTCAGGATGGGATAACGGAAGCCGTTGGCGTCGTGCTGGCGCCGCATTATTCGGTTATGAGCGTGGGCGGCTACATCAAGCGCGCGCAAGAAAAGGCGGATTCGCTTGGGCTTTCGATGCGTTTTGTGAAAAGCTATCATCTTCATCCGGAACTGATCGAAGCGCTCGAACAGCGGGTGGAGGAAGGCTTGGGCCGGTTCGAGGGCGTGGCGAAGGACGATGTCAAAGTGATTTTTACGGCGCACAGCCTGCCTGAGAAAATTCTTGAAATGAAAGACCCGTATCCCGATCAACTGCTGGAAACGTCCAAAGCGATAGCCGAGCGATGCGGTATTACCCATTGGCAGTTCGGATGGCAGAGCGCCGGACAGACCGGCGTGCCTTGGCTTGGGCCCGATATTCTCGACGTCCTGCACACCGTGAAGCAAGAGGAGCAGGCAGGGCATGTGCTGATTTGTCCGATCGGTTTTGTATCCGATCATCTGGAAGTGCTGTACGATCTCGATATTGAAGCGCAAAAGACGGCACGGGAGCTTGGACTGCGGCTGGAACGCACCCGCTCGCTGAATACCGATCCGCTGTATATGGAAACGTTGAGCGCCGTCGTCTATGCGCAGACCGAGAGGGATTGATACGATGGAGGAGAACCGAAGTCCGAAGCATGTGGTTATTATTGGCAGCGGGATCACGGGCTTGAGCGCCGCTTTTTATTTAAAGCAAAGCATCGGGACATCCGCTGCACCGTTGAAAATTACCATCATGGAAAAGGGCGATTCGTTCGGAGGCAAAATTCAAACGCTTAAGCGCGACGGATTCGTCATTGAGAAGGGGCCGGATTCGTTTCTGGCCCGCAAGCTTCCGATGGTCGAGCTGACCCGCGAATTAGGTTTGGAGGATCAATTGACCGGCATGAACCCGGACTCCCGGAAAACGTATATTTTGTCCGGTGGCAAGCTGCACCGGATGCCTCCCGGCCTGATGCTCGGCATACCGACCCAAATGGGACCGTTCATGCGTACGGGATTGTTGTCGTTGGGAGGCAAGCTCAGGGCTGCGATGGATTTAGTGCTGCCGAAACGGACATCGCCCGAGGACGAATCGCTGGGGCATTTCCTGGAGCGCAGGCTGGGTGTGGAAGTGCTCGGTCAGATTGCCGAGCCGCTGCTGGCGGGCATTTATGCCGGCAATACGTACAATTTGAGCTTGCGGGCGACCTTCCCGCAATTTCATGCGATTGAGCAGAAGCATCGCAGCTTGATCCTCGGTATGATGAAGAACCGCAAGACAGGCGGCGAAGAAAGCCGTACGCTTCCCGAGGTGGCGCGCAACACGATGTTTCTTTCCTATAAGGAAGGGCTTGAAACGATCGTTCACGGCTTAATCGATGCGCTCGACAACGTACGGTTCGTCAAGCAGTGCGAAGTGGCCCGGATCGAGCGGACCGACGACGGATACCGTGTCATCAGCGAAGACGATTCGGTAGAGGAAGCGGACGGGGTTATCGTCGCGCTGCCGGCTCACGGCATCTCCAAGCTGCTCGGCTCGTCGGTCCCGGAGGTCAAGGAGCTGGACCGGATCGAGTACGTGTCGGTCGCCAACGTAATTCTCGCTTTTGACGAGAAAGAGCTCGGGCGCGAGCTCGACGGTTCGGGCTTCCTCGTCCCGAGACGGGAAGGGCGATTCATTACCGCATGTACGTGGACGTCCAAAAAGTGGCTGCACACCGCGCCGAGCGGCAAAGTGCTGCTGCGCTGCTATATCGGACGTTCCGGCGACGAACGTTGGCAGCACATGTCGGAGGATGAGATCATCCGTGCGGTGCGGCACGATTTGAAGGAAGTTATGGGGATTTCGGCGGAGCCTTTGTTTACGGAAATGACGAAGCTGATGCATTCCATGCCTCAGTATCCGGTAGGTCATCTGGACCTTGTTCGCGGAGTACGGCAGCGTTTGGCGGACAAAATGCCGGGCGTGCTGATTACCGGAGGCGCGTTTCATGGCGTCGGACTGCCGGACTGCATTCGTCAAGGCAAGGAAGCGGCCAAGGAAATGACGGAGCGGCTGCAGTTATCCTCAAAATAGGTTAGGAGTGGAATGGATGAACGATCAGCGAAAACGTTCCGATGCGCGTTCGGCGCGGGCGTTCGAGGAAGCGAAGCAAGTCATTCCGGGCGGGGTCAACAGTCCGGTTCGCGCGTTTAAATCGGTTGGATTGACGCCTTTGTATATGCATAAAGGGAGCGGCTCGCACGTCTTTGATATCGACGGCAACGAATTTATCGATTACATTGGCTCATGGGGCCCGCTCATTATGGGACATGCCCACCCGGAGGTCGTCGAAGCGATAAAACGGACCGCGGAGCTCGGTACGAGCTTCGGCGCACCGACGGAGCTGGAAACCGAGATGGCGAAGCTGGTGATCGAAAGAATGCCATCCATCGAGCTGGTGCGGATGGTCAGCTCCGGGACGGAAGCAACGATGAGCGCGCTCAGGCTTGCACGTGGCTATACCGGAAGGAGTAAAATTCTGAAATTCGAAGGATGTTACCACGGTCATGCCGACTCGCTGCTGATCAAAGCGGGTTCCGGGGTTGCCACCCTTGGACTGCCGGATAGCCCTGGCGTACCTGAAAGCGTAGCGGCCAACACGATTACGGTGCCATACAACGATCTGGATTCGGTACGTACGGCTTTTGAACATTTCGGCGAAGACATTGCCGCCGTTATTGTGGAGCCGGTCGCCGGAAATATGGGCGTCGTGCCGCCGCTTCCCGGTTTCTTGGAAGGATTGCGGGAGACCACGTCTTCCTACGGCAGTTTGCTGATCTTTGACGAGGTCATGACCGGCTTCCGCGTAGGCTTGAACAGTGCGCAAGGACGGTTTGGCATTACGCCGGATCTTACCTGTCTGGGTAAAGTGATCGGTGGGGGGCTGCCGGTTGGGGCATACGGAGGCAGACGGGAGATTATGGAGCGGATTGCCCCGTCAGGCCCGATTTATCAGGCTGGAACGTTATCCGGGAATCCGTTGGCGATGGCTGCGGGGTATACGACGCTTAAGCTGCTGGGAGCACCCGGCGTTTATGAAGAGCTGGAACGCAAGTCCGCCCGTCTGGAAGCAGGAATGCTTCAAAATGCCCGGGAGCTGGGCGTTCCGATCACGATCAACCGGATCGGTTCTATGGTTTGCCCGTTCTTTACCGATCAACAGGTGACCAATTACGAAACTGCCAAACAATCGGATTTGAGCAAGTTCAACCGGTATTTTGGCTTGTTGCTCGACTACGGCGTCAGCATTCCGCCTTCCCAGTTCGAAGGCATGTTCGTTTCCGCGGCGCACTCCGACGAAGATATCGAGACGACGATTGAGGCGCATTACCAAGCGCTCAAGCAGTTATAATATAAAAACGGACGGCACGTCCACTCCCGAAGGAGGGGAACGTGCCGTCCGTTTGTTATGTTGCTACAGATTTTTGTAAACGATCATGGCGTTTTGGCCGGCGGTTCAGTTGTACCCGAACCCGATTGGTCCGGCGTTTGCGTTTGATATTGCTGGCGGGTTGGCGTCGGCGTTGCAGCCGGCGCATTCGTCTCAGCCGATTTCTCGGTCGTCTTGGCCGGTGTGCCACTTCCGGTCCCCGTAGAACCGTTCCTGCTTCCTCCCGACGACGACCCATTACCGGTTCCGCTTTGGCCGGAAGCGCCGTCGTTCGGCGTTGCCGACCCGTTGCCTGTGCCCGTCGGCGCCGTATTACCCTGTCCACCGGACGGTTTGTCTGGATCTGCCGTTTCCGCACCTGACCCGTTGCTTCCTGTGCCGGTAACACCGGGCTTTTTGGTACTCGGCTCCTTGGTTGCATTGCCGCCGGGTTTCGCGCTCTCGCCTTTTTCCGTACTTGTCTTGCTCTTTTCGTTCGTTTCCGATTTATTTGCAGAAGGCTTGTTTGTTTCCGGTCTTGTTTCGGTTTTCGTCTTTGTCTTTTCCGTATCCGCCTTGATAGCCGGTGTCAGATTTTGCTGCTGCTTGCCCCGCTTTTCAGCCTGCTCGCGCAGGAAGTCGGGGTGGTCGTAAGAGCCGCCCGCATCGATCTTGTCGATGCCGTCCCAGACGCGGTCCGCTTGCACCGACGTCGGATCGTCGTAGACGAGGAATGCGTTAGGCAATCTGCGCTCGCCGTAACGGCTCGATGGCTTGGTAAGGAGCTCCCCGTCGACAACGAGCTCGGACGAAGCGCCTCCGTCCAGGTTGCCTGCATTGATGCAGCCTTCTTCCAGCAAAAGGTCCTGCACTTCCTTAAGCGTCGCGCCTACGCTATGCGCCTGCCGTCCGTCGATGACGATGAATATGACGGTGCCGTCCGCTTTTTGTCCGACCACCGTTCGGGGTCCGCGGCCCCAGCCGCCGTCGCCGCTTGTGATCAGCGGCTTGCCGTTGGCGATCAGACGCGGATGGAACGAGACGGCGTCCGATATGCCCATTTTGAGCAGTTCGTTAATATTGTATTTTCCGATGACGAGAATCCCTTCCTTCGTAAAGCCGACGATGTGCTGCGGAATGCTGCCTTCCTGATCCGTATAAATGACCTCTCCCCCGGAGATAATGGCGCCGAACGCCGCAAAGCCGTTCCCGAGACCTTCCGGATCGTCGAAACCGCCGCCATTGACGCCGGCCACGGCCCCTGTCCGCTTGACCATCGCGGTGATTCTTTCACCTTCTCCGGACTTGGGAGGCGTCATGACACGGATCGTCTTGGGATCAAAGACGTACATTTTTTTGCCCACCCAAAACTTTCCTGAAATATCTTCGACCTTAATCAGCTCATCGATGGAACGGGCTTTCGCCTGATGATTGCGAATTTTGATCAAGCTGTTGTTCTGCTTTTCCCGCGCGGCTTCCTCGTTGAAGTCCTGCAATCGCTTGACCATCAAATCCCGCTGCTCCGCACCGACGAAAATCCATGCCCAGCTCCGGTGCTGCGTCGTAATGACCGTTTCCGCGAGCCATTCCCTGATCGTGCCTCCCGACGGGGTCAGAAATAAAAAGCTGGATGTCAAAAAAGTCAGCACCGTGAAATAAAACAGCACTTTTTTCCAACTGCTCCATTGTCGTATTTTTCGCAGAGTACTGCTCAATGTTTTAACCTCTCCCATGCGTAAATTAAGGCATTTCGTGTCGAATTTTTTTGTTTTTTTCCTATGCTATTCTATCATATGAAAAGAACATATGAAAAGAAGATATAACAACATTCGCTGGATTGGAAGATCCTGCGAAATTGGCATTGTAGCCGCTTTGCGTTCGCCGTGAAGGATTGATAGAATGACCATAAGCTATACATTGGAGGAAGCGCTCATGTTAAATCGATACAGCCTGTTCGGTACTACGCTCGAATTGATCGTTGTGGCGGGCGTGTTTTTTATTTTGTTTGCAGGAATTGTTCTGACGGCATGGCTGCAATGGGGACGCCGGAAGAAGCGGGCGGCATCCGCAGCGGGCCAATCCGAGAGGCGGCTGCCATGACCGCATGGCGTCGCAAAGGCCAGTGGCTGGAATGGACGGCGAGCGCCGAGCCTTCGACTTTAGAGGAAGTAAAGGCATTTCTGCCGGATGCGATCGACGAGCGGACGCTGAAGAAGCTCCGGAGCACCTCGGGCGTCGAAATTCAGGGACGCCGTATTTTGCTGCGGCTGTTCCCCGAGGAATCGCCGCAATATATGCCGGAATGGACGGGGATAGAAGTACTGTTCGAAGACGACTTTTGCCTCGTGGCGGATAAGCCAGCCGGGATGAAGGTGCATCCGACCGGGGAATCGGAGGGCGGAACGCTGCTCCATGCGGTTGGCTGGCATCTGGAGTCGACGGGACAGTCATGCCGGCCCCGGCACATTCACCGGCTCGACGAAGATACGACCGGCCCGGTGCTGATGGCCAAGTGTCCATGGGCCCAGGTCCGATTGGACGAAGCGATGCGGGAGAAAAAAGTCGAGCGGACCTATGTGGCACTGGTACACGGGCGTCTCCGGCCGGGTCGCGGCCGTGTGGATGCGCCTATCGGCAGGGACCGGCATCACGCGACGCGCCGTCGCGTCTCTCCCGGGGGCGAGCGGGCCGTTACCCATTACGAGGTCGTGGAGTCTTATCGTTCCGCGACGCTTGTGCGGCTCCGGCTCGAAACCGGACGAACGCATCAAATCCGCGTTCATCTAAGCCATCTGGGGCATCCGCTGATCGGCGACACGCTGTACGGCGGACGGCGCGAGGGCATGGAGAGACAGGCGCTGCACGGCAAGCGGCTGACGTTTCCCCATCCGTGGAGCGGCGAAAGCATCGAAGTGCGGTCCCCGTGGCCCCCGGACTTTACTGCGCTGAATGAGCGATTGAAAAAATAGTAGTCATGCTCCTTCCCCTGAAGCCATATAAATTGTAGAGACGAAGGCATAGGGCCATCTTTCTTTTTATGGTTATATCAGAATTTCGAACTCGCCGGAGCCGATGCGGGATTCTGTGGAAAAGGCAGGAATTACGGAGGGAGGATTTACATTGACGACGCAGCATAACGGATTACGCTTCGACATTTACGAGCGCGTGCATTTGTCCGAAGGGGCGATCGGCATTCAAGACTTGGAGGGAGTGGAGCTTGTTCCCCATATTCAGGTCATTCCGCAAGGGGACCAAGCCCTGCTTCGCGGCAATCTGTTTTTGATCGGGACCTTTATCGATGAGTTGGGCCGCAGCGATCAGACGTTGGAGCATCTGATACCGGTAGAGATTACGCTGCCGATGAACCGGGTTCAACGGATGGAGGACATTGCCGTTGAAATCGAAAACTTTGACGTCGATCTGCTGTCATCCCGCAGCTTGAACATTACGGGAGTGCTGTCGCTCGCCGGTCTGGAGCTCGTGTCGGATGCGGAACAGGAGGCTTGGCGGGAAAACGAAGTGGTGTTCGTTCACGAAGCTCGCGACCCGCATACGGTTACTCTTGCGGAGGCGACGGATGAGGCATTCGGGGACGTTTCCGGCTTTTTCGATTCGGCGGACCAAGCTTCGGCTGGAACGGAATCTTGGGAGCTGCGAAGCGAGAAGGTGGAGCCGACGAGCAAGCTGCCTGCAGGGCCGCAGGCGCAGAGCGTACCGCAGCCTGCCCCGAATGTGCTTCAAGCGGCCCAGCAGAACGTACCGCAGCCTGCGCCAAATGTGTTTCAAGCGGCCCAGCAAAACGTGCCGCAGCCTGCGCCGAACATGTTCCAGGCAGCACAGCAAAACGTGCCGCAGCCAACGCCGAACATGTTCCAGGCGGCCCAGCAGAACGTACCCCAGCCTGCACCGAATGTGCCACAGCCTATGTCGAATGTAAATCCAGCTCCGCTATCCGTACAAGAGACGGCAAAAGGTCCGGAGACTTTCAAGCCGCAGGAAGCGCAAAAATCAAAAGAAGCCCCGACCGCCCAATCCTTCGGTGATCTTCACCCGACCGCGGCGCCGGATAAAGACCTGAAGGTAGGCGTCGGCAGCAAAAAAACACCCGAGCCGCCTACGGCGCCCGCACCGCTTTACAAATCGTTCGGGCTGTCCAACTTGTTTAACATCGACTCTTCCAAAAAGGAAAAGCGTGATCCGGAAGAAGCGTTTGGGGAAGAGTCGGAGTCCATGGCGGAGAAGGTGGAATGGAAAAACCTGCTGCTTACTTCCAAAGGCGAAGAGCATGGATTCAAAAGACTCCGGCTGTGCATCGTGCAAAAGGAAGAGACACTGGAGTCCATCGCTAAGCGCTACGATCTGAACCCTCGCGAAATCGCGCTTTACAACCGCCTCGGAGACCATGAAGTATCCGAAGGGCAGATCGTGTATATCCCGAAATGAAGCTTTTTTTTACAAAAATCCCCTCGACCGAGCTGAAACAGGCTTGACCGGGGGGGTTTTTGGTTATACTTGTATTGACTCTGTCCTGACTATTGTTTATCATAGTACGCATAGATGCAAGCAAAAACGCGGAAAGGGAATAGTAGACAGCGAACCCTTCAGAGAGCGGAGCCGGCAAGAGCTGGAAGGTTCCGCAGGACGTACCTGTCGAAGTCGCCCCGGAGTTGTCGAATTGAAAGCGGAAGCTCTAGATTCGGCCGGTCACAGCCGTTATCTGTTCAAGTGCCGCACGGATGAAGGGAAGCCTCCAGCTTCTCGGAGCACGGGCGGAATAAAGGTGGTACCACGGAAGCGAGAGCCTTTCGTCCTTTGCGGCGGAAGGCTTTTATTCGTTTGTCGCCATTTCTCCGATGGTACGGTAAACCTGAAAATTCAAAACAAACCACAATGATGTGTACTTGGAGGTTGCAGTGTATGGAAGAAACCAAACAAGCGGCGCCGGAAATGGCTATGCCGACAACCTACGATCCGAAGGAAGCCGAGAAAAAGTGGTACGACTACTGGCTCAAGGGACAATACTTTAAAGCGGGGCAGCGTCAGGATGCGAAGCCATACACGATGGTTATCCCGCCGCCGAACGTTACCGGTATGCTGCATATCGGTCATGCGCTCGATTTTACGCTCCAGGATATTATGGCGCGGACCAAACGGATGCAGGGCTACAACGCCTTGTGGCTGCCTGGCTCCGACCATGCGGGCATCGCGACGCAGACGAAGGTGGAGCAGAAGCTCCGCGAGGAAGGCGTGACGCGGTACGATCTCGGCCGCGAGAAGTTTTTGGAAAAGGTATGGGAGTGGAAGGAGCATTACGCCGGGACGATCCGCGAGCAGTGGGCCAAAATGGGCTTCTCGCTCGACTATTCCCGCGAACGGTTCACGCTGGACGAAGGGCTGTCCAAGGCGGTCCGCGAAGTGTTTGTCCGCTTGTACGAAAAAGGGCTGATCTACCGGGGCAAATATATCATCAACTGGGACCCGGCTGCCCGCACGGCGCTTTCCGACATCGAAGTCGAATACAAAGAGGTGCAGGGCGCGCTGTATCATTTGAAATATCCGGTGAAGGACAGCGATGAATTCATCGTTGTGGCGACCACCCGTCCGGAGACGATGCTCGGCGATACGGCCGTCGCGGTCCATCCCAAGGATGAGCGCTACAAGCACCTGATTGGCAAAACGCTTGTGCTTCCGATCATCGGCCGCGAAATTCCGATCGTCGGCGACGAATATGTCGAGAAGGATTTCGGCAGCGGCGCGGTCAAAATTACCCCGGCGCACGACCCGAACGACTTCGAGGTGGGCAGACGCCACGATCTTCCGCAGGTGCTTGTGATGGACGAATCCGGCAAAATGAACGAAAATGCCGGCAAGTATCAGGGCATGGATCGCTTCGACTGCCGCAAGCAGATTGTGGCGGATATGAAGGAGCTCGGCGTACTGATCAAAATCGAGGAACACGTGCATCAGGTCGGCCACAGCGAGCGCAGCGGCGCCGTCGTGGAGCCGTATTTGTCCACGCAGTGGTTTGTTAAAATGAAGCCGCTCGCTGAGCGCGCAATCGAAGCGCAAAAGTCGGGCCAAGGCGCGAACTTCGTACCGGACCGCTTCGAAAAAATTTATTTGCATTGGATCGAAAACGTACGCGACTGGTGCATTTCCCGACAGCTGTGGTGGGGACACCGGATTCCGGCTTGGTACTGCGGCGATTGCGGCGAAGTCATCGTCTCCCGCGAGGACACTACCGTATGTCCGCATTGCGGCGGCTCGCATCTGACTCAGGACAACGACGTGCTGGATACCTGGTTCAGCTCCGCGCTGTGGCCGTTCTCCACGCTTGGCTGGCCGGAACAGACGGAAGATTTGAAGCGTTATTATCCGACCAGTCTGCTCGTAACCGGCTACGATATTATTTATTTCTGGGTCGCGCGGATGATTTTCAGCGGGCTCGAATTTACGGAGCAAATTCCGTTCAAAGACGTGCTCATTCACGGGCTCGTCCGCGACGCGGAAGGGCGCAAAATGTCCAAGTCGCTCGGCAACGGCGTCGATCCGCTTGAAGTGATCGAAAAGTACGGCGCCGACGCCATGAGGTTCATGATTTCGACCGGCTCCACGCCGGGACAGGATCTCCGCTTCCGGTGGGAAAAAGTCGAGCAGGCGCGTAACTTTGCCAATAAAATTTGGAACGCATCGCGCTTCGTCCTGATGAACCTGGGCGATTTCAAAGCGTCGGATATCAATCTGAGCGGCGAGCTCGGTACGGCTGACCGTTGGATTTTGCACCGCTTGAACGAAACCGTCCGCGAAGTGACCCGACTGATCGATGCGTATGAATTCGGCGAAACCGGACGACTGTTGTACAATTTCATTTGGGACGATCTGTGCGACTGGTACATCGAATTCAGCAAGCTGTCCTTGTACGGCAGCGACGAAGCGGCGAAGAAAACGACGAAATCCGTTCTGGCCTACGTGCTGGATCGCACGCAGCGCTTGATTCACCCGTTCATGCCGTTTATCAGCGAGGAAATCTGGCAGCATCTGCCGCATGAAGGCGAGACGATTACGCTCGCGGCCTGGCCGACCTTTGAGGCGCGTTTTGAAGCGGCGGACGCGGTGCGCGAGATGGAGCTGCTGATGGACATCATCCGGACGGTGCGCAATATTCGTGCGGAAGTGAACGTGCCAATGAGCAAAAAGGTCGAGCTGCTCGTGAAGCCAGCCGGCGAAGAGGCGCTGGCTATTCTGAAGTGCAACGAAGAATACGTGCGGCGTTTCTGCAACACGTCCGCGCTTTCCATCGAGCTTGAGCTCGCAACGCCGGACAAAGCGATGACAGGCATCGTAACCGGGGCGGAGCTGTTCTTGCCGCTTGCAGGGCTGATCGACATTTCCCAAGAAATAGCGCGTCTGGAAAAAGAGCTTGCTACGCTGCATGGCGAAGTGGACCGGATCGAGAAGAAGCTGGCCAACCAAGGCTTCGTTGCCAAAGCGCCGGCCAAAGTCATCGACGAGGAGAAAGCCAAGCTCGCCGATTATGCGGACAAACGGGATAAAGTGTCGGCCCGGCTGGCCGAACTGAGAGGATGAGGCATCATGAGCGAAGCACAGCTAAGCGTTAACGAAGGGCCGTTCCGGACGGCCCGGGAAGCGATCGACTGGGTTGTCCGGTTTATTCCTCTGGCGGGAATCAAGCCGGGGCTGGAACGGATGGAGCGGCTCATGGAGCTGCTCGACCATCCTCACCGGCGTCTCAAGTTTATTCATGTCGCCGGTACGAACGGCAAGGGATCGGTTTGCGCCTATTTGACCGAAGTGATCCGCACATGCGGCTACGACGTCGGGACGTTTACTTCTCCTTACATTGAAAGCTACAACGAGCGCATTCGGCTCAACGGGGTCAATATCCCGGACGAAGACCTGCTGAAGGTGATCAATAAAGTCAAGCCGATCGTCGATCAGGTTGCGGAGGAGTTTGGGCAGCCGTCGATGTTCGAGATCTCGACCGTGGTTGCGATCGAGTATTTTGCCCGCACCGCTTATCCCGACTTTGTCGTCTGGGAAACGGGGCTCGGCGGACGGCTGGATTCGACGAATATCGTGACGCCGCTTGTCTCCGTCATTACGAATATCGGTCATGACCATATGGAGTTTCTCGGCGATACGCTGGAGAAAATCGCGGCCGAGAAGGCGGCCATTATTAAGGCGGGCGTCCCGGTCGTCAGCGCCGTGGAGCAGCCGGAGGTCGTCCGGGTCGTCGAGGAAGCGGCGAAGGCCAAGAACAGCACGCTTTATTTGCTGGACCGGGAGTTCCGTTATGAAACGATCTCGACCAAGGAAAACGAGCAGACGTTCCGGTTTACCGGCACGTTCCGGGATCTTCCGGACGTCGCCATCTCCATGAACGGACCGCACCAGTTGAAAAACGCGGCGGTGGCGCTCATGACGCTTGAGGTGCTGCGGCAATATTATGCGCTGATCGTGGAAGATGAGGATTTGCTTCGTGCCATGAAAGCGGCGCAGTGGCCGGGGCGGCTGGAGATGGTATCGCAGGAGCCGCGTATTTTGATCGACGGCGCGCACAACCCCGAGGGGGCCGAGTCGCTTGCCGCTGCGCTGAAGGAAACGTATTCGTACAATAGGCTCCATTTTATGATGGGAATGTTGACGAATAAGAATCATACGGGCTATTTGAGGCATATACTACCAATAGTGGATACGCTTATCCTAACCGAGCCGAATTGGCTGAAAAAGACCGCTGCCGAGGATCTGGCCGGACTTGCCAAATCGCTTCTGGCGGAGTGCGGGAGGCACGACGTGGAAGTGATCGTGGAACCCGACTGGAAGACGGGGCTGGAGGAGCTTAAACGCTTGACGGCACAGGACGACCTGGCTGTCGTCTCCGGCACGTTATATCTAATAGGGGACGTCCGTTCCTGGATCAAGCATCAATCCGATTCTGAAAAAGGCTGGTGAACGCAGGCGTGAATACATCGGAGCATATCCATTTTATCGGCATCGGCGGGTACGGCATGAGTGCCATTGCCAAGGTGATGCTGGAAATGGGCTACCAAGTTTCGGGATCTGATTTGGCGCAGCAGGAGCTGACGGAGAAGCTTGCGGCCAAAGGGGCGCAAGTGTTCATCGGGCACAAGGCGCAAAATGTGAAAGGCGCGGACGTCGTCGTCTATTCCACGGCTTTGGCCAAGGATAATGTTGAAATGGTGGCGGCGGAGGAACTGAACATTCCGATTCTACACCGTTCGCAAATGCTGGCGAGACTGATGAACGCCAAACAAGGCATCGCGGTTGCGGGCGCGCACGGAAAGACGACTACGTCGTCGATGATTGCGCTCGTACTTGAGCGCTGCGGCTCGGACCCGACCTTCATTATCGGCGGGGAAATTATGAACGTGGGAAGCAACGCCAAGGCGGGCAAAGGCGATTGGGTCGTCGCGGAAGCGGACGAGAGCGACGGCTCGTTTTTGCAGTACCAGCCTGCCATCGCCTTGGTAAACAATATTGAAGCGGATCATCTGGAAAACTACGACGGCAATTTTGAAAATTTGAAAAAAGCCTATGCGAAGTTTTTGAGTCAGGTGAAAGAGGACGGCAAGGCCGTCGTTTGCTTGGACGACCAATACTTGAAAGAGATGATCTCCAGCGTGAATAGCGAGGTCCTCACGTATGCGATCGAAGCGGAAGCGGAATTTACGGCTCGGAACATCGTTCTTGGCGATCGTAAAGTATCGTTCGATGTCATGCGCGGCGGCGAGGCGCTCGGAACGATTCATCTGTCCGTACCGGGCAAGCACAACGTCTACAATGCGCTCGCTACGCTGATTACTTGCATGGAAGCGGGGCTATCCTTCGACCGGATCGCGGAAGCGATTACCGAGTTTCGGGGGGCCAAGCGGCGTTTCCAGGTGCTCGGAGAAGTCGACGATATTTTGGTGATCGACGACTACGCGCACCATCCGACCGAAATCGAAGCGACGATCCAGGCGGCCAAGGCGACCGGCAAACGGATTGTCGCCGTATTTCAGCCTCAGCGGTACACGAGGACGTACTTTTTGTTCGAGCAGTTCAGCCGCGCGTTTCCCGAGGCGGACGAAGTGATCATTACCGACATCTATTCGCCGGCGGGCGAGAAGCAGATCGAAGGCATCGATTCGGCGAGGCTCGTCGAGCTGATTCGTCAGAACAGCAATGCCAACGTGCGCTACGTCCCGACCAAGGAGCAGGTGCAGACCTATTTGCTGAAGTCGGTGCGCCCCGGAGACTTGGTGATTACGATGGGCGCGGGAGACATTTGGAAAGCGGCGGCCGGTCTTGCCGAGGCATTGACGGAACGCTTGGCTTAGCAGCAGGAAACGAAACCCCCGGAACGCCGTTTGAGCGGCGAGCCGGGTTTTTTTGCGTGGGACCGCGAAATGGCTGTCTGCGTTGACTGCGGTTCTATTTGCGGACCAATTCTCATAGTCTAGTAATACGAAAATGGACAAGGGAGAGTTGGCGCAATGAACAAGACCAAGATGACGGTTCGTTTCCACAAGGACGGGCAGCGGCAAGAACGGCAGGATACGGGGAGCGAGCCGCAGGTCATCCCCCTTCGAGCGGAAGAATATACCGTCGTGGAGCAGCCGTCTGACAAAAGCCGTGAGGAGTCGGACAAGCCGCCGGTAGAGACTGGAAAAATAAGAGGATCGATGTGGACCGGGCCTGCGCTTAACGAATACACGACCGATTTTGGCGGTTGGCAGAGCTCTTTTGAGACCGAGACGCACCGCGTGGAACAATTGATTCGCGAATCGGGCGGCGGCCGGTCGTTCGATCCGGAAACGGGTTACGTCGAGCGGCCGGTTTCGACCGGCGGCATGGAGCGAACGCACCGGCCTTATACACAGGAGGAATCGGCCTTTTTCAGGAGAACCCCAGGCAACGGCTCTTGGGTTCGCATTACCGCTTCCGTCGTCGGTGCGGTTGTGACGGGTGTCGCGTTCGGCTTTTTGGTCTTGTCGATGTTTTCGGTCGGTACGGACTCCGGCAAAACAACGTCTCCGGGCAGCACGACAACAGCCCAGCAAGGGACGAAGGGAGCCGGGGCCGGTGGGACGGCTTCCATAGGAGAGAAGGCCGGTAAAACGGGCAATGCGGATTCGGCAGCTCCGGCGAGCGGTTCTGCGATCGGCGTGGCGGTGCAGATCCCGGCGAAATCGTATGCCATTCTGCAAGGCGGGGTATTCAGCAGCGCACAGGGAGCAGAGGCCGCGGCTGCGGATTTTCGCAAGAAAGGACTGGCAGGAGCGGTAGATGGGGGAGACAAGCACCCCGTCTATGTGGGATTGGCCGGAACCCGGGACGAAGCCCTGGGGCTGTCGCAAGCCTATCAGCAAAAAAACATCGAGGTGATTGTCAAAACACTCGATTTGCCGGCAGTGACGAAAGTCAAATGGAACGGCAAGCAAGTGGATGTGTTTTCCAATTATATTGCGCAGGGGGATAAGCTTGTGAAGCTCATCGCGGCACAAACGATTGGACGTGCGGCCGACGCCAAGCCGGAAGCGCTTGACGATAAGGTGCTGCAGTCGATCAAGACGACGCATCAAAGCTGGTCCCAGACGGCTGCCACCGTCAGCGACGGTCTGGGCGAAGCCGGGAAGAAGGCGCTGCCCAAGATGAACAATTCCTTGAATACGGCCGTGGCGTCCCTTGAGGAATACAAGAAGAACCCTTCTCAGGCCTTCCTCTGGCAGGCGCAAACGGCTGCCATGCAATATATCGTGGCGGAGAAAGAATTGCTCAAGGCGGTCGCGGTTTCTTAACCGGCCGGCAGATTAATTCGCCGGCGGAGGCGTACGGGAAAGAGCCGTCCGGACCGTTTTCGGTTCGGCGGCTCTTCCGTTGGGTATAAAGGACCTTGCTTACTTGCCGGTAGAGGTCCGTTTGGGCGTTTTCGGTTCCGTGGCAGTTTTCTTCGGCGTCTTGGCATCCGCCATATAGCGGTCAACCAGCGCGGCGGCTTCCGCACGCGTGATCAGCCGTTCCGGCTCGAAGCGCTCCGCCGTCACCCCGTCGATCCAGCCGGCCCGCTTCAGGCTGGCGATGGCATCCGCGGCCCAGAAGCCCGCCTTCACGTCCCGGAACGGCGGCTGCGCGCCCGGAACCTGCGGCGCCTTCGCCAGCCGCTGAAACATTGCCGCCGCCTCCGCCCGGGTCACGGGCCGGTCGGGCCGCAGCGTGCCGTCGGGGTAGCCCTCCAGCACGCCGGCCTTCACCGCCCGGTCGAGTGCGGCGAAGGCCCAATGCCCTGCGCTCGCGTCGCGGTACGCGCCTGCGCCGGCCTCGGCGGCTCCGCAGCTCTCGCCGCCGTCGCGGTAAACCCCGCTGGTGACCGTGCCGTCACCGGCGCAGGCGCTCCCTGCCGGCTTCGCCGCCGGCAGGCCGAACACCCGCCCGAGCAGCGTCGCCCACTCCGCTCTCGTCATCATCCGGCCGGGCTCGAATCGCCCGCCGGTGCCTTCAACCACGCCTCGCGCTTTCAGCCGCAGGACGACGCCCCGGGCCCAGTGTCCCCGAAGATCGGGGAACACGCTGCTTTGCGGCGATATGTACGCTTCAATGCCGCGGGCAATGCCGATCGCCATCGTCTGGCGCATCGACTCGCTGGCTAGCAGCTCCGCATCCGCGGCGTTCGAAAGAAACGCCGTCTCCACGAGAATGCTCGGAACCTTTCCCATCCGTACGACATATACCGCACTGGGAAGAAGCCCTTTGTTCTCCAGTCCCGTCGTTTGGACGAAAGCGTCCAGTACCTGCTGCGCTAGCTCGCGGCTCTCCGGCGTGAGCGCCTTCATCTCTTCGCTGGCGGGGTAGCTGCTCTGAGGGTAGGCGTCATCATAATAAAGCATCATGGCCCCGCGCGTGCTCGCGTTAAAATTCGAATTGGCATGAACGGAGACGAACAGATCGGCTTGCTGTGCATTGGTGAAATCGACGCGTCCCTTGAGCGAAACATAGTCGTCGGTATCCCGGGACATGACTACCTCATACCCTCGTTGGACAAGCAGGTCACGCAGCCGACGGGCAATGTCCAGGTTCACTGTTTTCTCCTGCAGGCCGTTTACCCCGATCGCCCCGGGATCGGAGCCGCCATGTCCTGCGTCGACGACAATTTTCGCAGCCGAGGCATGCCCCGGCAGCACCAGAAGGGCGAACGCGAGCAAAGCGGCCCGCATCCAAGGCTTTCGCATCTTCCGGTTCACTCCTTCCTGTTATAAAAGTCCGCTTGTCCTTCGTGAGTTATGGTATAATGACGTGTGACATTTCGAAGCAGCCGATTGTATTTTCTACGAAAGAGGTATCCTATATTTTGAAAAAGAATACGCTCACGTTCATCCTCATGCTGCTGCTCGGGCTCGTCGCCGGAACGCTCATCGGCCAACTGCTGTCACCGTATGCGGTATTGTCCTTTCTGACCAAATCCGTAGAGCTGACTTGGCAGCCCAAGGCCGATTTGTTGGTCATTCGGTACGATCTGAATCTGCATATCCGGCTGAATCTGATCAGCATCGTCGGGCTGGCGGCCGGCTTTTGGCTGTTCCGCAAACTTTAGGGCAAAGCGGACTCGGACGGCAAAGTCCCATTTTACAAGCTTTCGAAACGGGGGAGCAGTTTATGACGTTCGCGGTATCCGAAACCTTGATCTGGCTTCATCTTCGCCGCACCGCCAGAAGCGGATGGATCAAGTAGGGTTTACGTAAGCGCAATGTACCTTGCGAAAGAGGGATGCAAGGTATCGACTGGCTTGCTGAGATGAAACGCGTGGAAAAAAATTGGAGGACTCAAATGAAAAAATTAGTGCTTGCATCATCCTCACCCAGACGACAAGAGTTAATCCAAATGTTAAGACTCCCGTTTGAAATTATTACCAATGATGTTGACGAAACAATTTCTACGGACTTGCCTCCAGATCGAATTGTCGAAGAACTATCGCTTAGAAAAGCCAAGGCATCTACTGCAAGGGTTACTGATAGTCAATCCATTGTAATTGGTTCTGACACGATCGTTGTCTATTCTCAACAGGTGTTAGGAAAACCCAAGGATCAAGAAGACGCTTTTAGAATGCTAAAATTAATTGAGGGAACGACTCATCAAGTCTATACGGGGATAACTTGTATTGACGTTGGAGAGTCTAGAATAATTACAAGATCAAAAGTGACCGATGTTCGAATGAAAGCATTGTCTGATGAGCAAATACGCTCCTATATTGCTACTGGTGAGCCAATGGATAAAGCAGGTGCATATGCGATTCAGGGCATAGGTTCAACCATTGTTGAGTCAATCCATGGCGATCATTTTAATGTCGTTGGAATGTCATTGAGTTTACTGTCTGAAATGCTTGAGGAATTGGATGTTAAAGTATTATAAAGAAAACGGATTGTATTCGACTATGAAAACAAATCTTACGATATCTAAATGATATTTTGGAATGATCTATAAATTCATCCGGCGTTTTTCGCGCCTGCCGATCTTTGTCCCGACCATCATTTCCCAACGGATTAAGGGACTGAAATCGACTCCGGCTCCCGAAGAGATATATAGGTTTTTACAGCTTGTTCAACGCGTATTTGTCTTGTATTCGTTGGGTTTTGCAGGTCGCTGTCAATTGACAAAACATCATGCTATAATGAGAAATCGGACATCTCATAGAAAGAAGGGAATGCATGAAATCGCCCAATATGACCTTGCGCGATGTCCCCAGCGAAGACCGACCGAGAGAGCGCATGATGTTGTATGGGGCGCAAGCACTGAGCAATGCGGAACTGCTGGCCATTTTGCTCCGCACGGGTACATACCACGAATCGGCCGTTCACGTTGCCCAGCGACTGCTTCTCCAAAGCGGCGGTCTCCGCATGCTGACGGACATGAGCATGGAGCAGCTGACCGAAATCAAAGGCATCGGCGAAGCCAAAGCGCTGCAGATTCAAGCGGGCATCGAGCTCGGGAGAAGGCTGGCGCGAAGCACGATGAACGAAACGGTTACGATTCGCTCGCCGCAGGATGTCGCTGCGCTGCTGATGGAGGATTTGCGCTATTTGCAGAAAGAGCATTTTGTGTGCCTGTTCTTAAACACGAAAAATCACGTCATCGGGCAGGAAACCTTGTCGATGGGCAGCTTAAACGCCTCCATCGTACATCCCCGCGAAGTGTTCCGGGCCGCCATCAAGCGCAGCAGCGCTTCGATCGTCTGCGCCCATAATCATCCGAGCGGAGACCCTACGCCGAGTCCGGAAGACGTGGAAATCACCAAGCGATTAGTCCAAGCGGGCGAAATTGTCGGGATTGACGTGCTGGATCATATCGTCATCGGCGACAAGCGCTACGTGAGTTTGAAGGAGCTTGGATTCATGTAATATAATGAAAGAAACGGCCGGGCGGCAGTCGATTCGGAATTGGACGAACCTTTGCCGTCGGGCCGTCAATGCGTTGCCGCACCAATGCGGCAGCTCCTCGTAAGCCGCATCAAACAAACCATTCCGCGTGATCAGCGCCTCAAATAGAGAAGGGAGCACCAACCATGTTCGGAGGATTCACAAAAGACTTGGGTATCGACCTGGGAACTGCAAATACGCTAGTTTATGTCAAAGGCAAAGGCATCGTCGTGCGCGAGCCGTCTGTCGTCGCGATTCGCACGGATACGAAAACGATCGTGGCCGTAGGCAACGACGCGAAGAAGATGATTGGCAGAACGCCGGGCAATATCCGCGCGATCCGCCCGATGAAGGACGGCGTCATTGCCGATTTCGAGACCACGTCGACGATGATCAAATATTTCCTCCGTCAAGCGCAGAAACAGCGCGTCTTGTTCCAACGTCATCCGAGCGTTATGGTGTGTGTTCCCTCGGGAATTACCGCAGTGGAGAAGCGCGCGGTAGAAGATGCGACGCGCCAAGCCGGCGCCCGAGATGCGTTCACGATCGAAGAGCCGTTCGCTGCGGCCATCGGCGCCGATCTTCCGGTATGGGAGCCGACCGGCAGCATGGTGGTGGATATCGGCGGGGGCACGACCGAGGTCGCCGTCATTTCCCTCGGCGGCATCGTCACCAGCCGTTCGATCCGTGTGGCCGGCGACGAGATGGATGAATCGGTCATCCAATATATTAAACGCACATACAATTTGATGATCGGCGAGCGCACGGCGGAGCAAATCAAGATGGAGATCGGCTCGGCACTGCCGTTGGAGCCGCCGACCCGTCTTGAAATCCGCGGCCGCGATCTCGTGTCCGGCCTGCCCAAAACGATGGCTGTGACATCCGACGAGATTACCGAGGCGCTTGGCGATACGGTGAACAGCATCGTAGAGGCCGTTAAGGTTACGCTTGAGAAATGCCCGCCGGAGCTGGCAGCCGACATTATGGACCGTGGCATTGTGCTGACCGGCGGCGGGGGCTTGCTCCGCAATCTGGATAAGCTGCTGTCCCGCGAAACCGGCATGCCGGTGCTGGTCGCCGAGAATCCTTTGGATTGCGTGGCTATCGGCACTGGGCGTGCACTGGAGAACATTCATTTGTTCAAGACGAGAACCGGCCCTACAAGCAGGTCCAGGCGCTAAACGCAGCCTCAGGTTGGAAGGTGTAGCCATTGAAACTACTGGGGAATAAAAGACTGCTGATCCTGATGCTCGGCCTCATCTGTTTTATTGCGCTGATGGGGTTGACCTTCGGTCAACCGGGCTATAAAACTTGGCCGGAGAAATTTGTTAAGGATACCCTCGCATGGACACAAGGATTGATTTATAAACCGGTCGGCTTTGTAGCCGGCATTTTTGAAGATGTGAATCGGCTGCGTACGCTTCATGAAGAAAATACGGTACTGCGGGAAACGTTATCCAGATACGCCCGCGATACGACGCGCCTGAACGATTTGGAGCTGCAGAACGAGCGGCTGCAGGCGGCGCTTGGCTTCACGGAGCGGCAAAAGTCGATGAACAAGTACAATTTCCGGATTGCCGAAGTGGTGACGTTCCAGCAATCGAACAAGACGATTACGATCAATTTGGGAGAAAAAGACGGCATCCGCCCGAACATGGCCGTTCAGTCGGTTGAAGGCTTGGTCGGCCGGGTCGTTGCGGTTTCCAATTTCTATTCCGATGTCCAACTGCTTACAGGCATCGACGACAAGGCCACTTCGAACTCCAAGGCAATTTCCGTGTCCATCAAAGGAAGAGAGAATGAATCGTTCGGAATAATCGAGCGGTACGATCCCGATAAACAGAAGCTGATTATGACAAAAATCGACCCGCAAGATAAGCTGAAGCCCGGGGACACGGTCATTACGGCAGGGAAAGGGCTTGTTTTCCCGAACGGCATTGAAATCGGCAAAGTGACGGAGCGGTACGAGGGCGATTCAGTCACCCATGTAGCGGAGATCGAGCCGTTTGCGTCCTTCAACCATCTTCGCGAAGTCTTCGTCATCGAGATGCCGGAAGGTTAAGGTGAGCCGATGAATCATAAAAAATTATGGTTGATTCTCTCCGTTTTGTTTCTGCTCGAAGGAACGCTTCTGCCGTGGCTCGTTCCCGTCGCCTGGCAATCGAAGGTTCAGGTGGACCCGCATTTCGTACTTGTTATCGTTTTATTTATCGGATTGTATATCAATCGGCATACGGCGCTCATTTACGGCCTCGTTTTTGGTATGCTGCACGACTTCATCTATTATTCGCCCATGCTCGGGCCGGTATCGTTCGGAATGGGCCTTGCCGGATACTTGGCCGGCATGCTGCAAGGACGCATTTATTCAAGCATCGTGATCAGCATGATCGTGATCGGGCTGGGCAATTTGTTTTACGATACGGCGATCTACGGTTTGTTCCGGCTGTTTCGTGTCACACATACGAACTTAGAGTGGGTATTCCTTCATCAGATGCTGCCAAGCATGCTGATCAACCTGTTGTTTGCGCTTGCCATTTACGTGCCGATCCGGAAGCTTTTCGAGGGTCTTCCGATGAAGCAGACGGAGGAAATGGAATAATTTTTTTAACGCAAGGCAGCAGGAGAACGCCCGCGCCAAGCCGAATTGTATAGGCTTAGGAGGTAGGAGCGGTTATGGCGGCAGCTAAACATCATGTGACGATCAAAGGTGTGAAGGACGGATTGGTGTTTTTGCTCGACGACGCGTGCGAGTTTTCCGACGTGGTCGCCGAGTTGAGACACAAACTGGAGAAGACGCACCAGCAAATATTAACCGGCCCGATCATTCATGTGCACGTCAAGCTCGGCAATCGGGCGGTGACCGAGGAGCAGCGGGAATTGGTGCGCAGCATCATCAGTCAAAAAGGCAACCTGCTCGTCCAATCTGTAGAGACGGCAGATCCTTCGCACGAGCGAGCGCCGCAAGGGACCCCGGACGTGAAAATTGTTCGGGGGATCGTCCGTTCGGGGCAGACGTTTTCGCATGAGGGCGACATTTTATATTTAGGGGACATTAACCCAGGCGGAGCTATCATCAGCTCGGGCAGCATTTATGTGATGGGCTCGCTTCGCGGCATGGCGCATGCGGGGGTCGACGGGGACGAAAGGTCCGTGATCGCCGCTTCTCACATGAGGCCGACGCAGCTTCGCATCGCGGGAATTATCAGCCGTCCTCCCGACGAATGGGGTCTTGGGGATGCTTTCGATACGTACATGGAATTCGCATACGTGAAAGACGGCAAAATGGAAATCGACAAAATCCATCATTTGCACAAGTTCGGCTTGAATGTACACGCTTGATGGTAAAGGAGTGGGACCTATGGGAGAGGCTATCGTTATCACGTCCGGCAAAGGGGGCGTCGGCAAAACGACGACGTCCGCAAATATCGGAACGGCTTTGGCGCTGCAGGGGAAAAAGGTCGTCATGGTTGATACGGACATCGGTCTCCGCAACTTGGACGTCGTGATGGGCCTTGAAAACCGCATTATATACGACTTGATCGATGTCGCCGAAGGACGTTGCCGACTGCCGCAAGCGCTTGTGAAGGATAAGCGCTTCGATGAGCTGTATATGCTACCGGCCGCCCAGACGAAAGACAAGAACGCGATTTCGCCGGAAGCGGTTCGGCAAATTGTGGTCGAGCTCAAACGCGACTTTGACTTTGTGATTATCGATTGTCCGGCCGGCATCGAGCAAGGCTTCAAAAATGCAGTAGCGGGCGCAGACAAAGCGATCGTCGTCACGACGCCGGAAAACGCCGCCGTACGGGATGCCGACCGCATCATCGGTCTTTTGGAAAAAGAGCCGAATGTCGAGTCGCCGAAGCTCGTGATCAACCGCATTCGTCCGAATATGGTCAAAAAAGGCGAAATGCTCGATATCGACGAAATTTGTTCCGTCCTTGCCGTCGATCTGCTTGGCATCGTTCCGGATGACGAGTATGTCATTAAAGCGGCGAATCTCGGTGAGCCTACCGTGATGAATCCGGATTCGCGCGCAGCGATCGCTTACCGCAATATCGCCCGGCGGATGCTTGGCGATTCAGTGCCGCTGATGCCCATGGAAGAGAAATCCGGCGTATTCAATAAGATGAAAAAGTTTCTCGGAATAGGATGAACGTCAGGTGCTGCACAAGCTGAAAAAAATCGATGTGCCCATCGTAGTCATACTTCTCGCCTTCATGGTCATCAGCACGATGCTCGTGTACAGCGCGACGCTAAACTCAAGAACCATTGCATTTGAACCGACAAAAATAATGGTTATTTACATCGTATCCATTATTGCTTTTTTGGTTACGACCTTGATCGACTATAGGATACTAACCAAAGTCTCCTTTTATTTATACGGATTCGGCGTGTTTCTTCTCATTGCCGTTTTACTGTTCGGTCAAAAGATCGGCGGGGCTAGAGGCTGGTTTTCACTTCCGGTCGTCAAGCTCGACTTTCAGCCCGTGGAATTATTTAAAATTATTTTGATTCTAACGCTGGCGATGTTCATTGCCAGACGCAAAGGGGAGCCGCTTGAGCTGCTTCAGGATGTCATTCCCATCGGTTTGATTACATTCATCCCCGTGGTTCTGGTCGCGGTCCAGCCGGACCTTGGCAATGCGATGATTTTGGTTGTCATCTTGTGCGGAATGTACTGGATCGGCAACATGAGGCTAAGCTATTTGCTGATTGGGGCACTGCTCATTGCCGGAGCCGCCTATTTGTTCTTGTATTTGTTTGAGAATTATCATACAGATATTCAGCAGTTCTTCCAGGCCCAAAAATGGCCGACCCACTGGATGGACCGCATCAATACGTTTATTAGTCCGGAAACGGCCAGCAAGGACGACAAATGGCAGGTGGACAATGCCATCCGCGCCATCGGCTCAGGCTCGCTGCTTGGGGAAGGGTATTTGAACGGAGCGTCCGTTCATAGCAACCGGATTCCCGTCGTTTACACGGATGCGATATTCGTGGTTGTCGGCGAAGAGTTCGGTTTTGTCGGAGCGTCCGTTTTGCTGCTGATGTATTTTGTATTGATTTACCGCATGATTCTCATCTCGATATACTGCAACCATCTCACCGGTACTTACATTATTATCGGTATTGTCTCCATGATGGTTTTCCAAATTTTTGAAAACATCAGCATGTGGATCGGCATTATGCCCGTGACCGGTATAACGCTGCCGTTCATCAGTTACGGAGGAACCTCGCAGTTGATCAACATGATTGCGATGGGACTCGTCATGAGCGTGCGGCTGCATGATGACAAGCTGCTTGAGGACGAGTGAACAAAGACGATACGAAGCGAAGTGAAGCACCCTGCTGAAGGGTGTTTTTTTGTATAAAGAAAAGATGAGGTTTCGCAGAACCGAGTCCGTTCATTCCTACTCCTTGTCCGTATATTTGCGGGTACAAGCTCATAGGATGGAGTATAGCTTGAATGCGGGAGGGGCAGGGGGATGGAAACGAGAAAAAACGTCCGGGAACGCCGGTCCGAAAAAATACGCAAGCTGCAGGAAGGCGGAAGCCGCCGACCAGGCAGAGAAACGGAATATGCGCACATCGAGTTCCCGTCTGGAGGTGAGATTCGCGAATGGGAATGGGACCGGAATAGCTTGGGCATTGGGGGCGAATGGAAGTTCCAGTCCGACGACCCGCAGGGATTGCCCGGACCTTATTCCCGGCAAGAGGGGCCGCCAAGGCCGGACTTATACGCTCCTGCCGATCCCGAGGAGGAATGGAACCGCAAATGGCGTCGGGAACTGTCCCGCATGAGCCGGGAGGACGACGGAGGATCGTTTTTTCATCCAGGCCCTCGCACCGGGCGGCTTGCGGTCCGGCTGTTGATAAGCGGGGTGCTGTTTGCTGCCGTATGGGGCATGTTTCTTCTCGACCGTCCTTGGGCGAACAAGGGCAAGCAGTGGGTAACCGCCGCTTTAACCGAATCGTTCGATATGGTCGCGCTTGCCTCATGGTACGAGAACAAGTTCGGCAGCGCACCGTCGTTTCTTCCGGCGATGAACCCTGCGAAGCATACGGAGGCGCAGAAGGTCGCTATTGTATCCAAGCATTACTTTCCGCCCGTCGCCGGAAAGCTCATTGCCCCGTTTACGCCGATGCAGGGCGGGGTTCTTGTGGAAGCGGCAACGGGCTCGCCCGTGGCGACCATCGATACGGGGCTGGTTACATTTGCCGGTCCGAAAGAAGATATCGGATTCGCCGTGGTGCTTCGCCATGCGGACGGTATGGAATCCGTGTACGGGCATTTGGAGCCGGGAAAGGTGCGGCCGGGCGATTGGTTCAAAGGAGGAGAGTCAATTGGTACGGTAGCGGAACCCGCAGGGGGGCAGGGAGCGGGAACGCTCTTTTTTGCCGTTTCGAAGAACGGTAAGCCTGTCAATCCGATGGACGTGATTTCATTTGATTAGACGGGGGAGAGGCAGGCCGTGGAATGAATGGTTTGGCATCCGCTACCGGTTTCATCCGCTGTTTTCGATCCTGCTGCTGCTATCCGTCTGGACGGGATATTTTATCGAAACGGCAACGCTGTTCGGAATCGTCCTCATTCACGAGCTCGGACACGTCGCGGCTGCCCGAAGCTTCGGCTGGCGGATCAGGGAAGTACAGCTGCTGCCCTTCGGGGGCGTCGCCTCAATGGAGGAGCCTGGCGGCGTTCCTGCCGTTCAGGACCTCGTCGTCGCTTTGGCCGGACCGCTGCAGAACGTCTGGATGATGGCGGTCGGTTCATTTTTGATTGCGGCGGGTCTGTTTTCCGAGCCGTGGGGCTCCTATTTCGTACAGGCGAATCTGCTGATCGCCTTGTTCAATCTCCTTCCGGTGCTGCCGCTGGACGGCGGCAAGGTGATGCAGGTACTGGTAGGGCTGTGGCTGCCATATCAACGAACGATACAGGTGACTGCCGGGGTCAGCCTGCTGCTAAGCGCGCTGTTGATTGGCGCCGCCGGCGTGCACCTGTTCTCGGAAAAAGGCGGTATACAGCTCAATTGGCTGATGATCGGACTGTTTTTGCTTTATTCCAATTGGTACGAATGGCGCAGTGCGCCTTACCGCTTCATGCGCTTTCTGGTGCATCGCGAGGCGAGGTTCAAGGACATAAGAGATGGAAAAGGAGAGCTGGCCGGACCGATCGTGGTGCCGGGAAACCGTAAAGTGACGGAGGTGGTCCGGCTGTTTATGCGTGACCGTTATCATTTGGTTTACGTGCTGGACGACAAGGGGCGCATTCGCTATGTCGTTCCCGAGCGCGCGGTGCTCGCTCATTACTTTGACGAAACAAAAAGAGGAAAGTCGCTTGCCGAGCTTTTCGCCTAAAGAATATGGTACAATAGGGCCGAGGTGTTGCTGCACATGAAACGTATATTGGTGAAATGCGACGAAGAGCATACCGAGGTAGCCGTTCAGGAGAACGGCAAGCTCATGGAATATTACAAGGGCGAGCGAAATCAGGGGCAATTGGCCGGAAATATATACATCGGGCGCGTCGTGCGGGTGCTGCAGGGCATGCAGTCGGCTTTTGTCGATATCGGGCTGGAGCGCAACGGGTTTTTATATATCGACGATTTACTGCCGGCTCATATGGATAAGCAGCCGAAGGAAAAGCCGCCCATTCATGATTTGGTCAAAGTGGGACAGCAAATTATGGTCCAGGTCGTCAAAGAGCCTGTCGGCACCAAGGGGGCTCGCGTGACGACGCATTTCTCGCTTCCGGGCCGCTTCGGCGTCTACATGCCGTTCGCCGATTACATCGGCGTATCCCGCAAAATCGACGGCGCCGCCGACCGCGACCGGTTGAAACGGATGGCGGAGCGTCATCTGCGGCCCGGGGAAGGCTTCATCGTGCGTACGGCAGCTCTCGGAGAGCCCGAGGAAGCGCTGGCGGCCAATCTTGAGGAGCTACGCATCCGTTGGCAGCAGTTGGAGAAAACGTCCCGATCGAACGGAGACGTGCCGCGCAAAATTTATAGCGATCTGGAAATGCTGCCGCGTTTGCTCCGCGATTTGTTTCGCGACGACGTACAGGAGCTGGTAGTAGGCTCCGAGCAGATGCTGCAGGAGGTGCGCGGGCTTATGGCTTCCCCTCGTTCCGAAGGACTTGCCGACCGGGTCAAACTTCGCCCTCGTACCGATCCGATTGCGGAATACGGGGTGGAGAAACAACTGGAACAAGGACTCCGACGCAAGGTTTGGCTGGACAACGGCGGGTATTTGATCGTAGACCGGACGGAGGCGCTGACCGTCTTTGACGTCAATACGGGCAAGTACACGGGCTCGATCGATCTGGAGCAGACGGTGTTCGACACGAACCTCGAAGCGGCCAGAGAGATTGCGAGATTGCTGCGGCTGCGCGATATCGGCGGGCTGATTATCATCGACTTCATCGATATGGAAGCGGAAAGCTCCCGTCAGCAGGTGCTCGAGGAGCTGATGCGGGAAACGAAGAAGGACCGGACGAAGACGGTCGTTGTCGGCTGGACAAAGCTCGGGCTGGTGGAGCTGACGCGCAAAAAAGTGCGGGACAGCAAAGAGGCGGCGGCTCTGAAGTCGTGTCCGACTTGCGGAGGCAGCGGTTTTGTCGGTAGCGGCCATTAAAGTATTGCTTTTTGTTTGGGCTTCGTGATATTATGTTTTAGTATGTTGCTATAGCATGCTGTAACCGCGCGAAGCGGGTTATGTCAAGCGTTTGTCCGGCTCGGACAAACCACCTGGCTTTAGGCGAGTCTGAGACATGAGGAGGTGCAACAATGTACGCAATTATTGAAACTGGTGGTAAACAGTACAAAGTCCAAGAGGGCGATGTTCTTTACATCGAAAAACTCGAAGCAGGCGAAGGCGAAGCGGTAACGTTTGACCGCGTATTGGCCGTATCCGGCGCTAACGGTTTGGTGGTAGGCGCTCCGGTCGTTTCCGGCGCTTCCGTATCGGGTAAAGTTGCAAAGCATGGCAAAGGCCAGAAAATCATCGTTTACAAATACAAAGCGAAGAAAAACTATCGCCGCAAGCAAGGCCATCGTCAGCCTTACACTAAAGTTGTGATCGAAAAGATCCAAGCGTAAGAAGCCATGATTCGGGTCGCGATAACACGGGGGCCGGGCAGGCGGATTGAGCGATTTGCCGTTGACGGACATGCGCAATACGACGAACCGGGCAAGGACATTGTCTGTGCCGGCGTCTCTGTCGTTACCGTAGGAACGGTAAACGCCGTCGAAACGCTGACGGGAATTCAGCTTGGAACGCGCATGAAGCACGGGCTGCTTCAAGTCAAGATTCCGGCGGAGCTCGAGGCGGACATCGACGAAAAAGTACAGCTTTTGCTGGAAAGCATGGTCGTCATGCTGAGATCTATTGAACAATCGTATGGTGCATATATAGCGATGCAAGATACATCATCATTCGAGTAAGGAGGTAGACAGACATGTTGCAATTGAATCTTCAGTTATTCGCATCCAAAAAGGGTGTAGGTTCCACGAAGAACGGCCGCGACAGTATTGCGAAGCGCCTTGGCGTTAAGCGTGCCGACGGTCAAAAAGTGACGGCAGGAAGCATCCTCGTTCGTCAACGCGGAACGAAAATTCACCCGGGCAACAACGTGGGAATCGGCTCGGACGATACGCTTTTTGCTAAGGTGGAAGGCGTTGTGAAATTCGAACGTTTAGGCCGCGATCGTAAGAAAGTGAGCGTCTACCCTGTGTCGGCTGCTCCTGTAGCCGCAGCAGTGGAAGTTTAATTCCCATCATCAACGTCCAAACCCCTGGCGAACGATGCTCGCCGGGGTTTTTTCTTAGTTAAATCCGGAATATTTTGGTAAGTTCATGGAGGGATACCGTGAATTTTGCCGCACAGCGTGCTATACTGGGAGGATAAAGGACGAACCGGAACGGAGAGGGTAAGCGTGACGTCGAACGCACAAGGTCGTACCAATGATGTACCATTTTACGATGCGGCGAAGCCGGTGACGGCGCCAGGGGACTTACTCGATGGGCCGGATTCGGACGTTCGTTTGCTTCGGTTATTCAATCATTACCGGCATGACTGGATGAACGATATCCAAATTTTGATGGGCTACGTGCAGTTGAAAAAGTATGATAAATTGGTTCCGTTAATGGAGAAACTAAAAGAGAAGGTCAGGCAGGAGAGCTATGTCTCCAAGCTTGGGATTCCTTCCTTAGTTGTGCATTTGCTTGCATTTCAGGCAGAGGTTAAAGAACTGCGTCTTGAAATGGCATTAGAAGAAGAAATCCATCTGCAGGAGCTTGTGCAGCCGCAGGAAGCGGCCGATGCCGTTATGGCGATGCTCGCTTGTTTCAGAGAAGAAGCCGGCGACTCCAAAGACGAAGAGAATGTTCTTGAATTACGATTGGCCCGGATGAAAGACCGTTTGAAGCTGACGGCCCGTTACGAAGGGAAATATGCTGCACAGCGGCTGCATTGCAAAGAAAGATTGCTTAAAGAAATATACGAAAATTTGGAAACGTATTACGACGAACATACGGCTGTGTGGACATTGTGGTGGTCCTACCGGCATTGATACATAAAGAGGGTGAACCTGATGTTTGTAGACAAGGCGAAGATTTATGTTAAAGGCGGAGACGGAGGCGACGGTCTGGTTGCTTTTCGGCGGGAAAAGTACGTTCCTGAGGGAGGACCGGCTGGCGGCGATGGCGGCGATGGCGGCGATGTCATTTTCCGCGTGGATGAAGGATTGCGCACGCTGGTGGATTTTCGCTACCAGAAGCACTTTAAAGCGCAGCGCGGCGAAAAGGGCCGCAATAAAAGCCAGCACGGGGCGAATGCGGATGATATGATCGTGCGGGTTCCGCCGGGAACGGTCGTCATCGACGACGATACGCAGGAGATCATTGCCGACCTGACGCGTCACGGCCAGCAAGTCGTCATAGCCAAGGGCGGACGGGGAGGCCGCGGCAACACCCGGTTTGCGACATCGAACAACACGGCTCCGGAAATTGCCGAGAACGGGGAAGAAGGTGTCGAACGTTGGGTTGTGCTTGAACTGAAGGTCATGGCGGACGTCGGTCTGGTCGGCTTTCCGAGCGTAGGGAAATCGACGCTATTGTCCGTCGTATCCGGCGCCAAGCCAAAGATCGGGGCGTATCACTTTACGACGTTGACTCCGAATCTCGGTGTGGTCGAGGTAGGTGACGGACGGAGCTTCGTCATGGCGGATTTGCCCGGTTTGATCGAGGGGGCCCATGAAGGAGTAGGGTTGGGTCACGAGTTTTTGCGGCACGTCGAGCGGACGCGGATCATTGTCCATGTGGTGGACATGGCGGCGACTGAGGGACGCGATCCGTTTGAAGACTGGGTCAAAATCAACGACGAGCTGAAGCTTTATAACGCGAAGATGGAAGAACGGCCGCAGATCGTCGCTGCCAATAAGATGGATATGCCCGGTGCGGAGGAGCAGCTTGCCGAATTTAAGCGCAGGCTTGCCGAAATCGGCAAAGAATTGGACATTTATCCGGTTTCCGCCCTTTCCCGGACCGGCGTGCAAGAGCTATTGTACAAAGTCGCCGATAAGCTGGAGACCATTCCGGAAATGCCGATGGTGGAAGAATTGGTCGAATTGTCGGAGCGCAAGGTGTATCGCTTGGAGGCCGAGGAAGGCCAGGACTTCACGATTCGCCGGGAAAACGAGGTCTTTGTTATCGATAGCCCGAGCATTGAGAAGCTGATCAAGCGGACCAACTTCAGCACCCATGAATCGGTTATGCGGTTTGCGCGCATTTTGCGGAAGAAGGGCGTCGATAAAGCGCTGCGTGAGCGTGGCGCGAAGGACGGCCAGACGATTCGCATCGGGGATTTCGAATTTGAGTTCGTAGAACAGGAATAGAACAAACGAAAGCATCAATCGAACGTGTGATAAACATGTGAGGTTGGTAGTGATATTGTTTCCAGGAAGGGCGCTCTTTTAGGGCGCCCTCTTTGTTTTTGCGCGCATGAAGAAGGTCAAACCTGCTGCGGGTCGATGAGCTGCGTCCAATGCACGGCAGAATTACCGGCTTCGTCGTAGCCTGCCGTCCCGACCCAAACGTGAGGGTTGGGCCCTTCGGTAAAATAATGCTCCAGCAGCTTGCGGAAAATAAACGGGATGTCGCGGTGGAGCACCTGATGGCGCGGAATCCAATGCAGTTCCCCCTCGTCGGTCGAGCCGACGTCTCTTTTTAAGGCTTCGGCCGTGTAAATAAACTGCTGGCGCACTTCCTGTTGGTTAAGACGTATCAAGATGTATTGCAGCCGCAGATTCGCGATATCTTCCGCCAGCAGTCCGGTTTCCTCGTGAATTTCCCGAAGCACCGCCGCCGCCGGATCGCCGATTTCGTGCGGCTCCAGATGTCCGCCCACGGACGCCCACAAGCCGGGGGACAGCGTCCGGTTAGGGGAGCGCTTCATCATCAGCATATCGTTTCCGTGAAATAAAATAGCCGTAGCCATCAAACGCGCTCGTATCAAGCTTCGTCCTCTCCTTTATGATAATGCGGATTTGCTGAATACCACTTTATCATAAAATATCGAAAAAAGCCTATTGCGGGAAGTCCGCGATTTGCGCTATAATGTCCACTAGGTAAAAACAATCGTCTTTTTAGAGAGGACTGTTACAGTGCCGGAAAAACAAGCCGTTCAGGATAGCCGGATCGGGACGGAGCGCTACTTTTTGGTGCGTGAAGATATACTGCCCGAGGCGCTGATTAAGACGGTGCAGGCCAAAGAGCTGCTGGCCCGCGGAGAGGTGAAAACCATTCACGAGGCGGTGGAGCAGGTGGAGCTGAGCCGAAGCGCTTTTTACAAGTATAAGGACGGGATTTTCCCGCTCAGCAAGCTCGAACGGGAGCGGATCGTGACGATCTCGATGGATTTGGAGCATCGGCCGGCGATTTTGTCCCGGGTGCTCGCGATGATTGCTGGCCTTGAGGGCAACGTGCTGACGATCCACCAGACGATCCCGCTGCAGGGCGTAGCCAATGTCGTCATCTCGGTGGAAACGTCCATGATGGGCGAAACCGTCGCCTCGCTGCTCGACAAGCTGTGCAGCCAGGAAGGGGTAAGCCGGGCCGCATTGGTGGGGCAAGGCTAGAACTAATTTTTGGGACCATCTACTTTATGCACTATTACAATCAGGAGGAACCCTATGAAACCTGTCAAAGTTGGATTACTTGGTCTTGGTACGGTCGGTACCGGGGTCGTTCGCATCGTGGAAGGACATCAGCACGATCTGATGAGCCAATCGGGCTCGCCGATCGAGATCGTTAAAATTTTGGTGCAGAACAAAAACAAAGCCCGCAATATCAGCGTTTCGCCGGATATGCTGACGGAAAATCCTTGGGATGTCATCGAGAACCCGGAGATCGACGTCATCGTCGAAGTGATGGGCGGCATCGAGCTGACGAAGCAGCTGATGCTCGGCGCGCTGGAGCGCGGAAAGCACATCGTTACGGCAAACAAAGACCTGATGGCGCTGCATGGCCCGGAAATTTTGGCGAAGGCTGCCGAGAAAGAATGCGACGTCTTCTACGAAGCGAGCGTAGCCGGCGGTATCCCGATCATCCGCACGTTGATCGAAGGCTTTTCTTCCGACCGGATCACGAAGATTATGGGGATCGTCAATGGGACGACCAATTATATTTTGACGAAAATGAGTCAGGAAGGCGCGGCTTACGCCGGTGTGCTGAAGGAAGCGCAGGAGCTCGGCTACGCCGAAGCCGATCCGACCTCTGATGTTGAAGGCCTCGATGCAGCGCGGAAAATGACGATTCTCGGCACGCTCGGCTTTCATGCTAACATTGCACTTGCGGATGTGGAAGTGAAGGGCATCTCCGGCGTCACGAAAGAGGATATTGCGTACGGCAAACGTTTGGGTTACGAAGTTAAACTGCTCGGCATCGCCGAGCGCCAGGACGAGCATATCAGCATCAGCGTGCAACCGACGATGGTGAAGACGTCGCATCCGCTGGCGTCCGTCAACGGAGTGTTCAACGCCGTCTACGTGTACGGTGAAGCGGTAGGCGAGACGATGTTTTACGGTCCCGGCGCGGGCGAGATGCCGACGGCAACGTCGGTCGTGGCCGACCTTGTCGCTGTCGTCCGCAACCTGAATCTTGGCGTGAACGGCCGCCGCGGGTTCATCCCGTACAAAGAGAAGAAGCTGAAAACCGACGAGCAGATCGCTTCCAAAAACTTCATCCTGCTTCACGTCGCCGACAAAGCGGGCGTGCTTTCCCAAATCACGCAAATATTTGCCGAGCACGGGGTAAGTCTGGAGTCGGTTCTACAGCACCCGAATGCAACGAATCCGCTTGCCGAAATCATCATCGTCACGCACGACGCCAACAAGGCGGCGATGAATAAGGTGTTGAAACAATTCGAAGCCATGGACGTCGTTCATGCGATCAAAAGCGTATACCGAGTGGAGGGCTAAATCGAAATGAGATACATGGGACTGCTGCAGACCTATAAACCATATTTGCCGGTGAACGACAATACGCCGCTCCTCACTCTGCAGGAAGGCAACACGCCGCTCGTCCGCGCGGAAAATTTGTCGAACGAGCTCGACCTCGACATTTATTTTAAATATGAGGGCTTGAACCCGACCGGTTCGTTTAAAGACCGCGGAATGGTTATGGCCGTTGCCAAAGCGATGGAAGAGGGCAGCCGCACGATTATGTGCGCCTCCACAGGCAATACGTCGGCGGCGGCAGCCGCTTATGCGGCACGCGGCGGGTTGAACTGCATCGTGCTTATCCCGAATAACAACATCGCGCTCGGCAAGCTGGCTCAGGCGATGATTTATGGCGCCAAGGTCATCGCCATTGAAGGAAACTTCGACCGTGCGCTTGAGATTGTACGCGAAATTACGGCCAAGCATCCGATCACGCTGGTGAACTCCGTCAATCCGTACCGGATCGAGGGCCAAAAGACGGCGGCGTTCGAGGTGTGCGACCAGCTCGGCAAAGCGCCGGACTATCTCGCGATTCCGGTTGGCAATGCAGGCAACATTACCGCTTATTGGAAAGGGTTCAAAGAGTACTACGAGAACGGCAAATCGAAGTCGCTACCGAAAATGATCGGCTTCGAAGCCGAGGGTGCGGCGGCTATCGTGCGCGGCGAACCGATCCCGAACCCGGAAACGATCGCGACGGCGATCCGCATCGGCAACCCGGCCACCTGGAAAGGTGCGGAGGCGGCAGCCAAAGATTCCGGCGGTCAAATTAATTTCGTGACGGACGAGCAGATCTTGCATGCCTACAAGACGATTGCCGCGCGCGAAGGGATTTTTGCCGAACCGGCCTCGGCAGCGTCGATCGCCGGTGTCATGAAGCTGAAGAGCGCAGGTTATTTCGAGAAGGGCCAATCCGTTGTCTGCGTGCTGACGGGGCACGGTCTTAAAGATCCGAACATCGCCATCAAGAGCGTCAGTGCGGAACCGATGGTCGTGCAAGACTCCGAAGCAGCGGTCATGGAAGCGATCCGCAAGCTCGAAGGTTAGGGGCGTCGCGGTCACTATGGAAAACAGCAGCAGGAGAGTGCGCGTCAAGGTGCCGGCCAGTACGGCTAACCTCGGCCCTGGCTTCGATACGCTGGGAATGGCATTGAATTTGTATGCTTGGATTGAGATGGGGATTGCCGAGACGACGCAGATTGAGCTTTTTGGCGACCAGATGAACGGCGTGCCTGCGGATAAAAGCAATCTCATATACAAAGTAGCCCAAATGGTGTTCGAGCGGGCGGGTGTCCGTCATCCGGAGCTGTACATTGCGATGTACAGCGACATCCCGCTGACGCGCGGCCTCGGCAGCAGTGCTTCGGCCATTGTCGGCGCGCTGGCTGCGGCTAACGCGCTGATCGATCGTCCGTTTACCGACGACGATTTGTTTCAAATGGCGACGGAGCTGGAGCAGCACCCCGACAATGTCGGGGCCTCGCTGTTTGGCGGCATCGTCGTCGCTTTCTGGGACGGCAAGCGGGCGGAGCATATCCGCATCGAGCCTCATGAACAGCTGGAAGTGCTGGTGGCCATCCCGCACTTCCAACTGCCGACAGACAAAGCTCGCGGGGTGCTGCCGCGCGAGCAGAGCCTCGAAAACGCCGTCTTCAACGTCGGCCATTCGTCGGTGCTGGTAGCCGCCCTGTGCACCGGGCGGCTTGATATGATCGCGCGCGCGATGAAGGACGCGTTGCATCAGCCTTACCGGGCTCCGCTAGTGCCCGGGCTTGCCAAGATCCTCGCCGAAGCGACGGACCACGGCGCGCTCGGCGTCGCGCTTAGCGGCGCGGGTCCGACGATGCTGGCGCTCGTCGACCGCCGCAGCTCCCGGAAGGCGGAGCTTGAGGCGTTCATGCGGGGAGCGTTGAGGGAAGAGGGGATCGAGGCCTCGACGATGTGGCTGAATCCCGACAGAGCGGGAGTTCAGGCGCATCGATTGACCTCTGCGGACAGCGGACGAACATTATTTGAAATGATAAAGGGAGAGAACCGGGCATGAAGCGAATATCGCTCCTCGGACCTGGAACGTACACCGAAGAATCCGCACATCATTATCTTGGTCGGGATGTTTTTGAATATGTAAATTACAAATTGATTGCGGATGTGTTCGAATCGACGGTAAATGGTGTGACCGATTACAGCGTGATTCCGATCGAAAATACATTCGAGGGCTCTGTCAGCCTGCATGTGGACTGGCTTGTGCACAATGTCGACCTGCCGATTCAGGCAGAATGGGTTTATCCCATTTCGATCAATCTGCTGCGTTTGCCCGGCGGGCCGGGGGGTTCGGACGAGCTGGAGGCGGCTTGCGGAGCGATCCGCAAAATTTATTCTCACGGGGTCACGCTGGCGCAGTGCCAGCAGTTTCTGCGTACGCATTTGCCCAATGTCGAGCTGGAGCCTGTCGGCAGCAACGGCGAGGCGGCGCGCATGGTCAGAGACCTTGGCGATCCAACTGCTGCCGCTCTTGCGCCGCTTGGCGCCGGGGCATTGTACGGGCTCGAAACGCTGGCCGCGGGCGTACAGGACCATCAGAACAATTTCACGCGCTTCGTGCTGATCGGTCACGAAAAGCCGCAGCTCAAAGAGACGGCCGACCGGAAAACGACCATCTTGGTTACGCTGCCGGAGGATTTTCCAGGGGCGCTGCATCAGGTGCTTTCGGCGTTTGCCTGGAGGCGCATCAACTTGTCCAAAATCGAGTCGCGCCCGACGAAGAAAAAACTGGGAAGGTATTATTTTTATATCGACATCGAGGCTTCGATGGATTCCGTGCTGCTTCCTGCGGCTCTGCAAGAAATCGAGGCCATCGGCTGCCAGGTCCGGCTCATGGGCTGCTACCCTACGTTTTCTTACGGAACCGAAACGGCAAAAGTCTAGCCCGTATGGCATAGGTCATTTATTTAAATGGCCAATACGGCAGCAAAAAGATTGCGAAATTTCGGCGGGAGCGCCGGTAATTTGCGGTAAACTAATGTATTTTGGGAAAACCTGCCTGTTGGTAGGTTTCTTTTTTTTGGAGCTTTGTTTTGTCATGGGGGATTTCTCTCTATCACGGATCGTGAGAGATGCCGTGGTTTCGTACCATTTTTTTCGATTCGGATGGTCAAATGCCTACTTTGCTGCATAAACTGTAATGTCATTTTGTTCCGGAGCGCCAGCGGGCTTCACGTAGCCGGTTCCGGGCCGGAAATCAAGCGGTTTTCTTAAGTCAGTACGACTTCCGCACAACTGAAGGAGGTTTATGCAGTGAAGATTCATATCGTCAAGAAAGGTGAGTCGCTTTATGGGCTGTCCCAAAAGTACGGCGTCGAGCTCGACAAGCTGATCGCGGCCAACCCGCAAATTACCGATCCGAACGTCATTGATGTCGGGCAGAAGGTGAAGATTCCCCATGCGCCGAAGCCGGTAGCCCACCCGCCAACGGATTATTTGTATAAGCATGTCGTGGTTCAGGGGGACTCGCTTTGGAAGCTGGGCAAAGCGTGGGGAGTTCCGCTTGCGGACATGATTGCGGCCAACCCGCAGCTCAAAAATCCGAATGTATTGATGACCGGAGACGTCGTCTACATTCCGAAGCCGGGCTCGAACCCGAACCCTCACCCGACGGCAGCTCCGCAAGCTCCGCTGCCTGTCGAAGCGTCACCGATCTCGGAGCTTCCGCTCGCGCCGAACATAGGCATGCCAAACATAGGTTCGCATCCAGAGATGGAAACGCCCCATATGGGACCTCTCCAGAGTTTGGGCATACCGCACGTCATGCCACTCTCAAATATCCCGCAGCCGAATGTGACGCCATTTTCGACTCAACTGAATATTCCACAGCCCAAAGTGGAGCCATTATCGATGCAGCC
>NZ_JANAVJ010000012.1:19753-96120 GCF_024213375.1 Paenibacillus sp. MZ04-78.2 | reverse complement strand
GAATATTCCGCAGCCGAACGTGTCGCCGTTTGCGGCCCAGCCGAATATTCCGCAGCCGAACGTGTCGCCGTTTGCGGCCCAGCCGAATATTCCGCAGCCGAACGTGTCGCCGTTTGCGGTACAACCGAATATCCCGCAGCCGAACGTAGCGCCGTTCTCGGTACAACCGAATATCCCGCAGCCGAACGTAGCGCCGTTTGCGGCCCAGCCGAACATCCCGCAGCCGAACGTAGCGCCGTTTGCGGCCCAGCCGAATATTCCGCAGCCGAACGTGTCGCCGTTTGCGGCCCAGCCGAATATCCCGCAGCCGAACGTGTCGCCGTTTGCGGCCCAGCCGAATATTCCGCAGCCGAACGTGTCGCCGTTTGCGGCCCAACCGAATATTCCGCAGCCGAACGTGTCGCCGTTTGCGGCCCAACCGAATATTCCGCAGCCGAACGTAGCGCCGTTTTCGATGCAGCCACAAGGCAAGCAGGAAGCCGTATTTCCATCCAATATAGCTCCTATGCCAACTTTACCCCCAATGGAACAACAATCGTTCCCAACGCCGCAGCCATTCCAAGCGGCGCAGAAAGGCAAGCCGGAGCCGATGGCGCAGCCGTTTAGCGCAGCGCAAAAGCCGCAGCCGTACGAGGCACCGCAGCCATTCCAAGCGGCGCAGAAAGGCAAGCCGGAGCCGATGGCACAGCCGTTTAGCGCAGCGCAAAAGCCGCAGCCGTACGAGGCACCGCAGCCGTTCCAAGCGGCGCAGAAAGGCAAGCCTGAGCCGATGGCGCAGCCGTTTAGCGCAGCGCAAAAGCCGCAGCCGTACGAGGCACCGCAGCCGTTCCAAGCGGCGCAGAAAGGCAAGCCTGAGCCGATGGCGCAGCCGTTTAGCGCAGCGCAAAAGCCGCAGCCGTACGAGGCACCGCAGCCGTTCCAAGCGGCGCAGAAAGGCAAGCCGGAGCCGATGGCGCAGCCATTTAGCGCAGCGCAAAAGCCGCAGCCGTACGAGGCACTACAGCCGTTCCAAGCAGCGCAGAAAGGCAAGCCGGAGCCGATGGCGCAGCCATTTAGCGCAGCGCAAAAGCCGCAGCCGTACGAGGCACCACAGCCGTTCCAAACGGCGCAGAAGGGAAAGCCGAACGAGCCTGCTCTAAATCCGTATCAAGTAGCCCAGCCGCAGCCTTCCGCGTCTTTGTTCCAGCAGTACAATGTTCCTGCGGTCGAAGCGATGGCTCAGCAGCCGCATCCTCCATACGGCAAAGGCAAAGAAAACGTTTGGAAGGAACCGGAGCTCCCGCCGATTCCGCAAATGCCCGGCGCAGGAACGATGCCCTTCTATACGGCCCCGGCAGCGCCACCGGCATACCCGTCTTTATTTACCGGTCAAGCGCCGGTTATTCAAAGCGGATGCGGTTGCGGAGGGGGGCTGGCGGATTTGCCGTATGCGTTGCCGCCGGAATCGCCTCCATTTGCGCAGATGCCTGCCCAGGCTTCCTTGATGCCTCAATGGTCGCAGGCTGCGCCGATTTCGCTTGAGCCGCCTTTGCCGCAGCCGATTATCCCCGGTCCGTTCCAGCCCTATGGCCAGCCGATGGACGAATACCCGTTCATGCCGTTTACGGGTCCGGGACCTATATTCTGTGAACGGGTCGTGCCGTTCCACGGATACCCGGGATTTCCGCCGTATCCGGGTTATATAAGTCCTGCGGCTGTCCCGTACGGAAGCCCCTTTCTTTGGGGGGAGCCGCCGGTATACGATAAAGGGAGAGAAGGCGAGGGAGAATCGGGAGAGAGCGCTCGTTCCGAAAAGGCGGTCATCTCGCAAACCGATACCCAGTCCGAATCTAAAGCGGCTCGTCCCCCGAAACGGAAAAAGAAGCAAAGCTCGGCGCGTGACGCGATCAGCAGCTTGATTGAGCGCAATCGCCGTCAGGCGGCCCGTTCGGTCAAACCGAGAAGACCTGTGCCTTGGCTCGGCAACTAAATATAAAAAAACCGCCGGAAGCCTAAGCCTCCGGCGGTTTTTTATGAGCGCGTCACATCTTGATGCCCAACACGTGGTCCATCGGAATAAAGCCGATTTCCCGGCTGTCTTTGCTGTGATTTCGGTTATCTCCCATAACGAAGAAGTGGCCTTCGGGGATCGTCCATTTATGCTCGCCGAGAACCTGCATCGGCTCGTTCAAGTACGGTTCCTCCAGCGGCTTCCCGTTACGGTATACTTTATCGTTTTTGAGCTCAAGGACATCCCCTGGCTTGCCGATGACCCGTTTGACATACATATTCGGGTCCTCGTTCCCGCTAATGAACTTCAACAATGGGTGTTCCAGCACATCGTCCTTGAGCGTGCGCTCTCGCTCTACCCGGCTGTCGATAATAACGATATCTCCGTACTTCGGCGCATAGCGGAACGTATGCGACAGCTTGGATACATAAATGCGCTGGTCGTTGTGCAGCGTAGGGTCCATCGAATGGCCCAGCACATGAGTCGGTTGAAACACGAAGATGCCGATCACAAGCGTCAGTGCGAAAGCGGCTGCGATGGAACGAACCCATGACCGAATTTCTTTGAATAGAGGATGCATAATCAACCGCCCTTCCTTTCCACTGTTCGTATGCAACATAGTATACATGGAAAAAGTATAAACGTCGATCCCCGTGGGAAAAATAGTAAAAGGCTTCAAGTATTTCTAAACACCACGGACAGAAGGGGATCGCCATGATGTTGCTCGGCTTTTGGAATCAGTTAAAGAAGCAATTGAAAAAAAAGCTGCGTCTGAAACGCCGTTGGCTGAATCTGGCTGTCGTTTTGCTTGCAGCCGGTTTGTTCGCTGCAGGTGCGTGGATGCTGCGCGGCTCGCAATATGACAAAAGCGGCAGGCAGAGTCAGGAACAGTCCGTCTTCAGCCGCGCCGTCGAAACCAATGTGCAGCCGGAGGAAGAAGTGCGTGCGATGGTAAAAGATTTGAACGGGCAAAGGGATGGTTTTGTAAAAAAATCGTATGTTTGCGGCGAAGAGCTGCAGCGGATCGGTATTATGAACGCAGCCGACATTTTGGCCTACCACAAAGCTCATCCATTGATGACCGTTAGTCTTGGAAATTCAGACCGGGTTTATTTCGTTGAGAAGGTGGATGACTTGTCCCCGCAATGCAAAAACAACGCTTATTTTGGGCTGGATGCCAAAGGCAATTTATCGTTGTTCGAAGGGGTGCCGGGGGCGGGAGGACAAAACGTGCTGCGAACGTTTTTTCAGCTGAACATCCGGCATCTGGAAAGCAGTCTGCCCCGGGAAACGGTAAAGCAGCTTTATCAGGGGGTTCGGGTAAGGGATTTGGCCGATTATAACAGCGTGCTCTCGACCCTGAGCGATTATGCGATCGAAGAAACGGAGAAAGCGATGCGAGCGACGCCATCCCCATAAAAGAGAGGCACTCCATCCCACAGGAACGATTCAGACAAGCCTTGTCCTATAACGAAATGCGTCGAAGTCCGCTGCGGCATTGGAGTCCGGGCGGACTTTTTGCCGTGTTCATGGAAGGGATAATCTGCTATAATGGCAGGTGAATACATATGTTCGCTTCTTGTGGTCCGAGAGCCGCAGTATCGGAAAGCGAATGGGGGAGTGCGCGTCTTGCGGATTTTAGGCATTGACCCGGGGATCGCCATCGTCGGCTTCGGGTTTATCGATAAACAAGGTCATAAGCTGGTTCCCGTTCAGTACGGATCGATCCAGACGAAAGCCGGTACGGAAGATGCCCTGCGGCTAAAACAAGTATACGAAGCGACGGTGCAGCTGATCGAGAAATATAAGCCCGATGCGGTCGCGATTGAAAAGCTCTTCTTTAACCGGAACGTCACGACGGCGTTGACCGTCGGGCAAGCCCGCGGCGTACTGATGCTGGCGGCGGTACAGCAGGGGCTGCCGATTGCCGAATATACCCCTTTGCAGGTGAAACAGGCGGTTGTCGGCTACGGGAAAGCGGAGAAGAAGCAAGTGCAGGAAATGGTTAAAATGTTTCTGCATTTATCTGCCGTGCCGAAGCCCGATGATGTGGCGGATGCGCTGGCAGTGGCCATTTGCCATGCCCATTCTTCGGGATTACAACAAAAATTGAACGGAGCTTACAAGCGATGATCGACTTTTTAAGAGGGACGGTGGCGCACCGCGAAACGGAATATGTGGTGCTGGACGTACGCGGCGTCGGCTACCGCGTTTTTTGCGCCAACCCGTATGCGATAGGAGCTGGCAAGGACGGCGCGGAAGTGACAATGTACATTCACTACCATGTACGGGAAGACGCTCACCTGCTGTTCGGATTTACGTCAAGAGATGAGCAGTCATTGTTCCGGCTGCTGCTTGATGTGAACGGCATCGGGCCGAAGGTAGCCATCGGCGTACTGGCGGGAGGCCGCCCCGAAGTGATCGCGGCGGCCATCGGTCAGGAAAATCTTTCGTTCTTGACCAAGCTGCCGGGCATCGGGAAAAAGACGGCGCAGCGCATGGTGCTCGACCTGAAAGATAAGCTGGGCGCATGGACTTCGGCCGAGGCGGATGGTTCCGGCTTTGGCTTGCCGGAAATTGCCGCGGCAGGGCTGACGGCCAGCGGCGCTTGGGGCGAGGCGAAGGCGGCGCTGCTTGCGCTAGGCTATACCGAAGCCGAGGCGGACCAAGCGGGACAAGCCGTCAAGCCGAAGCTGAAGGGCGACGAGACGGCCGACGCGGTAACGAAGCTTGCGCTGCAGGCGCTGTTTCAGCAGTCGCTGATGAAATAAGCCGTGCGGATGGTTGACGCGGCAGGCGGCGCCCGCCTTGGCGGACGGCCGACAGGAAGGAGAGGCGCAACATGGAAGACCGCATCATCTCGGCGCATCTAATGATGGAGGATCAAGGGATGGAGTTCAGCCTGCGTCCGCGGTATTTGGCTGAATATATCGGTCAGGCCCAGGCGAAGGAAAATTTAAAAATATATATCGAAGCGGCCAAAATGCGCAAGGAAGCGCTCGATCACGTGCTGCTGTACGGACCGCCGGGCCTTGGCAAGACGACGCTTTCGAATATTATAGCCAACGAACTTGGCGTCAATCTGCGGACGACCTCGGGACCGGCGATCGAACGACCGGGCGATCTGGCGGCCATCTTGACCAACCTGCAGGAAAATGACGTGCTCTTCATCGACGAAATTCACCGGCTTCACCGGACGGTAGAAGAGGTGCTATATCCGGCGATGGAGGATTACGCTCTCGATATCATCATCGGCAAAGGGCCGAGCGCCCGTTCGGTGCGGCTCGATCTGCCGCCGTTTACGCTGGTGGGCGCGACGACGCGCGTCGGGCTGCTTTCGGCGCCGCTTCGCGACCGGTTCGGCGTCGTCAGCCGGTTGGAATATTACACGGTCGACGAGCTGTCCTATATCGTCAGCCGAACCGCCGATCTGCTGCAGGTTCAGATCGTAGGCGAAGCGTCTAAGGAAATCGGGATGCGCTCGCGCGGGACGCCGCGGATCGCAAACCGGTTGCTTAAGCGGGTGCGCGACTTTGCCCAGGTGAAGGGTGACGGCATCATTACGCTCGACATTACGCAGACGGCGTTGTTGAGCATTCAAGTCGATCCGCTGGGACTCGACGAGATCGACCATAAGATGCTGCGGACCATCATTTTGAGCTTTCAGGGCGGTCCGGTCGGGCTGGATACGATTGCCGCATCCATCGGAGAGGAAAGTCAGACCATCGAGGACGTCTACGAGCCGTATTTGCTGCAAATCGGATTTTTGCAGCGGACGCCGCGGGGGCGCATGATAACGCCGAGTGCGTGCAAACATCTCGGGCTGCCGATGCCAAGCCGCTCTTAAGCGGAAGTATCGGCGGTTCCGTCAAGAGAGGGGAATCGGCGGTTTATGCATAAAACGAAAGGGTCGCTCGACCGTACGGGACTAGCTCCTGTAAAGCGGGTGGCGCATCGCTTAAGATCAGGAATGAAGGTGCCGGCAGCGCTGCTGCTTGCGGTAGCAATCGGCTTGGCGGGAGCGGCAGGAGGCGTGCTGCCTGCCGCTTACGCGGCGGTGTCGGTGCCGAAGCTCGACAATGTTCGTGTCGCTTTATTTATCGATACAGGCAAATATGTTAGTCCGGCCGCCGCGGTTACGCTGTCGGCGGACGCAGGGATGCAGCTCGGCTTGCGCGGAGCCGCCGGGGTGAAGCCCGTCCATCAAGCGTCGTCCAAAACGCCGGTTCGCGTTTATGCGGACGGCTATTACGCGCAGCTGCCCGAAACGGGCGACGTTACGGCTGCGCGTTCGCAGGCGCAGAAGCTGAAGGCCGGAGGAACCGCCGCGGGCGTCGTACAACGCGTGAAGCGAGGCAAGTCGGCGTACCGGGCCTATGTGGGCCCATTCGCCACGAAGGAAGCGGCTGCGTCGGCCGCCGCAGGCCAATCCGGCGCTGCCGTCAGCGGGCCGCTGCGCTGGAGCGCGGGCAGCTTCGCCGGCGAGGCGGAAGCGAATGCGCAGGCGGTAGCGCTATCGCAGGCGGGCTTCGATGCCGACGTGGCGCTGACCGAAGCCGGCTACGCCGTATTCGTTGGCGAAGCCGCCGACAGCGTGGCGCTGCAGGCGCTGAAAGCGCAGATTGCGGCGGCGCTGCCTACTGTGGCGCTTGCGCCGGTGGACGCTGCGCAGAGCTACGTGCTGAAACGCAGCGAGTTGGATATGGGCGCGCCAAACGCCGGCGGTCCCCTCGCGGCCTTCGCCTTCGGCGGGGGCGCGAAGCTGTGGGCCGCGGCGGCGGATGCGCAGGGCGGCGTCACGGTCCGCGAGCGGTTCGAGCGCGCCTACCGCGGCGGGATTGAGGTGTCCCGGTTCAACGGCAAGCTTGCCGTCGTCAACGAGCTGCCTTTTGAGCAGTATCTCGTTTCGGTCCTCGGCTCCGAGATGAGTAAAGCATGGCCTTTGGAAGCGCTGAAGGCACAGGCTGTAGCCGCGCGCACATATGCGCTCAAGCAGGGCGTCAAGTACCAGATCGCGAACGTCACCGATACGACCACGGATCAAGCGTATAAAGGAGTAGCGGGAGAGTTCGCCGCCGCCCAGCAAGCGGTGCAAGCGACGCAAGGCGAAGTGATCGTAGATAAGAACGGGTTGATCAGCCCGCTGTATTACTCCAATGCAGGGGGGATGACCGCGGCTCCGACGGAAGTATGGGGCAACGAGGTGGCGTACTTGAAAAGCCAAAAATCCCCGGACGAAGGAGCTCAAGCGGGCAAAAAAGTATGGTACCGGATTGTCTTGCCGAACGGCAATACCGGCTACATCCACTCCGACTACGCAAGGGCGACAGGGCAAAAAAATCCGGCCGGCTTGCCTTATTACGAGTCTACGGCAACCGGCGTGGGCGTCCGGCCTGCACCCTACGTCGACAATACGACCAACCCGACAGCGTTCAAGGTGGACATCGGGGATCAATTCGTCGTCATCGATCAAGAGGTCGAATCGAACGCTTACTCCTGGATGCGCGGCCCTTACAATGCGGCGAAGGTAAAGGAAAAGCTTGGTGCGTCTTATACCGGCGGGGCGTTAAGCCGGCTTGAAGTATCGAAAAGAGGGGTGTCCGGCCGCGCGCTGGAAGTAACGGCGAACGGACAGCCGCTTAAAGCCGCTTATCCGGATTCGCTCCGCACGTTGCTCGGCGGCCTGCCCAGTACCCGGTTTGATATTGAAGAAACGGGACGTTATACTATATTGGGAGCAGGGGGGGCGACGCGAAGTCAGACCTCGGCCTCTCAGCAAGTCGTTGTCACAGGCAGCGGCGGAACGGGAAAACAAACCGACGACGAGCAGCTCTTTATGATAAATGCACAAGGCAAAGTTCGGCTGGTTACCCAGGACCCGCAGTTTATTTTCAAAGGCACCGGCTACGGTCACGGATTGGGGATGTCTCAGTGGGGCGCCAAAGGCTACGCTGAGCTTGGGTACGATTACCAGAAAATTTTGCTGACGTATTATACGGACGTCTCGATTCAGAAAGCCGCTCCTTGAGGCGCTGCCGACGATGTCGTTCGAGCAGGGCATAAAAAAGATGAACGAAATATGAAACCAACAGAAGGATGAAACGTATCATGCAAGTGGACTTGTTCGATTACCATTTACCCGAATCGCTAATTGCGCAGACGCCGCTTCCGGACCGGACGGCCTCGCGCCTGCTCACGCTGGAGAAGCGAACGGGGGAAATTGGTCACCATACGTTTGAACAATTGGAGCATTATCTTGAGGCGGGAGATGTGCTCGTGCTTAACGATACGCGGGTCATTCCGGCCAGGCTGTTCGGAGTGAAAGCGGACACCGGCGCCAAAGCCGAAGTGCTGCTGCTCAAGCAGCTCGAAGGGGACCGCTGGGAAGCGCTCGTCCGTCCGGCTAAGCGTCTGAAGACCGGGACCGTGCTGCATTTTGGGGGCGGTGCTCCGTCCGAAGCGGGCGGAGATGCAGAGCCGCCGCTGCTTGTCGCTACCGTCGAATCCGAAGGCGACATGGGCAGCCGGGTGCTGCGCTTCAGCTACGAAGGTATTTTTAACGAGCTGCTCGACCGCTTGGGACATATGCCGCTGCCGCCATATATTAAAGAGCAGCTGCCGGAGCGCGAGCGGTACCAGACGGTGTATGCGAAGCACCAAGGCTCAGCCGCGGCGCCTACGGCGGGGCTTCATTTCACGCAGGACTATTTGAATCGGTTGGAACAAAAAGGGATACAATTAGCATATGTGACGCTTCATGTCGGACTGGGAACGTTTCGTCCCGTCGGGGTCGAGACCATTGAACAGCATGAGATGCACGAAGAGTATTACGAAGTATCCGCAGAAACCGCCGATCTTGTCAATGCCGTCAAGCGAAAAGGCGGACGGGTGGTTGCGGTGGGGACGACTTCGGCCCGGACGCTGGAAACGGCAGCGGGCGAAGATGGCTTGCTGCAAGCGGGAAGCGGTTGGACGGGAATTTTCATTTATCCCGGTTACCGGTTCCGCATCGTCGATGCGCTGCTAACCAACTTCCATCTGCCCAAATCGACGCTGCTTATGCTGATCAGCGCGCTCGCAGGGCGGGAGAACGTGCTCGAAGCTTACCACGAAGCCGTGGAGCGGGAGTATCGCTTTTTCAGCTTCGGCGACGCGATGTTCATTCATTAAAATAAGTAAAATTGACCGGAATAGAAAGAAGTGATTAGATTGGCCGTTACCTATGAGCATATCAAGACCTGCAAGCAATCCGGCGCGAGGCTGGGCCGGGTGCATACGCCCCACGGGGTGATCGAGACGCCGGCTTTTATGCCCGTCGGCACCCAGGCTACCGTGAAGACGATGTCCCCCGAAGAGCTGAAGCAAATGGACGCGCATATCATTTTGAGCAATACGTATCATTTATTTCTGCGTCCCGGCCATGAGATTGTGAAGAAGGCGGGAGGACTGCACCGCTTCATGAACTGGGACCGTCCGATTCTGACGGACAGCGGGGGCTTTCAAGTGTTCAGCTTGAGCGAGATGCGTAAAATCAGCGAGGAAGGCGTGCAGTTCCGCTCGCATTTGAACGGGGACAAGCTGTTCATTTCGCCTGAGAAATCGATTGAGATTCAAAATGCGCTTGGTTCGGATATTATGATGGCCTTCGACGAATGCCCGCCTTATCCGGCGGAGCATAGCTACGTCAAGCAATCGCTCGAACGGACGACCCGCTGGGCGGAACGGTGTTTGAAAGCCCATGCCCGGCCGAACGAACAGGCGATATTCGCAATCGTCCAGGGCGGCATGTTCGAGGATTTGCGCAAGCAGAGCGCGCTTGAGTTGACTTCCATGGATTTCCCGGGGTATGCTATTGGAGGACTCAGCGTAGGCGAGCCGAAGCCTCTGATGTATGAGGTGCTCGATTATACCGTTCCTTATCTGCCTGCCAACAAGCCGCGCTATTTGATGGGCGTAGGATCGCCCGACGCTTTGGTGGAAGGATCGATCCGCGGCGTTGACATGTTCGACTGCGTGCTGCCGACGCGCATTGCCCGTAACGGTACCGTGATGACGAGCGAAGGGCGGCTGGTTGTCCGCAATGCGAAGTTTGCCGAAGACTTCGGTCCGCTCGATCCGGAGTGCTCCTGCTATACGTGCAGGCATTATTCGCGGGCTTATATCCGCCACCTGATCAAAGCCGACGAATCTTTCGGCATCCGGCTGACGACGTATCATAACCTTCATTTCCTGTTGGAGCTGATGCGCGGGGTGCGCCAAGCGATTCGTGAAGATCGGCTGCTTGATTTCCGCGACGAATTTTTCGCGAAATACGGCATCGACGAGAATAGCAAAGGGTTCTAGAAGCCTGGTGAATCTGGAGCGCAGCCGCTTCGGATTCACCGGACTTACCACTTGGTATACATAGAGAAAGTCTGTAGAAAGGGGGGAATCAGACAAATGTGGTTAGCGGCAAATGAAACGGCGGCGGCTCCGGGGATTGAGGGATATCTCGTGACTTACGGCCCGCTCGTCTTGATGTTCGTCGTTCTTTATTTCTTACTTATCCGCCCTCAGCAAAAACGTCAAAAGACGCGCAACATGATGCTGGGCAACTTGAAAAAAGGGGATAAGGTTGTTACAATCGGGGGCCTGCACGGCACGATTTTGGAGCTTACGGACGATACGGTCGTCCTGAAGGTTAACGACGTCACGAAACTGACCTTCGAACGTTCGGCCGTGAATACGGTATCGGCTTCGGCGACAGCTTCCGAAGAAAAATAGTTTTCCCATCGTGCTTCGCTGCACACGCAAAAAGCGAGGTCTCTACCCATCCGGATTCCGGCGGGTTCAAAGAGATCTCGCTTTTTGTTTCCGTTCCGGTTCATTTTTTCAAATTGATGCCGATCATTCCGCCTAGCGCCCCGGCCAGCAGCCCTACCACCGCAAGCCCCAGCATCTCCTTGGAAAAACTTGCGTCGTACGCCAGAAATCCGATCACCCATACGACTACGGTGTACATAGCCCCCAGCAGTCCCCCGTGGTACCAGCCTTTGCTGCCGCTGCGTTTGCCCGATACCGCACCCCCTATCAGCAAGGCGACTCCGTGAATAAACAGCGTCGCGCCCAGCCACGATTTCTCCGGAATATTCGTTCCCAGCAAGACAAGCGAAGCAAGCAGCGTTCCGGCTAGCATGAACGCCACGGCATATACCAATCCGGCTAATAAGGGCGAATTTTTCATCATCCCTCTTGACCTCCTGTTCCAAGCCATTCTATGTTCCATTGTATGGGCATGTACACCGAAATAGTACAGCTTCTTCGGCGCGGAAGCATCGATTTGTTACCAGCAATTCACCCGCATGACAATCGTTCCCCGGGGCTACAATAGGCATTGAACTGCATTCGGGGAGGCCGAGTCCATGGATCTACTGCCGCTTTTTTTTCGCACCATTCTGATCTATGCGATCGTATTTTTTACCCTGCGCATTATGGGAAAAAGGGAGATCGGCAAGCTGTCGGTTTTTGACCTCGTCATTTCCATCATGATCGCGGAAATTGCCGTGTTCGTGCTGGAAGATATGAAGAAGCCTTTAATCGAGGGCATTCTTCCCATGGCAACGTTGGTCGTGGTTCAATTGACCATTGCTTTTGTTTCGTTGAAAAACGAAAAGCTGCGCCGCTTGTTTGAAGGCAAGCCTTCCCCCATTATTCAGAACGGCAAGCTGAATCGGAAGGAAATGAAGCGCCAACTATACAATTTGGACGATCTGCTACTGCAATTGAGAGAGAACAAAGTGACGAACCTTTCGGATGTGGAATTCGCCCTTCTCGAACCGTCGGGTAAGCTGACCGTGATCGAAAAAAATCAAGAGACGGAACCGTCCGTTGAAAAGCTGACATCATTTCGTTACGAAGGACTTCCTTTGCCGCTGATTATGGATGGGAAAGTACAGGACGAAAATTTGACCAAGCTCGGCCAAACCCGGTTTTGGCTCAAGAGTCAGCTCCAGAATAAGGGAGTCAAAGATTTTAAAAACGTATTTTTTTGTTCCATTGATCACCGAGGTCGCTGGTTTATCGACAAAAAAAGATGAGCGGGCGCTCTGTTATTTCACAAACCGTTTGCCGAGCCACAGAATACGGAAAACGTCGTCGCGGTTAATGAGTTTAAGCAGCATCGCGATCAGCAGATAAATGATAACCCCTGTCAGGCAGGAGAAGGCAAAACGGGTAAAGCCGCTGGCGACCCAAGGCGTATACATCACGACATAGCTGGCGAAGCCGGCGACCGCCATACTTATTCCGACTTTCAGGAAATCTCCGGCCTGCATGCGAAACTGAAGCAGGCGCACGACGCTGTTCCAATGCAGCAAGGTAACGAGCATGATATTCACGCTGATGGCGACAACCGCACCCAGGATGCCGAATTCCGGACGGCTGGCCAAAAAGTAAATGAGCGTCAGCTTAACAATAGACCCGACGAGCGTGTTGATCAGCGCGCTTCCGGGTCTTTCGAGCGCTTGGAGAGTGGATTGCAGCGGCGCCTGAAAATAAATGAAAAGCGCCGCGGGCGCCATCATCCGAAGCATCGCCCCGACCCCGGGCTGCCCGTACATATACTGGCAAATCGGCTCTGCCAGCACATACATCAATACGGCAAAGGGGGCGCCCGTCACCAAGGCAAGCTTCAACGATTGGTGCAGTCGCATATGGATCGTTTTCATGTCGTTCTTGGCTGCCGCCTCGGATAACGATGGGATAAGCGACACCGCGAGGGAAAAGGTAAGCGCGCTGGGCAGCATCAGCACCGGAATAATCATGCCTTGCAATGCTCCGTACTGCGCCGTCGCCACACCGGTTGCTACGCCTGCAACAGCGAGGCTTTGAATAATCAGAATCGATTCGAGAAAATACGAGCTGGAGCCGACCAGCTTGCTTCCGGTGACGGGCACGGCTAATTGAAGAAGACTTTTCAGGCTTTCGAAGCGGTTAAGCGACCGTCGAGCTCCGGTCTTTGCCCGGTGAGGCGTCACTCGCTGCGACCGGTTATGCCGGTATAGCAGTATCAGAACGAGCAGGGCGCACAACTCGCCGACCATGACGCCGATCATCGCTCCCGCGGCGGCAAATTCGATGCCGTAAGGCAGCAGCATGAAGGCAAAGGCGAGCACGGTAACGATGCGGACGAGCGTCTCGACCACTTGGGACAGCGCCGTCGGAATCATGTCCTGCCGGCCTTGGAAATACCCGCGGAATACGGCCGATATGCCGACGAGCGGGATGATCGGCGTCATGCACAGGAACGTGTAGTATACCCGGGGGTCCGTGAACAGATGGTCGGTAATCCAGCGGGCGCCGAGGACGATGACGGCTGTGAAAACAAAGCTGATTATAGTTGCCAGGGCAAGCGCTACCTGAAAGATCGTGCGGACCCGCGCGGCGTTGCCTTCGGCTTCGGCCGCAGCGATCAATTTGGCTACCGCGACCGGGATTCCTCCCGTGACGATCGTCAGAATGACGATGAGAAACGGCCACCCCATTTGATAAAGGCCGATTCCCTCCGGACCGATGACACGCGGAAGCGTAACCCGGGGAATGAAGCCAAGGATGCGGTTGACAATGCCTGCTGCAAGGAGGATGAGCGTTCCTTGGATAAACGATTGTTTTGTCAAGGGACCGACCTTCTTTCTTCCTGGATGGGCTTGTATTCCCGTGCGTTATTAATGGATATGCACAACCTGTCCAAGAGCATGCAACAATTTTTAGAGCGCGCCGCAGGCACAAAAGGCAGGAAAACGATCCGGGACAGCGAATAGGTACAATAACGAGGCTGCGCACGCGGGAGGGTTACTAGATGGAAAACGACAGTTGGAAACAGGATCGCAGCGACGGCAAGGGTCCGGATTCCATGAAAGCGGGAGCGGAGCACGCCTCCGCTCCGGAAACGGAACCCGGAGCCGGGAACGAGCATACGGTTAGTTCGGAGTCTCGAAATCCGGAAGAAGACGGGGCGCGGGAAGCTGCAGCCGAAAAGCCGCTTACGGAGCCGGCCCCTTATATGGAGTTTTTTTACTCGGAGAGGGAAACTGGCGATCACCCGCAGGAACCGACGATGGAAGAGAAGGTTTCAACCTCGCGTTCACTTGAGGATAAAGAATCGGCCGGTCCGAAGCCGGATGAGCCTCAGGAGGAGATCGGTACGGCTAAGGATGAGGATCACGAGGAGGAGTGCGAGCCCGAAGCGGTCGATCTGCCGGAGCTTTGGATGAAACACATGGAATCGGAGCCGGACCCTGAACCGGAAGAAGAGCCTATGAATGACGAGGAGCTCAGCCGGGTCATCGAGGAGATGTGCCTTAGCAAAGCCGAGGAGTTCCGCATGATCGGTTACGAGCAGGTGACAGGAGAGGAAATATGGGAATGCGTCAGCGACAAATACCGTAAGACCGGCGTTCCTCCGCTGCACCGAATCGTCAACGATATTTTATCTTTGAAGGCGACGCAGTTTATGAACTGGATGACCATGAGCATATATAAGGATGCCCATCGCTAGCGAGCGGGCTTCTTTTTTCGCGCGTCATGGAAAGGAAAAAAGAGGCAAATTGACTCGTTTTTCGGACGTAGGTATAATAGGAATATTGAGTATGGAAGGAGACTTTTATGGACATCAAAAGAATCGTCGCTTTTTTCGCTATCGTACTGATCGTCTTTGCTGCGATCGGAGTGACGAGTCCGCAGCTTGTCAAACAAGTGAGGCTGGGGCTTGATCTGAAAGGCGGCTTTGAGATTCTGTACGTTGTGGAGCCGATTGAGCCCGGGAAGCCGGTTACCCCCGAATCGCTCAAGCAAACCGCGATCAGTCTGGAGAAGCGGGCCGATAGTCTCGGGATTGCCGAGCCGGAAGTAACAACCGAGGGAAGCGACCGCATTCGCGTGAAACTGGCCGGGGTGTCGAATGAAGAGGAAGTTAGAAAGATCATCAAAGAGCCTGCGCAGCTCACGTTCCGCGGGCCGGACGGCACGAAGGAAATGCTGGGGAGCGACTTCGTAGAGGGCGCTGCCCAAGTCGGCTTCGACCAACAGAACCAGCCGATGATTTCGATCGAAGTCAAGGATAAAGAGAAATTCCGCCAGGTCACGGAGAAGCTGCTCGGTCAACCACTTGGCATTTATTTGGACGAGCACCAGTTGTCCGCTCCGGTCGTCCGACAGGTGCTGACCGACGGCAAAGCGACGATTTCGGGCAATTATACGTATGACGAAGCCAACAAGCTGAAAGACACGATTAACCTTGGCGCGCTTCCTCTGAAGCTGACCGAGAAATATACGCAGAGCGTAGGCGCTACGCTGGGCCAATTGTCCCTGCAGGAAACGGTTAAAGCCGGCCTCGTCGGTTCCGTGCTGATCCTGCTCTTCATGCTGATTTTTTACCGGGTGCCGGGCCTCATCGCCTCGATATCGATTATCACCTACGCCTGGCTGCTGCTCGTCGTCTTCGACTGGATTCACGCGACGCTGACGCTGCCGGGGATTGCGGCGTTTATTCTCGGCATCGGGGTGGCGGTCGATGCGAACATCATTACCGCCGAGCGGATCAAAGAGGAAATCCGCAGCGGCAAAAGTATTCTTTCCTCGATGAAAGCAGGCTCGAAGCATTCGTTTAGAACGATTATGGATGCCAATATTACGAACATCATTTCCGGCTTTGTGTTATTTTACATTGGTAACGGAGCCATCCGCGGATTTGCGCTTACGACGATGCTCAGCATCGTGCTTAGTGTCATCACGAACGTCTTCTTTGCGCGGTTTTTGACCTTGCTGCTCATCCGAAGCAATATGTTCAAGAAGCCGGTCTATTTTGGCGTAAAGGAGTCGGAAATCCGTGAACTCTAAAACTAAAATACTTTTCGATTTTGTCAAACACCGCAAAACGTTCTATATCATTTCGCTTCTCGTCTGTATCGTTGGCGCCGTTGTGTTGGCAGTCAGCGGTTTGAACTACGGGGTAGAATTCCGGGCAGGAACGTCCATGGACATCTCGGCCGGACAAGCGATGGATAAGGTCAAAGCCGAAGAACTGCTCAAAAGCGTCGGCGTTGAAGCCGGTGTGATGACCCTTGGCGGGGACAACAACAACCGCCTGTCCATGAGATTTAACGATATCTTGCCCGAAGCAACCCAAAAACAGATTCAGGAAAAATTCAAGGCAACCTACGGCGACAGCGTATCGCAGGAAGTCAATACCGTTACGGCGGATATGGCGATGGAGCTTCGCAACAAAGCGCTCATCGCGATCGGGGTAGCCAGCTTGGCCATTTGTCTCTACGTCACGATCCGCTTCGAGTGGCGGTTCGCGATTGCTTCGATTATTGCGATTTTGCATGACGCCTTTTTGGTCATCAGCGTGTTCGCGATATTCCGGCTGGAAGTGAACTTGCCGTTCATGGCTGCCGTGCTCACAACGATCGGTTATTCGGTTAACGATAAAATCGTCGTCTTTGACCGGGTTCGTGAAAATCTGCGCTTTTCTAAGCTGAAGACGCCGGACGATTTGGCGACCTTGTTGAATGAGAGTATCTGGCAGACGATGACAAGAAATATTAATACGGTCCTTACGGTATTGATTGCCGCCGTTTGTTTGCTTATACTCGGCAGTCCTTCCATTCAACTCTTCGCGCTTGCGAAGATCGTCGGTCTGGCCAGCGGCGCGTATTCTTCCATCTTTATTGCAGGTCCGCTTTGGTACGATATGAAAAGTAAGTCGCTCGGCAAAAAAGAGAGCTCTGCAGCGAAAGCGTAAGATCCGCTTTTACCGAAGCCATGGTTCATCTGCGGCCGGCCGCGCGAAACGGCAAGTTTCCGCGGCCTTTCTATCAATCTCATGGAGGAGTGGCCCATGACGGAGGAACGTTACAAGCAAGCGGCAGTGGGCGCATGGATCGGCATAGCAGGAAATCTTGCCCTTGCCCTTCTGAAAGGCGTGACCGGCTATTTGGCCAACAGTAAAGCATTAATGGCCGATGCGTTCCATTCGGCGTCGGATGTCGTAGGATCGGTTGCGGTTCTGGCCGGGCTTCGTGCGGCCAAGCGGCCTCCCGACGAGGATCATCCGTACGGACATGGCAAGGCGGAGCCGATAGCGGCCATTATTTTATCGGTACTGCTGCTTGTGGTCGGCGTGGAAATTGGCATTTCGGCTGCGAAATCGATTTATGGCGGCGTACACGAACCGCCGGAAGGCTTCGCGCTGACGGTGCTTATCTTGTCCATCATTGTTAAAGAAGCGATGTTTCAATACAAGTTCCGGCTTGGGAAGAAGCTGGCTAGTCAAGCCCTGATCGCTAACGCTTGGGAGCACCGCTCCGACGTTTATTCCTCGATTGCCGCGTTTGTCGGGGTTGGGGGCGCGATGCTCGGTTCCTATTTCGGAACTCCTTACCTGTATTACTTGGACCCGATTGCGGGTCTTGTCGTTGCGGTTATGGTGCTTCGAATGGGATACCGCTTATTGATGGATTCGGTTCACAGCACGATGGACCATGTACTGCATCAAGAAGATGCGGCAGATTTGCTTGAAACGGTACAGCGCATTAAAGGTGTTATCGCTGTGGATCAATTGCGGGCGCGGGAACACGGCCATTATGTCATTGTCGATGTGAAAATCAGCGTCAATCCGCGCATTTCGATCCAGGAAGGGCATGATATTGCCAAAATCGTCAAGTATACGCTTATGAAACGATTTTTGCACGTTTCCGACGTGTTCGTTCACGTCAATCCGTATGATGCAGGTTATCCGTACAAGAGTGCGGATTCGGAGCCTGACGATATGCCCACGGTGCTTCACTAAGAGGAATAGGGGGAACGGCCGTCATGCTTCAGGCGAAGGCAAGATGGAATATCGGCGCGGCAGACGGCAAAGCCGCTGAAAGGTTGGCGGAAGAGCTTAATCTGCCTCCAATCATTTCAAGACTGCTCATTGTCCGGGGAATAACAGATTCCACGCAAGCCGCTCATTTTTTAAACGGAGGAACGGATCAGACGTACGATCCGTTCCTTTTAGATGGTATGGAACAAGCGGTGGAACGAATTCGAAAAGCGATCGACAACGGGGAGCATATTCGCATCTACGGCGATTACGATGCGGACGGTGTCAGCAGCACGACGCTGATGGTTCATCTGCTGCGGCAGCTCGGCTGCACGTTCGATTATTACATTCCGCATCGCGTTCACGAAGGCTACGGTCTCAACACCGCTGCGCTTGACGCGGCGAAGGAACAGGGCGTCGGGCTGATCGTAACGGTCGATACCGGAATTAGCGCCGTGAAGGAAATCGCACATGCAAACGAGTTGGGGATCGATGTTATCGTCACGGATCATCACGAGCCGCCGGAGGTGCTCCCGGAAGCTTACGTACTGATCAATCCGAAAAAGCCGGGTTGTCCGTACCCTTACAAGCAGCTTGCAGGGGTAGGTGTCGCTCTAAAGCTCGCACAAGCGCTGCTAGGCCGTTGGCCTGAAGAGCTGCTGGAATTTGCCGCTATCGGTACGGTGGCTGATCTTATGCTATTGACTGACGAAAATCGGATCATCGTAAAGCAAGGCTTAGAGCGGATGAGATCGACATCGAATTATGGTATTCGATCGCTGCTGGAAATAGCGGGCATTCCGGTTCGGGAGGTAACCTCTACGCATATCGGGTTTGCCCTGGCGCCCCGCATTAATGCAAGCGGCCGTCTGCTCAGCGCGGACACGGCGGTCAGGCTGCTGACAACGACGAGCGAGCAGGAAGCGGATCAGCTGGCATTCGAGCTGGATCAGCTGAACAAGGAACGGCAGCGCATTGTCGACGAAATGGCCAAGCAGGCCGTAGACATGGTCGAAAAACGCAAAGCGAGCGGTGGACTGCCCGATGCTATCGTACTGGCTCGCGAAGAGTGGAACGTTGGTGTGATCGGCATCGTCGCCTCCAAGATCGTCGACCGCTTTTACCGGCCGACCGTTATTTTGGGCATAGATCCGGAAACCGGTATGGCCAAAGGCTCGGCGCGTTCGATCGCCGGCTTCGACATGTACCGCGCTTTAACGCATTGCTCGGATATTATGGATCATTACGGCGGTCATCCGATGGCGGCTGGCATGACGCTTGCAAAGGATCATTTGCCGGAGCTCGGCCTTCGGTTGGATCAGCTGGCGAAAGAATGGCTGACGCCGGATGATTACATACCGCAGCTGGATGCGGATCTGGTCTGCGATTTCAGCGACGTAACCTTGGAAAGCATCGGACAGTTGGAGCGGCTTGGACCGTTCGGGATGGGGAACCCGTCCCCGCGTTTCGTGTTCGGCGGTCTTGCTTTAAATGACATGCGCACGATGGGCAAGGAGCAGCAGCATTTGAAGCTGTCGCTCCGTTCCGCGCAGGATGAGACGGCCGCCGCCATGGATGGGGTCGGATTCGGCAAAGCTTCTTTGTCGGAATGGATATCGCCGTCGGCACAGCTTGAAGTGCTCGGGGAGCTATCCATCAACGAATGGAACGGGGTGCGCCGACCGCAAATTATGATCCAGGATGTGCGCGTGCCGGAAATACAGCTGTTCGATTGGCGAGGGGCTCCGAAGCCGGAAAAGAAGCTGGCGGAGCTGTGCGAACGGCTTGAACGGTATAATTTGGGGCAGCATGGCTTGCTGCCTGCCGTCATCGTGTTTGGAGAAGCGGTTCCGGCTCCGCTTCAATCCTCTTCTGCCCGATACACGCTATGGTGTGCCGACATTCACGGCCGGTTTCGGCCTGCGAACGAACACGCAGGGCTTACGGCATTATCGGGGGCTTCGGACGTGTTCATTTATTTCCTCCCGCAGAGGATCGAGCAGTTGCACACGCTGGCCGTCGAAGCGTCCTCTGCGCAGCGGTATTATGCTGCGTTCGGAGGCACCGAAGAGGATAAGCAAGGCAGCATCATGCCAGGCCGTGAGATGTTCAAAGCCGTATACGGCGCCGTCATGGCATTGCGGCCGGAAGCCGCGAACCAGCCCGCGGGCGGGCAGATTGTCCAGTCGATTGCGAGACGTTGCGCGCTTTCACCGCATCTCGTCTTGTTTATATTGGACGTTTTTATCGAGCTTGGCTTGATCGAATCGGAAGGGGAAGGGTATAGAGTCGTGCCCTCCTCCGAGAAAAAGGATTTATCCGCCTCGCTGCTTTACCGCAGCCGTTCGAAACGGCCGGACGTAGAACAGGAGCTTCTGTACTGCTCCGCAAAGGAGCTTCGTTTGAAGCTTCTGAAGGGACCGGGACCAAACCATTCCATGTTGGAGGAAATCGTATGAACTTCAAAGATTATATTCGCGTTATCCAAGACTTCCCGCACCCGGGAATCAGTTTTAAGGACATCACGACATTGCTGAGAGACGGCCAAGCCTACAAAGCCGTTATTGAAGAGCTTGCCCGCCGCTTGAAAGACAAAGAGATCGATTGCATCGCCGGACCGGAAGCGCGCGGTTTCGTGATCGGCGCGCCGCTCGCAATCGCGCTGGGAGTCGGCTTCGTGCCGATCCGCAAAAGCGGAAAGCTGCCGGGGTCGACGATTGAGGCAGATTATGCACTAGAGTATGGCAAAGACAAGCTTGCGATGCATAGCGATGCGATTGCTCCGGGACAAAAAGTGCTGATCGCCGACGACTTGCTGGCCACAGGCGGCACGATTGCGACCTCGATCAACCTGGTCAAGCAGTTGGGCGGAGAAGTGGTCGGAGCGGCGTTCCTGATCGAGCTTTTGGAGCTTAACGGACGGGAGAAGCTGGACGGGATCGAAGTATTGTCGCTCGTGCAGTATTAATCTTGTTCATAAGAAAAGGCGACCTTTAAGGGAATTCCTCAGGGTCGCCTTTCTATTGTTCCGAGGCTCGCCGCAGCTTAGGGGCGGTGGACCGTTATAACATGATCGATATGCCATGAACATCACCACCGGGCATACGCAGATAAGGCAACCGCCGTGACTGAGCTGTTTGCGGATGCATACGGTAAAGCAGCACAAAAAGCCTATCCTCAAGGATAGGCTTTTTGCTTTGTAGAGAAAGGCGGAAAGTCGATGGTTGCGGAACTGCCTGTGAGGCACTTGGTCATTGGCGAGCAGCAGTTAAAACAGCTGCAAAAAAATGTCTGGAGCAATCGTTTCGTTCAAGGAAGCATGGTGACCGAGGGAACAAAAACGGAGATCCGGGTTCGTTACCGGGGCGGACATACGCGCGACTATCCGAAACGTTCCTACGAAGTGATTCGCGGAGGGAAAACGTACCATTATAATGCCGAGTACGACGATCCTTCATTGATTCGGAATGCGTTGTCGTTTCGCTTTTTCGAGTGGATCGGGGTGCCTTGTCCTCAAACCAGACATTGCTTACTGCGGCTCAACGGGCAAAATTTAGGGGTGTATCTGGAGATCGAAGGGGTCGACCGTTATTTTTTTCGAAAACGGGGAATCTCGGTTCAGTCGCTATTTTATGCCGTAAACGACGATGCGAACTTTAGCTTGTATTCGGACGATTCGAGCCGCAAAAAATCCTCATTGTTTTCAGGCTACAAGCAAATGATCGGACCCTCGGATGACCGAAGCAAGTTCACGTTGTTTATCCGCAAGCTGAATATGCTCGGCTCGGACAGTTCTAAAGCGCTATTATCGTATCTGCAGCTTCGCTTGGACATCGACAATTACCTCCGCTGGTTGGCAGGAGCCGTTTTAACCGGAAATTATGACGGATTTGATCAGAACTACGCCATGTACCGACACCGAAAATCACAAAAATACCGGATCATTCCATGGGATTACGAAGGTACCTGGGGGAGGAACTGCTTCGGCAAACCGTGCGGCAGCGATTTGGTGCGCGTGACGGGCTATAACCGGCTGACCCGTATATTGCTGAAATTTCCGACCGTCCGGAGCAAGTATAAAAAGCTGCTTGCGGATATGCTGAACGACCCGTTCACGGTAAGAAGAATCATCCCCGTCGCCCACGCCATGCACAGCGCGATAAGACCTCATGTGGTGTGGGATACGGCCCGCAAATGGTCGGTTTCGGAGTTCGAGGGCGAAGTATGGATGATTCGCAGGTACATCGAAGAACGCCGAAGGCTGGTGGCCGATGCGCTGCGGGATTTGTAGCCGTCAGCGTACACGGAGCGTGTACACTTGTCCGCTTTGTGCGCAATATGTCGGTTTGTCCCGCAAATTCTTGACGCAGCCCCCGGTTCAAGGGCATAATGGATTAAAATCGAATTGAGGGAATGGATGAACGGATGGGGATAGAGCAGCTTCTTGCGAAGGCATCCACATATGTGAAAGAAAACGACCTGCAACGAATCCGGGAAACTTATGAATTTGCGGATCAGGCGCATTACGGCCAAGTGCGCAAATCCGGTGAGCCCTATATATTGCATCCGCTTGCCGTAGCGGACATTTTGGTTAATATGCAGATGGATACGACTTCCATCATTGCTGCGCTGCTCCATGACGTGGTGGAGGATACGACGGTATCGCTCGAATCAGTGCATGAAAAGTTCGGCGCTACCTGTGCGATGATCGTTGACGGCCTTACCAAACTCGAGAAAATCAAATTCAAGAGCAAGGAAGAGCACCAGAACGAAAACTACCGCAAAATGTTCGTCGCCATGGCACAGGACATTCGCGTCATTCTTATTAAATTGGCGGACCGTCTGCACAACATGCGAACGCTCAAGCACCAGTCGGAAGAAGCGCAGCGGCGCATCGCGGACGAGACGCTGGAGATATTTTGCCCGATCGCGCATCGTCTGGGGATATCGGCGATCAAGTGGGAGATGGAAGACATCGCATTGCGATACTTGAATCCCCAGCAGTATTACCGCATCGTGAACCTTATGCAGAAGAAGCGCGCCGAACGGGAGCAGTACTTAAGCGACGTCATTACGTCGGTTGGCGAGAAGCTGCAGGAGATGGGGATCGACGGCGACATTTCGGGACGACCCAAGCATATTTACAGCATTTACAAGAAGATGACGGTGAAAAGCAAGCAATTTAATGAAATCTACGATCTGCTGGCGCTGCGGATTATCGTCGACAATATTAAAGATTGCTACGCCACGTTAGGGATCATCCATACGCTGTGGAAGCCGATGCCCGGCCGTTTCAAGGATTATATCGCCATGCCGAAGCCGAACATGTATCAATCGCTGCATACGACGGTCATCGGTCCGAAAGGCGAACCGTTGGAAGTTCAGATCCGCACGTTTGAGATGCACCGTACCTCGGAATATGGGGTCGCTGCGCATTGGGCCTATAAAGAAGGCACGTCCGTCCCGTCAGGCAGCTACGAAGACAAAATGCATTTTATCCGCGAGATTCTTGAGCTTCAGAACGATACGCAGGATGCGCAGGAGTTCGTCGAGTCGCTCAAAATGGATTTTTTCACCGATCTGGTGTTCGTCTTTACGCCGAAAGGGGAAGTCATCGAACTGCCTGCGGGCTCGGTCCCGCTCGACTTTGCTTACCGGATTCATACGGAGGTCGGAAACCGTACGATCGGCGCCAAAATCAACGGTCGCATCGTCCCGCTCGACCACAAGCTGAAAACAGGCGATATTATCGAGATTTTGACGTCCAAGCATTCGTATGGACCAAGCCAGGATTGGGTGAAAATCGCTCAATCGTCGCACGCCCGGACCAAGATCCGCCAATGGTTCAAGAAAGAGCGCCGCGAAGAAAACGTGCTCAAGGGCCGTGAAATGATCGAGCGCGAGCTGAAAAGGCTCGGCTACGACGTTCCTGCGCTGACGAAAGACGACGAGATGCTGGAGGTTGCCCGGAAATTCAACTTTAACGAAATTGAGGACATGCTGTCGGCCGTCGGCTTCGGCGGCATCACCGCGGCCCAGATCGTCACCCGTTTGACCGAGAAGGTTCGCAGGGAAGCGGAGGAAGCCCAGCAACAGGCGATGCTTACGTCCGAGGTTAAGGAAATGAAAGCGCCGGTGTCGGATAAGGAGCGCAGAGGCCGTCCGACCGGAGGGGTCCGGGTCAAAGGAGTGGACAACCTGCTCGTGCGGTTTGCCCGCTGCTGCAATCCGGTGCCGGGCGATGCGATTATCGGGTATATTACGCGCGGACGGGGAGTATCCGTTCACCGCTTGGACTGTACGAACATTCCTTCGCCGGAGTGCAGTGACGAAGGAAATCGCGTGATCGAGGTCGAGTGGGCGGACAACATCGAGGCGAATTACAATGTCGAGATCGAAATTACGGGTCACGACCGGCGCGGACTGCTGAACGAAGTGCTCCAGGTCGTATCGGAATGCAAGACGGTCATTTCCGCCGTTTCCGGCCGTTCGGATAAAAATAAGATGGTGGTCATTCACATGACGATCCTGATCCGCAATATCGATCATCTTCATTCGGTCGTGGAAAAAATCAAGCGGATCAAGGACGTTTATTCGGTTCAGCGCATTATGCAGGCTTAAAGGCCCGGAAATTTTATTTTTGAAACGGAGTCAGGACGTTTATGAGAGTGGTACTGCAAAGAAGCAAAGCAGCACAAGTGACGGTGAACGGGGAGACGGTAGGCCGTATCGACCACGGCTTGGTGCTGCTTGTCGGCATTGCGGACGGCGATACCGAGGAGGATGCCCGGTACATTGCCGATAAAATAGCGGGCTTGCGCATATTTGAAGATGATCAAGAAAAAATGAACCATTCGGTGCTTGAGACCGGAGGCCAGGTGCTGTCGATCTCACAATTCACCTTATACGGGGACTGCCGGAAGGGAAGACGGCCCAATTTCATGGCAGCCGCTCGCCCCGAGCTTGCGGAGCCGCTTTACGAACGGTTTAACGGTATGCTTCGCGAAGCGGGACTTCATGTGGAGACCGGACGGTTCGGGGAAATGATGGACGTGTCGCTCATCAACGACGGACCGGTCACGCTCATCGTCGAGAGCAAGCAGGCTTAGAGCGCAATAAAGGAGTCGCATGCGCAGCGGCTTCTATCCAGAGCTATTCAAGAGGCTTCGGCATACGAATAAGCAAGGCTTAGACGGGAGACAATGAGAAATAAGCCTGCGTACGGTTTCACCTTGCGCGGCTGCCCGACATCTAAGGAGTCAATGCCTATTATGTATCGATCGCCGAAAGAACAAAGCTTACTGATGCTGGAGTTGCAGCTTGGTTCCGGCGGTTTGGCGGAGGCGGCAGCATTGCAACCGTCCGGCATGGACGATACGGAAATCCGTGCCGATTTCTCTTCTTCCAGCGAGCAACTGAAGCGGACGGCGCGCAAACCGTTCCGCTGACCAAAAAAACGGGCCGTTTTCGTGGATTGAGCGAAAGCGGCCCGTTTGTTTCATTAGACAGCCAAATATGCTAAACTATTGGCAGCAGTTTTATCTTATAAGTGTGACGAAGCAATTGTTTCGGCATCCGACGGCAGACTCGCACAGACGATTAGCGGAGGATGGAATGCATTGAAAGTCGAGCAAGTTTTGTTCCAATATGAAACTTCTTGTGCAGCAGTCCCGTCTTATAAGTGACGAAGCATTTGTTTCGGCATCCGGCGGCAAACTTCGAACAGATGATTAACGGGGGATGGAATGCATTGAAAGTCGAGCAAGTTTTGTTCCAATATGAAACTTCTTGTGCAGTAGTCCCGTCTTATAAGTGACGAAGCATTTGTTTCGGCATCCGGCAGCCGACTCGCACAGACGATTAACGGAGGATGGAATGCATTGAAAATCGAATTCGAGCGTGTCGGTTTCGGTGAACAGGCCAATGAACTGTTTCATATAGGCAAGCTTTTTTTCGAAGAGGTCGAAGCGGTTTACGAGAGAACGGACGATGCGCGCCTGCATGTTCACGTCGAGGTGGAAGCCGATGAAACGAAGCGTGTAATCAGATCCAAGATCCGACTGACCGACCGGGAGACGGGGGCTGCTTACGACAACGAGCATGAGCGGGCGATGGATGCGCGGGACGCCGGGCATAAACGTACCGTCAAGCGGGCAGTCGGCTATGGGTTGCTTCAGGTGCTTCGTGAGTATACCGGGCTGGAGCAGGCATGGGGGATTTTGACCGGCGTTCGTCCGACCAAGCTGATGCATAACATGATGATGAAACAACCGATTGAAAGCTGCAAGCAAACGCTGCGCGACGAGTATCTCGTCACCGAACCGAAAGTGGAACTGCTCGCCGGAATAGCCGAACGTCAGTTGAAAGTGATCCCTGATTTATTCCATTTGGACCGTGAAGTAAGCATTTATATCGGAATCCCGTTTTGTCCGACCAAATGCGCTTATTGTACATTTCCGGCCTACGATATTCGTGGGAATAACGGGTCCGTCGAGGCGTTCCTGGAAGGACTGCATTACGAAATTCGCGAGATGGGCCGCTGGATGCGGGAAGCCGGAGTCGGCATCACTACGATTTACTGGGGCGGAGGAACGCCGACGAGCATTACGGCCGAGCAGATGGATGCGCTGTTCGTCACGATGCACGAATCGTTCCCGGCGATGGATCGTGTCCGCGAGCTGACCGTCGAGGCCGGCCGTCCGGATACGATCACCGAAGACAAGATCGAAGTGATGAAGCGCTGGAAGGTCGACCGGATCAGCATTAACCCGCAAAGCTTTACGCAGGCGACGCTCGATGCGATCGGACGGCACCATACGGTGACGGAAACGATCGAGAAGTTCAAGCTCGCGCGAAAGCTCGGGTTGAACAACATCAACATGGATCTGATTATCGGGTTGCCGAACGAAGGTATGGCCGAGCTGCAGAGGACGCTCGATCAAACGGCCGAGCTGCTGCCGGAATCGCTGACGGTTCATACGCTCTCCTTCAAGCGCGCTTCCAAGATGACGAAGAACAAAAGCGAATTCGAAGTGGCGGAGCGGGACGAAATAGCCGAGATGATCCGCTCAGCCTCCGAATGGACGGAGCGGCACGGGTACAAGCCGTATTATATGTACCGGCAGAAAAACATTTTGGGCAATCAGGAGAACGTCGGCTATTCGCTCGAAGGCTTCGAGAGTCTGTACAACATTCTGATGATGGAAGAGCGTCAGACGATTCTCGGACTCGGCTGCGGCGCGGTAAGCAAGGTGCTTTATCCGAAGGTCGAGCATGAGGATGGCTACGAGCAGCGCATCGAACGGATGCCGAACCCGAAGGAGCCTTCCTTCTACAATGAGGCTTATCAAGAGTATGTAGACAAAAAAATCAGGCTGCTGAACGATGCTTACGGCGTTCCGGCCAGCGAGCCGTCGTAAGGCGGCGTAACGAATCATGCTTCGTTTTATTTTCAAACGATGAGGCATAAATCATAACATGGCAGAGGTGTATTATGGCAGGGAAATCGAACTTTTCCGGAGGAAGCGCAAAGGGATACGTATTAGTAATCGCAATAATCGTTCTTATTGCGGCTGGCGCCGGCGCATGGCATTACTTGAAAGCAGGGGGAACAAAAGCCGGAGCGGGGAAGAGTGAACGAAAAGCCGCCCAGAAGCTGGAACAAGTAAAAACGGTAAGTACTCCGAAAGACAGCTATGACCTTATCGTAGCCGGGACCGACCCCGAGGGCGTGGCGGCAGCCGTTTCCGCGGCGCGCAACGGCCAGAAGACGCTGCTGGTTGACGGAAAAGACCGTGAGATCTTGGGCGGACTGATGACACTCGGATGGTTGAACAGCTTGGACATGAACTATGAGCCGGACAATGGTGTCCTTCAATCACGTGAAATACTCAACAAAGGTATATTTACGGAATGGTACGGCAAAATCGAAGGAGATTCGTTCGATGTCGTGACGGCTGCAAATGTCTTTAACTCGCTGGTAGCCGCAGAGAACAATATCGACGTGCTGCTGAAGGTCAAATCGATGGAGCCGATCACCTCCCCTTCCGGAACGGTTTCCAAAATCACAGGCATGAAGCTGACGTTGGCCGACGGCAGTGTCAAAACCGTCCAGACCAAAGCGCTCATCGATGCGACGCAGGATGCAGACATTGCCGCAGCCGCCGGAGTTCCTTATACGACGGGGCGCGAAGATCTCGGCGACAAGAAAGCGCGTATGGCCGTGACGCTCGTCTTCCGGTTGAAGAACGTTACGCCGGACGTATGGGAGAAGGTCCGCAAGCGTCTGCAAGGAGATAACGACGACGGAACAGGCGCGAACGAAATGAGCGCTTGGGGCTACAAAGAAATGAAGGATTATCCCTCGATCAATAAAAATCGCGTGCGGATGCGGGGATTGAACATCGGACGTCAGAACAACGATACGATGCTGATCAATGCGCTGCAAATTTTCGGAATCGACGGAACCGACCCCAAGTCGCGCGAAGAAGCATTTAAGCTTGGCAAGGAAGAACTTCCTAATATTGTGAAATACATGCAGGAAAAATATCCTGAATTTGCCGGCATAGCATTGGACGACACAGCGCCGGAGCTGTATGTACGCGAAACGCGTCACATCCAAGGCGAATACCGCCTTAGCATTATCGATGTGCTCGAAAACCGCGATCAATGGGACCGCGTCGGTTTCGGCTCCTATCCGGTCGACATTCAGCGGATGTCGCCTGCGGACACCGGTGCGGTTGTGAACCGGCCTCAGCAATACGCTGTGCCGTTCCGCAGCATCGTGCCGCTGAAAGTGGACGGGCTGCTGGTCGTCGGGCGCGCGGCGAGCTTCGATTCGCTCCCGCACGGGTCCGCACGCGTTATTCCGATCGGCATGGCGGCCGCCGAAGCGGCCGGAGCGGCAGCGAAAATCGCGGCGGACTCCGGAATCACGTTCCGGCAAATGTCCGCCAACAAGGAAGTCATTACGAAGCTTCAGGATAAGCTGAATAATCAGGGCATGGTACTGAAGCCGTTTAGCATCAAAGCGCAGCCGTTCATGGAGCATAAAGCGTATGAAGGCTTGAAGGTAGCGGTCACGCTCAGTCTTGCGACAGGCGGATACGACAACAACTTTTCGCTGGACGGCAAGTCCAACCAGCAGCGGTTTATCAATCTTCTCTTGAACATGCGTAAATTCAAGCCCGAGGCGATGGCTGGGAACCCGGGAGAGGCGCTTGCCAAAGGCACCGATCCGAAGACGCTGCCAGTTACGCTGGACCAAGCGGCGCACATGATCGCCCTCTTGCTTAAGGTGGAAACGTCACCCGAGCAAGCGCTGCAGACGCTGCAAAGCAAAGGATTGCTTGCTGCCGCGACATTGGACGTCATTGCGAACAAGAAGGAACTGACCAACGGCGATTCGTATATGCTGGTAAAAGACGTATACAACGCGCTGAAGGCGGCAAAATAATCCGAATGAAAATTTGCAAGCAAGCGCATGTTTTTTCTTGACTTTGAAAACCTTCGCGGGTAGAATAAATTCTAATTCCATGTCATATCTTGTAGATCCATTGATGGGACAAAGTAATTCGAACCTTGCGTATCCAGAGAGGGAAGCCCAGGCTGCAAGCTTCCTTATGCGAATCGAACGAACAGACCTCCCGGAGGACGAACGGGGAACCCCGGCCAGACGAAGGCGTTCATAGCCAGTGCCGGATAGTAGTTGTTTGCGGCAGGCGGACGTTACCCGCTTGAAGAGTGTGAGCGAGTTGTTTTGCTTAAGCCGGACCCGGCAATGCAAGCTCGTTCGAATCGTGGGTGGTACCGCGGGAGACTTTGGGCAAGTACAATCTCTCGTCCCTGAATTTGTTCAGGGGCGGGAGTTTTTTATTTTTTGTGCTGAAACGCGACAGAAAGGAGTCTGGGCTTAGATGAGCATCCAAAAACCGAAGGGCACGCAGGACCTGCTGCCCGGCGAAATCGAGAAATGGCACTATATTGAGGCGAAGGCCCGGGAGTTGTGTCAGCGTTTCAATTTTGGCGAGATCCGTACGCCGATGTTCGAGCACACAGAGCTGTTCCAGCGCGGCGTAGGAGAGACGACGGACATCGTCGAGAAGGAAATGTACACCTTCCTCGACAAAGGGGATCGCAGCATTTCGCTTCGCCCGGAAGGAACGGCCGGGGTCGTTCGTTCTTATGTGGAGAACAAGCTGTACGGCGAGCCGGATGTCAGCAAGCTTTATTATATCGGCCCGATGTTCCGCTACGAGCAGCCGCAGGCCGGCCGCTACCGCCAGTTTCACCAATTCGGCATCGAAGCGTTCGGTTCGGTGGACCCGAGCCTTGATGCGGAAGTCATTGCGCTGGGCTATACGTTCTATAAAGAGCTCGGGTTAAAAGACGTCACGGTAGAAATCAACTCCGTCGGCAACCCGGCTGTACGGGCTGTGTACCGCGAGAAAATTCAGCAGTTCTTCGCTCCAGTGAAGGATAAGCTGTGCAAGGACTGTCAATCGCGTTACGACCGCAATCCGATGAGGATTCTCGACTGTAAGGTCGATCAGAAATACGGCGAAGGCGCACCGACCATTCTCGAATACTTGGACGAGGAATGTCAGACGCACTTCCAAGCGGTGCAGGAGTATTTGGCTGCAATGGAGATTCCGTTCAGCATCAATCCGCGCCTGGTTCGGGGGCTGGACTACTATACGCACACCGCGTTCGAGTACAAAGCGGCCGGAATCGGCGCGATCGATACGATCGGTGGGGGCGGACGCTATAACGGCCTTGTCGGACAAATCGGCGGAACTGACCAGCCGGGCGTCGGCTTCGGACTCGGGATGGAGCGTATTCTGCTTGTGCTGCAGGCGCAGGGAGTCGATATTCCGGCGGCTAAACCGTTAGATGTATACCTGATCGGCCTTGGCGAAGCCGCAGAGCGCGAGTGTGTGAAGCTGCTGCAAAATGTTCGTCTGGCAGGACTGTCGGCGGAAAAAGACTACTTAGGCCGCAAAATCAAAGCGAAAATGAAATCGGCCGACCGGTACAACGCAGCTTATGTCGCCATTCTTGGCGAGGATGAGCTCGCAAAGGGCGAGATTACCTTGAAAACGATGGCTACCGGCGAACAAGAAACGCTGCTTCTCGCCGATCTTGTGCAAACGCTGCGCGAGCGGGCTGGGCAAGTTTAACGATAAAACGGAGGTAACAAACACCATGACGACGATGTTAAAAACGCAGCATTGCGGTACTTTGAGCAAAGCAAATGTAGGAGAGACGGTTACGCTGAACGGTTGGGTGCAGCGCCGCCGCGACTTGGGCGGGGTATTGTTCATCGATCTGCGCGACCGGAGCGGGATCGTGCAAATCGTATTTAATCCGGCTTTTTCCGGCGAAGCGCTTGCGGTAGCCGACCGGGCGCGTAACGAATACGTGCTCGCGGTACGCGGCGAAGTTGTTGAGCGGGATGCGGAGACTGTCAACCCGAACCTTCCGACTGGGGAGATCGAAGTTCGCATCAAGGAGATCGAAATCTTGAATGCCGCGAAAAATCCGCCGTTCTTCATCGAAGACGGGATCGAGATCGACGAATCGCTTCGTCTCAAGCACCGCTATCTCGACCTGCGCCGTCCGGAAATGCAGCGTACGTTGATGCTGCGGGCCAAAGCCGCCAAAATATTCCGCGATTATTTGGACGAGAACGGTTTTATCGAGGTGGAAACGCCGATTTTGATCAACAGTACGCCGGAAGGCGCACGCGATTACTTGGTGCCAAGCCGTGTCCATCCGGGCGAGTTTTTCGCGCTGCCGCAGTCGCCGCAAATTTTCAAGCAGCTGCTGATGGTAAGCGGCATGGAGCGCTATTACCAAATCGCCCGCTGCTTCCGCGACGAAGATTTGCGCGCCGACCGCCAACCGGAATTTACACAGGTGGACATCGAGACGTCGTTCCTGTCGCAGGATCAACTGCTCGGCATGATGGAGAACCTCGTCGTACGCTTGTTTAAAGAAACGGCCAGCGCCGACATCGAAACGCCTTTCCAACGCATCACCTACGCGGATGCGATGGGCAAATACGGCTCCGACAAGCCGGATCTTCGTTTTGGTCTGGAGCTGCAGGACGTGTCAGACATTGTCGCCGAATCGGGCGTCCAAGTATTTGCGAACGTCATTAAAAAGGGCGGCCAGGTGAAGGCGCTCAATGCCAAAGGCTGCGCCGCCTGGAGCCGCAAGGAAATCGACGATCTCGGCGTATTCGCCGCACGCTACGGGGCCAAAGGGCTTGCGTGGATGACGTATAAAGACGGCGAGCTGAAAGGGCCGATCGTGAAATTTTTCAACGAGCAGGAGCTGGAGCAGCTCAAGCAGCGTCTGCAAGCCGAAGAAGGCGACCTGCTGCTGTTCTCCGCCGATACGAAGAAGGTCGTTGCCGACGTGCTCGGCAACCTTCGATTGAAAATCGGCCGTCAGTTGGGCCTGATCGACGACAGCAAATTCAAGTTCGCGTGGGTAGTGGACTTCCCGCTGCTTAGCTATGACGAAGAAGCGAAGCGCTATGTGGCGGAGCATCATCCGTTTACCCGCCCGAAGGAAGAAGACATGCATTACTTCGACACCGACCCGGGCCAAATCCGCGCGCAGGCCTACGACCTTGTGCTGAACGGCTATGAAGTCGGCGGCGGCTCCATGCGGATTTATCAGCGTGAAGTGCAAGAGAAAATGTTCGCTACGCTTGGTCTTTCCAAGGAAGAAGCGCAGGAGAAGTTCGGCTACCTGCTGGAGGCTTTCGAATACGGTACGCCGCCTCACGGGGGCATTGCTTTCGGTTTCGACCGGCTCGTGATGCTGATTACCGGCCGTACCAACCTGCGCGAAACGATTGCCTTCCCGAAAACGGCCAGCGCAACGGACCTGTTGACCGGAGCTCCGGGTCCTGTGGATGCCAAGCAGCTTGAGGATCTGTCCATTCGTTTGGCGCTCAAGCAGCCTTCCGCCAAAGCTTAACACCCGAATAAGAGGAGTGTGGACAGTAAGCCATGCTGCATCAATTTTCCCGTACGGAGCTGGCGATCGGCCCGGAAGGGCTTGAGGTAATGAAAAATAGTACGGTGGCGGTTCTTGGCATCGGCGGCGTCGGTTCGATCGCCGCCGAAGCGTTGGCCCGCACCGGCGTCGGTCGGATCATCATGATCGACAAGGATGTCGTCGATATTACGAATGTAAATCGGCAAATTCATGCTTTGGTGACGACGGTCGGCCAGCCGAAGGCGGAGCTGATGCGAGATCGTATCCTGCAAATCAACCCGGAATGCGATGCCGTCGCCTTACGCATGTTTTATACCGAAGAAACGTATGAGCAGTTGTTCCAATATCCGTTGGACTATGTATTGGACGCTTCGGATACGATCAGCTACAAAATTCATCTGATCAAGCAATGCCTGCAGCGCAAGATTTCGCTCATTTCCAGTATGGGCGCCGCGAATAAGATGGACCCGACCCGGTTTCAGGTGGCGGATATTTCCAAGACGAGCGTCGATCCGATGGCGCGGGTAATTCGTCACAAGCTGCGGAAGGAAGGCATTAAGAAGGGCGTCAAAGTCGTTTTTTCAACGGAGGAGCCGCTCAAGCCGCGGGTAGACGTCACGCAGCAGATCGTGCCGGAGAATGCGCCCGAGATTCGTAAAGCGCAGCAGCCGCCCGCTAGCAATGCGTTCGTTCCGCCGGTCGCCGGGCTGATCATGGTCAGCGTCGCTGTCCGCGACCTATTGGCTAAGGCCGGACTGAAGTAGCAGAATCAGCGATTCGGCATAAAAAGCATCCTTGTGAAGCGCAGCCCCGATCAAGCATCGGATGTCCGGCTTTGTAAATTGTCCAAAGTGCTTTTATAATAAAAAGCATGGGTCACACGTTCGCAGCACATATGCGGCGTCAAGGGCCTATGCTTTTTTTTGCGAATACACAGGGATTGGCGGTTGGAGAAAACCATGGACTTATTCGATTTTAACCGGACGAACGAATATAAGCCGCTGGCGGAAAGAATGCGCCCGCAAAATCTGGAGCAATTTTTCGGACAGAAGCATTTGCTCGGCGAAGGCAAGGTGCTGCGCCGGCTCATCGAAACGGACAAGATCGGCTCCATGATTTTGCAAGGCCCGCCTTCCAGCGGCAAAACGACGCTTGCCACGATTATCAGCGGAATGACGAGCTCGCATTTTGAGAAATTGAACGGCGTCTCGCTTTCAGTCTCGGATCTGCGGGAAGTCGCCCGAAAAGCGAAAGACAATCTGAAGCTGTACAATCAGCGGACGATTCTGTTCTTGGATGAAATCCACGCGCTCAAAAGCAATGTGCAGGAGTCGCTGCTGCCAATCGTCGAAGACGGAACCATTATCTTGATCGGCGCGACGACGGAAAGCATCGCACACGATATTATACCTCCTCTTGTCAGCCGCTGCCGTGTGTACCGGCTTGAAGCGCTGCAAAAGGACGATCTGGAGCAAATTTTGCGTCAGGCATTGGCAGACTCCGAGAGAGGGCTGAGCGGGGAGTATCGGATTACACAGGAAGCAATGGATTATTTATGCGATGTCTGCAATGGTGATGTAAGAAATGCCTTGATCGCCTTGGAAACGGCCGCCTATTCGCTGCATGATTCACAAACGATCGAGCTGCAGACGATTCAGGAATCGTTCGAGTCCCGGATCAATGCGATAACCCATACCGATTTTTACGACATGACATCCGCCTTTTGCAAGTCGCTCCGCGGCGGCCAGACGGATGCGGCCATTTATTGGCTGGCGCGCATGCTGTATTCGGGTGTGGACCCGCTATACATCTGCCGCAGAATCGTCGTTCATGCGACGGAAGATGTGGGCATGGCCAATCCGACCGCGCTGCAAATCGCATTGGCGGCCAAAGATGCCGTCGAGTTTGTCGGTATGCCGGAAGCACGAATGGCTATCGCCGAAGCCGTCGTGTTCATTTGCGAGAGTCCGAAAAGCAATGCGGTCTATAAAGCAATCAACGGAGCGCTCGACTACGTCAAGCAGACGAAAGCTTACGAGGTCCCCGCAGATGTCCGCGACGGTACAAGAACTTATTCGAACCCTATCGATCATCCGAACGCCCGGAACGAATACCTTCCTCCGGAAGTGAAAGGCAAGCGATTTTATCAGCCGCAAAATAGCGGAGTGGAAGCAAAAATTTTCGCGAAATATAACAAGCCTGCGACGGAGTGAAGCCGCAGGGTTATATGGTATAGGTCAGGATGGAACATTTCCGGGGAAATAAGTCCGTTTAGGCCTGGAATAGTCGTGGCTATCCAATTTTGGAAGTCCGATTAAATTGAAGTTACTGATTTTTAAAAGGGAGCCCCGGTTTACACCGGAAAGCTCCCCTTTGTTACACATATATGCAGACTTACTGCAACACTTTGTCGATGACCGCGCCGCCGAGACAGACCTCCCCGTCGTAGAAGACGACGGATTGTCCGGGCGTCACCGCCTTTTGCGGCTGGTCGTACACGATTTCGCAGCGGCCGCCTTCGCCGAAATGGACCGTCACGCCTTGGTCGGGTTGACGGTAACGGAACTTCGCCGTGCAGTGCAGCGGCTCTTTCGGCGGTTCGCCGGCCATCCAGTTCAAATCGGTCGCCAGCAGTCCGGTCGAGTAGAGCGCCGGATGCTTCTCGCCCTGAACGACATACAATATATTGTTTTCCAAATCTTTGCCGGCGACGAACCAAGGCTCTCCGCTGCCGGAGCCGCCAATGCCGAGGCCTTGGCGCTGACCGAGCGTATAGTACATAAGGCCGTCGTGCCGTCCTTTTACTTCGCCCTCCAGTGTCCGCATCTCTCCCGGCTTCGCGGGCAGATAGCCGCTTAAGAACTCCTTGAAGTTCCGCTCGCCGATAAAGCAGACGCCGGTGCTGTCTTTTTTCTTCGCGGTCGCCAGTCCCGCTTTTTCAGCAATAGCCCGGACTTCCGGCTTCGGAAGATGGCCGATCGGGAACATCGCTTTGGACAGCTGGTATTGGTTCAGCGCGTGCAGAAAATATGTCTGGTCCTTGTTGCTATCGACCCCGCGCAGCAGACGGTATTTGCCGTCCCGCTCCTCGACGCGGGCGTAGTGGCCGGTGGCGATGTAGTCGGCGCCGAGTTCGAGCGCTTTGTTCAAAAACTCCCCGAACTTGATCTCCCGGTTGCACATCACGTCGGGATTCGGCGTCCGCCCTTTGCGATACTCGTCAAGGAAGTAGGCGAACACCTTATCCATGTATGGTTTCTCAAAATTTACCGTATAATAGGGAATGCCGATTTGGTCGCAGACGCGGCGCACGTCTTCGGCGTCCTCTTCCGCCGTACAGCGCCCGAATTCGTCGGTATCGTCCCAGTTCTTCATGAACACGCCGATGACCTCGTAACCTTGTTCCTTCAGAACAAGCGCGGATACGGAAGAATCGACGCCGCCCGACATCCCGAGAACGACTCGCGGTTTTGTTGTCATGATCATTACCTCGCTTCTATACCTGTACATCGTTCGTACATTAAAAGTATTATACATTCAAATGAAGAAAGAATAAAATTTTTCATGAATATGCCACGGTTTTTCTCCCAAAATACAAGGTTTTATGTTACCATAGAAACGATATAAAAATGTATGAAATGTAAACGAGGTGCTACAAGTTGAAGATTTCCACCAAAGGCCGCTACGGACTCACGATCATGATGGAGCTCGCGACGAAGTTCGGAGAAGGCCCCACCTCACTGAAAAGCATCGCAGAAAAACATCAGCTTTCCGAGCATTATTTGGAGCAATTGGTTGCTCCGCTGCGTAATGCAGGTCTCGTTAAAAGCATCCGCGGCGCATACGGCGGATATATTTTGTCCAAATCGCCCGAAGACATTACCTCCGGTGATGTGATTCGGGTGCTGGAAGGTCCGATCAGCCCGGTGGACTTCACGGAAGAAGACGATCCGGCTAAACGCCAGCTCTGGATTCGGATCCGTGACGGAATTGCGCAGGTGCTTGATTCGACGACGCTGCACGATTTGATTTCTTATAAAGACGAAGGAAGTCAGAATGACAGCTACATGTTTTACATTTAGACCGCTTTTGAAATAATCCTCCTAACAGATGTGGTGAAAGCTTTGGAGCTCATTTATTTAGATCACGCCGCCACAACGCCCGTACTTCCCGAAGTCGTGGAAACGATGCTTCCTTATTGGACCGGGGCGTACGGGAACCCCTCAAGTACGCATCAAGCCGGTCGGGAAGCCAGAATGGCGCTTAGCGCCGCCCGGGACCGGATCTCCGCTTTTGTCGGCTGCGCGCCGTCCGAACTCGTTTTCACAGGGAGCGGAACGGAAAGCGACAACATGGCGCTATTCGGTGCGGCTGAGGCGTACCGGGAACGCGGCCGGCATATCATAACGACACAGATCGAACATCATGCCGTTCTTCATGCTTGTGAACGATTGGAACAGCTTGGATACGAAGTGACTTATGTGCCTGTGGACCGATTCGGTCAAGTTTCGCCGAACGATGTGGAAGCGGCCATTCGGCCGGATACGATCCTGATCAGCGTCATGTACGGCAACAACGAAGTCGGTACGCTCCAGCCGGTCGAAGCGATCGGACGATTTGCCAGGGAGCGCGGCATTTGTTTTCATGTCGACGCCGTTCAAGCGTTGGCTCACGTGCCTATCAATCTTCGTGAGCTGTCGGTAGATTTGATGAGTTTTTCCGCGCATAAACTGAACGGTCCCAAGGGGGTCGGCGCGTTATATATAGCCAAAAACACTCGCGTCATACCGCTGCTCTACGGCGGCGCTCAAGAACGGAAACGCCGTCCGGCGACGGAAAATACGGCCGGCATCGCAGGCTTTGCAAAAGCCGTAGAAATTTTTGACCGAAATAGGTATGAAGTGCAACAAAAGATGGAAAAACTACGTCAAGAAATGGTCACCGAATTGGAACGGCGTCTGGCCCCCGGTCAATTTGTCGTCAACGGTCATCCCACAGAGAAGCTTCCGCACATTTTAAATGTCAGCTTCCCCGGCATTTCCACCGAGACGATGCTGATGAATTTGGATCTTGCGGGAGTGATGGCTTCAAGCGGCTCGGCTTGTACATCCGGCTCCTTGGAAATCTCTCATGTGCTTAAGGCGATGAGGTTGCCGGATGAGGTGACGCAATCGGCCATCCGATTCAGCTTCGGACCGGGCAACGACTCCGGGCAAATGGCTGCTGCCGCCACGGCCGTTGAAACCATTATCAGCCGCTTACGTACTAAAGGATAGGCAAATTTCGATTTGCCGGCTGGGAGAGAAGCTCGTTGAAAAAAGCGCGCGATGTTATCGGATTGCCGGTCATTTGCGTAGAGACAGGGAAACAAGTGGGCAGCGCCAAAGACCTGCTGCTGAACGAAGGCTGGGAGGTCGAGTCGGTGCTGCTCGAAGCGGGGCATTGGTTTTCAGAAGCCACGTGTATTGAGCAAAAAGACGTGATAGCGATGGGCGACGACGCTGTTACGATTGCCGCAGAACAAGCCGTCCGCCCGCTGAATCCAAGCTCCGCTTGCAGGGCGCTGCTGTTTGGCGAACGCAAGCTGAAGGGACTCCCGGTCATTACCGTCAACGGGCAGCAGCTCGGGGTGATCGAGGATGTTTATTTGGATGCGGATGAGGGCATAAAGGTAATAGGTTATGAATTGACCGAAGGTTTCATCTCGGATCTAACGGAAGGGCGCAGATGGCTTCCGATGCCGGATGTGGTCAAGGTCGGCGACGACGCCTTAATTGTTCCCGTTCACGCCAGCGAAGCGCTTCAAGAAATCTTCGGACCAAAAGAAGAATAGGGTGATACCGATGTTACGTTGTCCAAATTGCAATTCCAAGGATATTGGAAAGATCGGCTCCCATCAGTTTTACTGTTGGGGCTGTTTTATCGAACTGACTGTGAACGGGGAAAAAATGTCCGTATTCCAAGTGGAGGAAGACGGCACGCTTAGCTCGCTCGACGATTTGTTTTTTGAAGAGGAAATGCCCGAGCTTCATGCCAACTGACGGGATGCTCCAGAGATTCGACAGGGGAGTTCCGGTTCGAGCACGATTGTATAGTCAAACCGCTTTTCCGGACGCCTTGAACAGGCGTCTCGGGGCAAGCGGTTTTTTTGTTCGCTGGGTTAAGAGCCCGGACTTGTACATATACTGTAAAAGGCAAGCTCTTCGTCAGAAGTCAGATCGAGGTAAAAGGGGGGCGCTATGGACCGGTTCCCGAAACAACGGCTGCTCGTCGGCATGATTTATACGCTGCTCGGTTTGATCATTTTGTACATGCTGCTGCAGCTCCGTCCGATGATTGCGGGTTTGTTTGATTTTTTGAAAAAAATTTTGACGCCGTTCGTGATCGCGCTGATCGTTTCTTACGTGCTGAATCCGGTGGTGACACTGCTCGGCGCCCGCAAAGTGCCGCGAACGATGGCCGTGCTGCTCATTTATGCGGTTTTCGTTACTTCGGCCACCGTCGTGTTGATGAACCTCATTCCGATGTTCGTGCGGCAGCTCGCAGAATTGAACGATAAGATGCCGGATGTCGCTTTTAAGGCGCAAAGCGTTGTAAACGGCTTAAACGGACTCAACTTTCTCCCGGACAGCGTACGGATGGGCATACAGCAGTCGCTTTCGAAGCTGGAGAACGGAATCTCGCTTGCGATTGCGGAATACATTAACGGGATCGGCAGCACCATCAATACGGTCTTCCTTCTCTTCATCATTCCGTTTGTCGCCTTCTATATCCTGAAAGATTTTCAACTGATTGAAAAATCGACGCTGGCCATCGTGCCGAAAACGCACCGAAAAGAAATCGTGTCCATGCTGATGGATATCGATATGGCGCTCGGCAACTATATCCGCGGCCAGTTTACCGTATGTATGATCGTCGGGCTGCTCGCCTACATCGGATATTGGTTGATCGGCATGCCGTATGCGCTGCTGCTGGCCAGCGTCGTTGCGGTGTTCAACATTATCCCTTACCTCGGTCCGTTTCTCGGGGCGGCGCCGGCGCTGATCGTGGCGTCCACGATTTCCTGGAAGATGGTGCTGTTTGTCGGACTCATCAATACGGCGTGTCAAATACTGGAAGGGAACGTAATCTCGCCTCAAGTAGTCGGCCGTTCGCTTAATATGCATCCGCTTGTGATCATTTTCGCGCTGCTTGTGGGCGGGGAGATTGCCGGGATCACGGGACTCATACTGGCGGTTCCGTTTTTTGCGGTCATGAAAGTAATTCTGCAGCATGTGTTTATGTATTACATTCACCGGAAGACGACATGATTATATTTTAGAAAAAAATTTTTATTGGGCGAAACCAAGCGACTACCTTGTGCGTATATATAAGTTGGCAGCGGTAGGGGAACGTGTCTTCGATATCCCGCCGTTGACCGGATGCCTGCTGGTTGCACAAGACAAGTACATAATCGCGTTGATTTTCGGAGGAGCCTGTCACCAAGGGCTTCTTTTTGCTTTTTTTAGGGTTATACGGAAGAGCGATGTGAGCCGGCGGCACCAAAAAAATTGCATCGGAGAAAGGAATTCATTATGGATCAACAAGCACTTATCGCTATCGGATTGTTTGCGGTAGCCTACGGTTTTATCGTTTCGGAAAAAATTCACCGGACGATCGTTGCCATGATCGGCGGCATTTTGATGGTCGTTCTGGGTATCGTCAGTCAGGAAACGGCAATCCATCATATCGACTTCAACACGCTTGGCCTGCTGGTGGGTATGATGATTATCGTTGGTATTACCGCGGAAACGGGACTATTCAAATATATTGCAGTCTGGTCGGCCAAAAAGGCGGGCGGTCACCCGGTCCGGATCATGGTCGTGCTTTCGCTGGTAACGGCGATCGGCTCGGCGTTTCTGGATAACGTGACGACCGTGCTGCTGATGGTGCCGGTAACCTTTAGTATTACACGGCAGCTGCAAGTGAATCCGGTTCCTTTTCTGATGTCGCAAATTCTCGCCTGCAATATCGGCGGCACGGCGACGCTGATCGGCGATCCGCCGAACATCATGATCGGCAGCGCGGTGAAAGAACTGACTTTCATGGCCTTCATCAGCAATTTGGCGCCGATTGCGGCGATTATCCTCGCGATCACCGTACCTTTCTTCGTGCTGTTTTACCGCAAACAGATTCGAACGACGGAAGAACTGCGGCTGGGACTGATGAAAATGAACGAAAAAGCGGAAATCCGCGATCCGGTGCTATTGAAAAAATGTCTTGTGGTGCTTGGATTAACCCTGATCGGCTTCTTCGTTCACCAGTCCGTCCATTTGGAGTCGGCAACCGTGGCCCTTGCAGGCGCATTCCTGCTGCTGCTGTTGACCGGCGAGCACTTTCTGGAAGAGGCGTTTCAGCGGGTCGAGTGGACGACGATCTTCTTCTTCGTCGGATTGTTCGTGCTTGTCTCGGGCTTGATTGAAACCGGCGTGATCGCCGCGTTGGCGAACTACGCGGTCGGGGTAACGGGTGGCGATGTGACGAAATCGGCGATTCTGATCCTCTGGCTCAGCGGAATCGCTTCGGCGTTTTTGGATAATATCCCGTTTGTGGCGACGATGATTCCGATGATTCAGGAAATGGGTACGATGGGGGTCAGCAACCTGGAGCCGCTTTGGTGGAGTCTTGCGCTCGGGGCTTGTCTCGGAGGTAACGGCACGCTGATCGGCGCGAGCGCGAATCTAATCGTAGCCGGTATGGCGGCAAGGGAAGGGCATCCGATTTCGTTCATGAAATTTTTCGTGATCGCCTTTCCGCTTATGCTGCTCTCGATAGCTGTTGCAAATATATATGTGTATGTGAGATATTTGATGTAACAGCAGTTGGTTAATCGAAGGAGGCTTCACCATGCTATACTACGAGTACGACCGTGAGCTTCTGACCATTGAAGAGCAATCGAACGGACAAGATGTTGAGTTCCGGATGAAGCTCCATCGCCCCGATGCCGGTGTCGAGAAGGCAGTGAAGCGGATTCGCGATTATTTCGACGATAATGACGTGATCACGGACGTCTTATTTTACGCCCATGAAGACGGCGAGTATCAATGGATTGTCCGCCACGATTTCTACGAGGATTTCGTCATCAGCTTGTTCAGGCATCGGCTTGTCCAGCGCATGGCTTGGGAGCAGTAGACGTTTGTTGACAAGTCTGCTGCACGAAAGCTATAATTTTGATAAATAGTGCTTATTTACAGGTACATTAAAGCGTTGATGAAATTTAAGTACGTCATAGTCCATTAGCCAGAGAGAAGGTTTTGGAGGCGTCACGTGGCAAGCTTGCTTGCAGTCTCGCAGCTCCAGCTGGGAAAACCTTTCTAATGAAGGATGACCGAACGCTCATTTCGGAGCGCGGATTCAAAAAGTTCGCCGGGCGGGCCCGTTATCGTCCGGACAGAGGAGATTGTGAAGGCGTATCTATGCAGCCGCACAATAACCAGGGTGGTACCGCGAGCAAATCGTCCCTGTTTCAGGGGCGTTTTTTTGTATTAAAATGAAGTGTCGGGAGGAAAATGAACCCAATGAAAGCAAGTGAAATTCGCGCAAAATGGTTGAAATTTTTTGAGAGCAAGGGGCACACGATCGAACCCAGCGCGCCGCTTGTGCCACACAACGATCCGTCGCTGCTGTGGATCAACGCAGGCATGGCGCCGCTGAAGCCGTATTTCGACGGCCGCGTCGTCCCGGAAAATCCGCGGATCGCGAACTCGCAGAAGTGCATCCGTACGAACGATATTGAGAACGTCGGCAAAACGCGCCGTCACCATACGTTCTTTGAAATGCTCGGCAATTTCTCCATTGGCGAATATTTCAAAGAAGAAGCGATTACGTGGGCCTGGGAATTTCTGACAAGCCCTGAGTGGATCGGCTTCGATCCGAACCGGTTGTCCGTCACCGTATATCCCGAGGATACCGAAGCGTTCGAAATGTGGAATAAAAAGATCGGCCTGCCGGAAGAGCGCATCTACAAGCTGGAGGAAAATTTCTGGGACATCGGCGAAGGTCCTTGTGGCCCGTGTACGGAAATTTTCTACGACCGCGGCGACAAGTACGGCGATCTTAGTGATCCCGAGTGCTGGCCGGGCGGGGAGAACGAGCGGTTCCTTGAAGTATGGAACCTTGTTTTCTCCCAGTTTAACCATAACAAGGACGGCAGCTATACGCCGCTCCCGAACAAAAACATCGATACCGGCGCTGGCTTGGAGCGCTTCGCTTCTATTCTGCAGGATGTCGATTCGAACTTCGACACCGATCTGTTCCAGCCGATCATTCAAAAGACGGCCCAGCTTGCCGGCGTGACTTACAAGCAAAACGAAGAGCACGACGTGGCGCTGAAAGTAATCGCCGACCACATCCGTACCGTTGCTTTCTCCGTTGGCGACGGCGTGCTTCCGTCCAATGAGGGCCGCGGCTACGTCATCCGCCGTTTGCTCCGCCGCGCGGTGCGGTACGGCAAGGTGCTCGGCATGGATAAGCCGTTCCTGTATACGCTGACCCCGATTGTCGGCGACGTGATGGGTATCTATTACCCGGAAGTGGTCGAAAAACGCGAATTCATCGAGAAGGTCATCCGCATCGAGGAGGAACGTTTCCATGAGACGCTGTCCGACGGCCTTGCAATTTTGGCCGAAATGGTCGACAAAGCCCGCAACGAAGGCAGCAGGGTCATCAGCGGCCCGGATGCGTTCAAGCTGTACGATACGTATGGCTTCCCGTTCGATCTGACCGAGGATTTTGCTGCCGAGAAAGGGATGACGGTCGACCGCGCAGGCTTCGATCAAGCGATGCAGGAGCAGCGCGATCGTGCCCGCGAGGCCCGCAAAGAGACCGACAGCATGAAGGTGCAGGGCGGCCCGCTGGCGGATTTCACGGTTAAAAGCGAGTTTGTTGGATATACTGATTTGGTAACTGCTGCTAAAGTGATCGCGGTCGTGCATGAGAACCAGTTCGTTGATTTGGTCGGAACGGGCGAGACGTGCCAGGTGATTTTGGACCAAACTCCGTTCTACGCCGAAAGCGGCGGTCAGGTCAGCGATCACGGATATATTACCGCAGGCGATACGGTGCTCAAGGTTGAGGACGTGGGCAAGGCGCCGCACGGCCAGCACGTGCATACTGTTATCGTGGAAGCGGGCGTGCTGCGCAAGGGCGACACTGTTCAGGCAACGGTAACGCAGGATATGCGCGAAGATATCATTAAAAATCATACGGCTACCCACCTGCTGCACAAAGCGCTCAAGGAAGTGCTCGGTGAGCACGTGAACCAAGCCGGATCGCTGGTTGCGCCCGAGCGCCTGCGCTTCGACTTCTCGCACTTCGGCAGCATTTCCGCGGAAGAGCTGCAGGAGATCGAGCAGCGGGTGAACGCCCAAATTTGGAAGAGCATCGAAGTCGAGATTTCGCTTAAACCGATTGCCGAAGCCAAGACCATGGGGGCTATGGCGCTCTTCGGCGAAAAATACGGCGATATCGTCCGCGTCGTGCAGGTCGGCGGCTACAGCCTGGAGCTGTGCGGCGGCTGTCATGTGCGGAATACGAGCCAGATCGGCTTGTTCAAAATCGTCAGCGAGTCGGGGATCGGCTCCGGCGTGCGCCGGATCGAAGCGACGACGGGACGGAACGGCTATCAATATTTGGATGGGCAGTTGCAGCTGCTGCGCGACGCCGCAAGCCTGCTGAAATCGAATATCGGCGACGTGCCGAAACGGATCGACGGCTTGTTTGCACAGCTTAAGGAAGTATCGCGCGAGAACGAATCGCTCAAAGCGAAGCTCGGCGGCATTGAAGCAGGCTCGCTCACCGATCAGGCGAAAACGGTGGACGGCGTAACGGTGCTTGCCGCTCAGGTGAGCGCAGGCGATATGGAGTCGCTCCGCAATATCGTCGATCAGATGAAAACGAAGCTTGGCTCGGCCGTGATCGTACTAGGATCCGCTGCAGAGGACAAGGTCAATCTGGTTGCGGCCGTTACGCCGGATCTGGTGTCGAAGGGCTACCACGCCGGCAAGCTGATTAAGGAAGTCGCTGCTCGCTGCGGCGGCAGCGGCGGCGGCCGTCCGGACATGGCGCAGGCCGGCGGCAAGGACGCTTCCAAGCTGCAGGAAGCGCTGCAAAGCGTGGAGCAGCTCGTCGCGGCAAAATAATAATTTCGCCGTCAACAGGAATTTTCAGGATCGTGGCGAATAAGTCAGTATTGATCAATGCAGGGGGGTGCCTCTAAATGAGTTCGATGGATAAAACGATGAAGTTCAACGTAAAAGCGGAAGAGATCGAAACCTCGCCCAAAGAAGTCATTTTAGCGGTGTATGACGCGCTGCAGGAGAAGGGGTACAATCCGATCAACCAAATCGTAGGCTATTTGCTTTCGGGCGACCCGGCTTACATTCCGCGTCACAACAATGCGCGCAGCATCATCCGCAAGCGGGAGCGGGACGAATTGATCGAGGAACTGGTCCGTTCCTACTTGCAGCACAATAAATCCTAAAAGTCAGGTGAATACAGCGGAGGGGGCGGAATCGTTCTGGAGAAGCGTTAGCGGTCGCCTTTGTCTCCGGATTCTAACCTTTCAAGGTTATCTGATCCAAGAATCCGGAGACAACAGCGATCGGAAGAATGATCCGCTCACGCAGCATTCAACGGACTTAGCCACCAGAATGGAGAACCTAATGCGCTTGATGGGACTGGATTACGGGGACAAAACGATCGGCGTCGCCGTCAGCGACGAACTCGGTTGGACAGCGCAGGGGCTTGAAGTGATCCGGAGAACGACCGAGGAGCGCGATTTGGCCCGCCTTCGGGAGCTTATCGCGCAATACAGTGTCACGGAAATCGTCGTAGGCCTGCCGAAAAACATGAACAACACGATCGGTCCGCGTGGAGAAATTTGTATCGCATTTTCAGAGCAACTGCATGAAACCCTACAATTGCCGGTGCATTTGTGGGATGAAAGGCTGACAACCGCCTCCGCCCAGCGCACGCTGCTGGAGGCGGACGTCAGCCGCAAGAAACGGAAGCAGGTCATCGACAAGATGGCGGCTGCGCTCATTTTGCAAGGATATATGGATGCCCAATCCAACTCGAAGAGGTGAAGAACGGTGACAGATAAAGATCAAAATGTCAATCAGGATCAGCTGCAGGAAGAGCCCGAAATTATTTACATTCCCGATGAAGAAGGCAACGAAGAAGAATTCGAAGTCATCATGAAATTCGAAGTGGACGGCTCGGATAAAAAGTATATGATGGTTGTTCCTGTCGATGCCGACGAGGAATCCGACGAAGTGTACGCGTTCCGCTATGAAGAAGACGGCGACGATCTGCAGTTGTATACGATTGAGGACGAAGAAGAATGGAATATCGTGGAGGAAACGTTCAACACGCTGATGGACGAATTCGACGACGAGGAAGAAGAACCGTCCAAGTAAGGCGGCGCCTGGCCTCCCGTCCGGGAGGCGTGCCGTTTGCATAAGGAGGCTGGAACGTTGAACCCGAATATGGAAGCAACGCCGACCCGTCAGTTGCGGGAAACGTTCGGAGATGATATTATTTTGTATGACGAAGAGCAGGAATCCGTCATCTATCATATCGTTTCCGAAATGATCCTGGGCGATCAAGGGTACGCGATGCTGGAAAAAGCAAAGCCGGGCAAGGAAGACGAACCGGAAATTTACCGTGTGACGCGGAAAGATGACGGGGAGCTTGAGCTTGAAACGATCGAAGACGACGATGAATGGGAAAACGTCTCCGAGCTTTTCGACGAGTTGACTTTTCCGGCTGACGAACAGTTGTAATGTACAACTTTTTTCTTAAGGAAGCCTGAGCGGAGATGATCCGCTCTTTTTCGTTTGTTTGCGGAGATATAGAAGGAGCGGCGCTGTGAAACGAGTATGGATTTGGGGAACAATAGGAATTATTGCAATGGTGGCCGGAGCCGGTACAGGGTTTGGGTGGTATGTGACCCGCTCGCTTCAGCCGATGCCGGCTTCGGAGACGGAGAAGCGCATCGCGCTGCCGCCGGGGGCCGGAACAGGGCAACTGGCCTCCGAACTGGAGAGCAAGGGCATTATTCGCAGCGCCCGCGTCTTTACGTGGTACTTGAAATACAAGCGGGAAGGCGGCCGCTTCCAAGCAGGCGAGTACGCCTTGACGCCCGGGCTGTCGCCGGACGAGATTATCGATCGCCTGAACCGGGGCGATACGGTTAAGGAAGCCGGTATTCGCCTGACGGTGCCCGAGGGCTTTACCGTGCGTCTGATTGCGGAAAAGATGCAGCAGCAGGAAGGCGTCGACTTGCAGCAGTTCATGAATCTTGTACAAGGCTACAAGGGGGCTGAAGGCTCCGCAGCGGCGCAAATTCCGGCCAATGCGTCCTTGCGTTCCCGTCTCGAAGGGTATTTATTTCCGGAAACGTACGAATGGAAAAAGGGTACGAGTCTGCAAGAGATGATCGAGACGATGACGCAAGAGCTCGACAAGAAACTTGAGCAGCTGCCGCAGGATTGGAAGCAGACATTGGCCCAGCGCGGCTTGACCGTGCATCAAATGCTGACGCTGGCCTCGCTCATCGAGCGCGAGGTTGTTGTCGAAGACGAGCGCGCGCTCGTCAGCGGCGTTATTCATAACCGCTTAAAGCAAGGCATGCCGCTGCAAATTGATGCGACCGTACAGTATTTGTTCGACAAGCCGAAGGAACGGCTGTTCGAGAAGGATTTGCAGATTCAAAGTCCTTATAATACGTATTTGAATAAAGGGATGCCGCCCGGACCGATTGCAAGTCCGAGCCTCGCTTCGATCAAAGCGGCGATTTATCCGACAGATACCAAATATTTGTTTTATGTAACGAAGAAGGACGGAACCAAGGCGCATTTGTTTGCGGAGACGTTCGAACAGCATAAGAAAAATATCGCGGAGAGCGCCAAGAGCGCCAAGCCGTAGCTTTACAATGTGAGGAGAAGGTGAGCAGGCAGATGAAAAAACCGGAACTGTTGATTTCGGCCGGATCATCCGAAGAAGCGAAGAGGTATATTGCAGCAGGGGCGGACGCGGTCCTCGTAGGCGAGCACCGGTTCGGCTTGCGGCTTCCGGGGGAAGTGACCGGTGAAGAGCTGGCATCGCTTGCCGCATGGGCGCATGATCACGGAGCGAAAGTGTATGCAGCCGTCAACAATATTATGGACAATGACTTGCTGCCCGAACTGGAGAAGTATGTGGGCCAATTGCAGCAATCGGGCATCGACGGTATCGTCTTCGGAGACCCGGCCGTGCTGCTGGCGGTTCGCAGCTTCGCACCCGGCATGCGGTTGCACTGGAACGCGGAGATGACCTCTACCAACTACGCGACGGCGAAATATTGGGCAAGCAAAGGCGCGGCCCGCATGGTGCTGGCCCGCGAGCTGAATCTGGAGGAGACGCTGGAAATTGCGCGGCAGCTTGACGGCTCGATGGAAGTCGAAGTACAGGTGCACGGCATCACGAATATATATCATTCGAAACGGAGCCTGCTGACCAATTACAAGGAGCATCAAGGGCGTCCTCAAGAGCTTGAAAGGCTGGAGCTCGATAAAGAGGAAGGCTTGTTCTTGATCGAGCAGGAACGACCGAACGAGCGATATCCGATCTACGAGGATGCGAACGGCACGCATATTATGAGCTCGGATGACATCTGTATGCTGGATAGCCTGCACGAGCTAATGGAAGGCGGCATCGACAGCTTCAAGCTGGAGGCGCTGCTGAAGTCGCCGGAGTACAATGAAGCGGTTGTTCGCGGTTATCGGCAAGCGATAGACGCATATACGGCGAATCCGGACGGCTACGAGTTTCAAGAGGAATGGCTGGATGCCATCCGCGCGCTGCAGGACGAACGGCGCGAGCTGACGTACGGATTCTTTTTTAAAGAGCAGGTTTATTAACCTAATTCGAAATACAAGCGAGGTGGAATATCATGACATTGTTGAAGCAAGAGCTGCTCGGCAAGCGAGTACGGTTCGAGAAGCCCGAGCTGCTCGCGCCGGCCGGCAGCTTGGAAAAGCTGAAGTTCGCCGTTCATTACGGGGCGGATGCGGTTTATATCGGCGGGCAGCAATACGGGCTCAGGTCGAATGCGGACAACTTCACCTTCGAGGAAATGCGGGAAGGGGTCGAATTTGCGGAGAAATACGGGGCCAAAGTATTCGTCGCGACGAATATTTATGCCCATAATGAAGATTTGTCGGGCTTGGAAGATTATCTTCGCGGCATTCAGGATGCTGGCGTGCATGCGATCATCGTAGCGGACCCGATTATTATCGAGACATGCAAGCGCGCGGCTCCGAAGCTGGAAATTCATCTGAGCACCCAGCAGTCCACGATGAACCGGCAGGCGGTACAGTTCTGGAAAGAAGAAGGCATCGACCGGGTCGTGCTTGCCCGCGAGGCAACCATGGAAGAAATCGTCGAGATCAAGACGCACGTCGATATGGAGATCGAGGTTTTCGTCCATGGGGCGATGTGCAGCTCCTATTCGGGACGGTGCGTACTGTCGAACCATTTTACGGACCGCGACTCGAACCGCGGCGGCTGTTCGCAGTCCTGTCGCTGGAAATATGATCTGTTTACGACCGAGGAAGAGCTGAACGGACCGCAGATCGGCATCAAGGAAATTCCGTTGTTCCAAGCGGGCGATAATCCGTTCTCAATGAGCTCGAAGGATCTGTGCATGATCGAGTACGTTCCCGAGCTGATTCGCGCCGGCGTCGACAGCTTCAAAATCGAAGGCCGTATGAAGAGCGTTCACTACGTGGCCACGGTCGTCAATGCGTACCGTCAAGCGATCGATGCGTATTTTGCCGATCCGGAGCATTACGAGATGAAGCCGGAGTGGCTGTACGAAATTCAGAAGGCGGCTAACCGTCCGATCAATACCGGGTTTTTCTACGATCGTCCGGGGCACGAGGAGCACATCTTCGAGCCCGAGGACAAAGCGGCTCCGTACGATTTTGTCGGCGTTGTGATGGAGTACGACGAAGCGGCGCAGACCGCACTCATCCAGCAGCGGAACCATTTTAAGCCGGGGCAGGAAGTGGAGTTCTTCGGTCCGAAGGGCACGTTCTTCAAGCAGGTGCTGGGCGAACTGCAGGATGAAGAGGGCAAAGCGCTTGACGCTGCGCGGCATCCGCTGCAGCTCATCCGGATGAAGGTGGAGCAGCCGGTCCGTCCGTTTGATATGATGCGCAAAAAAATGAGAAATTCGTAAATGGCCGCGGTATAACCACCGCTTGATGACGCTCCGTCCCTTAGGGACGGGGCTTTTTGGCGTTCGCAGAATGACTCCGGCGCGAAGAGTAGGTCAAATGGCTTAAGTATGCGCCTTCGGTCATGTAGTCGCGTTTTTTGTTAAAATATCTATAACATTTTACCTACTTGGTCCCGATATAGATAAAGATACTCTTATTTTATTAATGAAAAATTGAGGCGGTGGAACGAATATTTTTCGATCGCAACCCGATGCACTAAAGGGAACTTGGCAGTTCATGTTGAATACCAAGATTAAGCGGTTAAACGCTTACTTACTTATCAAACTATTACACATTTAGGTGGTGTTTCCTGTGAAGGATCAATGGTCTTCACTTAAAGCCAGCCTGCAAAAAGCCGGCAAATCGTTGAAGAAGGGGCTTCCCAATTCGTCTGACCCGAATCGTCCCGAAGGTTCGAGTGCTGCTAAAGTCATGGATTCGCTGAAGAAAGTAGGACTTATGAACTTGTTGAGGTCGGTAGGGGGCAAACTGTTCCTTATCTTTTTTATCAGCATCTTGTTTTTCGTGTTGACCGTAGGTCTGACTTCTTATAACATCTCCAAAGGAGTTATTCAGAAAAAGGTGGCCGATGCATCGGAAGGCACGATTACGCAAGCCGGGCAAAAGCTCGATCTGCTTTACGCCACCTACGAAGACTTGTCGATGCAAATTTTGCTGGACGAAGATTTGAAAAAGCTGATTGCGGATATGGATAACGTTAATAAAAACAGCTACGATTTTCTCCAGTTCCGGCAGAAGCTTGGCGACAAGCTGAACGTTTATTCGTACTCGAACAAAACGCTGAAGTCGATCTATTTGTTTAAAGCAAGCGGAGAGCCGATAGCTTCGGCCGGAGCAGCGATGAATAAGGAAAGTCTGGCGCAGGAAGATTGGTTCAAGAAGATCGTTGAAGGGAACGGTAAAGCGACTTGGCTGGAGTCCAGAGCGAAGGGGTATTCGGATTCGCTCGGCAATTCGGGCACAGCTTCGTTCAGTCTGGGCCGCGTGCTGAAGAACACGACGACCAATGCCGTACAGTCCGTGCTTCTGTTGGAAATCAACCTGGAAGCGGTTGGTAAGGAACTCAGCCAAATTTCGATGGGCGAAGGCGGTAAAACGGTCATCGTCACACCGGACATGAACTACATTTATAACCAGGACGCTGCGGTGATCGGCAAGCCGAGCGATTTTGGGGTAACGAAGGAAGCTTTTGCCGAAGACAAAGGAAAGCTGCAAAACAGCAGCCGGGACATGCAGCTCGTTTATTTCAAATCGGCCAAAACGAACTGGCTCTTGGTCGGCGCGATGCCGGTGGCGGAGCTTGTGAAGGATGCGGGCATCATCTTCGGCATGACTTGGCTGATGGCCTTTGTGGCAATGATTATCGCCGTTGTCATCGGATATTTCATCGTACGAATGATCGGCCGTCCTGTCGTTCAGCTCCGCAACTTGATGAAAGAAGGAGAGCAAGGCAATCTGAAGGTGCGAATGACCGTCATGAGCCAGGACGAGATTGGGCAGCTTGGTCAAAGCTTTAACGAGATGATGGAAAAAATTACGACACTGGTGCAGCAGACGAATCATTCCGCTCAAGAGGTGCTGCAAACAGCGGGGAGCTTGTCGGACGCTTCGAAGAAAACGGCTACGGCGGCTAAGGAAATCGCCGTCGCTACGGAAGAGATCGCCAGCGGCGCATCCAGCTTGGCCATGGAATCCGAACGCGGCAACGAGCTGACTCACAATATCGGCATGCAGATGAAAAGCGTGGTCGACGCCAACATCGTCATGGGTTCCTCAGCTTCGGAAGTTCAAGCGTCGAGTAAGCAAGGGATCGAATATATGTCTGAGCTGATCGGCAAAACGAACGCAACGGAAGCGATGACCCGTTCGATGGTGGAGAAGGTCGATAATCTGAAGGAAAGCACCCGCTCCATCCGCAAAATTTTGGACGTGCTCAACAACATGACGAAGCAAACGAACATTTTGTCGTTGAATGCTACGATTGAAGCGGCCCGGGCCGGTGCGGCGGGGAAAGGCTTCATGGTCGTCGCGGACGAAATCCGCAAGCTGGCCGACCAATCCAGACAATCGATCGCGATCGTCGGCCAAATTACCGAAACAATTCAGAAGGAAATTGACGAGACGGTGAACGTGCTTTCGCAGGCTTACCCGATTTTCCAGGAACAAATCGAATCCGTGAAAGAAGCCGATTCGATCTTTAAGCAAGTCGATTCGCAGATGGGCGAATTCATTGAACGATTGTCCGAAGTAACGGAATCGATCAGCGAGCTTGAAACGTCGCAGATGGTGTTGAGCGATGCGATGTCCAACGTCAGCGCGGTGGCCGAAGAATCGTCCGCGACTTCGCAAGAGGTGGCATCCTTAAGCTCGGAGCAAATGAGCGTCAGCTCCGGTCTTGTGAAGCTGTCCGAGAGTCTCGAAGAGCTGTCGAACTCGTTGAAGGAACAGCTGTCGAAATTCCAAATTTAAGGCAGGTCTGCACGGCGTCTTCTCCATTGGGGAAGGCGCTTTTTGTTTGGATTGTTTGCAGAGGGCGGTTCCTGACTATACTTGTATCATCTTACAAGGTGCTGGCAGGTGCTCGGGATGGACAACGGAACAAAGCTGCAAAAGAACCGGATTTTTATCGTATTGCTGCTGCTCATCGGAGTTTTGGCCGCTTGGAATTTACGGTTGTTCTGGATTCAAGTGGCGGTCTCCCGCAGCTTGACGGAACGAAAGATCGATTTGGTGGAAAATTCGGTCATTCAACGGGCTCAAGGTCTTGTGCTCGACAGCGGGCGGGGCGATTTTACGGACCGAAACGGCGTCCCTTTGACAGGAACGGCGCAGAAGGTTTTAGTCGTTTTCCCTATCCGCGAAGAAGAGTCCGCGGGGAACGATACGGCTGCTGCGATGGACCGGGTGGCAAGCATCGTAAACGCTCCGCTTTCCGCTTGGCAGCCCTTTGTCCGCCAGTTGAAAGGTCCTGCCATGTGGTCCGTGTCCGGCCGTCCGGCACCTTTGACCGACGCTCAGGCGTCCAAGATCGAGGCTTTAGGCCTGAAATCCGTCCGGGCGATGACCTTCAAGCAGCGCTACGCCGAGCGGCAGCCAGCAAGTCAGGCGCTTGGCTTCATCGGGCAAAATCCTGAGCGGATAACGAGGCAGTTCACCGATCAAATCCATAAGGGGGAACTGCAGCTCACGAGCAAAATCGGCAACTCCGGGCTGGAAAAAACGTTTGAGCCTTGGCTGCAGGGCATCGGGCCGTCCTCCGTTTCGCTTTTTACCGACGGCTTGAAGCGTCCGCTGCCCGGACTCGATACGCGCCAAATCACTCCGAGCAACCCGTATTATCCGCTTAAAGTCGTCACGACACTCGACTCCGGGATACAGCAGCAAATCGAACGGACCTTGGAGCGCTTGCACGTGACGGAAGGCGCTGTCGTCGTACTGGATATTCGAAATGGGGATACGATCGCGATGGCCAGCATGCCCGCGTTCCACCCGGAGCATATCGATCTGGTCCAAGGAAACTGGAGCAACAAGGCATTAAAAGCGGCCGCCCCCGGATCGATTTTTAAAACCGTGACTGCCGCCGCTGCTTTGGAAGAAAAGGCGGTGAAAGCGGACGAAACGTTCGATTGCACGGGTGCGCTTGGAAAATACGGCTTCACCTGCTGGAAGAAGGAAGGGCACGGTAGGCTTACGTTGGAAGAAGGCTTCGCCCAGTCGTGCAACATCGTGTATGCGAAGGTGGCGCAGCGGCTTGGGGGAGACAAGCTGGAGGCTTACGCGCACAGGCTCGGGCTGGAAATGCCCGTCGGCTGGAGCGGAGACGTGCCGCACCGAAAAGGCTTTCGGCAATGGGATGCCGAGGAGCAGGGGCAAGTCTATGCCGCTGCATCGGACAAGTCGGACGAAGGGGCGCTGGTACAGACGGCCATCGGCCAGCGTGACGTGTTAATGACGCCGCTGCAAGCCGCTAACTTGATCGTGACGCTGTATAATCAAGGGGAGATAGCATCGCCGCGAATCGTGCGGGAAATCCGGTTCCGGAACGAGCGGTTGTACCTGTCGTTCCCTTCGCATGAGCTGAAGCAGGCTGCTAAACCTATCAAGCCGGTGACGGCGAAGCGGCTGCTGGAATGGATGGCCGAGACGGTGGAGCACGGCACCGGGAAGGCGCTGCGGTCGGCGAAATGGAGCTTGGCCGGGAAATCGGGGACGGCACAGGTTAGGTTGAAAAACGGAAGGCCCGGCGAGAATCATTGGTTTATCGGCTACGGCCCTGTAGAACAGCCTCACTATGCCGCTGCGGTGCTCGTCCAGAACGTTCCGGAAGGGGGCAGCCATAGGGCGATCCCGCTTTTTAAGGAAGTGATGAATATTTTGGCTGACAGCTCTAAAAGGGAGAACTGATCATGAGGGGATTTATTGGAGGATATTGCGAGAGGCTGCGTTTTCGCGAGATGTACGTCGAAGACTCAGCCTTTTTTGATTGAGGTTAATGATAGGTAGAGGAGTGCAGCGATGGGATCAAAATCGAGAAGCAGGTGCCTTTGCCCACTTCGCTCGTCACATCAATCTGGCCATGAATGTTTTGAATGGCACGGTAGGTGACCATCATGCCAAGGCCGGTCCCTTTGCCGCGGATGGAATAAAACGGCGTGCCGAGCCGCCCGACTTCATCCTGCGTCATGCCGATCCCCTGGTCGATAATGTCGATGCATACCGTCTGATTTTGCAGGATGCCGACGATTTGCAGCTTCCCTCCGCCGGGCATCGCTTCAATACCGTTTTTGCACAAATGCATGATGCATTGCGCGAACTTATCCGGATTGGCGCTGATCATCAGCTTGTCTTGCAGATTCATTTCTACCGATACGCCCCGAAGATCGGCGTACGACTGCAATGTTTGGACCGTCTGTAAAATAAGCGGCTTGGCGTCCAGCAGTTCGATCTCTTCCAACTGGGGCTTGGCGAAGGATAAGTAATTGTTAATGATCGCCTGCGCTTTATCGACTTCTTCCAAGACCATCTGGCTATAAATTAGCCGTTTGTCTTCCGCCAAGTCGTTTTGACGCATCATTTGCACGAACCCGCGGGCGACGGTCATCGGATTGCGGATTTCGTGGGCGAAGGAAGCTGCCAACTCGCTCAGCATATTCATTTTATCGTTATGCTGCAGTTGCTTGCGCAATTCGATATTTTGCTTGATCTGCCTGATGATATAGACGACAAGTATGGCGGTAAACGAATGGATAAGGCTGAACAAAGCAAAAAACAGGAAGAAGTATTCGGTAACTGGTATGTGCTCCTGCCACATGGAGAACAAGGCGACAAATGCCGTAATCAACGACAAAACGAATCCGAGTCCGGCCGCGGTCGCGGTACTGAGAAGCCGGGCCACATCGGCGATCCGGCGTTTGCAATACCACAACAGAATGAGATTGAAGCCGAGGGAAATCGCCAGCGAATACATGCCAAACCCTTCCGACTTCCAGTGGTAGCTCAAAATAATGGCGGCTACGCCGAGAGCCGGCAAAGGTCCGGCATAAAAAAAGCACAGAGCGAGCGGAATCAAGCGGAAATCGAACAAATATCCGGGAGAGAGCTCGAACGGATGCATCATGCTGACCAAAGAGGCGACCGTGCAGATGACGGTAACGATGATCTGGTTCGTACGCACGTTCGCATGCAGAAGACGATCAATCCAAAACAGATGATACAGCATGACCGGCGTAATCACGATAAGCATGTTTAACAGCAATTGGTGGAGCAAGTTCAATGTCATCACCTTTTGTCAGCGTGTTTTTATCGTTGGAGACGATCTTCATAAAGAACGAGAGTGTGGTTCAAAATAGTTATTCTACCATTATATCGGACCATTTGTAAAAATAAAATATGTGAAAGGAATGGAATTAGCATCGGGAAAATCCCTAGTTTTTTGCTAATCCGAACTATCTTCCTGCATGTGCGCGGCCCGGATTCTTCTCTTTAGAGGGGATGAGCGTTCGAAGTACTAGCGGAAGTTAGTACTTCTTTTTCCTCTCAGGCGGGATATACTTGAGGTATCAACAACTCGCACAAGAGTTTACGCAAACAAGGGGTGCATTCCGATGAGCCGAAAATGGCTGGAGAAAGAAACTCCAATGTGGGTGGAGCGTGGTATCGTTACCCACGAGCAGGCAGATCAGCTTCTAAGCATGTACGAAACGAAACATTATGCCGTCGGTCTGCTGCCGATTCTCGGAAGCATATTGGTCGGACTGGGCATTCTCAGTTTTATAGCAGCCAACTGGCAGGATATCCCGCAGCTTGTCCGCCTTGCCATGATCGTGCTGCTCATGATCGGCTTTTACGCCGGAGGCGAGATGGCGCTGCGGCGCGGCCACGATAAGCTGGGCGTTGCGCTTGTCAGCCTTGGAGTCGTCAGCTTCGGTGGAGGTATCGTGCTGATCGGCCAAATGTTTCACTTGGTCGCTTACAACGCAGGAACGTTTATTTTGTGGGCGTGCGCGGGAATGGTTGCGACCTTTCTATACCGCAGCCGATACTTGTATTTAATAAGTCTGCTCCTTTTTAACATCGCCCAATGGTACAGCGTAGCGGAATTCGATAGCTTCAGCTATACCGCGTTTGCGCTTTTGGTTGCCGGTCTTGGGTTTTACGGCTGGAAAAAGCGTCATCCGCTGCTGATCTGGTGCTTTAGCTTCAGTGTTACGGTGCAGGCGCTGATGTGGGTGATCGCCGTGGACATGCCGTTCCTCTGGATGCTTGTTCCGGCCATGGCGCTTTACGTCCTCGGCGATTGGCTGAAGGACGAACGCCATGGAGGCTACGCGCTGCAGACGGTTCCGCTTGCCGCAGCATTTATTTTCGCGGTCGTGATGGTGATGATCGGATATGAAAGAGGGGCCGTCGATGACGACTGGCTGCTTGCCGTACCGCTCTATTACTTCGGAGCACTCGTCCTTCTCTTTGTCGTCTCGCTGGCGGGAAAGCTGCGAAACGGCCGGGCGTCCAGCGCCTTCGAATGGATTTTGCTCGCTCCGTTCGTTTACTTGCCTTCCGGCGTCGACGTCTTGTACCTGCTCGCGCTGTTTTTCTTTTCGCTGTACGTGCTGTGGCGAGGTTATGCTGAGGAATGGCGGTTCAAGACCAACTTCGGAACGGTTCTGTTCATCTGCAGCACGATGGTGGCATACGGCAAATTGACCTGGGACTTTATGGACAAATCACTGTTTTTCATTCTCGGAGGCTGCATCTTGATCGGCTTGAGCTGGTTTCTGAACCGGCGGAAAAAACGGTTTTTCGACGATACGAAGGAGGGGAACGGACATGTCTGACAACGCTGTGACCGGCGGCAGCCGGCGTTCGCTGCTTACGGCTGGCGTCATCTTGCTCCAGGCGCTTGTGCTGATCGGAATCGCCCTTTCCTTCTATGCGGTTGGCTGGTTCGGAAAAGACATCCGCGTCCGGACGGTGCCGGTGGACCCGCGCGATTTGCTTTACGGCGATTACGTGACCCTCAGCTATGACATCAGCCGTCTCGACCCGTCGCTGTGGAAAGACGCGGCGCGGAAGCCGGAGAGCGGCCAGCCGGTCTACGTGGTTTTGAAGCCGGATGTGGACGGCATTGCCCAGCCGGTGGCCGCATATGGCTCGAAGCCTGCGGCGCAGGAAGGCGAGGTCGTATTGAAAGGGCGGATCGACAATCGTTGGGGGGAAGAGATTTTCGTCAAATACGGAGTCGAAAAATACTACGTGCCCGAAGGGACCGGCGAATCGCTTGAGGATAAGGCCAGCCGGTTAATCGTGCACATGAAAGTCGCCCCGTGGGGCCAAGCGAAAATCGAAGGGCTCGAAGAGCGTTCGTAACGCCGCGATGATGATAAAATATGAAAAAACTCGGCTTCCCACAGTTCAGGGGAAATCGAGTTTTTTGTTTATTTGCGGCAGCGGCAGCAAGCGGTTAAAGCTTCGGGTGCTCCGGCAGATGGCGTAGCTTATCCGGATTGTTAACGAAATACATCGTCCGGATCTGCGTGCCTTCGAATTCGAACAAGATGGCGATGCGGGAATGGGAACCGTCAACCAGCAATCCAGCTCCGCGATTGAATGAAACGGGGACGCTCCGCGTCAGGACGGTGCCTTTGGACGCTATGCCGAGCAGGAAAGCAGCGATCCGGTTTGCGCCGAGAATCGGCCGGAGCGCCGCGCGCGCCTTGCCTCCGCCATCGGAATACAGGACAGCATCCTCCGTCAGCAGGTGGATGAATTGAAGCACGTCTCCCGTGCTGACCGCCTTCAAAAAGCTGCGAACGAGCGATTCTGATTCCGGGAGGCCAGGCTGCGGGGATCGAGCTTCCGCAACGTTCAGTTTTTGCTTCAAACGGCTGTATGTTTTCCGGCAGGCGGCTTCGCTTTTGTCCAGCATGTCGGCGATTTCCTTATAGTCGTAATCGAACGCTTCGCGCAGGACGAAAATCGCCCGTTCAACCGGGTTCAACTGCTCCAGCAGCAGCAGGAAGGCAAAGGAAATGTCGTCATTCCGGGCCGCCTGCAGCAGCGGGTCTTCCTGATCCGAAGCTTGCAGCGGCTCGGGAAGCCACGGTCCGACATACACTTCCCTGCGGGCGCGGGCGGATTTGAGCTGATCGATGCAGCGACGGGTAACGGATTTGCATAAATACGCCTTCGGGTTCTGAATCGCGCCCGGGCCCGTGCGGGATACGGCCAGAAACAGATCGTGGATGATATCCTCCGCTTCGGACACCGACCCCAGCATCCGGTAGGCAATCGAAAACAACAGCGGTTTATATTCGGTATACCAGTCTTCCAACGGAAGCTGCGTCATTGGCGGATTCTCCTTTGCGTTAAAAATCGAACTGTCGGCTTCCGCGCGGTTCGCTCATAAAAAAATAGGACGAGACAGCGGGCAGGTTTGTGACAAGGTCCTTTCCATTGTAGCACGGATCGCTTTCAACGGAAGAGAATCCGGGCCTTTGCCTTTGTGCGGTACAGGGAGCGGTGAAGCCGGGGACTTGCAACGGCCGCCGGACCCTTTTAGAATGGGGGTAGTTTAGACGAGCCTGAGAAGCGGAATCAGGAAAGGAGCGGGTTAGCCGCTATGGATAAGCAAGAGATGACGCAGCCGCAGAAGAACGGGCTTTCGGATCTGCTGCTGCTGGACCGTTCGCAAGACGTAACGGAGCAGGATGTGCTGTATCCGTTTGCGCTGGAGGAGCTGCTGTGCAAGCACGTGGGCGAAGGCGGGGCGCCGCTATGCCATCTGTGGCGCCACCCGCGGGCGTTCGTTATGGGGCTGCGTGATAGCCGGCTGCCCGGCACGGCGGAAGCGGCCCGGTATCTGGAGGCGCAAGGCTACAATGTCGCCGTCCGCAATTCGGGCGGCGCGGCGGTGCCGCTTGATCTGGGCGTCGTCAACGTGTCGCTCATCATGCCGAAGCGCCGGGCCGGGGAAATCGACTTCCGCGACGACTTCGAGCGGATGTTCGAGCTGATCCGGCTGGCGCTTCAAGCGACCGGATGTGAAGTTCGCAAAGGGGAGATTGAAGGGGCCTATTGTCCCGGAGATTACGATCTGAGTATCGGGGGCCGCAAATTTTGCGGCATCGCCCAGCGGCGGCAAGCCCATGCGTACGTCGTGCAGGCGTTCGTGATTGCCGAGGGGGCCGGGGCGGAGAAGGCGCGGCAAGCGCGTGAGTTTTACGAACGGGCTTCCGCCGGCGCGCAGGATATCGATTTTCCGCGGGTGACGGCCAACAGCATGGCCAGCCTGGAAGAGCTGACCGATCTGGGCGGCGGCGCTGCGATTAAGTTCATTGAAGCAGTGAAGCGGGTCGTGCGCGAGAGGCAAACTCCCGAAGGGATGGAGCGGGCGTCTGCGGGACTGTGGGTCCCGGAATCCGTCCGGGTACGGGAAATGGCAGCCCTGCTCTGCGAGCGTTACGGCATTCGCGAGAAGGAGTCTGGCGAATAAGAGGCTCTGTTCCGATTCAAGTCAAAAATGGTTTCAGCATGCCAGGCAATTCATTTTGCCAGAAGCCCCAAATGTGTTTTCCCGGCTTTTCTTCATAATGCAGCGAACAGCTTCTCGTGACGAGGAGCTGTTTTGTTTTGCGGTTCGCTTCGACGAAATTGAATGTCCCGCGCTCCGTCGTCACTTCCGTCTCGTCGAGCCCGATGACCATGGACAGCTTTAGCCACGACAAGTCGTCCTCGGCTTCGATCCGCTCTTGCGTCGATTGTAAAAAAGCGCCGGACAAGGATATAACTTGGCAAAAAAGGCTACGATAATCTAAGGCAAGATGTAACGATACGGTGCCCCCGAGCGAATCGCCGGCCAAGGTCCGTTCGTTCAAATCCGCGCGGACCGGGTAATGATCTTGTATAAACGGGATCAGCTCCTCGGCAAAAAACGCGCAGTAAGCGTGGAAACGCTCTCCTTCGGGCGCGTACTCGGAAGTGCGGACCGTTTTGTCCACGTCCACCCCGACGATGATGGCGGGCTCCACATTGTCATCGAAGATAAGCCGGTTCATCGTCGTGGCGATGCGGCCGAAATTAAAAAAATCTTCGCCGTCCTGACAGTAGATGACAGGATACGACAACAGCTCATTGTAGCCTGGGGGAAGGTAAACGCGCAGCGATCTTTCCTGCCCGAGAGCGTGTGAAAATACGGTTTCTTTTACGATGGTACGCTTGTAGTACAAGCTGTCGTCCAAGGGGGAAAACCTCCCATTGTATTATAATAGTTTTATGGATTTTATTAATCTGTATTATTATTTTTTGTGAACTGTTATATACGTCTAATCGAAAAGAAATCATATTTTACAAGTATGTTCTTGTGCAATTCACTAAAACAGGTTTATAATAATACTATAACAGAAACACCCCAATTTCGACATCCCTTCAAAAATCTATCGCTGAGGTGAATATGGAAATGAGCAAGCCTTATGTTGTGGGCGTACAAGAAGTACAGCCGTTGTCCGTTCTGGGCACCGACGGTACCGTTACGAATCCCGAAGCTATGCCGAATCTGACGGATGACCAATTGAAAGAAATAATGCGCCGCATGGTATTCACGCGTACGTGGGACCAGCGCGCTGTCAATTTAACGCGTCAAGGACGCCTCGGATTTTATGCGCCGGTTTCCGGTCAGGAAGCAACGATGGTCGGCAGCGAATTCGTGCTGAACAAAGACGATTTCATCTGCCCGGGCTACCGCGACATGCCGCAAATCGTATGGCACGGTCTGCCGATGTACCAAGCGTTCCTTTATTCGCGCGGACATCAGCACGGCGGACAAATTCCGCAAGACGTGCACGTCCTCATGCCACAAATCATCATCGGCGCGCAATATTTGCATGCGATGGGCGTGGCGATGGCGTTCAAGCAGCGCGGAGAGCAGCGCGTTTCCATTACGTACACTGGTGACGGCGGTTCGTCCGAGGGCGATTTCTATGAAGCGCTGAACTTCGCGGGGGCGTTCAAGCTACCGTCGATTTTCATGGTGCAAAATAACGGCTATGCGATTACGACGCCGTTCTCCAAGCAAACGGCTGCGCTTTCCGTTGCGCACAAGGCGGTTGCTGCCGGAATCGAAGGCGTACAAGTAGATGGGATGGATGTGCTCGCGGTGGTGAAAGCCGTTCAAGACGCAGCGGAGCGCGGCCGCAAGGGCGAAGGCGCGACGTTGATCGAGGCGATAACTTACCGGTTCCTGCCGCACTCCATGTCCGGGGACGACCCGTCCAAATACCGCACGAAAGAAGAAACGGCTGAATGGGAGCTTAAGGACCCGCTGAACCGCTTCCGTACGTACCTCGTTTCCAAAGGATTATGGTCCGAAGAGGAAGAGGCGAAAGTCGTTGAGGATGCGAAAAACACCGTTGCCGAACAGATCAAGAAGGCCGAAGAAACGGAAAAAATGACGGTGCCGGGCTTGATCGACAGCATGTTCGAAACGACGCCGCAGCATTTGGAAGAGCAAAAAGCGGATTATTTAGCGTAAAAGGGGAGGAACTTTCAGCCATGGCTCAAATGACAATGATTCAAGCGATCAAGGACGCGATGCGAGTCGAGCTCCAGCGCGATCCGAACGTGGTCATATTCGGGGAAGACGTAGGTAAGGTCGGCGGCGTATTCCGCGCAACGGAAGGTCTGCAAGCCGAATTCGGGGAGAACCGCGTATTCGATACGCCGCTTGCGGAATCCGCGATTGGCGGGATGGCGGTCGGGATGGCCATTCAAGGCTTCCGTCCGATCATGGAAATCCAGTTTGTCGGCTTTATTTTTGAAGCGTTCGACCAAATCGCCGTACAGGCGGCGCGCATGCGCTATCGTTCAGGCGGCCGTTACAACGCGCCGATTACGATCCGTACGCCTTTTGGCGGCGGCGTTAAAGCGGCGGAGCTGCACACCGACTCGCTGGAAGGGCTGATGGTGCAAACGCCGGGGATTAAAGTTGTCGTGCCTTCCAACCCGTACGATGCGAAAGGACTGCTCATTTCGGCAATCCGCGACAACGATCCCGTGTTCTTCATGGAGCATCTGAACTTGTACCGCTCGTTCCGCGCGGAAGTGCCGGAAGGCGAATATACGGTGCCGATCGGCAAGGCGAACGTCGTTCGCGAAGGCTCAGACGTCACGATCATTACGTACGGCGCTATGGTGCACACTTCGCTCAAAGCGGCCGAGGAGATCGAGAAAACGCGCGGCGCGAAAGTCGAAGTCATCGACCTGCGCACGCTGATACCGCTGGACATCGACACGATCGTCGAGTCGATCAAGAAAACGAACCGTGCGATCGTCGTGCAGGAAGCGCAAAAAACGGCAGGCATTGCGGCAGAAGTAATCGCGCAAATCAACGAGAAGGCGATTCTGCATCTCGAAGCGCCGGTGCTGCGCGTAGCGCCTCCGGATACGGTGTATCCTTTTGCGCAGGTCGAAGATCAATGGCTTCCGAATCCTGCCCGTATCGTCAAAGGCCTGAATCAAGTATTGGATTTCTAATATTTTACTAAGACGCAAGGACGGTGAGCGACCGATGGCAAACTTTGAATACCGCTTTCCCGAGCTGGGCGAAGGCATCCACGAAGGCGAGATCGTGAAATGGCACGTAAAACCCGGCGATACGGTAAATGACGAAACGATCTTGATGGACGTTCAGAACGATAAATCGACGGTGGAAGTACCTTCTCCGGTAGAAGGGAAAATCATTGAGCTCAAGGTCTCCGAAGGTACGGTATGTACGATCGGCGACGTGATCGCTGTCATCGAAGTAACCGGCGAGGTGCCGCAGCAGGCCCATGGCCACGGCGAAGCACCGAGCGCTGCTCCGGCGACAGCGGAAGCTCCGGCTGCGCAAGGCGGTGCAGAATGCGCGGTTGGCGGCGCCGTAGCGGCGAACGTGAACGCCTCGAAGCTGGATACGCCGATGGCAGGCGGAGCCCCAGCGGCAGGCGACGCGCGCGAAGTGCTCGCGACGCCGAGCGTGCGCAAGCTGGCGCGCGAGAAGGGCGTGAACATCGCGGAGGTTACCGCGACAGGCAAGAACGGACGCGTGACACGCGAGGACGTGCATGGCTTCACGCCGGGCGCTGCGCCGAAAGCGGCTGAAGCTTCGGCGGCAGCGGCTCCGGCAGCAAGCGCGGCGACGCCTTCGGCAGCAGCGCCGGTCAGCGGCGACCGCGAGGAAGAGCGCGTACCGCTGAAGGGTATCCGCAAGGCGATCGCGAATGCGATGGTCAAGAGCGCTTATACCGCTCCGCACGTGACTCTGATGGACGAAGTCGACGTGACCCGTCTTGTCACGCTGCGCGAAAAAGCGAAGCCGGTTGCCGAGAAGAAGGGCGTCAAGCTGACTTACCTGCCTTTCATCGTGAAGGCATTGGTGGCGGCAGCACGTCAATTCCCGGCGATGAACGCCATGATCGACGAAGAGAAGCAGGAAATCGTCTACAAAAAGTACTACCATATCGGCATCGCGACGGATACGGACAACGGTTTGATCGTACCGGTCATTCAGGACGCGGACCGCAAAAATATTTGGACCATTGCCGCCGCGATCAAGGACCTTGCGGTACGCGGCCGCGAAGGCAAGCTCGGTCCGAGCGAGCTGAAAGGCTCCACGCTTACGATTACGAATATTGGCTCTGCCGGCGGCATGTTCTTTACGCCGATCATCAACTTCCCTGAAGTGGCGATCCTCGGAACGGGCCGCATCAGCGAGAAGCCGGTCGTCAAAAACGGCGAAATCGTCATCGCTCCGGTCATGGCGCTGTCGCTCAGCTTCGACCACCGTATCATCGACGGCGCTACGGCACAAAACTTTATGAACTATATCAAGCAGCTGCTGGCCGATCCGGAACTGCTTGTCATGGAGGTGTAATCCAAGATGGTAGTAGGAGACGCATCGGTTGAAATTGACGTTCTGGTCATCGGGGCCGGCCCCGGCGGTTATGTAGCCGGTATCCGCGCAGCTCAGCTTGGCAAAAGCGTGCTGATCGTGGACAAATCCGAGCTTGGCGGCGTGTGTCTGAACCGCGGCTGCATTCCGTCCAAGGCACTGATTTCCGCGGCGCATCATTACGAAGTGATCAAGCATGCTACGTCGATCGGGATTTCGGCGGAGAATGTGAACATCGATTGGGCGAAGGTACAGGAGTGGAAAGACGGCATCGTCAAGAAGCAAAGCGGCGGCGTAGGGATGCTGCTGAAAGGGAACAAGCTGCAAATCTTTAACGGCGAGGCGCTGTTCATCAACGAGCATGAAGCGCGCGTCTTCAACGATAACGAAACGGCGCGTTACCGTTTCAACCACTGCATTATTGCGACAGGCTCCCGTCCGATCGAGCTGAAAGCATTCCCGTACGGCGGACGCATTCTGTCCTCGACCGAAGCGCTGTCGCTGAATGAGCTTCCGAAGAGCCTCGTCGTCATCGGCGGCGGCTACATCGGTATCGAACTGGGTCAAACGTACGCCAAGTTCGGCGCGAAAGTGACGGTGCTGGAAGGCTCCGACTCCATCCTGCCGGGCTTCGAAAAAGAACTGTCGCAGCCAGTGGCGCGCAACTTGAAAAAGCTCGACGTCGAAGTCGTCACCGAAGCGATGGCTCAAGGCTGCGAGCAAACAGACAAGGACGTGACGGTAACCTACACCGTCAAAGGCGAAGAGCATAAAATAACCGCGGACTACGTGCTGGTTACCGTCGGCCGCCGTCCGAATACCGATGGCGACTTGTCGCTGGAGCTCGCAGGCGTACAGGTCGGCGAACGCGGTTTGATCCAAGTCAACGAAAAATGCCAGACGAACGTTCCGCACATTTATGCGATCGGCGACATTGTACCGGGCATGGCGCTGGCTCACAAAGCTTCGTATGAGGCAAAAGTGGCGGCAGAATCCATTGCCGGAATGCCGAGCGTTGTGGACTACAAAGTCATTCCGGCCGTCGTCTTCTCCGATCCGGAAATCGCTGGCGTAGGTCTCAGCGAGACCGAGGCGAAAGCCAAAGGCATCAATGTGTTCACCGGTAAGTTCCCTTACGGGGCGAACGGCCGCGCACAATCGATGAACGTCACGGACGGCTTTGTGAAGCTTGTCGGCGATAAAGACACCGGCCTTTTGATCGGGGCACAGGTGGTCGGCGCGGAAGCTTCCAACCTGATCGCGGAGATGACGCTCGGCATTGAGATGGGCGCTACGCTTGAAGACATTGCGATGACGATTCACGCCCATCCGACGCTTGGCGAAATTACGATGGACGCCGCCGAAGGCGCACTCGGCCATCCGATTCACCAGCTTGTAAAAAAATAAATCCATATACGAAAAACCCGAGGCGAAAGCTGCTTGTAAGCAGTTATGCTTCGGGTTTTCTTTTTATTTGAAATTGCGAACCCGCCCGGCAAGCCAAAGGCTCTTGTCTAAATACTCTCAGCTCGTCGCCCGCTCCAAAGCTTCCAAATACGCATAGGCCTCTTCATTCGAACGGCCGCACATCTCCCCCGAGGCTCGCAGGCTGCCGCATACGGCCGGACGTTCCGGGCTCCCGAACAATCCGCAGCGGTTATCCGCAGTGAGCTGGATGCAGCGAACACCGGCAGGCTTGCCTTCCGGCATGCCCGGGATCGGGGATGAAATCGATATGACGATGCAGCAGGCGGCGCATCCGATCCGGCACTCCATAGGTCTTACCTCCCATTCTTTTGCGCTTCTACGACTAGTCCTCTTATTATACCATATCCTTTCCAACGATCAGGCAACCTGCGGGTTGCCTCTTTTTATGTCAGGAAAGTGGATAATTTTATCCCACCAAAGTTGTAATGTATACCTGTGACGCGTCATGACGCGATTTTATAATAAAAGCAAGGTGAAGGTCACCGATACAAATATTTACATAGGGGGATTCCCAGATGAAGAAAAGTGTACTTTGTTCCGCAAGCGCAGCGCTCTTGCTGACCACCGTACTGGCTGGCTGCGGCAGTTCCGCGCCGGCTGCGAATAACGAAAAAGACAAAGGAGCGGAGGCCGGCAAGTCGGCTGCCGGAACGGAGGCGAAGGCCGGATCGTTCCAAATGACGGTGCGTCACATCAACGTCCGGGAAACGGCGAAATCGACGCTGGAGCTGCTGCAGAAAGTGACGGCGAAAACGGAGCAGGATGTTCCGGGACTTAAGCTGAACCTCGACGGCGTCGAAGATACCGTCAACCGCGATGTGAAGCTGAAAGCGGAAATGTCCTCCGGCAAGCCGCCGCATATTTTCAACTTATTCGGCGGTGCGGATACCCAGAACTATGCCAAGGCAGGCCATTTGCTCCCGTTGAACGATATTCTGAAAGAGCTTGGCTTGTCGGACCAATTCTACAATCTGGGCGAATTTACGGTAGACGGCAAAATCTACGGTCTGCCGGAATCCGGTTACGTGGAAGGGTTCTATTACAACAAGAAAATGTTCCAGGACGCCGGCGTCCAGATTCCGAAAAACTGGGAAGAGTTCCTCAAAGTCTGCGAAGCTTTGAAAGCGAAAAAAATTACGCCGATCGCGCTGGGCGGCGGACCGGAAAGCGCTTGGGCGATCAACATGCTCGGCAACAGCTTGTTTGTCGGCTTAGGCGGTACCGAGCAGCAGGAAGGCTTCAAATCGGGCAAAACCAAGTGGACTGACGCTCCGGTTGTAGAAGCGTTCAAGCGGATGAAGGAATTGAAGGATAAAGGCTATATCGATCCTAACGTATTAGGACTGAAATATGCCGAAGGTCAGGCGAAGTTCTACACAGGCCAGGCTGCCATGCTGTTTGACGGTACGTGGACGACTTCCGCGGTGCTTGACAAAGAAAAATCGACCGTGAAAGACAATGTCGGCTTCTTCCGTCTCCCGGATGTGGGCGGCAAAGGCGATGGCCACATCAACGGCGGCTGGAGTAACGGCTACGGCTTCTCCGCTCACTTGAACGACAACGAATTGAAAGCCGTTAAAACATTCATCAAGAACTTCTACACGATCGAGAATCAAGCCGATCAGCTTAACAAAGCAAACCGGATTCCTGCTATGAAAAACGTCAAAGGCGCGAACGACGCGCATCCGCTGGTCAAAGAAATCGGCGATGCTCAAGGATCGTCCAAAGGCGCATTCCCGGCGTTCGACGCCTTGGTTCAGCCGAAAGTGAAAGTGACGCTCGAATCTTCGATGCAAGAACTGCTTGGCGGACAAGTTGCACCGGAGAAAGTTGCCGAACGGATGCAAAAAACGCAGGATGAAGCGAATCAAGCCGACGGCCAAAAAAAATAAAAAGCTAAACAAGGGTGCCGCCATCGCGCGGCGCCCGCATTTTGCTATCGGAGGGTGATCCATGAATAAGGTGCTGAGAAATCCGGTGGCCTACCTAATTTTTATCGTCCCGGCCCTGGTTTTATATGTGACGTTCTATATCGTCCCGCTGTTCTCGTCCCTAAGATATTCCGTCACAAGCTGGAACGGGATTAACGAACCGGTGTTCAACGGAATCGAAAACTTCCTTAAAGCGCTCCAGGACGAAAAGTTTTGGATCGGATTTAAAAATAACATCTATTTTGTCGGTTTTTCACTTTTTATTCAGGTTCCGATCATTATCGCGGTCGGCATTATCGTCAGCAGGGCGAAAAAGATGCTGGGACTTTATAAAGTATCAGTGTTTTTGCCGAGTATCCTGTCGACGGCCGCCGTGTCGATTATATGGCAATTCATCTACCAGCCGGATGCCGGGCTGCTCAATCAGCTTCTCCGCGTTTCCGGTTTCGCCGAAGTGGCCAAGCCGTGGCTTGGAACCCCGGATACGGCTATGACTGCGGTGCTCATAGCGAACGCTTGGCAGTGGACCGGATTTTATATCGTTCTGGTGCTCGCAGCGATCTTCGCGATTCCTTCGGAAGTGCTGGAGGCGGCGGAAATCGACGGCGCCGTCGGTTTCAGGAAGGCGTGGCACATCACCGTTCCGCTCATTCGATCGGTTATCGTCGTCGTCATGCTGCTGTCGATTACGGGCGCGATGAAGGCGCTGGATATCGTCTTGATTATGACCAGCGGCGGCCCTTTCGGCAGTTCGGAAGTCATGGCCTCGTATATGTACAAGCAGGCGTATTCGGCCGGCGAATACGGTTACGCCAATGCTATTGCGATTATCATTTTTGTGTTTACGTCTATCGTCACGCTCATTTTCCATCTGTTCTCACGCAGGGTAGAGGAGGTTAAATACTAATGAAGAAAGCGTTGGTCAAAAGTATTCCTCATCTCGTCCTTATTCCGTACGTGCTGATCATCGTCTATCCCATCTATTTCATTGTGATCTCGTCTTTAAAGAAAAATAACGAGATCATCACGAATCCATGGGGACTGCCTTCGGAGTTTTCCTTTTCGCACTATGAGAGCGCGCTGACAAATTCGCACCTTGGCACGTATTTTATTAACAGCCTTTATATCGCTACCATCGCTACAGTCGGGTCCTTGCTGCTCGCCATGGGGATCGCTTTTGCGGTCACAAGAATGCGCTTCCCGTCGCTCAGTAAGCTGGTGTACGGGCTGCTGCTGGTCTCGTTGCTCATTCCTCCCGCTTCGCTGCTGATTCCGCTGTATATTATGGTGAAGGACATGGGGCTGTACAACACTCCGTTGGCGCTCATTATACCATATACGGCGTTCGGGATTCCGTTAACCGTCTTTGTCGTGGCCGCTTTCATGAAGGCGATTCCTACCGAGCTTGAAGAAGCCGGCGTTATGGACGGGCTGTCCGCTTACGGCTTGCTGTTCCGGGTTGTATTCCCTCTGTCGCTGCCGACGCTCGTTACGGTGTTTATCATTAACTTCCTCAACCATTGGAACGAATATGTCATGGCGAACCTATTCCTGTCAACACAGACGCTCCGGACACTGCCTGTGGCGGTCGTCGGGTTTGCGGACAAATTCAACATGAACTATGGCGCCCTGTGCGCTTCGATCAGTATCAGCGTCATCCCGATCATTATCATCTTCATCTTTTTGCAAAGGCAAATCATTGAGGGCGTCACGGCGGGCAGCGTAAAGGGGTAATCGCCCCTTCTGCCCGCCTTCGCTGCGTCAAGCTTCGAAGCTCCGGCCACATTCGGCCCGGGCTTCTTTTTTCTATTGACAGGTTAGATTATCCAGTATAAAATACCATTCAGAGATGAATTGAACAATTGTTCAAAACGTTCGTTCAAAACATGTGTTCGAATTGAAAGGGAGGTTTTCATGAAACCGGAAGCGCAGGGAAAAGACGTTAAACTGAAAATATTGAACGCCGCCAAAAAGCTGTTCGCGAAAAAAGGCTTCGAAGGCACGACGGTGCGGCAAATTTGCGATGAAGCGGGGGTGGCGCTCGCTCTGGTGTCTTATCATTTCGGGGGCAAGGAGAACGTGTTTTATTCGCTGTTTGAAACGTTCGCCCCGGCGTTTCTGGTGGCAGAGTACGAGCTGAACGATCCCGTACACGATCTGCAATCGTTTATCCGGGAGTTTACGCTCTTCCGCTTGGCGGAACCCGAGCTCATTAATATACTTCAGCAGGAGGTCATGATGGAGAGTCCCCGGCTGGAGAAGCTGCAGTCGATTATCCACGTGCTTTGGCGGCAGCTCCGGCTCATTCTTGAGGCGGGCAAAGCCAAGGGGCAGTTCGAGTTCGATTCGACTCGCCATACGGTGCATTTTATCGTAGGTACGCTTGTGTTTTCGCGCAGCAGCCCGTTTCTGGACCCCGTATTCCGGGACGAGAACGAATCCGCCCAGCCTAAGGCGGCCGAGACCGAAGCATCGGTTGCGGAACTGACGACCAAGTTCATTCTTAACGGAATTAAGAGCCAGCTATAGACCATATAGAGAAAAGAAGCATCAGGAGAGGGGAACGGAGGAAATGAAGAAACAAGTGGCGGCTATCGTCGTATTGGCATTAGCGCTGAGCGGGGGAGGCTGGATGTTGGCGGCACAGGGCAAGGATGCGGTAACGCTGGCCTCTTCCAACAAAGGAAGTATTCTGACGGCAGAGCAGGTGAATGTATCCTTTCAAGGCGTCGCCGGCAAAATCATCGAGCTTTCGATCAAAGAGGAACAGACGGTTCGCAAGGGGGACGTATTGATGTCGCTTGATCCGACGGATATCGACCTTCAGCTCCGCAAGGCGCAGGCCGATGTGGAGGTTACGACCTTAAAGATCAAGCAGGCGGAAGACGGCATCCAAGTCGCCAAAAGCAAGCTGGACAATGCGGTGAGGCTGGCGCAGGTCGGCTTGTCACAGGCGGAGACGCAGGTGGCGCAGGTGGCAGACGGAGCGAGAAGCGAAGATATCGAACGGCAGAGGCTTGCCGTCGCGGCCTCGGAGGAATCGTACACGCATGCGCTCAAGCTGTACAACCAGCTGCTGAACACGGAGGAGGCGTACGATAATAATCCGTATTCGTACAAGGATCACCGCGACGCGGTCGAGAAGGCGCGCAGCCAGGTAGCGACGCTGGAGAATGCGAGAAACCAGCAGCAGACCGTTTTGGATAAAATGCTGACCGGCGCTACGGATAAAGAACGCAAGCTGGCGGCGCTGCAAGCGGACCGCGCCAAGGCGGTCGTCGAGCAGCAGCAGCTCGCCGAAGGCGATATCTCGAATCAGCAAATCGGCATTGAGGCGCTGAACAAGCAGTTGGAGCAATTGAACATTTTGATGGAATCGCTGAAGGTGCAGAAGGACCGCTTCACGCTGCGCGCTCCGGCTGACGGCAAGGTGGTCAGAATTATACCGAAGGCGGGCGAGAATGTCGGCTCCGGGATGCCGGTCGTCGTATTGGAAACGGGCAAGCTTTATTACGACTTATATGTAGACGAGCGACAAGTCGGCAAGTTCCAAGCCGGTTCCGCTGTACCTACGCATTTTGCAGCACTGCCGGACAAAGTGGAGGGCAAGGTGCAGTTCGTCACGGCCGCGCCGCAATTCGCCGCGCTTCGCATGAGCCGGGAGAAAGGCACCGCAGATTTGAACTCGTTCCAAGTGCGTGTCTACGTAGAGCGGACCGACAAGCTGCTGCCAGGCATGACAGCGGAGGTGCGTGTCGATGAAATCCCTGCTCGATGAATGGAAATACGCGCTATCCGGCAAATTCGTGATAGCGATTCTGATCGCTCCGCTGATCGTGGCGGCGTTGTTCGGCTACATGTTCAAGAACGGTCAAATCAATGAAGCGCCGATGGCGGTCGTCGATGAAGACAACAGCTTGTACAGCCGGCAGTTTATCGACAAGGTGAACGCCTCCCAATACTTGAACGTCGTGGACGTGTTCCACGAGGCGATCCCGCCGGAAAAGCTGATGACCAATGAAAAATATATGGTCATCATGTATTTGCCACGGGGGATGGAACAGTATCGTTTCCAAGGGAAGCAAATTAATATAGGCCTGCTCATCGACAACTCGATGCCGTCGTCGGTAGGGAACATACGCTCCGGTATGCAGGAGCTGGTTACAATCGAGAACACGACGCTGTCCGTAGGCAAGCTGAAGGTGATGGGACTTGGCGACGATGCGGCGATGGGAATTGCCTCCCCGATCTCGCTGCAGCAGCGGCTGTTGTTTAACCCGACCTCCGATTTTATAGGCTTCATGGTCGTCGGCTTCGTCAATGTGGTGGCGCTGGGGATTACCGCCATCGCCGCCGCATCTATCGTCCCTCGTCTGCGGGTGGAGGGCCGGCTGGAGGAGGCGCTTCGTTCGCCGATCGGGCTCTGGTCGCGCGTGCTGCCGTATGCGGTGATCTCCTGCATCAGCCTGATGCTGGCCTTCGGACTTCTGAAGCAGCTTGGCGGGCTGAGATTTGTCGGGAACCCGCTGGAATTTGCGGTTCCGCTGCTGCTCTACACCTTGACGGTCACGCTGATGGGTATGGTCGTCGGCTGGACGGCGGCGGACCCGTCGAAGGTGGCGCTTCGCACCTATGCGATTGTGTACCCGTCCTTCATGCTGTCCGGCGTACAGGTGGCCACAATTATATTTCCCGGGCCGATTCAAGCGGTCAGCAACATGCTGCCGCTGACCTGGCTGTTCAAATTCATTCGGGGCATCGGCTATCGTGGCGGCTCGCTCGACTATTTCGTAAGGGAACTCGGTATATTTGTCGTGATGATCGGCGTGATGTCGCTTGCCGTCGGTTTGCTGACGATGTGGGAGTCGCGCCGGGTTAAAGTAAAATCAACGGTGGGAGAGGTTGCAGCATGATGAATTCGAACCAACAATGGAAAAAAACGGCGCTTTCCGTCGTTCTGACGGCTTCCCTGCTCGGTACGGCGTCCATTTCGCCTGCCATGGCGGCTTCGGAAGCTGCGGCAGTGGCCGACGCGTCGAAGTCGGCTTCCGGCACGATCGCTGGAACGCCGAAGCTGCAAAGCTATACGCTCGCGGATAAGCTGCAGGTCGAAATCAAGAGCTTGCTGAACGAGACGACCAGCGAAGGCACACGCATCGCTGCGGTCGTGCGGGTTCGGAGCTTGGACGCCAAGGTGGCGAAAATTCCAGATCTGGAGCTGCGGGTCAAAACCGCCGACGGGTACGAATATCCGATGCAAGCGAGCGTGTTTAACGCCCATGCCGTTCGTCCGGGTACGACCGAGGAATTGAACTTCTTCGTCAAGGTGGACCGCCGGAGTCCTTCGGAGCTTGCCGAGCTTGTCTGGTATGCAATTGACTGGTACTCGTATCCGAAGAAGGAAACCGTGCGGCTCGCGGTGCCCGTGAAAGGACAAGAATGGACCGGGCCGCTGTCCGGTTTCGCGAAAGCTTCTTCCTCGGTGCTGTCGTGGGAGCGCTCCTTTACGCTAAGTCCGACGCTGGAATCGCCGCTCGTCTATACGCCGGTTTCCGTGAGCCGGGATAACACGCCGCAAGGCCCGGTAACGACCGTGAAGATGCGCGTGGACAATCCGTCCGCGACCAAGGAGGCCGTCCCGGATATTACGCTGGACGGCAAGTCGAACGGGAACGGCAGCACCGATAAAACCGTCTTCCCGGGAAAACGGGTCGAGGCGTCGCCGCTTGTGCTCGAACCGAAGGAGCAGCGGTACATCCATTTCGCCATCCCGACCGATAAGGATACCGTGCTCACGAGTTTCAACGTGCTGACTCCGGAAACGTTCCGCCAGCTCGATCCCAAAGGCCAGCCCAGCCCAGTTTCCTACAGCGTGGGACGTTATCAGGTGGCGCTGCCGGTCACGAGCAGCACGACGGAGTACAATGCGGCCAAGCCTTACGAACTGGGCCAGCCTTTCGCATTTGACAGCTTGTCCGATACGATCGATCCGCGCCTGTCGGTGTCGATGGTCGAGTTCCATCGTCATGAGAACGACGGCGAAGGCTATCAGACCGTGATTGCGAAGCTGCTGCTCAGAAACAACAGCGACCTGCCGGTTCCGGTGCCGACATTCCAAACGAAGCTGATTACGGCGCAGGGCATGACGTATTCCGGCAATCGTCAAGCGGGGACGATAGCGGAGATTATGCCGCAAACGAGCTATGCCGTCAGCTATGCGTTCAACATGCCGACCGAGAACGAGGACGAGCAATACGTTCTGAAGTTCACGGATGCGAAGACGGCAGCGCCGGCCTCGACGGCGATCGGAGCGTACCGTGTGGCCATGCAGGAAACGAAGCTGGACCTGAAAAATATGTCGTTCTATCCGTTCAACGTCAAGCTCAATGACTGGACGCTGAACGCGCGGTATATCGTACCTTCGGCGCTCTCTCCGAACACGCCAATCGGCTATACGTATCGTATGAAGCTTGATATGGACATTACTCGCAACGAGCATGTCGTCGTCGATCCGAACTCGTCCAAAATGCAGTTGGAGCTGGTAGATAAGACGGGCAAAAGTTTGTCGACCAAGTCGCTGCCGTTCAGCGGCGTGAACCGGTTGATCAGCGGCGTACAGTTTGTTCAGTTCGACGCCCTGCGCACCGAAGAGCACGAGTATCCGCTGGACATTAATATATACGAAGTGATAGCGACCCCGACAGGCGAAGCGAAGCGGCTTGTCGGCGTACTGAAGCAGTAGGATGAAATTTGATCTGGTGTACGGTGTAGTGATTGTATAAAACACGAAGGCGTGCAAATTCTTGTACGCCAACGAATTTTCATAATTAACAAAAAAGCAGACTGCTGAAATGGCGGTCTGCTTTTTTGTTGATTGAGCAAATAATTAAAAACAGGCCACCGCTTAGCGGCGACCTGTTGAAGCAGTGTTTCATCACGGCTTCGAATCAGTATTGGGATTAGTGGAAGATGCTGTATAAGCATTCACTTCAAATGTGATAATTTTATCGTAAATCATGTAATCCTTCCGGTTTTTAAAAGGGCCTTTGTTGTTATTGTGCTTGTCGATTGCAAACATCACCGCACCCGTGCCGGAAGCGCGACCTTCATACCAAGCTAGGAATGCGTTCACTTCTTTCATGGACAGGTCGTATTCTTTCTCTTCCCCGTTGTTCAGCATGATGCGCAGCAGGGCTCTATCCGTATCCTGAGTTGGCTGGGTTACAATCGATCCGTTAGGTGTAGCCGAAGCTTCGTTCGAATTTGGGCTTTCTCCTGCTGCATTTACGGCAGTAACGACATAATAATACGTTGTTCCATTAACCACGTTCGTATCTGAGTAGGAGGCATACGTAGCGCTATTTACGGTGGCAATTTCTGTGTAAGGGCCTCCTGCCGTAGTGCTTCGCTTCACTTTGTAGCTTGTAGCTGTATTCATGCTGCTCCATGTCAATGATACGGTTTTATCGCCTCCTACCGCCGTTAAATTAAGCGGTGCGCCGGGTAGAACATCATGGTTTTTGCCGAATACGTTCCATTCGTAGGCCCAAATACCAGACCCGGCAGTGATCGGTTTCAACACAACGCTCGAAACATTTTGAAGTGTATTCGGCAATGACTCCACGCCATCATTAGTTGTTGGCGTATGGGAACCGATCAGCGTATTATTCGCGTCATAGAACTCCATTTTAACTTTGTAAGAGTCATACCATTTGGCGATTACGGCATTAATGTCCTTAGGAGCGGAAAATGTATACCATGCGATGTTGTTTCCGATATATTTTACTGTATTCCCGTTGTTGTCTGTAAACTCCATAACCGTGGACGTCTGATTATTAAAAGTTGCACCTACTTTTAACGCTACCCCATCCAATAAACCGCCCGTATATTTGGTGGCGCTTGGCTTAATGTTGATTTCGTTGGAAACCGTGCTTTCCCCCGCTTCATTCACGGCAGTTACCACATAGTAATACGTAGTTCCGTTGACAACTGAGGTATCTGTAAAGGAATTTCCCTTAATGTTGGAAGCGAGGACGGCATAAGGTCCTCCGGCCGAGGTCGAACGTTTAACCGTATACGATTTTGCTCCGGTCGTAGTCCAATACAGATCTACGACACGATCTCCACCACGAAACCAATTAATCGTAGGAGTCGTCGGCGGGAAAGATGGAGTTGTAAATACGTTCCATTCGTAGGCCCAAATACCAGACCCGGCAGTGATGGGTTTCAACACAACGCTCGAAACATTTTGAAGCGTATTCGGCAATGACTCCACACCATCATTAGTTGTTGGCGTATGGGAACCGATCAGCGTATTATTCGCGTCATAGAACTCCATTTTAACTTTGTAAGA
>NZ_JANAVJ010000012.1:0-19653 GCF_024213375.1 Paenibacillus sp. MZ04-78.2 | reverse complement strand
GTCATACCATTTGGCGATTACGGCATTAATGTCCTTAGGAGCGGAAAATGTATACCATGCGATGTTGCTTCCGATATATTTTACTGTATTCCCGTTGTTGTCTGTGAATTCGGTAACCGTGGACGTCGGATTGTTAAAAGATGGGCCTACGTTGATTGTCACTCCATCCAACAGTCCCCCCGTATACTTGCTGGTTGCAGCTTGGACCGAACTTTCTGGTAGCAATTGCAGCAAAATGACTAGCATCATAAGTAAATATCCAACCTTTTTCAAATAAAAAACCTCCATTATATTGTAGTTGAAAAAAAAGGTGTTAAAATTTACTATTCGATTTAAATCGACAAAATCCTCCTTTATTTTACACATTTTTTATGCGAAGCTTTGCCGACCGGAAGGGCGTCACGATCATCGATCATCTCCGCAGCCTCCCCCTTGTGCAAGGACCGGGGGAGTCGTATGAGTTGTTCCGGGACAGCATGGCGGCTTTGCTTCGTTCGCTAAAGCCCGGCATTACGGAAATCATCATTCATCCTTCGCGGATCGACGAAGAGCTCAAGGCTATCCATTCCCATTGGGAGAAAAGGGGTATGGAGTTCGAGGTGTTTCGCGATCCAGCCATTCGTCAGGTGATCGCTTCCAAAGTCATCCGTCCGATTCGCTGGTCGGAGCTGCGGAACCTGATGCGAAAGGGAGCTTAACCCGCCCGAGCACAAAAATAAAGATCCCGCCAGACTCCGAAAGGAGCAGGCGGGATCTTGTTTGTATAGGAGCTTGCGACGTGGTCATTAACGCTGCCAGTAAGCAGGCAGCTCCGCTTGGTTTTCCTGCAAAATATCGTCCAGCACCGACTTGGCCAGTGAAACGGAGCCAACGAGCGGATGAAGGGTCAGCGCTTGAAGCGCGGTGCCGTAATCCCCGGTGACGGCAGCTTCGACCGTCAGCTCCTCGTAAGCTTTTACCGCTTGCAGCAGCCCGCGGATTTTGGCGTCGATCGGCGTGATCAACTGCACCGGATGGGCGCCGTTCGCGTCGATCACGCAGTTCACTTCCACGGAGACGTCGTCCGGCAGGCAGCCGATGATGCCGTTGTTGCGCACGTTGACGGTTTGGATGTCCTTTTTGTTATTGTAAATGGAAGAGACCAGGTTCAGTGCCGCTTCGGAATAATAGGCGCCGCCGCGTTTTTCGAGCTGCGGGGGCTTGACGTTCAGGTTCGGGTCTTTGTACATCTCGAACAGCTCGTCCTCGACCTTCTTCACGGCTTCTGCCCGTGTACCGGTCGTTTCCGCCGCATGGAGCTGCTCTTTCAGCATCTCGTCGCGCAAATAATAATAACGGTGGTAAGCGCACGGAAGCGAGCTGAGAGATTTCAAAAATTCGAGATCCCAGCCGAAATCCGGGATGTTCTTCATCGTAAACCCGCTTTGTCCGCTTGCCGCTTGGAACAGCACCTGCTGGGTCACGTCGACGCCGTCCACGATCACACGAGTCGTCCAGTTCAGATGGTTGATGCCGATCATCTCAATGTCCACTTGGGAGACGTCGACGTTCAACGCTTTGGCGATCTGCATTCGGGTGCCGATTGGTAAATTGCAGAGCCCCATCGTCCGGATGCTGGAATGCTTCAGTACGGCTTCCGTCACGATCCCCGCCGGATTCGTAAAGTTGAGCAGCCAGGCATGGGGCGCAAGCTCTTCCATGTCCTTGCAAATGTCCAGAATGACCGGAATCGTGCGAAGCGCCTTGGCGAAGCCGCCCGCGCCGGTCGTTTCCTGCCCGATCAGATTGTAGCGCAGCGGAATGCGCTCGTCCCGGGCGCGTGCCGCGAGTTGGCCGACGCGGAGCTGCGTCGTGACGAAGTCGGCATCCCGGATCGCCTCCCGGCGGTCCAACGTCAAGTGGAGATTGATGGGGACGTTCGCTTTTTCCAGCATGCGCTTGGCCAGGTTGCCGACGATTTCCAGTTTTTCCTTACCGGCTTCGATATCGACGAGGTACAAATCTTTTATGGGAAGCTCGGGATACCGTTTGATGAAGCCTTCGATTAATTCCGGCGTGTAGGAAGAGCCGCCGCCGATAACGGCTACTTTTAACGATTCCTTTTTCATGCCTCATACCCTCCGTAAGCTGCAAATTTGGAATGCATAGCTTCGCCTGCCGCCAGACCCAGATGGTCCATGCCGAGCAGCACGGCGCCGTAAACCGGAGCCATCTCCGGAATGATCAGTTCGATGGAGCCATGCTCCTGCCGGACCGTCTCCTCCAAGGCGGCGAGCAAATGCGGATTGCGGCCTTTCTGCACGACGCTGCCGACCAGCACGATCGGAATCGTTTCCTTCCGGAAGCCGCCAAGCCGACGGATGACCGAGCACGCCGCAATGCCGAGCTCCCGGCCGGTTTCCTGCAGGAGGCGGATCGCCAGGGCGTCGCCTTCGTCAGCCGCTTCGTGCAGCACGATCGTGAGATTGCCCTCCCGCAGCGAATAAATGTCCCGGTCCAGAAAATCGTTCACCATCTGCTCGACGGTGTCGAAACCGAAATAACGAGGCACTTTGTGCTGCAGAACGGACGGAATGTCCCGGTATTCCCAGGAGCGAACCGCCGCTTGGAATGTCCGCGTCGCCATGTAGTGGCCGCCTGCAGCGTCGCCGTACAACGTTCCGAGCCCTCCGGTTTGAATCGTGCGGCCTTCCTCATTGCGTCCCGCCGCATTCGTGCCGCTGCCGCAGACGAGCACGACGCCCGCATTGTCCGGACAGCCGATGCGAAGGCCTTCCATCGTATCGCAGACGACGTCCCAATTCGCAAAAGGCAGCGTCGCCAGCGCCGGACGGAGAATCGAGAAATCGTGCTCCCGGTCCGCACCCGCAAGGCCGTACTGGACGAAGGCGATATCGGCATAGGTCAGGCCAGCCCCTTGGACCGCCAGCTCCACCGATTGCCGGATATGCCCCAGCGCCTTCTCGATGCCGACAATCTGGTGATTGCCGCATCCGGCAATGCCGCTTCCCCGCTTGTTTCCTTGCTCGTCGATCACGACCGCGTATGTCTTGGTTCCGCCGCCGTCTACGCCGATGATATAGCGCATGCTGAAGTCGACTCCTTTCGTTTTCCCAAGAAGCATTTGTTATTACAAATATTATTAATTTGTATTTGTCATTACAAATTTAACATGCCTTCCGAGCGACGTCAACGGGTTGTTTTCGGATAAAACAGGCTCTTGAATACCTATCTTCAACGTTGTATCCTATAGTTGTATCTAAATTTGTATCGAATGTTTGGATACAATGACTATGGTCCTATCGGAGGTTTCAACGTGGCGAAAACGAAAGCAGACGCTCCGCTCTATCATAAGCTGAAAAATCGTTTACTGGAGCTGATCGAATCGGGAAGGTATCGGCCCGGGGACCGCTTGCCGACCGAATACGAGCTGTGCGAGCAGTTCGAGGTGAGCCGGACGACGGTGCGGCAGGCGCTGCATCATTTGAAGCTGGAGGGGCATATCGAGCAAACGCAAGGCAAGGGCACCTTCGTCGCTTCTTCCAAAATTCAGCAGCCGCTGTCCAGCTACATCAGCTTTGACGATTATATGAAGCGCTTGGGGCTAACGGGCGAAACGAAAGTGCTGGAATTTGCCGTGGTGCCGGCAACCGCGAAGCTGGCCAAGATGCTGCAGGTCGCCGAAACGGACCCGCTCTTCAAGCTGGTCCGCATGCGGTATGTAGACCGAACGCCCCTGAAATATTCCATTACGTATATTCCGTGGAAGGTCGCGCCAGGCCTTGCCCTTGAGGATATTCAAGGCTCGCTGTACGACGTATTCCGCGGCAAGTACGGGCATCAATTAAGCAAATGCGTCGACTGGATCGAGCCGATTCTGACCGATGATCAGTACAGCGACTATTTGGAGGTGGGCGTCGGGGCTCCCGCCTTGATGGTTCGTTCCGTTACCTATGATACGGCGGGCAAGCCGCTGGAGCATTCGCAGGAAATATTCCGCGGCGACCGTTCGAAATTCGTGCTGGAGCGCGATCTCCAGTCGCCTTCTGCGAATTATACAGGACTGCTGCCTGATCCGTGGCAGCATTAGCCGGACGGCGCAGAATAGCCCCGGAGCGCGACAAAGCGGCCCGGTTTCAATGAACCGGACCTGCTCCACGCTGATTTTGCCTATTCGGGTTAGCCCGAATGATGATTCCTGACGTATTGCTCCGGCGAAGGCCCCACGATCGACTTGAAATCGCGGATGAGGTGGGACTGATCGTAGTAGCCGAGCGCCAAGGAGAGCTGCGACCAATCGGGAACGGAGCCATGGTGCATCTGCTCGGCCGCTTCATGAAGCCGGTAGCGCCGAATGACCCATTTGGGGCTTACGCCGACATAGCGGTCGAACAAGCGCTGCAGCGTCCGCTTGTGTACTCCGGTTAGGCGCACGGCATCATCCACTTTGACGATGGTCCGGTCGTTTTGGATGCGGCTGACGATGCCACTCACAAAGCTCACGTTGTCGTCTGGCGCCGGGAGCCGCTCGCCGAGGAACGTTTCCACCCGGCTCAACGCGGGCTCGATATCTTCCTGGGCAAAAATTTCTTTCTCGAGCGGCCCGCTGTCCATTCCGAACACTTCGCGGAAGCTGACGGAGCTGTCCGTCAACCGGGATACCGGCTCGTTCAGGAAAGGATAAAAGCCTCCGGGTTTGAATTTCAGGCCAAGCACCCAGCCTCGGTCCTGAAGCAAATGCGAGGAGGTCGCGCTGGCAACGCCGTAAATGCGCGTAAGCTCCGGTTCGAACACCAGGTTGACGTTCGGATGAGTCAATACCGTCTGACGATACGGCGCTTCTCCGTGCAAGTCCCACTTGACGATCCAATAATGCTGCGCGAAAAAGCCAATCTCCGCCGAAGGCTGGAATCGGGAAAGCACAAACTTTGTTTCGCCGGTTTTCGGATGCAATAGTCCTCTGGGGGTCTCGTCGGCCGTCCTGTGCATCAAATCTCTCCCTTGCTCCGGCGTGGTGGGAAAATTGTTCTGTCGCGTTTTTCCTATACGCTTGTCCGCAGCCGAATGTATAGTAAGAGTAGCAGTCGGGGCGTCCGATTGCAATTCCAAAATAATAGATGCGCGGAGGGATAAGAATGGATCTTGTTTACCATTACTATATCGGGGCGTCACCAGAGGACGTCTGGCAAGTATTGATTTCGGACGAAGGCGTGAAAAAGACGATGTTCGGCTGTACGATTCGCTCCACCTTCGAGGTCGGTGACGATTACGCGTATGTGGGACCCGGGAACGACGGAGACGAAACCGTCCACGTCTACGGCAGGGTGCTCGCCATCGAGCCGAACCGTCTGCTTAGCGTGACCGAGCATGCCGGACCGTCTTACCGGGACAACCACGCCGAGCTGGAGACCCGGATCACGTTCACGCTGGAGCCTATGGGCAGCTGCACCAAGCTGACGCTGGTCAACGACAAGTGGCCGGCCAATCATCCGTCGTACGAGAATACCCGGCAAAGCTGGCCTATGATTTTGAGCAACATCAAAACCTACGCCGAAACGGGCAAAACGCTTGATTTCGGTTATTAATATCGTGTCAAACGGGACGGAGATTTGCCTCGTTCCGTTTGACTTTTCCCCAGACCGGTCATCCATTGCCCGAGGAACGGAATCCTGGACAGTGCAAATGTGGCCAGCACCGACATCGCCGAGCAAAGAATAAAGGCAAGGATCGCGCGAAGCGTGACGTTCACCTGTGGAAGCAGTACGTCAGAGAGCAAGGTAGCGCAGGTCAGCATCAGCGCATGGATCAAATAAGCGCCATAGGAATATTGGCTGATAATCCGGAGCACACGGCGCGTAAAGCCCTTCGCGGATTCGGCGACACGTATTCCGAACTTATATACCACAAGAATCGAAACAATCAAGAAAACCGCCGTCACTGGGCGCAGCAAAAGCAAGTCCTCGTAGTGATTCTGAGATGCGGGGATATTTTCGAAGCCGGCAACGACACGATACGTCAAGTAAGCGGACAAGCTAAAAAAAACGGCATACACCAGCGGTCCGTTGCGTCTCAGCCATTCCCTCCAGTGCGTTAGCGCCGAACCGGAGACCGCTCCAAGGACGAAGTAGTAGAAGAAATAGAGCGAGTTGCGGTCTGCATATTCGGTCAGCATCGGAGTCAGAACCGGCAGATTCCATTGCTCCGCCGCCTGATAAAGCGGCCATATTAGAGTCATACCATACACATACACGATAGCCAAAAGCACCATGGTGGCGATCGCGCGCCCAGATGTCACGATTCGGCTTCGCACATCCCGGATCACCCAGCGCCAAAGCGTAAACGTCACGTAAAACGGAATGATCATCACGATATACCACAAGTGATACGAGGCTTTGCCGGTAAATGCCAGCCCCGCGAACTGCTGTACGCCTGCGAAGAGGCCGGTGCTTTGCAGCAATGCGGGAGCAGCATAGATGAGGGACCAGAACAAATACGGGACGCCGATGTCCTTCAGTCGCTTTTGCAGAAACGAACCGTAATGTAGCGGCCCATCATAATTGTAAAATAGCACGAGACCTGTAATAAAGATGAACACAGGGACAGCAAACTTGGAAAGAAGAAGAAAAAGTGTAAACATCACGCCATCCGAAAGCGTTGTATCCGGCTCGGACAAATAGTGGCCGATCGAGTGCTGCAGCACAACGGCCAGAAAGGCGAGCGCCCGTAAAACATGTATTTCTTCAATGTTGTTTTTTTTCATTTCGATCTTCTCTGACCCCCAAACGACAATAAACCCTACTGCTATGATTCAAACAACTTTATCATTAATAGTGTAAAGCATGGCGTTTATAAAAGATAGGAATTTCTGGAATTGAATTAAAAAAAATTTCCGTTTTCTTTACCGGCGTCCTCTACGAAGCTTCGGGCTGATCCACACGGCGGATTCTCCGGTTTTGGAAGAAGGCTCTGGTTTTGGAGCCTTCGGTTGTTTTGAAACGAACAGGCGGGAAGGGGCGGTTTTGCGGGTCCGCGATTTGCCGCTCCGGCTGGCGGTCACGGTTTTGGCGACGGTTCGTTGTGCGGACCTCGACCGGTATGACGATTTTATAGGCTGAGCCGAATCGTTCGGCGCAGAACCGGTCGAAGGGTCGACGGATTCCGGTGCGTCCGATAGCGGCGAGAACGATAGCGTCCGGGCCGCTTGATCATAAGCAAGCAGGCACGGCTGCCCGTTGCCCAGACGAAGCTTGGCCGCAGCTCCTGCCGACAACACGAATTGTTCGCTAAGCTCGTTTTGGGGCACCGAGAGGCGGAGCTTGACGGAAGTATTCCCGCGTCTGGCCCGTACGGTCCGGCTCCTTCGTGCGTCGGCCATTCCGAGCTTGATCAGTAACGAATACCCGATTCTTACTCCCGGTTCCGGTTGGCCCTTTTCGGTAAGCACGATGACCCGCTCTTTGTTCACGCTAATTTTGGTCAGAGTCATCGTCTGTTCGAGCTCGTTATATTCCAGTAGACAGCGGGCTCCTCCCCGCAGCTTGGCGGCTTGGGCCGTGGCCGGCCCCATTTCAATGTAATGAAACAGGCATTCGTCGTCGTGTTCCCGCACGATGCGGATTTCTTTTCCCGGACTGCCTTCTTTTTTCAAAACGACCATCGTTCCGTCCCGTAGCGTGTGCAGCTCGTGTTCGTAGCCGTTTATACAATTCGCGACTACTGTCATCGTATCCTCGCTATGCTCAGGGTTTACAACGACATCGAATAGTCCTCTAGCCACTTCGATCCTCTCCCATAATGCCGATGTAAGTTTCTGTCCTGTTAGCACCTATATAAGGTATGTCATCCGCCGTTCTATGGTATGGACAGGTGTCTTGAGACACCTATCACGAAAAAAGGACGCGTTCCCAGAACGGCGAATTGAATCAGGTGCCAGCGGAAGGCGATGCGGACCGAAAGTGGGCAGCTTCTTGAAAAAACATAATTGACAATGATAATCATTATCACTTAATATGATTGAGGAAGTAGATGGAACATGACGGAAACGGAGGAGCTTGGATATGAAGCTAATTATTGTGTTTGCCAGCATGACGGGCAATACGGAGGAGATGGCCGACGAGGTCGCAGAGGGGGTCCGCGAAGCGGGAATCGAGCCGGTCGTCAAAAACGTGATGGATGCAAACGGTCACGAGCTGGCAGATTTCGATGGCATTATTCTTGGAGCCTACACTTGGGGCGACGGCGAGCTGCCCGACGAATTTCTCGATTTCTACGAAGAGATGGACGGTTTGGAGCTGAGCGGGAAAAAGGCGGCGGTCTTCGGTTCGGCCGATTCCTCGTACGCGCAGTTCGGAAAGGCGGTCGACCTCCTCAAGGAGAAGCTGGAGGAGCTAGGAGCAGACGTTGTCGCAGAAGGGTTGAAGGTGGAGTTAAACCCGTCGGATTCGGATAAAGCCGCCTGCCGGGCACTCGGCAAACAGGTGGCGGACGCTCTGGTCTGACACGGCTGCCGCGCGCCGGCTCGCCTTATCGTAGCGCTGCGGCCGGCGTTTCAGCTCATCGAGCTCGGCCTCGGTCCAGCTCTTTCCGCAGTTTCGCCAGCGACGCATAACCAGCTTGTACGGCATCTTTCTCGGTTAAACGCTCCTTTTCCGCAACGGTCTCCAGCTCGATCCGACAAATTCGGCTTGCAGAGCTCGAGAGGTGATTCCAGCGGCCGAAGCGGGAGCTTAAGCCGCCGCATAGTCGGTCCAACAGAGAAGCGCACCTCTTTTCGGGCAAGAGTGTCGTTTGCAGCCCCGGCAGGTGCGCTTCCATTTGCCTCTCCGTCCCCCGCAAGAATCCCGCCAGTACCCATGGATCAATCGTTTGCCTTCTTACCTGAATCCTGAATCTCACCTATGGCATAGACGCAGCGTGCGGCGCATAAATTACCAAGTACAGGGGAAATGGCGGCGCTTTCGGACAATCTGGCCTGCCTTTTGCCTCAAACGGTCAAGGCGGACGGCCCTGTGGTTAGTCCGTTAGGGCGGGTTACCGTTTCCCCAATCGGCCGCCGCCGAGGCGTCATGCGTGACCGGCGAAACCGTCGGCGTCGGCCTCCAGACCAAGGCAACCTTGCATGGAGGTGGTTTTAAATGTCCGACAAGCCTTGGCTGCGTCACTATCCTGCCGAGGTGCCGCCGACGTTCGACTACCCGCGACATTCGCTGGCTTGTTTTTTGACGGAGTCCGCCCGTATGTACCCGCAGCGCGCCGCTGTGGATTTTATGGGCAAAACGATGACTTACCGCAAGCTTCTGGAGCAGGCGAGCCGATTTGCGAATGCGCTCGTCCGGCACGGCGTGCGCCAAGGCGACCGGGTGGCGCTCATGCTGCCGAACTGCCCGCAAACGGTCATTGCGTATTTCGGCACGCTGCTTATGGGCGGCATCGTCGTGATGACCAATCCGATGTACACCCCGCGCGAGCTGGAGTACCAGCTCAAGGATGCGGGGGCCAGGACGATCGTCACGCTGGATCTGCTGTACCGGCGGGTATCGGAAATTGCCGAGTCCGCCGAGCTGAGGCATGTCATCGTCACGTCGATCAAGGACTACATGCCTGTCCCGCAAAAATGGCTCTACCCGTTATTTGCGAAGAAGCAGGGACTGGACCGGAAAGTCGTTTATGGCAACGGTGTCTATCCGTTCCGGCAATTTATGGAGCGGAGTTCCCCGGAGCTTCAGCAAGCGGAGGTGGATGCGGAACACGATCTGGCTTTGATCCAATATACCGGAGGCACGACCGGGCGGGCCAAAGGAGTGATGCTCACGCATTGTAACCTGATCGCCAATACGATTCAAAGCCGGCTGTGGTCCTACCGTTTGAAGCCCGGACAGGAAACGTATTTGTCGGCGCTGCCTTTTTTTCATGTGTTCGGGCTGACGGTGCTGTTGAATCAGTCCGTTTATTTGGGCGGAACGCTGGCGCTCCTGCCGCGATTCGAGACCGGCTTGCTGCTTGAGACTATTCGCCGGACGAAGCCGACCGTGTTCCCCGGCGCGCCGACGATGTACATTGCCCTTCTTCAGCAAACCCGCAAGCCGCGGTTCAACCTATCTTCGCTGAAGCTGTGCATCAGCGGAGCCGCTCCGCTGCCGCTTGAGGTGCAGGAGCAGTTCGAGGCCATCTCGGGGGGCCGCCTCGTCGAGGGCTACGGCTTAACGGAAGCGTCGCCTGTCACGCACGGGAACAACATCTGGGAGCGGCGGAAAATCGGCTCCATCGGGATTCCGTTCCCCGATACGGACGCGCGGATTGTCGATCCGCAGACGCTGGAGGAGCTGCCGGTCGGAGAGATTGGCGAGCTTGCCGTCCGCGGCCCCCAAGTGATGAAGGGCTATTGGAACCGGCCGGAGGATACGGCGGCGGTGCTGAAGGACGGATGGCTGTACACCGGCGATATGGGAAGTATGGATGAGGACGGATTTTTTTATATTTTGGACCGCAAAAAGGACTTGATCATCGCCGGAGGCTTCAATATTTATCCGCGCGAGATCGAGGAGGTGCTGTACGAGCACCCGGAAGTGGCGGAGGCCGTGGTGGTTGGTGTGCGCGATCCTTACCGGGGGGAGACGGTGAAGGCGTATCTGGTCATGAAGCAGGGCAGCGAGGCGGGAGCCGAGGAGCTCAACCGGTGGTGCCGGGAGCGGCTGGCCGCTTACAAGGCGCCCCAGATTTATGAATTTCGCGATCATCTGCCCAAAACGATGGTCGGCAAAGTGCTGCGCAGAAAGCTGCTGGAAGAAGAGACGGAACGGACGGAAGGCGGAACACCCGGCGATTGACGGCAGATGCAGGGCGGCCTGATCCGCGCCATCATGCGTAAGCTCATATAAAACGAAGCAAAGTGCTTCTGCAGGCAGCGATTGCGCTGCGGCAGAAGCACTTTGCTTTTACAGGGATGCCGTCCGAACGCGTCCGGCAGCCGATCACAAAATTTGCTCCCCAAGCAGGGAGCCGATCAATTCGACGGCGAGCTGTGCCGTCTTCTGTCCCGTATCAAGCGACGGATTCACCTCGACCAGCTCGGCGGACGTCACGATTCCCGATTCATGCAGCAGCTCAAGGGCCAGGTGCGCTTCCCGGTAGCTGAGCCCGCCTTTTACCGGCGTTCCCGTGCCGGGCGCTTCGGCCGGGTCGAGGCTGTCGATATCGAAGCTCAGATGTACGCCGTCCGTGCCTTTGCCCGCCACCTGAACGGCTTCTTCCATCACGCTGCTCATTCCGCGCCGGTCGATGTCGTGCATCGTGAAGCAGGTGATGCCCTGCGCCTTGATGGAGGCTTTCTCGCCCGGATCGAGATCTCTTACCCCGAGAAGGACCGTATGCTCCGGCCTGATCTTCGGGCGAATGCCCCCGATTTGGGTTAACCGTTCGTCGCCTTGCCCGAGACTTGTGGAGAGCGACATGCCGTGGATGTTGCCCGAAGGCGTTGTATCGGGCGTGTTCAGATCGGAATGGGCATCGATCCAGATCACGCCGAGCCGGCTATAGTGCGAGGCTAGCCCTGCCAGCGTACCGATCGCGATGCTGTGATCGCCCCCGAGAACGAGCGGGAAGCTCCCCTGCTGCACGATACGGGAGACGCCGGCGGCCAGCGCTTCGTTCACGGCCAGCACGTCGGGTAAATGCTTTAGTGCGGTAAGCGGAAGCGCATCTTGGTCAAGCTGCGGCTCCGGCCAAGTCAACAATCCGGCATCGTTCCATTGGATGCCGAGCCGGCGTAATTTTTCCGGCAGACCGGCTTGCATAATAGCTTCCGGGCCGCCGCAGGCCCCCCGGCGTCCGGCCCCCAAGTCGAAAGGAACGCCGAGAAGGGTGATTGAGTTTGCGCGAGTCATGCCGTCCAGCTCCTTCTTCTGTGCTTAGTTCAAGGCTCTATGCGCTCTCATGCTGCGGCAGCAGTATTTCTTCGAGCTGTTCCAGCGCCATATCGAGCTCTTCCTTGGCAATGATCAGCGGGGGAGCCAGACGAATCGTATGCTCATGCGTTTCCTTGCATAGAATTCCGCGCTCTTTGAGCTTTTCGCAGTAAGGCCTTGCCGCCGTCTCCAGCTCGATCCCGATAAACAGCCCGCGCCCACGAACCTCACGAACAAGCGGGCTGCGGAGCCTGCGGAGTCGCTCGATCGCATACTCGCCCAACTCCCGGGAGCGCTCGGCTAGTCCTTCGGACTCGATGACCTCCATCGCAGCGATCGCGACGGCGCAGGCGAGCGGATTGCCGCCGAAGGTCGAGCCATGCGAGCCGGGGGAAAATAGCTCCAGCACCTCCCGGTCGGCCGCTACAGCGGAGACGGGCAGCACGCCGCCCCCGAGCGCTTTGCCCAAGATATACATATCGGGTATGACCTGTTCCCAGTCGCATGCGAACCGTTGGCCGGTCCGCCCGAAGCCGGTCTGAATCTCGTCGGCGATAAATAGCACGTTTCGCTCCTTGCACAACTGCCAAGCTTGGTGCAAATAGCCTTCCGGCGGCAGGATAATGCCTGCTTCGCCCTGGATCGGCTCGATGAGAAAAGCGGCCGTATTCGGCGTGATAGCGTTTTCGAGCGCCTGCAAATCGCCGTAAGGGACAATCGTAAAGCCGGGGGTAAACGGACCGAAGCCCTTCTTGTATTCCGGCGTTGTAGAGAAGGAAGTGACCGCAAGGGTCCGGCCGTGAAAATTCCCTTCGCAGACAATGATTTCGGCCAGCGGCTCCGCTACTTGCTTTCGCTCATAGGCCCAGCGTCTGGCCGCCTTCACCGCCGTTTCCACCGCTTCCGCCCCTGTGTTCATCGGCAGGATCATCGGCTTGCCCGTCAGCCTGGACAGCAGTTCGAAGAACGGTCCGATCCGGTCGTTATGGAACGCCCTGGACGTTAAAGTGACCCGCTCGGCCTGGTCCTTCAAGGCCTGGATGATTTTCGGATGCCGGTGCCCTTGGTTTAGCGCGGAATAGCTGCTCAGCAGATCAAGATAACGCCTGCCTTCCGCATCCTCGACCCATACGCCCTCGGCTTTGGAGATGACAATCGGGAGCGGGTTATAATTGGGAGCGCCATAATGCTCCGCCAAACGAATGAAATCCGTCGTTCGGCTCACGTGAATTCACCTCGGTTTCTTTTGATTAAAACTGGAAGAAAGTATCTCACTATACATATATTCCATGCGGACTTCGACTGTCCTTCTTTCAAAAGGAAAATTTTATAGGAAAGTGTCCGCGGTTAGGTTTTGAAGGGGAGGGGGCGGCAGTTTGCTGTTGAAAGATTTTTGCTTCACAAATAATTCTTTGTACCGAACGAAAATTTTGCACGATGTGCTTTATAAGTGGCCGAGCAGCAACGACAAGATAATTAAACCCGTTTGGAAACTATAACCCAATCATGATAAAATAACATGAAATCCTAAAATATAGAAAGGGATATTCCAATGAAACAAAGTGAAATCAAATGAAGCTGTACAGAGCTTAAAGTTGCGATATCCACAATTATGTCGAGTAAGCGTGTGCCTATTTAATGAAGTAGATTCTCAACTGAAACTCAACTAACGGATTTTGGAGGAACTGAGATGGATTTGATTGATTTGTTACAAAATAAAAAAGTTAGCGTAAGGAAAATCCCCGAATGGGGAAAATATCTGCGTAATCAGTGGGAATATCACTTCGCTAATCATCTTAGTCATGAAGAAAAGAAAGCAATTTATCTTCATGATGTTGACGGCGGTGCTTGTGGCTATTTATGGCACTTATTTAGTTATAAAAAAAGGGATTGTCTTACAGAGGATGAAGCAGAAACTGCATTTCATAATGTACCAAAGAACTCTTGTTATGTGTTTTATCAACACTTGGATTATGCGTTGATTCTCGAGAATGCATCAATGATAAACGCCGAGGACTTTGCTAACGAAACTGATATTTATGTTGTTGATAAAGAGTTCACTTGGACTTATGTAGTAACGCATGAAACAGGATGGTGTGGTCCATATTTTAGTCGAAAAGACTGTAGGAATTAAATCTATGTCAGGAACAAACCATAGTATTCGAAGCATCTTATTCCGCGGCATCAGTCATAATTGGTCTAAAATACCCATTGAGTTCGACAAATAATTCCAAAAGTAGTATGATAGATTCATGAATTAGAATTGGACGGTGTTTCTATGGAACTAATTTGGAATGTCGTTGGGATAACTCTTCTAAGTTCGACTTTATATTTATCTCTAAGAGTATTTTTTAAAAAAATGGATTAAACCGATACAAAAGTTTTACCATTTGGAGGCATTCTCCCTTTGCGGGGAAATGTCTCTTTTCTTTGAGAGGGTGCAAACTTTTGTGACAGGTACGCAAGGTAGTTTTTTTTGAAGTTGAAATCTGGTAATATAACTTATTATAATATAGAAGCCAAAATGGAGGATTCAATGAGAAGACAGGATAAAAAAAATTTCATAAATTATAAACGAATCATTCATTGGGCGTGTTTTGCTCTTATTTTAATTATTGCTTTGTATTTTCGCGTTAAATTTGTTCAAAGTGTTTCACATGAAATGTCACCAGATGCAGTGAATTATTCTAAGATGGCCCAACAATTAATCGAAAAAGGATTTTATGGGTATAACAGTACAACTCCAAACGCGTATGTTACGCCAGGTTATCCGCTTTTTGTTGCCCTAAATTACATCATAGCTGAAAAATTGAATTGGGATCCTCTTGTTTTGACTCGATATATTCAAATATTTCTGAGTATGTGTACGCTTGTAATGATTTATGGCTTAACACGAAAGCTGGCAAAAAACGGGATAGTAGCTCTACTAGCGGTATTTGTTACTGCGATTTATCCACCTTTCATATGGGCAAACGGTGCAGTTTTAACTGAAGTTCTTGGCACTTTCTTTTTTATGGGATATATACTTTGGCAGCTTTACGCATTTGATTCATCTTCTCGGCGTCATTCACTTATTTCAGGTATTTTAATGGGTCTTACTGTATTGGTACGCCCCGAGTTTTTACCCGTTATTTTCGTACTCTATGCAATAAGGTGGTGGCAGCAACGAGATCGACGAGTCGGGATCATGTTATTATGGAGTTTGCTCGGAATTGTGTTGGTACTTTCACCTTGGTGGATTCGCAATGCCGTAACGTTGCATGAATTCATTCCGCTCGCTACTCAAACAAATCCACTTATGGCTGGATCATTCCCATATAACAATTACGAAGATAACATGGTTGATCGTAATGGAAAAAGCGATTTGGAATTTACAAAGGAACGGCTAATTTTCGGTTTTACCCATTATCCGCGCCTTTTCCTATGGTGGTATACCTTTGGAAAGTTGGAATATCTGTATTCCAACATGTATCATGGAGGGGGCCATGCACCGTTTTACAAGGTTATTCTGTCGTCAAAACTGCTACATGATGCTATTGTCTGGTTTGGAGCAGCAGCGATCCTGATTTCGTTCCTTCGATTGAAAGAACAAAAAATAATGCTTGCAGCTGTGATTATTATCATGTCATTGATCCGCTTAGCTTTCGTACCTGAATTTCGATATAATTTTTCGCTTATGCCCCTATTCATTGTCTTGGCCAGTACAACGGGTTATCAAATATATTGTTTGATGCGAAACAGGAATGAAAGGAAAACCGAATGAAATACTTACAGGCTGCCTTCGGGCAGCCTTTCTTGATGTATATGAGGTAATATATAATGATAGCGAGCATGTAATGGAGGTCAACTACTGTGAAATTGGAAAGGCTCCTATCTATCATCATCTTGCTGCTGAATCGCCGCATGGTACAAGCCAAGGAGCTCGCTGAGCGGTTTGAGGTATCCGTACGGACGATATACCGGGATATCGAAACGATAAATGTGGCCGGCATCCCCGTTGTCACCTACCAGGGAAACAACGGCGGCATCGGTTTGGCGGAAGGTTACCGCTTGGATCGCAATGTGCTGACCAACGACGAGCTTGCTGCCATCGTCACCGCCCTTCGCAGCATCTCCACCTCATACGGCAACGAGCAGCATCTGCGGTTAGTGGAGAAAATCAATAGCATCGTCCCGCCCGCATACTCCGAAGAATTCCGGCATATGACGAGCCGTGTCCTGATCGACTTTTCGCCATGGGACGGCAACGAAAGACTGCAGCCTACACTGCAGCAGTTAAAGGAAGCGGTGGATAGCTGCCGTATAGCGGAATTCACCTACTCCAATGCGAAAGGCGAAGTATCTCATCGAATCGTTGAGCCTCATATGCTCATTATGAAAGGAAAACAATGGTACTTGGAAGCCTACTGCCAGGAGAAAGAGCAGTTCAGATTATTCAAATTAAAGAGGATGAAGGAGCTGGAGATAGCCGATAGGACATTCATTCGCCGAGAGCTGCCGAAGCAAGATCGCTCTGGAAACCAGAGCCCGACCGAGCCGTCTCAGGCGACAGAGTTCGTCTTGCGATTCCGTGCTGAATCTCGTCATTTGGCGGAGGAATGGTTTGGGATTGAGGCGTTATCGCCAGTTGATGACGGCAGTTGGCAAGTAAAGAAAGCATATCCGGAAGATGAATGGTTGTACGGTTTTATACTTAGCCTGGGACATCATGCAGAGGTTCTTGAACCCCCACATCTGAGAGAGATCATCGCCAGCCGTGCGGAGCAAGTAGCGAAAATGTATAGAAGCGGTCATTTAACCTGACAGATAGCTGTCAGGTTAGCTGTGTTATACTAGTCTTATTCCAATTAAAGGAGAAGGATTAGCGATGAAACAAGACGAACTTCAATCAAAAGCACAAACTAATCAAACCGCAGATGCGGCTGTCTCGAAACGAATCGAACCTACCCGTGTCGAGGAGCGTCCGTCCTTCACGCTGGCCGGAATTAGCGTCGTCACGACAAATGAGGCTGAATTAAGCGGGCAAGGGAAAATTGGCAATCTGTTTGCGCAATTTCACTCAACTGATATTGGCGGACAACTGGGTATCCAAACACAGCGGAACGGCTTTTACAGCTGCTACTTCAACTATGAACAGGGAGATGGCGGACAGTATGAAGTAATGGTCGGCGTACACGTTCGAGAACCATTGCAGGACCCATATCCCGATTCCGTAAAGACGTTTACTGTTCCCGCTGCTAAATATGCCGTATTCGTGACGGAGCGGGGGCCGATTATAGAGATGGTGCAGCGGGCTTGGGCCGATATTTGGCAATGGTCGCAACAACCCGGCAATGATCGGGCGTTCACCGGCGATTTTGAGTATTATGGTCCGGATATCGATCCGAACAACGGACAAGCAGAAATTTATATCGCATTGCGTTAATACGGTGCAACACCGTCCCTGTAAATGAACATCCTTGATGCAAAATGTGGAAAGGAATGATCAGCATAGGTGCGATTGAAAACATAAAGGTAGCTGATGTATTCGACCGTTATCCCAAACACATACAAGAAAAATTGTTGTTTCTCCGCCAATTAATACTGGATACTGCATCAGAGACAGATGGCGTTGACACGGTGGAAGAGACACTAAAATGGGGCGAGCCTAGTTACATCGCAAAAAGCGGAAGTACCATCAGAATCAATTGGAAAGAATCGAACTTAAATCAGTGTGCCATGTATTTCAATTGCAACTCAAAACTGGTGGACACATTTAGAGAACTTTATCGGGATCAATTCAACTTTGAGGGTAACCGGGCGATCATGTTCGATGCAAATGATGAAATACCCGTGGATGAATTGAAACAATGTATTTCATTGGCACTCACTTACCATACCCGAAAGCATCTTCCCATGCTGGGCATATGATTTGAGGCTCCAGCCCACGTACATGTACAACTGATGTTATGTGTGCTGGGGCTTTGTTCATTAAACAGCTAACCCTTGCGGAATGCGTACTCGTGCACATTGTCAGGAAATTCGACAATACGGGGGAGGGTCAGGAGGATTTAATCTCCATCGGTACGATCGGTTTGATCAAAGCGATTGAATCGTCTTACCCGGAAAAAGGGACCAAGCTTGCGACCTTCGCGGCGCGGCGCAGTGCATTGAGAATGAAATTATTAATAAAATTACATTTTAGATGCGTAAAAAATGAATCAATAGAGGCCAAAGGGCCTCTTTTTTTGTTTGGCTGAAGCGGGATAACATTATTACGTTATAAGGTGCTTCTTTTTTTCGTTAAAAAAAAGGATGCGGCTAAATACCGCTCCCATTTAATTTATATTAACTTGGATAGCTTCTTAATTGCTTTTTTGGCTTCGTTCCTTACCCATTTTACGGGATGTTGTTCTAATAGTTGAAGGTCAGAAATAATTTCCGGCATTTGATACTTAGCTAATGCCATAATAACATGTCCTACTACTTCATTATCGTCTAACAAACTTTTTAATAAAGGTAAAGCTATACTATTTTTAGTTTGACCAATTGCTATTATAAACATTTGACGTGACATACCATTTTTTTTATCACCAGCTACTTCCATTAACTTAGGTAAGTTGCCCTCATCATCAATTAATGAAATGGTGTTTCCAATAGCCCATTTAAGATTCTGGTTGGCTGATTTCTCGTACTCATCCAATAAAATAGGCATTGCTTCTTTAAAACCTTTAACTCCAAGACACCTTACCAAAAATTGCTTATCACTTTCGTCGTCTACTTCCGTAAGATATTTTAAAAGCAAAGGAAGTAGGTTCTTATCTTTAGTACCTATCTTCATTAGATCATCAATGCTAGTGATTTCATATCCTACGTTGCGTACATCTTCAATTAACCTATCCTTATTTAATGTCTTCATAAATATCTCCTTATTAATTTAATCAAATATATAATCTGCTCTCCAAGGTGTTACAAATTTTTCAGGATCAATTTTGAATTCTTCGCAAATCTCATATAAATCCAGTTCATTATCAAAAGCACGAGCATATTTCACTTTTATGTTCCTATCGTAAAGATCACTATCCCATGAATTATTATAAATGTCTATATAGGGGATATTGAATTGGAAATTTTGTTAATTTTATAACATATTAAAACATATTTGTCGATGCACCCACAATAATAGTCGAAAAGATAAGAGTTAGGTAACTCTAGTTTTTACTAAATTAAAGTGTTCCGCAGTTCAAGCGCTGTTATTACACGATTACGAAAGAGTTTAAAAAGTAGGAAATTTTGTACAATTTACATTTTACAATTTACTAACAAAAAAGTAAGTTGATAATTAGCTTTCCCGCTCCTTCACTATGCAGGAATCCCTTCAAAATAAAGCTATTCTTACATCGTAAATGTTATCGTGAGAGCCTTTATTTATTAGGGTTTTTTCATATCGAAATACGTGCAATTTTCATATAACAATCATGTTTCACTAGATGAAACTAATGAAAATGAGGGTTAAAACGATATTGTGTATCGATTAGGGTTTTTGTGTTCACACTTTCTTAAAGATTGGATTGATACCAGTTGAAAAATTTTGCAAAATACACAACATTAGTAATTTGGGTATTCTTGGTTATTTATTTTGGTAATATGCTGGGAGTTCCTAAAAACTTGTATTATTACATCATATCTTTTTCTCACGCCTGTTGATTAACCAAAATAAGGTATTCAAAAATTGAAAAAAGGCCACTCTTTCGATAAAATCGATTCTACC
>NZ_JANAVJ010000122.1 GCF_024213375.1 Paenibacillus sp. MZ04-78.2 | reverse complement strand
CACGAGCTGCGGGTCTTTCAACAGACGAAAGCGCGTCTCGGCGGCATCCTGTCCCTTGTACGCGCGAAGCAGGTCTGTGTCCGAATAGCCCGATGTTTCGGCATTGCTGATCAGGACGAAGGTGCTGAGCAGACGCTTCTCCGCTTCCACCGCGGCTTCGTCTCGAACAAACTGTTCAAGCTTCGGCACATATACGGTTTCCATAGACAAAGGCTCTTCCTTTTTCGGACGTCCTCGGCCGGTTCGCTTGGCTGGCCGCGTCACCGCTTCGACACCAAACTCCCACTGAAACCATGCGCTTCGCTGTTCGCTATAGAATCTCTGAATCGCTTGCCTAGCATCCGATTCACAGTGGAATTCGGTTTCTCCCAGCTTCCGAATGAGGCGTGTCAACCGTTCTTCTTCTTTCTTTAGCGTACTGTCCAGTGCCCGCTGTTTACGTGCATCCAAGTTGCTCGAATACACGACGATCAGCCGAAATGAACGGCCGTCAATCCGGCGCTCCATCGATTGAATGCGGTATTCCGCTGCGGACGGGCCCTGGCTCAACCTGCCGATCTCTTGCCATGCACCGGATTCCCAAGCCGCTCGCTTGACTTCCTCGCAGACGGAGAACAAGTCGGGTAAACGGGAAACGAAACGTAAGTGGAGCCGTTTCATGTATTTTAGGTTCCGCTTCGTGATCAACGCAGAGTCGGCCACATAGAGAAGCCGCTGCCAGTCTTCTTGATCGAGCGTTTGCCGCAGCTTCCGGATGAACGTGAAGTTCCAAGTTTTGTCCGAGGTGTTCCCGTTCTCCACATTCGCCAGTATGGGGATGCGCTCCGGCGAAACAGCTAGCCCAAGCATAATCTGCTTGAGGTCAGGCCGATAGTCTTTGCTATG
>NZ_JANAVJ010000121.1 GCF_024213375.1 Paenibacillus sp. MZ04-78.2 | reverse complement strand
GCAACGTAGTGCAATTTGAAAAACTACGAATTCCTGAGAATAAGGGAGTAAGACTCTAAAGTTAAGGGTTTAAACCGTTATGTTGACCTCTCCCCTCAGCGGTCGAAGAAAATTGAGAAACGCAAGGTTACTTGTATTTAGTATGATCGATGTGTTGGTTATTGTATTATGGATAATAGAACGACTGCCTCAATAGGTGTTTATAGAACATAGGAGGATTACATGGCCTGGAGCAAATTGAAGCAACATCTGGAGAGTTTTCTCTGTCCTGCGTTATATGGAAGGGTCGAATACCGTGCAACCGGCTACCGTTATTTACCTGATAAAGCAGGACTTTGTTATATTGCGGTAGATAAAAAGAACGTATTCAATATGAGTGATATAACTACCTTAATCAGATGGTATCAGACGGAGCTGGATATTAAGAATGATTCAGATATCCAAATTCCTATCAACAATGAAGAAATTGAAGCGGTCAGAAAAGATACCAAGGGGATCGTTCCGGAGGATCGTCTAAAAGTAATTGCAAGAAGTAGAAAAATATCAGAATATGCAAAGGAGCTTTTGTCAGCACAGTCATCATTAAGTAAATCAAATTTTGTCGTTGTAGCTAATAAGTTTTTATCCATTTCTATAGAGGAAAGCATAGAGAGCAATGATATCTTATTGAATATTCTTGCTTTGGTGGACAGACGAGTTGGAAAAAAGCGAATTTTAAACATGACCGAGAAGATGAAGTTAAAGCATCCAATTGTGCAGTATTTTTATGAACTACGGCTTAGTACATTATGAAAATAACAGGCCTGTTGATTAACCAAATTATGTAATCTAAACAACCCTCTGGGGGTTATGTGTTTGCACAATATATTGAATCTTTATAAGCCATTCAG
>NZ_JANAVJ010000120.1 GCF_024213375.1 Paenibacillus sp. MZ04-78.2 | reverse complement strand
CTAGGGCGTGTCTGAAAACTATCTATTGCTTCAAAGAAGAAACCGTAGCATAATTTTACAGGGACGAGATCACGAGGAGGCCTGTAAAATTATGCTACGACGCCACGAAATCAAGGACCAGGATTGGGAACGGATCCAAGGTCTATTGCCACCCGAAAATACAGGCGAAGGCAGACCCTCGAAACCCAATCGAGTCATGCTGAATGGAATGCTTTGGAAAGTAAAAACAGGGGCTCCTTGGCGTGATTTGCCGGAACGTTTTGGTCCTTGGAAAACCGTGTATTCCCGTTTTCGTTTGTGGAGCAAAGATGACCTCTTTCAAAAGATATTTGAGTCCTTGGCTGGCGATGCGGACTTGCAGGATGTATCCATTGACAGCACCTCCTGTAAAGTTCATCAGCATGCGGCGGGGGCTAAAAAGGGGCTGAAAACGCCGAAACCAACCAAGAAATCGGACTTTCCCGAGGGGGGCGAAACACCAAGATCCACACCGTAGTGGATGCAGTGGGTAATCCGATTCGCCTGTTTTTAACGCCTGGCAATATCCATGACTGCACGGTGGCGGTTGAAGTCCTCTCTGGCGTCACACTGTCCGGAAGCGTTGTTTTAGCCGATAAAGCCTACGGCACCCATGACATTCGAACGTATATCGAATCCCAAGACGCAACGTTCTGCATCCCTCCAAAATCGAATACAGCAAATCCTTGGGAATGCGACTTTTACCAGTATAAAGAACGGCATGTTGTGGAATGTTTTTTCAACAAACTCAAACAATTCCGTGGGATCGCAACACGCTACGATAAACTTTCTCGAAACTTTTTGAGCTTTGCTTTTTTGGCTTCTGCCATGATTTTGTTGAAGTAGTTCCACTATGATGAGTTTTCAGACACGCCCTA
>NZ_JANAVJ010000119.1 GCF_024213375.1 Paenibacillus sp. MZ04-78.2 | reverse complement strand
ATCCCTCCACTTCAGGTTATTTCACATTGTAATGGATTAAGAGAAAAGACTCAAAGGTAATTTCGGGGCTTTAGAGAAAGCACGAAAACAAGCTGAAAAAGGTATGCCGCCGTAAATCCAAATTTCTTGTTGATTTTTGCGTCTTTTAAATGCTTGAGGACGTTCAACTCTTGGAAAGCCGGTTTAATTTCTTTTGGTAGTTGATTGCACGACTCTTTTTGCTTTATCATATAGAGGACACCTCTTCTGTATGGTATGTGTTGCTCGACACAATCACTATACCAAACCGAAGAGGTGTTTTTCTATTTTTTCAAGGGATAGATCTTTATCTTGATGCCGCTTTCTTTTTCAAGGGTTCATGGCCAATTTTTCTCTGTGAAGTTTGAGTTATTATCTCAACTACTTGATTCCCTAATCTTCCTCATCTTCTTTTCTTTCCGCCTCAAAAGTCTCCATCCAATATTTTGCCCTAAAAGTCACTAATTCACTAGGTGAAGATACTAAAGTTGCTATAAAATCCTCTGCATTTTCATCAATCCATACAATTGTCTCAAAATACTTTTCAACGACTGCAGCTGACCATGATGGATTTATTCGTTTCGAAAGTTTTTTGAGTTCAGGTAGTGCGAGTTCAGAAATGTCCTCAGGCATATATTGTATCGCATCAAGGGCCCAATAATGAGGTGCACTTGTGTCCTCTTCACTCAAAATATTCAAAAGGTATTCCAAATATCGGGAAGAAGGGTGAATTATTGCTGAACCAATCCAATGTTGAGGATCTTTCCAAATCTTCGATAAAAAACTGTGTTTCATATATGATATTATTTCGTAACTATTCAGGTATCTTATAAACGCCCAAAATCTCTGCTGTACGCGGCGGAGATTTTTTTGTAAACTTGTTC
>NZ_JANAVJ010000118.1 GCF_024213375.1 Paenibacillus sp. MZ04-78.2 | reverse complement strand
ATTGTGCGCCCATAAGGCGCATCAGTTTTCCCCGTTAAGCCGGGGGGCTTCAAGGGTATCGAAGCCATGTCACCCAACTTATCCAAAAGGGAAACCCAATGGGGAGTGTAGCATGTTGGGAAAGTCGCGAGTTGGTGAGCTAACACACCACGACTGAGCGGCGAGACATAAAGGTAAGTACGAGGATGAAAGCTAAACTGCTTAAAGTCTAGTCTTAGCGGGGCCATGTTTCCCGGCAGGAAAGTTAGCTGCTACCTGCACTCAGCGCTCTGGCAGCAATAGATTGAATGCTGTCAGACACTTCGAATAGATAGATGCTATAATTCGAGGTGATACCCAAGCTTCTCTAGCGCTGGCGCACACCTGGATAGGTGGAACGGACGAAAGGACCATCCGACAACTTATCGTGCTTGGACTGATGTGACTAAATGGGGATTACCTAAGTGGGAACGCCGAGTAGGCTATATCCTGCAGAGGATTGAATATCCCATATGGTAACGGAGTCTCCGTAGTAGTCCGAGGCAGGGAAAGCCTGTCACATGGCGAAGGGAGACAGCTTGTCGGTATAAAATTTGCGGAAAGGAGCGCAAGGCTCCATGAATTCTAGCGAAACTTTATACCTATTGACCAAGATATCCAGTGAGAAACCTGATTACGTGTACGAACGGGTCTATCGTCATTTCTATAACCCTGACTTTTACCTTCGAGCCTACGATAACCTCTATGCAAACAACGGTAGTGGAACAGCAGGTATCGACGGAGAAACAGCTGACAAATTCAGCATGGAAAAAGTCAGATCACTTATTGAACTGATGAAAAATGAATCGTATCAACCGCAACCAGTACGGAGGGTTTACATCCCAAAGAAGAACGGGCAAAAACGTCCTCTCGGGATACCCTCCTTCTCGGATAGAATCAT
>NZ_JANAVJ010000011.1 GCF_024213375.1 Paenibacillus sp. MZ04-78.2 | reverse complement strand
GAGCCGTGGTGTAGAGGCCTAACATGCCTGCCTGTCACGCAGGAGACCGCGGGTTCGAATCCCGTCGGCTCCGCCATAAATTATCTTCCCTGTAGGGATGAGAACCCATTGGGTTCGTCGGAGTATTGCTTCGATAGCGTTACTATGCAGTCTCGGAGTGAAACGGAGAGTATCCCGTCGGCTCCGCCATGATTTACAATTTGCATGAAATGAGATACAATAAAGAAATATGGCTCGGTAGCTCAGTCGGTAGAGCAGAGGACTGAAAATCCTCGTGTCGGCGGTTCGATTCCGTCCCGAGCCACCATTCGCCGCTGTAGCTCAATTGGTAGAGCAACTGACTTGTAATCAGTAGGTTGGGGGTTCAAGTCCTCTCGGCGGCACCACTGCAGTTTCATATGGAGGCTTAGCGAAGTGGCCAAACGCAGCAGACTGTAAATCTGTTCTCTGACGAGTTCGGTGGTTCGAATCCATCAGCCTCCACCAGTTCATAGGGGCATAGTTTAAAGGTAGAACAGCGGTCTCCAAAACCGTTAGTGTGGGTTCAATTCCTGCTGCCCCTGCCAAAAATATATTCATACTGTGGCGGTCGTGGCGAAGTGGTTAACGCATCGGATTGTGGCTCCGACATTCGAGGGTTCGATTCCCTTCGATCGCCCCATAACACATGTATTGGGGATTAGCCAAGCGGTAAGGCAACGGACTTTGACTCCGTCATGCCTAGGTTCGAATCCTAGATCCCCAGTTTATATGCGGAAGTGGCTCAGGGGTAGAGCATCGCCTTGCCAAGGCGAGGGTCGCGGGTTCGAATCCCGTCTTCCGCTCCATATGGCGCCATAGCCAAGTGGTAAGGCAGAGCTCTGCAAAAGCTTTACCCCCAGTTCGAATCTGGGTGGCGCCTCCAATTTTATTTCTTCGCCGGAGTGGCGGAATCGGCAGACGCACAGGACTTAAAATCCTGCGGTAGGTGACTACCGTACCAGTTCAAGTCTGGTCTTCGGCACCACTCCAACAATTTAAAATGTGTGCCCTTAGCTCAGCTGGATAGAGCGTTTGACTACGAATCAAAAGGTCAGGAGTTCGAATCTCTTAGGGCACGCCACTTGCCGATGTGGCGGAATGGCAGACGCGCTCGACTCAAAATCGAGTCCGAAAGGGTGGAGGTTCGAGTCCTCTCATCGGTATAAATAAGCCTTAAAGATCTTTTTTGATCTTTAAGGCTTATTTTCTTTGTATGGAACTTGTTCATGCTCTGGGGAAATATTTATGTAACCTTAATATCTTTTATAGATTCTTCACATTGCGATATACAAATCCGGCAACTTTTAGTATGGTACAAAAAGAAGCACTATATCCTAATGTTGGAGGAACAGGGTCATGATAAAGATCGAAGATGGAGCGGTTGTCTTGTTTCAAGGAGATAGCATTACGGATTGCGGAAGAAACAGGGAGAACGGGGCGGATTTAGGACGGGGCTACGCTCTCATCGCTTCTGCGTTATTCGCCAGCAAATATCCGGAGAAACAAGTCCATTTCATCAACCGCGGAATCAGTGGCAACCGGGTAAAGGATTTGCAGCAGCGCTGGCAGGAAGATTGTCTCGACTTGAAACCGACATGGGTTTCGATCTATGTCGGAATAAACGATACATGGCGGCGTTATGATCGCAACGACCCGACTTCGGTGGAAGCGTTTGCGGAAGGTTACCGTGATCTGATTGTTCGTACCAAGGAGACGCTTGATGCAAAGCTAATTTTAGTCGAACCATTTGTGCTGCCGGTGCCAGAAGACCGGAAACGATGGAGAGAGGATTTGGACCCGAAAATTAACGCCATTCGCGAGCTCGCACGGGAATTTGAAACGCTGTACGTGCCGTTAGACGGGTTGTTCGCGGCGGCAAGTGTCAAAGCACCGTCCGCCTATTGGGCACCTGATGGCGTACATCCTTCCCCGGCAGGTCACGCGCTTATTGCCAACGCTTGGCTGGAAGCTGTGCAAGCCTAAAGCAACGTTGCTGATACAAATAATAACCAAGGGATGCCCTTCTACCGGTGCGAGGGGCGTCCCTTTTTAGGTTGACACGTTCTGATTGTTGAAGGCGATAATTCAATCCAATTGCTTGGATACATGCAAAAGCTCAGGCAAGGTAACCATCTTCAGATTGCGGGATTTTAAAGTCTGGATTACGGTCGGGAGTGCTTGGACGGTGCCGTTTAAGTCTTGCCCCGGCCCGCCGCCGGAATGCTGTAGAATGATGGAACCCGGCTTGACGTTAGTGAGAATGTTCGAAATTACTTTTTCTTGCCCAAGCTGCTTCCAATCAAGTGAATCGACATTCCAGTTCACAATGCGGTAACCGTGTTCCGACGCCCACAGCAGTTGGCTTTCGCTAATCTCGCCATAGGGCGGCCGCAGCAAGCGGGGGGGATATCCGATCAGCCGCTTTAAGGCCTGCTGCGTTTGAAGCACCTGCGACTGGAACAGATCGTCGGATAGTTTGGTAAACAGTTTGTGGCTGTATGAATGATTGCCGATTACATGGCCTTCACGAACAATTCGCTTAACCATTTCCGGATGCTTCTCGGCTTGGGCGCCGACTAAGAAGAACGTGGCGCGAACCTGATATTTTTTCAAAACATCCAATACCTGCGGCGTAAATGTCGTGTCGGGGGCATCGTCAAAAGTTAAGGCGACTTGCCCGGAGGCGGCTGACCCCCGCAGCAGCAGTAGCTCCGGATATTTGCGTACAAGCTGGGATAAAGAGAGCCGTTGGCTTTGCCCGGATGTTTCTTTTGACGCTTTGGCTGGGTGCGGTTTGGATTTGGGCTGCTTCCGCGTCTTAGCCTCCGCTGGCGGAACTACGGCTGGTGTGGGAGCAGGTGCCGGTGCAGGAGTAGGCGGCGCAGAAGGAGACGGGACCTGCCTCACGGTCGGAGGGGCCGGAGGCCCGGCCAGAGATAGCGGGCTGCCAGTGCCCGTCTCCATTGCTTTAGCCGTGTTCTGAGGCGCAGCTTCGGTAGGCCCGTTCCCCGGGGGCATAGCTTGCGGCGAATTTGCGGCAGGCGTACATGCGGTTAGAGCTAAGCAGAAGATAAGACTCGACAAAGACAGCCTTTTGAATCGATATATAGATAATAGTAAAAAAGCCGCGGGCGTCCGCTTTTTCATGGGCTTGTTCTCCTTTGGGCAACAGGTTGCGTTCCCTTAGTTTGGGATAAGGAGAGATAAATTATCCGCTCATGTACATGATGTTACGATCGCGCGGAGAATAGTATGAAGCTAACGAAATCAGGTCAGGACCAAGCCTTCCCAGATCATTTTGATAGATACAATAACAAAGGTGATTCGCAATACCCAAAGCAGCTTTTTGCCGCTCAGCCGACTGGCGATTTTCGCGCCGAGCCAGCCTCCGACAATGGCACTGGGTGCCAAGCCCAACACCATCCACAGGTTCACTTCTCCTAAGCTAAAATGCGTGAAGCTGCCCATAAGGGATGACAGCAGAATTACGAACATCGAGGTCGCTGTCGCCACATGGGGAGGATACCGAAAAAGCAGCACCATAGCCGGAACGAATAGAGAGCCGCCGCCAATTCCGAATAGACCTGAAATGAATCCGACCAATAGTCCGATGATCAAGGCGGGCAGTACGCTGTAACCGTAATGATATGTATTTCCATTGCCGTCCGTATACGTGCGCTGAATATGCCACTTCACGTTCAACGGCTTCAAGTAGTCGCGCAGCATGAGCAATATGGCCATTAGCAGCATGAAGAGGCCGAAGCTGAGTTGAAACGATTTGGCGTTGACAAATTGGGTAGTATACGAGCCGAGCATGGCTCCCGGACCGCATGTGATGAACAAGAGCCAGCCGCTTTTGAAATCGACTTTTTTCTGCTTAACGAAGGTAAGGGTTGAAGACAATGCCGTGAAGATCAGGACGGCCAGCGAAGTGCCTACCGCCGTCGATACCGAAATCGTCTCTCCAACGAACACAGGGCCTAAATAAACGAGAGCGGGTACAATAATAATACCGCCGCCGAGACCGACCAGGCTCCCGAAGGTGGCAGCGATCAGCCCGACAGCGGTATAAAATAAAATACTCATTGCTTAAACCTTCTTCCGTGTCGAGTAGTTACTTCATGGTAATCTTAACACAGGAAGAAAATAGGTCAATACCCGGGTTATCCGATATCGTTTAGAATATTTTTATTAGGCAAGTAATGAATCGATTGAATGAACCGGATCGTTTTTGTTTTTGCCCGCATGACAATCGAATGCGTCTCTGCCCGGAGGTCAGGCAAATAGCGGACGCCGTTTAAAAATTCACCGGGGGTAATGCCCGTTGCGGCGAAAATAACGTCATCCCGGCCGATCATATCTTCCATTGTTAAAACTTTGTGCGGGTCGGTAAGTCCCATGGCGATGCAGCGGTCGTATTCTTCCTGATTGGAAGGCAGCAGCTTTCCTTGCAGCTCTCCACCCAGACATTGCAGCGCCGCGGCCGCCAGCACGCCCTCTGGTGCGCCGCCAGAGCCTACATACATGTCAATGCCGGATTCGGATAAAGCGGGAGCCATAGCCCCTGCGACATCGCCGTCGCTAAGAAACTTGATCCGTACACCGACCCGGCGAAGGGTCTCGATCTGCTTACGGTGCCTGTCGCGGTCAAGAATCATGATCGTAAGATTGCTCAGCGGTTTATCCAAAATGTCGGCGGCCCGTTGTAGCGTCGTTTCGAGCGGGTCTGTCAAGCTGAGCTTGCCGGCGAGTGCAGGTCCGACAGCCAGTTTTTCCATATACATATCCGGCGCGTGAAGCAGATTGCCTTTGTTGGCAATGGCGATGACGGCCAGCGCATTGTTCAATCCTTTGGCAACCAATTCCGTGCCTTCGAGCGGGTCGACGGCCACGTCCACTTCAGGACCTTGCCCGTTGCCTACTTGTTCACCGATATACAGCATCGGTGCTTCGTCCATTTCTCCTTCTCCGATGACGACGGTCCCGCGGACGGAAACGGAATCGAACATGGCACGCATGGCAGTCGTCGCCGCACCGTCGGCTTGAATCTTTTCGCCTCGGCCCATCCACCTTGCCGCGGACAGCGCCGCAAGCTCCGTTACCCGGACGATCTCAAGTGCCAATTCCCTTTCCACCAGTTCAGCCCCCTATAAAATAAATGGTCACGTTTCAATATATATAGTATAATTAATAAATAAATAATACGCAATAAACACTTGATATAAATTGAGTAGTACGTTATATTTCGATTGAGATCGTCGGTGAAAAACGGTTCTATGAGTTTTGGACTATTTTTGGTACAATTGGATTGGAATGTGGCACAGCGATAAACCGCAAAGGCTGCTTTGAGTGAGGAGGGACCGGTCATCGAACTGACTGTGCGCCAACTGCAGATCGTAGAATTGGTAAAGGTACACGCGCCCATTACGGGCGAACAAATAGCGGAGATGTTAGGTCTAAGCCGCCCGACCCTCCGGTCGGATCTGGCCCTGCTTGTCATGCTCGGGCTTGTGGATGCCAAGCCGAAGGTGGGCTATACCCCCGGCTCGGCCATGACGCCGGGCTCCCTGGTTTCCCGTAAGCTGCTGGGCATGAAGGTAAAGGATGTCCAATCGATCCCTGTCGTCGTTCGGGAGAATGCTTCTGTGAACGACGCGGTCGTGATGCTGTTTATGGAGAACGTCGGCAGTCTGATCGTCGTGGATGACGAGGATTGCCTATCCGGGGTCATTTCCCGTAAAGACTTGCTTAAATTCACGCTCGGCAATACGAATGCGGCTTCCATGCCGGTCAGCATGGTCATGACCCGCGAGCCGAACGTTATTCATGTCTCTCCCGATGAATCCGTGATCGATGCGGCGCGGAAGATGATTCATCATCAGGTTGACAGCCTGCCTGTCGTCGTGGAATCTAAAGCCGCTCAGTTGAGCGGAAGATCCCGGTGGGACGTTGTCGGACGGGTGACAAAAACGATAATGACGAATATTTTAGTCGATCTGGCGATGGACCGTTAGGGCATTCATGAACAAAGGAGAAGAAAACCGGATGAAGGAAGAACAACAGTACGAGATCACGATATGCTCGGATTCCGTCGGGGAAACGGCGGAAGCGGTCGTTCGAGCGACGATCCGTCAGTTTGACGCCCACCAGGTGAGAACGAAGCGGATCGGCCATATTAAAACCGAGGATGAAATCCGTACCATTATGGAAGAGGCGGCAAAACGCGGCGGATTTGTGGCGTATACCCTGGTACAGCCGGAGCTTCGGGAAATGATGAAGGAAGAGGCGGTCCGCCTCGGCGTCCGTGCAGTCGATATCATGGGACCGATGATGCAGGCGTTTATCGATACGTGGGGTGATGCGCCGAAGCGGAAACCGGGCTTGCTTCATCAACTGGACGAGGATTATTTCCGCCGCGTGGAAGCTATCGAGTTCGCTGTCAAATGCGACGACGGACGCGATACGAGCTCCCTGCTGAAGGCGAATCTCGTCTTGATCGGAGTTTCACGCACGTCGAAGACACCGCTAAGTATTTTTTTGGCGCATAAAGGGATAAAAGTATCCAATCTGCCGCTTGTGCCGGAGGTCAAACCGCCCAAAGAGCTGTTTCTGGTGCCGGGCAATCGGATTGTCGGCTTGACGATGGACGCAGACAAGCTGTACAAGATTCGGACAGAACGGCTGAAAGCGGTCGGTTTGCCGTTCGGGGCGAAATACGCCGCGATTGAGCGAATCGATGAAGAGCTCCGCTATGCACAAGCGTTGATGAAACAGGTCGGATGCTTGGTGATCAACGTAACGGATAAAGCAATCGAAGAAACAGCCGGCATTATTATGGGGTACTTAAATTAATGGCAGACGAGAGGCTTGAACCGACGGGTTCGGGCCCTTTTTGCCTTTGCGAAAATAAGATAGGATAGACGGGTCGAAATAGGCGGTCCGAAAAATATAGGGATGGGAGACGGAGCGCAGCAGCTTCGTCCATGTACGGAAGGAAGGGTTGAAGGCGATGGGGCGGTACGGCGGACAAAGGCGTGCCATGACAGGCGTAATCTTGGCAGGCGGGCAAAATCGACGGATGGGAGGACAAAGCAAGGCGCTGCTTATGTACGAAGGCGATACGTTTTTGGCCAGGCAGTTGGCCGAGCTTGGAAGCCTGTGCACGGAACTGCTTATCGTGACGCAGGAGCCGGAACGGTATGAGGCTGTCGTTCACGCGTTCTCCGGGGAGTCTCCGGTGCGGATCATTCCCGACCAGCAGCCGGGACGGGGGCCGCTTGCCGGTTTTCAAGCCGCCATGAAATCGGCGTCGTACGAGGAGCTGTGGATCGTCGGCTGCGATATGCCGTGGGTTGATGCCGAAGCGGCGAAGGCTCTCTCGGAGCTGCGGAGCAGCGTTGGCGCAGATGCTGCGGTTGCCAAGATCGACGGAAGGCTTCATCCGCTGCACGGCATATATCTCAAGAACTGTCTTCCCGAGGTGGAGCGGTTGTTGGCGGCGAACGATCTGCGGTTGATGGGGCTATTGGATGCAGTAACTTTGCAGGTGGTGGACGAATTGTTTTTGGAGCGGAAGGGAGTTTCAAAGGGATTTATCCGGAATATTAACGATCCGGACGAATATGAGAGACTTACCGGTAAACGACTTAGGTTTTAGCCGGTTTACAGGCCTTCCCTCGAATGCTTTTTTGTTTATGGAAGACGGGCCTGTTTTGTGACATAATGGTGGGTATAACCGAGAACGGGGGCATGCAGGATGTCACAGATATTGAAGGATCGCTTTGGCCGCATTCATGACTATCTTCGAATTTCCGTGACGGACCGGTGCAATTTGCGCTGCGTGTACTGTATGCCGGAAGAAGGTATGGAGTTCGAGCCGGAGGAAAAGCTCTTGACGTTCGATGAGATCGCCGAAGTCGTGCGGGTGCTTGCCGGGTACGGAGTTCGCAAGCTGCGGCTGACCGGGGGCGAGCCGCTCGTACGCAAAAACCTGGAGCAGCTCGTGCGGATGTTGAGCGCGATCGACGGCATTGAAGATATCGCTTTGACGACGAATGCGATCCACTTCGCTTCGCGGGCGGAAAAGCTGCGCGAAGCCGGGCTCACAAGAATTAATGTCAGCCTGGACTCTTTGCGGGCGGACCGGTTTTCCCTCATTACGCGTGGAGGCGATTTGTCGCGCGTGCTGGCGAGTCTGGAAGCGGCATCCCGGGTCGGACTCGACCCGATCAAGCTGAACGTCGTGCTGATGAAAGGTTTGAACGACGACGAAATCGAAGATTTTCTGAAGCTGACGCTGGAGCGCGGTTTGCACGTGCGCTTTATTGAATATATGCCGATCGGACACGACGACGACGGCTGGAAAACGAGATATATTCCGTTAGGCACAGTGCTGGAACGGTGTGAAACAATAGGATGGCAGGTGGAGGCGCTGGAGCGGTCGGTTCAGGGAAACGGGCCTTCGCAAAATTTCCGGATCGCCGGGGCAACGGGCACGTTCGGGCTGATTCATCCGGTCAGCGACCATTTCTGCGAGACGTGCAACCGGCTGCGTCTTACGGCGGACGGCAATATCAAGCCTTGCCTGTACTGGTCCGATGAGTTCAACGTGCGCCGTTATATTGGTAACGATCAGGCGCTGGCTGAGCTGTTCTTCCGGGCGCTGGACGTGAAGCCGGAAAGCCATGAGATGGCAAAAGTGTTTCTGAGCGAGCAGCAGAGCCATACGCCTACCTCCCGGCGCATGTCGCAGATCGGGGGTTAAAGCGTGAGTGACTTGAAATTCGGTCGGCAGGCCATCAGCCTCGAAGAGGCGCAGCGGCGTGTACTCCAGCATGTCCGCCTTCAGGAGCCGGAAGAGGTGCCGCTATTCGAGGCTTACGGCAGGCGGTTGGCGGAAAATGTTTGCGCCAACAGCCCGCTGCCGCATTTTCGGCGATCGGGTGTTGACGGCTATGCATTGCGCGCATCGGATACGGCAGGAGCTTCCCTTGCGGCGGCGGTTTGTTTGGAGGTAGCGGAAACGGTTCCTTGCGGTTCGGTTCCGGCGAAGACGATCGGCCCGGGCCAAACGGCCAGAATTATGACCGGCGCTGCCGTTCCCGAGGGGGCGGATGCGGTTGTGATGCTGGAGATGACCAATTCGGTCCACGAAGAGGTCGGCCTTGGGGGTACAGTGGCGGTTCACAAAGCGATGAATCCCGGCGACAATGTGACCCCGGTAGGAGAAGAGGCTGCTGCCGGGGAGCAGCTTCTTCGGAAGGGCTGCACTATCGGACCGGGGGAAGCGGCCGTGCTGGCTACCTTCGGCCATAGCCTTGTGAAGGTGTACAAGCGGCCGAGAGTAGCGATCTTCTCTACCGGCTCCGAGCTGCTCCCGGTAGACGCGCCGCTCGCGCCGGGTAAAATCCGGGGCAGCAACGGGTATATGCTGGCCTGTCAGGTACAGCAGGCAGGCGGAATACCGCTGCTGATGCCTTTTCTTCCCGACGAAGCCGACCGGGTGGAACGGGAACTGCTGGCCGCTGCGGAGCAGGCGGATCTGTGGATAACGACCGGAGGCGTGTCGGTAGGGGATAAGGATGTGCTGGCCGAGCTGTTCGCCCGGTGGGACGGCGAGCTGCTTTTTAACAAGATCGCGATGCGTCCGGGAAGTCCGACGTCGGTCGGTCTGTGGCGGGACAAGCAGTTGTTCGCTTTGTCCGGAAATCCTGGAGCTTGCTATGTAGGATTCGAGCTGCTGGTACGCCCCTACCTGCGCGCCTTGCAAGGGGCGCCCGACCCGCTGCCCTCCGAAGCGACAGCGGTACTGGATGCCGACTACGGGAAAGGATCGGCGTATCCCCGATATGTCCGCGGATCTTCGCACGTGGAACATGGGACGGTCCGCGTGAGGCCCGCCGGTCGCGACAAATCCAGCATTATGGTTTCCATCAAAGAGACCGATTGCTTAATTTGTCTTCCGGCGGGCGGGCGGGGAGCCCGGCGGGGCGAGTTGGTGCGAGTTTTGACGATCGGGGATTGAAGTAAAGACCCCCTACCGGAGTAGCGTCCCTGACAGGGGGGCGGTACATTAGATGAACAATGAACGGGAAACGATGACGAGCAGAATAAACAGCACCAGGATAACACCTGTGGAAGTAAAGCCGAATCCGCCAAAGTGGCTCATATGACATCCCCCTTTCAGAAGGCATGTTAAATGATATGAACAAATGCCGGGTGCTGATTGGACGTACGCCCGATTATTGAACGAAAATAAAACTGTCGGCGGGCAGGAGACAGTACCCTGACTGTACCGGTTACGAATCAAGAGCGGATAACGGCTGCGATTTCAGCCATGAAAGGGTGAATACTTATGAACCAGCGGTTGGAAATTCGCAATATTCCGAATGAACATTTTATGGACAGCTTGCAAATGTCTGCATTCGCATTTCAAGATGAGCTTACTCCTGAAAAAGTCGAGAAGAGGAAGAAGCTTTTCGATTCGAACCAGGTATGGGGAGCTTATGTTGACGATACGCTTGCGGCGAAAATGACCATTCTTGATTTGCAAACATATATTCAAGGCAAGGCGTTCGACATGGGCGGAATCTCAGGCGTCGTCACATGGCCGGAGTATCGGCGGGGCGGTCTGGTGGCCAAGCTGCTGTCGCACGGACTGCGGGTGATGCGGGAGAAAGGCCAGACGGTGTCGTTCCTTCATCCTTTTCAATTCTCGTTCTACCGTAAATACGGCTGGGAAACGTATACAGAGTATAAATCATACGAGATCTCCGTCCAGAAGATTCCAAAACTGGGCCCGCAGCCTGGGCGGGTCGTTCGGATCGGCCATGATGTCAAGCTGCTGAACGGGATCTACGAAGCTTACGCCAGCAGGTACAACGGTACGGTTATTCGAAATGAAGCTTGGTGGAAGAACCGCATTTTCAGCTTTACAGAAGGAACGGTAGCCGTATATTATGATGCGCAGAATCAGCCTGCCGGCTACGTACATTATCAGGTAAAGGATAATATCCTTAAAGTTCACGAGCTGATCTATCTGCACCACGGGGCTTGCCTGGCCTTATGGCGCTTCTTGGCCGATCACGACTCGATGCTGGACAAGCTGGTGATGAAAGCGCCCGCGAACGATAAGCTGCCGTTTCTGCTCGATAATCCCCGGATCAAACAAGAGATTGTACCTTATTTCATGGCTCGGATTGTGGATGTGACGGGCTTTTTGACCAAGTATCCGTTCGCGTCGGGGGCGAAAGGGTCACTGCAGCTGAAGGTAAAAGACGAGCAGGCGGAATGGAACAACGGCTGGTTCCTGCTCCAAGTGGACGAGTCGGGGACGGCCCGTGTAACGCCTGTCGCAAGCGCTTCGCCCGAGCTGCCGACCGCCAGCTGCACGATCCAGACGCTTGCCGCTATGTTGACAGGGTACCAGCGACCATCCTTTTTGATGGACATCGGCAGGTTAGCGGGCACGACGGAGGTGTGCGAATCGCTGGAGCGGCTCGTTCCCGCACGTCAGACGTGTATGCTCGACTTCTTCTAGACATCTACCTGCCCGCTGGGTGCAGGCCCCTTCGAGGATATCGCTCGAAGCGGGCTTTTTTTGTTGCGATTGTTTTGGAGAGGAGACCTCGGGGACGAGCACAAGCAATTCCTTGCACAAAAGGCGGGGTCTCCTCTTGTCTAAGGCCGGGTGCCGTACTGGACTTAGGTCCAGTTCCAAAAACCGCCGCAGGTCCGTTTTGGGAAATGCCGGATTCACCTAGAATAAAGACATAAGCAAGACGACAACAAAAACGAAAGGCGGTGAGTCAATCCATGAGAATGAACCGACATACCGGACTCGCGTTCCTCCTGATCTTCTTCGGAGCGTTGATCCTGAGCCACAAGCTTGGCTTTCAGCTCGGACACCATTTGATGAGCTACTTGTTCCCGGCGGCAATGGTAGGGCTCGGATTCGTAGGACTGAGAAACGGAAAAACGATCATCGGGTGGGGGCTGATCATCCTTGGCGGCCTGTTCCTCTTCGGTAAATTGTCCGGCCTGTTCGCCATCCTGATCGCCATCGGCTTGATCTGCTACGGCATCTCGCTGCTGCGTAACAAATCGGTATATTAAATCAAACAAACGACGGATTGAAATTCGGAGAAAAGGTGGTTGAGCAAAGCATGAGTTTAGGGAAAAGATTCCGGGATATTACGGTTGCGCACTTCAACGAAATGCTGGAGAACGCGGAAGATCCGGTTCGCCTGATCGATAAATATCTTGCGTCCCAGTCGGAGCAAATCCGCGAGTCCGAACGGCTGCTGCAGCAATGCCTGTCTCACGCCGCTTCGCTTCGCCAGCAGTACGTATCGGCGGAGCAGCTTAAGGAGCGCCGCGAGCAGCAAGCGATGTTGGCGCTGAGAGCCGGCGAGGAAGAAGTGGCGCGCATCGCGCTTCAAGAGAAGATGCAGCAGGAGGAAAAAGCGACGCAGTACCGGGCGCTGTACGATCAAAGCAAGCTGGGGATCGTCGAGCTGGAGGAGCAGCTTCAACAGCTTAAGGCGGATTTCGATGAAATCGCCTCGAAACGCACCTACTATATCGCGCGGCTGGAGTCCGTCAGGCTGCAGCAGCGGATGAACGAAAGGCTGCGTTCAATGGGCGCAGGTCCGAATCCGCGGATCTTCGATCGGCTGGACGAGCGGGTCTCCGATATGGAACTGACTGCGCGCACCCTGCGGGAAGTGAGAGGCCAAGTCCGCGAAGCATGGTCCGCCGTAGGCAGCGCGGCATCGCAGGCGCTGGAACAAGAGCTGGCCAAGCTGCGGACGAAACTGAAACAGGAGGGCTGGGATAAATCATGAGCAAACTATACCGTTCTCGTTCCGATCGCAAAGTAACCGGCCTGTGCGGCGGTCTCGCGGAATCGATGAATATTGATGCCACACTGCTTCGTCTGATCGTGGTGATAACGGCTTTCTTTTCCGGAGGCGTTGTTGTTGCGCTATACTTCCTGGCGGCACTGGTCATCCCAAGCGAGCCTTGGACCGGCGGGCCTTACGGCTACGGACCGTCCTACGGAGGCGAGGGCTACGGACAATCTGGCGGCAATCACCCGAACTGGAAAGAGTGGAGAGGCGACGAGAAGCACTACCGCAGAGCGCAAGGACATGGCTGGGTTCCGCCGCAAGAAGGCAACCGTTATGAAGGCAGATATGCGGCCTCCTCGAATCCGAGCGGTACCGCCGACAGTGATCTGGACCATATGATGAAAGATATCGAGAAAAAAGCGATGTGGAAAGAAATCGAAGAACTGCGCAGCAAAGTAGCGCAATACGAAAAAAATCAAAACCAAAAATCATCTAAAGGAGAGGTTTAATAATGGGCGTATTTTCCAGAATTAAAGACATGACGAAGGCTTCGCTGCATGAATTGCTTGATAAGGTTGAAGATCCGATCATCATGCTGAATCAATATTTGCGCGACATGGAAGAAGAAATCGCGCAAGCCGAAGTGACGGTTGCCCGTCAAATCGCCAGCGAGCGCAAGCTGAAGGAGCGTCTGGAAGAAGCGATCCGTCTGACGTCGCAGTACGAAGGACAAGCGAAGGAAGCGCTGAAGAACGATCAGGAAGCAACGGCACGCCAAGCTTTGGAGCAAAAGCTGTACTACGAGGGCAAAATCTCCGAGTACACGGAAATGCACGAGCAGGCCAAGGCGCAAGCGGCCGAGCTGGTTCAGCAGCTGCATGAAATGAAAGACGCGTTCTACCAAATGCGCAACAAACGCAGCGAGCTGATTTCCCGCGCTCAATTGGCAAAGGCGAAAAAGCAAATGGCCGAAGTGACGGCAAACAACGTTATCGAAGGCGGCAATGCCGTAAAAGGCTTCCGTCGGATGGAAGAGAAGATCATGTCGCTGGAAGTCGAAGCGGAAATCGCGCGCAAGCCTTACGTGGGTGGCGGCTATGCCGGTTCGGTGTACAGCAGCGCCGTGTCGGTCGACCCGGCAAAGCAGCAAAAAATCGATAATCAGCTGCAGCTTCTGAAAGAAAAAATGTCCAGCGAGCAGGGGAAATAATCTTCGCAAAAAGCTGTTGGAGCAAAAGCGACACTTGTGATATGCTATGTAAGGCAAAAGCCATGGACGTCCTTCTGTAAGGCGCTGTGGCTTTTGAAGGTCATCAAGAATTTACCGGAAAGGGGGCGACACGGATGAACCGCAAACGAAACCGCAACATCGCGCTGGTCTTGATCGGCGCAGGGCTTTTCCTTCTGGCGGACAATCATCTCGGATTTTTCACCGTGCTTGCCCTCTTTTTGCTTTTGCTGGGAGTGTATAAGGTTCGTTCGGGCGCCGAGCGCAAAGGCTACATCATGATGGTTATCGGCCTGCTGCTGCTCGCAGGGGGCAATTTTACGCTGATCTTGGCCATTATCCTTATATCGCTCGGCTTCTTCTACAATAAGTCGCGTAAAATTCACCGCAGCGAGCACCATTACCGCAAGCAAAGCGTCATCGACAGCATCCGGTGGGGACGGGAGCCTTGGGTTCTGCGCAACATGTCGATCTGGAACGTGCTGGGAGAGCTGCAGATGGATTTGACCTACGCGATCCATGAGCAGAAGGAGACGACGATTATTTTGCAGGGGGTCATCGCCGATATTGATCTAATCGTTCCGGAGGATGTGGGTCTTACCGTTACAGCTTCCGTCTTGTTCGGGCAAACGAGCATCGGGTATGACAAAGAAGCCGGCGTGCTGAACAAGATGGTGTGGCAGTCGCCCAATTACTGGACAGCGGACCGTCAGGTAAAGCTGGAGATTTCTTATATCGTAGCCGATATTGATATTAAAATCGTTTGATGCACGGAGGACGGCGGGAATGGACGGACATGACAAGCGGTTAACCAACATGATATGGCGAAGCATGGCGGAGTCGATCGGGCTCAGCCTTGTTTTGTTTGCCGTGATTGTCTATTTCCTGCAGTCGAACGGCTACTTGAATGCTTTCAAAACGTGGCAGGATGGCGTGCTCATGAGCCTGACGCTGATTGCAATCGTTGCAGCGATCGGAGGCTCGTACGGCCTATGGTATAGCAGCCGGATGAAGCACCGGCTGGAGACGCTGCGCGAGGTGATGCTCTCGCTGGAGAAGGGCAACCTGAGCCGTTCGGTGCCGCCGCTCGGCGAGGATGAGATCGGCCGGCTCGGCGATCAGTTGAATGCAATCACGAAAAAATGGGAAGAGCAAGTTTCCTCGCTGCAGCGCCTGTCCAGCAACAATGCTCAACTGGCGCAAAAAGCGAAATATTCGGCCATCGTGGAAGAGCGGCAGCGGCTGGCAAGGGAGCTGCACGACGCCGTGAGCCAGCAGCTCTTTGCGATCTCGATGACGGCGACGGCCGTCGGCCGGACGTTAGACAAAGATTTCGAGAAAGCGCAGCGGCAAATTTTCCTCATTGAGGAAATGGCCTCGGTAGCGCAGTCGGAGATGCGCGCTTTGCTGCTTCACCTGCGTCCCGTGCATCTGGAAGGCAAGCGTCTGGCCGAAGGCTTGATCGAGCTGGTGCAGGAGTTGTCTTCGAAAGTGCCGATGCAGATCGACTACGAGTTGAGTGAAGACATCAAGCTGCCGAGCGGAATTGAGGATCATCTGTTCCGTATCGTGCAGGAGGCATTGTCTAATGCGCTTCGCCACTCCAAAGCGACTAAGCTGGAGTTGAAGCTGACCCAGCCGTCAAGTGATGCGGTGCGGCTGCTCATTCGGGATAACGGCGTCGGCTTCGAGTTGGACATGAAAAAACAGGCTTCGTACGGGCTGGTGACGATGCGGGAGCGGGTGAACGAAATCGGCGGCTCGCTCAATTTAATCACGGCGCCCGGCAAAGGAACGCGCATTGAGATTCGCATTCCGATTATGGCGGAAGGAGGACTTGAAATTGGAAGAGACGACGATTAAAGTGCTGCTGGTCGACGATCATGAAATGGTTCGCATCGGTCTTGCCGCCGTGCTAAGCACGGAGGACGATATCGAGGTGGTCGGCGAAGCGAGCGGAGGACAGGAAGGCATCCGGCTGGCATTGGAATACAAGCCGGACGTCGTGCTGATGGATTTGGTCATGGAGGGCATGGACGGCATCGAGACGACACGGCGTCTGCAGCAGCAGCATCCGGAATGCAAAGTAATTGTGCTGACCAGCTTTATTGACGACGAGAAAATTTACCCGGTGATCGAAGCGGGAGCATTCAGCTACTTGCTTAAAACGTCGCGTGCCGCCGAAATTGCTTCAGCGATCCGCTCGGCTGTCAAAGGCCAGTCGGTGCTGGAATCCCAAGTCGCTTCCAAGCTGATGAATCGCTTTCGCGGGCCGAGACCGGCTGCGCAGCCGCATGAAGAATTGACCGAGCGCGAGATGGAGGTGCTCCGGCTCATTGCCGCAGGCAAATCGAATCAGGACGTAGCCGATGAGCTGTTCATCGGGGTCAAAACGGTCAAGTTTCACGTCACCAACATTTTGGCGAAGCTTGGGGTGGAGGACCGTACGCAAGCTGCCATTTATGCGTATAAGAACGGTTTGGTGGAGTGATATAAGGGGTAATAAGCTCTCAAGAGGACCTGAAGAAGTCGGGATCTCCTTTTCGAGAGCTTTTTTAGCTTTCATGTCGTATTTTGGCGCCTTCCGCGATATTCAATCTTAAAGTTTTCTTAATAAGTGTGAGGTTTGACACGTTTCCTTCGTCTATATAGATGTAAATGTTCCAAGTCGAGGAATCCATTCCGTTTGTCGGATCATAGGAATAGTAAAATATATACAACGGATCGTGGACATCAAGGAGAGGAGATGAGAGCCGGATGAACGGAGTAGCCGTTGAAAACCGGAATGAGACTGGCATTTCATTAACGTTCGGGGGAAAAACGGAGCTGCTGAAGCGGTACGAAGTGTATTGCTACCAGGTCGCTTTTTATTTATTGCAGCAGGAGGCGGGAGCGCGCCGCGCGGCCGAGGAAGCGCTGCTCGCCTTATACAAGCTGGATGGCTTCTTTGCTCTGCCGGAGCACGAGCGCAAGGAAAAAGTGAAGGCTGCCGCCATCCGGCACGCATTGTCGGTGCGAAGCGGGCGCCAGCCTTCTTGATGCTTAATATAGAACATTCATAAGAATGCCCGTGAGCGGCGGAACAGGCCAATAGCTGTGCGGCTTTTTGCCCGGCAGTGCGGTGTAGTGGCCGAAGGTGCGGGCTTCTGTATCGCGCCCCTCCAGCAGGTCCGCCGGAGGAGTGGCATGCAGGGCGGCAGCCGCCTGCGTCAGGCGCAATATCCAACCGTCGATGCCCTGAAGCACGGCATTCGCATGCTTTTCCCCGCTGTCGAGCTGCGTCTGCAGCTTATGCTCGTCCAAGCTTAAGGTGCCGTCGGCCTGCGGGACCACGCCCAGCCGGTCAAGCTCTTCTTCGGCAGGGGCGCCGATCCCCTGTTTTCTCCATGCGGGCCGCAGTAGGACCCCAGCTTCGGACAATGCGTTCGCCAGCTCGTTGTAGCCGTCGACAAGCCCCTCCACCAGCCGGAGCGATGCGCCGTTGCTTTGCAGGGCGGTCCTGGCGTTCTCCGCCGTTTGCTTCAAGGCGCCTGCTGCCGTGACGATGGTTCTGGTATCCCCTGCCGCCCGTTCCGCAAAGCGGTCGAACGCATAGGAGGGTTGCCCCGTTCCCTTCTGCGGTCGTCCGCGGTAACGTGTGCCTGCTAAGTCTTCTTGTCTTCTGTGCCGGTCTTCCAAGGCAAACCACTGCCTATGAATTTGATACGAACGAATCACGCTCTGAATCGGAGCGATCATGCCGATCACCTCACTGTCAATGGAACGTTTTTCTTTACATTATAGCGGTAGACATGCCGTCCGTAAACGGATCGCGCTTGACAGGCTGCAAAAGGATGAAGTATGATGATTTATCAACCAAAACCTGTAAAAGGAGCTCGCGTCAGCACATGAATTGGGTTCAATGGATCGTCATCGCCGCCGTTTTGCTTGTCAGCGTGCTGTTTATGATGTTTGTCGGCAAAAAATACAAAAAGTAACGGGCCTGCTTTTTTTTCGCCTCGCAGTCATTTCTTCTTAACGTTCCGCCACCGCCTGTCATACGATAAAGTACTTAAACTTTATGCGCAGAAAGGCGGTCTTAGCCATGCTCCGCAAACGCATTCCCAAGCAGGACGACGGCATTATCTACGGATTGGTGGAAAAGCTGCTCCTTCCCTTTGCGCGTCAGACGGTACCCGATCTTCGCGTGAGCCGTACGGATATTATCAAACGGCTCAAATCCTGTGTCACTTACGTCGATACCGCCGCCGGACGCTTGCCGGTCGGATTTATTGCGCTGCGCGTGGACCGGGATAAGCGCCTGTCTGTCGATATGCTGGCGGTGAATCCGAAGTTTCAGGGCCGTGGCATCGGCGCGCGCTTGATGCGCCAGGCGGAGCGCACGGCGGGGGATCACGGATGCCGTGAAGTGGGTCTATGGGTGGACGAGGCGAATAAGCAAGCACAGACTTTCTATGTACGGAAAGGCTACGATACGGTTCACTATGACGCCAGGCTTCGCTGTTATATGATGATGAAGCGGCTGGGCTAGCCGCAGATGCCGCCGATACCGACACCAAGGCTCTCCCGCGCGATGGCGGGAAAGCCTTGGTGTTGTTGCGCTGCGCAGAAGGGCCGTTGTTCGACCGCGTTAGCTGGGTACGATCAAGGCCCCGATACTGGCGATGTCCAATGCAAAGGGGGCGCCGAACAGCTCGGAATTCGGATAAGGTGCGGGCAATGCTTCGTTCGCGGCGGTTGTTCTCGGTTTGTCGGATTTTTTCGTTTGGACGCGGGCTTTTCCCGAACTGCTGCTCTTTGCTCTCGTCTGTTTACTTTTGGCGGGTGCGTTTGCATTCGATTGAATGCTGGCCGCCGTCTCGTTAAAATAGAGCTTTCCATTGTCCAACCGGCTGAGCGTGCCGACAAGCTCCGTACCGTCGGTCAATATAATGAAAACCGGTTGGCCGTAATACGGCCTGCATTGTTCTTCGTTAATCGGATAAATCGGTCTCACGCGAGGGTCACCTCCGAAGTTGATTTCTACACTTCAGATTATGCGGCATTTGTGCCGGTTGTACGGGACAAATGTCCCGTATGCGCATGCCTATTTTCCGTGAACGCGCTTGCATTCGACAGAGTATTGAATCTCTCGACGGTTTTCGATATGCTAAAGGGGTAAAGGGAACGGACAGGAAACGATTGCCGTTCCTTATCTCCTATTCTCTATAGAAAGAACGAGGACCTGAAGCCATGAGGAGTGCCGTGTTTTTGATTTTCGGAGCGACCGGGGACTTGGCCCGGCGCAAGTTATTCCCGGCGTTTTACAGCCTGTACCGTGAGCGCAAGCTGGGTGACCGATTTGCGGTAATCGGCCTCGCGCGACGTTCGCGCACGAACGACCAGTTCCGCGACGACGTCTACGAATCGATTCAAGAATTCGCACGCTATAACGTGACGAAGGACGAGCAATGGGATGCGTTTGCCGAGCATTTTGAATACATGTCACTGGACATTAATAACGTTGAAGGCTTCCGGCAGCTCCACGAGCTGACCGACCGGCTCGACGTCAAGTTCGACATCGGCGGCAACCGGTTGTTTTACTTGGCCCTGGCGCCGGAGCTGTTCGGCAATGTGTCGCACAATCTCAAGGCAGGCGGATTGTTGGAAGGGGCCGGCTGGCACCGGCTTGTAATCGAGAAGCCGTTCGGCTATGATCTTCCGTCCGCGGAGAAGCTGAACACCGAAATTCGCAAGGTGTTCGAGGAGCAGGACATTTACCGCATTGACCATTACCTCGGCAAGGAAATGGTGCAGAACATCAACGTCGTCCGGTTCGCGAACGCCTTTTTCGAGCCGCTGTGGAACAATAAGTACATCGCCAACATTCAAATCACGCTGAGCGAAACCGTAGGCGTGGAAGAACGGGGCGGCTATTACGAGCATTCGGGCGCGCTGCGCGACATGGGACAAAACCACATGCTGCAGATGCTGGCCATTATGGCGATGGAGCCCCCGAGCCGGATGCATCCGGAGGATATCCGCGACGAGAAGGTGAAGGTGTTCCGCAGTCTGCGCGGCTTCCAGACGGCGTCGGAGGTGCGGGCCAACACGGTGCGCGGACAGTACACCGCCGGCAATATTAAAGGCGAGGAGATTCGCGGCTACCGTGACGAAGACAAGGTCAATCCGGAGTCGACGACGGAAACGTATTTCGCCGCCCGCGTCTTCGTGGATAACTTCCGCTGGGCCGGCGTCCCGTTCTATATCCGGACGGGAAAACGATTGCCGGTGAAAACGACGGAAGTGGTCGTCGAGTTCAAGAACGTGCCGAACAATGTTTACTTGTCGCGCAAGCATAAGCTGGAGCCGAACCTGCTCGTGTTCCGCGTCAATCCGATGGAAGGCATTTACTTCAAAATGAACGCCAAACAGCCGGGATCGGAAGGAACGATCGTTCCGGTCGCGATGGATTTCTGCCAGAGCGGCCAGGTCGGGCTGAACACGCCGGAAGCGTACGAGCGGCTGCTCTACGACGCCGCTCGCGGGGATTCCACGTACTTCACCCGCTGGGACGAGGTCGCGCTGGCATGGAAATATGTCGACAAAATCGCCTCCGCCTGGGGCGAGCGTACGGACGATTTACACCTGTATACGGCGGGCACTTGGGGACCGGAGCAGGGGCAGCAGCTCGTTGCCGAAGACGGCTTCCGCTGGTGGCCGGTGAACGGGCAGGACGAAGGCGAAGTCGCTTGGGGACATAGCCAAATGTAATGGCTAGTCGATAGAAACCGAAAGAGCAGATCCGGTTGCGCCGGGGCTGCTCTTTTTTGCGTGCGCAGGTTTGCGTCTTTTTTTCACCTCTTGAAATATGATATGATGAAGTGTACAGTGCCGGCTAAGGCAAGGGGGATCTTTATATGTCCAGACGCGCTTTTATACGCTGGATGCTCGGACTTCTGGTCATGATCGGGGCGGCGCTCGCAGGACTGTTCAAGCTGCTGCAGCAATCGGTCGACCGGCAGACGGGCGGTACGGACGGCGTCGCGGCGCAAAAGACGGAACCGGGACCGAATTCCGATCCGGCGGCGGGGAATCCGGGAGCGCCGTTGTTCTCGTTCATGATTCTCAGTGATTTGCATGTGTCTCCTGACGATCCGAACACGGCCCGGCATTTGAAGCAAGCGCTTGACGATATGAAGCAGTTCAAACCGCCGGTCGAGGCGCTGGTTCTGACGGGCGACGTGACCGACTACGGGCGGGAGAGGGACTATAAAGAGCTGAAAAAAACGTTGTCCGCTTACAAGCTGCCTCCGGTTTACGCCAATATGGGCAACCACGATTATTATGACATTTGGATTGACCAAGAAGGAGCTTTCAATAAAGACACGATGCCCAATGGCAAGACGGACAGGCAATCGCGCGAGCGGTTCCAGAAGTTTTTCGGATTGTCGAAGCCGTATCACGACGCTTGGGAGAAAGGATACCACTTGATCCTGCTGTCGCAAGAGGCTTATGTGCAGGAGAAGCCCGAGGTAAGCGAAGGAGCATGGTATTCCGACGAACAATTGGATTGGCTGAAGGAACGACTGGCTGCGCATAAGGACGGCAAGCCCGTCTTCATCATGACCCATCAGCCGCTGCCGCCCGCTGGAAAAAACGGGGGGGTGCATCAGTTGATTCCGGCGAAAAAATTCCGTAAAATCTTGAAGCCTTACAAAAACGTGTTCGTGTTCTGCGGGCACCGGCATCAGGATTTTCAAGGCACGGTGGAGCATTATGTCAAAGAAAGCTTTCACTATTTTCATAACTCCTCGGTCGGACGTGTGCTGAACCGCAGCTACCAACATGCGGCCAAGGAGAAGGCGCAAGGATTGTATGTGCAGGTATATCGGGACAAAGTGACGCTGCGCGGCCGGGCGTTCGAATCGGGAACGTGGCTGAAGGAAGCCGACTGGACCGTCAAGCTGACCTGAACATTTAAGTGAGAACGTAGCGGCGCGGGCGGAATCGTTCAGATTCGGATTTTGCAAAGCTATGAACTGAATAAGATTGAGGAAGGAATAAACTGATTATGGGCACCGGATTATCCGAGAAATTAAAAGAAGAAGTACAGAAGCGGCGCACCTTCGCCATCATCTCCCACCCCGACGCGGGGAAAACGACCCTGACCGAGAAACTGCTGCTGTTCGGAGGCGCGATTCGGATGGCCGGTACGGTTAAAGGGCGCAAAGCGAATCGCCATGCGACGAGCGACTGGATGGAGATCGAGAAGCAAAGAGGGATTTCGGTCACCTCCAGTGTGATGCAGTTCGATTATGAAGGACATCGGGTCAATATTCTCGACACTCCGGGCCACCAAGACTTCAGTGAAGACACGTACCGGACGTTAACGGCGGCGGACAGCGCCGTCATGCTGATCGACTCGGCCAAAGGGGTCGAGGCCCAGACGAAGAAGCTGTTCCAGGTGTGCCGCAAGCGGGGCATCCCGATCTTCACATTCATCAACAAGCTGGACCGCGAGGGGCAAAATCCGTTCGATCTGCTCGAAGAGCTGGAGCAGGTGCTGGGTATCCGCTCGTATCCGATGAACTGGCCGATCGGGATGGGCAAACAATTCCGTGGCGTGTACGACCGGAAGCTGACGCAGGTCGAGCTGTTCCAAGGCGACGATCATAAAGAAATTCAAGTACGCAAAGTGAGCGGCTACGATGACCCGATCGTGAAAGAAATCGCAGGCGAATTTTTTTACGATCAACTGGTGCAGGACTTGGAGCTGCTCGATGTGGCAGGCGACGAGTTCGACTACGAGAAGGTACGGAATGGCGAGCTGACGCCCGTGTTCTTCGGCAGCGCGATCAACAATTTCGGCGTGCAGACGTTCCTTGAGAATTTCCTGCAGCTCGCTCCGATACCGACGTCGCGCAAAAGCAGCGAAGGCTTGGTCGATCCGCTGCATGAGAAGTTTTCCGGCTACATTTTCAAAATTCAAGCGAATATGAATCCGGCTCACCGCGACCGGATCGCTTTCCTGCGAATTTGCTCCGGCAAATTCGAGCGGGGCATGTCGGTGAAGCACGTGCGGGTCGGCAAAGACATCAAGCTGGCGCAGCCGCAGCAATTTCTCGCGCAGGACCGCGACATCGTCGAGGATGCTTATCCCGGCGACATTATCGGGCTGTTCGACCCCGGTATTTTCCGCATTGGGGATTCGCTGTGCCAAGGCGGCAGCGTAGAGTTCGACGAGCTGCCGACGTTCTCCCCGGAGCTGTTCTCCAAGGTGACGGTCAAAAACGCGCTGAAGCACAAGCAGTTCCAGAAGGGCGTGGACCAGTTGACCGAGGAGGGCACCATTCAGGTGTTCAAAACGATCGGCTTCGAGGATTTGATTCTCGGCGTCGTCGGACAGCTCCAATTCGAGGTGTTCGAATACCGGATGAAAGCGGAGTACAGCAGCGAGGTGCAGCTGTCGCGGATGACCTACCAGTTCGCGCGGTGGCTCGTCGGCGACGACATCGATCCGGGCAAGTTCCGGATTAACTCGCAGCTGGTGAAGGATAAGAAGGACAATTACGTCACGCTGTTCGAGAACGAATATGCGCTGCGCACGGCGATGGAAAAAAATCCGAACCTGAAATTTCTAGAGACTGCGCCTTAATGGCGCCGATCCGATAAGCAGGCAGCCCTTCGCGGTTTTCATCGACCGGACGAGGGGCTGTTTGTTTTTTGCCGGGAATGGCTCAATTTGATAAAATAGGAATGCAGTGGAAGGTAAATGGGAATGGGGGATGCTTAATTATGAATAGCAAACCGTACAATCCGTATGAAGATGCCGACCTTCACGCCACGCAACCGAACCGAACGTTCATTATGGAGGACCGGAAGCCTTTTAACGATGCGATCCGTCATTTCGACGTCATCCAAGGGGTATCTACGCCCAAGCGTCTGGATCATTACCCCCGGCTCATTAAAAACCCGTTCCGCTTATACGTTATCTTATCGGTAGGGTCGATGGCTGTCCTGCTTGCTTATTCCTTTATCCAAAACGTATGGGCTGCCTTGAATGGAGGCTAGACACGCCTTGAATTGCCGGTCGGTCGGGACATGGGTCCCGGCTGGCCGTTTGCTTTTTAGTGGGGCTTTGCCGGAAGCGAAATTTTTCTCCTTTTCTCATCGAATTTTCATCTTCGTATTGTATAGTTAAAGCTGCGGCTAAGGGCAATAATAGGATCGATGCGATTGCCGCTTTTTTACTATTTCAAACGCAACCAGAGGGAACAGGATGAAAAAGATTCTTATTGTGGAAGACGAGCGAAATTTTGCCCGATTTATGGAATTGGAATTGATGCACCAAGGCTATGCCGTAACTGTCGTCGGGAGCGGTCGGGAAGGCCTGGAAACCGCCACCCGCGATGCATGGGATGCCATTCTGCTTGATGCCATGCTGCCGGAGCTGCACGGCTTCGAGGTATGCCGCGGCATTCGCCGTGCCGGCTTCGAAACGCCCGTCATTATGCTGACGGCCCGCGACAGCGTCATGGATCGCGTATCGGGGCTGGACAGCGGAGCGGACGATTATTTGCCGAAGCCGTTCGCGATCGAGGAGCTGCTGGCACGAATTCGGGCGGTCATAAGACGAAGCAAGCGGGGAATCGGTGCAGCGCAAGCGGCGTTGGCGTACCGGGAGCTTCGGATCAATCCGGTCGCCGGGACCGTAAGCAAGGCCGGGGCGGTTCTGGAGCTGACCAAGCGTGAATACGAGCTGCTGCTGGTACTTATGAACCATAGGGACCGGGTGCTTAGCCGGGCGATGCTGCTTGATCTGGTCTGGGGGTACGATTGCGAAGTCGAGACGAATGTGGTCGATGTGTACGTCCGCTATTTGCGCAACAAAATCGACGATCCGGCGCAGCGGAGCTATATTCAAACCGTCCGTGGCATCGGCTACGTCATCCGGTCATGAAAAAGCTGCGAATGCGCTTCACCCGGCTGCCGATCAAATGGCAGATGACCTTATGGTCGGCCTTCATGCTGTTCGTCTTGTTTACGGTCTATAACGCCGTTCAATATATCGGCATCAACCAATGGATGAGCAGCCGCGAAGTGGAGTCGGTGCGCAAAACGATGGGCGAGCTGCAAAGTTATTTTACGGAAAAAAGTGATATACTGGATGCCGGACAAATCGTCAGGAGCAGGCATTTTATTCAGAGCATCAATCAAAAAAATCAATTGATCCGGATTTTGGACGGTGAGGGAAAGCCGGTGCTGACGGTGCTTTTGGCGCTGCCGGAGGATTGGGTGGCGCCGCGTCCGGTCACAAACACCGAGCTTGAAAGCGTATGGCATCAGGAGGAGCATCTGCTCGTTCTGCGCGCCCCGGTCGTGTCGGAGAAATTCCGCGGTACAATTGAAATCGTCAGCAATCTGGAGACGTTCGACGAACTGAAAGGGATTGTCACGCTGGTCATGATTCTGGGCGGTGCCGGGGCAGTGCTGCTGAGCGGCCTAGGCGGGCTGCTTCTGGCGGGACGGTTGCTAAGGCCGGTTCAAAGCATAACGGACACGATGAGGAGTATCCAGAAGAACGGCCTGCAGGAGCGGGTGCCTTTCTACGACAATAAGGATGAGATTTCGGCGCTGGCCCACGTGTTCAACGAGATGATGGATCAATTGGAAACGTCGTTTCGCAAGCAGAAGCAATTCGTTGAAGACGCTTCGCACGAGCTGCGGACCCCGATTTCGATTATTTCCGGGCATTTGTCGATGCTGAACCGTTGGGGCAAGCGCGATCCGGTTCTCGTAGACGAATCGCTCCGCGCTTCGCTTGAGGAGTTGGAGCGTCTGAAAGGGCTCGTGCAGGAGCTGCTGGAGCTTACCCGCGCGGAACATGCCAGTCCGGATGGCGTTGCCGAGCTGTGCGATCTGGGAGAGACGATCGCCCAAATCGTTAAGAACGTTTCCATTGTTCATCCCGAATTCGAGATTACGACGGATATGGATGCGCTGAAAGGCGTTCACATCCGATTGGTTCCAAATCATATCAAACAAATTTTGTTGATTTTGTTGGATAATGCGGTGAAATATTCGGTCGAACGAAACAAAATCCACGTGTCGGCCGTCTTGATAAAAGACACGATGTTGCGTATCGTCATCCGCGATTACGGAATGGGCATTCCGAAAGCGGAAGTGGAGCATGTGTTCGACCGGTTTTACCGCGTGGACAAAGCCCGCAGCCGCAAACGAGGCGGCAGCGGCCTGGGGCTTTCGATCGCCAAGCGGCTCGTCGAGAAGTATCATGGGGACATACGTTTGGAAAGTGAAGAGAACCAAGGAACGACGGTGACGGTGCAACTGCCGTTCAGCCGTTAACGGAACGAGGAGAGATCGTGTATGTTGTTGAAATGGGACTATGATTTATTCGAAATGATCAACGGCCTGGCTGTCGATCATACGACGCTTAACGTGTGGATGCGCTTTTTCGCGGAATATGCGGAATATTTCTTTTATTTGGCCATCGTCGTGTATTGGTTTACCCGAAAACAAGAGAACCGCCGGATGGTGGCGAAAGCGCTCTGTTCTGCCGTGTTGGCGATGGGGATCGGCTCGCTGATCGGCAAGTTGTTTTACCGGAACCGGCCGTTCGTCAGCCATGAAGTTCATCAGTTGATCGAGCATGCGGCTAATGCGTCGTTTCCCAGCAGCCATGCCATCGGCGCTTTTGTCATCGCCACCTCGATCTGGCTGTACCGCCGTAAGGACGGATACGTCTGGCTTGCGCTGGCCGCATTGATCGCTTTGTCCCGGATCTGGACCGGCGTCCATTATCCGATAGACGTCACTGTCGGAGCACTGCTTGGCATCGGTTCTGCCGTAGCCGTATACAAGCTGTTCACCCAATGGACGCTCGCCCGGCGCTGGTTGGCCGTTGGCCTGTCGGTTTTTGAAAAAATCGAGCGCAAGCTCGGCTTTAAATCGTAGTAGAACTTTGGAAGAAGCAGTTGCCTGCATCGCGGCAGCTGCCTTTTTTTGCGGAAAATCGGCCATAACGGGGGTCTCTGCATGTCCCGGACGCCTGTCGTAGGCCTCTATACCTTACCGTGCTGCGGCGGGGGGCATACACTATGATGGATGAACGAGACCAAGGCCCAGAGGGATTGGATAGCGGGAATAGGAAGTTCGTCAAAGGTGTAGAGGGAGATGAGGGCAGTTTGGTGCCAGCCGTTCTCCGGCCGAAGGAAGAAAGGTGGATGAAATGAGGAAGAGTAAACCGAATAACAGCAGCTACATCGTGAGCAAATGGGCCAAAACCCAGGCGGTGATTCCGAACCGGAAGCTGGCCAAATACATTCCCGAGACGCGCAAGCTGAACCGCGAAAGCTTGAGGGGGATGCTGGACCGGCACGGCATGGTCTATGTCAAGCCGAACAGCGGCACGTACGGCATCGGCGTGATACGGGTGGAGCGGCTGGCCGGCGGAGGTAGCGCGTCTTACCGCTGTCATACCGGAACGAAAATTAACACCTTTGCCCAATACGATGACTTATACAGGCATATTGCGGGATTGACCCGAAAACGGATGTACTTGGTGCAAAAAGGCATCCATCTGCTCAAATATAAGAAGCGGCGCTTCGATCTTCGCGTCATGGTGCAGAAGACTCCGACCGGGAACTGGCTGACGACAGGATTGATCGGGCGCGTCGCTGCGCCGGGTAAGGTCGTAACTAATGTGCACAATGGAGGAAAGCTCAAACCCGTAGAGGTTTTGTTGCAGGGGCATGCCGGGAGCGCCGAAAAGTCGAGATTAACCTCTGGGCTGCGCAGGCTCGGCACTTCCGTAGCAGGGCAGCTTCGTTCGAAGTACAGAAGACTTAAGGAAATCGGGCTGGACGTCGCGCTGGACGAGAAGCTGCACCCGTGGATTCTGGAGATTAACACGGCTCCCGATCCTTATATTTTCCGAAAGCTGAAGGATAAGCGCATCTTCGCGAGAATTTACCGATATGCAAAAGCTTACGGACGGCTCTGAGCAGCCGTCCGTTCTTTTTGAAGGAGGAGCCTTGGCGCCGCTCCCGAATCGGTGTTAACCCGCTTCGCCGTCCTTGGATGCGGCTTGGTCGGTTTTGGGCAGGGCGATCGTGAACAAGGTGCCGATGCCGGGCGTGCTGTCCGCTCCGATCGTGCCTGCATGGGCTTCGACGAGCTGTTTGACGATGGATAGGCCGAGTCCGGTCTCGCTGTTGCTTTTGGATCGGGACGGATCGGATTTGTAGAACCGCTCCCAGATGAGCGCCAGCTCTTCCTTGGACATGCCGCGGCCGGTATCCGCGATCACGATTACGGTATGCGTTTCCGTTTCGGAGCCGGTCAGGCGGATCGTACCGTATGCCGTAAACTGGATGCTGTTTTTGACCAGATTGATGAGAATTTGCATCAGCCGGTCGTAGTCGGCATACACCTGCAGGTCCGGCTCGCATTCGATCAGAATGTGCAGGCGCTTCTCTTCAATCAAGACTTCGAGCGATTCGTGAACGATTTCGAACAGCTCTTTAAGCGGTGTTCGTTTTTTGTTCAGCGTGATGAGGCCGCTTTCGATTTTCTCCATGTCGAGCAGTCCGTTGATGAGCCGGATCAGGCGGAACGTTTCCTTCTCGATGATGCCGTAATATTTGGCCCGCTCCTCCGGTGAGTGGACGAGATTGCTCTTCAGCCCTTCGATAATGCCGCGGATCGAGGTAAGCGGCGTGCGCAGCTCGTGCGTCACGTCCATAATAAAATGGCGGCGCCGCGTCTCGAACTGCTGCAGCTTATGCAAGGCGAGCTCGAGCTGCCGGGCCATAGTATTGAAGTCGCCCGCGAGCTCGCCCAGCTCGTCCGACCGCCGAACCGTGGATCGGGCGGCATAATCTCCCGCGGCAATTTGGCGGGTCGTCCGGCGCAGCGACCGGATGCTGGCGCTCATACTGCGGGAAAATATCCAGCTGACGGCGACGGCCAGTATGAAAATAACGACGATCATATAGATCAGCGCTTGGTTAAGCGCCTCCATCGTCTCTTGAATGCCATGAAGCGGGGAGAAGACGAAGAGGTGCAGCTCGGTTTTTTGCGGCTTCAGCTTGGTTTGCCTGTAAACGACGACCCATGGCTTCTCCGCTCCGCGTTCGACGATGAAGCTTTCGTTGCCCTTGGTGTCGGATATGTGCGCCCGCAGCTCGTCCAAGAACGCCTTGCCCCGCAGCGCGCCGGGCATCTTCGGGTCGCGGTAGGCGATTTCGCCGGCTTGATCCAGCAGGATGAACGACGTCCGGCGTTCAGCCAGCAGGGTGCGATACGCTTGCAGCGCGCTGGTCGGGTCTTCCCCTTCTCTTGCGATCAGGCGGACGATTCCTTTGGAGACGCTGGCCAGTTCTTCCGTCTCGTTGTCGAATGTTTGCTGCTTCATGTAGTAGGTAAACCCAGCCGCCAGCAGGACGAGAATGAGCATGGACAGAAGGAGATGGGATAGAAACTGCCGCTGGAAAAAAGTAAACCGGAAGCGCGGCCGCAGATGGCTCAGCTTCATCGTTATTCCTCCAGCTCTAGCTTGTAGCCCACGCCCCAGACGGTCACGATCAACGGATGCTCCGGCGAAGACACCTTATTGCGCAGCCGCTTGATATGGACATCGACCGTGCGCTCTTCGCCCAAATAATCGTAGCCCCATACGCTTTCCAGCAGCTGCTCGCGGGTAAAGACGCGTCTGGGATACCGGACGAACAGCGAGAGCAGATCGAACTCCTTCGGCGTTAAGTTGCTGATCGTATTCCCGCCGACAGTGGCGGTCCGGGCGGACAGGTTGACGACTATCGTCTTGTGTTTGAGCAGCTCTTGCGGATCGGCCGCCCCTTCGGCCTCAGCCCCGCCGCCTCGATGGTATCGGCGCAGCACGGCTTTCATGCGGGCGATCAGCTCCATCGGGCTGAACGGCTTGCTGACGTAATCGTCGGCTCCGAGCTCAAGCCCCATAATCCGGTCCTGCTCCTGATCGCGTGCCGTAAGCAGGATGACCGGCGTTTCCCCTTTATCGCGTATATCCCTGCACAGCGCCAGCCCGTCCTTGCCGGGAAGCATCCAGTCCAGGATGACGAAATCCCACGTATACCGATCAAGCTGTTCCTGGGCGCTGAGCCCGTCATGAACGAAGGTCGTATCATACTGTTCTTTTTGAAAAAACAAGTGCAGCATTTCGCAAACGGACGTATCGTCCTCCGCGACCAGCAGTTTCATGGCGGCACCTCCATCGGAGTCGGAATGGTTCGGTTAAGTCTGTTAGCTCCAGCATAGAGGGTTCCAAGCGGGATAGCAAGCGCAAGCGCTGGGCGGAAACTTCCGGTCACTGAACATCGACAGCAGACGATGTGCCAAAAAGTTGCTGAATCTCCGGGATGTTCACTTTGAATTCGGTTCTTTTCGGATGGGTGATCGAGCACATGTAGCGGCCGACGCGGAACGATACGCTGCTATATTGGGCAAAGTTCGTATAGCTGGTGACCATGCAGTCTTGCTTGATGTCCATATGATCGATTTCATACACGGAGAGCGGGGTCATGAGTCCGGTTTTCAAAATTTTCGACAAGGATTCCTTGGAGGTCCACAGCATCGTAAGCGCGGCCTCGTAATCAAGAGAGGTGTCCGCGATCATTTGCTTCTCGTTTGCTGTCATTCGCGACTCGATGGCACTGACGTTGGCGCCGTCGATTTTCTCCAAGTCGATACCTACCGGGTGGGCCTCCGGGAACGCAATGGCAGCCGCAATATGATCACAATGCGTAATGGTGATCTGAAGAGGCTCGGTGCGCGGAAGCATGATAACCGGCTGCTGGAATACTCCCTGCTGCACCCATAGTTGCCCAAGCTGGGGTTCCGCCATACGAGTGTACGCGGAGATCGCCTGCTTCGCGCAGTAGCGGCCAAGCATAAAGCTATGCTTCCTTATATATTGCAGCTTCCGGTAATAAGCAAGCTCCTGCTCATGGAGGACGCTTAATGCATCCGCATCTTCATATGGGGTTGTACGGCTGCTAAGACACAACTGCGCCTTAAAGCGATTGTCAGGTCTGATGAATGCCAGTTCCTCCAAATATAATAAGGTGTCCAACACTACCTCTCCCCTCGTTTTCGTTCGTTGTTGAACGTCGTTATGTAGTTATCGTTTCCCATTATTCGCCAGTTGTCAATAGGTGAAATTCAGGGTAGACATACCTAGAAAGAGCGTGAGATAATGAGAGGTCGTACATTGTTTTTAAGGAGGCGGCTGAAATCGTAACCCGAAAGGAAGTTGCAGAGCTGGCGGGAGTATCCGAAGCGACGGTTTCCCGCGTATTCAACGACGTCGGTCCGATGAAGGAGCAGACTCGGCTGCGGGTGCTGCAGGCCGCCAAAACTTTAAATTATCATCCGAACGCGATTGCTCAAAGCTTCGCCCGCCGCAGAAGCGGCAACTTGGGCGTCGTGTTGCCTTACGTGCCGAAAGTGCACATTTTTTCAACTTATTATTTCTCCGAGGTGCTTAGCGGCATCGGGGAGCAGGTGAAGGCTTCAGGCTACGATATGCTGCTGAAATTCCGCGTTCCCGGAGAAGAAAGCGATTACAGTAGTATTTTTCGTTCGCAGAAGGTGGATGCCTGCGTGATCCTCGGAGCGACGGATACGCCCTCGGAGCGGGCGGAGCTGGAAAAATTGGAAGATGGCGGGTTCCCCTTTTGCCTGATTAACCAGCATATGAGTGGAGAGCGGTTTCATGAAGTGGATGCGGATCATGAGGGAGGCAGCTACCGCGCGGTACGGTATTTGCTTGATCTGGGATACCGGAACATAGCATTTTTGAGCGGCTCGCCCGAATTTTCCAACAGCGGCGACCGGCTGCGGGGGTATATGCAGGCCATGCGCGAAGCGGGACTGCTGCCGGCGGATGCCAAGGCTGCGGGCGACCTGCCTGCGCATCTGTATTACGAAGGCAACTACAGCCGAACAAGCGGAATGAAAGCGGCGGCGGCCATGCATCCGCACCTGAACCGGATCGAGGCGGTGTTCGCCTCCAACGATCGGATGGCGATCGGTTTGATGCAGGGGCTGCGTGAGTACGGGCACGTTCCCGGACGGGATTACGCCATTGTCGGCTATGACGACTCGGAGGCCGCCCGCGTAACCGACCCTCCGCTAACGAGCGTTGCTGTGCCGTTTTACGAGATGGGTCGGCTGGCGGCGGAGCGGGTGCTGAGACGCGTCGGCGGAGGGAATGAGACGGATGGCGCATCGGAGAGCTTCAGACTTAGGCTGGATACGAAGCTTGTCGTGCGGCAATCGTGCCGCATCCTGCGGTAACACCGTCGTTGCGTTGCGCCCGATTCGATAAGGGACGGTGAGGGGAAGCCGCATGACGGAAAAGCGCGCAGGGATCGTTCCCCGCACGCTTTTTTGCCGTTGCTTTAAGCCAAATGTTCTTTGAGCGTTGTGATCATCTGGTTCTGCGTATCCGCTTCGCTGTGCTTCCAAATAATTTCGAACAATACTCCAAGGCCCGGCAGCACACGTTCTTCCGCATCCATCGAATCCGCAATAACGTCGAACAGCTCTTCGTTGCTTTTGTCATGCATGCGCTGAATGATCGCTTGCCGCAAATTCAGGTTCATGGCAGTTCCTCGCTTTATGGTCTTTTCCACTTGGATGATGCAATTTCGCTTTCATTAATATGCTCCGCTTGAATAAGTTTCATGCTTCGTCACGAACTTTGGTGAACTGCTGCGCTTCTTGATATAATAAAGAACATGAGAAGGGGGATGAACACGGATGAGCAAACAATTCGCTGTCATTGGAATGGGGCGTTTCGGCTTCAGCGTAGCCAAGACGTTATCGAATCTCGGCTTTGAAGTGCTGGCGATCGACAGCAGCGAGCAGCGGACACAGGAAGTGTCGAATATTGTGACCCACGTCGTTCAAGCCGATTCCACCGATGAAGAAGCGCTGCGCGCGCTCGGATTGCGCAATTTCGACGTCGTCATCGTCTCAATCGGACAAGATATTCAGGCCAGTATTCTTACGACAATCATCGTTAAAGAAATCGGCGTGCCGAAGGTCGTCGTCAAGGCTCAGAACGAACTGCACGGCAAGGTGCTCGTAAAAGTCGGGGCGGACAAGGTGATTTATCCGGAGCGCGATATGGGTGTCCGGGTGGCCCATCATTTGATTTCATCCAACATTATCGATTACATCGAGCTTTCGGAAGATTACAGCATCGTCGAGGTTCAAGCGTCCGGGCAAATGGTTGGCCGCAATCTGAGAGAGCTCGATATTCGCGCCAAATATGGCTGTAACGTGATGGCGATCCGAACCGGGGACAAGATGAACATCGCCCCGCACGCCGAGGATATCATTAGACATCACGACATTCTTGTCGTTGTAGGGACGAACACGGATTTGAAAAATTTCGAAAAGACATTCGCGGAATAGAGGGTCGAAGAAAATCGTATGAACGATAAAAAAAAGGTAGTTTCCAATGAATCGGCTATCCTAAGCTCGGCTCAAAATCCGCGGGTAAAGCAGTGGACCGAGTTGCTCAGCCGCAAAGGGAGGGACAAGCAGGGACGCTTCCTGATCGAAGGCGTCCACCTTGTGCAGGAGGCGCTCCGTTCCGGTGACCTGGTACCGGAGGTATTGGTGTACGCGGCCGATAAGAAGCAGGCGATTGCCGGGCTGCTGGAGGATGCGGCGGCTAAAGGAACGGAATGCGTCGCGGTAACGGAAGCCGTGCTGGCCAAATGCACGGACACCGAGACGCCGCAGCCTGTGTTCGCAGTCGTGCCGAAGCTGCCGTGGCGCGGAAGCGATCTTCTCGCAGCAAGTGAGCCGAACGGGCTGGTCGTCGTCATCGACGGCATCCAGGACCCCGGCAATCTCGGCACGATCATCCGCAGCGCGGATGCGGTCGGGGCTTCCGGCGTGCTGCTTGGGAAAGGAACCGTCGACCTGTATAATCCGAAAACGGTGCGTTCGACGATGGGGTCGCTTTTCCATCTGCCGATTGTCCAAGGCGATTTGACCGAATGGCTGCCGCGGGCGACCGAGTCCGGCGTGCAGGTTGTCGCTACAAGCCTGCAGGGAGCGGTTAGTTGTTACGAGCACGATTTTCGCAAAGCCACGTGGTTTGTGATCGGCAACGAAGGGCAAGGCGTCTCCGAGGAAGTTCGGCAGCTTGCCCGGCATCAGGTGCTAATCCCGATGAAGGGGCGTGCCGAATCGCTGAATGCGGCGATGGCTGCTACTGTTGTCCTGTTCGAGGCGATGAGGCAGCGGGGGGGGTTGTAATTTATTTTGTCGCCGAAGAATTTTTCCCGATGAGTCAAAACCTTGATTTATCGGGATATTTTTTACTGTGCCCACACGGGAATATCCATGTCGGTAAACTGGGCTGCAGATGGCAAGCCGCCCGCCTTCCGCTTTTGTCCCGCTTAGCTCACATTTGATAAATGTCGTATTGTCAAAAATACAGTCGTAAAATCTGGCAGCTCTAAGCTCCACCCTGCGAAACGTTGCATTCGTAAAGTTGCAATTGTAAAACTTCACTCGTCTCCCCCCGAACTCTAACCAGCCATGGCCGATAAATTGAGTGCCTGTAAAGCGACAATGATGATAACGGGTATCGTCCATCTTGACCCTCATTTTAGCCGATGAAAAATCAGAGTCCGTAATTTGTCATGAAAACATCGAACACCGCTCCAAGGTAGCTTTGGAAAAGTTGACACGAGACAAAATACTATTCGACAAATTATGTATATTTGCATAGGAAAGGTTTACATTTTCAAGGTGAGATCCATATAAACTGGACCTTTCCAATTCTTTTATGACGGCAAAAGGGCCCACTTCCAGTCCCGCAAAGTCAGCATCCCGAATAACTGCATGTCCAGCAGAAATGGCCTCGATAAAAGGGCGGACACTTTCCACAAATTCTTCACAATGCCATCGTTCCAAGATGGTTTTCTTTTTCATCCCCGCAAGCATCTCCTGTTAATATATACTGATATTATAGGATTATAGGATTATAGGATACATTCATATAAACTTCAAAGCCGAGGTGTAAGATGGTCCAAGAATTGGCCTTCTGTTTGGATGATAGCTTCAGATAAGATTCTGAATATAATGGGAATATAGGGAATGGAACGGTGAAAGGAAAATTCGAAATGAAGGGAAAAGAAGATTTCTTTACACGCAAGAGACGTGAAATAGGCGTTGCCTTAAACGAAGTTCAGAAGAAAGCTGTTCTTCAGACGAACGGAGCGCTGCTCTTACTGGCATCGCCAGGGTCCGGGAAGACGACTACCATCATCATGAGGATAGGTTATTTGATTGAGGAGAAAAAAATTGATCCATCGCGAATAAAGGCGGTTACATTTAGCCGTGCGTCGGCTCATGATATGAAGAAGCGATTTAAGCGATTTTTTCCGCACCTTCAACCGGTCCATTTTTCGACGATACACAGCGTTGCTTATGAGGTAATGGGAGAACATTTTCGGAAAACAAGAACGGCTTTCCAAATCATCGAAGGGGATCTGGATTTGGAAGAGCAAAAAACGATGGATGCGAAACATCTGCCGCTGCACAAGAAAATGATTTTGCGTAATTTGTTCAAGTCCATGGTTGGCGATAATATTACCGATGATCAGATGGATGATTTAACGACCTATATTAGTTTCATCAAAAATAAAATGATTCCTCCGGAGAAATGGTCGTTGGTTCGAACAACTGTACCGGAAGCGGAACGGATTCTGCATGAATATGAGGCATTTAAGAGATCAGGTCACAGCAAGTTGCTTGTCGATTACGACGATATGCTGACGATAGGAGAGCAGGTTTTAGAGAGAGATAGAGAACTTCTTCGGAGGGTTCAGGAGCGGTATGATTATATCCTTTCGGACGAGAGTCAGGATACCTCCGCAGTGCAACATGCCATTATCGAAAAGCTGGTTCGGAAGCACGGGAATCTTTGCGTGGTTGCAGATGACGATCAATCGATTTATAGTTGGCGTGGCGCGGAGCCTTCCTACCTTTTGAACTTCAAGCAAGTGTATCCCCATGCCATTACCTTGTTTATGGAGCAAAATTACCGCTCCTCTAAAGATATCGTGACCGTAACGAATCAGTTCATCAAGCGAAATAAGAACCGTTACGACAAAAATATGTTCACGAAGAATCCATCAAGTAAGCCGATGAAGATCAGAAGCTTATCGGATTACATCTATCAAACGAAGTATCTGGTTCAACAGATTCAGAAGGTGGAGCAGCTTTCTGAAGTGGCCGTATTGTATCGTAACAATTCCTCATCCATTGCCTTGATCAATGAATTTGATCGGGCAGGGATTCCCTTTTTCATGAAAGATGCAGACAATCGATTCTTTTCGCATTGGGTAGTCGAAGACATTAAAAATTTCATGCGAATGAGCTTTACTGACAAGCGTCCGGACATTTTGGAAAAGATCCACCTGAAATTTAATGCATATATCAGTAAACAGCAGATGGCGGCATTGAAGGAGATTGACAATAACGAATCGGTATTTGATAATTTGCTGAATCATGTGCAATTGCAGGATTATCAAGTGAAGCCGTTGGTTGCAAGCAAAGAAACATTTCTGCAAATGCGTGGGATGCCGCCGCTACATGCTATACGTGTCATTCGTGATCGATTGGGATATGAAAAGGCGCTTGAAAAGATCTGCGAGCGGCTTGGATTCCGTAAGGAATACTTAATCGGCATCCTTAACACATTGGAAGAGATTGCAGTGGGGCTGGAGACGATGGAGGAGTTTGCGAGCAGGTTAAAACATCTGGAATTGGTTCTAAAGAATGCGAAGTTCAGGAAAGATCAGAATGTCGTGACTTTCTCAACGTTTCATAGCGCTAAGGGTCTTGAGTTTGAGCGGGTCTATATGATGGATCTCGTGGATGGCATTATTCCGTCATCTGACGATCTCAAAGCAAGCTCGGCAGCAATGATGGAAGAAGCAGTTCGGCTTTTTTATGTTGGTATGACACGGGCGAAGAAACATCTGGAGCTTATAACGTATCGGAAAAGAGACGGTGAGGAGGTTAAAGAATCGCAGTTTGTTACGGCGATCAGGAGCATCGTGAATCCTCCGAAAAAGGATGTGCCCAAAAACAGCGGGGCAGCAGAAAAAGATGCTATACGGGATCAAGCCGGGCTGATTGTAGGGAAGACCATAAGACATAGCGTTTTCGGCTCCGGAACCATAAGACGAATAGACAAAGACTACATTCACATCCAATTTGGATCAAGCGTAAAAATTTTATGGATTACAACTTGTTTGGAAAAGGGATTATTGGAGCCGGTATAAATGGAAGAATTCAAGCAATCCGGATTAAAAAACAATCATTTGCTTGATACAAGCCAGAAAAGCCCTGACGATTCCATACAGCGGCAGCCCGGGACTTTTTTGCTTGTCCAAGGCTGCCGTCGGTTTTTCCACTTTACTTTGACTGCACGGGCATTGTCATGTTTCGGACGAAGAAGAACGCTAAGCTTTTTTGGCTTTGCTTCCTAAGCCGCTACGTAAGCGGGTTCCCGCCGTGGGCCGCCCGCACGTACACGCGCTGACGGTGCTTTTCGACCTCGACAGGAGCTTCGAAAAAATCGGTCAAGATGTCCGCCTCCAGGATGCTTTCGGTAGGTCCGCTGCGGACCGCCTCGCCTCTGCGCAGCAGCAGCGTATGGCTGAAGGCGGGAACGATTTCCTCCGTATGGTGGGTGACGTAAATCAGCGTCGGCGACTGCTCTTGGCAGCTCAGCTCCTGGATACTATCCAGCAGCTTTTCGCGCGAAAACAAATCCAGCCCGTTGCAGGGCTCGTCCAGAATCAGCAGGTGCGGGTCGGCCATCAGCGCCCGGGCGATCAGCACCTTCTGCTTCTCTCCCTGCGAGCAGGTCCGGAATTCCCGGTCCCACAGATGCGTGCAGCCCAGCGTGCGCATCAGTGCTTGCGCCCGGTCCAGATCTTCATCGGACAGCCGCTCGTACAAGCCGATGGTCGCGTATTTGCCGCTGATGACCACATACTGGGTTTTGTGGGTGGCATACAGCTTCTCTTGCAGCGAGGAGCTGACCCAGCCGATGGATCGGCGCAGCTCGCGCAAATCGACTTCCCCGAACCGGTGGCCAAGCACAGACACCGACCCTGTCATCGGCCAGAGATAGCCGTTGATTATGTTCAGCAACGTCGTTTTCCCCGATCCGTTCAAGCCCAGCAGCGCCCAATGCTCTTTGGGACGCACGGTCCAGCAGATATTGTGCAGCAAAACGTTCTGACCGTTTTTCCAAGATACATCCTGAATATCAATGACATGTTCCATAGGCTGACCTCTTCCCTTTGTTCACCGTTGTCTATTTCCTCATCATAAAACAAGGACGATGCCATGTCGATGCGAAAAGTGCTTATCCCGAAGAGCAATTTTTGCAACATTTCGTTTTTTTGAGTGATAGCGGTTACAAACCAGTAATATACATATAAAGTAGGTTATTTACACTTCCCTTCGACCGATGTACTATATGGATATAGGTAGGGAGGAGAATCTTATATGGTAACGACCATGGAAAGTATGAGAACGGTAGTTGAGAATGAGTTGCAGCTTCACAGGTACACGCCTTCGCAATTCAGCAAGCTTGCAGGAATCCGTATTGAGCAGTTGGATTACCCCCGATCCGTCACCATAGAGCAACTCGACAAGATCGCATCCGTGTTGGGGCAAAGCCCCGGATGGCTTTACGAATTGTACTTGGGCCAGTGTTTCTTGAACGATCAGCTAACCTGCTCGCAGCAATTTTCCTTAGCCGAGAGTCTGTTTGAGCAAGGAAAGAAAAAAGAGGCTATTCCGCTTTACCGCCAAATTGTCGATAAAGGAAATGCAGAGGACCCGCAGTATGTCATGAGTCAGTTCCGCTTGTTTCAATCGCTTATCGGAACCGGGGTGGAAGAAAACAGAGAAGCCGTATTTCGTTTTGAAACCCATTACAAACATTTGCCGGAGGATGTCCGGCTGGACGCTCTCTTGCAGATGGCCAACATTTATTACACCTTCGAAAGGTGGGACAAAGTCGGACAGTACGCCGATGAACTCAGAGAACTGGCAACTGCGATCTACGAAAAGCAGATTCATCGTGAGCTGCATCAACCGCTGCAAACGGAACGGCATTTAGTGGTGTACTATGGTCAAGGCTGTCTGATGAAAGGGGTGGTTCTAACCAAACTGGAACAATACGAAGAGGCTAAGCGCTATGTGCAGGAGTATTCGGATCTTTCATGGTTCCAAGGTCTTGACGAGGTCGGTAAAAAGGAGGTTGAGAAATTCCGGGTATGGGGGAAAGGAAACGGGCTCATCCTTGAATTGAATACGGGAAACCTCAAAGTGCTGCCCGAATTATCCGTCTATTTGGAGGAATTCCCCAACCAAATTCTTCCCAGTTTATCGGTCGTCATGAAAGCCGCAAACCGATACCAGTTTTCAGTTGATGCGATTCTTTCCAAATTCGAACAGAGAATCCCGACAGTCGGAACGATTACCGATCACATTCATGGCACGCAGCTGTTTCACTTTTGGTATGAGAAAGTCATTTACAGCTTCAAAAGAGGAGGGAAGCACCAAGCCTTAAATGAATTAATTCATGCCTTGGGTCTGGCTCAAAAATTACGTTATTATTCAGGGTTCGAAAGATGCGTTTCTTTGTTCTGGAAGCACGTTGATCGTGCGACGGAACAGCAAAAAAAGGAATACGAGAAAATTTTGGAAGGAGTGTCCGTATCATGAAAAAAATGCTGGTGCTTCTGACCTTGGGGTTCATTTTCTTGAATGGCTTGTCCGTATCGTATCAATCGCCGACGAACGGGTCGGCAAAAACGCTCTTGCATGATAACGGTGTAGGAGGCTGACAACGATCGCAAGGAGTCCCGGCCGGTTCATGGAACAGGTCAGGGGCTCCTTTCGTTTGACCGGATTTGAGCCTGGGAGTGCGCTTGGTTCGTCTTCTGACTTCGAGTATAATGAAACGGGTAACCAATCGATAAGACAGGAGACAGGAACATGGAAGCTTTTGACCGAAGTCTGGAAAAATACGCGGAGCTTGTTGTCCGGGTCGGAGCGAACGTTCAGCCCGGACAAGTGCTTCACATCGAATCGCCGTTGGAAGCTGCGCCCTTCACCCGCAAAGTTGTGCAAAAGGCCTACGAAGCGGGAGCGAAATACGTGCAGGTTCAATGGGATGACGAGGAAGTGACGAGAAACCGCTTCTTATATGCGCCCGACGAGTCGTTCGACTACTACCCGCAATGGATGCCGGCGATGATGGAGCAGCTGGCAGAGAACGGCGGGGCATTGATCAACATCAAGGTACCCGATCCGGAACTGTACAAGGGCATCGATTCGGACAAAGTGACGCGGGCGACCAAAGCGGCAGCCGTAGCGAGAGAGAAATTCCAAGGCTACGTGCGCAACAAAAAGTTCAGCTGGTGTCTGGTGAAAGCGCCGACGCAGGCTTGGGCGGCCAAGGTGTTCCCTGAGCTTCCGGAGGAAGAGCGCGTCCAGGTGATGTGGGATACGATCTTCAAAATGAACCGGGTCGACACGGATGATCCCGTGACGGCTTGGAAAGAGCATATCGCCCAGTTGAAGCAGGTCAAGGAGAAGCTCAACGAGAAAAAGTACAAGAAGCTGCATTACCGGGCTCCCGGCACCGACTTGTCGGTCGAGCTGCCCGAAGGGCATATTTGGCACGGCGGTGGGACGACGGACGATCTGGGCGTATACTTCGTAGCCAACATGCCGACGGAGGAAGTGTACACGATGCCGCTGCGGACCGGAGTGAACGGAACGGTGACGAGCACGAAGCCGTTAAACTTGAACGGGCGGTTGGTCGACAAGTTTTCGCTCACGTTTGAAGGCGGCCAAGTCATCAACTATACGGCCGAGGTCGGGCTTGAATATTTGGATGCCCTACTGAAGACGGACGAAGGGGCGAAATATTTGGGGGAAGTGGCGCTCGTGCCGCACGATTCTCCAATTTCGAACCTGAACCGCGTGTTTTACAATACCGGTATTGACGAGAACGCGTCCTGCCACTTCGCCGTCGGCAGCGCCTATCCGTTTACGATCGAGAATGGAACGAAGATGACCAATCAGGAACTGCTGGCAAAAGGCGCGAACGTCAGCTTGACGCACGTCGACTTTATGGTCGGTTCGGCGGAGCTGGATATTGACGGCGAGCTGCCGGACGGCACCCGCGAGCCGTTGTTCTGCCAAGGCAACTGGGCGATCGGGTAATCCCCGCTCCTTGGCTTGCATAGTTGAACAAGGGACCGCCCGACTTGCCGAGTCGGGCGTTTTTTTCGTTACTCCGTTTTTTCATGATGCTGGCATAAGAAGCCGATAAAATGCTCCATGATCTGGTTTAGCGACATGTCCTTCAAATAAATCAGCTCGAAATTGCGGTTCAGCTGCGGCAGCCCGGCGACTTCCACCTCGCGCAGTTCATCCCTCTCCAGATCGTGGAGGATCGAGAAGCGGGGCAGAAACGCGATGCCTAGCCTTTGCTTGACCATCCGCTTGACCACCTCGAAGTTATCCGCCTCCATAACCACGTGCCGGTCCAGCCGATAGTGGCTGAACGCTCCGTTAATCAGCGTCCAGTCGAGGGAGCCGCGATTGAATAAAATGAGCCGTTCCTTGGCGACATCCTCAATCGTCACCTGCTTGCGCTCGTGAAACGGATGGCCCGGATAGACCGCCAGCAGCATATCGTCCTTCAGAATCGGAATGCGCCGAATCTGCGGGTGATTGACGGCGCGGGCGATCCCGAAGGATACTTCATGATTCAACACCATATCGAGCACCTGATGCGAATGTCCGGTCAAAAGCGTCAGCTTCACCTTCGGGTAAAGCGTCTGGAATTGCTCCACGAGCTGAGGCAGCAGGTAAAAGGCCGCCCCGAACACGGAAGCGACGGACAGCTCGCCTTCCAATTTTCCATGAATCCGCTGGATCGCCTGCTGCCCGTCCTGAAGCGCTTGCAGCATACTCTTGGCATAGGGAAGGAAGCTTTCGCCTTCCTCCGTCAAGGAGATGACACGGCCGGTCCGTTGAAACAGCCTGCAGTTCAGGTCGGCTTCGAGCGCTTTGATCCTCTGGCTTACCGCAGGCTGGGACAAATACAGCAGGTTGGCCGCCTTGCTGAAGCTTCCGGTCAGAGCCACCATGACAAAACATTCGACATGATCCGTATTCATAAAACGCCTCCCATCCTCGTATTATATTTTTTTATAGCCATCATGTCATTATCCTATTGGACCGGTCTGCGGAAATCGATTAATTTGATAATATCATGGGAATTTTTTGATCAGGGAGGGCTGCATCATGGCTTTGGCTTATTTTAACGGAAGCTTTATCCAATCGGACGAACCGGCCGTTCCGATCGACGAACGAGGACATCAATTCGGGGACGGCGTGTATGAGGTGATCCGGATTTACAAGGGGCGGCCGTTTATGCTCGACGAGCATTTGGATCGTCTATTCAAAAGCGCTGCGGCGATCCGTCTGGAGATCGGGCACGACGGCGAGTCGCTGAAGCGGATCATCGGCGAGTTGGTGCAAAAAAGCGGGCTGTCGGATCTCGATCTTTATGTGCAGGCAACCCGCGGCATCGCTCCCCGCAATCATTTGTTTCCGGCATGCCCGGCGTCCGTATCGATGACGGCGAAGCCGTTTCGGGAAATACCGGCCGAGGCAAGGGCTTCCGGCATTAGCGTCATGCTGCATCCGGATGAGCGCTGGCTGAACTGTTGGATCAAGTCGCTCAACCTGCTGCCCAATATTTTGGCCAAGCAAGCGGCGTCCGAACGCGGGTGCCTGGAAGCGGTTCTCGTGCGGGACGGGGTTGTGACGGAAGGAACAAGCTCCAACGTCTACATGGTCAAGGACGGAGCGATTCGGACGGCGCCGCTGTCCAATCACATTTTGGCGGGTATTACGAGAATAGCGGTGCAGCGGATCGCGCACGAGCTTCGCATCCCGTTCGTCGAACAATCGTTTACGCCGGAGGAGCTGCGGCAGGCGGACGAAGCGTTCATCACCAGTACGACGACGGAAGTGATGCCGGTCGTTCGTTTCGAGGACGGAAGCCAGATCCGGGACGGCCAGCCCGGACCGGTCACGCGGGCGCTGTACGAACGTTTCCGTACAATGACAGGACAATGATGGGGCAGAACCAGGAAAGGCTGGATCAAGAAATGGGGCAAACCATTGAAATCATCGACTTTCATTGCGACGCGTTGTATAAGCTCTGGCATAGCGGCGGACAGCTGTCCTACGGCAGCTCGGAGGAGCTGGCGACGAACAAGGCAAGGCTGCAGCAAGGCGGCGTGAAGGCCCAGTGCTTTGCCGTCTTCGTTCCGCCCGACCTCAAGGCGGAGCAGAAGTTTCAAGCGGCGCTGGATCAGATTCATTATTACTACGATGAGGTGCTCGGGAAGCATCCGGAAATGAAGCCGATTCGCAGCTGGGCCGATTTCGACGCGCTCGAACCGGGGCAGATCGGAGCCATGCTGACGCTGGAAGGCGTCGATCCTATCGGCAACGACCTGCGCCAGCTGCACATTTTATATCAGCTCGGCGTGCGGTCGGTCGGCCTGACCTGGAACTACGCCAACCTTGCTGCCGATGGCGTGCTGGAGCCGCGCGGCGCCGGGCTTACCTCGTTCGGCCGGGACATTGTGCGCTTCAATAACGAGCACCGGCTGCTAACCGATGTCGCTCATCTGTGTGAAAGGGCGTTCTGGGATGTCGTCGAGCTGGCGGAGTACCTGATTGCGAGCCATTCCAACGCGCGGGCGCTTTGCGATCACCCGCGCAATCTAACGAACGAACAGGCCAAGGCGCTGTTTGCCAAGGGCGGGACGGTTCACGTCGTTTATTGTCCTCTTTTTGTGAAGCAGGGAGGCCACGCGACCATTGTCGATGTATTAAAGCATATCGATCATTTGTGTTCGCTCGGCGGCGTGCGGCATATCGGGCTCGGTTCGGATTTTGACGGCATTTCGGAGTTTGTCGCAGGCTTGGAGCACGCGGGTAAAAGCCAGAACTTGATCAACGAGCTGCTAAAATATTTTAAGGAAGAAGAAGTGCGCGGATTTGCCGCCGAGAACTTTTTGCGCAACCGTCCGAAGTAAGTGAGGCGTATAAACGAATAGAGGGAGAATATTGGATGAGCAGCAAACGATTGCGCGATTATGGTTTTACCATCGGAAAGCTTCCGACCGGACAGCTTAACTGCATCACGGATGTCCCCGGAGTATCCGTAGGGCAGGTGACGTTACATGAGGACCGCCCCGACGCTTGCGTGCGGACGGGGGTCACGGCGATTTTGCCGCATCCGGGCGATTGGTTTCGTGAGAAAACGGTTGCCGCGGCGCATGTGATCAACGGCTTCGGCAAAACGACCGGTCTGATTCAAGTCGACGAGCTTGGCGTTATCGAATCGCCGATTATGCTGACGAATACGTTCGGCGTACCGGCGGTGACCGAAGGGACGCTTCGTTACATGCTGGAGCAGGATGACGGAATCGGAGACCGCGACGGCTCGCTGAACGTCGTTACCGGCGAGTGCAATGACTCGTTGCTCAACGACATGAGGGGACTCCACGTCCGCCCGGAGCATGCGATGGAAGCGATCCGGCAGGGAAGGGAAGCCATGGGCACGCGTCGCCGCGTCTCGGAAGGGGCGGTCGGAGCCGGAACGGGAATGGTCTGCTTCGGCTACAAGGGAGGAATTGGGACATCGTCCAGACAGGTGGAAGTCGATGGGGTTGTTTACCATTTTGGCGTCTTGGTGCTGACGAATTTCGGGAATGGGGAAGATTTGACCATACTTGGGAAGCCTGTGGGCGAATCCCTTCGGGCGAAGCCGGAGGAAGCGCGGGACAACGACGGCTCGATCATCATCGTGGTTGGCACCGACTTGCCGATGGACGCCCGCCAGTTAAAGCGGATTGCCAAGCGGGCGGGCTTCGGCTTGGCGCGTACCGGCTCGATCGCTCATCACGGAAGCGGCGACATCGTGATCGCCTTCAGCAACGGCAACCGCATTCCGCATACGTCGGCTTCCGGTACATTGGAGCTTCGCGTCGTTCGCGAAGACGGCCGGCTGATATCCGAATGCTTCCGCGCCGTCGCGGAGGCGACCGAGGAAGCGATCTACAACTCTCTGTTTATGGCGGAGACGACCATGGGGCGCGAAGGAAGAACGATTGCCGCTTTGCCGGTAGAGGAAGTGCTGGCCTTACTAGGACGCTGATCGGGGTCAGGGCTCATACCCGACCAGCCAGTCCAGGCGGCTGATTTGCATCCGGGCGGGGAGCAGGCGAAGCAATCGGTTCCGGACGGCAATGGCGGCGGGGTGCGCGAGCTGCACCATCCGGCCCATTGCGCGCGACCTGCGAACGACCAGCGCAGTCCGTCCGAACCGCTCCCGCTCATATTGCTGCAGAGCGGCAGCGGCGTCGGTGCCGGAAGTGTCTGGCGTGCCACACGTCTGCCGCAGACAGCGGGCTAGCGCAAGAGCGTCTTCCATCGCCTGTGCCCCGCCTTGCCCGAGGTTGGGCAGCATCGGATGCGCGGCGTCGCCGAGCAAGGTCACACGCCCCCGGCTCCAGCCGGCGAGCGGCCGGCGGTCGAAAATATCGTGCGAAAGGATGGAGGCCTCATCGGTCGCGGCGATCAGCGCCTCGATCGGCTCCATCCAGCCGCGAAAATGATGCAGCGCCGCCGCCTTCCTATCGGCGGGCGGAAGCTCTTGGCCTTGCGGCGCGTTGACGGCGGCGAACCAGAAGATGCGCCCTTGTCCGATTGCCGACACGCCGAACCGCTTGCCCGGCCCCCAGGCCTCGAAGCCGCCGCCCTGCTCGAACGGAAACCGTTCGTCGTGCCAATGCGCAATGCCCCGCAGCGCGGTATATCCGGCATAACGAAGCGGGGCGCTTTCGCCGAAGAGCTGCGCCCGAACGGCAGAGTGAAGGCCGTCGGCGCCGATCAGCACGTCTCCTTCGGCGGTCGTGCCGTCCTCGAAGACGGCCTTGACGCTCCGCTCACTTTGCTCCCAGCGGCGCAATTTCATATCCGTGCGCACCGTCTCGGGCTCCAGACGGCCGAGCAGAACGGAATGCAGGTCGGCCCGGTGGATCAGGTAGCTCTGCGCCCCGTAGCGCCGGGCTTGCTCTTCCGTCGGAAGCGACACCAGCAGCCGTCCGTCGGATGAATAAATATCCGCTTGCCGTATAGGGGCTCCGAGGCGGCTAACCTGTTCGTCCGCTCCAAGCTTCCGAAGTGCTTTCATAGCATTGGCGGCGAGCACGATGCCCGCGCCGATGCCTGACAGGGTGCATGTCCTCTCGTAGACCGAGACGTCCCACCCCGCGGATTGCAGCGCAATGGCCGCGGACAATCCGCCGATGCCGGCGCCAATAATGAGCGCTCTTGGACGGGATGAAGCCGATACCATGCGGGACTCTCCTTTCGGGCAGCTAACGCTGCTGTTCAGTGATATCCTGATTATAAGGCGAAGCCCTGATTCAAACAATGGTACTGATCCAGTACGACAGTCATAGAAAAAGCCGTCCTCCGTTGGTTGCTCAACGGGAAGGACGGCTTTTGCCTATTTAGCTTGAACTTACTTCACATAGGCCCACTTGAGTTCATACTCGATCGCGTATGGCGGGAAGACCACACCTTGCAGTTTCGGGTCTTTGAGCCAGCTCATGGAGCGGAAGTAGTTCGGGATGATCGGCATTTCCTCCATCATTATTTTTTCGCCGTCGACCATCATCTGCGAACGCTTAGCTTTGTCCATCTCGCCTTTCGCGCCATTGATGAACTTGTCGTATTCGGCATTCGACCAATCGACTTCGTTGAATTCGTTGCCGGTCACGTACATTTCAAGGAACGTCATCGGATCGTTATAGTCGGCGCTCCAGCCGGAGAGAGACGCTTCAAATCTGCGATTGTTCTCGTTATCGACGCGCAGCTTGTGAGGAACCGGCTCGCCGATGGCCTCGACGTCAAGATTTTGCTTCCATTGGGCCAGAACGAACTCGACGGATTTCGGACCGACGCCGTTGTCGTCCGCCTGAAGCTTGAACTTGGGCAGCTTTGTCAAGCCCAGCTCCTTTAAGCCTTCCTGAAGCAGTTGCTTCGCTTTGGCCGGATCGAATTTCGGTCTCAGCTCGCCGGCTTTTTTGCGGAACTCTGTGCCGTTGCCGTCGCTTGTTCCTTTCGGTACGAAGCCGGTGGCCGGTACGGGACCTTTGCCTGTAACTGTCTCGATGAACGCTTTGGTGTCGATGGCAAGCGCCAGCGCTTGACGGACCTTTTTGTTCTTGAAGGCCGGCACGTTTTTCTGGCTCAGCTTAACATACCAGGAAGACAACTCGGGCTGCACGACGAATTCCTGCTTTCCTTCCCATTGATTGATGCTCTCGCGTGTAATATTTTGCAGTTGGGTAGCACCGGTTTGGAACAGGTTCAGACCGGTGTTCTCGTCTTTGACGATGTTCAGCGTGATTTTTTCCAGCTTGACTTTATCTTTGTCCCAATATTTATCGTTTTTGACTAAGACGATCTGCTGCTCATGGTCCCATTGGGCCAGCTTGAACGGACCCGGGCCGATGGCGGAATCTGCGTCTGCGCCGTTTTTGTCGCCGAACTTCTCGACGATGTCTTTGCGTTGCGGGAAAAATTGCAGGAAGGATAATTGCTCGGTGAAGAATGGAATCGGGCGTTCCAAGGTGATTTCCACGGTTTTATCATCCGGCGCCTTGACGCCGAGCGCCTTCTTCGCCGCTTCGAGCTCTTGGGGGGTCTTGGCTTTCTGCACGTCCGCCCCGCCTTTAACCCAAGCTACCATAAACGCATACAATGCCTTGGTCGAAGGGTCCAGCGTACGCTGGTACGAGTAGACGAAATCCTGGGCTTTCACCGGCTGGCCGTCGGAATAGACCAGGTTGTCCTTCAGTTGGATCGTGTACGTTTTACCGTCCGCCGAAATTTTCGGCATGTCTTTAGCCAGCCCCGGCTCGGCTTTGCCGTCTTTATTCAGACGGTACAGCCCTTCGCTGACGGCGTTCATGACGGTAAACGCTGCCACCTGCACCGATTTGGAGACGTCCATCGCCCCCGGCTCCGTCCTGAAGTTAAGGGTGATCTCTTGCTTGGGGGCAGCGCTCTTCTCGCCGCCTTCGATTCCCTTACCGGGGGTCGTACCGGTGTTGCCGCCGGCACATCCGGCTGCCGTTGCGCCGACAACAGTCAAGATGACCGTTGTAGCCAGCCATTTGCGAATCTTCATAAGCTCGCTCCTTTTTCATGATTTTATAAAATCAAGAACGACAATGAATCGTTCTGTGATTCCGTTGCAAATGACACAAGTCGCATCGGCTGCTGCGTTGTTATGCAGGTTCAATGAAGTAGGGGATTGAGCGGCAGAGTTGGCGGCTCGGGGACGGCGGGAGCATGGAGGAAGGCCCGATAGGAAGTAAGTGCTCGTCCCAAATTCTAGGTTCGATGAAAGAATAATAGATTATATGTAATATTAAGTTTTGTAAAAATATATTACCAAGCTACCACAATATACCAGCGTTTTCAATACAATTTTAATAAAATGTATTCGTTTTCAAAAAGAAAATAACGGGAAGTCCGCCAACGAAATAAACCATAAGTTAAACCGGCCGGCCGAGCTGAACGAGTTTTTTTCGAAACCTCTGAAACCTAACTGCGCTCTTGCCAGTCTAAAGGGTATACACAGGAGGCGTCTCGATTTACGTTCGGCGGCCCGGCCGTTGGAGCCGAAGCAGAGACAGATGATTGCGTTCAAAGATTGGCACGATATGACCATTGAGGAGATCGCCGTCTTGCTCCGCATAGCCGACAGGCGCGGTGAAAACCATTTTGCACAGGAGGTTGAAGGAGTTGCGCAAACGATACGATAACCCGGACGAACCGACAGGCACAAGGCCGTCTCCAGCGGACGGGGCTTCCGAATCATCTGCCGAGGAAGTCTTGCGGCGCAAGCTGCTGGCCGAATTGAAGCTGCGAACGGAGGAGCTCTTTGACATCCCGCAAACGTACGAGCTTACGATTGCGGATTATCACGAAGACAAGCGCGAAGGCAGACGGGCGATGTTCGTCTGGACGAAAGCGGGCGAAGACCCCATATGGAACAAGTCCGGGAACGATAGCGGCTTATCCGTGGAGCTTAACGATCAAGGGGATCTGATCGAGTATACGATCGATGTGGAGGAGTCGGCCTGCGATTTGCCGGAGCTGCCTGTGGAGGAACTGCGGCTCCGGGCGGAGAAGTTCGCGCTCGACCATTATCCGGGCGTGCTGAAGCTGTTTTCCTTGACGCGCACCAAATCCGCAGACTCCGAGACCCTATTTTTCTACGAGCAGGAGGTCATGGGGCTGCCGCTGCCGTTGTCGGGCTTCCGGGTCAAGGTTCACCGCAGCGGCATCGTCAGCGACTTCCGGTATTTCGGCTCGCAAACGAAGCCGAAAGTCCCGGAGTCCCTTATGCCGAAGGAGCAGCTTCTGCGCCAGATTGCGGAAACCGCCAGGCTGGACCTGCGGCTGGACTTCCTTTACAAGTCCGTCGACGATACGGAAAAGGATGAGCTGAGGCTGGTTTACGAACCGAGAACCCGCTGGATGCATTTCCGAGCGGACGGGACGGAAGAGGCCCGCGAAGCAGACGAAGACACGGCATCCGAAGAGTCGGCCGTATGGCTGCCTGTTCCCGAACTGCCGGCGGTCGAGGCCCCGGCCGTCCGGACGGCGCAGGAGGTTCAGGAGCTGCTTGGACTCGATCCGGACCGGTATGTGCTGCTGAGAGAAGTGAAAATGGACGACCGTATGACCGGCATCGTCTGGCGGCGGCGCGATTGGCAGCCGGCTGCGTCAGAGGATCGTTCGCTGGGCGCTTTTTTCCGGGAGCGGGCGGAGGAGACGGTGAAAGCGCAGATCGATTCGGTCGGCGGAAAGCTGGTGTCGTTTATTCGTTTTGAAGAGGAGATTCCAGGGGAGCTGAGGCTGTCACGGGACGCGTGTTTGGACATCGCGCTTGGATTTTTGGCCCGCATGCAGCCGGGATTGGCGCCGTTTTTACAACTGCGGCAGCAGGAGGAAGCGTCCGATTCTGACAGGGAGCATTTCGATTTCCGGATCGGGAAGCAGGGCGTCTGGCTGGAGCTGGAGCATATCCGGTTATCCGTCAACAAGACGTCGGGACAGATCGGACACGCGACGGGTCCATCCGTCGATCCGGCGCACTTGCAGGCCGTCGAGGTAACACCGCTCATCGACGAGCCGGAAGCACGCCGGATTTATGCGGAAGCTCTCGAATTGAAGCTGAGATGGGAGATCGATTACTCGGGCAACGGCAAAAGGCGCCGCTACCGCTTGATGTACCGTCTGGTGCATAAGGAGAAGGGTCGGGAAATCCGTTGGATCGATGCCCGAACGGGCGAGTTGATTTGTTCGAAGCTGGATTAAAGGAGATGTTCGATGGGATGAACAAAAGAACAGAGCAGAAGTACAGCATGCGCCTGCTGAGGCTGTGGATCTGTATGCCTCGAAAGCTTCGTTACCTGGCGATTATCGGGTCGCTGGTCTTCTTGTATTGGTTCTTCAAGTGGCTTAATGGTGAATCCGGCAACCCGTTTCGTTTTCTGTTATAATGGGATCAACGGATAAGCTTGATTAGGATGAAGGCGGTGTTGTGTCTTGGAAAAAGTGCTGCAAGATCAATGCGATGAGACCTGTGACGGCACCTCTCAAATTGAAGATTTGAAGGAGAGTCTGATCCCGGAAGCGACGGCGGCCGGACTGGCGGACGTATTCAAAGCGCTGGGCGACCCGACGCGGGTGAAGATCATATATACGCTGCTGCAAAAAGAGCTGTGCGTGCATGACCTGACATTGGTTCTGGAAATGGGGCAGTCGGCGATTTCGCATCAGCTTCGCTATTTGCGCAATTTACGTATCGTGAAGCGGCGCAAAGTAGGGAAGACGGTGTTTTACTCGCTTGACGACGAGCACATCGAGCAAATTTTCGTGCAGATGCTACAGCACGTCAAGCACGGCTAGCGCTAAACGAGCATAGTAAAGCAGGGGGAGATCCTCCTGCTTTTTTTTAATTCTTTTTCATCCACTGCTACAAAATAAGGGCGAACGACGGTTGACAGAACTGCGGCGGGTGTCATAAGATGGTAATAAACGTATGAACAATTAATCATGTATTGTATAGAGGAGATGGGGACATGTCCGACAAACCATCTTGCTGCGGGTCCGAAGCGTCGCGCAGCAGCAATCCTGACGTGCATGGAAATGGCAATTCCCGGCACGATCAAGAGCTTAAGCATACGCATAAGGCCGGGTGCGGACACGAACATCGTCATGATCACGAGCATGGTCATAAGCACGCTCACGATCCCGGCCACAGTCATGACGCTTGCGGCTGCGGGGATCATCACGATCATGACCATAGCCACAGTCATAGCCACGATCCCGGCCCCAGCCATGACGCCTGCGGCTGCGGAAGCAGCCACGAGGCGGAGGATGCGGCCAACGCCACTCTGGCGGCGGCTGCTGCGGAAGCTGCGGCGGCCGGAGCGACCTCCAGCGTGTACCGCATCGAAGGAATGGACTGCGCGGATTGCGCGCGGAAGCTGGAGAAACGGGTAGGGGCACTGGCGGCCGTTCAGATCGCTTCGGTCAACTACGGGGCTGCCAAAATGACCGTCATCCATGACGGGACCGCCGGGGAAGCCGTCATGCAGACGGTTAAGCAGGCGGGCTATACGGCCATCGCCGATAATGGCACGTTGTCCGGGACCTACGTAGAGCAGCCGTTCTGGAAACGCAACAAAAAAGCGGTGCCGACGGCGGTATCCGGAGCGGTGTTTTTGTTTGCCTGGCTTCTTGACTTAACCAAAGTCGCGCCGGAGTCGGTCATCACGCTGCTGTACGCGGCGGCCATGGTGATCGGCGGCTTCCGCATCGCGCGTACCGGCATCTACGGGCTCAAGTCGGGGACGATCGGCATGGATCTGCTCATGACCGTAGCCGCAATCGGCGCCGGCTGCATCGGGCAGTGGGAGGAAGGGGCCGCTGTCGTGGTGCTTTTCTCGCTCGGCGAGACGCTTGAAGCTTACACGATGGACCGGACCCGAAGGTCGATCTGCGGACTGATGGATTTGTCGCCCAAGGAGGCGCTGGTCCGCAGGCAAGGCAGCGAGATGAAGCTGCCGACGGGACAGATCGAAGTCGGGGACATTCTGCTCGTGAAGCCCGGCGAAAAAATCGCCATGGACGGGATGGTCGTTCAAGGGACTTCGTCCGTGAATCAAGCTCCGATTACGGGCGAATCCGTTCCGGTGCTCAAGGAAACGGGCAGCGAGGCATTTGCCGGCACGATCAACGGGGAAGGGGCGCTGGAAATCCGGGTAACCCGGCGCGTGGAAGACAACACGCTGTCCCGCATCATCCGTATGGTCGAGGACGCCCAGGCGCAGAAAGCGCCGTCGCAGCGGTTCATCGACGCGTTTGCCAAGTACTATACTCCCGCTGTGCTCCTTATTGCGCTCGGTATTGCGGTGATTCCCACGCTGGCGTTCGGCCAGCCGTTCGAGCCGTGGTTTTACCGCGCGCTGATGATGCTCGTTGTGTCTTGCCCTTGCGCCTTGGTCATTTCTACGCCCGTCAGCATCGTATCGGCGATCGGCAATGCGGCGAGACACGGCGTATTGATCAAGGGCGGCGCCTATTTGGAACGGCTCGGCGCCGTAGAAGCCATCGCCTTCGACAAAACCGGCACGTTGACGGCCGGTGTGCCCCAGGTGACGGAATGCATTCCGCTGGGAGGAAGAACCGTGGAAGAGGTGCTGACGATCGCAGGAGGGATTGAGGCGCGGTCCGGGCACCCCGTCGGCGAGGCGATCGTCAGGAAAGCGAAGCGGGAGGGCGTGCCGCTTGCGGCCATCGCAGATTTTGCCGCCGTGCCCGGACGCGGAGCCAAAGCACAAGTCGGCGGCAGCTTATTCTTTATCGGGAGCCCCCGGTGGTTCGTCCAAGAGCTGGGCATTTCCCTGGAATCGCTGCAAGGAGAGCTGGAGCGGTTGGAAAGCCAAGGAAACACCGTCATGGTGCTGGGTACGGCGAAGGAGCCGTGGGCCGTCTTTGCAGCCTCCGACGAGCTTCGTCCGAACAGCCGCACGTCATTGGAGCAGCTTCGCGCCGCAGGCATCCGTCAAGTGGTGATGCTGACCGGCGACAACCGGGGAACGGCCGAGGCGACTGCCTCCAAGCTGGGCGGGATCGCCTACCGCGCCGAGCTGCTGCCCCAGGATAAAGTAACCGCCGTCCGCGAGCTGATGAACAAGCACGGGCATGTCGCGATGGTGGGGGACGGCGTCAACGATGCGCCTGCGCTGGCTACGGCCACCGTAGGCATCGCGATGGGGGCGGCCGGCACCGACACGGCGCTTGAAACGGCCGATGTCGCCCTGATGGCGGACGATCTGTCCAAACTGGCGTACACGGTGCGGCTAAGCCGCCGCGCACTGCGGATTATTAAGCAAAATATCGCCTTTTCCCTGCTTGTAAAGGCGGTCTTTCTCGCTCTCATCTTCTTCGGAGCTTCGACGCTCTGGTTGGCGGTACTCGCCGACACGGGCAGCTCGCTTATCGTGATCGCCAACGGCATGCGGCTGCTCCGCATCAAGCCATAAAGCCGCGAGGCTCATTTTCCGGCCGTCTTTCCTTGCGAAAGGCGGTTTTTTATGCTATGCCAGCTTCAGCTTGAAGCTGCGCGGCTCGTTTCCATTCGGCTCCGTCTTTTTCCCGGCCGACCCGCATAGGCTGTAACAGACGGGCCGTACAGGCCGGGGAAGGGGGAGCCGGGGTGCTGAGGCGCAGATGGAGAAGCAGTCCCTCGGGCAAAAGCAAGCTGAAGCGCACGCTGTTGATCGTGCTGGTCATTCTGCTGCTTCTCTGCATGCAGGCTTATTTGTACATCGAGCGCAATTTAAAGGAACCGTTGGTGCATCTGGCACGGGTGCGCGTGAAGCAAATCGCGACGGAAGCGATCAATTCGGCGATCGCGGACCGGATGGCGCAGAACACCAATTTTAAGAAGCTGATCGATTGGCGTACCGACAACAGCGGTAAAATTACGGGCTTCATGTTGAATTATGCGGAGCACAGCCGGATTACCGCCGACACGGTCAATATTGTCACCAAGCAGCTGGAAGCCGTAGGCTCCGTTCCCGAGCATATCCCGCTCGGTCAGGCGATGCATTCGCCAATTCTCGCTTCGTTCGGGCCGAATATTCCGATCCGGCTCGTGCCTGCGGGCACGGCCAAGGTGGAGCTGAATACGCGCTATCAGAGCGCCGGCATCAATATGATTTTGGTGGAGGTATACGTTCATGTGACGGTTGAAATGACGGTCATTATTCCATTCGATTCCACGCCCGAAGTGGTGGAAACGGAGCTGCCTGTTTCCTACTCGCTGGTAGTCGGGGATGTGCCTACCTATTATTTCGACGGCCGGGGCAATCCGGTCGGCCAGTCGGGGCCGCTGCCCCCGGGGATCTCGCTCCCGAATGTAAACGTTCCGGCGGCGAAGCCCGACGCTTCGGAGGCGCGAAGCAAGGAGTCGTCCGGCGAGCCGAAAGCAAAATAAATCCGGCACGGGATACGCGGAAGCTTCCGCGTTTACGCGCCGGATCATTCGCAGCGATATGAACGCCTCGGGCAGGGAGAGCTCCGTCACGGGGTGGTCGTCTTGCGCCGCATACGCTCTTCCCGCTCCCATTTGCGTAAATGGGGGTACGGATCGAAGGACCATTCCGTCAGCCCGTTGTCCCGGTACAATCCGTAATGCAGATGGGGCGGAAACTTCCCGGACGTGCCGGGCTTCCCATAGCCGGAGCTGCCGACCCAACCGACGACTTGGCCGGGTTTTACGATGCTGCCCTGCTGCACTTCTTTTTTGTTAAAGCCCGACAAATGCGCGTAATAATGATACACGTTGTTTAGATCGCGGATTCCGATGCGCCAGCCGCCATACGGATTCCAGCCCATCACTTCGATGACGCCGTACGTGGCGCTGCGCACGGGAACGCCGTAGCCAGCGAAGATATCGGTTCCTTCGTGGATGCGGTATCCGCCCCAGCCGCGGCTGGCCCCCCATGTGCTGCGGTAGGAATAATCGGCGCTAAGCGGCATTACGAAGCAATGCTCGTACAAGTCGAGCGTATCGAAATGGGCGTAGATCCGGGCGAATTGCTGAATCCGCTCGACGCTCCGCGTATTTTGATAATAGTCCCAAAGTCCGATGCGGAGGTCTTCCTCGGCGCTCCCTTTTTGGAGCAGGTTGGCGGCCATCGAATACAGCCGGTCAAAATCGTTCATCCGGTCCGCCAAGCCATCTCCGGAGCCGTCCCTGCCGATTCCACCGAACCACTGAATGCTCTTTACATTTTTGTCTTCGTGGTCGGGGTTAAGAATGCCGCCCCACTGCAGATCGGTAAAATAAATGGCGATCATTCCGTCAGGGGCCGGGCGCTTTTTGGCCAGGTTGATCGTCCGTTCGTATTGATCGACCGCGGCTAAATAATACCAAGGAATGCCGGTAACCGCACTGACTTTGTCGAACAGATCCTTGCGCTCGGCGAACAAGCTTTTCATTCCACTCGCCGCCTTGCTTGCTTTCGGTAATGCAGGAATCTTGGCTGCGGGAGCATAGGCGAACCCCCGGTTTTCCAAGCTCCCCCATACCGGACTAACGAGCAGCGCGGTACACAGAGCCGCCGCGATTAACACTCGTGCACGGAATGCCGCCATACGATAGCTGCCTCCTTCGTTCGGGTTTCGATTCGCTGGTTTCATTTAGCTGTAGCATGTGCGGGTCGCTGCCTTTTTATCCCTTGTCCGGTTTGATATGATGAAGGCATGGGGGGATGCCGGATGCCGTTTGATCACCGGGAAGAACATGTAGATGACCGCATGCTTATTTTGCAGGCCAATATCGACGACATGAATCCGGAATATTGTTCGTACGTGACCGACCTGCTGCTGGAGCAGGGGGCCAACGACGTATACTGGATTCCGATTATTATGAAAAAAGGCCGTCCCGGCGTCATGCTGAACGTACTGACTGACGATGAGGGCGCGAAACGAATGGAGGACGTCATTTTCCGAGAAACGACGACGCTTGGCTTGCGTTATTTGCGGGCCTCTTGCCACCGTCTGGGAAGAGAGTTTCATAGGGTCGATACGCCCTGGGGGCCCATTCAGGTAAAAGCGGGGTTCCATCAGGGAGAGCTTGTCCAGTTCGCCCCGGAGTTTAAGGAATGCGAGCAGGTGGCCAAAACGCACGGCGTGCCGCTCAAGCAGGTGTACGACGAGGTGCGGCGGCGGTTTATGGAGCGCGGACGCGCTTAAACAAGTCAACGGACGGCTCTCCCGAAGCAGACCTTACGCATGTGCTGGGGGAAGCTGTCCGTTGGCTGTTCTACTGTAGTGAAGCAGAGAACGAAAAAGCGGCCTTTTCCCGGAGGAAAAGCCGCTCGTTATATCTATTGCCGAATGGAAGTATGGTGCGGACCGTCGTTGTCATGTTTGTGGTGCACGTGAGGATGCTCCTCATCGTGCGAATGATCGCCGTGGCTATGTTTTTCGCGTCCGTGCTCATGCTCGTGTTCGTGCGAATGCTCCTGATGGTGGCGCTCATGGCCGTGCTCGTGCGAATGCCCATGATGATGTTGCCCATGGTTGTGTTCGTGCGAATGCTCATGATGATGTTGCCCATGGTTGTGTTCGTGCGAATGCTCCTGATGATGGTGCCCGTGGCCGTGCTCGTGCGAGTGCTCCTGATGATGGCGCTCATGGTTGTGTTCGTGCGGGTGCTTGTGCGAGTGTCCGTGATGATGGTGCTCCGGCTGCTGGTGTCCGTGAACGTGCTCGTGGGAGAACTCCTCGTGGTGCACCTGCCACTTGTTCATATAGGGGTCAGCCCGTCCGACAACGACGCGCAGCACGTTAGGCTGGTTCGGCAAATCGCGTGTTCCCGCCCCGTAGCCGATCGACTCCACGATCATCGGCGGGAGGCCCTTGGCGAATTCGTCGACGAGTCCGGAGACGATGCCCGCGCCTGTCGGCGTCGTCATCTCCAGCGAATACGAGGTCGGCGCGATGGGCAGCCCTCTCATCATTTCCAGCGTAGCCGGGGCCGGCACCGGATAAATGCCATGATCGCAATGCACCGTGCCGGAGCCGAGCGGTACGGCGGAGGACAAGATTTTCTCGATCTCCAGCGAATCGATGGCCAAGGCTACCCCGATCACATCGACGATCGAATCGATCGCGCCTACTTCGTGAAAATGAACGCGATCGATCGGGATGTTGTGTATTTTCGCCTCCGCTACCCCGATTTTCTCGAAAATCGCGAGGCTCAGCTTAATGACGCGCTCGTTGAAGCCGACACGATGAATCATCTCCACGATTTCCGAGTAATGGCGATGGTGCGCCGGAGGCGTATGCGGATCAAGAATGACGTCTAGCTTCAGCGCGGATATGCCGCGCTTGTTCACGCGTCTCCATTCCAGCGTGAACGGCTCGATCTGAATTTTGCGAAGCTCTTCTTCGATATAGTGACGGTCCGCGCCGGCGTCGACAAGCGCGCCCAGCGTCATATCGCCGCTGATTCCGGAGAAGCAGTCCAAATACAAGATTTTCACTTTTCATCCCTCTTTGTCCCGTTTTGGTGGATTAGTGCGGCGTTATATCCGGCGCCGAAGCCGTTGTCGATGTTCACGACGGAAATGCCGGGCGCACAGGCGTTGAGCATGGATAACAGCGCGGCAATGCCTTGAAAGCTGGCGCCGTAGCCGACGCTCGTCGGCACCGCAATGACCGGCACAGCCACCAGGCCGCCCAAGACGCTGGCGAGCGCTCCTTCCATCCCGGCGACGACCACAACCGCGCTCGCTCCGCGGATGACGGGCAGCCGGCGGAACAGCCGGTGAATACCGGCCACGCCGACGTCGTAGACGCGCTCCACGCGGGAGCCCAGGCACTCGGCCGTCACGGCGGCTTCCTCCGCCACGGGCACGTCCGACGTGCCCGCGCAGACGACGACGACGTAGCTGCCGCCGTCCGGCGCGGCTTCGCCGCTTCGCAGCCAAGTCAGCGCCCGCGCCTCGGGGTGATGCTTCACCCCCGGGATACGCTCTGCGACATAGGCGGCTTTATCCGCGTCGACGCGCGTCGCCAGCACACGGTCCGTATGAGCGGCCAGCCGCTCGAAGATCGCGGCGATTTGCTCCGCCGATTTGCTTTCCCCGTAGATGACCTCGGGGAAGCCCGTCCGTGCCGGACGGCTCAGATCAAGCTGCGCGTAGCCGAGACTGTCGTCGACTGCGTCTTCCGAAAGCGATAGGAAGGCAGCCTTGCGGCGCATCGGCCTTTCCCCGGCTGATTGCTGTCCGGCATCTTCTTTGGAGTCAAGTACGGTTTTATCGATTGCCGACTGCTCTGGCGTTCTTCCGGCTTGTACGGCCGTTTCCGGCCGACCGGCCGGGGCGGTATGCGCCCCGGACAGCCCTTCCTCCAGCAGCCGTTTGGCTTCGGCGATGTCCAAATCGCCGGATTGCACCAGCTTAAGTATGTTGTCGATGTTCATCATCGTAAATGTTCGAACCTCCCGCTCCCAAACCCTTTCCTCAGTGTACCATATTTCCAATCCCAGTGAAATTTTCGAAAGTGGATTGTTCGCCTATTCGTGATATAATAGCTTCAAATCCAAGCGCAAGAAAAAGCTTGTTGCGGAACAGGAGTGCATTCATGGCGACTCATCAAATAGAACGCAAGCCCGATTGGCTGAAAATCAAGCTGACGACGGGAGACAACTACAAAGAGCTGAAAAACATGATGCGCGGCAAAACGCTGCACACGGTATGCGAGGAAGCGAAATGCCCGAACATCCATGAGTGCTGGGCGGCACGGACCGCCACCTTTATGATTTTGGGCGACATCTGTACGCGGGCGTGCCGATTCTGCGCCGTCAATACCGGGATGCCGACAGAGTTGGATTTGCAGGAGCCGGAGCGCGTCGCGGAGGCGTCGGAGCAGATGGGCTTGCGCCATGTCGTCGTCACTTCCGTCGCGCGGGACGACCTGAAGGACGGCGGGGCTTCGGTGTTCGCCGCGACGATCCGGGCGATCCGGGGGCGTCTGCCGCTGGCTGGAGTCGAAGTGCTCATTCCCGATTTTCAAGGGGACGAGGAGGCGCTTCATACCGTGCTGGAAGCGAAGCCGGATATTTTGAACCACAACGTGGAAACGGTGGAGCGGCTGTCCGACAAGGTGCGGGCCAAGGCCAGATACCGCCGTTCGCTGGAGCTGCTTGCGCGCTCCAAGCGGATTGCCCCATCGATTCCGACAAAATCGAGCATCATGCTCGGTGTCGGAGAGACGTGGGACGAAATTTTACAGACGATGGACGACTTGCGCGCCGTCGATTGCTCCATCATGACGATCGGTCAATACTTGCAGCCTTCGCTCAAGCATTTGCCGGTATCCAAGTACTACACGCCGGAGCAATTCGCAGAGCTGAAGCAGGAGGGCTTGAAACGCGGGTTCAGTCACGTGGAGTCCGGTCCGCTCGTTCGCAGCTCGTATCATGCGCATGAACAGGTCCAATCGGCGAAGCAGTCGTAGAATTCGGAGGTGATACGGTGATTCATATTTCGGGCAAAACGTACGAAGTGGTTGTTGATCATAAGAACGGCTGGCGTTTCGAGGCGTTCCGCGACCGGTACAGCGAGGTGCTGGAGCGGTACGATTATATTGTGGGCGATTGGGGCTACAGCCAGCTCCGCCTGCGCGGATTTTTTAAGGACAACCATCCGAAAGCGACGAAGGACAGCATGATCTCCACGCTTCAGGATTATTTGAACGAGTACTGCAATTTTGGCTGCGCCTATTTCATCATTGAGAAGGTGCCGAACAAGAGCGGAGTGGAACCGACCGGAGCGCCGGGGGATTTCTACGAGGATAAACCGGCGGCCGAGGCAGGCGCAGAGACGGAACAAGGCGCGCAGCCCGCTGTAACGGCCGAAGCCTCCGTGCACCGGCATGAGGACACGGCCGCTGTTGCGGCCCCCCGCACGCCGTCGCCGCAGCATCAACGGTACAACCCGTCCGGCAAGACGTACGGTCCCCGCCACGGGCAGGGCCAGCAGTCCGGCGGCCAAAACCAGTCCAAATCGCAGCACGGTTCTGCGCGGCAGGGCGAGGGAAGATCAGGGGGCCGACATCAAGGTCAAGGCCAGAACAGGCAGCAGGGGCACGCGTCCAAGCCGAAAAGCGGACAGCCCTCCCAGAATCCGCCGAAGCCCAAGCCGGAATCGTCTCGCGTGGAAGCGTAACGACAAATAAAGACCCGATGCTCCGTCTCCCTGCAAAAGTGCGGGAAGGACGGGCATCGGGTCTTTTTGCGCCATTGGCCGTGTGATCAGACCATGTCATAACCGATGAACGCTTCGCGTACGCGGCTCCAGAACGGAAACGGGCGGAAGCGGGCGAACTTGACCTTTTTGCCGGCGGCGACCATGCTGCGGATCGAGATGATGTCGTTGCGCTGCATATACAAGTGATCGAGCGACAGCAAAATATTTTGGTTCGCACGCGGGTAAATGTCGCAGTGATGATGCTTCGGCAGTAAGATCGGCGAACCGAGCGTACGGTATACGCGATTGTTAATCGAAGCGATCTCCGCTATCTGAATGGCGTCGAGCGACGGATGCACGATGGCGCCGCCCAAGCTTTTGTTGTAGGCGGTGCTTCCGGACGGCGTGGAGATGCAGATGCCGTCGCCGCGGAACGTCTCGAGCAGCTCGTCGTTAATATGCAGCTGGGCAACCAGCGTAGCGTCGACGCCTTTCAGCGTAAATTCGTTCAGCGCAAGCTCCGTTTCGATCCCTTGGGGAGTCGTGATCTGGATCTCGACCAAAGGATATTTGACGGCGCGCAGGTCGTTTTGATTGGCGCTCTCGCCCATTAATTGAGCAAGCAGCTCGACTTCATCCGGCTTCCAATCGGCAAAAAAGCCGAGTCTTCCTGTGTGAATCCCGGTAAATGCAATGTGATCGAGCTGGTCCTTATATTGATGAAACGCATGCAGCAGCGTCCCGTCGCCGCCAATGGACAGTACAATATCGGGGGACGTTTCTTCGTGAATGAGCCCGTACTGACGGATCAATTCGTGAAACCTGTGCATCAATTGGATGGAGATGTCATCGCCGCGGTGTATTACATTGTATTTCAACCGGTTTTCCTCCTATAACTATCCGCTTTCGTCAGCTGTCGGCTCCCGAAGCGGAGCAATACTCCTCCATAAGCGCGGCAGTGCTGTCCGGAACACGGTGGAACTGCACGGCTACCCGGTAAGCATCGCTGCTGAAATGGGCTACGCGCACGATTTCCCCATAGACCGTAATTTTCTGGGCAATGCCGGGAAGAACAAAAGATAATTCCAATTCAAGCGGGCAAAACACGCGGGTCGACGTCATAAACGCCATCCCTCCGCTGGACAAATCCAGGATTTGTCCCGTGAACGCCACGTTCTGATGCGATAGTTGCTCCCGTACCCCGACGATCCGGGAGGTAACCGGCGTGCGGGTAGGCAGAGCAATACGCGGATAGCGCCTTTTTTGCGACAGCTTCAGCTCCAGCGGCGCGGTTAAGGTTAACGTGCATACACTGCGTTTCGTTTCCAAATGCAGCAGATCAACCAAAGCATAATACAGAATGCCCTGCTCGCGGAAAGAAAATTCAATAAAACATACATGATGCAGCTTCTCCAGCGGATGGATCGACGCGGTATCGAACGTGACCGTCAGTTCCTCCGCGGAAGCCTTGAGAAGCGTAAAGTTGTCCTCGTAGCAAAAGGGCGAGCCCTCTTTGGTTTCGCCTACCACGATGAGACTGCAGCTTCTGGGGAAAACAACCGTTTCGTTTGCCAAGGCCAAGGTCCAATTCATCAGTTATCACCACACGGTATGATTTTCTGAAACTTTCATTACCGTTTACATCCATAATAATCAATAATGTAAAATAACACAATGCCGGAAGCGCGGGGCTCAAGTTTGCTCCAGCGCATTACCGGCTTTGCGCGTGTGAGCCTGCTCCCTCACGACGCTACGGCGCCCGGACTGTTTATTGCTCCGGATGCTGTTTTCCGTCCCTTGCTTGCTTTTTGCTGTGGAAACAAAAGAAAATCCCGCTCGCTGGAGCGGGATGATTGGGGGCAAGTGATTAGCGGTGGGAAAAATGTAAGGCGTATCGGCTCGATCTCCGGGCGTGGTGCGCCGTTGCTCCTCGCCCGGAACAAAGGCCGGATCGAGGCTCGACCCGGCGTTCCGTTAAAAGGTTGTAACCAGCGGCAATTCGAAGCGGCGGGCGAAGTTCGCGCTCACCGGATACACTCGCACGCTGTAGTTGGGGCCGTGCTGGAGATGGGGGGGAAGAGCCGCCCGGTACAGCACGGTATTGTCTCCGAGCTCGCGTACGGGCTCCATCGTCACGATCACCGGGTCCCAACGGCTCGCTTTTTCCTCGTAATAGACAATCTCGACCGCCGTATCTTTATACCAAACCGGTCCGAATTTCACCGTGGCTGTAACCTCCTTAGGGGAGGTTGCGTTCGGATGAGCCGGAGGATCGTTCAGCTCGGCGACGCGGACATGATGCCAGTTTTTCTGGATAAATTTCTTGTAATCGGCGACCTTGGTCGCTTCGTCATAGCGGTTGGCCACAAAATGCTGCGTTCGCTTCAAGGCCGGGACGTAAAATTCGTTCACGTACTCTATGACCATCCGATCCGAATTGTACACCGACGCGAGCGTGCGGATCGAGCGCTTCATCCGGGCGATCCATTGGGCCGGCAGCGGGCGTTGATTGTAATAGAGCGGCACGATCTCCGTTTCGAGCAGCCGGTAGATCGCTTCGGTGTTCTCGCGCTCCTGCGTACCGGCATCCGCCCCGTCGCTTGCTTCGATGCTCCAGCCGTTGGCGCCGTCGTAGCCTTCCTCCCACCAGCCGTCCAGCACGCTGAAGTTGATGACGCCGTTCATCGCGGCTTTTTGGCCGCTGGTGCCGCTCGCCTCGTACGGCCGCCTCGGGTTGTTGAGCCATACGTCCACCCCCTGCACCAGATGGCGCGCCATGTTCATGTCGTAATTTTCAAGCATTACGATTTTGCCGCGGAACCGGTCTATATCGGACACCCTGTAGATCTCGCGGATCAGCTCTTGTCCGGGGCGATCGGCCGGGTGCGCCTTGCCCGCGAAGACGAACTGCACAGGCCGGTTCGGATCGTTCACCAAGCGGTCCAGCCGCTCCAAATCGTTGAAGATCAGATTGGCCCGCTTGTACGTCGCGAACCGCCGGGCGAAGCCGATGGTCAGCGCGTCGGGGGACAAGTAGTCCCGGACCTCCTCGATCCGGTCCGCCGGCAGGCTGTTGCGGCGCCGCTGCTCGCGCAGGTTGGCGCGGGCGAGCCGGATCATCCGCTGCTTCAGCTCCATATGAACGGACCAGAGCGATTCGCTTGGCACCAGATCGACGGTTTTCCATACGTCTTTATTGGCTTGATGGCTCAGCCACTTTCCTGGCAAAAAGCGGTCGAACAGCTCCTTGAGATCGGGAGCGAGCCATGTGCTCAGGTGGACGCCGTTGGTCACATGCCCGATCGGCACCTCCGGGATGTCGATGCCGCCGTGGAAAGCCCGGAACATCTCGCGCGACACGTGGCCGTGCAGCTTGCTGACTCCGTTGCGCAGCGCGGAGGCGTTCAAGGCCAGGTGGGTCATGTTGAACAACTGCTTCGGTTCGTCGAGTCCAAGCCGGGTCCATTCCCGCCGGGCGGACGGATAATCGGCGAACAGGCGGCTGAAATAATATTCGAACATCGGGAGCGGGAACGCATCGTGCCCGGCCGGTACCGGCGTATGCGTCGTAAATACGGTGCTGGCGCGGATGACCTCCAGCGCGACGTGAAACGGAAGGCCTTTATCCAACTGCTCGCGGATTCGCTCGAACGATAGAAACGCCGCATGCCCTTCGTTGATATGGAACGTGCCGGTTGGAATCCCCAGCGCCCGCAGCGCTTTGACGCCGCCGACGCCGAGCAGCACCTCCTGCGCAATCCGGATATCCTGGTTCCCGCCGTACAATTGAGCCGTCAGCTCTCGGTCCCAGGGGCTGTTTTCCTCTAAGTCGGCATCGAGCAAATAGACCGGCACGCGGCCGACCTGCACCTGCCATACCTTCAAGCGGACGGTCCGGTCGGCCAGCGACACGTCAACGGTCAATTCCTGCAGCGGAGGCGCGCTATCCCCTTGACCTGTGGCCGTCGCTTGGCCTTCCAGCACCGGAACATAGGCGGGAACGATCGGCAGCTTGTTGAAGTCGTAGGCGATATTTTCGGCCAGCTGCCCGCCCTCCGTATCCAGCTTTTGATCGAAATAGCCTTTCTTGTAAAGCAATCCGATGCCGACCAGCGGTACGCCCAAGTCGCTGGCCGATTTGCAGTGGTCCCCAGCCAGAACGCCAAGCCCTCCCGAGTAAATCGGGAGCGATTCATGAAAGCCGAATTCCGCCGAGAAATAAGCGATCGCCTGACGGGTGTGCTGCGGGTACTCCTTCTGAAACCACGTTTCCGCCTCGCGGTACGCATCCCACTCGGCCATGACGTCACGGTACCGCTGCAGGAAGGCTTCGTCCTCCGACCGTTCCTTCAGCACGGCTGCATCCGTTTCCGTCAACAAGCGCACGGGATTGTGCCGGAACTGGTCCCACAGCTTCGGCTCGATCGCCGCGAACAGCGCCTTGGCCCCGTCGTTCCAGCTAAACCACAGGTTGAAAGCAAGCTCGCTCAATCGCCCGATGGCGGGCGGAAGCGCCAAATCTCTTCGATGGAACATCGTATACATCATTTCACCTCGACCCTGAATTTGATCCCTCAACTGCAGAAGCCCGGAGCCGGATATGCTTCTGTTGGCTCCTAGTAGTATCTTATGATCGAATCCGCTTCATACATCTTTTGCCTATAAGAAAGCAGAACGATAGGAGCAGCGATGCGCCCAGCACCGCAGCAAACGTAAGCCCGGCCGCCGGAAGCGTATGCTGCGCCAGCGTCTTTAGCGGGCGGGTCATGTCCGGCTCGGGAAAAAAGGCGGCAAACTCGGCATGATAAGGGGCGAGCGGCCGCCACAAAACGATGACAAGCCCGGCCGCCAGCAGACCGTGGATGAACCGGGCTGCGACGAACGGCGCATAGCGAAGGTTCGTATGGTGCAGCAGGCTGACGATCTGCGCATGCACCGAAAGTCCCGCCCAGGACAGCACCCAGGCGGCGATCGCCACCTGATACACCAGCGGTACGCCGGCTGCCGCACCTGCGGCTTTGGCCCCAAGCGTTACCTCGAAGAAGCCGCTGGCTACCGCTTCGGCGAGCGGGAGCGGCAGTCCGAAGACGCCCAGCACCGATTCGATGGCCGCGTAGAACAAGTTCATCACCTTCGCGGAAGCCATCACCTCCATGACGACGGAGAAGAAGACGACGAGCCCGCCGATCACGAAAATCATCTGCAGCCCCGAGCCGAGCGCCTGCTGCAGCATCGTGCCCAGCGTCCGGCCGTCGTTCATCCGGGCGTGGTGCATAGCTTCGAAAGCGCGGCGCCACAGCGGCTGGTCAGGGGAGGCTTCCGGAAGAGACGTGAACGCCGGCTGGCGATATTCGTCGGCGTGCTTCCCCGGCCTGCCGTGAAACCGCATCAGGAGGCCGATGAGCAGAGCCGAGCCGTAATGCGCCGCGGCGAGCACGCCCGCAAGCGCGGCATCGTGGAAAAAACCGACGGCTACGGCGCCGATCAGAAAGATCGGGTCGGACGATGTCGTAAAAGCGACCAGCCGTTCGCCCTCTTCCCGGTTGACGAGCCGCTGCGTCCACAACTGCGATGTCAGGCGCGCGCCGATCGGATAGCCGGAGGCGAAGCCCATGGCCATGACGAATCCCCCGATGCCGGGAACGCGGAATACCGGCCGCATCATCGGATCGAGCAGCATACCGAAAAAATGCACGATGCCCAGCCCGAGCATGATTTCGGTGATGACGAAAAACGGGAACAGCGCCGGAAACAGCACGTCCCACCAGATGGACAATCCTTTCAGCGAGGCTTGGAACGCCTCGGAGGGGAAAGCGAGCATCAAGCAGGCCAGCAGGACGGCGAGCGATGCGGCGACATGGACGGATATTCGTTTGCCAAGCAAAGGGACCACTTCCTTTCGAGAAAGGCCTGTCATTCTGATATATGAGCCGCTACGGGGAGACATGCCTCGCGGACGCGCGGACAAGGGGACGAAAAAATCGCCGGGCCGTCAGAAAAAGGCTGGATTTTCAAGCTATGTATGGTACAATAGTACCAATATGAGAATGGGAGTGATTTCAGATGATGGGTATCATTGCTGGAATTCTCGTATGCGCTTTTGTGTATGTCATTAGGGAGACGTTGATGACATCGGGCGAAGAAGATGTATAAAGCGTTTGACAAAATAACGATGCTAAGGTGCAAGACAGCTTAGCATCTTTTTTCGTTAGGAGATGAACCGTATGACCCGAGGAGAACGGGAGTTGACGTTTTACGAAGCGATCGGCGGGGAGAAGGCCATCCGCAGCATAGTGGAGGCTTTTTACCCGAAGGTGCAGGCGCATCCGCTGTTGGGGCCCCTGTTCCCGGAAGATATTACGCCGGTCATGGAAAAGCAGTATTTGTTCCTGACGCAGTTTTTCGGCGGACCGCCGCTGTATTCCGGGCAGTACGGGCATCCGATGATGCGTGCGCGGCATTTGCCGTTCCCGATCACGCCGGAGCGCGCGGACGCCTGGCTCGGCTGTATGGCGGAGGCGCTGGAAGAAACGGGAATGGACCGGGAGCTTCGGCTTGCCATACTGGAGCGGCTGAAGGGTCCGGCGTATCATTTTATCAACAGCCAGAGCAGCAGCTAACGAAGCTTATCGAGACTAGAAAATGAAGCTGATCGAAGGAAGTGTGTCCCGTGGTCGAACCTTTATTTCAAGTCAGTGTCAGATGTTATCACTGCGACGTCGTATTTCAAACGTCCCGCGTTCGCCCGAGCTTCAAGAAGGCGTCCGGCACCGACACCGATTTCTGCGTTCATTATAAGGATATCAACCCCGACTTTTATGTCGTACGCATCTGCCCCCACTGCGGGTTTGCGGGGACGGAAAATTCCAAGGACCGGCTAACGCCTGCGCAAAAAACGGCGTTCCGCGATAAAATCGCCGATCATTGGACATATAAGGACTACGGGGGCGAACGGACGTGGGAGGAAGCGCTCTACGCCTACAAGCTTGCTCTCATTACGGCCCAGACGGTCAACGATAAAGGGCGCATCACCGCAGGTCTGCTGCATCATATTGCCTGGCTTTACCGCTATCGGAACGACAAGGCGCAGGAAGCCCGGTTTTTGCAGCATGCGCTGGACGAATACACGCGGGCGTTCGAGACGGAAGCGGGGGAGATGAACAATGCCCGTCTGATGTACCTGATGGGGGAGCTCAACCGCCGGCTGAAGCAGTATAATCCAGCGGTCAAATGGTTCTCGCGCGTCATTAACGACAAGCGCATCATGGATGCCGGCATGATTCGGGCATGCCGCGAGCAGTGGGCCGTGACCCGTGAGGATATGCTTGTGGATTCGGTCGTTCTCGAACCCGAGGCCCAGGAATTGACCTGATACCCTTAACGCAAAAACGCTTCAAGCTTCCCGGCACGATCCGAGAACGCTTCAAGCGTTTTTTTGCTGTGTTTGATTCTCGCGATAGAACAAAAGCAATTCATGAAGATGGTTCCCTGGAAAGACGGGAACACTTACTCTTTGCCGTATCGGCGCAGCGGACGGCCCGCAAGCAAATAATCTTGGTCGGCATCGACCAGCGTCTCTCTATTTCGGCAGCAGGGGAAGACGAGCAGCTTTTTGACGCCTTCGCGAAGTTCCGAGAGGTCTTTCAGCTTGAGCGGCAGCAAAACATTAGCAGCGTGGCAAAAGGGGCAGCTTTGAACGTATACGTCTTGTCCGATCCGTTCATAGGGCCATGTATTCTCAAAAGGTATCATCGGTCTACTCCCGGCCGGAACCGCCGGAATCTTGATCCGGTGCCGGAGCTGTGGAATTGTCCTTCGCCTTTCCGGCAAGCTCGGCCAGCTTCTGTAGAAGAATGTGCTGAGGCATATGCATCAGGTGTTCGAGCGGAACGTTCAATTCCTTCGCGAGTTTCTGCGCCGTCTCGGGTGAAATCTGCAAAGGTCTCATTCGCAGTCCCTCCAGTCTATAGATTTATAGTCTCCATTTAATCATATTCGAGACCTGAAATACAACCAAAAAATGGGGCCGTCGCATTTTGGTTTTACGCCAAATTGTGGTTTAATGAAAAGAGATACATAATGTATAAATAAGGAAGGTGTTTAGGATGCGTAATGCTTTGCCGCAAACTTGGAATTTGGAACGCTTTTTTCCGGGAGGCAGCGGGTCTGATGCTTTTATTCAATTTTTGAAAGAGCTGCAATCGAACATCGCCGAGCTGGACGAGACGTTAAACGGGCTGGCCGTACCGGAAACGGCAGAGCAATCGGCAACGCTGCTCCCCGTGATCGTGTTGGCGCAAACGGCCTTATTGAAAATACGCGAAGCGGAGTCGTTCACCGGCTGCCTGACGGCGGAAAATCAAAACGACAAGCGGGCGGTCCAGCTAACCGGGCAGGTGAAGTCGATTCAAGCCGCCTTCGCTTCCGCTTTGACGCGGTTCGACGATTTCCTGCGGCGCATTCCCGAACCGGCTTGGCAAGGCTTGCTTGCTCACGCGGAGCTTAGTGAAATCGCTTACCCGCTTGAAGAGCGGCGTCGGCTCGCTTCGGAGAAGCTGCCGCCGGAGCAGGAGGCGCTGATCCACGACCTTGCCGTGGACGGGTATCACGGTTGGAGCGAGCTGTACAACACGACCGTGAGCAAATTCAGCATCCCGTTCGAAGAAAACGGGGTCGTTACGGAGCTTTCGGCGGGACAAGCCGCCAACAAAATGTACAGCCCGGACCGCAATGTGCGGCAGCGGGTATTCGAGCTGTGGGAGCAGGAATGGGCAAAGCATGCCGATTACTGCGCCGACGCGCTCAATCACCTGGGGGGCTTCCGGCTTAAGCTGTATGAGCGCCGGGGCTGGGATGAGATTCATCGGGAGCCGCTAACCATCAACCGGATGTCGAAGGAAACGCTGGATGCGATGTGGGGCGTGATCGAGCAAAGCAAAGACGTGTTCGTCCGTTATCTGGAGCGGAAAGCGAAGCTGCTGGGCGTTGAGAAATTGACATGGCATGATGTTGACTCGCCGGTCGGAGAAGGCAATATGACTTTCAGCTACGATCAGGGCGCGCAGCTTATCGTAGAACAGTTCCGCCGCTTCAGCCCGAAGATGGCCGATTTCGCTGTAATGGCGTTCGAGAATGGCTGGATCGAAGCGGAGGATCGCGCAGGCAAACGTCCCGGCGGCTTCTGCACGTCGTTTCCCATCTCCGAAGAAACGCGCATCTTTATGACGTATGCGGGCACCGCATCGAATGTATCGACACTTGCGCATGAGCTCGGACACGCCTATCATCAGCATGTGATGAACGATCTGCCGGCGTTGGCTCAGGAGTACGCTATGAACGTTGCCGAGACGGCTTCCACGTTCGCCGAAATGGTCGTCTCCGACGCGGCGGTGAAAGGGGCGGCCACCGACGAAGAACGCATCACGCTGCTGGAGGATAAAATTCAGCGCTCGGTCGCTTTCTATATGAATATTCATGCCCGGTTCTTGTTCGAAACGGACTTTTACGAAGCGCGCCGCCACGGGCTCGTGAGCATCGAGCGGTTGAACGAATTGATGGAAGCCGCTCAGAAGAAGGCATACCGGAATGCGCTTGCCGAGTATCATCCGCACTTCTGGGCGTCGAAAATGCATTTTTACTTAACGGACGTGCCGTTCTACAATTTCCCGTATACCTTCGGTTACATGTTCAGCACCGGTCTGTACGCCGAAGCGCTCCGCCGGGGCGCGGCGTTCGAAGACCAGTACATCGCGCTGCTGCGCGATACCGGACGGATGACGGTCGAAGACTTGGCGAGCAAGCATCTCGGCGTTGACCTGCGTAAGCCGGACTTCTGGCAGCAGGCGATGGACGTTACGATTGCTGACGTTAACGAGTTCCTGCGCTTGACGGAGTAATTTTTGGCCCCGCCTATTGTAGGCGGGGCTTAAGCTTGTTTTGCGGGGGGTGCCGGAGCGATGTGACAGCCAGAAACATGGCGGCGGAATAGATGGAAACGAAGGATGTAGCATCCAACCAGCAGCTTCCTTTTGAACGAAAGACCCAGAACGCTCAAGTGGCTGTATGAGTCTAACGATGTAAAATTTTGTTGAATTATCGTTTATTTTATGAAAAAATTTGTTGTCAACGTGGTTATATTGTCCTATAATGGGTCTAGAGCCTCAGGTATACATAATATTCCAATTACACTACTTGAAAGGAGGAACTCTGTGATTTTAGAACAGTTGCCTTTAGCCAGACAGTTGGATTTGGTGTTTCGCGAATTGAGAGAGGAGCTGGCTCAGCTTACCTCGGGGACGGTTTTCGTCCAGATTCGAAATAACATGGTTGGGAAATTCGGCATCCGGCATTTTCCTCTGGAGAGCAAGGGTACGGAGATCAAGATGTCAGAGCGCGGCCTGTCCGAAAGCCAGCAGCATTCGTTCCGCCAGACCGCTCTGGAATCGTTGAAGCTGAAACGTTGGACGCACGGGGAGATTCAGTTTGAATTCGCGATGCGCCAAGACTTGCTTTGCACCAGCGTGACCTTCGAGTCAAATTACAACATGGCAAATTTGGTTAGCGAGTCCAATAAAAACAAACGCGATTATTGATTGACCAAGCTTACTGCACTCATACCAAGGTTACCTTTTATTCCATTATACCTTTCTACATTCTTTTGTGTTTTCAACTAAATTTAATCCTTCTGAAGCTCTAATTGTTCGATATAACGCACATCCTCCCTTGATCGCTGGATCGGGAGGTTTTTTTGATTTTACATAGCATGAAGCTAAATTGTTTAACCCTGCGGAAACCATCAACTATCCTGAGTTAGTAAAGGAAAGTAGTTCTTGTGTAGGAGGATTTTGTACCTATTTGTCGAATTTGGTAGGATATACTTACCAAGAAAGGAAAATGGATTCATGCCAAGACGAAAAAGTAAAGCAAAGCAAGAGGAAGAATTTATCAAGACGCTCTTTGGAATGGTCACTTTGTTAACCTTTGTGGGGGTGTATTATTTTTCTGGGTCGCTAAAAACATCAATTGGAGCAGCTATTGTAGCTCTTGTTTGTGTGATCGCCATGTTGATAGCGCTACGAATGAAGCGAATGGAAAGACTAAGGAAATCCGGAATCGCTGATATTGATAAGATGGGTGGCAGGCAATTTGAGATTTATCTTGGAGAGCTTTTTAAAAAGCATGGTTATGTGGTAAAGGTAACACGTTCTACTGGAGATTTTGGAGCCGATCTAATTATTTCTAAAGAGGGAAAGAAAATCGTTGTGCAAGCGAAAAGATATAGCAAAGCCGTCGGTATAAAGGCTGTTCAAGAAGCGCAGGCCTCCATCGCTCATTATAATGCTTCTGCAGCTTGGGTTGTTTCAAATAACGAGTATACGGATGCCGCTAAGGAATTAGCCAGATCAAATAATGTTAGGTTAATCAATCGTGAAGAGCTAATCACTCTGATTTTGAAAATGAATCCCGAAACTGCGACTGGTCCCCAAAAAGTTATACAGGCTAACCCGGAGATCGAAAAGCAGTGTAGTAAATGTGGAAGTCCAATGGTGCTCAGAAAAAGTGCGAAAGGCGAGTTCTTCGGGTGTAGTTGTTTTCCAAAATGTAGAAATATACTGAACATACATTAAGAAACTTGTCCCCCCACTAATCTTGGCCGGCGGGGGGTTCTTGCCATTTGCTGGACAGGCGGGCGTATTCGTTCAAAGCATTGTCCAATTTTTTACTGGCCTCGATTACTTCCGGATCTACCAAGGATGCCTTATTTTGGGATAGGACATTAAGCCCTATTCTAAGCTGTTCTATTTCTTTTAGCATGTTTGCAAGCAGCTTATTGATCTCGGTCATCGCTACCATTTTTGGCTCGACTTAAGCTATAACTTAAGTTTGCGGCCGGAGAATGAGCAAACTTAAGTTGCTCTTTACCGTTTACCTGTCTCCCATTCCCATTCAAAAAGATCATCCATATAACAATTGAGGTAATCCGCCGCCGTTTTCATTTTAAGTACGGATAGCCTACTTTTCCCTTTGATGACTTGTGAAATGTAAGATTCAGTTACTCCCAAATGCTTTGCTAGATCTGCCTGTGTCCTGTTTGTCTGAGCCAGCAATTCAGGCAAACGGCTTCTCCCGAACCGGAGAGCCAAAAGCAATCCTCCTTTTGAGGGACTATGCTTTCAATTATACTTAAGTCATAGCTAAAGTGGCAAATAGAAAGCAAATGATAGTTTTGTTATAATGAATGGCAACGGAAAAAGGCGGTCCCGAAGGAGCGCCCGGTTAAGTATTGAGGTCGTGCATTATCTTGTGAACTTGCCAGCCAGCTGTTGCTCGGCGATTTGAACCAAACGGCGAGTGATATGGCCCCCGATTGCCCCGGTATCACGGGTAGCCATGAAGCCATAATAACCGTCTTGAGGAATCTGAATGCCTAATTCTTGAGCAACTTCATACTTCAACTGCTCCAAAGCTTGGTTAGCTTGAGGTACGACCAATTGGTTGCTGCTGCGGGATTGTCCTGCGCCCATCGATATCACCTCCGTTCCCTAGGTAGTATGTTCCACGCGAAAGAATATACACGGATTGCAAATTGGTAAATGTGACCACCCAACGGAGGAGGGATTGTCTTGGGATTTTTGCTGACGTGCAGCAACTGGTCCTTCGATGCGGACCTGCAAATCATACATGCCGACGTTAAACTGGAGATTGACGGCGAAACGCTAGTCGATGAACCGCTGTGCATCGACGTAGGGCTTCCGGCGCTGCTGCTCAGCGTTCATGAAGATGTGGAGCCGTTTCGTTGGGCGCCGGCGGACGAATGGCAGCGTGTGCCGTTCTTCTGCTGCGGCTGCGGCGACCCGGAATGCCGGGCGTTCTCGTTTATCGTACGGCACAAGGCCGACGGCCGGTTAGAATTGACGGAAGTGGAGGAGCGGGAGGGGAGATCCCCCCGGCAACTGGGCACGTATGATATTGATCGGTCGGCTTACGCCAAGCAGGTAAGGGAGATCGGAGAGACGTTTTTGCGTTTTGTCGAACAGTTGGATTACCGGCCGTATTTCAAGAATACCGTCGAAACGGTGAAGCAGCAGCTTGCCCGGGGCTAGTTCTTATTTTTCGGCTTCTTGAGCGCTTCCATCTGCTTCAGTAAAGCTGTCATTTCTTTCTCCAGTTTTTCCATATCCTTAAACATGGTCTTCATTTGTTTGTCCTCGGTCAATAATTTGGTAATGCCGTCGAACCAATCGGATTTGCTGATGCTCATCTGCCCTGCCTGCCTTTCTTCACTCGTTTTGTATATCGTACGAAGAAGAGCGGGGCAGGTGTGTGTTTCGGATTGGAAACAAGAAAAAAAGGCTGACGCCTGACTGGGGCGCAGCCTTTTGGTATCTTCCCGATTTTTATGGTTAAACGTTATTTGTAAGCGACCTCAAGCTTTACTTCTAGCTCCAGCGTGCCTCCCGGTTCGATGGCGCGGAAGCCCGTCACCTCGGCCGGTTGATCGATATTCGGCGCGTTGGTGACCCAAGTGTACGGCTCCAGGCAGATAAAATCCTGAGCCTCGCCCTTCGTATAAATGACCCACTGCTTGAACAGATCGGAACCACTGTAACGGATATCGGCCTTCGGGCCGGACAGTACGGCGAGACAAGGGTAATCCCCGATTTGGAATACGGTGTCCATGTCATGGCCTTTCAGCACGTCGCCTTCGGGCAGCTTCGCGTACTTGTCGCTGAGCGGCGCGATATGGCCGAGAGGCACGTTCGTTTCGTCCAGCTCCCAGATGCCGACCGCCGGCAGCTGCAGCGTCAAGTTCTCCGGCTCGCCGTCGAGCAAAAACCACGTATGCAGCCCGTAGCCGAACGGAGCGGACGTTTGGCCGCGGTTGGTCGCTTTCAGCAGATGACGGAGCGTGCTGCCCCGCAGCTCGTAAGTCACTTCAAGCTCTAACTCGTGCGGGAATTGATGCTGCACGTGTGCATCGTCGGCCAGACGAAAAACGGACGTGATGTAGAGGGCACCATCCTTTTCACCGGTGGCTAGCACCGTCCAGGGCTGGCTCTTGATCACGCCGTGGATATGATTGCCCTGCATGTTATTGATCTCGAATTGGTAGCTGCGGCCCTCGAATGTGAAGCGGCCATCGCGGATGCGGTTCGGCGGCATCAGAATCGGCGTGCCGTATTGCACCGGCTCGGCGGCCATCTCGGACGGCGAGGCGGGGACGCGCAGCATTTCGCGCTCCAGCGTTTTGTCCCAAATGCTGTAGACGTTGTTGCCAACGGATGGACAAATGCTGACGATCAGGTGGTCGTTTTCGAGCGTATAGGCCGGTGTTCCCTGCCAGTCGATTTGCTTAATCATCATTCCGAAAGTTCTCCTTTGCCCGATAAAATAGTCCGATCGTAAATCGCTTCCATTGTACCAGAGGAGCCGGGGACTGTCACCCGGGAAAATCGTTTCGATCAGGCGCCGAAGTCGAAGTTCGGATATACGTACGGCGCTTTGGCCGGTTCGGCTTTGGCGATTTTCTCCATCTTCAGCACCATGATGTCGGCATCGTTCAAGGGCGGATACGAGCACGCCGAGCAGGACGAACGGCAGCGCTTCGAGAATAATGCTAATGAACAGCATCTTGAAACTTTGCACCCCGGCGCTGTTTAAAAAGGAAACGTCCGGCGGCTGCTTTTTGCGTATAAATGAGAACCAGCATTAGGACGCACAGCACGGTGAGAATGTTCGGACCCAGCGTTGGACGATTGTTTGCAAGGGGCATGTTGATAAAGGTCGGGAAAGCGCATGGCTGCGGCGGTGGACGTTCCTGCTCTGATTCTGAGGTTGACAAGGGGGAGGGCGTTTAGGTACAATGACGTCTAATAAGAGCGATGATGGGAATAAGTAGTCGGCAGGCAAGCTCTGCAGAGAGCCGGTGGGTGGTGCGAACCGGCGGGCGGCGGCTGAACGAATGGGTCCCTGAGCTGAAGGTTGAACGTGCGCAGACGCACCCGGGCCCGGGGAAGCTTCGATTCAGCGTTGCGCGCCGGTAGGCCGATCCGGTTTCCTCCCCGTTACAGGAGGCTGAAGGCCCGCGGTATCTGTCTTGAACAGGCGATTGCGGGTAAATTAGGGTGGCACCACGGTCTCTCGTCCCTTGCGGCGGGAGGCCTTTTTGTTTTTGTCGGGAAACTTACAGATGGGCTAAAAAAAGGAGGCGGACTGCAAAATGTCCAAATTGAGAGTATTGTCCGGCATGCAGCCCAGCGGTCAGCTGACGCTTGGCAACTATATCGGCGCATTGAAAAATTACGTGAAGCTTCAACATACACACGATTGTTATTTTATGGCGGTAGACCTGCATGCCATTACGGTGCCGCAGGAGCCGGAAAAGCTGAAGGAACAGTCGGAAGCCGTTGCTGCGCTGTACCTGGCGGCGGGCATCGATCCGAACGTGGCGACCGTGTTCCTGCAATCGACCGTACCTGCGCATGCCGAGCTCGGCTGGTTGCTGACGACGCTCACCTATATGGGCGAGCTGGAACGCATGACGCAGTTCAAAGACAAATCCGCCGGCAAGGAATCCGTCGGAGCGGGTTTGTTCACTTATCCGTCGCTGATGGCCGCCGACATTTTGCTATACGATACGGCTCTCGTCCCGGTAGGGGATGACCAGACGCAGCACTTGGAGCTGACGCGCGATCTGGCGCACCGCTTCAACCAGCGCTATGGCGATACGTTTGCGATTCCGAAAGGCTACTTCCCAGAAGTAGGCGCGCGGATCATGTCGCTGGACGACGCGTCAAAGAAGATGAGCAAGAGCAGTCCGAACGCCGGCAGTTTCATTGCGATGCTGGACGCCCCGGACGTGATCCGCAAAAAAATAAGCCGGGCCGTAACCGACTCGGGGCGGGAAGTGAAGTTCGACCCGCAAAACAAGCCGGAGGTCAGCAACCTAATCAGCATCTACGCCCAGTGCGCGGACAAGACGATTGCGGAGATCGAAGCGCAGTACGAGGGGCAAGGCTACGGCCCGTTCAAGAAGGATTTGGCCGAAGCGGTCGTCGCTGTCTTGGAGCCGATCCAGCAGCGGTATGCGGAGATCCGCAGCTCGGGCGAGCTGTACGATATTTTGCGTCAAGGCCAAGAGCGCGCGGCAGCGCGAGCGGAGCAAATGCTGAAGCGGGTAAAAGAAAAAATGGGCTACGTTGTACTGTAGCCCTTCCCCAGAGCTTGTCCGGACGAACGGTTTCTTCGTTCCGGGCAAGCTCTTATTCGTTTCGCTTTCTCAGTTTGGCTTTCACGATAAAACCGGCGCCGATAAACAGCAGCGACAACAAGCCGAACAGCGCAGCCAGCCAAGGCTTGCCCGTGGCCATAAAGAAGCTGATGCACGCGAGGAGCGCCGTGCCCCCGAAAGCAAAAAACAACCCTAATCCTTTCGTCATAATGACTCCGTACCTGCCTTTCCGATAAAATTTGAAACTGCGATTGATTTTCAAAAGGGAGTATAAGTTCAGGCATACGACACATAATAAGCTTGCAAGCTTGCAAATACATCAAAGACATCATCCCATTGAAAGGAGTGCTGAACATGGGTGCAGGACAATCCCGCAGCAGCAATCAATTGGTTGTACCTCAAGCAAACCAAGCTTTGGAGCAATTGAAGTATGAGGTTGCTCAAGAACTGGGCATTCAAATTCCGCAAGACGGCTACTACGGTTACATGGCTTCCCGCGACACAGGCGCAATCGGTGGTCACATTACCCGCCGCTTGGTCCAAATCGCCGAGCAAGCCATCTCCGGCGGCGCAGCCCGCTAACCGCAGAGCTTTGGAAACAAAGCTTCACGAATATAAGCTCAAGGAGAAATCCTTGAGCTTTTTTCTATGGCAGCAGAAAAAGAGGAGGATGAGCCCGCTTGTTAAGCGTCGCCCATCCGCAGCTTCTTTTCGAGCCGGGATTCGCTGACCCAGCCTACGTACGAATCGATCGGATTCAGCTTTTTGTCCAGCAGCAGCACCGCGACGAACGGATACTGCTTGCGATGCCGGTAGCGCACGTCGGCCCAGCGCACCTCGTACCCCCAGGCGTGCTCCTTCAGCTCGGCGCAGGCGTAGGAAGTAAAGTACAGGAAGCAGGCGACGTTCGGGTGCGTCTTGGACGCCTCCACGGCAGGGTGGACGGCGCAGGAAACCCGGTCGATCCAATGGATCTTGCGGTTTTTGAGCTCCCCGAGCTGAAACGAACCGTCCTGCTTCCGCTTCACGATCTGCCACTGGTGCAGATGGACTGTCGGGATCAGCGTGTACCGGTCGCCGGGCTCGCAAGTCGAATCCTGCGGGCGCAGCCCCGATTCCAGCCGGTAGTGGGTCCATGAACGCCATATATAATAGAGGGCGAGGAAGGCGTATAATATAGGAAACAGAATTTCCGGGCGCATCAGATGCACCGACCATATAAAAATGGCGAGCACGTGAGACGAGAAAATGACCGGGTCGAAAATGTGAATGATATTCCACGAGACCCATCGCTCCGAAATCGGGCGAAGCGCCTGGGTTCCATACGTATTAAACAAATCGGTAAATACGTGAAACGCAACCGCGATAAACACCCACATCGTTACATGCCACATCGGTAAGGCGGGAAAGACAAGCCAGAGAATCCCGGAGATGAGCGCCGTCCAAAGCACCAAAGCAGGCAGCGAGTGGGATAAGCCACGGTGATTTTTAATGTAAGCGGCGTTTCCTTTCAGCCGCAGCAGCGTATCGGCATCGGGGGCCTGCGAGCCGGCCACCGTTCCGATCAGTACGGCTGTTGAAACCATCGGATCTGCTGCCACAACCGGATCGACATAAGCCAGGCCTGCAAGGCCGAGCCCGATCACCAGGTGTGTTCCGGTGTCCATGGACTAACCTCCTGAATGTCTAATTTTGCAATAGTCTACTCTAGCCCATTACTCTTAGTGTATCATTTTCTTGTCCAAAATAAAGCAAAGGCTGTGAAAAAAATGTGTATCGTTTTTGTCGAATACCGAATTGATGCGTCATATCGCCTCCCATACTTGGCATGGTCTCAGCGGCTGCGCGACGATTTTCCCCAGATGGAGATGTACGAGGGAACGGATCAGCTGGGGCTGTTCGTGGAGCTGTGGAGCGGGCTTACCGACGATCAATACCGGTTCATGCGGGCTACCCGTACCCGGAAGGACGAATACGCCGCGGAGCCGGGGGCGTGGGATGGGACCGATCCCGAACGTTGGGCGTCTCTCGAACAGTGGGTGCCGGGCGGGTGTGCTAAAATTCATATTTGGCAGTTCCAAAAAGTCAAATAGTCCATTTTATAAGGTAAACATATCCATGGTTTCTTCCACCCGATCGCGGTACCCTTACAATAGTCTTCAATTGCGACGGAGGAAAATGGATGGAGAATAACAATATATTCTGGTCTCATATCAAGCGGAACCGGTTGCCCTACCTAGTGGGCTTTGCATTATTGTCCATATCGTCCATCTTGCAACTGATCATTCCCTGGCTGCTCGGACGGTTTACGGACAGCATCCAAACAGGCGGGCTTACCTACGATCAGGCGGTTCGTTTTGGTGTCTGGATGATTGCCGCAGGGTTTGGGATCGCTTTCTTCCGGTCTGTCTCCCGCATTTATTTATTCCGGCTGTCGCGGCAGCTGGAGATGCGGGTGCGCGGCGAGCTGTTCGACCACTGGGAGAAGCTGTCGGCGCAATATTTCAACAATCGGCGAATCGGGGACTTGATGTCGCACGCCATCAGCGACGTCGGGGTCATTCGCGAGGTGACGATGGCGGGATACTTCAACGTGATGGAAGCGGTGTTTCTGATCGTCGTTTCCGTGGCGGCCATGGCGAGCTCGGTCAATCCTTGGCTCACGCTGCTGACGATGCTGCCGCTGCCGCTGCTCAGCCTGCTCGCCTACCGGTTCAACAAGCGGATGATGCAGCAGTCGGCGGATATGCAGTCCGCGATCTCCGATTTGACGAGCCGCGTGCAGGAGTTTACCGCGGGCATCCGGGTCGTCAAAGCATTCGTACAGGAAAAAGCAGAGCGGGAGATGTTCACCGGGGACAACCGGAGGGCCGTCGAAATGAACCGGCGGTATGTGCGCTCGAATTCGTTATTTGGAGCGCTCAGCGCCGGGATTGTCGGGCTCAGCTTTCTCGTCTCGGTCGTGCTCGGCGGCATGATGGTACTGAAAGACATCATTACGCTCGGCGAATTCGTTGCTTTCAATACGTATTTGTCGCTGCTTATGGGACCGATCGAAAGCTTGGGCCGTGTCGTCAATTTGCTTCAGCGCGGGAAGGCGTCTGAGCTGCGGCTGCTGGAAATCTTCAATACGCAGCCGGACGTGGTGGACGACGTCATCGCGAAGCCGGAAATTCAAACGATTGGCGGCGAGATCGATATTCGTGACTTGACGTTTTCTTACCCCGAAGCGAAGCGGCCCTCCCTCCGGAACGTCTCGCTCAAGGTGCCGAAGGGCTCCAGCCTTGCCATCGTTGGCCGTGTCGGCAGCGGCAAGAGCACGCTGGCGCATCTGCTCGTGCGGCTGTACAACCCGCCGAAAGGGACGGTGTTTATCGACGGGCACGACATTCACGAAATTCCGCTGCGGACGCTGCGCGGCCAGATCGGCATCGTGCCGCAGGATCAGTTCCTGTTCTCGTCCACAATCCGGGACAACATCGGGTTTGACCCGAAGCCTTACAGCGACGAGCAGGTCGTCGAAGCGGCCAAGATTGCCCAAGTGTACGAAAATATCGTCGAATTTCCGGACCAGTTCGATACGGCGCTCGGCGAGCGCGGCATCTCGCTGTCGGGCGGGCAACGCCAGCGGGTAAGCATCGCGCGGGCCGTGATCAAGAAGCCGTCGGTGCTGATCTTCGACGATAGTTTGTCCGCGGTCGATACGATTACGGAGGATCTGATCCTCGAAGGGCTCGAATCCGTGATGAACCGGCGCACGACGATCATTATCGGGCACCGGATCTCGTCGGTGCAGAGCGCCGACCAAATCGTCGTCATGGACGAAGGCCGTATCGTTGAGCACGGCAATCACGAGCAATTGCTGGCCGGGGGCGGCATTTACGCCGACATGTACCATAAGCAGCTGCTGGATCAGGAAGCCAAGCGAGAGGACGGACAGGAGCGGAATGCCGCTGCTTCGCAGCTGATGCGGGGAGGGGCGGGCGCATGAATATACACGCGGAGAAAACCGCCAAGACGATGAAAGATACGCAGCTGCTGACGAAGCTGCTTTCCTACGCCAAGCCGTATTGGCGAATGATCGCGCTCTGCGTCATTCTGGCCTTCCTGATCGTCGTCGCCGATTTGGCGCGCCCTTATCTCATCAAGGTGGCGATCGACGGCCATATCAACGGGCTGCACAAGCCGATGCTGTCGGCGGAAGCGTCCCAGGCCGAGCGTCTGCGGAGCTACGGGGATGTGACGGAGTGGAACGGCAGGGCTTACCTCCGGCTCGAACCGGACGCAGCCGAGCGGGCGGCCCGCCAGCCGGAGCTTGGAACAAAGCAGGCCCAGATCGTGCGGATCGACGGCAAAGACTGGCTCATTGCCGGTTGGATCGCCAAGCAGCCCGAGCAGGCGACCGTAACGGAAGCGGGTGGTAAAGCGGAAGTGCGCGCCAGAGGACAGATGTTCGCTGCCGAGCCGCTGGAGGCTGCCGCGCTGGAGGCGTTCCGCAAGCAGGATTACACCGGGTTCCTCTGGCTGGGCGTCGCTTTCCTCAGCGCGGTCGTCGTCGCGTCGCTGCTCAGCTACTTGCAAAGCAATCTGTTGCAGTATACGGGGCAAACGATCATTTTCAACATCCGGCAGCAGCTCTTTCAGCATTTAAGCCGCATGTCGATGTCCTACTTCGACCGCAATCCCGTCGGAAGGATTGTCGTCCGCGTCACACAGGATACGGAGTCGCTTAACCAACTGTATTCGCAGGTTGTCGTCAACCTGATCAAAGACGTCATCGTGCTGATCGGCATCGTCGTCATCATGCTGCAGCTCAGCGCCAAGCTGGCGCTGCTGTCGTTTGCGGTGCTGCCGTTTCTGGCCGTGCTTACGTTCTGGTACCGGTCGGTCATCCGGGATGCCATGCGGAAATCGCGGGTGATCCTGTCGCGGCTCAATTCGTTTTTGGCGGAAAACTTGTCCGGCATCCGGATTACGCAATTGTTTATCCGCGAAGAGCGGCAGCGGGAGCAGTTCGATCATCACAATACGGCTTATTACCGGGCAGGCATGCGGGGAACGGTCATCAACTCGATCTTCCAGCCGGCGATCGGCTTCCTAGGCAATCTGGCTATCGCGCTGCTTCTCTGGTACGGCGGCGCCAGCGTCATCGACGGTGGCCTGACCTTCGGGGTGGTGTATGCTTTCACGCATTACGTGCGGCAGTTTTTTCAGCCGCTGCAAAGCTTGGCGGAGAAGTATAACCAGATTCAGACGGCGATGGTCGGCGCGGAGCGCATCTTCGAGACGCTCGGCGAGCAGCCTGCGATCGTCGACCCGGAGCAGCCGAAGCGGCTGCCGAAGGAAATCCGTGGCGAAATCGCGTTCGAGAACGTATGGTTCGCCTATAAAGGGGACGATTGGGTGCTGAAGGATGTCAGCTTCACGATCCGGCCGGGGCAGACGGTGGCGTTCGTCGGTGCGACGGGGGCGGGCAAAAGCTCGATCATCCAATTGATCAACCGCTTTTATGACATTCAGAAAGGCAGCATCAAGCTCGACAGTGTCGATATCCGCGACATCCCGCTGGACGACCTGCGCCATTACATCGGCATCGTGCAGCAGGACGTGTTCCTGTTCACCGGAGATATTGCCTCGAATATTCGGCTGAATCACCCGGAGATTGCCGACGAGCAGGTCGTCGCTGCGGCCCGGATGGTGCATATGGACGAGTTTATCCGCAGCCTGCCCGGCGGCTACAAGACGCTGCTCGGCGAGCGCGGCATCAATCTGTCGCTCGGCCAGCGGCAGCTGCTGTCGTTCGCCCGGGCTATCGCGTTCCGTCCGCAGATTCTCATTCTTGACGAAGCAACGTCGAATATCGATACGGAGACGGAGCTTATCGTGCAGGACGCGCTGATGAACATTTCGGAGGACCGGACGACGCTGATTGTGGCGCACCGCTTGTCGACGATCCAGCATGCCGACCAGATCATCGTCATGCATAAGGGCAAGGTCCGCGAGACCGGAAACCATTACCAGCTTCTCGCGCAGCGTGGGTACTATTATCGTCTGTTCGAGCTTCAGTATAAGAGAATCAGACGAGTTTTTTGAGATCGATTTGCTTCTTGCCTCGTGGGGCGTTGTACCAAACCAAGCATTTTGCAGAGCCTGGACTCCCATTGCAATCTCCTCCATAGTCAACCCGCCGAAGCCAATTTGCACCATCGACGTCTCAGCCTTGGTTCGCTGTGCCCAAAAAGGGGATACGGCGTACACGCGGACCCCTTCCTCGGCGGCGGTATGAATCAGTTCCTGCTCATTCATGCCATTATGTACACGCAATAAAATGTGCATATCGGCAGCCTGCCCGATAACTGTTGTTTGTTCACCCATCAACTGCCGAATGGCTCCAATTAACGCGGTTTGTTTTTTTGTGATACACATTGCGCATTTTACGAATATGAGTATCCAATGCCCCTTGCTCATGAACAACGCCAATGTATGTTGATGAATCCTGGAGCGAGGGTTGGCTCACTTACCCTGAGGCGACAGCAGGCTCCTCCGGTCCGAGGCTGCTGGCACAAAAGATAAGCGCCTGGCGGTCCAGGATACCCGGCGGGGTGTTCAAACCGCACCTCAGCTCCATTAGCGCAGGTGGTGGGAGTGTTCAAGGAGTTGAATAGGTATGAATCTTGCCTAGGTGCATGAACCGGCATCACCTGACAACTTTTTTGCTTGACAACTTTTTATAGCCGAATCTATAATATAAAACATAGATATGTAACCGGTAACACATTAGTTTTTATAAAAATCGTTCCGGTTTCAAATCTCTTTGTATTTATTGGATATATAAAGAAAATATTCAGTCGTTAGAGAAATGTAACCGTTACCCTAATTCCTAATTTTGGATAGGGTATCCGGTTGCCTCCAATCGATAGGAGAGTGTCGAAACAAGTGGCAACAATTAGAGATGTCTCGAAACTGGCAGGGGTTTCCGTGGCGACGGTATCTCGGTACTTGAACAAAAACGGGTATGTCAACGAGGTAACCAAGCTGAAGGTGGAACAGGCGATCAGGACGCTTCAGTACCAACCTAACGCCATTGCGCGAGGGCTTGCGGGAAAGAAGACGCGAACACTCGCCCTTATTTTTCCCGATGTTACGAATCCATTCTTCGCTGAGCTGGCTAGAGCTGTAGAAGATGTTGCCCAGATGTATGGCTATATGGTGATTTTGTGCAATTCGGATAATCGTGAGGACAAGGAACAAAATTACATCAAGGTTCTGAAGCAACGCTATGTAGACGGTATTTTGTTCGCGTCGTACAACCTTCGTACCGATGATGTGGATGCGCTGAAGGACGAGAACATTCCGCTGGTCATGCTCGATAGAGCGCCGCGGGTTGCCTCCTGTACAGTGGTCAGCTCCAAGCACCTGGAGGGAGCCAACATGGCGGTGCAGCACCTGCTGGATGTGGGGTGTAAGAAAATCGCGCATATTTACGGTCCGCAAGAGACCGTAACCGGAAGAGAGCGCTTTATCGGTTACGAGCAATCCGTGAAGCACTTCCCATGGTATTCGCCGAGCCTTGTGGAACCAGGTTTTTTTCGGCTCGACGGCGGGATGGCCGCTGTCGAAAACTTGATGCAGCGTCACCCGGATATTGACGGCATCTTCGCAGGCAATGACACGATGGCGATCGGTGCGCTGAAGAAGCTGCAGCGGATGGGTATAAAAGTACCTGACCAAGTGGCATTATGCGGGTTTGACGGCATCGATCTGACGCAGATCGTTGAACCGGAAATAACGACGATCGCTCAGCCGATTTATGACATGGGCATGCTGTCCACAAGATTGCTGATCAAGAAAATCGAAGGGGAAATCCAGGAAGAGCAGACGCATTTGTTTGATGTCAATATCATTGTAAGAGGATCGACGGAAAGGAACAGACATGATGACTAAACCTCGGATTGTGGTTATCGGGAGCTTGAATATGGATATTGTCGTGGAAACGTCCCGTTTTCCGCGCGTCGGGGAGACGCTGACAGGCGAGCAAGTCCATTTTATACCTGGCGGCAAAGGCGCCAATCAAGCGGTAGCCGCTGCAAGGCTGGGCGGACAGACGACGATGATCGGCTTTGTAGGAGACGATATGTTTGGGCATTCGCTCATCGAGTCGCTGCAGCAGGATGCCATTCACACCAGTTTTGTAAGAAAAGTTAAGGGTAAGGCGACAGGCATTGCTTCAATTATACTTGCAGAATCGGACAACCAGATCGTTGTCATTCCTGGTGCAAATGATCACTTCTCGCCTGAACATTTGCATGAACTGGAAGCGGTCATAGCCGAGCATGATATTGTGCTGGTACAGCTGGAAATCCCGCTTGAAACGGCTGCGGCAGCATGCGAGATCGGGAAGAAAGCAGGTAAAACCGTAATTCTCAATCCTGCGCCAGCCCGTCCGTTGCCGCAATCGATGTTGAGTTGCGTGGATTATATCACGCCGAACCGGCTGGAACTTGCGACGCTTACAGGACTTAATACGTCCGGTGACGGGCTGCAAACAGCGATGGAAGCGCTGCTGGATATGGGACCGCGCTGTATCGTCACGACGCTTGGCGAGGAAGGTTCCGCCTATCTCCGCAAGGGCGAAACCCTCAGGAAGGTTCCGGCTTTCCGCGTTCCTGTCGTGGATACGACAGGCGCCGGAGATGCTTATAACGGCGGTCTCGCTTATGCGCTTGGCGCAGGCAGCGAGTTAGAGGAAGCGGTCGCCTTTGCCTGCAAAGTGTCAGCGATAGCCGTGACAAAGCTTGGCGCGCAAGCAGGCATGCCAACTTCGGCAGAATTGGATTTCAAGGGTTCTCCGGGTTACTTTTTGATCTCATGTTTCTTCAGAATTCCAGATGGGCCCGTTAATCCTACTTCCTGAATATGTAAATTGGATTTAACGGAAACTTCCGCTCTGGCAAATTTCTGAATCCAATCTTTTTTTAGTTCTTTCCACGCATAAGGATGCTGCCGATGAAAGGCTTCCCCAAAGCCGAAAATGTCTGTGCCGAGGGGTTGTACTTTTTGAATAACGTTTTTAACATATTTAGCGGTTTGCTTATTTAGCTCCTTCTCCACCAGCTTGATGTTTTTAGTATCGGTCAAATCTAAGCGCGTGTTATTCTCCCGAATGTTACCTTTTCCGCTAAGTGTAACGAGAATATAAACCTGATCACCCTGCCGGGAAGTCCCGATTTTGCTCTTCAAATGGTAGGCCTCGACAGCAATATTTCCCTTCTCCCCGGGAATGTTTACCGTGAATGTATTCGATTGCAATTGCCCTGCAATCCATTGCCGGATGAAGCTCTTTTTCATCGGTAAATATTCGACGAATCGGGAATCCTTATTAAATATAGCGAATCCCCATAGCTTCATCTCCGAACTTGCTTCTTCCGAATCTGCTTCAGAAGAACTGCCTGCTTTTTCGATTACAGGCAAGTAGGGGCTGCTCTCCTCGCCAGCAGCAGCCATCAAAAAGTTTCGTAACGTGAGATCGGGATTTAATCCGGCCGACTCATGCATTTTGACAAGAGCATTACCTAAAAGACGTTCCAGCGGATAGGACAATTCGAGAAACTCCTTTACCGATCCGCCTTTCAAGACAATCATGTCCGTTCGCATCCGAACATTGGGATCGCGGCTAAATTCATCCAAAATGTTTGAAAGCCCGTGTTTCGCCAGCCTTTCCCCAATCAAGATTACCCTGCGATGCCCGGCAAACCACGTTCGCGAAACCTTTAGCTGCATATCCTTGACGGTTTCGTACATATTTTTACCTTTTCCAGATACTGAAAAATAAGCCTCACTTTGGCTCCCCTTATCACCGCTGCCCATTTTCGCCGGAATCGCAAACTGTGCTGCCCCCTGGTACGTTCCGTCCTCGTTACGGTCGAATCCCAATGCGATGTTGATGGCTTGGTCGTTGAGCTCTCTTCGATCCCAGCAACCTGTCGACATGATCATGATCAAGAGCAAAACGATAGGGATGATCATTTTTTTTCGTTTCATCGTTGCCTCACCTTCTTGTTGGCTCTCTTTTGACGGATCGTCCCGACGATCCATAACAAAAGGGGAATGCCGAATACGTTGATGGACATGGTATAAGGCGTAATTGCTTTCGTGTAATCGGACAAGATCACCGCGAGGTTCTTGGGCAACAATGAAATACCGTATACGATCGGGACAACGATCCACATTAACTTTCGCCAATCTCTCATGTTTAGCCATTGTGCTGTTCCATAAATGGTGATAAACAGCAATAAAGAAAATTTGAGGAAAACAGAAAACAGCCAGATGATCACAACGACGATATCAACATTTTGTATGAATCCCAGCAAGGAGATAGATCGCGTCATATCAAAAAAAGGTACCCACATCCGCGAAGCGAGCTCCGGCCCAAATGTCATCGTGACCATTGCTGTAGCCACCAAGATGAAAAATGACGCGATAGCCATTCCCCACATTGCCCGCGATAATGCTTGACGGGAATCCGATAGAAAACAGATCACCATCGTAAAAAAGATCATACTGCTATAAAAAACAGTGATGGGGATCGACCCTTTCAAAATGGACTTTATACCGGAATCGGCATAAACAGGAGTTAATTGATGCCAATCTGCATGATTCAAACTAAGAACGCAGGTGCCCACAACCATAAGTACAATAAGAGGCCCCATAATTTCACTGCAACGCGCGATACCTTCAATGCCTCCTGTATAAATGACATACACCGCCAAGATCAACAGGGTGACCAATAGCACGTAAACAGGGGTTCTATTAAACAGCGCGAGGTATACGAATTCGGAGGAGTCGCGCAATATCATGCCATCTAACGAATACAACCACACAAAAGGAGGAACGATGATGATTTTGCCTAACCATTTTCCCAGGATCTGTTGGCTATATTGGACAAAGGTTTGATCTGGGTACAGGAGGCTTAACTTCACGGCGAGAAAAACAATGCATAGACCGATCACTCCAGCGAATGCGGCAGCGATCCAAGCATCTTGCTTGGCCTCGATAATCGTTGGAGACAACGTAAACAGCATGCCTGAGCCGGTTACAAGACTGAGCATCAGCCAAAAGAGCTGCAGTCCGGATATTTTCATGTAAGAGCGCTCCTATCCCATAATTAAACATGCCGGTCCCTCCAACGCCTACTTGGTTTTTCCGCGTTGCGGGCCGGGTTTTTGACCTTCCGGAATGCGTTTTTTGTCCCTTCCTACAAAAAATGTCGGACGCCCAACCATCGCCCATCGCGGCCCCCGTATCAGAGTATCCTTTAAATTTCCGGGAATCTGAGGGGAAACCGGAGCCATATAGGGTACGCCAAACGAGCGAAGATTGACTAAATGAATAAGCAGCGCAATCAATCCGCAGCCAACGCCGTAAAAACCGAGCGTGCCCCCCAAGATCAGGAGGGGAAACCGAAGGACGCGAAAAGCCAGTCCCAAATTATACCGCGGTATAGCAAATGAGGCGATACCGGTAAAAGCGACAACAATTACAACAGGCGCCGAAACGATGCCGGCACGTACTGCTGATTCTCCAATGACCAGCGCCCCTACCATACTTACCGCTGAACCGACCGGTTTAGGCAAACGAATGCCGGCTTCCCGCAAAGCCTCGAACATCACTTCCATCAAGATCGCTTCGACAACGGCCGGAAAAGGTACACCTTCGCGGGCTGCTGCGATACTTAGCAATAATTCCGTTGGAATTAACTGCGGATGGAACGTCGTAGAGGCGACATACAGGGAAGGAAGCAGAAAAGAAGCGCAGAGCAATATGAATCGCAACCATCGAATGGATGTTGTATAGATGAAATGCTCGTAATAATCCTCCGCTGCCTGGATGACCGACCAAAACGTCATGGGAACGATGAGCACAAATGGAGAACCGTCAACAATAATGGCGATCTTGCCTTCCAGCAAGTTCGAGAGCACAACGTCCGGACGTTCCGTATTTTGCACGGTCGGAAACACGGAAAACGGAGTATCTTCGATAAATTCTTCAATATATTCCGAATCCAGCACGGCATCGATCTGAATGCGGCTAACCCTCTTTCGAACTTCTTCCAAAATGGAGTCTTGTGCGATACCTTCAATGTAGGCAAGGGCCACATCCGTCCGCGATACTTCGCCAAGGGTTAGCGATTCGATTTTTAACCTGGAACTTCGCACCTTTCGGCGCAGCAAACTCGTATTCGTTCGCAGCGATTCCGTAAATCCCTCCCGGGGGCCGCGTACTACGGATTCGGTTTCCGGTTCTGTAATTTGCCGTTTTTCAAAGCCTTGGAGATCGGCGAGTAAAACTTGGTTCTCCCCCGCAGCAAAAACGGCGACGTGGCCATTTAAGACCTCTTGAACGGTTTCCGATACAGAGCTTGTCAGTTTGGTTTGCCGAGTAGCGATAGCTTGATTGCGGATGAAGTCTGCGAGCGATTCCAGTTGATTCAACTCTTGCGGCAATCCTTTGATCAATAGCGGCTTAAGAACGTTTTCTTCAAGCTTGACCGTATCAACCATTCCATCGATATAGATCAATATCGCTTTCAGTTGCCCTTGAAGTTGAATGGGCCGGTATGTAACATCCGAACAATTTCGAAACTGTTCTTTCATGGCTTGCATATTTTGATCTAAATTTCCTACGAATTGTTGAGTCTGAAGGTCCTGGTTTTCTTGCAGCAGCACTTCCCCTTCCGTCTGTTTTTTATGTGATGACTTCAATAATCGGTTTAGGATACGGATCATAAGGAAGCCTCCGAATCGGGAGTTTATACAAAATTATCCCCAATTCAGGGTTATTCATGCAGAAGACATTATGCGGATAAGTAAATTGATCAAACCGGAGAAAGGCAAAGTTTCGAAGACGTTGCTTGTTCTTCGGTCTTTTTTTATTTACGCGGTTGCGGAAGAACGAAGCATCGTTTTTCTTAAACGGGATTGACTGGAAATAAAGGAATATGGTACCTTATTGATAATGATTATCATTATCGAATATTCACCGTGCTGATACTGGAGGAGGGCTATCATGCTTCAAAAAGAAAGGCGGCCGAGGGAACAAACCGCGTCTGCGAGGAGCCGGAGTTCGAAGAAGAGCCTGATTGAAATCCGCGAGTTTATGAATGAGCACTATAACGAGCCCCTGTCCATCGGACAGTTGGCGCAGATGGCCAATATTACCCCCAAATATTTTGTGGACCTTTTCAAGAAAACCTACGGGCAGAGCGCGATGGATTATTTGACGGACCTCCGGATAAACCGGGCCAAGCGCTATTTGATGGAATCGGAGGAGCGGCTGCGGGAAATCGCGCAAAAGGTAGGCTACCGGGACGAGTTTTATTTCAGCCGCAAATTCAAGAAGGAGGTGGGCGTATCTCCCTCCGACTATGTCAAAAAAGCTAAGCGGCAAATCGCCGCATGCTCTTCCTCGGTCACCGGCCAGCTGCTGGCGCTGAATATTATGCCGGCGGCAGCGCCGCTCGATGCCAAATGGACTCCGTATTACTATAACGCCTATAAAGAGCGGATCAAGCGCCCCCTCAAGCTGACGGCCCCTTATACGAGCTGGTCGTTCGAGGAAAATTTGGGGACGCTGGCGCAGGCTCGCCCCGACGCGATTATCGGCACCGACCGGCTGGGCGAGGACGAGAAACGGAAGCTGGAGGACATCGCGCCGTCTTTCTTCGTTTCGACGGAGCGGGACGGATGGCGGGAGCAGCTGCGCCAGATCGCCCGGTTCCTGGAGCAAGAGGACAAGGCGGAGCAGTGGATCGCCGCCTACGAACGGCGGGCGGAGCTGGCCCGGGCGCGTCTCGGCGAGGCGCTCGGTGACGAACGTATTCTGGTTCTGCGTATTTTCGGGCAAGGCCTCCATACTTATTGCAACCGCGGCATGGAGGACGTGCTGTGCGGGGATTTAAAGCTGAAATTGATTTACCGGGAAGAGCCGTCTGGTCACCGGCCGCTTACGATGGAACGGCTTGCGGAGCTGAATCCCGACCGTCTGCTGCTCCTCGTCTATCCCGAGGCCGCTTCGCGGGCGTATTGGCTGGCGCTCCAGCATTCGGCGGCATGGCGTCAGCTCAAAGCCGTCCGAAACGGACAGGTGCGCCTGATCTCCTCGGACCCCTGGTTCGAGTATTCTGCCGTGTCCGTTGCGCGGATGCTGGATGAAGCGCAGCTCTTGTTTACAGGGAATTGTCCAAACTCGTTACAGGATAGCGTCCATGGTGCCTGCTTCGCACCATGATGTATAATCCTCCTGAATGAGAATTATTATCAACGAAGGAGAGGTTTCATGCGGGCAGCTCGATTTGGAAGGCGATGCCTGCCGTCAAGCAGGGACAGGTGTTCGAGGTGAGCGATAAATACTGGCTGGGGAACGGACTTATCGCTTACGAGAAAATTATAGACGATACGGTCAAGCATTTGGTCAAATAAGCGGAATTCGCCGATGAACGGAAGCGTGGCGGTTCAGAGCGTAAGCATTGAAGGAGATGGAAGCATAGTGACGTTCAAGCCGAACGAACAAAGCGAAGTGACGCTGAAACACCTCGCGCGCAGCAAAGTCGATATTCCGTGGGCGGAGCAGTGGATGATGAAATCGCGCGATCATCACCGGACATACCAGATCCTCGTGGCGAAGCCTCCGGAGGCGCCGCCTCCCGCCGGATTTCCGGTTATTTATTTGCTGGATGCGAATTCGGTGTTCGGCACGATGGTGGAAGCCGTGCGGCTGCAAAGCCGACGGCCCGACAAAACCGGGGTCGTCCCGGCGGTGATCGTCGGGATCGGGTATCCGGTGGACGGGCCATTCGCGCCGGAGCGGTTTTACGATCTGACGCCGGCGGCTACGGAACAATATTTGAACAGAGCGGACAGTACGCCGCTTCCCGAGCAAGGCGGAGCCGCTCATTTCTTGAAATTCATCGAGGAGGAGCTAAAGCCGCGGATCGAAGGCGAGTTTCAAGTGGACCGCAGCAGACAGACGATTTTCGGACATTCGCTCGGCGGGTTATTTGTACTGTACGCGCTGTTTGCGAAGCCGCATGCGTTTCAAAGCTATATCGCAGGCAGCCCTTCGCTTCACTGGAACGAGCCGTTCCTGCTTGAGGCGGAGCGGGAATTTACGAGAGACTTGCAGCCTGCGGCCAATGGGATCGAGCTGCTGCTCGGTGTAGGCGAGCTGGAGAAAACGCATTTCTCGCGCAATTGCGACCGCGCGCTGGCGCTGTCGGAGCGGCTGGCCGCATGGTCCGGGCGCGGATTGCATGTGGAATATAAGGAGTTTGAAGGCGAAGGGCACGTATCGGTACTGCCCGTGCTGATCAACCGGGCTTTGCGGCTGGCGCTTCGGCCGAAGCCGTGACGGCGGCGGAGCGATCGGGAAGGGGATGCAGGGGAACCGAGGGCATCGAAGCGAATGGGGAAAGGATGGAGATGAAGTGGTGGAGCTTGGAATCAAAGGAAAAGTCGCGCTCGTCACCGGGGCGGCCCAAGGCATAGGGGAAGCCGTTGCACGCGCGCTGGCTGAGCTCGGGGCTTCCGTGGCCGCCGTAGACCGCAATGCGGACGGGCTGGGCAGCCTTGTAGCGGAGTTGAATGCCCAGAGCTATCAGGCTGCGGCTTATCCGGCGGACGTCAGCGACAGCTCGGCGGTAGAGGACACGGTGGAGCGCATCGAGCGGGAGCTTGGGCCCATCGGCATTCTCGTCAATGTCGCCGGAGTGCTTCGGATGGGAGCGATCGAATCGTACAGCGACGAGGATTGGGAGGCGACATTTGCCGTCAACACGAAAGGCGTATTTTACGTATCCCGCGCTGTGGTTCGACGCATGGCCTTCCGCCGATCCGGGGCGATCGTGACCGTAGGTTCGAATGCCGCCGGGGTGCCTCGAATGCAAATGGCGGCTTATGCCGCCTCCAAGGCGGCCTCGGCGATGTTTACCAAATGTCTGGCGCTGGAGCACGCCCGGCACAATATCCGCTGCAATATCGTCTCGCCGGGCTCGACCGATACGGCGATGCAGCGCCTGCTGTGGACGGATGAGTCCGGGGAGAAGGCGGCCATCGCGGGCTCGCCGGAGTCGTTCCGGCTGGGCATTCCGCTCGGGAAGCTGGCCAGACCCTCCGATATTGCGGATGCGGTCGTTTTTCTTGTGTCGGACCGGGCGGGTCATATGACCATGAGCGATTTATGCATCGATGGCGGTGCAACGCTGGGAACATAATTTCATTCTAAAGAGAGGGATGATGGACATGGTGAACTTGGAAACGGTTCCTGCCGCATGGGCTTCCGAGCTTATCGATACGTACGAAGCCGGCTCGTCGTTTTTCCTGGCCTCGCCGCAGCGCACGCTGCTGGCGAAAGGGGAGGCGGCCAGGCTGTCCGTGCAGGGAGGCGCGGATCGGCTCAAAAGCTTGCCGCAGCGTGTGGCCGAACTGCTGGCCCGCACGCAATTTTCCGGAGGGACGCCTTCCGTTGTCGTAGGAGCGATCCCCTTCGATCCTGCGAAGCCTGCGGAGCTAATTGTACCGCAGACGGCCCGGTGGGCAGGCAGGCTGGAATTACGCAGCGAGGTTGAGGATAAGCGGCCCGACGCCTCGGACTATAAGCTGCGCCCCGTGCCGGAGCCGGAAGTCTACGAGCGGAGCGTGAGCCGGGCGGTGACGCGTTTTCAGAAGGGGGACCTCCACAAGGTCGTGCTTGGGAGAACGCTGCATCTGACGCTGCCTGTGAAGGTCGATGTGCGCCGGCTTCTCCGCAATTTGGCCCGGCATAATCCGCATGGCTATACGTTTGCGGTGAACCTGGCTCCGGGAGAAGCGCGGGCCGCATGGACGCCGGACGAGACGAACGGTCAGGAGCCGAGAACGCTGATCGGCGCCAGCCCGGAGCTGCTTGTGACAAGAACGGGAGGGCGGCTGAAGGCGAATCCGCTCGCGGGCTCCGCGCCTCGCAGCAGCGATCCGGTCGAGGATCGACGGAGGGCGGAGGCGCTGCTTGCTTCGGCCAAGGACCGGCATGAGCATGCGCTCGTGATCGAAGCCGTCGCTGACGCGCTGCGTCCTTATTGCAGCCGCTTGGACGTGCCCGACGAGCCTTCGCTCGTACAGACGTCCACGATGTGGCATCTGTCCACGGTCATTACCGGGGAGCTGTCCGATCCTTGGGTATCGTCGCTGGAGCTGGCTTTGGCGCTGCACCCGACACCGGCGATTTGCGGGACGCCGACCGATCTGGCGCGGGAGACGATTCGCGATAGCGAACCGTTCGACCGGGGATTCTTCACGGGAGCGGTCGGCTGGTGCGATGCGAACGGCGACGGGGAATGGATCGTGACGATTCGCTGCGCCGAGGTGGAAGGCCGTGAGCTGCGGCTGTTCGCGGGCGCAGGGATCGTTGCCGGATCGAGCCCGCAGGCCGAGCTGGCGGAGACGTCCGCCAAATTCCGAACGCTGCTGCAGGCGATGGGGCTGAATCAGCCGCAGTCTGCGGCCGTAAGGGAGGGATGAACGATGCGATCGCAATACCCTTCATGGCCGAAAGAGCTGGCGGATTTTTACCGGGAGACCGGCTGCTGGCAGGGTGAGACGTTCGGCGAAATGCTGCGTGGGCGCGCCGCCGCTTACGGGGACCGCATCGCCGTCGTCAGCGGAACAAGCCGGATCAGCTACGCCGAGCTGGATGCGAGAGTCGACCGGCTGGCCGCCGGATTGTACAAGCTTGGCATTCGGCAGGATGACAAGGTGATTTTGCAGCTTCCCAATATCGCGGAGTTTATCGAGGTGTGCTTTGCGCTGTTTCGGCTGGGTGCGCTGCCGGTATTCGCGCTTCCGCTCCATCGCAGGAGTGAGATCGTGTATTTTTCCGAGTTTACAAATGCGAATGCTTATATTATTCCGGATGTTGAGGCGGGCTTCGATTACCGGGAGCTGGCGGCGCAAGTACAAGAGCAGGTACCGACGCTGCGCCATGTCATTGTAGCCGGCGATCCCGGGAAGTTTACGGCGCTGTGCGACCTGTACGCCGATCCGCTGCCCGATTTGCCGGGGCCAAGCTCCGGGGATGTGGCGTTTCTCCAGCTGTCCGGGGGCAGCACTGGGCTGCCGAAGCTTATTCCGCGCACGCACGACGATTATATCTACAGCTTGCGGATGAGCGCAGAAGTATGCGCTCTCGACGAGCAGAGCATTTATCTTGCCGTGCTTCCCACGGCTCACAACTATCCGCTGAGTTCCCCGGGCGTGCTGGGAACGCTCTACGCGGGTGGACGCGTCGTGCTGTCCCGCGGCTCCAGCCCGGACGAGGCGTTCCCTCTCATCGAGCGGGAACACGTCACGATCACCGCCGTCGTGCCTCCGCTGGCTCTCGTCTGGCTGGACGCCGCCGAGTCGCGCCGCAGCGACCTTTCGTCGCTTCGGCTGTTGCAGGTCGGCGGGGCCAAGTTCAGTGCGGAGGCCGCCCGCAAGGTCAAGCCGGTTCTGGGCTGCACGTTGCAGCAGGTCTTCGGGATGGCGGAAGGGCTGGTCAACTATACCCGGCCGGACGATCCCGAGGACATTCTGGTGCATACGCAGGGCAGACCGATGTCGCCTTATGACGAGATCCGCATTGTGAATGACGAGGATGAAGAGGTTGCTTCCGGTCAGGTCGGACATCTGCTGACGCGGGGCCCCTATACGATCCGCGGCTATTACAAAGCCGAAGAGCATAACGCCAGAGCGTTCACGGCGGACGGCTTCTACCGTACAGGGGATAAGGCGAGAATGACGCCTGCGGGCTATCTTGTCGTCGAGGGCCGGGCCAAGGACCAGATCAACCGCGGCGGTGATAAGGTGGCGGCGGAGGAGGTCGAGAACCATCTCCTCGCTCATCCGGGCGTGCATGATGCCGCCGTCGTTTCGATGCCCGACGCTTACCTTGGCGAGCGCAGCTGCGCCTTCATCGTGCCGTATTCGCCTGCGCCTGCCCCGGCCGAGCTCAAAGCGTTCTTGAGGGAGCGGGGACTGGCCGCTTACAAAATCCCGGACCGGGTGGAATTTATAGAGTCGCTCCCCCGAACCGGGGTCGGCAAGATCAGCAAGAAGGCGCTGCGCGAACGGATTGAACAGAAGCAGCAGGCTTCGGCTGCGCCTCCAACAAAATAAAATAACGTGAGAAAAGAGGAGATACGATGGCTCTTCCTGCCATAATGCCTTATCCGATGCCGACGGCATCCGACCTGCCCGCCAACCGGGTGAATTGGACGCCCGACCCGAAACGCGCGGTTTTGCTGATTCATGACATGCAGCAGTATTTCGTGGACGCTTTTACAGCAGGCACATCCCCTGTCATCGAGCTGCTGGAGAACATCCGCGTGCTCCGAAGCGCTTGCGAAGAGCTGGGCATACCGGTCGTTTATTCCGCCCAGCCGGGCGGCCAGACGCTAGAGCAACGCGGATTGCTGCAGGATTTCTGGGGTCCGGGGATCGATGACGGACCCTATCAGAAGCAAATCGTGAAGGAGCTGCCGCCGGGCGAGCGCGATATCGTGCTGACGAAATGGCGGTACAGCGCCTTTCAGAAGACCGATTTCCGCGCCACACTGACCCAGCTTGGACGCGACCAGTTGATCGTATGCGGCATTTACGCTCACATCGGCTGCCTCATGACTGCTTGCGAAGCGTTCATGCAGGAGGTGGAGCCTTTCTTCGTCGTCGATGCGGTGGCGGACTTCTCGCTGGAGAAGCATCGGCTGGCAATCACCTACGCGGCCGAACGCTGCGCGGTTGCCATCACGACGGAGCGCTTCATCAAGGCGCTGCGCGGTGAAGCGGGAACTGCGGCCCAAGCGGAAGCCATATCGGAAGCGGCCCCGGCGGCGGAAAGCGGGACGTTGACCAAGGACGGCTTGCGAGAGCTGGTGGCGGACTTGCTGCAGGAAGCTCCGTCGTCCCTTGCGGAGCACGACAACTTGATTACGCAGTGGGGCATGGATTCGATCCGCATCATGAGTCTGGCCGAACGGTGGCGGCGCTCCGGGGCGGAAGTCACCTTCGTGGAGCTGGCGGAGCGTCCGACGCTGGCCGATTGGTGGGCGCTGCTTTCCGCTCGCCTGAGCAGGACTTTGCCGAACGGGGATTATATTACGACATGAAGGAGAGAGCGCATATGTCCGAAGCTCGTCAAACCCGCCGACCGTTGACGGGGGCGCAATTGGGGATTTGGTTCGCCCAGCAGCTTGACCCGGAAAGCCCGATGTTCAATACGGGGGAATATATCGATATTCGCGGACCTGTGGACCCGGCGCGTTTTGAAGCGGCGCTGCGGCAAACGGTGGAAGAGGCGGAAACGCTGCATCTGCGCTTCGGCGAAGACGGGGATGGGCCTTGGCAGTGCCTTGCCCCGTCGTCCGAGTGGCTGCTGCATCAGTTGGACTTCAGCGGAACGGACCATCCGCTGGAAGCGGCGGAGGCTTGGATGAGACGGAACTTGGCCGAGCCGATGGACCTGACGCGCGGGCCGCTGTTTACGCAAGCGTTGTTCAAGCTGGCCACGGACCGTTTTCTCTGGTATCAGCGCATCCATCATCTCGTCATCGACGGCTACAGCTTTTCGTTGCTCGCCCAGAGAGCCGCTCAGCTCTATACCGCCTTCTCTCAGGAACAGCCGCCCGGACCGGGAGCGTTCGGCGAGCTGCAATCGATTTTCCAGGAGGACGAGGCTTACCGCGCTTCGGAACAGCAGGAGCGGGACCGGGCCTTCTGGCTTGCCCGCTTCGCCGATGCGCCGGAAGCGGTGAGTCTGGGCAGGGAGACGGCCAGAGCCGGGGCGGGCTTCCTGCGCCGGACCGCGCAGCTGTCGCCCGACGATGCGTCCGCGCTGCGAGAAGCGGCCGACCGGACGGGAACGACTTGGCCCGATGTCGTCATTGCGGCGACGGCGGCTTACGTGCATCGGCTGACCGGCGCCGACGATGTGATTCTCGGCTTGCCGATGATGTGCCGTCTAGGCTCGGCTTCGCTGCGTATTCCGGGCATGGTCATGAACCTGCTGCCGCTGCGTTTGGCCGTGCGGCCCGAGATGCCGCTGTCCGAGCTGCTCCGCCAAGTCTCGCGGGAGGTTCGCGAGGCCCGGCGCCATCAGCTGTACCGGCAGCAGGATATGCGGCGGGAGCTGAAACTGCTCGGGGAAAACCGCCGCTTGTTCGGGCCGATGGTCAATGTGATGCCGTTCGACTACCGGCTGAGCTTTGCCGGCTGCCCCGGAATTCCGCATAATCTGTCCGCCGGGCCTGTGGACGATCTGTCGATCCACGTCTATGACCGGTCGGATGGCAGCGGGCTGCGGGTAGATTTCGACGGAAATCCGGCGGTGTACGGGGCGGAAGAGCTGGCGGCTCATCAGCGGCGTTTCCTTGGCTGGCTGGAGCGGCTTGCCTCGGCCGACCCTGGGCGGCCGATCTCGCAGATCGACATGCTGCTGCCCGAGGAACGGGAGCAGGTGCTCATCGAATGGAACAAAACGGCCCGGGAAGTGCCGGAGGTTTCCACGGCCGCGATGATCGAGGCCCAAGCGGCCCGTACGCCGGATGCGGTTGCCGTCGTTTTCGAGGATACGGTCCTCACGTATGCCGAATTGAACCGGCGCGCCAACCGGCTGGCTCATGCGTTAATCTCGCAGGGCGCCGGTCCGGAAGGCATCGTAGCGCTGCTGCTGCCGCGATCGGTGGAAGCGGTCGTGGCGTTTCTGGCCGTCCATAAAACCGGCGCCGCTTATTTGCCGCTGGACCCCGATTATCCGCAGGACCGGTTGGCCTATATGCTCCAAGACGCCGCTCCCCTGTGCGTCTTGACGGACAGGGAAACGGTTTCCCGGCTTCCTTCCGAAGCGGCGGGGCCTCTCCTGGTGCTTGACGAGCCTGCTGCCGAAGCGCATCTGCTGAGCCAGCCGGAAACTTCTCCCGGCGACGAGGACCGTATCGGGCGTGTGTCGCCTCTTCACCCTGCCTATATTCTTTACACGTCGGGCTCCACCGGCAAGCCGAAGGGTGTGATCGTGACCTTCGGCAGCTTGACCAACCTGCTCACGGCCACGCAGGACAAGTTCCGGCTGGACGTCCGGGATCGGTTGCTATCGGTAACGACGATTGCTTTTGACATTTCGGTGCTCGAGATTTTCCTGCCTCTTATTGCGGGAGCCCGCCTCGATATCGCTCCGAGGTCGGTGATCATGGACCCGCCTGCGCTGGCAAGGATGATCCATGAGTCGGGGGCTACGATCATGCAGGCGACTCCGACTCTGTGGCAGGCGCTCGCGTCGAGCAAGCCCGAACCGTTCCCCGGCCTGCGGATCATCACGATCGGCGAGGCGTTTCCGCTGGGGCTGAAGCTCGCGATGCAGTCGCTCGGCTGCGAGGTTCATAACCAATTCGGACCGACGGAAACGACGATTCATTCTACTACCGAGCGCCTGGGCGAAGAGCGCACGGGGACGCCGCCGATCGGCAGGCCGATTGCGAACACGCAAGCCTATGTGCTCGATGCGGGACTGTCTCCGTTACCGCCGGGCGTAGCGGGCGACCTGTATCTTGCGGGAGCGGGACTGGCCCGGGGCTATTTGGGCCGGCCGGACTTGACGGCCGAGCGATTCGTCGCCGATCCGTTCGGACCGCCCGGCAGCCGGATGTATCGTACGGGCGACCTTGCGAGATGGCTTGAGAACGGTACCCTCGATTACATAGGACGGGCGGATCATCAGATCAAGATTCGCGGATTTCGGGTGGAGCTGGGCGAAATCGAGTCGCTGCTTTCGCGGCATCCCGCCATTGATCAGGTTACGGTCGTCGCGCGGGAGGACCGCCCCGGGGATAAACGGCTTGTCGCTTATTTCACAGCCCATGCCCCGGAAGGCCCCGATCCGGCGGAGCTTCGGCAGTATGTGGCCGAAGAGATGCCTGATTACATGGTGCCCTCCGCCTTCGTGCTGTTGGCCGCGATGCCATTGACGCTCAATAAAAAAATCGACCGCAAGGCGCTGCCTGCCCCGGATTTTCACGCAGCCGCCAGCCGCAGTCCGAGAACGCCGCAGGAGGAACTGCTGTGCGGCTTGTTCGCGGAGGTGCTCGGCTTGGCGAAGGCGGGCATCGACGACGATTTCTTCGGGCTCGGCGGCCATTCCCTGCTGGCGGGGCGGATCGTGGCCCGAATCCGGGAAGTGTTCGGCGTGGAATTCGGCATCGGGGGCCTCTTCGAGTCGCCTACCGTCGCCGCTCTCGCCAAGCGTCTCGATCAGGCGCAGGCCGCCAGACCGGCCGTGCGTCCGGCTGAGCGGCCGGAGGCGGTCCCGCTTTCTTTTGCCCAGAACCGGCTGTGGTTTCTGTATCGCCTGGAAGGCCCGAGTCCGACCTACAACATTCCGTTGGTGGCCCGGCTGTCCGGTCCGTTGGATGAGACCGCGCTGGAAGAAGCGCTCGGCGATGTGGTAAGCCGGCACGAGACGCTGCGCACGATTTTCCCGGATACGCAGGGTTCCTCGCAGCAGCTCATTTTGAATGCGGCGGAGGCCAAGCCCCGGCTGCTTGTGACCGAAGTCCGCGAAGACGAGCTGTCCGAGCGGCTGGCGGAGGCGGTGCGCTACGGCTTCCGGCTCGCCGAGGAGCCTTCGCTTCGCGCCGAATTGTTCGTGCTTGGCGAGAACGAATACGCCCTGCTGCTGCTGCTGCACCATATCGCGGGCGACGGCTGGTCGCTGGTGCCGCTCACCCGCGAGCTGTCCGCCGCCTACGCTGCCCGTCTGCGGGGCGAATCGCCCGCTTGGGCTCCGCTGCCGGTGCAATATGCCGACTATGCGATCTGGCAGGAGCGGCTGCTTGGCAGCGAGGGCGACGCCGACAGCCTGATCGCGAAGCAGCTCGCCTACTGGACCCGGACGCTGCAGGGCTTGCCGGACGAGCTGACACTGCCGACCGACCGTCCGAGGCCTGCGGCAGCAAGCTACCAGGGCGGGGTTGTCCGCTTCCGGATCGGCAGCGAGCTGAACCTACGGCTGGCGGAGCTTGCCCGCGAAAGCAAGGCCAGCTTGTTCATGGTGCTGCAGTCTGCTCTTGCGGCGCTGCTTACCCGGCTCGGCGGTGGGACGGATATCCCGATCGGCAGTCCGATTGCGGGGCGGAGCGACGATGCGCTGGACGGCCTGATCGGCTTGTTCATCAATACGCTGGTGCTTCGCACCGATACGTCCGGCGATCCGTCCTTCCGCGAGCTGCTGGCTCGTGTCCGCCAGACGAATCTGGCTGCTTACGAGCATCAGGATGTGCCTTTCGAGCGTCTGGTCGAGGTACTGAATCCCGTACGTTCGCGGGCCCGGCACCCGCTGTTCCAGATGATGCTGGTACTGCAAAATACACCGGATGCCGCGCTGGAGCTGTCCGGAGTGTCGTCGCGTCTCCAATTGGACAGCGTCGGTGCGGCCAAGTTCGATCTGACCTTTGAGCTAGATGAGCGCCGCAGACCGGATGGTACGCCGGACGGGCTGGAGGGGCTTCTGGAGTACAGCTCCGATCTGTTCGAGCACAGCACGGCGGAAAAGCTGGCCGCGCGGTTTATGCAGATGCTGGAGGGAGCGGCGGCCGCGCCGGATCAGCCGATCGGGCGGCTGGATATTTTGATGCCTGACGAGCGCAGCAGTCTGCTGGCGCAATGGCGCGAGCCGCTGCATGGGACGCCCGAGGCTCATTTGCCCGGGTTGTTCGAAGCGCAGGCGGCCCGCAGCCCCGGATCGGCGGCGGTCGTCTGCGAAGGCGAGCTGCTTGACTATGCGGAGCTGAACCGCCGCGCCAACCGGCTGGCGCATCTGCTGATCGCCGAAGGCGTCGGCCCCGAGCAAATGGTAGCGTTGGCGTTGCCGCGTTCTGTGGAGATGGTAGTCGGCGTGCTGGCCGTGCTGAAGGCCGGGGCTGCGTACTTGCCGCTGGACCCGGATTATCCGGCCGACCGGCTGGCTTATATGCTGGAGGACGCCCGGCCGGTGTATGTTGTCACAAGCGAAGCTGGGGCCGAGGGCTTGCCGGATACCGGCAGCCTGCCGCGTCTGGCGCTGGATGCGCCGGACACAGCGGAAAGGCTAAGGGCGTACTCGTCGGATAACCCCGGCGACCGCGATCGCAGAGGACGGCTGTCACCGCTCAGTCCTGCGTATATGATCTATACCTCAGGCTCGACGGGCAAGCCGAAAGGCGTCGTGATCCCGCATCAGAACGTCATACGGTTGTTTGCTTCGACGCAGCATTGGTTCAGCTTCGGTTCGGAGGATGTCTGGACGCTGTTCCATTCGTATGCTTTCGATTTTTCCGTATGGGAAATCTGGGGACCGCTTCTCCATGGCGGCCGCCTTGTCGTGGTGCCGCACACGGTCAGCCGGTCGCCCGAAGAGTTCCTGCAATTGCTCGTACGCGAGCGGGTTACGGTGCTGAATCAGACGCCGTCGGCGTTTTATCAGCTGATGCAGGCAGACCGCGAGCATCCGTCGCTGGGCGGGGAGCTGGCTCTGCGCTACGTCGTCTTCGGCGGCGAGGCGCTGGAGCTCGGACGGCTGGAGGAATGGTATGCGCGCCATCCGGACGACGCGCCGAAATTGATCAACATGTACGGCATTACCGAGACAACCGTGCATGTCAGCTACAAGGAGCTGGACCGCAGCAGCGCCGCTTTGGGGAGCGGCAGCCTGATCGGCGAAGCGATTCCGGATTTGCGGGTCTATGTTCTGGATGAAGCGCTGCAGCCTGTACCGCCCGGAGTGGCGGGAGAAATGTATGTCGCCGGCGCCGGGCTGGCTCGCGGCTATTGGGGTCGTCCGGGTCTGACCGCGGAGCGCTTCGTGGCCGATCCGTTCGGCGCGCCGGGCTCCCGGATGTACCGTACCGGCGATTTGGCCCGGCGCCTCGCCGACGGCTCGCTGGATTATTTGGGCCGGGCGGATCATCAGGTGAAGATCCGCGGGTTCCGCATTGAGCCGGGCGAGATCGAGGCGGTTCTGGCAAGGCATCCCGGCATTGCTCAGGTCGCCGTCGTGGTGCGCGAGGATCAGCCGGGCGACAAGCGGCTGGTCGCTTACGTCGTCCCCGCGCCGGACTCGCTGGCCGAGCCTGCCGAGCTGCGCCGATATGCGGGCGCCAGCCTGCCGGATTACATGGTGCCGTCGGCCGTCATCGGCATGGACGCCCTGCCGCTTACGCCGAACGGCAAGCTGGACCGGAAGGCGCTGCCTGCGCCGGATTGGACCGTCGACCCTGACGGAAGAGGCCCGCGGACGCCGCAAGAGGAAGTGCTGTGCGATTTGTTCGCCGAAGTGCTGGGGCTGCGGCGTGTAGGGATCGACGACGGCTTTTTCGAGCTCGGAGGGCATTCGCTGCTGGCGGTGCGGCTCATGAGCCGCATTCGTGAAGCGATGGGCCGCGATCTCGGCATCGGCGTCCTCTTCGAGACGCCAACGGTTGCCGGGCTTGCGGAACGGCTGGAGATGGGGACGGATCAAGGCGCGCTTCAGGTGCTCCTGCCGCTGCGGGCCCACGGTACCGAGTCGCCGCTCTTCTGCGTGCATCCGGCGGGCGGGCTTAGCTGGTGCTACGCCGGCTTGATGAAGCATCTCGGGATGGAACACCCGATCTACGGCCTTCAGGCCCGGGGCATTGCGCAGAGCGAGACGCTGCCGCAGACGATGGATGAGATGACCGCGGATTACATTGCGCATATCCGCACGGTACAGCCAACCGGTCCGTACCGGCTGCTTGGCTGGTCGCTCGGCGGCAACGTGGCGCAGGCCATGGCCGTCCAATTGCAGCAGGAAGGGGAGGAAGTCGAGTTCCTCGCGATGCTGGACGCCTTCCCAAGCCATTATTTGCCGCTTCGCGGCGAAGTGGACGAGGAAGAAGCGCTGATCGCGCTGCTGGCGCTCGGCGGCTACGACCCGGACAGTCTCGGCGACGTTCCGCTGACCATGGCCGCCGCCATTGAGATTCTGCGCAGTGACGGCAGCGCGCTGGCAAGCTTGGACGAAGCGATTATCCGGAATCTGCGCACGACCTACGAGAACTCGGTCCGTCTGTTAGGGGCCTATGTGCCGAAGCGGTTCGAGGGCGACCTGCTGTTCTTCCATTCCACCATCATTCCGGACTGGTTCGATCCGATTGAGCCGGAGACGTGGCTTCCGTATATTAGCGGGCAGATGGAGCGCCACGATATTGCGTGCCGGCATAAAGACCTGTGCCAGCCCGGACCGCTGACGGTGATCGGACAGCAGCTTGCGGTGAAGCTGCAGGCGATGAAAAACCGGACAGTCAAAACCTTCAGGGAGGAAATCAAACAATGACCAATCCATTCGAACGAACGGACAGCGACTACCTGGTGTTGATCAATGACGAGGGGCAGCATTCGCTGTGGCCCGCTTTCATTCCGGTTCCGCAGGGCTGGACGGCGGCTTTCGGGCAGGCTGCGCGGGAGGCGTGCCTCGACTACATCGCTGCACGCTGGTCGGATCTGCGGCCTTGCAGCCTTGATGCCGAGCCTGTCTACGCCGACACGAAGCAGGGATGAAGGAAGGACCGAGTCCCAAAGTCGTTGTGTGCATCGTCTACGTCACCGCCATGTTCATGGCGTCGATGGACGCGACCGTCCTGAACGTGGCGCTAGGCACCATCAGCCGAGAGCTGAACATACCGCCGTCGGCTTCCGGCGCGCTCAACGTCGGCTATCTGGCGAGCCTTGCTCTCGTCCTGCCGGTAGCCGGCTGGCTCGGAGACCGCTGGGGAAGCAAACGAATCTTGCTGCTGGCGCTCGGCTTGTTCACCGGGGCTTCCGCCTTGTGCGGGTTGGCCGGCAGTCTGGCGGAGCTTACCGCGTACCGGGTGCTGCAAGGCATCGGCGGCGGCTTGCTCACGCCCGTTGGCATGGCGATGCTGTTCCGGGCCTTCCCGCCGCAGGAGCGGGCCAAAGTATCGCGGGCGCTGGTGCTGCCCATTGCCGCAGCGCCTGCGCTGGGACCGATCGTCAGCGGCTTGTTGACGGACCAGTTCTCCTGGCGCTGGATTTTCTACATCAATCTCCCGGTCGGTATTCCGATTCTGCTGTTCGGACTGCTGTATCTCAAGGAGCATAAGGAACCGGAGGCCGGCCGGCTGGATCTGCCGGGCTTCCTGCTCTCCGCTCCCGGCATGGCGCTGACGATGTACGCCCTCAGCCAAGGGCCGGTTCTCGGCTGGCATTCGCCATGGATTGTGGGGACGGGACTTCTGGGCTTGCTTCTGCTGGCCGCTCTCGTCGTAGTCGAGCTGCGCGCGCCGAAGCCGATGCTGGATTTCCGGCTGCTAAGCGACAGGCTGTTTCGCACGGCGGGGCTTGTCGGCATGTGCTCAGCCGCCGGTCTGCTGGGTATGCTCTACGTCTTCCCGCTGATGTACCAATATGCGCTGGGCGCCTCGGCGCTGGAGACCGGGCTGACGACGTTTCCGGAAGCGCTGGGGCTGATGGTGTCGTCCCAACTCGTGCCTTGGTCTTATCCGAAGCTCGGCCCCAAACGGCTGATCATGACGGGGCTGCTCTGCACGACGGCGATCTTCGTGCTGCTGAGCTTCGTTCATGAGGGCACCAATCCATGGTTGATCCGCGCTCTGCTGTTCGGCGTGGGCGTCTGCTTGGGCCATACGGTCGGCGCGGTGCAGATCGCCTCGTTTGCCAACATTCCCCCTTCGTCAATGGGGCGCGCCTCGACCTGGTTCTCGGTCCAGAACCGGCTTGGCTCCGCGATCGGCCTTGCGCTGCTGTCCGGCATTCTCGCCGCCGTGGGCACGGGAGCGGCGAACGCTGCCGGAGTCATGGAGCCGAATTTGACGGCTTACCGGTTCGCGCTGTTAGGGGCGGCAGGCTTCCTGCTGCTCGGTCTGTGGTTTGCGTTCGGCATCCGCGACTCCGATGCCGCCGCAACGCTCCGCAAGCGGGGCGCTCCAGCACCGGTCAAAACTGTGGGAGAACGCAGCTCTCCTACCGAAGGGTAATGTGCTTTGCAGATGTCAAAACGTTGGGAAAGCTATCGTCCAGCGTGTGAAAAAGATTGCCGAACCTCCAGCCAAAAAGGCTGGGGCGCGGCAATCTTTTTATTTTATACGTTGTCGACTTTCATGCCTAACTCGGGTTAGTTGCTCCGTCAGCGCGGAATCAAGTATGATGAAGTTAACCGATGTTCAGGAGGAAGAACGGGATGCACCGCGGATGAGCGAATTGGCCAAACGGACGCGTTTACAAAAACCGAACGAAAACCGGCATGGAGCAAGCGGCGAGCTGCTCTTTTTTGTTTTTCACTTCGTTTGTCGATTTTTTTACAGAAGCTAACAAAGAAAAGAGGAATGATTGATGAGCAACACACAAAGTCGAACGGAATATTTGAGGCGCATACATAAAGTACAGGATTATATCGAAGATCATCTGAACCATACGCTGGTACTCGATGAACTCGCTGATATTGCCGGCTTTTCAAAATATCACTTTCACAGAATATTTACTGCGATTACGAACGAATCCCTACTGCAATATGTGAACCGCATCAAATTAGAAAGAGCCGCATTTTTTCTTGTTCACCGCCCGGAAATCACCGTAACGGATATTGCCTATCATTTCGGCTTTACGGATTCAGCGGTCTTTTCCCGTGCTTTCAAACATCATTATTCGTTAAGCCCCACACAATACAGAAATCAACATAGCAAGAATTGCAAAGACCCTGTTGAAAATCCAAAATATAATCGAGGTATCCTAAATGATAGAAATGGAAGTGATCCAGTGGATAGTAAAGCAAATGTTGAAATGGTAACGGTAAATGAAATGCGGGTCATTTATGTTCGCTATACGGGAACCTATCAGGGCTTGGCAACGGCTATGCCGGGCATGATGGAAAAGCTTTATGGCTTTGCCATGAGCCACAACCTTTTGGAACCCGGAAAAACAAAGATCCTAACCATCTACCACGACAACCCCGAAATGACGGATGAAAACCAGCTTCGCACCAGTCTGTGCATGAGTATTCCCAATGATGCCAAATTCGAGGAAAATGGTGATATTGGCGCCGTAGGGCATTTCGAGATTTATCAGCATGAATACGGTGCAGCCTGGAAATATATGTACGGCGAATGGTTGCCTAATAGTGGGTGTCAACCACGCGATGCTTTCCCGTTTGAGGTATATGTCAGCGACCCCAATGCAAATCCGCAAGGAAAACAGTTTGTTGACATCTATTTGCCGGTGGAACCGCTTGGAAAATTGTAAGCTGGACATTTATCAGACTGTCGCCGCTCACTTCCAATGTCGGAGGATGAGCGGCGATTTCTTATATACGCTGACGGTGCAACGTGGAAATAATTGGTGGTGGAGCAGCGAGGAACCTGCCGACAATCAACTAGGCTTATTTGTTTTGTTCATGGTTGATGGCTCTGAGAATGTAATTTATTGCTCCCAAATGCATTGTCTCATGAACAAATGCGAAGTTAAAAACCTCCCCAACGGTTTCAAAAGTCATCGGCCCCAATTGAATTGGAGTCTCAAGTTTATCTTCAAAAGTACGAATAGGGAATTGTGAAAGTGCGTCTAGCTGCTGTGACAAATATCGGACTAGTTCCTCTTTCGAAGGAGGAGCTGTAGTCCAGTCAGATGGCTTGCTATTCATGCCGAACAAAGAAGGGTAAGACTCAGGAAGATTTGAATTGAATGTAGTCCCAAGAGAAAGGAATCCGTCTAAAGAAGAAACAATATGACCAATATTCCATCTAATGGTGTTATTGAAAGGCACAGGTTGAATGTCGAACAGTTCTTCCGGAATTGAATTAACTTTATTTAATACCATGCCGCGAACCTTTAATGCAGTGTTAAGAATGGCCTGAGACATTTTTTTTACCCCTTTCGTTTATGGATAATGGTTACGGATTAATTCTAACTTAGATTAATAAACGAATCAAATGTTAGTAGCTATAGTTAAAGCATAAACATTAGAATATCGTCCCATCTTCTATAGTGATACACTAAAGAAGAAAGAGGTGCGAAAATGGAGAAGCATAGAATCAATGAAGTGCCCTCTCTAAATCTTGGGGTTTGTGAAGAGATGATAAACGCGGCTGCGGAAGAATTGGGTGTGGCTATTCAAATCCTCGGAAAACTTCAAACCATATCGTTTACGAAAATACTAAAGCACGTTGGGACTACATGAACGATAATCTCATTTCAATCGCCGCTGGTGAAACAGGCAACCAACTGGTACTTCAAAAAACGAGTTCTGGGTTATTAAGCGCAGACGTGTACATCTGGAACCATGAAACAAATAAGATAAAGAAATGGAGCAAATCGTTAGATTTTGTTAAAGAGAAAGCTCATAAGAGAAGTGATAATATAAAATCCCAGATTCAAAGAGCGGCTAAAAGGAAAGCTCGGTCTTAGCCGCCATCAAACATCATTTCTCCGACCAAGGGGACTCCTATATATCAAGGACGCGACTTGCAGATGAAATAAAATACATAGCTTCGAGATAAGGTGATGAATATTAAACTAACAAACCCTGTTCATGTTGATTTATTCAAGTTTGTTGTTCATGGTGAATTCGATTATATAAAAATGGGGCAAACAAAAGAATGGATTTTAAACAATTTTCCTGATCCAGACACGATGTCCAACATGAACCATGACCTCTATATCTGGCAGTATGGAAATATTGAGTTTCATTTTCATCATGATGTACTTTACATGATTTGGTGTGATAATTTCTATCGATTCACCGCAGGAAAGCATATTCATTTAAATAAATGGATTTTTGAAAAAACACGGTACTTAACGTTGTCAAAAACAATGAAAGTTTTAAATGAACATAAAATCAGCTTTACTTTAGTGCATAACAAGAATTTGAAGAATGCTATTATTCGTATATTAAAAAGCAATGTAGAATTATGGTTTGAACCGAATGATGACGAGGATTACAAAAATCCGGATGCTAACACCTTTCACTTCATGGCTTTTGGTTTAACGCATGAGGATTACCGACGACAAGCGCCCTCCACGTAAAAGGGCGCTTCGCTTTTTTTCAGTATTCATTCCAACGAAGTACGTTTTTCGTATTCACGCTTAGCAAAATCAATCGCTGAAAATACGATATCATCATAAGCTTCATTAAACTCCTCTAAAACGTTACTAAAATCATCATCGGTTTGAATCGTTGAGATTACTTTTAAACAAGCTAAGGCAAAGTCATCTTCCCCAAGTTCAAATAATATATCGCAATTTGCCAACTCCTCAAACTCATCTATACTTTGAGCTTCGATGATTTTGTATAACATTTCTTTGAAAACTTCCATTGATTGATCGGCTTGCCCATTCTTAAACAAACCGATTGCCCCGCCCCAATGTTCATCAAGCGCAGCCTCATTCAATTTGCCATCCTCATCTAACAAACTTGTGTCTAATTTCGCATAAGTTTCGGCTAGCCTGCCTTTTGGACTCCATATGTAGGAAACGCCTATTTTGCTCAAGTATTCTGACGCAGCTGTTAAACGCCCATGTTTTAACTTTAAAAAGTCTGTTCTCCCCAATTCCTTTTCAAGAGCAACGGCATGATCGCGCCACCATTTATGCCACCAAACGCTACTTTTGCCTTCAATCATATCTTTTAACGCCTGTATATTTTCCGTTGACATCGGCATTGTTATCACTCTCCTATTCGTCGTTTATAGCTAGCAAAATTATTCTGCTCTTAACTGTAGCACACAAATAAAGCCAATTACTACAGCGATACATACGGAAATTGTCCGCTTTTTCTTCATGAATCCTTCATGTGACCTTAATCAAACCTTCATGCAACCTGTCTCCGTGGGAGATATGATAAGGCTTAAATGATAGGCTGAATGAAGGAGGAACACATCATGTATAACAGCGTAATTATCGGAACAGGCCCCGGAGGTTTGACGGCGGCTATTTATTTGGCGAGAGCGGGATTGAAGCCTTTGGTGATCGAAGGTCCGGAGCCGGGAGGGCAACTGACGACGACGACCGAGGTCGAGAACTTTCCGGGCTTCCCGGAAGGGATCATGGGTCCCGAATTAATGGATAATATGCGTAAGCAGGCCGAACGCTTCGGCGCTGAATTTCGGATGGGATGGGTGAACAAAGCCGACCTTTCCAAGCGGCCGTTTACGCTTTCGGTAGAAGGCATGGGCGACATTCAAGCGGAAACGGTGATCGTATCCACCGGAGCTTCCGCGAAATACCTTGGCATTCCGGGAGAAAAGGAAAACATCGGCCGCGGGGTAAGCGCCTGTGCGACATGCGACGGCTTCTTCTTCCGGGGCAAAAGAGTTATCGTCATCGGCGGCGGGGATTCGGCCATGGAAGAGGCGGGCTTCCTGACCCGCTTCGCTTCGGAAGTCATTATCGTGAACCGGCGCACCGAGCTTCGCGCGTCGAAGATCATGCAGGACCGGGCGCGCGCCAATGAGAAAATCAGCTGGAAGCTGAACCGGACTCCGCTGGAAGTCATTGCGGGAGAACAGGGCGTTACCGGGCTTAAGGTGAGAAACAACGATACCGGCGAGGAAGAAATCATCGAAACGAGCGGGGTCTTCCTAGCGATCGGCCACACGCCGAATACGAAGTTTCTGGACGGCCAACTGACGACCGACGAGAACGGTTACCTGCTGGTGAAGCCCGGAACGACGGAAACGAACATTCCCGGCGTATTCGCGTGCGGCGACGTTCAGGACAGCCGGTATCGGCAGGCGATCAGCGCAGCCGGCACAGGCTGTATGGCGGCGCTCGATTGCGAGAGGTTTCTGGAGTCGGCCGAGCTGAAGGAGCTTGCGCTGTAATAGAATCGGATGACTATGACCCCGGCGTCTGCATTGGCGTCGGGGCAATTGGCTTTCGTGCACCTTCGAATGAAAGACATACATCTTGTCTACACAAGATCTTCAAAAGTGTCGCTTACACTGATCATAACCTGACCCGCATCGGGTCAGGAAATGAAGTGCAGACACTTATGAAGGTCTTTTTCTTTGGAGAGGAGCATTTTTCTGAAAAAAATCGTTCTGTTTGCCATGATTATCGCTCTGATCATCGGAGCCGCAGCATGTTCCCGGCCAACGGCGGAGAAACCGGACGGGGCCGCCGGTCCCGATACGACGTTAATGCACCTTCACGGCTTGGGTTATTCGGGTGACGGGAAGCGTCTGCTGATTCCGGCGCATACCGGGATCAAAATCTATGCCGACGGCAAGTGGAGCGACGCTCCGGGAGAGAAGCACGATTACATGGGCTTCTCTGCGGTCGATAACGGGTTCTACAGCAGTGGACATCCGGCGCCTGATTCCGCCTACACCAACCCGCTTGGCCTCGTTAGAAGCACGGATGAAGGAAAATCGATCAAAATTCTCGCTTTGGAGGGAGAAGCCGATTTGCACGGCATGAGCGCGGGTTACCGGACACATACCTTGTATGTGCTGAACGAGCAGGCCAATTCCAAGATGAAGCAGTCGGGCTTGTTCTACAGCCAGGATGAGGGAAAAACCTGGACAGGAAGCCGCATGTCGGGTGTCCAAGGACAAATTGCAGCGTTGGCCGTACATCCGACGCAAGCTTCCATCGTCGCCGTCGGCACAACCGCGGGAGTGTTCGTCTCGAACGATTATGGCAATTCGTTCACCGTTCTTGCGGCCGTCCGTCCCGTTACGTCGCTAGCCTTCACGGAGTCGGGCGAACTGCTGGCCGCCGTGTCTAATCCGAAGGTTGAATTGTTCCGCATCGATGCAGCGACGAAGCAGCAGACGGCGATTAACGTTCCGGTGCAGGGCGGCGATACGATCTTGTACGTTGCCGGCAGCCCGATCCAGCCCAAGGAGCTGGCTATCGGGCGCAGGTCACGGAGGGCACGGCTCCTAAAGCGGGAACGGGAAACGCAGGACAGAAATCAACCGGCAATTAAATGTCGCCTCTTGCTAAAAGGGCTGTCGAGCACGTATCGACGGCTTTTTTGTTGTACAAGCACGGAACTAACTTCCCCTCTCACGCAAAATCAATATTTTCGCGTCCTCCAATCCACTCTTGCTGAACGAAATCGATCGTGCGTTAGGGAATGCCGCAGCAGACAGGTCTGTCAAGACGTGACCAGGTGACATTTCCACAAACAGCCTGGCCCCCCGTTCATATAACAGCGTAGTTGCATCGTGCCACCGAACAGGCTTGGCAACGCTTAATGCAAGGTCTTTTCTGATGACCGCAGCATTATTAAGAGTTCGTGCGTTAACGTTTGCTGCGTAAGGGACAGTTGGTTCACGCAAAGCTGTCCTTTCCAAAGCCGCCATCAACTCGTCTGATACCCGATTGAGCAACGGGCAATGCGAAGGAACGCTTACGTTCAATAACCGGGCCATCCGAGCACCTGACAAACGTGCGGCTGCAAAAACTCTTTCGAGCCCGGCAATCGCACCTGCAACGGTAATTTGTTGAGGAGCATTCAGGTTAGCCATGTAGACAGGCTCCGCGCGCGTAAATTCTTTTTCGATCATTTCAACTAATCGGCGTTCATGGAGACCTGTGACAACCCCCATCCCATATCCCCTTGGATATGCATTTTCCATTAGCGTGGCACGCAGCTTTACAAGCTGTAGCGCGTCTTTGAATTCTAGAACATTTGAAATGACAGCGGCACTAAATGCGCCCACAGAATGACCAGCCACCCAATCTGGTGAGGCTCCTTCCGCTTGTAAAGCACGGGCCGCAGCTACTCCGGAAATAAGTAAAGCAAGTTGAACGGCAACCGTAGAGGAAAGCGACTTTTCCGAATCTAGCATTTCCAAGTCTTCTTTCAATACCTCGCTTGCCTCATGAAAAGTTGCTTCGATCACCGGATGATCAGGCAATTGATGGAGCATTCCTGTCTGTTGAGAACCTTGGCCGGGAAAGAGAAACACAACGCTCATTTTCCATCCTCCCGATTCTTATTTACGGAGCCCATGGACGGTTCACTAATTTAGGGCCCGAGCTTGTACGGAGAAGTACCTGTTTTTCATGACGGGCATATTCGGCGAGTGCAACCGCTCCGAAGGGAGTCTCAAGCTGGGCATCTACTCGAATCGGCAGTTGAGTATGCCAATCGTGGATAGTTCTTGCAGTCTCCCTATCTAACGGTTGGGGCATTCGGATCACGATATCCAAGTCGCTGTCGGGACGAGCAGTCGGCGCAGAGCTTGCCAGTTCGTAACCGATGCTGCCCGTGAGTCCCCAAGACCAATCATAACGACCGTAATACGAAGAAACGGTATCAAGGATCTGGAAAGCCCGAATGGTATGAAGCCGTTCGCTCGTTCTCCAGCCGGCCTGTGAGACGAGCTGCTCCGGCGTGACTTTCATTACGACCTCAGAGGAGGGAAGATAGGCGCCGAAACGTTGATTTCTATGTTCGCCACGAACCCCGATCGGAATCATGCCATCCTGAAGCGGCGCTCTGCGAACAACAACCCAAGGGGAGCGAAGCAACGATTCGCGCACCCATTGTGGCACTTCTTCATTACTGACGATGGACTCTATATGGCGAATTTGCAGCAGATCATGAACTAGCAGTTCCATTGTTCCGCCATACGGACACGTACTTTGATGGATGCGGCTCGTCCCTTTCGGGAATGATCGGAAGTCAAGCGATGACTTAAATCCCTTGTCGTGTTTCGTGTTTCGGAAATCGCATTTTTTAATTTGCTTTGCACGTTCTCGATGTCTGGTTGCGCAGGCTCATCGGCAGACACGTCCGCCAGTAATTCGTGCAATGAACCTAGTGAAGCAAAGGAACGTATATCGTAAGCGGTCGCGGGCAGCTTTTTGGCCGCTTCTTCCAGCTCTTCGATTGATCGGCGGGTGACACGTGCGGCGGATGTTCGGGACATCACTTGTACGGCAACACCGGGGTCATCAAGCGCAAGGATGCGGCTGGCCTGTAATCCGTGGGCAAGGAAAGCGCCTGAGATGGCGTTTCCAACAAGGAGCGCAATGACAGGATGCCCAGCCAATCGGGCGGATGCGTAGGCGTCTGCGGCAGCGGCACAAGCCAAATGAATACCCAGTAATTCCTCCCGGTAGCCATAGGCTTGACTCGGCACGTCGACAATGGCCACGATCGCTCGGCGCTTACCGTGTTCATCAGCTTTGATAGCATCACGGACATATCGTGCAATGGTCCAGCCCTCGTCCAAACCTACCTCGCCGTGGCGGGCACGGGGGAATCGGTTTTTTGCATTGGGAACGACCGCAATATAACGAACGCACTCACCGTCTAAGGATGCATCTGCACACAACACGGATGGCGCTCCTGCTTTTTCCGGCTTCGTTGCGCCAGTCAACGCTTCAAACCACGTTCTCCCACGACTCCTATCTTTCGATTCTGTCTGGCGCCATACTTCTTCCAATTCCCTGATCCGTTCGTCAGCAGGGGAGACCTCTTGCTCTTGATCCCGTCCCCATAGGGCCCGTAGCCGTGAAGCATCAAGCGGAGCGGAGGGGTCAATAACGGCAAGCCGGGAAAGAAACCGTTCCACCTGAGAACTGCGAGCTTCAAGCGGCACGTCTCGTTGACATGCATCACGAACAGCCTGATAAATTTCTGCCACATCGTCACGGACCAAGGTATCAACCATACCGGTTGCAAATCGCTGCTCGCCACCGGCCGTGCTCCAGATGAACGGACGGTCGCTCGAATCGAACTCCCGGATGCCCGCTTCCTGTTCAATGACTTCAGGTCCGTTTAGCTGCAACCGTCCTTGACGAGTCATGATCAGAGCTGTACATAAGGCAGATGTGATCGACATGCCGCCAAAACAACCGATCATCCCCGACACGACACCTACGACGGGTACGTAGCGACGCAATGCCACAATCGCAGCTTGCATTTCTGCAATGGCCAGCAACCCATAGTTTCCTTCCTGCAATCTCACGCCCCCGGTCTCAAGCAATAATACAGGTTTCGTACGAATGCCCTCTTCATTGTCTTTCAACGCTTGTTCGAGTGCCCCTGCGATCTTGGCGCCGGACACCTCCCCAATTCCTCCTCCTTGAAAAGCGCCTTCGATAGCAATGACGACAGCGGAAGCTCCATTGATTAAGCCGCGAGCAATGACCACACCGTCATCACTCTGTGGAACAATGCCCTGAGGTGCGAGGTGAGGAGACTCTATTCGATCAAAGGGCCCGAGCAGCTCGCGAAAAGTATCCGGGTCGAGAATCGCCGCAGCCTTCTCTCTGGCATTTAATTCAATAAAGCTATTTTTCACAAGCATGTTATTCATCAACAAGCACCTCCACAGCTTGCGCCAATCGAAGCGATACGACGCCGGGTGTTGCTCCAAAGTCATTGATTTCAATGGACACAGCCAACTCGTAGACGGTAAAAAAGCGATCCAGCACCGCTTTCCACGTTTCCCCAAACCCATTCGACTGAGTGCGAATCACCACATAGGCCCGTCGCTCTTGACAAGGCTCAATCAAGATTTCCAAGTCTCCGGAACCGGCCACTCCGACGTGTGCACGCCGCGATACTTTTTGTTTAGCGTTATATTCAAACGTCAATTGTTCCATCCAAAGGCACCTCCTATTGGGACCTTATATCGATTAGATCCGTACATCGAGAGATGATCTAAAAACAATGTGGCGGCGAGAAGATCGGCGCTTCCGCCAGGCGAAGCATTCCGGGCGATCAGACCCGCATCTAACTGCCGAAGAGCATTCCAGCCTTCTGCGGTGGACGTTCCGCCTAATACAAGAACATGGCAAGCCCCTTGCTTCGCAAAATGGAGCGCTTCCACACCGCCCCGGTGCAGCAGACAAGTGTCATCAAGACAGGCCATAATCGCCAGCAGGGCATCCAATTTGGCTTGGCTCTCGGGTACGCCGCGATGACGGGATGACTGCAACGTCGGCAATCCGATGTGAATCACATGCGGGAATCCCTGCTGTGCCTCTCCGGTGGCGCCGGAAACCTTATACTGCTGCCGAACGCGTATTCCATTTGTAGTTCTAACGGGAGCAAACCGGTCCGGATAACGCGCAATCTCTCCGGCAAGTGCTGCAATCTCTTTCGGAGAGGCAGGGGGTCCATAGATTGCGGCGCCAGCGGTCAATAGACCAAGTGCCCAGATGGCCCCGCGGTGCGTATTCGTTCCACCCGTTGCTTCCAACATCGCTTCTTCGCCGTCACGGCCAATCCGCGCTAATTGCTCGCGCAGCTCTTGATACGGCTTACTTCGAAAGGCAACGCGTGCCATCTCCGCAAATGTTTCACGCAAGGCTTGAGCGGATCGCCGCATGAGATCAATATGCAAGTCCGTATGGGCTCCCGCCGTTTCCATGTCGACCAAGCCAGGCTTCGGGGTAAGCTCGGCTTCATCGATCAGTGCTTTTGTGACTAAATTAGCGAGCCATGTGCTGCACGAATCAGCATTCGTCCATGGAACAGAATATTCGATCATCTTACCAACTCCGGAATTTCGCCGGTGGTTTGTAGAGTCCTCCCGACCATTCGACCAACTCCTCTACGCTTTTGGCTGCCAGCAGAGAACGCTTTGCATCCGTGCGGCGGATTCCAAGGTCTTCGGGAAACGCGACTAAACCATCGCTGCGGAGCCGGTCGTTTAAGGACAGGTCATGATCACGACCAAGGGGAGAGACTCCGGCAATAGCCGCAATCGCTAATTGACGTTCTTCGAGGTCGCGCGCTTTATAGAGATAGGCGACTCCTTCTTCAGTTACAACATGAGTTACATCGTCCCCATAGATCATCACCGGTGCGATGGGCATATTGGCATCAAGCCCAACCTCTACGGCGTCCAAAGATTCAACGAACGTGGGTTGGTCGCCTTTTTGGAACGTTTCAGCCATTTGGACCACGAGCTTCTTTCCTCTTACGATCGTTCCTTCCTCGGAGATCATATTCAGCCAAGCCGGAGTTGCATGGCGTCGTCCACGAGGATCATGGCCCATATTAGGAGCGCCGCCGAAGCCGGTCAGTCGACCGGAGGTCACGGTTGAAGAATTTCCGACAGCGTCCATCTGGAGCGTGGAGCCAATAAACAGATCCACTCCATATTGACCGGCCATTTGCGAATAGGCGCGGTTCGAGCGCAAGCTGCCGTCCGAACCCGTGAAAAAAACATCGGGACGTGCAGCCGTATACGCCTCCATTCCTACTTCCCCGCCAAAACAGTGAATGCTTTCGACCCATCCGCTCTCAATAGCCGGAATCATCGTAGGGTGAGGATTAAGCGCCCAGTGTTTGCATATTTTCCCGCGGAGACCGAGCTTTTCGCCGTACGTCGGCAATAGTAATTCAATCGCGGCTGTATTAAATCCAACGCCATGATTCAGCGATTGTACCTCATGACGCTCGTATACGCCTCGAATGGCGATCATGGCCATTAAAATTTGCGTTTCTGTGATCAAGCGAGGATCTCTGGTGAACAAAGCCTCCAATTGATAAGGCTCGTCCGCTTGGACAACAATATCCACCCAGGATGCGGGAATATCCACGCGCGGTAGACGGTCAACCATTTCGTTGACTTGTACAATGACGATGCCGTTGCGAAATGCCGTCGCTTCAACAATCGTTGGCGTCTCCTCTGTGTTCGGACCGGTATACAGATTTCCTTCCGCATCCGCTTTGTCAGCGGCGACGAGGGCGACATTGGGGATGAGGTCGACAAACATCCGCGCATATAACTCCAGATACGTATGAATAGACCCGATCTCAATCTGCCCATCCTCAAGCATTTGTGAGATACGAAGGCTTTGCGGACCGGAATAAGCAAAATCTACTTTTCTTGCGATCCCTTTTTCGAATAGATCAAGGTGTTCCGGGCGGGAAATGCTGGACATGATCATGTGCAGACGATTTACTTTATTCGGGTCCGCCATGGCTAGAGCCCGAGATAAAAATGTCGCCTGTTTCTGATTGTTCCCTTCCAAAACCACTCGATCACCCGGCGCCAGTAAAGACTCCAGAGCATCGACGATGCGCTCCGCAGGGAGTACGCGTCCCTTCATAAAAGATTTGATTTTCTCCAAGCGGCTATTCTTCTGATCACGACGTGTCGTCCATGATCTTTCAGTTCCTTGATCTAGTGCTTGCCGGTTCATAACGTCGCACCCTTCCTTCCTTTTTCAATAGAAATGTGTTGGTTCCTCGGAAGTCTTATTTCAGGTACATAGAAACGCCTGGTCCAACAGGGATTCCCAATAGCCCAAACAGGCAGAGCATGAGAACCCATATAATAAGGAAAGCGACAGTGTAAGGAAAAATTAACGAGATATGCGTCCCCAAACCCGCTTTCTTGTCATACCGCGTCAAGAAGCCGAGCATAACGGCTACAAAAGGGTTGAGCGGGGTAATCATATTCGTTGCGGAATCCGCAATTCGATAAGCCACTTGGATAAAAGCGGGATGAAAGTTTAGCAGCATCAGCATGGGAACAAAGATGGGCGCAAGCACCGACCATAGGGCAGATCCGCTAGTAATAAGCAAAGCCATGATCACGGCTACGAATGTAAAGAGGAGTATTGCCGGGAAGCCTGTCAAATGAACCGTTTTCAACATTTCCGAACCGCTTACCGCAATCCACATGGTCAAATTGCTCCAGTTCAGATAAGCGATAAACTGTGCAATAATAAAGGCCAATGCGATAAAGCCGGACATATCTTTTATCGAGTCTGACATGAGCTTGACGACATCGGCTGTGCAAGTGACCTTTTTCATCGTAATTCCGTAGGCTAAACCCGTCACAATGAAGAAACACAAAATAATGGGGATAATCCCTTCCATAAATGGAGATGTTAGAATTCCTCCATCCTCTCCTCTAAGAGGGGAATGAGGAATAAAAAGGACCGTAGCAAGGAAGCCAATATAGATCAATGCCGCAACCATAGCATTTCGAAGCGCTTTATTCACTACGGGGCTGAGTTCAATGATTTGTGGGTCCGAATGTTCTCCTTGATAGGTTCCGAGCCGTGGTTCCACAATCCGTTCCGTAATAAACGCTCCGGCGATCGTGAGCACTAAGACCGAAAGGGACATGAAATACCAGTTGTCTATAGGCGTTACCTGAACGTTGGGGTTAACCGCTTTCGCTACTTCGGTGGTAATCCCCGATAAAAGTACATCCGTACCGGCTATAAAGATGTTTGCTGTAAAACCGCAGCCCACCCCCGCTATACCTGTAACAAGACCGGCAACAGGATGCCTCCCGAACGACCGGAACACCATCGCTGCTAACGGTGGAATAATGACATAAGCGGCATCTGAAGCTAAGTGGCCGATAAATGCGGCAAACAATACTCCATACGTAATGGCCGCTTTCGGCGCGTTTAAAAGAACTTTTTTGATGGTGGCTTCAAACAAACCAACCTTATCGGCCAACCCGATACCGAGTACCATGACCAAAACTAATCCTAAGGGCTTGAATTTCACAAAATTATCGACTGTCGATCCCAAAATATAATGAACACCCTCGGTAGAAAGTAAACTTTTGATATGAAGCTCCTTCCCCGTACCGGGATGAACCGAACTTAATCCCAAATAGCTGCCAATCCACGAAGCGACCAGAACAAACAAGATTAAATATAGAAATACGGTAAAAGGGTGAGGAATACGATTCCCTGTACGTTCAATCCAGTTCAAAAACCCCATCAGCCCTTTAGGATTGTTTTGAATGAGAGGCTGTATTTTAGCCATATTTTCACGCTTCCTTCCTATATGGAAATCGATGCTCTCGAATGTTCTCCAAGCTTATGGATCACATGACACGTACACTTTATCCCATTAAAAAAATGATCAATATTCAGATTTTCATTCGGAGAATGATTGGCTTCATCAAAATTGGCGTAAGGAACAACAATCGATGGCAAGCCTAATAGTTTTGTCCATACATAATCCGGCAAGCTGCCGCCTAGACTGGGTTGAATAATAGGTTCCAGTTGATAAGCCTCTCGAACGGCGCTTGTGACGACTTTGACCAATTCGTGGTTCGAACTCGTTCGGGATGGATCAACAGCACCCATGAATTGTACGTCAATATCGGGCGCGTGCTTTTTGACATGACGAACAAGCTTTTGATAAATATCTTCAGGGTCTTGATCCGCAACTAAACGAATATCCATTTTCGCTGTAGCTTTGGAGGGAATAATGGTCTTAACCCCGTTCCCGCCATAACCGCTATGAAATCCGGAAATGTTGAAAGTCGGTTCAAACATGAGCCGGCGATAATAGGTTTCTCCATCCAAAGCCAAATCCTTGTATCCGATTTTTTCGGAAATTTCATCCCGGTTATAAGGGATCTCCTTCAGAAGCCGAAGCTCACATTCGGTAGGTTGACGTATATTGTCATAAAAACCTTCAATTAACACACGTTCGTTTTTATCCCGCAGGGTGAGAAATAGATTGATAAGTTTCCAGACCGGGTTAGGAACGATATTCCCTTTGTTTCCCGAATGATTATCCCAGTCAGCCCCTGACGCAGTTAACTGTACCTTGAGGTTCCCTCGAACTCCTAATAAGATTAAGGGATTTCCGCTTTCATGAGATGGCCCATCCGACGTGTAGACCAGATCCGCCTTTAAGAGCTCTTTATTTTCTTGGACAAAGGAAGGAAGGTTGACGCTGCTTCGCTCTTCTTCCCCCTCGAATACAAATTTCACATTGATCGGAAGCTCGCCATAGGCGTCCAAATAAGTCTTGACTGCGAGAACTTGAGCCATAAGCTGGCCTTTGTTATCCCCTGCGCCTCGGCAGTAAATTTTCCCATCCCGAATCGTAGGTTCAAAAGGCGGGGATAACCACTCTTCGAGGGGGTCCGGTGGCTGGACATCATAATGACCATAGATGAGTAGGGTGAATGCGCTTTCATTTTTGAGGAGCTGACCATACACGACAGGATTTCCTTTCGTTTCGATTAAACGTGTTTGAATCCCGATCTCCTCCATCAATTCCCTTAACAGCTCGGCACACTCCACAATACCATCATTTTGGGTGCTGATGCTTTTTTGTCGCAGCAGGGTAAACAGTAGCGCTAAATAGTGTTCTTTTCGGTCACAGATGATGGGTTCAATTTTCTCAAGACTTATTACCATGTTCATTGTCCTTTCCCTGGCTATGTTTTCTCGCATTATCCATCCGCATAATCGTTTTTTTAAAATTATACCTTTACTAAATCGATGCAATCTAATATATATTTTTATATGATTTGATATAAAGTGTTATATAGGAGGGATGAAGATGGAGCTTTTGCAGCTAAAATATTTTCAAACCGTCGCCCGCCATGAACATATGACCCGGGCAGCAGAAGAATTGTGCATCGTCCAACCCGCTCTTAGTAAAATGATCTCCCATTTAGAAAAGGAACTAGGCGTACAACTTTTTGATCGGGTAGGAAAGCATATCAAGCTGAATCAAAATGGAAGCGTATTCTTAAAACATGTGGAAAAAGCTTTAAGCTCGTTAGAAGACGGTAAACGGGAACTGGCCGACCTCAGTTTGGAGAAGCACAAATATATCGATCTTGCAATTCTTGTAGGTTCCCATATTTTGTCGGATATCCTGGTGGAATTTCACAAACAATACTCCAACATTGGATTTCATTTACTCCAGCATGTCTCCAGATCAGCCATTCAACCCAACTTTGATTTATGCATCTCTTCAGCGCCATTTGAACTCCAGAATATCCAAAGTACACCCTTGGTAAATGAAGAAATATTTCTAGCCGTTCCAGCCAATCATCGTTTGGCTGGACGTTCAAGCATCCAACTGCAAGAGGCAGCAGATGAAGATTTTATTAGTTTAAGACCTGGTAAAAGTTTGAGAGGATTAACCGATGACTTTTGCAGGCTTGCCGGTTTTACTCCACGCATCGTGTTCGAAACGGATGATCCTGCTACCGTCAGCAGGCTGGTGAAAGCAGGCTTGGGGGTAGCCTTTATTCCCGGAGTTTCATGGGGGGGCGCAACGAGTTCTTCCGTTATTCGTTTGCATATCGAGGAGCCCATTTGTCAGCGAATCCTGTGGTTATCCTGGGTAAGAGACCGCTACCTTACAGAATCCTCCCGAATTTTTCGGCAGTTTATGCTTGATTATTTTTCCAAATCTTAACGAACAACCATTGACAAATAAGTAAATTTATATAATAATTTATAAACATAAAAGTACATTAAGTTTATAAATTCCTTACGAGAAAGGAGCGGATGAAAACCGGCAGGAATCTACCGGATTGCTGTGCTGCAAGAAAGTGTGAAAGCATTGCGGCGTAGGCGTTATACAGCGAATTCGCGTTGCACTGCGCTCTTGCGAGGGTGTAGCATTCATGATAAAAAGATGAAGAACTACATCCAAGAGCAGGGAGTGTGCAAGGCAACATGAAATCGGATCGCGGCACTTCCGGGTATGGCCGTGCGGCGGCCTTCGGAGTGCAGATGGCTTACTTGACAATCGGTTGCCTTCTGATGGCAATCAGCTACAACATGTTTCAGCATCCGTATCAGATTGCTGCGGGTGGTGTGACCGGCTTGTCCACCGTCCTCGAATATGTAACGGGCTTGAAGCCGGCGATCAGCCAATGGCTGATCAACGTGCCGCTGCTTCTGGCGGGTGCGGCGGTATTCGGCCGGGGATTTGCGGTTAAAACGGTATTGGGCTCCGTCCTGCTGCCTTTGTGTATCCTGTTCACCGAAGGCGTGCCGTCGCTGACGGACAACATGCTGCTGGCCGCCATTTATGGCGGTATCGGAACCGGGCTCGGGCTGGGCTTGATTTTCAAAGGCAACGCCTCCTCCGGCGGGTTTACGATCGTGGCGCTGCTTCTGAATCGCAAGCTCGGCATCGGACTGGGAAAGGCGCTGCTGATCCTCGACTTTGCCGTTATTTTAATGGCTGCGATCGTCTTTTCGCCGGAGAAGGCGCTGTATGCATGGATCGGGTTGTTTTTAACCAAAAAGGCGCTGGAGCTGATCCATTCGGCTTCGGATTCCAAGGTAGCCTTTATCATTACGGATCAAGCACGCGAAGAGACGCTGCGCGCCGCGATTTTGCTGGAATTGGACCGCGGTTTGACCCGGTTCACGAGTTGGGGCGGCTATACCGGGGAACCCCGCGGGGTCCTCATGGTCGTCCTGAGAAATGCCGATATTGCGCCGCTTAAGAGAATCGTCAGCACGGTAGATCCGCAAGCGTTCGTCATTCTAAGCGAAGCCAGCGAAGTGTATGGACAAGGGTTCCACAGCTATCCCTTGGTTCCGCGGGGTGGAAGGGACGCGTCGAAAGTCTTCTCGTGACCCATCGCGAAGGAGAGATCGAGATGAAAATACGCGAGGTTATTTTGCACTCCTCCAATTACGAGGCGACAAAACAGTTCTATTGCGATACGTTTCAGCTTCCCGTGCTTGAAGAGAATGCGGATTCGCTGGTGATTCAGGCGGGCGAATCCAAGCTTACCTTTGTTGCGGATGACCGGGAGCAGGCTTACTACCACATCGCCTTCACGATTCCCGACAATAAAGCGGACGAAGCGCTGGAATGGGTACGCAGCAAAGGAATCGAGCCGATTGCCAAAGATGATGCCGCGCAGTTTCCCTCAACAAATTGGAATAGCACGGCCTTGTATTTCCACGATCCGGACGGCAATCTCGTCGAATTGATCGCCCATCATTCCTTGAGCAATGCTACCAGCGAGCCTTTCTCGTCCAAACACATTTTACGTATGAGCGAGATCGGGCTTCCGGTCGAGGATCTGCCGGCTGCCCTCCGGCAGCTGCACGAATCGTTTTCGCTTGAGAAGTGGAGCGGAGACGGCCAGCGATTTGCCGCGGTCGGCAATGTGGAAGGTCTGCTGATCGTTATCGATCACAAGCGCCCTTGGTTTCCGGATGAGCGGATGCCCGGTATTTTTCCGACGACGGTTAAGCTTCAGACGGAACGTGCCGGCCGTATCGAGCTCGGACCCAAGCCGTATCGGATCGAGAGCGTGAGCTGAATTATTCAAAAACAAAAGCCTCCCCGTTGTTACGGGAATTTGGCTGCTCTTTTTTCATTCGTTCATTCCAAAAATGCATACATATTTGAGCTGGCCACCGCAATAAAGTAGAAGCGTATTACATTTTCAAAACAAAAAGGAGTGACGTGATGAAAAGAATTTTTTGGTCGCGCTTTCTTTTGGCAGCCAGTCTTTGCTGGGGAACGGGCGCAGGGCTCGCTGTAGCGGCTCCAACGGAGGCCGGACCCGAAGGCGCTGTCGTTCATGGCCCGGCTAGTGCCATCACCGTGAATGGAGACGCCATATTCAACCACGTTTCGCGTTTGGCCGTGTCTTCGAGGGTAGCGGGGACGCAAAATGAGTACAATGCGGTGCAGTACATCAAAGGCGAATTGGAGAAGTACGGTTACTCTGTCACCCTGCAGCCCTTTACCTTTTTCAAATTCAGCGCCCCAAGCAGCATTCAACTGACGATCGAAGGAGCTCAAGGAATGGTAAGCGAGCACCTTGCCCCGCAAGCACTCCAAAACACGCAAGGCGGCGAGGTCAGCGGCGAGATTGTCGATGCGAAAAAAGGAGCGCTGCAAGATTTGAAAGGTCTGGAGCTTGAGGGAAAGATAGCTCTGATCGAAGCAGGCCAAATCGACAATAATGAAAAAATTGCCAACGCTGCGGATCAAGGCGCCGTGGCCGTCATTCTCTACGATCCTTCCTCCGATGCTCCGATTTCGGATACGCAATACAGCACGCTTTCCCTTCCAACCGTCAGCCTTTCGGGCAAAGACGCACAAGCTTTGAAGCAAAGGCTGTCGGCAAACGACAGTCCCCGGGCAAGTCTCAGCGTTCAAGGCGTAACCTCCATGGCCGCCACCTCCTACAATGTCGTGGCTACGCTAAGGCCCAATACGACGACAACGACCAACGATGTGGTTTCGGTCGGCGCACATCACGACTCGGTGTCCGCAGGCCCCGGAGCTAACGACGACGCTTCCGGCGTGGGCGTTGTACTGGAAATCGCGCGGGCCGTCGCGGGGACCCAGCGGGATTCCGAGGTCCGTTTTCTGACATTCGGCGCGGAGGAATACGGGTTATACGGCTCCCAAGCCTATGCCAGGTCGCTTAGCTCCACGGATATCGGCCGGTTTATCGGGCATTTTCAACTCGATATGGTAGGCAGCAAAAATTCGGGCAACTTGTTTATGTACACGGTGAACGGACAGAAAAACGTAGTTACCGATTTGGGCGCGACCTTTGCCTCCAGATTATCCGGGGTCATTCCGTACGGGCGGTTCGGACGGAGCGATCATGTTCCGTTCTTCCAGCGGGGAATCGCCACCGCTTTGTACACCCATTCCCCTGCCGAGCCTGAATACCATTCCCGGTACGACACGATCGATAAAATCAGCAAGGACAAATTGGCCAACGTCGCAACGATTGTCGGCAACTCCGTGGCAGAAATCTTGTCGCCCTCGACGCCGTCATTCAAACGATACAAGGATTTCTTTACGCCGGTGAACTATCCATTCGATCCGACTACGCCGGGGGTTTGATCCGCTTCACAGAGGACTGGGGCTTAAGCCCGGTCCTTTTTTTCGTTTCTGTCCAGCCGCCGCAAGCGTCGTTTATGGTGTGATCCGGCTCGAAATTGGGGGCCTGGAGCGGCAACTCGCCCGCGTCATTGAGAAAGAAGCGTTGAAGGCCCAGGAAGCGATGTTTTTTACGGAAAATCTCGATCAATTGTATAGCGACCTATCCAATAAAAATGTCAAAGTCGGAGAAATCGTAACGATGCCTTCCGGAAAAGTATTTAACTTTGCGGATGGTGAAGACAATTACTTTGCGGTCATGGAAAAAAAGTAAACTCTCAAAGTAAAAGGCAGCGGCAGCTTCGGACGCGAAAATAACATCCCGGACGGCCGCTGCCTCTATTCATCTTGTGCCCATTTAGAGTTCAACAACCTTGGTAGCAATGTTCTTGCAAAATTCGCTGTCATGCTCCACAAAAAGAATGGTCGGGGAGTGCTCGATCAGCAGTTCCTCGATTTGCATGCGCGAAATCACATCGATAAAATTAAGCGGTTCATCCCAAATATGCAAATGAACCTTCTCGCAAAGACTTTTCGCCAGCAGCACTTTCTTCTTCTGGCCGCCGCTATAGGCTGATATATCCTTGTCAAATTGAACTCTGGAAAAATCGAGCTTTCTCAGGATCGATTTAAACAGGCTTTCATCAATCCCGCTGCTTCTGGCATAATCCGTTAGGTTACCGTGCAAATGTGAAGTATCCTGCGAAACGTACGATATTTTCAGCTGGCTTCCCTTTCGGAACGTGCCGGTATACGCGATATCCTCGCCGCAAATCAGCTTGAGAATGCTTGATTTTCCAGAGCCGTTCGCACCCGAGAGCGCAATCCGCTCGCCTTGCTCAATCGTAAAGCTGAGATTGGTACAGACCCTCTTCTCCCCGTAATAAATCGAAACATGGTCCAGTTCGGCGAGCTGGTTTTTATGATAAGCCAGCTGGGTAATCTTTAAGCTCTCAGAGCCTTCGATATTTTTCAAGAGCTGCGACTTTTCCTCGATCGCGTTTTGCTGCCGGTGCTCCATGGATTTGGAGCGTTTCATCATTTTGGCAGCCTTGTGCCCGATGTACCCTTTGTCCACCTTGGAGCCGGAATTCCTTGTTCCGTTCTTCGTTTTTTCCACCTCGTCCGACCAGTGACTCGTTCGTTTGGACGCTTCCGACAAACGTTTAATGTCTTTTTTCAGCTTTTCGTTCTCGCCAAGCTCAAATTGGTCTTGTCTCTGCTTGTTTTCCCACCAATCGGAAAAATTGCCTTTTTGAATTTCGATGTCGGTTTTATTGATGGACAGGATATGGTCAACGCAGCGATCCAGGAATGACCTGTCGTGAGAGACGAGAATATACCCGCTTTTGGTATTGAGATATTGACTGACAAGCTTTCTGGCGTCCATGTCCAGATGATTGGTCGGCTCGTCAATCAACAAAAAGCTGTTTTCCTTCAGGAATAAGGCAGCCAGCAATACTTTCGTTTGCTCGCCATTGGACAATGAAGCAAAGGGCCGGTATAGAACATCGTCCGACACCTTGAGCAGCGAAAGCTCGCGCATCAATTCCCAGAGCAGGTAATCCGGGTAGATGTCGCCGATGACATCCATTGTGTTAAGTTCCTTGTTCTCTACATGGAATGGAAAATACTCGAAGCTGACCTTGGCCGAAATATTTCCGCTGTATTCATACTTCCCGAGCAATAGGTTGAGGAAGGTGGTCTTGCCTCTGCCGTTCCTTCCCGTAAATCCTAGTTTCCAATCGGTATCGATTTGAAAGCTTACGTTCTCGAATAAGTTATCGTAACTGCCGTCATAGGCAAACGTCAGGTTTGTCACGCTGATTAATGACATAGAACAGATCCTCCTGTATAAAAATATAAAAGCTGCAAGAAAGTTACATTCTCGCAGCTCAAATAAATACAGCTAATCCAACCCGGTGCCGAGTTAGATAAGGAACTATTGTTTGAGCGAAAAGATATCGTAACTTTCTTGCATATAAATAATAAAACATGCGTTCGTATCACGCTTTTTTGTTTTATTATTTTATATTTCTTAGCAAGAAAGGTTTTACATGATATCTTTTCAGCTCCCATCATTAATTTAGAGCCATCATATCATACCCGTTTATTAATTTCAATAAAGTTGACTTAACGGAGTGGGGAAGGATATAATCTCAAATAACCACGTAGTCATTTAGAGAACCAATTGGTCAAATGGTTCGGGATTGAAATCTACAAGAGAGGTGAAAGTTATGACCAAAACCAGATCAAATTGGGGACCGCTCGTCATTTTGATGGTGAACATGTTCATTACGATGGTGGGAATGGGACTGATCATCCCCATTTTACCTAAATTCATGATGGAATTAGGGGCAACCGGCCGGGAAATGGGTTACCTTATCGCGGCTATGGGGGTGACGCAGCTCATATTTTCCCCTATTGGCGGCGAAATGTCCGATAAATACGGGCGTAAATTCATGATTGTCTTGGGGATCGGGGTGTTTACCTTGTCCCAGCTGCTGTTCGGGCTGGCCGATCAGATGTGGCTGCTTTACGTGTCCAGAATGCTTAGCGGAATCGGGGCGGCGCTCCTGACACCGGCGATGATGGCGTATGTGGCTGACATTACGGTGGAGGAAGAACGCGGAAAAGGACTGGGCTTGTTCAGCGCTTCGATGTCGCTCGGCATTGTGATCGGGCCGGGCATCGGCGGATTTCTGGCCGAATATGGGCTGCGGGTTCCGTTCTATGTGGCGGCGGCCGTAGCCGGCGTGTCGGTGTTGCTGTCCCTGCTGTTTCTGCCGGAAACCCAAAGCCGGGAAGCGAAGCGTTTGGCCCGGACGTCGGAGAGGAAGCGGGAAAATCTGCTCAAGCAAATGCTTAGCTCGTTTCGTGCGCCGTACTTCATGCTGCTACTGCTTGTATTCATGATGACGTTCGGCCTGATGGGTTTTGAATCCGTCATTAGTTTATATGTGACCGAGAATCACGGATTTACGCCGAAGGATATCTCGCTGATGATTACGCTTGGCGCGCTGGCAGGGGTTTTTACCCAAGCCGTTCTTTTCGAAAGGCTGCTGCGGAGGTTTAGCGAGCGTCAAATTCTTATGGCTATGTTTCTGCTTGCCGCCGTCATGATGCTGGCGGTCTTAGCGGCGAAGACGTACGTTGCCATTTTTGCCGTTACCATTCTGTTTTTCGTCGCTACGACGCTGATCCGGCCGGCCGTCAATACGCTGTTGTCCAAGATGGCCGGAAACGAGCAGGGATTCGTCGCGGGGATGAACAACGCCTACATGAGCTTGGGGACGATTGCGGGACCGGCCATTGCCGGCGTACTGTTCGACGTTAACGCCAATTACCCTTATGTGCTCGGAGCGGCCTTCATGGTGGCAAGCATGGTCATGGTGATCCGCTGGAAGGAGAGCCCGGGTCTTCGCAAGCAGGCAGGGATTCCCGCTCAGGTAAAAGAAGGCGCTGCAGCTGCCCGGGAATAGATGGTGCTTTTCGCTATAGTGGAAACGAAGCAGACCATACATGTTGCGGGGCGGTGTAATGGTGGAAGATAAGTGGAACGAGAAGAAGCGGCACATCCTGCTTGCCGCGATGAAGCTGTTCGCTGCGAACGGGTACATGCAGACGACGATGCAGGAAATCGCCGAAGCTTGCAAAATATCCAAAGGCAGTGTGTATCAGCAGTTTGCCTCCAAGGAGGAGCTGCTGCTGGATATTTTCAAATTTTTTAATAAGCGGGTGAACGATGGACTGCAGTTGGTGGAATGCGAACGGCATCTGAGCCCGAGGGAACGTCTGAAGCGGAAAATACTCGCCTACCTTCACCTGTGGGCCGAATATCCCGAATTTCTCACCATGCAAATGCGGGAAAACGGAGGCTTCGTAAGCCAGGAAATTCAGGATTACTTGAGGCGGACGGATATCGAAATACGGCTGAACTTTATCGACAGCCTTGTGGGCCTTTACGGGGAAGGCTACGCGCCTTATGCGCCGGAGGGTGTGCTGCTGCTGAGCAGCCTGATGTCGGCCTACTCGGGCTTGCAGTTGGTCGAGAAGATCATGCTGGGGCCGGAAGAGGTGTGCCGCCATATGATGCATATCGTTGATGCCGTAGCGGAACGCGCGCTGCGGGAAAAGCCGAAGCCTATTCTGAACGAAATGAATTGGCCGGGGCTGAAGGAGGTGTCCGCGAGAAGCGCGAAGTCGGCTCATCCGCTCCTGCTCGTAAAGCGTTGCCGGGAACGGCTGGAACGGCTCTCCGAAGGGGAAGCGCGCAATGAGGCGCTCGATTCTCTGGCCTTGCTGGAACAGGAGCTGGTGGAGATCCGTCCGCGCAAGGTCATCGTGCTCGGGATGCTGGCGAATTTGAAGCGTTCCCCGGAACTGGCCGATTTGCTGGCGGAGCTGGAGGCGACGTGCAAGCAGGCGGGACTTGTTCGCGAATAAGACAGAAGCCTTGTTCTCTTCATGGAAAGAGGACAAGGCTTTCTTATGATCCAAAGACTCGTTCAAGCCATAAATTCCGTAAACGCTCCGTCCAGTCCCTTCGGCCCGTAGTGCTCCCGGAACTCGTCGATGGAGCCCTGCCGCACCAATTCGCCGTTCCGCAGGAACATGGCCCGGTCGGCGACGGATTCGGCCACCTGCAGGTGATGCGTCGAGAAAATAACGGCGCGGCCTTCGCGTTTTACTTCTTCAATGAGATGCACGAACGATTGCAGCCAGTACGGATCGAGGCCGTTCGTCGGCTCGTCCAGCACGAGCAGAGGCGGGTCCCCGAGCAGCGCCTGCGCGAACAACAGACGCTGCCGCATCCCTTTGGAGAAGGAGGTGACGGGCTTCTGCTGCACCTCGGCCAAGCCGACCTTGTGCAGCAGCTCCTGAACACGGGACGGCGGCACGCTGCGGAGCTTCGCCCAGAACGTGAGCGTCTCCCGGGCGGACAGCGCCTGCCCGAACACGTAGTCGTCGGGCATGTAGCCGACAGAAGCGGCGTAGCGCATCCGGTCGGCGCGCCACTTCAGCCCGCACGCCTCGATGGAGCCTTCGGTCGGCTGCGAGCTGCCGACGATCATGCGCAGCAGCGTGCTTTTGCCCGCTCCGTTGCCGCCGCACAGCGCCATCACCTGGCCGGGGTACAGCTCCAGATCGACGCCCTTGACGATCGGCTGTTTGTTGATTGTTTTGCGGACGTTCGTCAGCTTCAGCACCGGGTCAGCCACGCGACCGCCCCCTTTCCCAGAACAGAACGGCGGCGCCCAGACATCCGGCGATCCAGACGGCCGCGACGAGCAGGAACAGGAGGGTGCCGCCCGTCCCGCGAATCCACCCGATCCATTCGTAATATTCGGGCCCGAGCACGGACCCTCCGCTCAGCTTGACGACGATGAACAGCCGGACCAGCTCTGCCGGATTGAGCAGGGTGAGCGCGGCCAGCACCGGCTTGATCCACGGGTACGGCAACAAGCCCAGCACGGCAACAAGCAGCGTCGGCCACCCGATGACGGTGAAGAACCAGATCGCCACGCCGTACGTCAGCGCCTGCCAGCGGTTTTTGGCGAGCGTGCCGACGATGGCGGCGACAGCCAGAAACAGCAGCACGATGCCGGCCGAGAAGGCCAGGAACAACGTGAAGGTTTTGACATCAAACGGCTTTCCGGTGAACTGCCCGACGACGCTGGTCAAGCCGTAGCCGAAGGCGACGATGACGAGCAGCACGGCGGCAATGCCCGCATATTTGCCCAGCACGAACGCGGGCGTGCCGAGCGGATAAGCAGAGAGCAGCTGCCAGCCGCCTTCTTCCTTTTCCGCGGTCAGGGAGAAGGAGCCGAGCAGCAGCGTCATGAGCGGCAGCAGGTACAAGATCAGGTTCAGCATTGTGCCCGTGACGCTGGAATACCCTTCGACGACCCGGCTGGAGTGGATCAGCAGCAGGGCCAGGCTGAATAAGGAAAAGAGCGCAAGGAACGAGTATGCCCACGGGTTGCGGAAGCCGATTCTCATCTCGCGAATCGCCACAGTCAGCATCGGTTTCATTAGTTCGCGACCTTCGGCTCTTCTTTCTTCGCTTCGCCGCCGCTATGGCCGTCCTTCATGTCTTTCATCCCTTGCTTGCCTTCATCGCCGGGGTTGTGGCTATCTTTCGTGTGCTTCATTTTGTCCGAATTGCGTTCCCACGTATGGGAGCCCAACTCGGAGCCCGTCATCAGCTTGCCCTTCCCGTTGTCCGTGATGAATTTCTCTGCCGTCGTTTTATCCTTGAACGAATAGATGCCGTAAGCCATCGGCGATTTGAGCGATTTGTCGTACACATAGTAAGCTTTCTCCAGCTCGATCCATTCCTTCGAATGGTAATCCCGGACGAACGTCGCTCCGACCTGCTCGGTGCCGTTTTTCTTCTTCCATTCATTGTAGCAGCCGATATCGTCGAACTTGAGCGACTTGCCGTCTTTCAGGACCGTTTGCGTCGCAAACTGGTCGTCCTTCACCTGCATGTTGCACACGGCGCATTTGTCCGTCGCTTCGTTGATGGCCTGCGGCTCGTACTTTTTGGCTCCGCATGCCGACAGCACCAGAATGATCATGACGATGGCCAGGCTAAAAGTAAACTTTTTCATTTTCGTCGAACCCCCGTTACGAATATGGTTGATACCGCGCTCCCCAGCAGGAGGAGGCTGATCACGAGCGTTCCCGTCGTTTCGAAAACGCCCGGAGGACGGTCGTCGTCCGCTGCGTATGGCTTCATCGCCGGCGCGCGGTCGGTCGTCCAGGCTTGCTTGGACGAGGTCAGCATGCCCTCCAGAAACGCCATGCCCGGCGACTGGAAGAACAGCTGGAACGGCGGAGTCTTTTTCGTCATTTTTTGAAAAAAAGGATTGATCGCATACGGCATATCGCTGAACCCGTCTCCGTCCAGATCGATGCCTTGGAAGTTGTCCCAATAGTTGGCTTTTACATCGTTATTCTGGCTGTCCGTCGCTTCCGCCGGGATCACATTGCCTTGAAAATCGTTGCCCTGAAACCGGTTGTTCTCGGATTCTTTGAGCTGTAGGCCCACGTAGTTCACAGTAACCCGGTTGCGTTCCAGCACGTTCTTCTGCGCTTGCTCGACGTAGATGCCGACGCGGTTGCCCTCCAGACGGTTGTCCGTGAACACGGAATCGCTCGCGTCGAACAGCAGCAGGCCTTGGGAGTTAACGTTCTCGCTCTGTTTAACGAACGTGTTGCTCGTTACCTCTACGCGTTTGACGTTCATCACCATCGCTCCCGTGATGTTGCGCGCCCCGATGTTGCTCCGGATCGACGAGTCATTGACGTACATGAAATGCACCCCGTACCGGGACTCGTTCACCTCGTTTTGTTCTACCCGGACGCCGTTGCTGTTCTCGATGTAGATGGCGTCGTGCATGCTGATGACGGTATTGCCCGCGATCACGTTGTCATGGGAGGCGTACAGGTCGATGCCGTTGCCCTTCTCCGTCATCTTGACTTCCGGCCCCGCCCAGCTTATAGTCGTACGGCTGATCTTGTTGCGGCTTGCGTCCCGCAGATGAATGCCGGAGGACGCCGTCTCGATCCGCAGATTCTCCAGCGTGCTGTCGGCGCCGGAAAGCAGCACCGCGGCCGTAGTCTTGGCTCCCGTGTCCCGAATCGCCAGACCCGCTAACGCGGAACGGTCGGCGCGGAGTTCAACCGCCGGCTGATCCGACTCGTTGACGATCCGCGCGCCGCCCGCGCCTTCGATCCGAAGCGGCTTCGCGACGACGACGGGTCCCCGGTAGGTTCCCTCCGCCAGCTTCAGCGTACCGCCCGGCGGCGCTTCGTCAATGAGCTGCTGGAGCGGGATTTCCTTCCCGCTGCTTCCGCTATTTCCGCTGCTTGCGGCGCAGACGGCCGTGAACGGCAGGACTGCGAGCGAGAACGCCAGCAGCGCGGTTCGCAGGGCAGCTGCGCGCGGCATCAGGCTGCGGCTCATGAAGCGACCTCAATCTTCTTTTTCTTGGTAATGTGCAGGTCGCCGATGTACAGATGCACATAGACGGTGTACGTTCCCGGCTCCTTCAATTCTTTGTCCGCGGAGAACGCGAGTCCTTCCTGCTTCGCATTCAAATACGACAGCGTGTCGTTTTCGGACTTGCGAATGTCGAAGGACAGGGTAGCTTTGGTCGATTCCGGCACACCGCCTAACGTAGCGGTGAACTTGGTGACGGTGTTCGCCTTGGGCGGCGAAGGCTCGGTCGTCAGCGTGACCTCCACTTCCGACGGATCAATCGGACGCTCGGAGGAGCAAGCGGTTATCACAGCCGCTAGCAGCAGTCCAAGCAGGACCGCCAGCATTCGTTTACGATTCATCTCATCACTCCTTCACGAAACAGGCAAGCACCCTCATTGTATAGAACGGAAAGCGGGTTGCCCATAGCCCGGTCGGGCTATCCGAGGCGGTTTCCTGTGAAGATAAAATGAACTTTTTGGAAAAATCTGCCTCAGGCGTAATGCCCACTCGTGATGGGATGATCGAACCTCAGGATGGAGGGGAGGATTTTTAAGTTGGTCTAAAAAGTGAAAGCTCGTTAGTATAAATAGAGAAATATACTTTGCTGCCATCATTTTTTTTAAATACAAAGATTGCCCCTTCACTTTCTCCCCCTGAATATTCCCACCCTGCAAGAAGGAGTCGAATTTTATAACTTGTGGGGAAGCCGTCTGTTTGTTGCAAACCATTTACTTTGTAGATATGCATGATGCCTTTATCCGAAACGATTTTTTCTTTTAATATTGCCTTGCTAGGTATTGGAATACCGCCTTCGTTTTGTTGATATAAATGAAAAATGAACCAATAACAACATAAACAAACGATAACTAGTGATAAAGATGCGAAAAGTAAGGTTTTTTTCATATCATCACCTATTCCGTAAAAATTTCAATAGAATGGACTTGCAATCATGTTGAGCTTGAGCCCGTTTTCTTCAGTTTCTAATGGAAGTATGGCTTCAAACGTGGTATTCTGTAAAGCTTTAATCACGTCATCCGAAGAACCAGGTCTACTGCAAGGGCAATTGTTATCATTGTTTTTCCGGCAATTGTCCAAAGTGAATCTGGAAATTGTCCATGGTTTAAGCGGGGATAGTCGCTTATAATCGGAAATGAGAATCATTATCAATGAGGGGGAATTTAGCAAGATGATGAAACGCAGATGGTCAGGAATAGGAGTTGCGTCGCTGCTGGCGCTTGCCTTGTCCGCTTGCGGCACGGCAGGTCAGGGGAAAGAGCAGCCGGCGGCTTCGACAGGAACGGAGAAACCGGCGGCAGCGGCCAAAGAAGCCGCGGCTCCGGCGACCAAAACGATCAAATATCTCGGCAAGGATTACACGGTTCCCGGCAAAACGGACAAAATCGTCATCAGCGGCGCGATGGAAGCGATGGAGGACGCGCTGGTGCTTGGCGTGAAGCCGGTCGGCGCGATTACTGTAGGGGGTAAATTTCCGAAGATGTTCGAGAGCATCACACAAGGCGTGGAAAGCACAGGCGAAAAAATGCAGCCGAATATCGAGGGCATTTTGAAGATGAAGCCGGACGTCATTCTCGGTTCCTCCAAGTTCCCGCCCGAAACGGCCGAGAAGCTGGCCAAAGTCGCGCCGACGTTCCCGGTTTCCCATATTGCGACGAACTGGGAAGCCAATCTGCTGCTGCTGGGCGAGCTGACCGGCAAGCAGGAGCAAGCCAAGCAGGTGCTGCAAAAGTATAAGGACGATGCCGCAGCGGCCAAAGCAAAGCTCGGCGATCGCTTGAAAGACAAGAAGGTCGTCTCCCTGAGAGTCCGGACCGGCAATCTGTACATTTATCCCGAAGGCGTGTTTTTCAACCCGTCGCTGTATACCGATCTCGGCTTTACGGCGCCTCCGGAGGTGAAGGCGGCGAAGGCGCAGGAGCTCATCTCGATCGAGAAATTCAGCGAAATGAACCCGGATTACATTTTCCTGCAATTTTCCGAGGACGAAAACAAAGACAAGCCGAAGGCGCTGGAGGATCTGCAAAAAAATCCGATCTGGCAAAGCATCAATGCAGTGAAAAACGGCAAAGTATTCGTCAACGTCGTCGATCCGTTAGGGCAAGGCGGCACCTCGTGGAGCAAAATTCAATTCCTGAAAGCAGCTATGGAAAAGCTGGCCTCCTGATTCCGGGCAGGCGAGCCGACAAAGCATGAGACAAGCATCCAAGCTTCATCCGGCGTGGATCTTATGGCTTTCGCCGGTTGCGATTGTCCTCTCGATCATTTTATCCGTCCGTTTCGGCTCCAAAACGATCGATGCAGGCACGCTTTGGGAGGCGTTCGCCAATTTCGACCCGGGCAACGTCAATCATCAAATCGTGATGCACTCCCGCGTCCCGCGCGCGATCGGATCGTTGCTCATCGGCGCTTTCCTGGCAATGTCGGGAGCGCTTATGCAGGGGATGACAAGGAACTACCTTGCATCCCCTTCGATCATGGGGGTGACCGACGGCTCGGTATTCGTCATTACGGTCTGCATGATCGCGCTACCCGGCTCTTCTTCGATCGAGATGATCGTTTATTCGTTCATCGGCTCGGCCCTCGGCGTAGGGCTTGTCTTCGGACTGGCGTCGCTGCTGCCGGGCGGGATGTCTCCGGTCCGGCTGGCGATTACGGGCACCGTAATCGGAACGTTTCTCAGCAGCATGGCGACCGCATTTTCGACATATTTTCAGGTTTCGCAAAAAACCAGCTTTTGGTACAACGCCCGCCTGCATCAGATGGACCCGAATCTGATCAAGCTGGCGATTCCCTTTGCCGTGGTCGGGATCGTGCTTGCGCTGCTCATCTCGAAATCCGTTTCGATTCTTTCCTTGGGGGAGGAAGTGGCGGTCAGCCTCGGACAGCGGACGCTGATCGTCAAAGCGGTCGCGATGGCTGCCGTCATTTTGCTTACGGGCGTATCCGTGGCGCTGGCCGGCAAGGTCGCCTTCGTCGGCTTGATCGTCCCGCATATTACCCGTTTTCTCGTCGGCCTCGATTACCGGTGGATCGTGCCGTGCGCCGGTGTGCTGGGCGGGGTATTTCTTGCTTTGTGCGATGTTGCAAGCCGCTTCATGAACTACCCGTTCGAGATGCCGATCGGCGTCGTGACGTCCTTGATCGGGGTTCCTTTCTTTCTGTATCTGATCCGGAAGAAGGGAGGGGAGCAGCGTGCGTAATCTTTCAACCGGCAGATACATGGCGGTGCTGCTCGGAGCGGTCGCGCTTATCTTCATCGCCGCATACCTGTCTCTCACGAACGGGGCCTTCGACATGACGGTGGGCGATATCGTACGAACGCTGCTTCAGATCAACCCGCAGCCTGAGCACGAACTGGTCATCTTCGACTTCCGGCTGCCCCGTATCGTTATTGCCGCTTTGGTCGGCCTGGGGCTGGGTGTGGCCGGCGCGGCGATCCAAGGCGTCACGCGGAACGGGCTGGCTGATCCGGGAGTTTTGGGCATCAACGCCGGAGCGGGCGCGGCCGTCGTCATCTTTATGTTTTTTTTCAGCGGGCAGATCAAGGGGGCAGGTTGGTTCTCCACGATGGCGATGCCGCTATTCGGTTGGGCGGGCGGACTAAGCACGGCCGCGTTCCTTTATCTATTCGCTTGGAAGGATGGCAAGTTGGACCCGCAGCGCGTCCTTCTGGTGGGTATCGCTACCGCTTCTGGACTCGGTGCGCTTTCCATGTACATCAGTTTGAAAATGAATCCGTCCGACTACGAGATGGCGACGGTCTGGATGACCGGCAGCATCTACAGCGCCAACTGGAAGTTTATTGTCGCGATGCTCCCGTGGGTGGTTGTGCTTATTCCCGTTATCGTACGCAGAGCGTATATTCTGGATTTGCTCCAACTGGAGGAGAACAGCGTCAGAAGCTTGGGCGTCGCTGTGGAAAAAGAGCGGATGATCCTGCTGCTCGGCAGCATCGGGCTGGTGAGCGCCTGCGTCAGCGTGTCGGGAGGGATCGGCTTCGTCGGCCTGATGGCGCCTCATATCGCCAGGCGTCTCGTAGGCATCCGGCACGTCCGCATGGTTCCCGTCTGCGGCCTGATCGGCATGGCGCTGGTCGTCGTATCGGATTTTATTGCGAAGACGGTATTCTCGCCCGCCGAGCTGCCTGTCGGCATTGTGATTTCAATTATCGGCGTACCGTATTTTGTGTATTTGTTATTTAAGGCCAGAGCCTGAGGCAAGGACTGCTGTCCGCTTCCTTCTGGTACCCGGACTTCATGGAGTTCTTGAAATTTCCGGTCGATCCGCTTATAGTACAAGTTAGGAATTAATAGCCCGGAGAGCATGAACCTATAGAATCAGCCGTAACAGGCTGATTCTATTTTTTTGCGATATCTAAATAAAGAAGGGGCTGAAGATCTTATGGGAACATCGACAAATGAAGGTTTGACCGAACAGTTGATGAACCATTTGGAGGGCTTGGATTTTATAACCCGAGTAGAGGTAATTGGAAGTCGTGTTGAACAAACCTCAGACGCCTACTCGGATGTAGATTTATTGCTGACCATTAAAGATATTACCCCGGATGTCGCATTGTACGAACTGACCGAAAGTATAAAAGCGAAGTTCCAACCGGCGTGGTATGATTTTGCAAACAGCCTGATGCCTGAAAAATTTTTAGTATCCACCTTTATTGGAGGAGACAATCCTTTCACATTTCATGATGTCTGTATCCTGAACAATGATAAGAATTTGGTCTACGACAAAACACGGTTTGAAAATGACCAATGGATTCATCTGATGAAGCTATGGGTGATGAACTACAAGTATATGATGCGTGACGCGCCGCAGTTTGAAAAACGATTTGCAACCATGATGGAAAAAGCGAACATTTCCCATTATTCCGATTATAGAGAAGGTTTTTATCAATTATTATTAAAGCTGAAAGATCAGAAGATGATTAAGAGCGGCTATTTAAATAGGCTTGAGGAGGTCTTCAGAAACAGCTGATAACGTTCAATTGACCGGAATTTCCGACGGTCCCTGTTGAGGCGTTGTCATAACAATTGCCTCGGCGTGACTTGTGGATTTTGTCGGATTTTATTGAAAAACCAACTTTCTTAGTATAGGATTGTTATATATAGATGGGCTTTACAAACAATTTTTTTTCGTTCGGAGGTTAAAGTTTGTTTTTTTCTTATTTGAAGGAAGCTGCAACCAAGCGATTCTTGCTGATCTTGTCATCCATTGTATTTCTTATTTCTATCATAGTCGTATTGGTCCATGGCGACCGTCTCTTTCTGGGAGATCCGATTAAACTCGATAATGATGACGTTAAATATATCCACAGTGCGAGAGTTCTCCTTAACGAAGGTACCCTTGTCTATAATTCAGGGAATGATCCTTCCGCATTTATTATGCCAGGCTTGACCATGATATTAAGCGGATTTATGGCGATTTTTGGGGAGCAGCATGGCGGTGTAACTGCTTTTAGAATCTTTCAAGCCTTTCTGCAGGCGATATGCATTTTTCCAGTCTATTATATTGCCAGGTATACGTTTAATCATTGGGTTGCTATTATAACTTCATTACTAGTTGCTGTCTATCTTCCGGATTACTTTACCTCTGGTTCAATTCTAACCGAGAGTATTTTCCGTTTTATTGTTCTGGTCCTTTTATGCGTCATGATCACTGCTCTTCATACAAAAAAAACGAGTTGGTACATTGGAGTTGGATTACTGACAGCATCAGCAGCTTATTTTAAGCCGCAAGCCTCATTATTTCCAGGCATTATGCTAATTTTGTGGCTATGTTACCACTATTCGTTTAAAGAAATTGTTCGATTCACGCTCACGATCATAGCCGCCTATATCGTTCTTTTGATTCCGTGGTGGATTCGAAATTACATCACCTTTGGCCATTTTATTTTGTTTACAAGTTCCGCGGGGAGCCCATTCCTTCTTGGAACTCAAATTCGGTACGGGCTTCCGCCTGATGGTTTTTTTGCGGCTTATCCTCAATACGATCCCAGCACCATCTTTACCGGTGCAGATCAGGTGGCGGTTGCCAAAGGATTAGATGTTCTAAAATACGGCTTGATACATGAACCATTAAATTATATTAATCATTATACGATTGGAAGACTTCGTGCCCTTTATTTAGTTCCATTCTACTTGCATGATATTTTCTCAATTAAAAAGAACATTGTCGAAAATATACAGACTATCATTGTTAGGGGCGGCCTCATAGGTATGTTTTGGGCGTGTGTCCGCAAAACTGGGAAGAGTTTACTACCGATTCTTCTGACATTATTTTATTTTACCGCTATCCAGATCCCATTTGTTGCGATGTCGAGATATGGCTATCCAGTGATGACATTTTTTATATTGCTTACGAGCTATATGATCTACCAGGTAATATTGATTTTTAGAAAAGCGTTCACTACTAAAAACAATCATGACTTACCGCCGCATTCCCGACATGAAAGTGGGGTTTAGCGGTAGCGCGGTTCACAAATCGTCCCTTGCTGCTTTGGTTTCGCAAGCAAGGGACGATTTGCGTGTGTTAAATTTTGTAATAATAGAAGCAAACTCCTATAGGTTCCGTGACACTACCTTCCCCGGTCTTCGAATCCCAAATCCATCCTTTTTCCATAACATCAAATCGGTTAATGTTTACGTTCGTGGCCGCAACCATTGACCAATATTCACCCGCAGGGATCGTGTTGTCCATCTGATCAGATACTTCCCTTGTTTCATCAACCGTGAGGCCAAATGTTGATTTGACTAAAGCATAGTCCATACCTACAGTGGCAGTTGCAGTCACTTTGGTTGTAGTCTTGGCACTAAACGTATATTCAGATGGACCTAGTGCAGTAGTTCGCTTGAAGATTTCTCCGCATGCTTTGGATGCACCTGTGGGTTTAAGATACTGATTCCCGGACGATTGAGGATTTGCGATGATGGATGGTTTTTGCTCAGTTAAGGGTAATTTTAAAAACACCGCGCCGATTTCAGCATGTTCCGGTGGCTTCGGCATATTCGAATTTTGAATAAACCTTTCCGCTTCTTTTCCTTCGATTTTGATCCTTTTGAAACCTTCTTCGTGGTTGGTTTCGACCACTTTGTACGGATACGACTCCAAATCGTCGTAGCAGCCTTTGGTCGGGTTGCTCTGCAATGTGTCCTTTGCAGAAGTTGGATGGATGCTCATTGCAAGAACAACGGCTAGCGAGAGTGTAGCAAAAAGTTTTTTCATTCCTACCCGTGCTCCTTCTCATCTTAGGGTTGTCGCGATGCCCTAGAAAAAATGTTAGCATATGTTCCTAAAATATGTTAGACCCATTTTTTTTCATTCAGAAATAAATGGATCAATATTAGATTGAAACCCAAACTGTGAAAATTGCTCAATTGTTCGCTGCCGGGCTAATTGAGCAATTTTGAACAACGGTCGGCCGATTAGACTGTTTTCCTACGAAATTACCATGTGGCCTAATGCGGCGAGCGGAGAAGCTCATGGCTACGGCTTCTACATCGATCGGGCTAACAGAAGGAGTAACAGCAGCCCGAGTGGAACTGGCCACTTTGCTGCAACAATTCGATTTGTTCAGCGAGCAACTTGAAACGATCATGGCTCAGGTGCTGAAGATTCTCGAGAACATTCCTGGTACGGCTCAGATGTTGACGGTGCCGGGCGTCGGAGTGGTAACGGTAGCCGGGTTTCTGGCCGAAGTTGGAGATATCAACAACTACGACCATGGACAGCAAATTATCCGTTTGGCTGGTCTGAACCTGAAAGAGAACAGCTCAGGCAAGCGAAAGGGCAAGACAGGGATAAGCAAACGCGGGCGCTCACGCCTCCGAGCTCTGTTGTTCCGAGCGGTGATGCCGATGGTTGCAAAGAATGCCGCGTTCAAGGCGTTGCATCAGCACTACACGACACGAAGTCAGAATCCGCTGAAGAAGAAACAATCCATCATCGCTTTATGTAGAAAACTGGTTCGCGTCCTCTTCACACTGGGGATCAGATGCAAGTGGTAGCCTAACAAAGCACAAACCTGCAATCCCATGTAACTCCCAATATTTAGCCATGACAACGGAAGCAACGGAGCAGCCGAAGAACGATATTCCATAAGGGCAACGACCCCGTAAAGGAGCAAGAATCGGCATCCAACCCTTGAGAGGTAGAACGAAGGAATGTAAGGGCATAGACCCAGCGTGACATGGGAGGGTAAACCCCGAGGGTGAATGTGGAGATCCAACGGTGCGATCATAATAAATTTCACAAGTTTTGGAATCCGATCTCCTAAGCTCTGTTCCCGCCTACGCTTGATCGGAAATCGGTGCATAGGTTCCATTCTCCACTACCACCACTCAAGCTGTCAAAGTTGAAATATTGAGATTTAGTGAGAAAACAGGAGAAATGATTACTTTATAGTGGGAGTGATAATAATGGGATGGTCGGTGAAGTATTGGAATATAAGAAAAAGGGCGAAGCTGTTCGTCTTAAATATAATCAAATACGGAGAGAATGACTGTAGAGGTATCAATTCCTAAGTTCCTATTCGGTCATAATGTACAAATGGTCAGTAGTGGGGAGCTGTTCAAACACTTGCAACGATTGGGTAAACAGAGAGAGCAAAGCATGGCAGCTTCTGGGGTTTATAGAATACAAAATATTATTCGGCGATCAAAGCATAAATCAGCCGTCAAAAACTACATACGATAGACGAATTGCTGACTTAACAAGGCTAGGCATAGCTCCAATGTATTCCGATAAGGAACTGTCCCCCTTAGACTTAAGCACAATAATTTGATAAGCCTCTTCCAATGAGCAGGAAGAGGCTTATTCTCTGTAATTTTATGTCCCAAATAGTTGAATACCTTAGCTTCGCTTTTTCACTGAAGGGTATAAATTGGTGCGTGTTGCGTGGTAATATCAAAATTGAGGAACGCACCAAATTGCAACAAAATCCATAATTGGGCATGGTGCATACCATATTTGACAATTCGATAGGTAGGAGATGAAGATAATGAATGGAGAACTTCATCATATAATTTTAATCACATCTTATACTAACGCCTTGCTAAATCAGGGTATTCTTTCAGAACCAGAAGCATATACAAACAACGTGCATTATGCGGTTAGATTTATTGAGCCACATGAGAGGAAATCTTTATTAAAATTCTTCTCTAAACCTGCTAACAATGAGTTTGACACACTAAAATGGATGCAGAACATTAAAGATCGGCATTGTAAAGGTGCTTTTTTAATTAATTCAAACAAGATAAAGGATGAGGCAGTTACTAGTGCTTTTGTAGGTGGAGGACGTAGATGGGCAATTGTATGTGTTTTTGAACATTTTAACGAAATTTGGGTGCCAAACTGGAATTTAGCGAAGGAACCACCAAACACGAAATGGGATATTACATATACCAAAGTTATTAGCTACGATGAATATAAGTCTGTTAAATATAATTTAGATGACTTATCTCAACGTCTCCGAATTGCTTTATCTAATATTAGTAAACTTGCTGAAGAAATCTCGGAGATGGGCTGGAAAGAGCGATTCTTTGATAAAGGTATAAAATGTTTAATTGGAGAGCAAGCAGAAGAAAAAAACTTATTACCAGAACATTATCCAGTTAGTGCTCAAAGAATAATGAATACTATATCCTGTTCTTGGGTCTTTGGAGGCATGGGGTCATGGAATGATAGTCCCCCTTACTCTGCTCATTGCCATGGTAAAGAGATGGAGTATCACAAGTATACAAATGAACTTTATGAATGCATGATGGGAGAGTGTGGCTGTGTTGATTTATAAGGAGCGAGTCAGGTAGGGACGCGGAGTGATTCGCGTCCCTATTTCAGTGCTATGTGGATGTTGCCATTTCCATTCGCTATAGATCAGCGGAAAGGATTTTTTCTTATGCTCTATAACTAAATTTTCTTGCACGGGAGTTGCCAGTAATAATTATGCAACCTAGTTTTTTAATTGCATTTTTAAACGTTCAACTTCTTCTTCTGAAAGGCCAGAAATATCAGCAATAGCGGCAATATCTGTTCCTTTAGCTAGCAGCTTTTTAGCTACTTCAATCGCTTTTTTGCGTTCCCCTGCCACTTCTCCTTCTTCTCTTGCGCCTGCCAGCATGGAGGCTTCATCGTGTAGAAATTTTTGCCGCATTTCATACAAGCGCCGGGCTTCTGCATCTTGGCTTAAAAACTCTAATGTATCCATAGCTTTACGCAACACGGGCTCATTCATCGTCAGTACCTCCCAGTTTGACTTGCTGACGCCTTTCAAAAACAATAGCCAGTTCACCAATCCGCCTTTTATTGGAATCATTTGCTCATTCAGCTTAGAAAGTTCAATCATATGGATTTCTATATCGTTACTCAGTGGAATGCCGCTGTGGTCTTCCCTCAAATGGAATACACTATGATAAAGATCATTCGGAAGAAAGGAGTAGTTGAGAATATTGATCGTTACGCACTTCTTTAATCCTGAATTCCCGTCCATATTATAACGAGGTCAGCGGCTCCGATGCAGTTGTGGAGTTTTTGATACTTTTTATTCCTATTGTTCAAATATTTATTGCCTTATGTAGTGTCATTCTTCTTATTTTCCAATTCGTTGTGAATAATAGGTTCGTTAATCCACGTTATAATTATAACGTAGATTAGCGAAGATTCTGATAGGCAAAATCGCCGAAAAGCCGCGGTATTACAAGGTTTTTACATCACCCTCGTTATAATTTTACGGGGATTCAGATTTAATTGGCGGTACCTCTGGCCTTCTTCCAATTGTCCTGAATACTGTCTACTCCAGTAATACAGTGTCCGTTTCTCGATATCATATTGATTAAAAAGCTGCATTTCAATATTGATCTGCTCGCCGGTTGTTGTTTTGGCTCGAATGTCGAAAATGGACTGCTTGTCGCGCGGCGCATCTTTATCGGTGTACGGATTCATTAGGAGGATTTCTGTCAGTGGTGGTTCACCCGCTTCGATAAAGGTATTGTTCAGGAATGCAAGCAATACGTCCTTGTTCTCTTCACTTCCGAATATCCGCTTAAAGACAAAATCATTCTTGGGATCAAGAAGGTCTTTCAATTGAATCAACTCCAATCCGTACTTATCAATATTATAGCATGGTTTTTGTTCAAGTTGCATAATCAGCATATCTTGGTTTGGATTGGAAAATCGCGGTATATAAGAGACGCTAAGATTAGCGAGTAGGGACGAGTATCGTTTAATCGTGGACGCGAGGTTTAAGTCCCTTTTTACTTGTTAACATCGTTTCAAGACTTAACGGCGGCTGACTGGTCGGCGGATCGGAGAGTAAATCCGTAGACGTTCTGTAATTCAAGGCTTTATCATGCCGCGGCGGATGGGAACCAAGTAGCCTGTCCTTAGTACCAACACATGGTATAATGGGGTGTATGCTGATGATAGAATGATTTTATTTTGAAGGTAGTGATACATTTTAATGATTGATTTTCTAAGAAATAAGGGAATAAAAGTGTACAACGAAATTATTGAGATAGCAACACAACCAAATCTCTTGTTCTCTAACGACAGCGGTCAATACAATGCGGAAGCTAACTATAATCTTTACACCATTCAAAAGCTAAACAAACTGATTAAGAAAAACAGTATTTCAATTCATGAGTTAGAAAAGATTTTTAACTATATTGAAACCTCATGGTCGGGTAAGCGTCAAATCCTCCACACCTAGAAAAACGACGGGATTCATGAGATCATATACGTAACTGATTACGACGCGCAC
>NZ_JANAVJ010000117.1 GCF_024213375.1 Paenibacillus sp. MZ04-78.2 | reverse complement strand
TAAGGAACAATGCGAAACGATTAAAAATGATATCAAAGAGTTCATGGCTAACGAATTGGAGATCAAGTTGTCTGAAGAAAAGACTCTGATATCTCACTCCGAGGGCGGCGCCAAGTTTCTCGGACATATCATAAAGGTCAGGAACGACTGGAATTTCCGAAAAGATAAAAATGGCGTGAAGAAAAGAGTTTTCAACGGTTGCGTTGAACTGTACATGCCGGACGACACGATTAGGAATTTCATCACGAAATACAAGATGGTTAAGGATATTAATGCCAAACAATGGAGAATGCTTCATATTCCGTCCATTATCAATCATCCCGATATCGAGATTGTCGCACTGTACAACGCCCGCCTGCGTGGACTTTATAACTTTTACAAAATGGCGGTCAACGTTAGCAGATATATGTGGCAACTGAGATATGTTATGGAGTATAGTTGCCTAGCGACTCTCGCTAACAAATATAAATCCAGCATTGCCAAGGTAAAGCAGAAATTCAAGGTGGACAAACACTGGGGTATTCCGTACGAGGACAAGAAAGGGCAGACGAAAATCCTTTACTTCTACAAGGATGGGTTTACAAGGTCAACCACTCCTTATAAACTGACTGATCCCGATCTTCATCCGAACCTCATGCCGTTCTTCAATAACCCGACAAGCTTGCTGGATCGGCTCAGAGCCGGTCAATGCGAACTTTGCGGCACCAACGATTTCAAGCTTAACTACGAGGTTCATCATGTCAACAAGCTGAAGAACCTCAAAGGCAAGGAAAAATGGGAAAGAGTAATGATCGGTAAGAACCGTAAGACGCTCATTGTTTGTCAGGAATGTCACGATAAAATCCATCGCGGTGAATAGGCATCTTTGGTCGAGATGACAAGTGGAGAGCCGTATACTTGGAGACAAGTACGTACGGTTCGGAGGGGAGTTCTTCGAAACCTGTCACAGGAATGTGGTAAGGCGCGGGGTTCTTACCCTACTA
>NZ_JANAVJ010000116.1 GCF_024213375.1 Paenibacillus sp. MZ04-78.2 | reverse complement strand
GTTACATTCCTGCGCGTGACCAAAGGGAGCTTCGAGAACTCATCCGATATCGCCGCAGTCTCATTGACGAGCGTTCGCGAGAAGTCAATCGGGTACAAAAAGTTCTTGAAGGTGCAAACATTAAGCTATCATCGGTGGCAAGCGATGTGCTTGGCAAATCGGGACGTGCCATGATTGAGGCGATGATTCAGGGCGAAACAAGTTCCGAGGTACTCGCCGAACTGGCGCAGCGTAAGCTCAAGAACAAAAAAGAAGAGCTAAAACGTGCCTTGAACGGTCTAATGGGAGAACATCAGCGGCTTATGCTTGCAACCCAGCTTCGGCATATCGACTTTTTGGATCAAGAAATCGGGAAACTGGACGAAGAAATGAAGGCGCGCATGCTCCCTTTTGAGGAAGACCTGGAGTTGTTGGATACGATTCCCGGAGTGGGAAGGCGAACGGCTGAACAAGTGCTTGCTGAAATCGGAACCAACATGAAACAGTTCCCTTCCGCTGCTCATTTATGTTCTTGGGCAGGGCTAGCTCCAGGTAATAACGAAAGTGCAGGGAAGCGCAAATCTGGTCGAACGCGGAAAGGGAACCAGAAGCTTCGAAGCGCATTGGTCGAAGCTGCACGAGCTGCAGCACGCACTAAGAACACGTATTTATCGTCACAGTATCACCGAATCGCTGCCAGAAGAGGAGCCAACCGTGCTGCTGTCGCAGTCGCCCATAGTATATTGATGATCGCCTATCACATCTTATCCCGTAGACAACCTTATCTTGAGCTAGGTCCGACCTACTATGAAGAGCGAAAACGTGATACGGTCATCAAACAATCCATTAAAAAACTCGAAACATTAGGGTTCAAAGTTACCGTCGAGTCGGTTGCGTAGAGCAAAAAGTTTTCTTTCTGTTAGCCCGGATCGTTTTAAAAAAACAGATGTTACCGGGTTAATTTAGTGATGCCTTCGAAGCTTTTACAAGATAATTAATTTTCAGGATAG
>NZ_JANAVJ010000115.1 GCF_024213375.1 Paenibacillus sp. MZ04-78.2 | reverse complement strand
GGGGTAGGGGAGCGTTGTATGCGGGTTGAAGCTAGATCGTGAGGACTGGTGGACTGCATACAAGTGAGAATGCCGGTATGAGTAACGAAAAGATCAGTGAGAATCTGATCCGCCGTAAGCCTAAGGGTTCCTGAGGAAGGTTCGTCCGCTCAGGGTAAGTCGGGACCTAAGGCGAGGCCGAAAGGCGTAGTCGAAGGACAACAGGTTGAAATTCCTGTACCACCGTGAACCGTTATGAGCGATGGGGTGACGCAGAAGGATAGTGACGCGAGCTGATGGATGCTCGTCCAAGCAGTGAGGCTGGTATGCAGGCAAATCCGCATACCGTAAGGCTGGGCTGTGATGGGGAGGGAAAATTGCAGTACCGAAGGTCATGAGTTCAAGCTGCCAAGAAAAGCCTCTAGCCAGGGAGAAGGTGCCCGTACCGCAAACCGACACAGGTAGGCGAGCAGAGCATGCTAAGGCGCGCGGAAGAACTCTCGTTAAGGAACTCGGCAAAATGACCCCGTAACTTCGGGAGAAGGGGTGCCCCGGTAGGGTTAATAGCCCGAGGGGGCCGCAGTGAAAAGGCCCAAGCGACTGTTTAGCAAAAACACAGGTCTGTGCGAAGCCGCAAGGCGAAGTATACGGGCTGACGCCTGCCCGGTGCTGGAAGGTTAAGGGGAGCGGTTAGGAGCAATCCGAAGCTGTGAACCGAAGCCCCAGTAAACGGCGGCCGTAACTATAACGGTCCTAAGGTAGCGAAATTCCTTGTCAGGTAAATTCTGACCCGCACGAATGGCGTAACGACTTGGGCGCTGTCTCAACGAGAGATCCGGTGAAATTTTAATACCTGTGAAGATGCAGGTTACCCGCGACAAGACGGAAAGACCCCATGGAGCTTTACTGCAGCTTGATATTGGACTTTGGTACGATCTGTACAGGATAGGTGGGAGCCTGAGAGCCATGAGCGCCAGCTTGTGAGGAGGCGACGTTGGGATACCACCCTGATCGTATCGGAGTTCTAACTTGGTGCCGTGA
>NZ_JANAVJ010000114.1 GCF_024213375.1 Paenibacillus sp. MZ04-78.2 | reverse complement strand
CTAGTAGTCTCTCAATTCTAATAGTATAGATTGGATGAATGTGGTATAGTGATGCCAAAAAGAGGAATGACATATGCGCCCGATCAAAAATCCCGTTCGTTTAACCGTGGAAGAACAAGCAAGCTTACGAGCCCTCATTTCCAAAGGCCAATCCTCGGCACGAGCCATTAGACGCGCCCTCTTGCTGGCAGCCGATGAAAACAGACCCGGCGGTTCTTTGAAGGAGTTAGAGATTGCCGAGCGGATGCAAGTGCACGTGAACACGGTATATATCGTCCGAAAAGCGTATGGCGAGCAAGGCTGGGAAGGCGCCATCGGAAGAAAAAAACGAGCTACGCCGCCGGTTGCACCAAAAGTCACTGGTGAAGTCGAGGCAAAACTTATCGCACTTAGTTGTAGCGCGCCTCCGAGTGGCAGGAGCCGCTGGACACTCGAACTTTTGGCCGATCGAGCGGTAGAGCTGAATTACATCGACAGCATCTCTCACGAGAGCGTCAGGCAGGTCTTAAAAAAACGAACTCAAACCTCACCTTCGTAAATGCTGGTGTATCCCTCCTGAGCAGAATGCGGCGTTTGTCGCGGCGATGGAGGACGTGCTGGATGTATATCAGTTGCCTTATAACGCCGACTGTCCGGTCATTTGTATGGACGAGAAACCTTATCAATTGCTGGATGAAACCAGGCAACCGATCCCGATGAAACCCGCCAAGTCCTTGCGGGAAGATCGTGAGTATGTCCGCAACGGGACCTGCAGCATTTTCATCTTCACAGAACCTTTAGCAGGTTGGCGTCATGTCGCGGTGCGCGAACGGCGAACCCGTATCGACTGGGCGGAGCAAGTTCGGGAATTACTGGACGTTCATTATCCTAATGCTCCAAAAATCAAATTGGTAATGGATAATTTAAACACCCACTCCATCGCTTCTCTCTATCAAGCGTTCGAGCCCGAAACGGCCCGTTGCTTGGCCAAACGGTTGGAGATTCATTACACACCGAAGCATGGTAGCTGGCTAAATATCGCAGAGATTGAACTCAGCGTGATGAC
>NZ_JANAVJ010000113.1 GCF_024213375.1 Paenibacillus sp. MZ04-78.2 | reverse complement strand
TCACGTTGTTCAATGAAGCGGAGGCCGAGGCGAATCCGGCGGCGCCGGAGCCGACGGTGGAGACGGTCACCTACAAGGGGGTCCGCCAACATTTTGACGATTTTATACGCTTAGCATTAGCGGACATGCATTCTCGCCGTTTCTGAGTACCTTAGAGGACGTAAACAGCCGATTTAAGGCATGTTGATGACCGCTAATGAAGTTTAGCGGTCGTTAGGTTATTAGCTGCCAATCTTTCATATGGTACGCCACCAATAAAAAAATCACCACTCTGCTTCCGTTAATGAGAAAGTGAGTGGTGAATATTAATAAATCCCTTTATTTGATTTTGTATTTCTCGATTAATTCATTTTTGAACTTGCCAACCTTTTCGTCTGTATTTGATTTTGAAATCGTACTTTCCATCGTACTTTCCATCGTACTTTCCATACTGTACTTCCCATCATGTACACCAACGATGTCATACAAATCAGGGGATTTCTGATCGGGTTTTAGTACGAGGAGATATCTTTTGTTTTTCTCCATGATTTCGTATCCTTCAATTGAAAACTGTGTTTTCCCTGGCTTAATTCCGTTGTCAACGATATATACAGGTTCAGCTACTTTTACAACTGCTCCTTCTTTCAGTTGAGTTTTGTTAGCGTAGAAGCGTTCAACTTCAAAACTGGTGATTGTATAAGCTTCCTTCGTGAAACCTTCTGCGTCTCTAACGACATGGTTCTCGCTTGCAATTGGTTTGCCCGTGATAATAAGATCGGATCGATTTTCAAGCTCATTCAGAGATTTGTGGTTAACAGGCATGGCGTCGATTTGGGCAGTAGTTACTTTGCTGTCCGCGTACATATACCCACCGACTGATAATGTAAGAGCAACAGATGCTGTAACAATGGTTTTTTTGAATTTCATGAAATTTCACACCTCCTTGTTAATTTCCATATTTTTCTTTGATGTGTTCCTTATCGGCTTGCTGCGGTTTATTATGGCGCCCGTGAAGCGAAACTCGATTCGCTGCCGGTCGAAACGATCGAATACCGGCTCAGCGAAGATGAGCAGGTTTGTTCGTGTTGCGGAGGAAAGCTGCACGAGATGAGTACGGAAGTGCGGCGGGAGCTAACGATCATCCT
>NZ_JANAVJ010000112.1 GCF_024213375.1 Paenibacillus sp. MZ04-78.2 | reverse complement strand
CACGCCTGTTGATTAACCAACTTTTGGGTTATCAAGACGCGACAAATAGACGTATTTATCCAGAATCCTAGTAACAGCAATAAGCCATTCCGCCTGCAATTGATTCTCTTGCATGAGTTCCTTAAATCGGATAAGTGGCATGGACCTGCAAGCGATGATGAGCGATTTGGAATGGTCATATAGCCATCTCAGGACGACATACGTCATGAGTGCAGCGAACAACTGGTTGAATACGGCATTTTTCGTGGTTCCAAACAGAACAGGGACATTCAAGTTTTGCTTGATCCATCGGAAGAAAACTTCGATGCCCCATCTTGCCTTGTACATATCGGCAATTTGCTCGGCAGACAGGTGCTTGAGATTGGTGGCAACTCGAATTTCGTGACCGTAGTCGTCTTTAAAAATGACGACGCGATGACGAAGCTGCGATTGACTTTGAGGGGTTCCCAGATAACAAGTCATATCCTCCACGACATTCGAGTTTTCAGCGGATTCTCGCTTTAACGAACGCGGTTTTACGAGCGTTATATTTTCTTTGATTCGTGTGACAAAATATTGGTTCTCCCGCACATAGTGGTCGAATCGCTTGATTTTTCCGTAAGCGCGGTCATTGACGAGAATGTAGTCTTTGTCTCCAAGCTGTTCACCAATAGGACCATCATGAGCGGAGCCAACGGTTTCGATCACTTGAACAGGTTGCTCCGTGGCCACGGCAAAAGCAACATGCAGCTTAATACCCGCACGTTCTCCATGAAACAAGGCCCAAGGGAGTCGTGTTTTTCCTACGGTAATGGTTGTCGAATCGACGAGCAAAAGGTTCTTCGGAATGCCAAGATGACGCTTGGTTGCACGGTTGCATTTGGAAAGAAGTCGATGAAATAATCGCTTAAAAAGCTCATACGGCACATCGCTTGCTTTGGAAGAAAAAGAGGAATAGCAAACGCGAATAAGACCGCTGGTGACTGCTTTTCCTACACCGGACCGATAGCTGTCCCACTGTCCTAAGGCAGCGTGCATAAAGAATAAGAGAAGCTGACTGGCTGTAAACTTGCTGGCTGTATCTTCGTATTTCAATTCTTGCAAAATTTGCTTCACATCTTCTTCGGTCAATAGTGTTTGAACTAACTTGGTGAACGTGGTAGACTTTTTCATGAGGTCGCCTCTTTCAAATCAACTTCTGTGGTGGAATTGATTTTATCGAAAGAGCGTCCTTTTTTCAATTTTCGGCTTCCTGATTCTGGTTAATCAACAGGCGTG
>NZ_JANAVJ010000111.1 GCF_024213375.1 Paenibacillus sp. MZ04-78.2 | reverse complement strand
CACGCCTGTTGATTAACCAGATACTGGTTTTTTGAGGTTTGACAAATAGACATGTTTTTCCAACACTTTGGTAGTGGCGATGATCCATTCAATTTGTAGTTGATCGTGCTGAATTTGTTCCGTGAAACGGATCAAGGGCATTCTCTTGCAAAGGATGACAAATGATTTTGAGTGATCATACAACCATTTCAAGATAACGTAAGTCATCAACGCGGCAAAAAGCTGATTGAACACGGCATTCATTGTTGTGCCAAACAAAACAGGTACATTTAGGTTCTGTTTTATCCATCTGAAGAAAACTTCAATACCCCAGCGTGCCTTGTAGGTATCAGCAATTTCCTCGGCTGATAGATGCACAAGATTGGTTGCGACCCGAATTTCATTGCCGTTGTTATCTTGAAAGATCACGACGCGATGTCGAAGCTCCGACTGGCACTGAGGTGTTCCGAGATAACAAGTAATATCCCGTATGACGTTCGAGGTTTCCACTTTCCTGTTCTGTAAGGAATGTGGGTTCACAAGCGTTACGTTCTCTTTGATACGTGTTACAAAATACTGCTTCTCCGCGACATATTGATCAAAACGCTTGATCTTCCCGTAAGCTCGGTCATTTACTAAGATGTAATCCTTGTCCGCAAGCTTCTCACCGATAGGGCCATCATGAACCGTACCGATCGTTTCAATGACCTGAACGGGTTGCTCAGTAGCCGCAGCGAATGCGACATGCAGCTTGATTCCTGCGCGTTCTCCATGAAACAGCGCCCAAGGCAGACGTGTTTTTCCTACCGTGATCGTTGTCGAGTCTACCAATAACAGATCGTTGGGTATGTGCAATTGGCGTTTGGTTGCACGATTACACCTTGAAATCAACAAATGAAACAGGCGCTTGAAAAGCTCATACGGTACTTCGCTAGCTTTGGATGAGAAGGTAGAAAAGCAAACGGTTTGGAGCCCACAGATTTCGGCTTTAACGACACCGGAGCGATAACCACCCCATTGTCCCAAAGCTGCGTGCATAAAGAATACCAGTAACTGATGTGCTGTAAATTTGCGTGCTGTATCTTTGTAGTTCAACTCTTTCAGTATGCTGATCACATCTTCTTCTTTAAGAAGAATTTGAACAAGGTTTGTAAACGTGGTAGACTTTTTCATGAGGTCGCCTCTTTCGAATCGGGTTCTGTGGTAGAATCGATTTTATCGAAAGAGTGGCCTTTTTTCAATTTTTGAATACCTTATTTTGGTTAATCAACAGGCGTG
>NZ_JANAVJ010000110.1 GCF_024213375.1 Paenibacillus sp. MZ04-78.2 | reverse complement strand
CTATTTAGCCCCTATTTAAACTTGGACAGTACACCCCTTACTCCGATACAATAATATTGAGGCGGAGGGAACGAAATGAAGAAGAAACAGTATGATCTGAATTTCAAGAAGATGGTGGTCGCCAAGGGAAAGGAAATTGGGAGCATGACCGCAGTGGCAAGACAACATGAGCTTGATCCTAAGATGGTGCTTCGATGGGCCCGAGAACTGAATCGCAAGGATCTGGATCAACTGGATGGGACAAGCATCAAGCAAGCGAAATTTGTGCCGACCGCAGAAGATTACGCAGAGCTTGCGAAAGAGAATGAGAAGCTCAAGAAGCTCTATGCAGAGCAAGCCCTTGAGAGGGACATTCTCAAAGACCTACTAAAAAAAACGAACCCGCACTTGCGGATAAAATAGAGATTGCCCAGAAGTATATTGCACAAGGACATAGCATCAGCTTTGTGTTGCGTGTGCTGGAGGTAGAGCGCTCCACGTATTATGCATATGTGAATAGACTGCAGCAAGTTCGAGGAACAATCCATAGGGCCGGTCGCCCCGCACCTGGTTTATCATATACAAAAGACGGCAAGCCAATCAGTGATGAGCAGATTTGCGAATGGATCATGGAGTTCTTAGCAGGCGAAGGTGCGAACTACGGCTACCGCAAGCTGACCGTGCTTCTTCGAAGACGCCATCAACTGAAAATTAACAAGAAGAAAGTCTACCGTCTATGCAAGCAAATGGATGTGCTTCGTCCACAGCGGAAACTCAAGAATAAGCATCCCAAGCGACTAGCCAACAATCGCGTAATAACGGCCTCTAATCAACTGTGGGAGACCGACATTAAATATGGCTGGATTAGCGGCGAGCAACGCTTCTTCTTCCTTATGAGCATCTTAGACGTGTTTGACCGCGCCGTAGTAACCTATCACATTGGACTGACGTGCGAAGCGAAGCATCTCGTCCAGATTATGCAGGAAGCGCTTATGAAGCGCCAGCTCTTTGACAAGGCGGAAAAGCCCGTCATACGTTCAGACAACGGTCCGCAATTTATTAGCAACCTGTTTGAGGATGCCTGTAACGAATTTGTCATGATTCACGAGCGAATTCCGCCCAAAACGCCGAATAAAAACGCTCACATCGAATCCTATCATTCGATTATAGAAGCAGAATGCTATCAGCGTCATGAATTTGAGTCTTATCCACAAGCTTATGAAATCGTAAGTCAGTTTATCCAGGATTATAATCGTATCCGCATCCACGGCAGCATCTACGATTTGTCCCCGTATGAATATATGGAAGCTGTGAAGCAAGGCACCATTAAGCCGAAGCAGATTAAGGTTTAACAGTCAGCATTGGCGAAAAACGAAGCAAATTAAAGCAATTCTACGATTCATATCGAATAAGAGGTGCAGTGTCCACAATAAGGGTGTTTAACCG
>NZ_JANAVJ010000109.1 GCF_024213375.1 Paenibacillus sp. MZ04-78.2 | reverse complement strand
TAACCTCGCACGGGAACGTAACTCGCCGGTTCATTCTACAAAAGGCACGCCATCACCCCGGATTTTTCCGAAGGAAATATCCAGACGGGCTCTGACTTCTTGTAAGCACACGGTTTCAGGTTCTGTTTCACTCCGCTCCCGCGGTTCTTTTCACCTTTCCCTCACGGTACTGCTTCACTATCGGTCACCAGGGAGTATTTAGCCTTGGCAGATGGTCCTGCCGGATTCAGACGGGGTTTCACGTGTCCCGCCCTACTCAGGATACGCCTAGGATGTTCGCAGACTTTCGGCTACGGGGCTGTTACCCACTATGGCCAGCCTTTCCAGACCGGTTCACCTAACCTGCTGCACCCATGACGGCGTCCTACAACCCCAGAGGGCAAGCCCTCTGGTTTGGGCTACTCCGCTTTCGCTCGCCGCTACTGACGGAATCACTTTTGTTTTCTTTTCCTGAGGGTACTTAGATGTTTCAGTTCCCCTCGTCTGCCTCCAATGCAGCTATGTATTCACTGCATGGTACGTGAGAATTACCTCACGTGGGTTCCCCCATTCGGACATCCCCGGATCAAAGCCTGCTTACGGCTCCCCGAGGCATTATCGTTGTTCGCCACGTCCTTCTTCGGCTCCTGGTGCCTAGGCATCCTCCGTGTGCTCTTTCTAGCTTATCCTGATCGCTAGGAGTATATCTTTTCTCGCTCCGCTTGTCTTCGACAAAAGTCGCTCCAAAAGATATACCCTCGCTAGCTAAGTTGCTAGTTAAAACTAAGGATGATTCAGCTTTACGCTTTGTTTCGATATCCAGTTTTCAAGGAACAAATCTTGCTTCGCTGCCGTTTCAGCGGCAGGAAAATCATCTTAGCATGTCCGCCCGGTTGATGCAACCATCAACTTTTGGCAAGACTGCCAAGCTTGAAAGGCATTGCACCTTTCAAAACTGAACATGAGTGAGTGCCGTTGCAACTTCATCGGCAAACCCGATGAATGTTGTCAACAATATTTGTCCGTCGCCCTACAGACGACATGGACTCCATAGAAAGGAGGTGATCCAGCCGCACCTTCCGATACGGCTACCTTGTTACGACTTCACCCCAATTATCTACCCCACCTTCGGCGGCTGGCTCCTTACGGTTACCCCACCGACTTCGGGTGTTGTAAACTCTCGTGGTGTGACGGGCGGTGTGTACAAGACCCGGGAACGTATTCACCGCGGCATGCTGATCCGCGATTACTAGCAATTCCGACTTCATGCAGGCGAGTTGCAGCCTGCAATCCGAACTGAGACCGGCTTTCTTAGGATTGGCTCCATCTCGCGACTTTGCTTCCCGTTGTACCGGCCATTGTAGTACGTGTGTAGCCCAGGTCATAAGGGGCATGATGATTTGACGTCATCCCCACCTTCCTCCGGTTTGTCACCGGCAGTCAACTTAGAGTGCCCAACT
>NZ_JANAVJ010000010.1 GCF_024213375.1 Paenibacillus sp. MZ04-78.2 | reverse complement strand
TGCAATTTATGCGCACACACGTGGCATTTGCCGCGAGATGAACAATGTTTGCACAGCCGCCTTGCTTGACGCTGTACCGGAAAGACAAGCTAATTGACGCGATTCACGTAGGCCGTGTCTTAAGCGAATTCAAGGAACAGTGAGGAGGTGCCGCTATGCATGAACTGCGATTTCACCAAGAGACTCGTCGTTGGCGTGTCTACGATGGAAGGAGACTGTTGCATTGCGGGGATCCGATTATGTTTGAGTTGGGTAACCTATTCTTCCCAGCGAATCTGGAGCTTGATACGGAGTGGTACGTTGCTTTTGGAGGCGTGAAGTTTTGGCTCCATACGAAAACCAAATACCGAGTTTTACTTCTGAACTGACCTGCCAATGGCGGGTCTTTTCCTTTTGGCGTCAGTCTGTTAGCCTAAATCTAAACGCCATATCCATGTCGGTGACGCATGCAAAAAGCCACCGTCATTGGCGGTTCCGAATTCACCGACAATTAAAGTGGCTGATGACATCAGGCAAAGCACTCGTGATCGCTTTTACTGTTTTAAATTCAGGACGCTTTGTAATTCCTGTTTCAATTTTATGGAGTACAGGTTTACTTACACCCGTAATCCTCTCAAGATTCGCGTATGTCAATTTTTTTTCTTTTCTAAGTTGGAAGATGAAATCTGCGATGGTGTTATTCCGATGCTTAATATCCACCATAATACATAACCTTCCTTTTTTGTTTAAGTTTTTACATTGGTCAATTATAGCAAAGTACATTTCGTTTTACAATTAATTGATTTTTATAATAATCGACTAATTCTTACATGAGATGCAACGATTCGATAAGTTTCTACAAAGATTAACTGTTAATTGGAATTGATTTCAATTACTTGTTTATTTTGAAGAAATATTAGAAATAAAAATAGATATTAATTCCTATCCCATATTTTATAAGATTATGATAAATTATGTTGGAACGATGAGGCACGACGAATTGTTCATCCATTATTCCTAAAGGAGAGATGCTATGCTAGCTCTTTTTTAAGCATTGTTGCTTTTCTTTACTTCTTTTACCCTAATAAAAAATGAGAGGTGCGACAAGAATGATTAAAAAAAACAAAATAATCTTAACAGCTATCTTATCACTCGCTACTGCTTTTTCTTCTGCTCAGTCCTTTGCATCCGCAGATGCTCCAAGCGTAAACAATACTGCTAACAAGGAGGCAGATTTATATTCTCAAAGCGCAATTAAGATTCCGTGGGCAAGTCTTGGTTTTAATGTCATTAAGTATCTTGGAAATACGTATCTCTTTTCAAGAGAAGCAACATCGAATGATTACCCATCAAAAACAACCGTAAGTTCAGGAACAATTGGGTTTAATAATAAAGGCAATTCTGGATATGGTGCTTCAGCAAAGCACGATGTTCACGTTGATTACGCTAAGAATGAAATTGATGCATTTGGACAAACGTCTCTTCTGAATTGGCTCGATAAAATTTCTATTATTATTACAGACAGCAGCGGTAATGATGTTGTTTCAAGCACAGCCACCCATAATCAACATGTTAATTACTCAGCTCCAAATAGTGGATGGTATACTGTGCGATGGGTTAATACAGCTGCAACAAACTGGGACTTGTGGGTACAAGTTTGGAAATTTGGAGAACCAGGTTACCCAACTTTTTATAAAACCTCCCCGAACAATACACCTCAATTAATAAGAAAAACTGACGGAAAAGAAGTCCTTGCAGTTGAAGAGAACAATGGTAAAACCTATATTTTACCTTCAAAAACACACAAAAATTATGCTTCTATTAATAAAAAGAATAGTTTAACCGCAAAAGATTTATATAATCAATTGTATGATAATGAATTAAAAGAGCAAGTTTCTGTTTTTAAGGATTTTGTAGTAGGAGACAATATCATTTTCGAAGATGAAATTCAAAGTGTCTCCTTTGATTCAAACAACAACTACACTATTCTTGGTTTTAAGGACGCAAGTGGAGATATCCTTAGGTGGGCTTTCAATGGGAACTTAACGAAAGAGTTACAAGCTAATTCAAAAATTATGCTTCAATTTAAAGTAGTACAAGACATTGGCACTTTTGAGACTTTAGACTACTTAAAGGAAGCACGTGAAAGTAAGGCCGCTCCAAGCATTGAAAAATACATTGTAAAGAAATAGGCTTGCATTTTCCCATTCCCGAAAATTTGGATTTACGAGACGGGCTATCACGTAATATAATTGTTCTCAGGGTTGGTGAATGTTAATCCTAACCAACCCTGAAATAATTTAGGGAGTGGTGATATGCACAAAATAATTAAATTTATCGCCGGATTATTAATATTCATTTCTGTCTTTTATATAATCCTGCAAATCACAAGAATTTTAATTCTCGATAGCATAAATTTAACTCTACAAATGCAAAGTCTCATATCGTTAGTTGCGTTATTCATTATTGCAATTGTATCGTTGATTATCACAGTAAGTTTGATAAGAAGTCTCTTACGATTGAATAAATAAAATGGGGAATACTGGGGGAAAGCTGCTTCAAAAACGGAAGATTTTTAATTTTCAGCTTTGAGCGGCGATTTTGATTTTGTGGAATAATGCAAAAAAACGGCTCTTGTTCGCAATTATTGCGGCAAGGGCCTATCTTTGTTGGCGCTGCAAATAGCATCAAAGCTTTGCTATTCCCTGTAACTGTAAGCTACAAAATCAATGATCAAAAAAGCGAAACACAGTTTGTCGTTGTTAACCTAAGTACATGTTTTCCCGCTTCAAAGTTTGACATTTCAGTTGGGGATATTTTGTGGACAATTCCTTTAATTCAGAATATTCAACCTGATTTTATATCTTATCAATATGAATCTTTAATAGATAAGAGTTTGATGTTATAATATTCCTTATCCACATGTGAAAGGAGTGTTTATAAATTGGCATCAGGTTCTATAAAGAAAGATAAGAACACAGGCAAATATTATTATGTTGTAGATGTTGGAAAGGATGGGGAGAGGAAACAAAAAAAGAAGCGGGGCTTCGCTACAAAAAAAGAAGCAGAAATCGCATTAGCAAAATTACTTACAGAAGTTAATGACGGCACTTATTTGGAACCATCTAAAAATACCCTTGTCCAGTTGATGGAAAAATGGATTGAATCGAAAAAAGGGAATATGACCAGATTAACGGTGGATTCCTATAAATCGTATATAGTTAATCATATTGCTGCCTCAAATATTGGATTAAAACAACTTGCAAAATTAAGTTCTGACGATATCGAAGAATTTATAAAGTATCTAAGGACAAAGAAAACGGATAAAGGCAAAAATTTATCTGATTCAACAATCCAAAGAATCTTCAATATTGTTGTTACCGCATTGAATTATGCAAAAAAGATGAAGTATGTTAAAGAAAATGTTGCTTTAAATGTAGATCGTCCACAAATATCTAAAAGAAAACTACAGGTTTGGGATGTTGAAGAAGTTAACAAATTTCTTGAGCATATAAAAAAATATAGACATTTTCTTGCTTTTTATTTGGCTATCCATACTGGCATGAGACAGGGAGAGATTCTAGGACTTCCATGGAGCAACGTTGATTTTGATAACAAAATAATTAGGGTAACACAAACACTTGAACATGATGCCAAAGGAATAACTGAAGGAGCAAAAACTAATTCTAGTGTTCGTTCAATATCCATTTCTGATGAAGTTATGGTCCAATTAAAGAAACAATATCACATGATTGAAGAAGAAAAAGAAAATGCAGGCGAGTTGTATCAAGATAACGATCTTGTAATTTGTACGAATATTGGCAAGCCCGTTTTTGCTGATACATTAACAAAGTTTATGAGAAAAAGTATTCGTGAACTAAATATTACTCCAATTCGTTTCCATGATCTAAGACACACATCCGCATCACTTATATTGAAAATTGGAGTTCATCCAAAAATTGTTTCTGAACGATTAGGGCATAGTAGTGTTACGATTACCTTGGACACATATTCACATTTGTTACCTAACATGCAAGAAGAAGCTGCAAAAAGATTAAGTAATTTACTAAATGAACCTTTGCAGTAATTGGCTTTACTGTATAATCTGTGACCATTTACGTGACCACAACCGAAAAAACTATCTTAATCATGAATAAAACCCCTTATATATCAAGGGTTTCATATAAATTTACACAAAAAATACTCTTATCTGCTCTTGATAAGAGTGTGAAACCGAATCTATTCAGTTATTTTCGATAATACTAATGTAATCGAAATCACAGCAAGCGTCAAGCCGAACCTTTTCCATAAAATGATAGCGTCTGAACCCGCACCACTCGGCCGGATTTTGCATAAGTTATTCCCATGCGCGAATGCACTGCAAACTCATTGTGTTTTCAAAATTGGAGCGTTATACTATACAAGTATTCGACATTTCACGCTTAAAGGGGTGCAGCAATCGAATGGACGGAGACCCGGGAAGTCGCTTCTACGTTCAAACACAATTGAATCTATCGTTTGGAACCCGATCGTTTGCCATTCGTTCGAGAATGCGCATGTTTCTTTGTGCGTAAGGATGACGAACAGCGCCTGACTGAAGCTTAAGGGTCTGTTTTCTCGCGGGAGGCAGACGGCCGAGCGTTCCATTCGATCAATACGGAAGGGTGGAACCTATGAAGGCACGCTTAGTTCAGGACGGCATTTTTACACTAGTGGAAGACATCATGCAAACCATCGATCCGCCTCAGCACGGCTTTTATTGGATCGATGCCGAGCCGGAGGATTTGGAGATCTTACAGCCTTTATTTCATCTTCACGAGCTCGCCATAGAGGACGTTCTAACGGAAGAAGAGCAGCGGCCGAAGATTGAGCTGTACGATTCGCATTATTTTATCGTGTTCAACAGCATCCGGTTCGACGACGAGGAAATTTTTCTCCGCGCACTCAATATATTTCTTGGAAAGCACTATATCATCACAATCACGCGGCAAAAGATCAACGAAATTCGCGCCTTGAAGCCGATTCTCTGGGAAGAGGAAGTTACGGCTCCCGACCAGTTTCTGTATCACTTGATTGACCTGATCGTCGATAATTACACCAACGTCGGGGACCGGATCGAAGCGAAGATCGAGAAGCTGGAAGAAGACATTCTCATGCATACGAAGAAGTCGCATTTGAATGAAATCATCGGGCTGCGAAGCGAAATTTTATGGCTCAAGAAAGTGCTTGTTCCGCAAAAAGAGGTCATCGCGACGCTGCACAAAAAAGAATTGAAGCTGGTCAGCGAGCCGCTTAAAAAATATTTTGGCGATATTTATGAAAACGCCGTAAAAATATCCGAGACATTCGAAACGTTCCGCGACTTGATGGCGAACTTACGGGAGGCTTATCAATCTTCCCTCGCCAGCCGAGCGAACGAAATTATGCGCGTGTTTACGGCGCTGACGACCATCTTCATGCCGCTTACGTTCATTACCGGCGTTTATGGTATGAACTTTCAAGACATTCCCGGCTTGAAGTGGGAGTACGGCGGAGTCGCTGCGGTCGTTTTTTTAACGATTGTCGGTATCTCCATGTTTGTATTGTTCCGCAAAAAGGATTGGCTGTGAAGCTGGTCCTTTTTTATTTGCAAAAAAGGAACCTTGGGAAAGGTTCCTCATTCGGGATGCTTGGCCATATGATCTTCCAGACGCTTAATCCGGTCCAAAGTCGCATCCATATCGTTTTCGAACAAACGCATGCTCCGTTTAATATGTCTGACGTCCGAACCGACATCGTCGATCTGGCTCTGCAAGCTCAGATGGACGCGATCCAGCCGGGCATCGAGAAAGTCGATTTTGGCGCCGAGACTTGTGTTGACTTCGTCGACCTTTGCATCCAGGGCGTCGGTCTTCGCATCAAGAGAGTCGATTTTCACGCTGAGTCGAGTATCAACTTTATCGATCTTCGCGTCAAGGGCATCGATTCGTGCACTAAGCTTTTCATCCAATCGGTCGATTCGCGCGTTCGTTTCGCCGATCTTGGCGCTTAACTGCAGATTCAGCTCGCTAATTTTCGCGTTGGTTTCTTCCTGATTCTTGATGATGCTGTGAAGTATAGCCCGAAGCTCCTCCATATGGTCAGCTCCTTCATATTCCTAATATTTATCTTACCTTAGCCGACGGGCTTGTTCAATGTTTTTTTGCCCTGCTGCCGCGCCTCAGCTCGCTTCAATCGCCTTCCGCTCGTTCTCGCGGCGGAACTTGATCCGTAGCAAGCGCAGCCATTCGTAGACGCGATCCGTGTCCTGCGCAGTCAGCTCCTTCTGGTCATAAATCGTTTGCAGAATCGGTTTCAAATACCGGTCGCCCTGCTGCTGGAACGCCTTCCATGCCAGCTCGCGCTCAGGCTCGGGCACCTGCTCAAGCTGCTCTTCGATATAGCTCTGCAGATCGTAGCCTTCGCGATCCAGCTCTTCGAGCAACTGCAGCAAATTGCGCCGCTGAAGCTTGGTTTGCTCCTGCAGCTCATCCAGCTTCTCCCCGCGCGCAATGGCTTCGAGCAGCTTATGCTTGATCTCGCGCTTCTCCTCCTCAGCCTTCCGCTTCCGTTCATTTTCCTGAAGCAGCCACGCATTCAGCTCTCCCGGATCGATCGATTCCGCCACCCAAGATAGCGGAAAATCCGTCCCCCGCTGAAAGGCGGCGGTGATCGCGACGATATCGGCTGCGTAAGCGGCCGCTTTGGCTTTTCCGAATCCGGGAAGGTGCAGCAGCTCTTCTTCCGTGTGGGGAACGAAGGCGCTTATCATTTTGAGCAGCCGATTGGTCGCGATCAGATACGCCGCTTTCCCGTCGCGGCTTGCCCGTTTAAACCGCCAATCGCGCAGCTTGTCGAACAGCTCTTCGTTGGCATACTTCTCGCCGTAAAAATGCAATCGTTGCATATATGCCGTCCGGCGGTCCAAGACGTCGATTTCGCTGACGTTCACCTGTATGATCGGCTTAAAGCCGCCGCATTGCTTGGCGAACACCCGCTCGCGAAACACGGCGAGCATCTCTTCCCAGCGCAGCCCTTCGTACCAGCACTCCTGCACTCGGCGGCCGTCTTCTCTCGTCTCGTTCCACATCACCATCCAGGTGCCTTGGCTTTCGCCGATCGTCACCTGCGCCGTGCAGACGTTCCCCTCTTCCGTCACCTTTTCCAAGCTGTTCAAAAACACCAGGTTCATTCGTAAACCTCCCCCAAGAAATAGGTTTCAAACTAGCTTCAAACGCAAAAAAAGCACCATCTTACCCAATAGGTAAGAGGTGCTTCCTCTCAAGCGCACGTTTGAAATTAGACCTATAGTACCATGAAACGCGAGGGCTGACAAGCACGAATTGGATAGTCTTCCGGTTTCAGGGCACGCTAGGATAAACAAACCGCTTACCGAAAGGAGGAACCGGACATGAGCCCAAACGATACGAACCAAGATGGATTTATGAGCGAAGCTCCTCAGAAGAAGTATACCGATCTGAGCACAGTGGAATCCCAGCGCAACGACCTGACGGCGGAGGAATTTCCGGAGGGCCCTTACGGCAGCAGCCTTCTCACGGAATCGCTCGGCAAGAGCACGCCGTGGCGGGAGGACCAGCGCTCGTACAACCAGTTTACTTACGAGAACCGCGAGCTTCACGCGGGCCTCTCCCGCGGGTATCCCGACGCGCATCCGACCCACGATTCGTCCGGTGACGATTACGTGGAAGAGTAGCCGCGCAAGCGCCGACGGCGGCTCGCCGGCACCGCTCCTCCGGTGAACCGCCCTCACGCTTGCTCTCCCATCACTCGCAAAGCGTCCCGTATCTACATGCCGCTGTTGTTCATTCCGATCTCAAATTTTTCCTCATACGCACCTTTTTCGCTTTCCTCTCCGAGCGGCGCTATGGCGAACCCGGTATAACCGAATAGGATCGCCAACAAGGGCGTGATAAAACACATAAACGAATAAAGAACATACTCCATGCCGATATTCAGCGTAGCCATAATAAAGGCGCCCGAGACTCCCCATGGAACGATCGGATGGACGATGGTTCCGGCATCCTCCAGCGTTCTGGACAAATTTTTCGGATGGAGCTTCACCCGCTTGTAGGAAGACTCCAGCATCTGTCCGGGCAAAATAATGGACAAGTAGCATTCCCCGACAATCACGTTCACCCCGATCGACGAACAAACCGTAGCGCTGATGACATTGCCTTTATTATTCAAGAGGCTCTTAATCCGGTCGATCATGGTATGAACCAGACCGATTTCTTTCACAAGCCCGCCGAAGGCAAGCGCCATGATGATGAGCGAGACGGCAGACAACATACTGGATAGCCCGCCTAGCGACAGCAGCTTATCGATCGCTTCGACTCCCGTTTCCGACTTATAGCCAAAATGCGCGACGTTCATGAGCCGGCCCGCCGAAACGCCGGGAACCGTAAAAAAGGCCGTCGCGATAGCGACCAATAAACCGACAACCAGCGTTGGAATGGCATCGAACCGTTTGAAGGCCAAGACGATAATCGCCAGCGGCGAGAGCAGCGTCAGAGGAGTAATCGCGAAGCGTTCGTTGAGGGTGCGGATCATCGTTTCAATGCCGGCGGTATCTGCGGCGCGGTCGGAGGATATGGCAAAAAAAGCAAACAGTATCAGCGTCAATACCAGGCTTGGAATCGTCGTCCACAGCATATGCCGGATGTGATCGAAAATAGGCACCTTGGCCGTCGCGGAGGCAAGATTCGTCGTATCCGAGAGAGGCGATATTTTATCGCCGAACACGGAACCGCAAACAATCGCCCCGGCCGCCATCGCGGGGGAAATTCCCATGCCGTAGGCGACCCCCATCAAGGCAACGCCCATCGTGCCGATAGCGCTCCAGGAGCTTCCCGTCAGCACGGAGACGACTCCGCAGATTAAGACCGCCGATACGAGAAAGTAGCTGGGCGAAAGAATGTGCAAGCCGTAATAAGACAAGGTCGGAACGGTTCCGTTCAATACCCATATCCCGATCAAGATGCCGATCAGACACAAAATGAGGATCGAGGGGAGACCGTACAAAATGCCTTTGACGATAGCGGATTCCAACTGTTTCCAAGTGAAGCCTAATGTTAAGCCATACAACGAAAGAAGGATCGATGCCATCAAAATGGGGATTTGCGGAGCGACTTGATAATGAAGAATGCTTACCGCCAAAATGGTGACGATAACCGCAATGAGCGCGCTTGACATGAAAAACGATGGTTTTCTCGTTACCATAGGTATTCCTCCCGCACGAACGGAATAAGAAACGCGCGAAGCCGCCACGATTGTAAGCGTATTCAAAGCGAAAGAAGAAAGCATTCGAACGGGAGACCGGACTGCATGAGACCAAGCTCGTCACGACTTCATGCTTCGTCTCTATCCATCGGTCCCGCCGTCGGAACGCTTCTTGCAGCAGGCATGCCGCTTTTTTTCACGGCTGTTGGCCTCGCTTGTTCAACCGCTCCAAAATGGTCCGGAAGCCTCCCCTTCCGTGGTTCAAACAATTTTTGACTCGAAAAATGATGGCGCTGCCTTTCTGGGTTTCCTCGATAATATCCAAGTAAGTAGCCCCTTCGAGCAGCTGCTTGGCGACTTCAAGCCTGAGAGCCATCGTTTTGACCTCGTTTACCGTACACAAATCGGAAAAAAAATCGTAGCATTCATCCTTCGTTTGCAACGATAAAATGGCTTCGAATAACTGACGGATTTCTTCCTCGCTTCGCACGTTATTCCGCCGCACTATGCCACCACCACGCCGATTTATTTATGAGACCAGCTGTAAAGATAGTTTTTGTCTTCGAAGGTGCGGGCCGCCTTGACGACCTTGAGCGGACGGAACGTGTCCACCATAACCGCCAATTCCTTCGTTTCCTTTTTGCCCAGGCTCGCCTCGATCGTACCGGGATGAGGACCGTGAGGGATTCCCGACGGATGAAGCGTAATGGACCCTTCCTCGATGCCCCGGCGGCTCATGAAATTGCCCTCCACATAGTAGAGCACCTCGTCGCTGTCCACGTTGCTGTGAAAATAAGGCGTAGGCACGGCTTCCGGATGATAATCGTACATTCTCGGAACGAAGGAGCAGATGACGAACTGATGCCCTTCGAACGTCTGGTGAATCGGAGGCGGCATATGAATGCGTCCGGTGATCGGTTCGAAATCCGCAATGTTGAAAATGTACGGATACAGATACCCGTCCCAGCCGACAACGTCCAGCGGATGATGGCTGTATATATGCGAATACAGCGCGCCTCTCGTTTTGGACCGCACTTCGAACTCCCCGAGCTCCGTGTGCGTCTCCAGCGTCTCCGGCAGCCGGATATCCCTTTCGCAAAACGGGCTATGCTCCAGCAGCTGACCATGCTCGTTGCGGTAACGCTTCGGCGTGCTGATCCAGCTGTTCGTTTCCACGACCAGAAATTTGGTGTCTTCCCCATCCGGCACGATCCGGTAAATGGTGCCGATCGGAATGACGATATAATCGCCCGGACGGTAGCGCAGCGTGCCGAACATCGATTCGACCTTGCCCGTTCCGTAATGCACGAACAGAAGCTCGTCGCCGTCGCCGTTGCGGTAATAGTAATTCATTTGTTCCGTAGGACTTGACACGGCAATCAGGATATCGTCATTGCCAAGCACATACGTTCTTCCAAGAACGGGGTCCCCCTTCTTCGGAGCTGATCCTGTAAGAAAATGGCGGTATCCGAGCACGCTGTCGTCCTCGTATTCCACGCTGCACGAACCGAGGTATTCGGCTTTGACGATTTCTGTCGGCGCGCCATGATGGTAAAGGATCGATTGATTGCCGGAGAAGCCTTTCGTGCCCATCACTTGCTCGCGAAACAACGAACCGTCTTCTTTTCTGAACTGCACGTGTCTTTTATTAGGAATTTGCCCCATCCGATGGTAGAACGGCATCTTGTATGACCTCCTTGGTTAAGTTGCGCTTGCTTATTTCAACGAAGGCAGAACGCGGCCCGTCACCTCGCCAAACCCGATGCGGTACCCGTCGCCTTGAGCGTAGCCGGTCATCGTCAGCCGGTCGCCATCTTCCAGCCAGACCCGCTTGACGCCATCGCTTAACTCAAGAGGCTCCGCTCCGCGCCAAGACAACTCCAGCATGCATCCTCGGCTTGCCTTATCCGGTCCGCTGATCGTCCCGGAGGCCAGCAAATCCCCGGCCCGCAGGTTGCAGCCGCCTACCGTATGGTGTGCGATTTGCTGCGCCATGCTCCAATACAGGTATCTGACATTGCTCTCCGTGATCCGCTCGGCCTGCTTCATATCGGCGCTTTGCAGGTACACTTCCAGCTTGATATCGAAGGAATGCGCTCCCTCCTGCTTGAGATAAGGAAGCGGCTCCGGCTCCTGCCGGCTTCCGCGGATGCGGAACGGCTCCAAGGCATCGAGCGGCACTACCCAGGGCGAAATCGATGTCGCAAAGTTTTTCGCGAGAAAAGGTCCGAGCGGCTGGTATTCCCAAGCCTGAATATCCCGGGCGCTCCAATCGTTGACGAGCACCAGTCCGAAAATATGCTCCTCCGCTCGTTCGACGGGGATGGGAGTACCGAGCGGGTTGCCCGGCCCCATGAACCACCCGATTTCCAGCTCGAAGTCCAGCTGACGGCTCGGCCCAAATACAGGCGCCGCTGCATCCGGCGGCTTCATCTGCCCTTGCGGGCGGTGCACGTCGGTCCCGCTAAGCACGATCGAGCTGGCCCGGCCATGGTACCCGACCGGGAGATGATGCCAGTTGGGCATCAAGGCGTTCTCCTTCCCCCGGAACATCGTTCCGACATTGAAGGCATGGTCCCGCGAAGCGTAAAAATCCGTATAATCGCCAATCTCTACAGGCAGCAGCAGCTCTACGTCCTTCTGCGGAAGCAGGGCGGCGGTCCGCAGCCCCGCGTTGTCCCGCAGCTCCGGCTCGTCAGCCGACAGCAACCGCTGAATTTCCGCGCGAACCTGCTGCCAGACCGGGCGGCCGAGCGCCATAAACGCATTCAGCGACGCCTGATCGAATATTCCCTTTCCGGCTGCTTCCGTCCTAGCGAAGCAGCCCGCCTGATCGAGAACGGCAAGATCCAGAACGTACTCCCCGATGGCCACGCCAATCCGGGGATGTCCGCCATGACGGGAGCGGAAGACGCCATAGGGAAGATTTTGAATCGAAAAATGCGATTCTGGCACAACCTCTACAAATGAGCGCAGCATCTTTTAACGGCTCCTTTTATTCTAGTGATTTTAGCTCCCGCAGCTCGTCGCGAGGCTCGTCGAAGCTACAGCTTCCGTAGGAGCACAGCGCCTGATGGCGCAGCCTCCGCACCTCGTCGGCCGGAATCGCAAGCGTTTTCCAGCCTAACGCATCCGGGAGGAGGACGAAGCTGTCGGGATTGTCGTCCGCCAAAATTTCGGCGGTTTTGCCGCGGTCCAGCTTGTAGACATGCGCCAGCATCCCCGCAACAAACACGTTAAGGAAGCCGTGCATCTCGGTCTTCACTTCTTCCCGGTACATGCGAACCGGGTGATGAAGCCCGGCCGTGAACTTCAACGCCAATTGGCGCTCCCTGCATCCGATGAGGACGGCGGCCACCTGCTCCGGCGACGGAAATGCGTCGGAGGTAATGCCTCCGGTCCGCAGCTTTACGCCCGGCTGCATCCCGCCTGGGCTGGCACAGCGCTTCACCGCGTCAAGGGCTTCTTCGATCCGGCTCTCCCAGTCGCCGTTCCAAGGAAACGTCCATTCGAAGAACAACCGGAGGCCGTGTTCCGATGCTCCGGCTGCCATCTTATCCAGTAACCGACGGTCCGCGCCCGCAGGGGGAAGAGGAAGCTCCAGCACGTCGATATTCACCGACGAACCATGCTTCCCCCGGAAAGCCTCCGTTTGCCGCAGCGTATCGCCGAACAGCCGAAGGCATTCTTCCGCATCCCCGCTGCGGGTTCCAAGAACCGACAGCAGCAGCGGCCGGTCCCCGGAAAACATCGGCATATACGGAGACAGCTCCTCCAATTGCGCGGCCGGGAGGATGAACCGGCCCAGCATCCAAGCGTCCTGTCCGTCCCGGTAAGCCGCGTAATTGCGGACCGCCTGCTCCAAAGGCAGTGCGGCGGGCGGAAATAACCCGGCATAATCAAGGAGCTGCTCCATCAAAGCTCTAGCGCTGGAAATCATGTGACGATTGCCCGCCTTTCCTTCTTGGCCTGTAAATTTGTCGAGAAATTACAAGTTCCCGCGAAGCGCCTGTTCTCTTTCGATCGATTCGAACAGCGCTTTGAAGTTGCCTTCGCCAAACGTGGTCGCCCCTTTGCGCTGAATGATTTCGAAGAAGAGGGTCGGCCGGTCGACGAGCGGCTTCGTAAAGATTTGCAGTAAATACCCTTCCTCGTCACGGTCGACAAGAATGCGGTATTGCTTCAGCTTTTCGATATCTTCGTCGATCTTGCCGACTCGGTCCGCCAGCTCTTCGTAATACGTATCCGGCGTATCCAGGAATTCCACGCCGTTTTCCTTCAGCACCTTCACGGTCGTAATAATATCATTGGTCAATAAAGCCGCGTGCTGTACGCCGGGGCCGTTGTAGAACTCCAGATATTCTTCGATTTGCGACTTGCGCTTGCCGGTGGCCGGCTCGTTGATCGGCATTTTGATACGGCCGCCGTTGCAAATGACTTTGGACATCAAAGCCGAATATTCCGTGCTTATATCTTCATCATCGTAATGGATCATTTCCTTGAAGCCCATGACCTTCTCGTAATAGGACACCCATTCTTCCATTCGCTCGACGTTTCCGACAACATGGTCAATCCCGATCAGGCCCGCATCCTGATACGGAAACGAGAAGCTGACGGGCTGATACCCCGGCGCGAACAAGCCCTTATAGTTCTTTCGATCCACGAGGGTATGCACCGTATCGCCGTAGGTGCCGATGATGGCTTTTTTGTAGGTGCCGTGTTCGTCCGTCAGCACCTGCGGCGCCATCACGGGAATGCCGCCTCTGGCAATCGCCTCCGCGTAAGCCTTTTCAACGTCGTCCACCCGAAACGCGACGTCCTTCGCTCCTTCGCCATGCTTCTTGATAAATTCCGTGACCGGGTGGTCCTCCTGAAGCGAGCCGGTCACCACGAAGCGGATTCTCCGCTGCTCCAGCACGTAGGATACCCGATCGCGTTGACCGGTTTCCAGCCCGGCGAAGGCGATAACCTTGAACCCGTAGGCCCGGCTCATGTAATAGGCGGCTTGCTTGGCGTTGCCAACGTAAAATTCCATATAATCGAAATCCTCAATCGGGAAAAAATCTTGCTGAAGCTCGCTAACTAAGGTAGTATCTTTTTCCATTTTTATAACCTCCTAGAATAATATTCCTTGACGTTGATGCTATTATATGGCAAACCTGTGAACTCTTCAAAAACGTTCAATGCTGTATGCGCGTGTCGACGCGAAATCGCTTTAGTACGTTAAATGAAGTTAGTCGGCTGTGGGGGCGGGGGCGGCGGCGGCTTTCCGAAGCTGGTCCAGCAGCTCTTCTTCCTCGTTCAAAACGATGATTCGCTGGTCCACTTTCACGAAGCGCTCCAAGTAGCATTGCCCGCAATTGCCCAAACAGTCCTTCACCAGAAGTTCAACAGATCCGTCGCGCACGATTTGTTTCAAAGCTTCCGATTTGGTCAGCTCATTCGAGCTGCACAGCTTGACGGTAGCCATCAGAACAAGCCTCCCGGAAAATCGAAATCGTTTCCTCGCTTTCTACCCTTGGCGGCTAGTGGCGGATTTGCCATTTGGCGCGCTTTCTCGGGGAAAAGAAGCTGTTCCTTCCTTTTCTGGATTGAATTCGCTGCTCACAGAACAGATTCGCCGCCTCGACCGTTGTGAACTTTTTTTCCTCGGCTTCCGAGAACACGCGAAGCAGCGAATGATAGATCGCTTTCGTTTTGGCCAATACTCTGTCTTTGTTCGGTCCGTACAGCTCATCCGATACTTGCATGATGCCGCCGCTGTTGACCACGTAATCGGGTGCGTAAAGGATGCCTTGTCGCTTTAAGTCGAGGGCGTGGCTCTCATGAAGAAGCTGATTGTTCGCCGCGCCTGCGATCGCTTGAACCTTGAGCTGCCCGATCGTGTGATCGTTAATGATGCCGCCGACGGCGCACGGTACGAAGAAATCGGCCTCTACGCCGTATATTTCCTCTCCCTTCACGGCGGTCGCGGTTCTCCCGAGCTTACCGGCTCTTTCCACCACTTGGTCTATCGCGGTTTGTTCCACATCGGTCACATAGAGATCGGCGCCTTCCTGCAACAAATGCTCGGCGACTTTGAAGCCGACCTTCCCCAAGCCTTGAATCGCAAACCGCTTGCCGCGCAAATCCTCATGCCCCCATAACGTTCGGGCAACGGCTTTCATGCTGTACAGAACGCCCAGAGCCGTCGGAATCGACGTTTCTCCCCCGCCGCCGTATTCCTCGGGCAGCCCGGCAATGCAATACGTTTCCTTGCACGCATGGACGAAATCGTCCAGCACCGTGCCCATATCCGTCCCGGTGTAAAATCTCCCGTTCAACGAATCGATAAATTGTCCGTAGGCCCGGAACAATTCCGGGGTTTTATCCTTGGCCGGGTCTCCGATGATGACTGCCTTCCCCCCGCCGAAGTCCACATCGGCCGCCGCGCATTTATAGGTCATCGCTTTCGATAAACGCAGAACGTCCTCCAGCGCTTCCTCGACGGTGGCATAAGGCCTCATCCGTGTTCCCCCCAAAGCCGGACCGAGCGTCGTATCGTGAATGGCGATAATCGCTTTCAAGCCCGTAGCGGGGTCGTTGCAAAACAGCACCTGCTCATGCTCCTGCATTTTCTCGAACAAGTCGGTCGTACGCGCGAACGCCGACGATTTGATCTCGGACAATAACGCTGCATTGTTCATCTCTAGTTCCTCCTGAAACGATTCTCTACTCTCTACACAAAAGTAAACGTTTTCAAAATAGCATGACACGACGCTGTATTTCGGATAAAGCTATGCATTCATCTTATGTGTAACACTCCTTTATCATTTGGATAAAACAAGATATGATTCCTGTTTGTAACAGTATACATCCTAATATACCTCTATGATTCGCGCAAACATCCCTTTTAACGCGCGTCTTCTTTGATGTTTCAACACTTTTGCGCGTTGAATGAGATTAGTGCTTTCGACAGGTATTCTATTTCTACTATTCCAATTTTTATAAAAATATTTGTAATATATTGACTATTATTATATCGTCAGGTATATTATAGTCGAATATGGTTTTGAATACTTATTTTTCTACAACCATATTCACATTCTTATGCGGGAGGCGTGGCGAAAGCATCTTCAAAATTTTCAGAAGATTCTTATAAAATCGAAAGGAGATGATACGAATGACAAACAACAATTTCGATCTGGACGTTCAAGTGAAATCGGTTAATCCGGCAAACTCGAGCTTTGCTTACACGCAAACTTGCTATTCTTCCCAATGCTATTCTTCCAAATGTTATTCGGACAAATGCTATTCTTCCGCTTGCTATACCGGCAGACAACAGTGCGGCTACACCCACGGCGCCAGCTGCTAATCGGTTGATTTCATTCGGCTTTCGCCAGCTGCCGCAAACGATTCGGAGGCAAGTCCTCCGCACGAAGGGAGAAAATATTTATGGCAAACAACCATTTCGATCTGGATGTTGAAGTGAAAGCGGTTAATCCGGCAAACTCGAGCTTTGGTTTCACGGCAGAATGCTTTTCTTCTCAATGTTTCTCTTCCAAATGCTTTTCGGATACTTGCTTCTCCTCCGATTGCTTCACCGGCAGACATCAGTGCGGCTACACTCGTCAACCGAATTGCAGAAAATAACATGAAAGCTTTCGTCAGCAGCCGCAAACGATTCGGAGGCAAGTCCTCCGCATGAAGGGAGAACATGTTTATGGCAAACAACCATTTCGATCTGGATGTTGAAGTGAGAGCAGTTAGTTCGCTCAATTCAAGCCTTGGTGTCACGTCATCTTGCATTACTTCTCAATGTATCACTTCCAAATGCATTACGGCTTCTTGCATTACCTCCAAATGCATTACCGGCAGACAACAGTGCGGCTACACCCACGGCCTCAGCTGCTAATCGTATGAGTTCATTCAGCTTTCGCCAGCTGCCGCAAACGATTCGGAGGCAAGTCCTCTGCACGAAAGGAGAACATATTTATGGCAAACAACTATTTCGATCTGGACGTTCAAGTGAACTCGGTTAATCTGGGAAACTCGAATGCTTCGCTCACGGTGCGCTGCTTTTACACGGTAGATTGCTATACTGCTACTGATCGATGCTTTACTTCCAAATGTTATACAGTGGATAAATGCTATTCTCACGATTGCCATACCGGCAGAGATAATTGCGGCTACTCCCAGCAAAAGGGTTGCAAACCATGAATTAAATCAGCTTTCGCCCGGCTGCTGGAAAATACTTCGGAGGAACGTTCGCGTTCTTCCGAAGTATCTCTTACAACTCGATAACGGAAGGTGAGACGACATGTCAGTTCAAATGGCCCCCCCTCAACCGACGCCAGCTCATGCTCATCCAAGCGTTTTTCAGGCGCTTGATTTTTTTATTTTGAGGATGCCTTTATTGCCCGTGGAACTACTCCAGAGCCTTTCTATCGATGTAAATGAAGATGAGGCGCTTAGCCGCAAGCTTTGGTTCGAGAAATTGGCCGCCTACGCCGAATTGCCTGTCATCCGGGAGGCCATTGCCATATCCAGCTTGCCGCTGCTTCAAGCTTTGCCCAATTTAACCAATCAGGAACATCCGCGCAAACAAGATCAGGCCGTCAAAGGCTTTCTGCGCTATATGCTGCGCATGACCTCGCGTCCGACGCCTTTTGGTTTATTTTCTGGAGTAACATACGGAAACTTTGGGGAGCGGTATGCGTTCGGGCTTCAGCCCGTAGCAGCCCACACCAAGCGAGCCCGCCCCGATATGGAGTGGCTGCTGAAAGTGCTGTCCGACTTGGAAAGCCGGTTCGACATCGTCAAGCAATTAAAGGTCAGTCTCAATGCTTTGGCTTATCCCGCGGGCTCCCGCCTTTACCTGCCTTACCTGACCAAGTATGGCGTCAAGACGAAAAGCAATGCTGCAAGCGCTATGGAGAGCTCCTCTGTTCGCCTTACTCCGGCTGTGAAGCAGGTGATGGAACTTACCCGTCAGCCCATTCCCTTTTGCGAATTGGCGCTGAAGCTGCACAGCCAATTTTCCGATACGTCACTCGAGCAAATAAACCAATTTCTGTGGCAGCTGGTTCAGCAGGAAATCATCATCTCAGACCTGCGCCCGCCCCTCATGACCGCCTCGCCTCTCGATTATGTACTCCGGCGTTTAGCCGATGTCACAGGCGTGGAGGACGAGAGGGCGAAGCTGGAAACAGCCGCAGCCCTCATCGCGAGCTATAACCGTACGGAAATCGGACAAGGCGAGCCCTTATATCACATGCTCACAGAGCATATGAAATCCGTTGCCGAAGCGGATAATCTCGTGCAAGTGGATCTGGCCCTCTCGATGGAGGCATTGACCCTGCCCAAATCCGTTGCGCAAGAGGTCGAACGTGTCGCCGAAGCGCTATGGCGAATCTCCGGGGAACGCTTGGGAATCTCGCAGTTGGAAAGCTACCGCGCGGATTTCATGGAGAAGTACGGGACTTACCGCGAGGTCCCCTTGCTGGAGCTGCTGGACGCAGACATCGGGCTTGGCCCTCCGGCCGGATATGAATTTCCCCGGAGCAGACGCAAGGAAGACAGCTTCCCTTCCTTCGCCCAGCAAAGGAAAAAGTGGCTGCTGACCCAATGGGTCATGACATGCCTCCAGCAAGGGCGGCAAGAATTGGAGCTGACCGACGACATGGTGATGCAGCTTGAACCTGTACCGATGGAGGAAAAGCACGCGCCCCGATCGTTGGAATTGTATTTCGGTCTTGCCGCCCGATCCGGTCAGGCGGTAGAGGAGGGCGACTTTCACCTGATTGCCGGAGGAACGACGGGCAGCTACGGCGCGGGCAAAGCCGTCGGCCGGTTTGTCGATTTGTTCGATTCCTCCTTTGTAGACAAGCTCAAGCAAATTGATCAATTGGAGCAAAAGCTTCATCCCGAAGCGATTCTCGCCGAACTCGTTTATTTTCCCGGAGACGGCCGGGCAGCCAATGTTGCTTTGAGCACAAACATTCGCGAATACGAAATCAATATCGGAACCAACTCAGCCACAGATCCGGAGCATACGATCCCGCTCTCCGATCTTGTCGTCGGCATGTCTTCGAGCGGTCTTTATTTGCGGTCTCTGGCAAAAAACCGAAGGGTCATTCCGGTAGCAAACCACATGCTGAGTACGTCGAACTCGCCTAACGTCTACCGGTTTTTGCGCGAGCTATCGCTGGAAAACCAGCGCAACATTGAATTTTTTGAATGGGGCGAATTAAGAACTCTTCCTTTTTTGCCGCGGTTAAGGTACAGCAAAACGATCATTGCGGCGGCCTGCTGGAAGTTTAACGGGGACCTGCCGCCATTTCGCGGGAACATGACGGAAACGCAATGGCGGCAAGCTTTTGAAGCGTACCGGAAGCAATGGAATTTGCCGCGATTTGTTTACTTGACCCAAGCGGATAACCGCCTGCTGCTGGATCTCGACCACCCGCTTCATCGGGACGAATTGTATCGGGATTATTCGAAGCTGCAGCCCGGGGGGCAGATCGTCTTAACCGAAACCGGCTTTGCGTTGGAGCAGCTTCCCGAGAGCGCAGCCGGGCACTACGTGACCGAGTTTGTCTTTCCTCTCGTTAAACGGGACCGGCCGCAAGCTTCCTCGCAGCCGGATCTCGGCGGAGCTCTTACCTCTTCCCCCATCCGCCTCGTCGAGAGATTGAAAATGCCGGGCAGCGAGTGGCTGTATCTGAAATGGTACGGTGCGGATCAGCGCGCCGACGCATTTATCGGGGGGCCTCTGCGGGAGTTTTGCCGCCAGGCGGAGGAGCAAGGGTGGGCGGCCGGCAGCTTCTTTATGCGCTATGCCGATCCCGATTCGCATCTTCGCTGGCGTTTCTGCGGTCATCCCGAGCAGCTTCACACCGCGCTGCTGCCGCAGCTTTATCGTTTTACACAGCAGTGCGTGGAAGACGGACTATTGACCCGCTTGGTGATCGATACTTACGATCCGGAAATCGAGCGGTACGGGGGACGGACGTTGATCGGGGCGGCGGAGCGGCTGTTCTGTCTCGACAGCCGGGTTGTCGCCGAATGGATTCACGCCAGACAATCGGGACACATCAGCCTGAATCCGCACTTGCTGGCGGTCATCAGCGTCATTGATATCATGGAACGATTCGGGCTGTCCTTCTTCGAGCAATTCGAGTGGCTTAACACGATAGTACAGCATAAGGATCATTTGGAGCTGTTCCGTCAGCATCGACCTTTCCTTATAAAATTCGGGGATGCCAGAGAAGACTTTGCCCAGCTTCGCCAGCTTCCTGAGGGAGCGGCCATCCTGCCGATGCTCCAAGCACGCGGCGAGGCAATAGCCCGATACACGGAAGGAATCAGGGCCTGCCAAGCGGAAGGAACTTTGACCAATACTCCGGCAGATCTGATGCAAAGCGTGATCCATATGCATTTGAACCGGTTGTTCGGCATCCAACGGGAAGAAGAGCAGAAGGTGTTGACACTAGCCAGACATACGTTGTACAGCTTGCAGCATGTTAGGAGGAATCAGTCATGAGCTCGGCTGCGGAAGAAGCATCCCTATCCATGAATCTAACAAATATTGTGCAATCCTTTCGCTATTGGCCCCGCGTGTTTCGACTGCTGTGGCAAATACACAAACCGTATTTCTTATTCATTTTATTTTTTAACATCCTGCGCGGCGTCTCGCCGGTCATCTCGCTGCTGCTGCTCACAACCTTGATCGACAGCATAGGCGCCTCCTGGGATACGGGTTTTCAGACCGTGCTTTGGCCTTTTATTTGGCTCTTTGCGTTTACCGCACTGAATGAAGCGCTGTCGCTGGTTCAAAATTACGTCAGCAAAATATTTGAAACGCTGCTTAGCAATCGGATCACCATTCTCATTATGGAGAAGTCGATTTCTCTTTCGCTTAGCGATTTTGAGAACTCTCAGGTGCAGGACGCTCTGAAACGCGCCCAGAACGAGGCAGGTCATCGGCCCTATCAAATTCTGCAGCAGATTTTGTCCATTATTAGCGCAACCATCACATTATTCTCTATCGCAGCTGTGCTCATTTCGTGGAAATGGTGGGCGGCATTTCTTCTGATCTTTTTTCCGTTGACCTCCTTCTATTCGTTTCTGAAGATCGGGCAGCAAGAGTTTATGATTCAATGGAACCGGGCGCCGAAAATGCGGACTACGTGGTATTTGTCCGTGCTGCTGACAAGGGATATCTCCTTTAAGGAGATCAAAGTGTTTCAATTAGGCGGCTATTTACTCGGCAAATATAACGAGCTGCTCCTCCAGTTTTTGGCGGAAGACAAACGCATGATCAAGAAGCGGCTCGGCGCGGGAGCCATTTTTCAAGCAGCCCAGGAAGGGGTTAACGCCTCGATGTTTCTTATGGTCTTATGGTCTGCCTTTAAACGCGAAATTTCGATCGGCCAGGTCGTCAGTTATACCCAAGCCATTACGTTGACTTTGGTTTCATCGCAAAATTTAACGCAAGGCATCCTTTCCTTATGCCAGCACAATTTATTTTTACAGCAGCTATTCACTTTCCTGGATTTGCAGTCCTCCGATCCTTCCGCCAGAAAAATCGACGCTTCGGAGGCTTCTCGTCCGGCGAATGCGCCCGCCATCCAATCGGTGGAATTCCGCAATGTGTCTTTCCGTTATCCCGGCAACAGTTATCCCGCTCTGCGGAATGTCAGCTTTACCCTGCGGCGCGGAGAAACGCTCGCTATTGTAGGACGCAACGGGTCCGGGAAGTCAACTCTGATGAAGCTGCTGACGCAGCTGTACGATTCCTTCGAAGGAGACATTCTCATCAACGGCGTCTCGATCCGCGATATGGACTGCGAAGTCTTTCGCCGCAAAGTCGGCGTCGTTTTCCAGGATTTTGTCCATTACGAGATGCAGGTCAAGCAAAATATCGGTTTTGGCAACGTAGCCAAAATGGAGGAGGACGCCGAATTGTGGAAGGCGGCGGATCGGGCGGGCATCGCCAGCTTGATCCAATCCATGCCTGAAGGTCTTGCCACACAGCTCGGACGCCTGTTTGATGAAGGGCACCAGCTCTCCGGAGGACAGTGGCAGCGGGTTGCCATCGCCAGAGCCTTCATGCGCGAAGCTGAGCTCTATGTGCTGGACGAACCCAGCTCCATGCTTGATCCGGAAACTGAATTACAGGTGTTTCAAGCGTTTCGGGAGCTGGTCCGCGACCGGTTAGGCATCTTCATTTCCCACCGTTACTCCGCCATCCGGTACGCCGACCATATTCTCATGATGGATCAAGGCTCCGTTGTCGAGCAGGGCAATCATCAACAGCTCATGCAGCTGAACGGGATGTATGCCGAGCTTTATATGATGCAAGCGAATGCTTATTTGGATGCCGATCAGGAGCGCAAAGCGCGTTCGGCTGTTTGATCACGGAAACCATGATCCGAAGGGAGAAATCGGAATGAACCCGAAAGAAACTTGCGAGGCCAAGTGGCTGCCGCTTGAAGGCGCCGAACGAATCGAGCGGGTCCGCTCGATTGTGATGGAGATCGCCCGGCGTTTGAAGGAACCGGGAGACATCGAGCAATTCGCCCTCGCGCAAGAACAGGAACAGATCGAGCAAGGGAAGTTCTACATCAAGTGGGACGGGCTTCACCTTGCGCGGGGGTATTCGGGTTTATGCCTGCTGCTCAGCGAACTGGATCGCCTGGAGCCCGATGGACAATGGGACGTCACAGGCCACCGCTATGTTGTTCTCATGCAGCAAGCTCTGGAACAGCGAGGAATCGAGTCCTTGTCTCTCTGGACCGGTATGGCCGGAGTCGTTACGGGCATCCAGGCTTTGTCGCGGCAGGGCACCCGGTACGGGAATATGATTCGGAGCCTCAACGACTTTTTCCTTCGCATGTTCCCGGATTACATGTATGTTGTCCGGAGAAATATAAAAGAAGGCGCGCTCATGTCCGATCACGACGTGATACAGGGCTTAAGCGGAATCGGCCGTTATTTGCTGCACTTTAAGGAGCAGCCCGAGATGCGCCTTGCGCTTACGCAGGTGCTTGAGTATATGGTTGAGCTGTGCGAGTACAAGGAGGTGCAAAACACGCAGGTGCCGGGATGGTATATTTCGCCCGACCGGATGATGTCAACCTCCGATCAGGAGTTATATCCCGAGGGCTACTTCAACTGCGGCGTTTCCCATGGTATTCCGGGTCCCTTAGCCCTGCTCTCCCTTGCGCATCAGCAAGGCGTAGAAGTGGAGGGCGGGCGGGAAGCCATCCGATCCGTCGCCGAGTGGTTGATGCGGTTTAAGATCAAGGATGAATACGGCCCTTACTGGCCTGCTCATGTCTCGTGGCAAGAGCAAGCAGCGGGTGCGGCAGACAGCTCGCCGCCTCGCGAAGCTTGGTGCTACGGCGGGCCGGGCGTAGCGCGTACGCTATGGCTCGCGGGGCAAGCACTCGGGGAACCGGCGTGGAAGCAAGCGGCGATTGAATCGTTTCTTGGCACAGCCCAGCGTCCCGAAGAGCTGTGGAATTTGCATTATTCCACATTTTGCCACGGCTATGCCGGTCTTCTGCAAATGACGCAGCGGATGATCGCAGACACGGGAAGCGCGGAGCTGCTTCCTCTACGCGACCATCTTGTCGATCGTATTATTCACTCCTTTGACGCGAGTGCGCCTTACGGCTTTGAAGAGCTGGAGGCTGGCGAAAAGCAGCATTTCGCCGGACTGCTGGACGGGGCTGCGGGCGTTGCGCTTACGCTGCTGGCTGTCGTGCAAGATCGGGAGCCGGAGTGGGATTGGATTTTCTTGTTGAAATAAGGTTATTTGTTTGTCCACTGACGTATTTTAACACAAATACATCCCTACTAAAAAGCGGCCCGCCGGAATCGCTCCCGGTGAGCCGCTCTGTTTGCTTCTTAGATTTTCATCACTCCGCCGGTGCTGGCGGAGGTTACGAGCTTGGAATAGCGGGCCAGATACCCCGTCTTCACCTTCGGCTCGAAGCCTTTCCAGTTCGCACGGCGGCGTTCGAATTCCTCATCGCTGACCAGCAGCTCGATTTTGCGGTTGACGAGATCAAGCTCAATGATATCGCCATCCTCGACGAATGCGATCGGACCGCCTTCCGCCGCTTCCGGCGAGATGTGGCCGATGCTGATGCCGCGCGATGCGCCGGAGAAACGGCCGTCCGTAATGAGACCGACCTTCGCGCCCAGTCCCATCCCGACGATCTGCGAGGTCGGGGCGAGCATTTCGGGCATGCCGGGACCGCCTTTCGGGCCTTCGTAACGGATAACGACGACGTGGCCTTCTTTTACTTTGCCGTTGGCGATGCCTTCCAGCGCCGCTTCCTGCGAATCGAAGCAGATCGCCGGGCCCTTGTGAAAACCGCCTACGGACTTGTCCACCGCGCCGACCTTGATGATCGAGCCGTTCGGCGCCAGGTTGCCGAACAACACCGCCAAGCCGCCTTGCTCCGAGTGCGGATTGTCGAGCGTATGGATGACGTCCGTGTTCAAAATGTCGCAGCCGGCTACGTTTTCGCGCAGCGTTTTGCCGGTTACGGTGATGCGATCGCCGTGCAGCGCGCCCGGCTTTTTGAACAATTCGTTCAGAACGGCGCTCGCGCCTCCGGCATTATGCACGTCCTCGATATGGTAATCGGAGGCCGGGGCAATTTTGGCCAAGTGCGGGATGCGCTTCGCCACTTCGTTGATCCGCTCGATCGGGTATTCGAAGCCCGCTTCGTGCGCCAAAGCCAATGTATGCAGGACGGTATTGGTCGAGCCGCCCATCGCCATATCCAGCGCGAACGCATTGTCGATCGCTTCTATCGTCACGATATCGCGCGGCTTGATATCCTTTTGAATCAGCTCCATGAGCTGCTTCGCGGAACGCTTCACGAATTCCTTGCGGTCTTCGGATACCGCCAAAATCGTGCCGTTGCCCGGGAGCGCCAAACCGAGAGCTTCCGCCAGACAGTTCATCGAGTTGGCCGTAAACATGCCGGAGCAGGAGCCGCAAGTCGGACAGCCGTATTGCTCAAGCTCAAGCAGACCTTTGTCGTCGATTTTGCCGGCTTGGTAAGCACCCACGCCTTCGAACACGGAGGACAGCGAAATCGAACGGCCGTCGCTCGTTTTCCCGGCTTTCATCGGACCGCCGCTGACGAAGACCGTCGGAATGTTGACGCGCAGCGCGCCCATCATCATGCCCGGCGTAATTTTGTCGCAGTTCGGGATGCAGACCATGCCGTCGAACCAGTGCGCGGACACGACCGTTTCGAGAGAATCGGCTATGATCTCGCGGCTCGGCAAAGAATAGCGCATGCCGATGTGCCCCATGGCAATGCCGTCGTCTACGCCGATCGTATTAAATTCAAACGGCACGCCGCCCGCTTCGCGAATCGCTTCTTTCACGATCTTCCCGAACTCCTGCAGGTGAACGTGACCCGGAACGATGTCGATATACGAGTTGCAAACCGCGATAAACGGCTTGTCGAAGTCCTCCTCTTTGACGCCGGCGGCACGCAGCAAGCTGCGGTGCGGAGCGCGGTCAAAGCCCTTTTTGATCATGTCGCTTCTCATTTTTCCCTTGGACATTCGCTTAAAGCCTCCGTTTCTATCCCTATGAAAGTAGAATTTTACGATTTAACGCTTCACTCGATTGTATCACGTTTCCCCCGAATTGAAAATGTGAACCGGACTGGAAAAATGCCCGTTTCCCCGGCTGATGGGGCGTTTTTGCGGCTCGGTCGGCAAATCTGTTATAATTCGGTTAGCTTCAGGAATTTAAGTATCGGAGGATGCGTCATGACGGAGTTTGATTTTTTGTACGACGGTACGGAAGAAACGAGAACCCGCTTCGTATGCGTCGTCGGCGAAACGCTGCGGCGGTTCGATCTGGCGATTACGAGCACGAATCGTTTTTATGGAAAAAAATTAGTAACCGACATGCAAACGGGACGGACAGCGGTCATCGGACCGGACGATCTGGAGGAAGAAGGATATCTGGAGCATGCGTACAAGCTTAGCGAAGAAGAGGCCAACGAGCTGCGGGCGTTTCTGAGCGAGGTTGTCGGGCCGATCAGCTTCTCGGATATTTGAACGGATAACGGGAGACGGGATTACTTCACAGTAAGCCCGTCTTTTACTTTGCCCCGCTCCCTTTCCCCACCACGCACACGGCCTCCCCGCCGAATCCCGGTAAGCCTGGCCTGCGCTTCCAAGCTAAATCAGAACAGACCTCCGGGCCGCATCGGCAGCCTTCGGAGGTCTGTTTCATTGTCATCTTCGGTTATTCCCATGGAAAATCCGTAATCAAATAATCGGCAAATGCCTTGCTCTGCTCCCGGCGAATTCTGCGCATTTCCGCCCGGTGCTTCGCCGTTTCGTGCAGCCGCTTCTCTTCCTCCGTCTCCGGAACGACTTGCGGCACTGGAACGGGACGCTGGTCGTCATCCAGCGCGACGAAGGTCAGGAAAGCCGTTGCCGCGATTTTCCGCTCGCCGGTAATCAGGTCCTCGGTGATCACTTTGACGAACACCTCCATCGAGCTTTTGCCGGTCCACGTGACGAACGATTCGAGACAGACTGATTCCGTTTGCCGCACGGGCGACAAAAAGTCGACGGAGTCGGTAGATGCGGTTACGACGTTTTCGCGGCAATGCTTGGAAGCCGAAATCGAAGCGATATCGTCAATATCAGCCATCAGCTTGCCGCCGAACAACGTATCGTGATTGTTGACATCAGTCGGGAACACCCGGGAAGTCTTGTAGCATCGCGATTGTTTGACATATTGTTGTTCCATAAGTCAGGCGCCCCTTTTCATTATCCGATCAATTTCATTAATCCCCTGAATTCCAGCTCTTCAAACTTGCTCAGGACCGTTTGCCTGTCCATTTCCCAGAAGCAGCTTTCCAGCGCGCAAGCGACGGGAGCTTCGCAGCAAATTGTAGCGAGACTTCGCGAGAGGTGCAGCATGTCGAGCTGCGTCTCGATCTTGGAGCGGACGCCCTTCGGCAGCAGCGCCAGATTTTCCAAGATTCCTTCGATGGACTCGTACTCCACCAGCAGCTTGAGCGCCGTCTTTTCTCCGATGCCCTTCACGCCCGGGTAATTATCCGCCGTATCGCCCATGAGCCCTTTGAGATCAATAATTTGCTTCGGTGTCAGCTGCATTTCCTCAAGCAGCGATTCCGGGCTGTAGACGGCGTAGTTGCCTTGGCCCTTCTTCATGATCACGACACGCACCCGCTCGTCCACGAGCTGCAGCATATCGTGATCTCCCGTCAGTATGTATACTTCCGCGTCCTGACTATAGTGCTTCGCCAGCGTGCCGATGCAATCGTCAGCCTCGTACCCGGTGATGCCGACGTTCACGACACCGAAGCTGGACGTTACTTCTTTGACAAGGTCGAACTGGGGAATAAGCTCTTCCGGGCAATCGACCCGGTTCGCCTTGTATTCCGTGAATTGCTCGCTGCGGAACGTTTTGCTCCCCATGTCCCAGCAGCATACGATGTGCGTCGGCCCAAACCGCTGAACCGCGTCCCAAAAATATTTCACGAATCCGAATACGGCGTTCGTCGGCATCCCGTCGCTCGTCTTCATAATATATCCGCTGTAGGAAGTGGCATAAAAAGCGCGGAACAGCAAAGCCATCCCGTCGACGAGCAGAACCCGCGGCAGCGTCGCATTGTTATCATGTATATCGTTCGTATCCTTCAACTGCTCCAAGCTTCATCTCTCCCATAAACCGTTATTCCTTCATCATTATAACACAGGTTCGCATGCCGGGATGGAACGTTTGCACATGCAAAAAGACCCAGCCTCTCTCCACTCCAAAAAAAGAATCCCGATCGATTCGGAGACCTGAAAGGCCCTCTGTTCGATCAGGATTGATTTAGTTGATAGCCCAATGGCTACAGCTGTTCCGTCCGTTCGACGATTTCCTTCATGATGCCTTGAATGACTTTTACATTATCCTCTACAAAACCAGGGAAAAGCAGATCCAAATGCTCGCCCTTCAACTCATATTCCGTATACCGGGTTTGGGTCGCATCCTTCCAAAAAGAGCGGTTATATTTTTCTTCTTCCCCAATATCCGAATTTTCTGCAACCAAGCAGTGGATGTTTGCTTGAACTTCCCCTGAGTTGACCAGATCGCTTAAATAGTGGTGGTAAGCATAAATTTTCTTCCTGACTTTCTCTTTGGTCACGGGGGCGTTTAGGACTTGGTTGTACGGCTCAGGCACATACGCAAATAAGTAGTCGGTTTCATAATCGAGTCTCTCAGGCAAACCAACAGCATAATTCCGTCTTGTCGAATCCACGATCAGGACATCAGACACTTCGTACCCCTTCTTTTCCATCGCTTTCGCCACTTCAAAGACCAGATTGCCTCCTGCCGAATAACCGAGAAGCACATACGGTCCTTGCTCCTGTATGTGCAGAATCGATTCGATGTACGAATCATACAAGTCTGCATGATCCTTGTAATCATCGATGAAATCAAGCGTGTACACCGTGCAGTGGTTGTTCAGGTGCCTGGCCATATCTGAAAACATCATGCCATATCCGAGCACTGGCGGGAAGCAGAACACATTGAGAAAGCCAGGGCTATTGAGCTTGATGATGTTGCCGCCGCGGTGATATTCGTACTTGGTAAACTCAAGCTGCAGGAGTTCCGCAGCCAACGCTTCGACCGAAGGATAATCATAGACGACGCGAATGGGGATATCCACCTGAAGCTCATCATAGATTTTTTCGGTCAATTGCAGCACCTTTAAGGAATGGCCCCCGATGTCAAAGAAGTTGTCTTTCACACTTACACGCTCACGCCCCAGTACTTCTTGGTAGATTTCAACGAGCTTCGTTTCCATGGGGGTATGCGGAGCTTCATAATCCTCGCCTCCGATTAGCGATGCATCCGGTTCAGGCAGTGCCCGCCGGTCCACCTTGCCGTTCGGATTTAGTGGAAGATACTCCAGCTGAACAAAATGAGCCGGTATCATGTATTCCGGAAGCTCCTGCAGCAGCTCGCTCCGTATACGGCTCGCCGGGATGGCTTCCTCCGCCGAGTAGTAGGCGCACAAATATTTCCCGCCACCTTCCTCTTCGCGGACGACCACCACCGCTTGCTGTATGCTCCCGATCTTAAACAGCTCGGCTTCGATTTCCGAAAGTTCTATGCGGAAACCGCGGATTTTCACCTGCTCGTCGATTCTCCCCTTATACTCCAACACGCCATCAGGACGCCATCTGGCCAAGTCTCCTGTACGATAGCAGCGGCCTTCGCCGGCAAACGGATTCGGGATAAACTTCCCAGCCGTCATCTCCGGTTGGTCCAAATAGCCGCGTGCTACGCCGTCCCCGCCGACGAGCAGTTCCCCCCATGCGCCAATAGGAGCCAGCTTGTTTGCCACGTTGACGACGTAAGCGGTGGAGTGAGCAATCGGACGGCCGATCGGCACGGCTTCTGTTTGTTCCCCGACAATCCTATGCGTGGTGGAAAACGTAGTATTCTCCGTAGGTCCATATCCATTGATAAGATGCAGCGACGGATGTTCGCGAAGCACACGGTTGACATGGGGCACGGACAAAACATCCCCGCCGACAACAAGCGTGTGCAGACCGCTAAACAGGCCGATGTCCTGCTGGGCCAATTGAGAAAACAACGGGGACGTCAGCCACAACGTCGTAATTCCATAGGCTTGGATCGCTTCCTTCAGCTTCGCCGCGCTCAAGATAACGTCCTTATCGACGAGATAAAGCGTGCCCCCATTCAACAAAGCGCCCCAAACTTCAAAGGTGGAGGCATCGAAGACGACCGCGCCGGTTTGCAGAATACGCGTGTTTTCATCCAGCTCGACATCATTCGTCTGTTTCACGAGCCGCACGACGTTGCGGTGCTCGACCATAACGCCCTTAGGTCTTCCCGTCGACCCCGATGTATACATGATATAGGCGAGCTGCTGCGGGTCATGTGTGGCTGCTGAGCCTGCGTTACGTGCTTCAACGTCTGCCAGCGGAGCCTTTACAGACGCCTCGTTGATATCCAAGATTTGTTCGATGGCGTCTGAGAAAACCTCCGCTCTTTCGCGGGAAGCCTCAGAGGACAGCAGCACCCGGACGCCCGAGTCTTCCAGCAAGTAACGAATACGCTCGTCCGGATAATCCGGATCAATCGGTACATAAGCGCCCCCGGCTTTCAGAATGCCGAGGATGCCGGCAATCATGTCGATGGAACGCCCGGCGATCATGCCGACAAGCTCTTCCTTCTGTATGCCCGCTTTCTCCAAAGCCGCGGCAATAGCGCTGGACCGCCCGGCAAGCTCCAGGTAAGTCAGCGATTCCCCGCCGCACACCACGGAAGTCTGATCAGGCAGGCGCCGGGCCTGTTCTTCAAATAACTGGTGGATCGTGAACTCCCGGGGATACGGAGCCGCAGCCGGGTTGAATCGCTCAAGCAGTTGCTCCTTCTCTTCCTCCGATACAAAATCGGCTTGCAGGAGGGGCAGTTCCGGTTCAAACAACACCACGGAAAAGAGCTTGTGCAAATGCGCAAGCAGCTGCCGGATGAACCCCTCCTCATACTTGCTGCCCTCATACGAAACCTGCACGGAAGCCGCCCCATCCTGCCAGTCAAAGTGGAACGCAAGCTCGGCAGCCACTTTCTCGGCATGGTTCCGGGTGTGAAGCTGATTGAGCGTTACCCACGTGGCGATCAGGGGAATCCCGCTGGCAAGCAGCGGGATTTGCACCTGTCCGGTGTAATTCCAGTAAGGCAGATTTTGATGCTCAATGGCTTCGGATACCGAGCTTCTCAGGCTGTTCAGCAAGCTGCGGAAGGCCGTATCCGGGCTGATCCGGGTTTTGATCAGCAAAAGCGGATTTACTGGAGCGGCGCTGTCGCCTGGAGCCGGGACTGGAGGCGTACCGACAATCAGTTGCTCTTCATTCGTGTAAGCATAGAGCAGCGCTTTGACACCCGCCATCAAGACCATAAATACGGGAAGCGGCGCTCCCCCGCCAGTAATCGCGGCGATCCGGCCGGAAATCTCCGGCGCAAACGTGTTCGATACATGTCGGATGCCCTCAGGAGCATTGTTCCGGCCGCTTGTATAAGGAAAGGCCGTTACCCGATCCTCGCTATCGAACCTGTCCTGCCAATACGTCCTTTCGCTCTCAAACATGATTTGCATGGGGCCACCTCCGAATCAGAATGTAAAATGAATCGTTTCCTGTATGGGCTTGCTTTGCCCAAGGCCGCTTCCGAATTCCAAATCGTTAATGGCCCCCGCAGAATTGCGCCCAATCTCTGCCAGCAACGTTGTAAAATGCCTGGCAAGCTGTTCCACGACCTGCCTGTTAAACAGCTTCGTTGAATATTCGATGGTGCCCAGCAGCCCTTCCTCGGCCACGCTCATCGTTAAAGTCAGATCGAATTTGGCTGTTGCAAGCTCTTGAGCGTAAGACTCAAAGGTCAGCGATTCCATCGTTGATTCCTGGCGTTCTAAATTGTCAAACATAAATGCAGCGTCAAAAAGCGGATTGCGGCTCGGATTGCGCGGAACATTCAAGCGTTCCATCAGCTCCTCCAGCGGATATTCCTGATGCTCGAACGCCAGCAAGGTCCGTTCCTTGACTTCTTGCAAATAGCTGAGAAAGCTTTTGTCCTTCGCCGGATAATTGCGGAGCGGTATCGTATTGACGAACATGCCAACGATTCCTTCCAGGTCGGTGGACAGCCGTCCCGCTACCGGCGAGCCGATAATGATATCTTCCTGGCCACTGTACTTGGACAACAGCACCGTATAGGCGGCGAGCAGAATCATATACATCGTCGTACCGGTTTCGGCGGCCAGCTTGCGCAGTATTTCCGCGGTTTGCGGCTCCACCGTAAATTCGAGATTCGCCCCTTCAAAGTTGCGCTGAGCAGGTCTTGGGTAGGCGATAGGCAAATCCAGCACCGGCAGCGTGCCCGACATATGATCCAGCCAGAACTCCTCTTGCTTGCGGCGGCGCTCGGAAGACGCCGCTTCCTGCTGCCATACGGCGAAATCCTTATACTGAAGCGTGAGTGGAGACGGCTCTTGACCGTTATAGAATTGCGCAACCTCCTGAACGATAATTTGCGACGATACGCCGTCGGTAATAATATGGTGCATGTCGATCAACAGCAGGTGGCGGGCCGGCTCCAGTTCGATAAGACGCACGCGGATCAGCGGCGGACGCTGCAAGTCAAACGGGCGGACGAAGCTGCGAATATGATGATCCGCCTCCGCTTCCGGTATTTGCACAAATTCCAGAATAAAATCGACATCGTCGTAAACCCGCTGTATGACTTGGCCATCCACGATGCCAAAGCCGGTTCGCAGCATCTCATGCCGCTCAATCAGACGAAGGAAAGCGTGCTCCAACCGCCCGCGGTCAAGTGCACCCTTCACCAAAAGCACGGTCGGCATGTTATAGCTCACCTCTCCTCCTGCCTGGTGGCTAAGCAGATAAAGCCCCTTTTGCGCAGATGTTACCGGGTAATACTCCATAACCGGCGCTACCGGAATCGTTGCATACGCCGATTGCTGCAAGCTCTCTGCTGCTTTTGCCAATTGTTCGATGGTTGGAGCGCGGAACACCTCCCGCAGCGGGATCTGAACGTTCATTTCTTTGTAGATACGCGCCACCATCGCGGTAGCACGCAGCGAATGTCCGCCGATGTCGAAGAAATTGTCCTTGACACCGACCCTCTCCAGTCCCAGCACATCCTGCCAAATGAGCGCAAGCTGTTCCTCCGTCGTCGTGCGCGGCGCCGCATACTCTTGCCCCGATTGTACAGCTATCTCCGGCGCCGGCAGTGCCTTGCGGTCGATTTTGCCACTCGCCGTGAGCGGCATCCGCTCGACCTGCACAAAGTACGTCGGCAGCATATAGCTTGGCAGCTCTTTCGATAGCGCCTCGCGCAGCTCGCCTGCCGTTAGCTCCTTTGTCGCCACATAGTAGGCGCACAGCAGCTTCTGGCCTTGGCCGTCATCGCGGGCCATTACGACCGATTCCAGCACCGAGTCGATGCGGAGCAGTTCGGTTTCCAGCTCGCCCAGCTCAATCCGGTAACCGCGGATTTTCACCTGATGGTCGATCCGGCCCAGATACTCGATGTTCCCATCGGGCAGCCATCTGGCCAGGTCTCCGCTCCGGTACATCCGCTCCCCTGCCACAAATGGATCAGCCGTAAACTTCTCCGCTGTTAATTCCGGTCGGTTTAAGTAGCCTCTTGCCACCTGCACCCCGGCGATGCACAGCTCGCCAGCCACACCGACCGGCTGCAACTGCTCCGTGCCTTCCTTCAGGATATACAGCCGTGTATTGTGCACCGGCTTGCCGATTGGAATCACCGCATAGGACTCATCCGGCTCGCAATCGAAGTACGACACCTCGACCGTCGCTTCCGTCGGTCCGTACAGGTTCACCAGCCTCGCTCCGTTTAGCCGCCCGAACGTTTGGTAGAAGCGAGACACATGCTGCTGCGGCAATGCTTCCCCGGTCGCGGATACCAGCACCAGGCTCGCTGTTTGCTCGGCAAGCTCGTGCTCCGGCTGCTGCTCGGCATAATCCAGGAACGCAGGCAGCATCGCAGGCACGAAATGGGTCCGGGTGACGCCATAACGCCCTATCGTCTCCAGAATGCGCTCCGGGCTTTTCTCCCCGCCTGGGATAAGCAGGCACACACCGGCACCCACCGTTGCCCAGCCGAACAGCTCCCATACGGACACGTCGAACGTAAACGGCGTCTTTTGCAGGATCACATCGCGTTCGCCGACTTGGTAGCGCTGCTGCATCCACTGCAGTCGGTTAAGCACGCCGTGATGCTCGATCATAACCCCCTTCGGCTTGCCGGTCGAGCCCGACGTATAGATGACATACGACATATCGCGCGGACCGGAACCAAGCGGCAGGTTCGTCGCGTCTTCGGCATAAACTGCTTCTTCGTTCAGGCTAATAACGCGGCTTTCCAGTTCACGAGGCACGCGGTCCAGGAAGCGGCTTAGCGTCAGCAGCAGCCTCGCTCCCGAATCTTCGACGATGTAGCGGATGCGCTCGGCCGGAAACTCCGGATCGATTGGCACATAAGCGCCGCCTGCTTTCAGGATCGCGTAAATGCCCACGATCATCTCCAGCGAGCGCTCGACCATGATCGCCACCGGCACATCTGCGCCAACGCCTTCAGCGCGCAGCGTCCGCGCCAGGCGATTCGCACGCTCGTTCAGTTCGCGGTACGTCAGCCGCTCATCCTCGAACAGCACTGCTGTCCACTCCGGCGTGCGGGCCGCTTGCTCCTCGAACAGCTCATGAATCGTCCGCTTCTGGGGATACTCCGCGGCCGTGTCGTTGAAGCCGTACAGCAGCAGCTCCTTCTCCTGCGGACTCATCACATCAAGCTCGGCCAGTTTCAGCTCCGGATTCAATGTGACAAGCTCGAGCAGCCGGATAAAATGTCCGCTCATCCGCTCCAGGCTCTCCCGTTTGTAAAGGGATACTGCGAATTGGAAGCTGCACATCAGCATATCGTCCGCTTCTGCCGCTTCCAGCGTCAGGTCGAACTGGGCGGCTGTAAAACCATGCCCATAAGGCTGCAGCTCAAGGCCCTCGAACCCGGTCTGCGCCCGCGCGGCATGCTGCATGACAAACATCGTGTCGAACAGCGGGTTTCGGCTTAAATCACGCTCAATGTCCAAGCCTTCGATCAAATCCTCAAACGGATAATCCTGGTGCTCGAACGCATGCAGGACGTGTTCTTTGACTTCCTGCAAGTAAGCGGCGAATGTTTTCTCCGCAGCCGGATAGTGCCGCAAGGCCAGCGTATTGACGAACATGCCGATCATCGGCTCCAGGTCGGCATGGCCTCTTCCGGCCGTCGGCGTACCCACCACAACGTCTTCCTGTCCGGTATAAACGTGAAGCAGCGCCGTGTAGACAGCGAATAGCACCATATACAAGGTCGTGCCCGTTTGCGAGGCCAGATTCCGCAAGCCCTCAAGCTGATCCTTGTCTATCGTGAATCCGAATATGTCCCCTTCAAAGCTCCGTACAGCAGGACGCGGGTAATCCGTAGGCAAATCAAGTGCAGGCGGCCGGCCTTCATAACGCCTCAGCCAGTAGTCCTTCTGCTTGCCGAGCCGGTTACGGAAGGCAGCTGACTGCGTCCATACCGCATAATCTTTATATTGCAGCGCTAGAGGCTGAAGCTGCTCTCCTTGGTACAGCCGGGCAACCTCATCAAGCAAAATGCCCATGGAAACGCCGTCGCTGATCATATGATGCATGTCAAAGAGCAGCAAATGACGCTCCGCTTCCAGTTCGACCAGTTCCACCCGAAGCAGCGGAGCCTGAGACAAATCAAAGGCACGGATAAATTTGCGGATCACAGCCTCAAGCGGCTCGGCTCCGTCATACTTGCGAACATTCAGCTTAAAGGGAACCTCCGCATAAATTCGCTGTACCGGCTCGCCCTTCACAAGCTCAAAGCCAGTCCGCAGCGAAGCATGGCGGATCATCAATTGGCGGAACGCTTCCTCAAACCGGACAAGGTCCAGCTTGCCTTGCAGCATAACGGTCCCTGGCATGTTGTAGCCGAGCTCGCCGCCCTCCAATTGATTCAAAATGTAAAGGCGGTATTGCGCCGGAGTCAGCGGGTAGTCGTCGCGCTCGCTGGCGACCGGAATCGAGACGTAGCGGTCTTGGTCCATAGCATGCAGCGCTTCTGCCAGCTGCTCCACCGTCGGATGCTCGAAAATCGTTTTGACCGGCACATTGCGGTCAAATTCTTTATGGAGCGTTGTCGCCAAAGCGGCAGCCCGCAGCGAATGTCCGCCGAGTTCGAAGAAATTGTCCTTGATGCCAATCCCCGGTATATCGAGAATATCCTGCCAGATGTCCACCAGCTTGGTTTCCAGTTCACTGCGCGGCGGCACATAGTTCGTGCCGCTTTGTCCGCTGGCGTCGGGCTCCGGCAGCGCCTTGCGGTCGATCTTGTCGTTCGGTGTCAGCGGCATCGCTTCCAGCTGCACGAAGTGCGCCGGCACCATGTAGCTTGGCAGCTCTTCTCTCAGAACTTGGCGCAGTTCGCTCGCCGCCAATTCCTCGCTTGCCACGTAGTACGCGCAGAGCTGCTGCTGGCCTTGGCCGTCTTCCCGCGCGATTACGATTACTTCCTGCACCGCTTCCACCTGCAGGAGCTTCGCTTCGATCTCGCCCAGCTCGATCCGGTAACCGCGGATTTTCACCTGGTGGTCGATCCGGCCCAAATATTCAAGCCGACCGTCCGGCAGCCATCTCGCCAGATCGCCCGTCCGGTACATCCGCTCCCCGCTGAAGCGGCTGGTCACGAATACCTCCGCCGTCAGCTCCAGACGATCCAGGTAGCCTCTGGCCAGACCCACACCTGCTACGCACAGCTCGCCTGCCACGCCTACCGGCAATAGATGTCCGTGCGTGTCCACGATGTATACCCGGTGGTTCGGCATCGGCCGCCCGATTGAAATCAGGCTGCCTGCCTCCGGATCTTCCGAAACCGGCCAGCTCGACGTCGCTACCGAGTTTTCCGTCGGACCGTACCCGTTGTAGTACGCCACCTTGTCCTTCCACTTCTGCACCAGCTCCGGCGACGAGGCCGAACCCGCTGTGAACAGAACGCGCAGGCTTGGCATATGCTCCGGCTCCAGATACACCGCATACGTTGGCGGCAGGGTCGCGACCGTAATTTGATGCTCCGCCATATACGTTTCAAACAACTGATAGTTCAGAATCGTATCCTTCGTCGGCACGTACAAGCTCGCGCCGCAGAACAACGCCTGAAAGATCTCCCAGCAGGCCGCGTCAAACGACAGGCTGGCGAACAGCAACACGCGGTCCTCTACGCCGAAACGCAGCGCGTGGTCATAGTAAGCTTTCAGGTTCGTCAGTCCGTGATGCTCCAGCATGACGCCCTTCGGCTTGCCGGTTGTGCCCGATGTGTAGATGACATAGGCCAAGTCGCCCGCACCGGATACCGGCTCCAGGTTCGAGCCGTCGGCATGGTAGTTCGCCTCCTCGTCCGCCGTAAGCACCGTAACGTCCTTCAGGTCGGCGGCGATGCGCTCGCGAAGGCGTTCCTGCGTCAGCAGCAGCTTCGCGCCCGAATCCTCCAGTATGTAGCGGATGCGGTCTTCCGGATACTCCGGATCGATTGGCACATACGCGCCGCCGGCTTTGAGGATCGCGAACACGCCGACGATCATCTCCAGCGAGCGCTCGACCATCAGGCCGACGAACCGGTCGCGCTGCACCCCGGCGCTGCGCAGCGTGCGGGCGAGGCGGTTGGCCCGCTCGTTCAGCTCGCGGTACGTCAGCCGCTGGCCTTCGCAGTAGACAGCAACCTGCTCCGGCCTCCGCACCGTTTGTTCCTCCAGCAACTGGTAGATCGTCTTCTCGCGAGGCGAGTCGACCGCGGTGTCGTTGAACGCATGCAAAATCTGCTCCTTCTCCGCCCCGCTCACCAGCTCCAGTTCGTGAATGCGGATATCCGGGTTTGCTACGACCTGCTCCAGCAAGTAAGTCAGGTGCGTTTGAATCCGCTGAACATCCGCTTCGTGGTAAAACCGTGTGTTGTACTCAAAGCGGACAAGCAGGTTTTCACCCGGCGCGACAATCAGGTTGAAGTCGTAATTCGTTTGTTCGGCAATCTCTATGTTCTCGACCTTAAATGCGGCTTCTCCACTGCCGATCTGGCTCATTCGATCTTCAACCGGGAAATTCTCAAATACCATAATATGGTTGATAAGTTCCTGCTTTTGCTCCGTCGACGCCTGAATTTCAAACAGCGGATACGAATCGTAAGCATTGGATTCCAAGTACCGGCGCTGAACGCCAGCCACAACCTCGGTGAAGGTGTCGCCCGCCTCGCAGCGAATCCGCACAGGAACCGTATTAATGAACAAGCCGATCATTCGTTCAATGCCCGGAATTTCCGCAGGACGCCCCGACACGACGCTGCCGAATACCGCATCGTTTGTGCCGTTGTATCGGTGCAACAAAATGCCCCAAGCGGTTTGCAGCAGCGTATGGACGGTGACCTGCTGCTGCCTGGCGTAGCGGTTGATTTGCTCCGTCAACGGTTTGCCCAAGTGGCAGAACAGACTGCCGAAGAGCGGACCAGCCCCTTGCTCCCTGGCTTTGCTTGAAGGCAGCAGCGTCTGCTCCCCGTATCCTGACAAATAGTTTCTCCAGTAAGCTGCCGCTTCGTCACGGTCGCGCGCTTCCAGCCACTCGATATACCGGCTGTAAGGCGTTACCGGCTCAAGCTTAGGCTTGCGCTGCTCAAGGGCGGCAAAATACATTTCGAACACTTCTTCCGTAACCAGCGACAAGCACCAGCCGTCCATCAAAATATGATGGGAACTCCAAAGGAAATGGTACGACTCATCACCCGTGCGCAGGATGGATACACGGATCAAGACATCCCGGGTCAAATCGAATCCGCGCTGCCGGTCTTCGCGAAGAAGGCGTTTAACCCTGAGATGCTGCCCTTCCTCAGACAGACCGCGTATGTCCTCGACGGCAAAATCCGCTTCTCTGTGACGGTACACCACTTGCAGCGGCTGCTTTCTCCAGCCGTTATATACATTCGTACGGAAAATTTCATGTCGCTGCAGCATGGCCTCGAAGCTTTGCCGGAAGGTCTCTACGTCGAAATAGCCGATAATATCAAAGGAAGTCTGTTCAAAATAAGCACCCGAGTCCGAATCCAGTAAAGCATGGAACAGCATGCCTTGCTGCATCGGCGTAAGTGCGTAAACATTTTCAATTTCAGCGATAGCGCTTGTCTCTTTTACGATTTGCTCCAGCTCTTCTTCGGTCATGCCGCGAACCGATACATCGCTAGGCGTCAGTGTCGGTGTTGTCTTCGCCGCGCAATGAGCGACGACTTCCCGTAGCGAGGACTGCAAAAGCCCAGTGAAGCGTTCCATCGTTTCCTTGCGGTATTGCTTGCGGCTGTAGCTGACGGTTAGGGAAAGAACACCCCCGGATACCAATCCGTTAATATCCAGGATAAAGGTTCTTGCAGCCTTTCTGCTGATCTCGTCGCCGCTTGAATATGGGGAAAACCGTAAAGAACCGTTCTCTAAATCCTGATCGAACTGCCCCAAATAGTTAAAGCTGATTTCCGGCTCCTGTCTGGACTCTTGAGGCCCGAACCGCCCGGATAAATAACGCCAAATGCCGTATCCAATTCCCTTGTTCGGAATGCTGCGCAGCCCTTCCTTGACCGCAACAATGCTTTTTTGCAGGTTCTCGTTCGCGCTCATGTCCAGCACAACCGGGTATTGGCTCGTAAACCAGCCGACGGTGCGGGAAACATCGATATCCGGAATAATCGGCTCCCGGCCATGGCCCTCCAGGTTCACGGCAACACGGTTCATCCCCGTCCAACGCTGGACGGCAAGCCCCAGTGAGGTGAGCAGCAAATCATTGATTTCGGTATTGTACGCTTGGTTAGCATACCTTAGAAGTTGCTCCGTTTCGTGTTCCGTCCAAACGACGGTTATTGTATCACTATCGCCGACCAGCGAAAGCTCTCCCTCATGATCCTTAGGCAGCGCTTCGAACCCCCGCTCTGTGACATTCTGCCAGTAGGCTTGCTCGCGTTCGATTTCAGGACCTTTGGCATACTGCGAAAGCTTCTCGGCCCAGAGCTGAAACGAATCCGTTTTTTGCGGCAGCCGGATCGGCTCATCTTTTAGCGCCTGCTCATAGGCACTTGCAAGATCCTCGAACAAAATACGCCATGATACGCCGTCGACCACCAGGTGATGAATGGCGATTAACAGGTGGTCTCCGTCTTGGGTCCGGAACAATCCAACCCGAACGAACGGACCTTCTGTGAGCGTGATGCCGCTTTGAATTTCGTTAGCTTTCGCTTCTATAGCAGAGGCAAGGTCAACTTCACCGTTCATGTCGTATAAGTCGAAGCTGTACAGCTCGCCTTCGCGGGTACTGCGGTTCCAGGCTAACGGCGGCCCGTTCTCAGAGTAACGGATCACGATGCGGAGGGCATCATGATGCTCCACAAGCCGGCTGATACTACGGCGGAGCGCATCTTCCTGGAATCCCTGCTCGCGATAAAGCAGAACAGCCTGGTTGTGATGGTGGGGATCCGCGTATTCCTGCTCAAAGAACCACCATTTAACCGGTGTCAGCTCCACGGCTCCAACCGCTTCTCCTTGGTCGGCCATCCGCGTAATCCGCTGTATATAGGGACTCAACCCGCCGATCGTCGGGTTTTGGAATAAATCTTTGATCTCCAGTTTGTATCCATTTTGGTATAATTTGGACGATACTTGAAGCGACTTGATGGAATCTCCGCCCAGCTCAAAGTAGTTATCCCGGATGCCGACAGCCGGCACGCCCAGCACCGCCTGCCAAATCGAGGCGAGCGTGCGTTCCGCCTCTGTACGCGGAGCCTCGTAGTCCGCACCGGGGAGCAGCAGCCCGCCTTTCGGCTCAGGCAGCGCTTTACGGTCCACCTTCCCGTTCGGCGTCAGCGGCAGCTTCTCCAGCACTACGAGCTGTGCCGGCACCATATGTGAAGGCAAGCTTTGCTGCAAGTGCGCCTGCAGCTCAGCGATACCCAACGACTCGCTTGCCGCCGCATAGCCACACAAATACTTTTGCCCGCGTTCGTCCGTCCGGTCAACCACAACCGCCTGCTTGACTCCTGCGAACTGCAGAATGGCGGTTTCGATCTCGCCCAGCTCGATCCGGTAGCCGCGAATTTTCACTTGGTGGTCCATTCGCCCGATAAAGTCGACGTTCCCATCCGCCATCCAGCGCGCCAAATCCCCTGTACGGTACAAGCGCTCGCCTTCAACGAAGGGGCTGGCGATAAACTTCTCCTCGTTCAGCTCCGGACGGTTCTTATACCCCCGTGCGACCCCAGGACCACCAATGAGCAGTTCCCCGGCTACGCCAATAGGAACCGGCTGCAAGGCCGCGTCCACGATATAAAAGCGGGCATTCAGCCAAGCTTTCCCGATTGGCACATTCCCTGCCTCCGGAAGCTTCTCCAGCGGCTCGTCGTAATAGCTGGAGTCGATAGCCGCCTCCGTAACGCCGTATGCGTTAATGATCCGCACGTGCGATCCGTAGCGCTCCTGCAGGCGCCGGTAGTCCGTCACGCTGCAGCTATCGGAGCTTGTGATTAAAAGCTGCAAGGTCGAGATGTCCAGCGATTGGCTGGCGATATGCTCCATCATCGGCACGATGAGCGCAGGCGTCGATTCAAATACGGTGATGCCGTAATCGCGAATCCATGCGTACAGCCGCAGCGGATCGATCCGGTCCTCCTTCGGCACGATCACCATCAGACCGCCGTTATACAGCGCCCGCGCCATGTCGCCCACGAACACGTCGAAGGAAAAGCTCGCCAATTGCAAGAGCCGCACCGGAAACTGGTCCAGCCGATAATCACGGCGGTATGCGATAGCCGTATTGATATAACTGCCGTGCTCAATCATGACGCCTTTCGGCCGCCCCGTTGTCCCGGACGTATAGATGACATAAGCCAAGTCTTTCGGCACGTTTTGATTCGGCAGATCCGACGCGTCGGCGTCGTAGGACGCTTCCTCATCCAGACAGAGGACCGTTTGCAGCTTGGCCCCTCCGGCCAGCCATTCCTGAGCGCGCTCCTTAAGCTGTGTTTGGGTGAGCAGTACGGTGGCCCCGCTGTCCTGGAGCATAAATCCGATGCGCTCCGACGGATAATCCGGGTCAAGCGGTACATAAGCGCCCCCGGCTTTCCATACGCCTAATACGGCGACAAGCAGGTCCGCGGAACGATCGGCCAAAATGCCGACGATGGACTCCCGGCCAATACCAGCTGTCTGCAAGGTGCGTGCCAGCCGGTTCGCCCGTTCATTCAGCTCGCGGTAAGTCAACTGCGCATCGCCTGCCACAACTGCTACCTGCTCCGGCACGGCTGCCGCCTGCTTCTCAAAGTACACATGGAATGGTGTCGCCAGCAGATGCTCCTGCCCCTTGCCGCCGTCTCCGCTGAATGCTTCAAGCAGCTCAGCCTTCTCGTCGCCCGTCATGATTTCAATGTCGGCCAGCTTCGTGTCCGGACTCTGCACGACCTCTTCCAGCACCCGCAGAAAATGATGGGCAAGCCGTTCCACCGTCTCCCGGCTATAGAGGGCTGTCGCATACTCCAGCGTAAATGTAAGCCCTCGCTCATCGAAGTCAGCCTCGAGCGTGAGATCGAACTTGGCAATCGCGCTGTCCACCGGGTACCCGGAGAAATGCACATCATGGAAAGCCGTGCCTTTCGGCTCTGCATTCCTCAGCTCGAACATCGTATCGAACAGCGGGTTGCGACTCATATCCCTTCTTACATTCAGCTTGTTCACGAGCTCTTCAAACGGATAGTCAGGATGGTCAAATGCACCAAGTGCTTGCTCTTTGACCTCGCCCACATAATCCAGGAAGGTCTTGTTTCCGGACGGATAATTCCGCAAAGCTAGCGTATTGACAAACATACCGATGATCGGCTCCAGATCAGCGTGGTGCCGGCCCGCCAACGGCGTGCCGACGACCACATCCTCCTGGCCGGTATATTTATGGAGCAGCGCCGTGTAAGCCGCCAGCAATACCATATATAAGGTGGAACCCGAACGCGAAGCCAACTTCTGCAAACCTTCGCTGATCGAAAAACCCGCAGCAAAGCTGATCTTATCTCCGGCAAAGCTTTGCACCGCAGGTCTTGGGTAATCCGTCTTGAGATCCAGCGTCGGAATTTCGCCTTGGAACGCTTGCAGCCAATACTGCTCCTGCTTGCTCCATTCCTCCGACTGCATTCTCTCCTGCTGCCAAACGGCATAATCTTTATACTGAATCCGTAAAGGAGCCAGCCCCTCCCCGTTGTACAAACGGGCAAGCTCATCCAAGAACGTGCGCAAGGAAACGCCGTCTGACACAATATGGTGCATATCGACCAAAAGCAGGTGACGGTCCGCCGACTGGGTAAACAATCGGGCCCGCAGCAAAGGCGCTGCGGTAAGATCGAACGGGCGTACAAACTGCTGAAAGAGCGTCTCGACATCTTTTCCATCGGCCTCAAGGCGCTCAAGGGAAAAAGCCGCCTCGCGCTGCACGCGCTGCACCGGCTCGCCGTCTACAAGATGAAAGCTCGTCCGCAGCGACTCGTGGCGCGCAATTAGCTTGCGGAACGCGTCTTCCAAACGGTCCGGCTGCAGCGGTCCCTCCGCGATGACCGCACCCGACATGTTATAGCCAAGCTCTCCGCCTTCCAGGTTGCTCAGCACATAGAGCCGTTTTTGCGCTGAAGATACCGGATAATAGTCGCTCTCCGGAACGTTCGGAATGGCAACGAGCACCTTTGTTTCCTTGCCTTCGATCGTCCGCGCCAATTGCTCTACCGTCATCGCCTCAAAAACTGCGCGCAGCTCAAGCTGCTTATTCATTTCTTTATGAATGCGCGCGGCAAGCGTCGCCGCACGGAGCGAATGCCCGCCGATGTCGAAGAAATTGTCCTTGACGCCGACCTTCTCAAGCCCCAACAACTCCTGCCAAATCCGTACAAGCTGCTCTTCCGTCTGCGTGCGTGGGGCTACATAAGCCTCGCCCGACTGGACACTTGCTTCGGGTGCAGGGAGTGCATTGCGGTCGATTTTGCCGCTTGCCGTCAGCGGCATCCGCTCGACCTGCACGAAGTACGTCGGTACCATGTAGCTTGGCAGCTCCTTGGACAGTGCCTCGCGCAGCTCGCCCGCTGTCAGCTCTTTTGTTGCTACATAGTACGCGCATAATTGCTTCTGGCCCTGGCCGTCGTCGCGTGCCATAACTACGGCCTCCTGTACCGCTTCCACAGCCAGCAGCTCCGCTTCAAGCTCGCCCAGTTCAATTCGGTAACCGCGGATTTTGACCTGATGGTCGATCCGCCCCAGATACTCGATGTTGCCATCGGGCAGCCATCGGGCCAGGTCTCCGGTCCGGTACATCCGCTCGCCCGGCACATACGGATCAGCAGTAAACTTCTCCGCTGTTAATTCCGGACGGTTTAAGTAGCCTCTTGCCACCTGCACCCCGGCGATGCACAGCTCGCCTGCCACCCCGACCGGCTGCAACTGCTCCGAGCCTTCCTTCAGGATATACAGCCGTGTATTGTGCACCGGCTTGCCGATTGGAATCACCGCATAGGACTCATCCGGCTCGCAATCGAAGTACGACACGTCCACCGTTGCTTCCGTCGGTCCGTACAGATTGATCAGCCGCGTCCGGTTCACCCGGCCTATCGCCTCTTGGAAGCGGGCCACGTGCTGCGGCGGCAGCGCCTCTCCACTGGCGAATACATGGCGCAGGCTGGACGTTTGTTCCGTGACCGTTGGCTTCGGCTGCTGCTCCGCGTAATCTAGGAACGCATGAAGCATGGCGGGGACAAAGTGCATCGTGGTCACGCCATAACGGCTGATCGCCTGCAACATAAGCTCCGGGTTTTTCTCTCCGCCCGGTGTCAACAGGCAGACGCTTGAGCCGGCTATGGCCCACCAGAACAGCTCCCACACCGACACGTCGAACGTAAAGGTCGTTTTTTGCAGAATAACGTCCGCCTCGCCAATCGGGTAGCGCTCATGCATCCACAGGATACGGTTGAGTACGGAATGATGCTCGATCGCCGCGCCTTTCGGTTTGCCGGTCGAGCCCGACGTATAGATCACGTAAGCCATGTCGCGCGGACCGGCGCCAAGGGGCAGATTCGTCGCATCTTCGGCGTAAACCGCCACCTCGTTCAAATCGAGAACCCGGCCTTTCAGCTCCGCCGGCACGCGGTCCAGGAAGCGGCCCTGTGTCAGCAGCAACCGTGCCCCCGAATCTTCGACGATATAGCGGATGCGCTCCGCCGGATACTCCGGGTCGATCGGCACGTAAGCGCCGCCTGCTTTCAGAATTGCGTAGATGCCGACGATCATCTCCAGCGAGCGCTCAACCATGATCGCTACCGGCACATCTGCGCCAACGCCTTCAGCGCGCAGCGTCCGCGCCAGGCGATTCGCACGCTCGTTCAGCTCGCGGTACGTCAGCCGCTCGTCCTCGAACAGCACTGCTGTCTGCTCCGGCGTACGTTGAGCCTGCTCCTCGAACAGCTCATGAATTGTCCGCTCCCGCGGATACTCCGCCGATGTGTTGTTAAAGCCTTGCAGGATGAGCGACTTTTCTTCGTCGGACATGATATCGATACTGTCGATAGCAAGCTCGGGCTGGAATAAAGCAAGGGTATACACCCGAACCAAATGATCGAATAACAATTCCAGCATTTGCTGGTCGTAACGGTCATAGCGGTAATGAATATGCAGCAAAATTCCGTCATCGTTCCGCTCAAAAGCAAGTTCGATATTGGAGACGATCGACCCTGGATGATGCCGGGTATGAAGAGCATCGAATGAAATGACCGTATGGAACAAGGGCGAGCCGTCCGGCTCTACTTGCAAATGCATAGCGCCCGCCATCGTTTGCAGCGCAATGTTCTGATTGACAATGGACTCGCTAACGGTAGCGTGGACCTGTGCAATCAGTGATTTAAATGCATCTGCTCCGTTCAATTCCTGTTTGATCAAGATGGTCTCATTCATAAGCGGAGCATCCGAAGTACGAACCGCCGGAATGGCTACAATCACCTTTTCTTCGTTCGTATACTTATATAACAGGCTTTTGACGCCTGCCAGCAACAAAATAAACAGCGCCATTGGAGAGCCTTTGGAAATGGCAATGAGCCGTTGCGATACTTGCTCGGGCATCTGTCCGCTCCATACCCGGAGCGGGGAGCCTTCGTTTTGGTTGTCGGTCTCCCTAATTTTGTGAGCTGAACTGTACGGTATGACAGATATCGTATCTTCTGCATCGAATTTGCCGCTCCAAAAGGCCCGCAGCTTTTTCATCGTATGATCCCCCTGTTCTTCCCATCTGTTTTTCCGTGCTCCCACGGGTGAATCGGTACATCCTCGAACCATAAGGCTTCGCAGGAGCGCATGGCTTGTCCTCATGCGCTCTTTGCGAACATGGAGAAACCTTTTAGAACATGAACTCCACAGACTCGACGGATACTTGGTCCGCAAGCTCAATGTCGCCCAGCTGGATGTTCGGTTGATCCGTCACCGTATACAACAGCGCAGCGAAATCGGAGGCATATTTCTCAATCGTATGGGCTTTAAACAGCTTGGTGCTGTATTCCAGGCTGCCGTTGATACGATCCCCTTCCTCGATGAAATACAAGGTAAGATCGAATTTGGCGACGTTGTAGTCGCGTTCTTGCTGGACGAAAGACACCGAGTCAAACTTCAGCTCCTGCCGCTCATTGTTTTGCAGCACCAGCATCGTATCAAACAGCGGGTTGCGGCTGGCGTCTTGGACTTGAACCAGCTTCTCCACCAGTTCCTCGAACGTAAACTCCTGGTTTTCAAATGCGCCCAGTGCTTGTTCCTTAACCTCCTGCAAGAGCTCCAGGAACGTCTTGTTCTCGGACGGATAGGCGCGCAGCGCAAGCGTATTGACGAACATCCCAATGACCGGTTCAAGCTCGGCCAATGGCCTGCCGGCAATCGGCGTGCCGACGATGATGTCCTCCTGCCCGCTGTAATGGGCCAGCAGCGCCTGATAAGCCGCCAGTAGCACCATAAACAGCGTGCTTCCTGTTTCCTCGCTGAGCCGCTTGACCGCCGACGTACATTCCGCATCAAGCTCGAAGTTGACCCGGGAACCGTCGAAGCTGCGTACCGCAGGTCGCGGATAATCCGCCGGCACCTCCAGAGCCGGAAGCTCGCCGGCCAGCGTCTCCAGCCAGTATTGTTCCTGCTCTTCGTAAGTACGCGCTCTTGCGCCTTGCTGCCAAACCGCATAGTCCTTGTACTGAATCCGCAACGGAGGCAGCTCCTCGCCTCCGTACAGCCGGACGAGTTCCTGCACCAGAATGCCCATCGAGGCACCGTCCGTAATGATATGGTGCATGTCGAATTGCATGATGTAACGCTCGGATTCGAGCTTTATCAGTTCTACCCGCATAAGCGGTGGTTTGCGCAAATCAAACGGGCGCAAGAAGTTTTCCATCCATACTTCCGCCTCCTGCTCACTGCCCTCCCGCACCTCAATGGAGAAGTCCGCCTGGGCATGCACCCGCTGCACCGGTTCACCATCCACCATCTCAAAGCTGGTACGCAGTGACTCGTGGCGTGCGATCAGGGCGCGGAACGCCTCCTCGATCCGCTTCACATCAAGCGGTCCTTCGACTCGCAGGACGCTTGGCAAGTTGTAGCTGATATCGTTCTTCTGAAGCTGGCTCAAAATATACACTCTCTTCTGAACGGAGGAAAGCGGATAGTAGTCTCTTTCCTCAGCAACCGGCAGACTCGTTTCGTCTGTTTTTTCCCGGCCTGCCATGACGGCAGCGAGCTCTTCCACGGTAGGATGCTCGAACACGCTTCTTAGCGGCACGCTGATCTGCAGCTCCTTCTGGATACGCGCCACAAGCGTGGCAGCGCGGAGCGAATGTCCGCCGAGCTCGAAGAAATGATCCTTGACGCCGACCTTCTCAAGCCCCAGCACCTCCTGCCAAATGCGCGCAAGCTGCGCTTCTGTCTGTGTGCTCGGAGCGGCATACCCCTGTCCCGATTGCAGGCTTGCTTCCGGTGCCGGCAGCGCCTTGCGGTCGACTTTGCCGTTTGCGGTGATCGGCATACGCTCGATTTGGACGAAGAATGTCGGCACCATGTAGCTCGGCAGCTCCTGCGAGAGTGTCTCGCGCAGTTCGCCCGCCGTCAGCTCCTTTGACGCTACATAGTACGCGCACAGCAGCTTCTGTCCCTGGCTGTCGTCGTGCGCCAGGACAATCGCTTCCTGCACGGCTTCCAAAATAAGCAGCTTGGATTCGATCTCGCCCAACTCGATCCGGTGACCGCGGATTTTCACCTGGTGGTCGATCCGGCCCTGGTATTCCATCTCGCCGTTTGGCAGCATCCGTGCAAGATCTCCAGACCGGTAAAGCCGCTCGCCCGGCTTATGCGGATGATCGATGAATCTCTCGGCTGTAAGCTCTTCGCGGTTCAAGTATCCGCGCGCTACGCCGTCGCCTCCGACGTACAGCTCCCCGACTACGCCGACAGGTGCAAGCTGCTGCTGCGCATCGAAAATATAGCTGGTCAGCGTCGGAATCGGACGGCCGATATTGCTGCGGTTGGACGCAATCTCTTGGTCCCCGATCTCCTTGTATGTCACGTGTACGGTCGTCTCCGTGATTCCGTACATATTGATCAGCTTCGTCTGCGGATAACGGTCGCGCCATAGTTTTAGCATCATCGGACTGAGCGCCTCGCCGCCGAAGATGACATAGCGCACGCTGCGGCCCTGCCCCTGCTCCGGCTGTTCCATCACCTCATTGATCAGCGCATGGAAGGCAGTCGGCGTCTGATTCAGCACCGTAACCTCTTCCTCGCGCAGCAGCTCTGCGAACGCCTTCGGATTTTGCGCGACCTGCTTCGGCACAATGACGGCCCGTCCTCCGAGCAGCAGCGCTCCGTACATTTCCCATACCGAGAAGTCAAAGCAGAACGAGTGGAAGACCGTCCAGACATCCTGCTCGTTGAAATCGAACTGCAGCTTATCGTGGACGAGCAGCCGCACGACATTGCGATGCTCGATCATAACGCCCTTCGGTTTGCCCGTAGTACCCGACGTATAGATGATATAGGCCATATCGCCAGGCTTATTTATCGGCTTCAGGTTACATCCGTTTCCTATATACAGCGACGGGTCGTTCAGGTTAAGCACCGCACCGGCATACGATACCGCGCCGAGCAGATGTGTCTGTGCCAGCAGCACGCGCGAACCGCTGTCCTCCAGCATAAACTGCAGCCGGTCCTGCGGATAATCCGGGTCCAGCGGCACGTAAGCGCCGCCCGCTTTGATCGTCGCCAGAATGCCGACGATCATCTCCAGCGAGCGTTCGGCAAGCAAGCCGACGCGGACATCCGGCCCTACGCCATGGGCGCGGAGATGGCGGGCTAAACGATTGGCCCGCTCGTTCAGCTCGCGGTACGTCATATGCTCATTACCGCAAGAGACGGCAATCTTCTCCACCGAGCGGCGGACCTGTTCTTCGAACAAGCCATGAATCGTTTGTTCCCGCGGATACTCCGCCGTGTTGTCATTGAAGTTGTTCAGCAGCAGCTCTTTCTCTCGCGCTGTCACCAGCTCCAGCTTGTCTACCGACACATCCGGATTTGTGGTAACCTGCTCCAGCAGATGAATAAAGTGTTCCTGTATCCGCTTGGCATCCTCGCGATCATAGATAACCGCATTGTAGCCGAAGTCGATCCTGATATCCGCGCCAGGTATGATCGTAACGGTGAAGTCATAATTCGTCTGCTCGTTCATCCGGGCGTTGCGGATTTCGAAAGCATCCGACCCGCGTTCTCCAATCCGTTCGATTTCTTCATCCAGCGGATAATTTTCAAAGATCAGAAGATGGCTGATCAAATCCTGCTTTTGTACCGTATGCGCCTGAATTTCGTAGAGCGGATACGTATCGTAATCGTTCGACTCGATAGCCTGCGCCTGGCCCCGTTTCAGCATGTGGGCAAAGCTCTCGCCGGCCTCGCTTTGGACACGCACCGGAATGGTGTTGATGAACAGCCCGATGATCCCCTCTACGCCCGGAATGTCTGCCGGACGGCCCGATACAACGCTGCCGAATACGACATCGGTGCTGTTGTTGTAGCGCTGCAGCGCAATGCCCCAGGCGGTTTGCAGCAACGTATTGATGGTGACCTGATGCGCCTTGGCTGTCCGCTGCAGGGCTGCGCTGAGCGGCTTGCCGGTTAAGCGCGACACTTTTTCCAGCTCATAACGCTGCTTGACATCGGCCGTCTTACGGTTCGGTAAATCCGTATGCTGCTCATACCCGGACAAATACTCCTTCCAATAAGCCGCAGCTTGGCCTGCATCCTGCTTATCCAGCCATTCCATGTAACGGACGTAAGGTGTGACCTGCGGCAGCTTGACCTCGCGCTTTTGGTGGATAGCAAAGTAAGCGCCGAACACTTCCTGGTACAGCAAGGATATGCACCAGCCGTCCATCACGATGTGATGGAAGCTCCACACGAACGAATACTCCGTATCTCCCGTTTGGAGAATCCCGATCCGCATCAGCGCATCCGCTGCGAGATCAAAGCCTCTGACTCGGTCCTTGGCGGCAAAGGCGGCGACATAAGCCCTTTGATCGGCATCGCCAAGATCACGCACATCCTCAAAATAAAACTCGCTTGCTTTTGACCTGTACACCATTTGCAGCGGCTCCTGCCTCGAATCGTTGACCATATTCGTGCGCAGCACCGTATGCCGCTGTACCAGCAGCTCTAGGCTTTGGGCAAAAGCTCCGACATCAAAGCGTCCGACCAACTCAAAAGCGGCTTGCTGGAAGTAAGCTCCCGATTTAGGCTCAAGCAGGCTGTGAAAGAGCATGCCTTTCTGCATCGGCGTGAGCGCATACACATTCTCCACTTCGCCCGTTTGCTCGGCTTGCCGGATGAGTTCCTCCAGTTCGTCGATGGTCAAGCCTTTCCGCTGCACGTCGCTTGGCGTCAGTTCGGCCTGCTTTTTCGTCACGCAGTGCTCCAGCACCTCGACCAGACGGTCATGCAGCAGTTGAGCTACATGCTCGATGGTTTCCAGACGGAAGGCCTTGGCGTTGTACAACAGCGTCATCGTCAGCCGGCCGCCCGATACCATGCCGTTGAAGGTGAGCGCATGCTGCAGCGCCGTTTGTTCGCTCACAGACTGTCCGCTCGAATACGGGGAAAACCCGAAAGCACCGTTCTGCAAATCTTCATCGAATTGGCCCAAATAGTTGAAGCTGATCTCCGGTTCTTGCCGCAGACGTTCGGCCTCCGGAAGCTCCGATACGTACCGCAGGATGCCGTAGCCGATACCTTTGCGCGGGATGCGACGAAGATCTTCCTTCACCTGTTTGATCTGTTTGCCAAGCGCCTGGCTGCCTTCCACCGTTAACAGCACCGGATACTGGCTTGTGAACCAGCCGATCGTCCGCGACAGATCCAGCTCCAAGCCGATGGCATCAGCCTCGCGGCCATGGCCTTCCAAGCTGATCAACAGCCTCTCTTGTCCGGTCCAATCCTGAACGGCAAGGCCGAGAGCGGCAAGCAGCAGATCGTTCACATTCGTGTTATAGGCGCGGTTTGCTTGCTTCAACAGCTGCTCGGTTGCTTCGGCTGACCATTCTACCGTCACCGTTCCGCTGTCGGCAAGCGTGAGTCCGCCGTCCTGTCCGTCTTCCTTCGGCAGTACAGCCGTCTCCACTTTATCCAGGTCACGCCAGTACGCCAACTCCCGCTGCAATTCGTCGCTAGCTGCCGCCTTCCGCAGCTCTTCGCTCCATGTCCGGAACGAATCGGTCTTATGTGGCAGCCGGATCGTTTCGCCTTGAACAGCCTGGTCGTAAGCCGTCTTCAAATCCTCGAACAAAATGCGCCACGATACACCGTCGATCACGAGATGATGAATCGCGATCAGGAGATGATCTCCATCCGCACAGCGGAACAGACCAAGCTTCAGGAGCGGTCCTTCCTGCAAATCGATACCGGCCTGCAGCTCGCATGCTTTCGATTCCACCAGCTCGCGGGCATGATCCGCATCCCGGTAATCGAACAAGCTCAGCTCAAGCGGCTTGCCTTCATGCACATCCCGGTTCCAGGCGGTGAAGCCGTCCGGGGCCGCTTTGTATACCATACGAAGCGCGTCGTGATGCTCGACCAGCTTCGCGAAGGCTTGACGGAGCGCCGCTTCCTCAAAGCCCTCTGCCCGATGGAGCAGCAAGGCTTGGTTAAAGTAGTGCGGCTCGGCAAAATTTTGCTCGAAGAACCAGTGCTGAATCGGTGTTAGCCGAGCCTCTCCAGTTACCGCTCCTTGATCGGCCTTGGCGACTGTTGTCTGGACATAAGGACTGAGCCCTGCGATAGTCGGATACGCGAACAAATCCTTCATTTCCAGCTTATAGCCTTGCTGCAGCAAGCGGGAGGACACTTGGATCGACTTGATCGAGTCGCCTCCCAGCTCGAAGAAATTATCGTGGATGCCGACCGCGCTCGCTCCAAGCACGCCCTGCCAGATGGCTGCCACGGAACGTTCCACTAGCGTGCGCGGCGGCGCGTAATCTGCGCCAGTTTGCCCGCTGACGTCCGGTTCAGGCAGCACCTTGCGGTCGATCTTGTCGTTCGGCGTCAGCGGCATCGCTTCCAGCTGCACGAAGTGCGCCGGCACCATGTAGCTTGGCAGTTTCTCGCTCAGAACTTGGCGCAGTTCGCTTGCCGCCAATTCCTCGCTTGCCACGTAGTACGCGCAGAGCTGCTGCTGGCCTTGGCCGTCTTCCCGCGCGATTACGAGCACTTCCTGCACCGCTTCCACCTGCAGGAGCTTCGCTTCGATCTCGCCCAGCTCGATCCGGTAACCGCGGATTTTCACCTGGTGGTCGATCCGGCCCAAATATTCAAGCCGCCCGTCCGGCAGCCATCTCGCCAGGTCGCCCGTCCGGTACATCCGCTCTCCGCTGAAGCGGCTGGTCACGAATACCTCCGCCGTCAGCTCCGGACGATCCAAGTAGCCTCTGGCCAGACCCGCACCGGCTACGCACAGCTCGCCTGCCACGCCTGCCGGCAATAGATGCCCGTGCGTGTCCACGATGTATACCCGGTGATTGGGCACCGGCCGCCCGATCGAAACCAGCCTGCCTGCCTCCGGATCTTCCGAGACCAGCCAGATCGACGTCGCTACCGAGTTTTCCGTCGGACCGTACCCGTTGTAGTACGCCACCTTGTCCTTCCACTTCTGCACCAACTCCGGCGACGAGGCGGAACCCACTGTGAACAGAATGCGCAGGCTTGGCATATGCTCCGGCTCCAGATACACCGCATACGTTGGCGGCAGGGCTGCGACCGTAATTTGATGTTCCGCCATATACGTTTCAAACAACTGATAGTTCAGAATCGTATCCTTCGTCGGCACGTACAAGGTCGCGCCGCAGAACAGCGCCTGGAAGATCTCCCAGCAGGCCGCGTCAAACGACAGGCTGGCGAACAGCAACACGCGGTCCTCTACGCCGATACGCAGCGTGTGGTCGTAATAAGCTTTCAGGTTCGTCAGCCCGTGATGCTCCAGCATGACGCCCTTCGGCTTGCCGGTTGTACCCGAGGTGTAGATGACATAGGCCAAGTCGTCCGCGCCGGATACCGGCTCCAGGTTCGAGCCGTCGGCATCGTAGTTCGCCTCATCGTCCGCCGCAAGCACCGTAACATCCTTCAGGTCGGCGGCGATGCGCTCGCGAAGGCGTTCCTGCGTCAGCAGCAGCTTCGCGCCCGAATCCTCCAGCATGTAACGGATGCGGTCTTCCGGATACTCCGGATCGATTGGCACATACGCGCCGCCGGCTTTGAGGATCGCGAACACGCCGACGATCATCTCCAGCGAGCGCTCGACCATCAGGCCGACGAACCGGTCGCGCTGCACCCCAGCGCTGCGCAGCGTGCGGGCGAGGCGGTTGGCCCGCTCGTTCAGCTCGCGGTACGTCAGCCGCTGGCCTTCGCAGTAGACAGCAACCTGCTCCGGCCTCCGCTCCGTTTGTTCCTCCAGTAACTGGTAGATCGTCTTCTCGCGAGGCGAGTTGATCGCGGTGTCGTTGAACGCATGCAAAATCTGCTCCTTCTCCACCCCGCTCACCAGCTCCATCTCGTGAATGCGGATATCCGGGTTTGCCACGACCTGCTCCAGCAGGTAAGTCAGGTGCGCCTGAATCCGTTTGATCGCTTTCGACTCAAATGCGGCTGCGTTATAACCAATGTAAAGCTTCATCGATTCGCCCGGCAGCACAACAAGGTTTAAATCATAGTTCGTTTGCTCCATACTTTGAATGCCGGACAATCGAAGCGCGGAATGCTCTCCGCCAAGCTGCTCCATCTTTTCATCCACCGGATAGTTTTCAAAGATCACGATATGACGAATCAGATCCTGCTTCTGCTCCGTCAATGTCTGGATTTCATACAGCGGGAACGTTTCGTAGGCATTGGAGGCAATCGCCTGCTCCTGCGCCCGCTTCATGACGTCAGCAAAGCTTTCCTCCCCTGCGCAGCGGATGCGGACGGGAATCGTGTTGATGAATAATCCGATCATCCGCTCCACACCCGGAATTTCTGCAGGACGTCCCGACACCACGCTGCCGAATACCGCATCATCCGTTCCGTTGTACCGTTGAATCACGATTCCCCATGCGGCTTGGATCAATGTGTTGATCGTAACTTGATGCGCTTTGGCCGTCTGATGAATCCGTTTTGTCAACTCGCTTCCAAGCTCACACTCGTAACGCTGCGCGCGATACCCGGATACGTCCTCCGAGTTCCCCGGCTTGCCAACAGGCAGCAAGGTTTGCTCTTCGTAACCTGCCAGGTAGCTGCTCCAATAAGCGGACGCTTCTTGCGTGTTTTGCCGCTCCAGCCATTCGATGTAAGAGCTGTACGCCCATACCTCGGATAGCTCAGGCTGCTTGCCCCTGACCAGCGCAAAGTAAGCTTCGAACACTTCCTGTGCCACAATCGAGAGGCACCAGCCGTCCATGATGATATGGTGGAAGCTCCAGATCATATGGTGCTCTTGAGGGCCGGTACGCAAAATCGCGATGCGCAGCAGCGGATCACGGGCGAGATCAAAGCCTTTCTCCCGATCCTCGCGCTTAAACCGCGCGATTTCCGCTTCACGTTCCTCGGCGCTGAACCCGCTAAGATCCTCGAAGACCCGTGTGCCGCGTTTGCTGCGGAATACGACCTGGACAGGGTTTTCCTTCCACGCTGTGAAGAAGTTCGTGCGCAGGGCTTCATGGCGCTGCACCAGCAAGTCGAGACTTTGAGCGAATGCTCCCGGCTCGAACTCGCCCTTCAAATCGAACGACGTCTCTTCAAAATACGCCCCGGAGCCGGCTTCCAGCAGGCCGTGGAACAAGATGCCTTTTTGCATTGGCGTCAAGTTGTACACGTTCTCGATCTCGCCAATAGCCGCCGTTTGCAGCATAAGCCGCTCCAATTCCTCAATCGTTACGCCTTTCAAGGACACATCGCTTGGCGTCAGCTCGGTGCGATCCTTCGAAACGCAATGCGCAATCACTTCCTGCAGGCTGGCATGGAGATGGCCAGCGAGCTGCTCCACCGTTTCCCTGCGGTACTGCTTAGCGCTGTACCTAATCGCGAGCTGCAAAGCCCCGTCTACGACTAAGCTGTTCAAATCAAGCGCAAAGCGCAGCGCTATATCAGCGCTCGCCGTCATTCCGCCGGCAAACGGAGACAAGCGAATATCATGCTGCTGGAAGTCCTGATCAAGCTGTCCCAAATAGTTGAAGCTGATTTCAGGCTCGGCCCGCAGCGCCGGAGCTTCCTGCTTCCGTGATAGATACCTTAGAAGGCCGTAGCCGATACCTTTATCCGGTATGGCGTGAAGCTGCTCTTTGGTCCGCTTGATCCGCTCGCGCAGCGTCATATCGGCTCCTTGCGACAGCAGCACCGGGTACACGCTCGTAAACCAGCCGACAGTGCGTGTCATGTCCAGGTCCGGAATAATCGGCTCGCGTCCGTGCCCTTCCAGACTAACCAGCACATCCTCCAGGCCGCTCCAGCGCTGAATAGCGATACCGAGCGCCGTGAGCAGCAAGTCGTTCATTTCCGTGTTATAAGCGCGGTGCGCCTGTTTCAGCAGTTGTACGGTTTCCTCAGGCGTCCAATTTAGCGTAATCAGCTCGCTGTCCTGCAGCTGCGGGCGTTCGTACGCATAATCCTTAGGCAGCGGACGGCAGGATGCCTGTTCGATCTGCTGCCAGTAGGCCCTTTCGCTGTCCAGAGCCGGGCTGTCCGTGTATTGTTCGAGTCCCTGGGCCCAAGCTTGGAACGAGTCTGTCTTCAGCGGCAGCCGGATCGCTTCACCTTTTGACGCCTGCTCGTATCCCGTCATGAAATCTTCAAACAAGATACGCCATGACACCACATCAATAGCCAAATGGTGCACCGCGATCAACAGGTGGTCGCCATCCGCGCAACGGAACAGTCCCAGCTTGACGAACGGTCCGGCGTTTAGATCGATGGAGCCTTGAATTTCCGTCGCCTTCTCCTCGATCCAATGGTTTAAGGAATCGTCCATCTTTCTGTCCTGCAGATCGATGACTGCAAGGTCAAGCAGTTCGCCCTCCGTGACGGCACGGTACCGGACTTGATAGCCGCTTCCGCTATCTTGGACAACCAGGCGCAGCGCGTCATGATGCTCAGCCAGCTTATGGAACGTCTGGCGCAAGGCCCCTTCTTCAAAACGATCCGGACGGTAGATCATGAACGACTGGTTAAAATGCTGCGGCTGAGACGGATTATGCTCAAAGAACCAGCGCTGAACCGGGGTTAGCGGCGCCTCACCCGTTACCTCCCCTTGATCCGCAAGCCGGACGGCTATACGGACATGAGCGCTCAACGAAGCGATGGTCGGATATTTGAAAATATCTTTCATCTCCAGCTTATAGCCGGCTTGCATCATGCGGGACGCCACCTGGATCGACTTGATGGAATCGCCGCCCAAATCAAAGAAATTGTCGTGAATGCCGACCGTCCTCAAGCCGAGCACCGTCTGCAGGATATTCGCGAGCGCACGCTCCACTGGCGTACGCGGTGCGGCATAGGCCTCGCCTGACTGCACGCTTGCTTCCGGCGCAGGAAGCGACTTGCGGTCGATCTTGCCGTTAGCGGAAAGCGGCATCCGTTCAACCTGGGTAAAGTACGTAGGCACCATGTAGCTTGGCAGCTCTTTCGATAGCGCCTCGCGCAGCTCGCCCGCCGTCAGCTCTTTTGTCGCCACATAGTAGGCGCACAGCAGCTTCTGGCCTTGGCCGTCCTCGCGGGCCACGACGACCGATTCCAGCACCGAGTCGATGCGGAGCAGCTCGGTTTCCAGCTCGCCCAGCTCAATTCGGTAACCGCGGATTTTCACCTGATGGTCGATCCGGCCCAGATACTCGATGTTCCCATCGGGCAGCCATCTGGCCAGGTCTCCGCTCCGGTACATCCGCTCGCCTGCCACAAATGGATCAGCCGTAAACTTCTCCGCCGTTAATTCCGGACGGTTTAAGTAGCCTCTTGCCACCTGCACCCCGGCGATGCACAGCTCGCCAGCCACACCGACCGGCTGCAACTGCTCCGTGCCTTCCTTCAAGATATACAGCCGTGTATTGTGCACCGGCTTGCCGATTGGAATCACCGCATAGGACTCATCCGGCTCGCAATCGAAGTACGACACGTCCACCGTTGCTTCCGTCGGTCCGTACAGATTGATCAGCCGCGTCCGGTTCACCCGGCCAATCGCTTCTTGGAAGCGGGCCACGTGCTGCGGCGGCAGCGCCTCTCCACTGGCGAATACATGGCGCAGGCTGGACGTTTGTTCCGTGACCGTTGGCTTCGGCTGCTGCTCCGCGTAATCCATGAACGCATGAAGCATGGCCGGTACAAAGTGCATCGTGGTCACGCCATAACGGCTGATCGCCTGCAAAATAAGCTCTGGGTTTTTCTCTCCGCCCGGTGTCAACAGGCAGACGCTTGAGCCGGCCATGGCCCACCAGAACAGCTCCCACACCGACACGTCGAACGTAAAGGTCGTTTTTTGCAGAATAACGTCCGCCTCGCCAATCGGGTAGCGCTCATGCATCCACAGGATACGGTTGAGTACGGAATGATGCTCGATCGCCGCGCCTTTCGGTTTGCCGGTCGAGCCCGACGTATAGATAACGTAAGCCATGTCGCGCGGACCGGCACCAAGCGGCAGATTCGTCGCATCTTCGGCGTAAACCGCCCCCTCGTTCAAATCAAGAACTCGGCCTTCCAGCTCCGCCGGCACGCGGTCCAGGAAGCGGCTTTGCGTCAGCAGCAACCATGCCCCCGAATCTTCGACGATATAGCGGATACGCTCCGCCGGATACTCCGGATCGATGGGCACGTAAGCGCCGCCCGCCTTCAGAATCGCGTAGATGCCGACAATCATCTCCAGCGAGCGCTCAACCATGATCGCTACAGGCACATCCGCGCCTACGCCTTCAGCGCGCAGCGTCCGCGCCAGGCGGTTCGCCCGCTCGTTCAGTTCGCGGTACGTCAGCCGCTCGTCCTCGAACAGCACTGCTGTCCGCTCCGGCGTGCGGGCCGCCTGCTCCTCGAACAACTCATGAATCGTCCGCTCCTGGGGATACTCCGCGGCCGTGTCGTTGAAGCCATGCAGCAGCAACTCCTTCTCCTGCCCGGTTACCAGCTCCAGCTTGTCCACCGGAATAGCAGGGTTCGCTGCAATCTGCTCCAGCGCATGCACGAAATGGTGCTGCATTTGCTCAATTTCAGTCAAATCAAAGGCGTTCGCGTTATATTCAAACTGGAAGCGAAGCTCGTCGCCCGGCATGACAATCATGTTGAAATCATAGGTCGTTTGCTCGGACATCACGACGTTCGAAATCGCAAATCCGCTTTCGCCGCCGCCCTTCATTAGCAGTTGCTCAGCTTGCTCTTCCATCGGATAGTTTTCAAACACAATAATATGGTTGATTAAATCCTGCTTCTGTTCCGTCAGCTTCTGGATCTCAAAGAGCGGATACGTATCATAGCTTTGCGTTTTCAAGGTCTGCTCCTGGCTGCGGATCATCGCCTGGGCGAAGCTTTCGCCCGGCACCGTTTGAAGACGGACCGGTATCGTATTGATGAACAGGCCGACGATGCTCTCCACGCCTGGAATTTCCGCCGGACGGCCCGACACGACGCTGCCGAACACGACATCGGGACTGTTGTTGTAATTTTGCAGGATGACGCCCCATGCCGTTTGTATCAACGTGTATAAGGTGACCTGGTGCTGCTTGGCCACACGGTTCAACTTCTCGGTCAATTCTCGGTTCAGCAAGAAGGTTTGCTTAACGGGTGCAAATCCGCTTGCGTCATCCCCAGAGTCCGATCGAGGGAGTAACGTCATCTGCTCATAACCGGACAAATACTGGGACCAGAATTGCTTCGCTTCCTGGTCGTCCTGCTTTTCCAGCCAATCAAAATACCGGCTGAAAGGCGTAACAGGGGCAAGCTTCGGTTGCTTCGAGCTAAGATAAGCGTGGTAGCTCTCGAACACCTCGCCTAACATGAGCGATAAGCACCAGCCGTCCATCAAAATATGATGGAAGCTCCATACCATGCGGTACGACTGATCGCCGGTTTGCAGTACGGAAACGCGCATTAACGCGCCCTGCTCAAGATCGAAGCCCCGTTTTTTATCCTGGCGGAGGAAGCTTTCGGCGTATGCCAACCGCTCATCCGCTTCAAGCGGGCGCAGATCCTCGTAGCTGAAGTCGACCGGTTTATGGCGGATGACCACCTGAATCGGCTCGTCAGTCAGCGAAGTCAAATAATTGGCACGCAGAACCTGGTGTCTTTGCACAAGCAGCTCAAAGCCGCGGCGGAATGCCTCCACCCGGAAGCTTCCTTCCAGATCCAGTGTCAATTGCTCAAAGTACGAGCCGGCTTGCCGGTCCATTAAGCTGTGGAACAGCATGCCCTTCTGCAGCGGCGTCAGGGCAAACACATCCTCCAGCTCGCCGACATGGCGCATCAACTCCGTAATTTGCTCAAGCTGCGCCAGAGAAAGCCCTTTCATTTGCAGGTCGCTTGGCGTCAGTTCCGGCTGTTCCTTGGACGTGCAATGGTCCAGCACTTCACGCAAGCTCGTTTGCAGAAGCCCTGCCAACCGTTTGATGGTATCTGCCCGGAACGCTTCCGTATCATAGTGGATCGTCATCTCCAGTTCCCCGCCAACGATCATGCTGTTCACGTCAACCGGGTACCTCATGACCGTCTGCCCGCTAACCAATTCGCCGGTTGGGTGCGGGGATAAGCTCAAGCCGCTTTGCTCCAAGTCCTGATCGAATTGGCCCAAATAGTTAAAGCTAAGCTCCGGCTCTTGAACAAACACTTGTTCCCCATTGTTCATAGACGACAAGTATTTCAGTATGCCAAATCCGATGCCCCGGTGAGGAATCCGGCGCAGACCTTCCTTCACCGTGCGGATAAGGTACGAAATGTTCTTTTCCTTTTCACTGCTTCCCATTTCAAGCACGACCGGGAACTGGCTTGTAAACCAGCCTACGGTACGGGTTACATCCACATCCGAAAGGATTGGCTCACGTCCGTGCCCCTCCAGATTGACCGCAATCCGGTTATGCCCGGTCCAATCCTGGACGGCTATGCCGAGCGCAGTAAGCAGCAGATCGTTGATTTCTGTATTATAAGCGCGGTTCGCTTGCTTCAGCAGCCGTTCGGTTTCCTCTTGGGTCCAGCGGACCGATACAACCTCGCTCCTGCCAACCGTCGGCGTCCCGGCGTCGGCAAAGTCCTTGGGCAGCGGGAGGAATCCGGTAGCGCCCGACTCCAGCCAATACTGGCGTTCGCGCTCCATAGCAGGGCTGTCGGCATGGGCGAGCAGCTTGTCAGCCCACGTTTGGAACGAGTCGGTTTTTTGCGGAAGCTTGATCGTCACAGAACCGCTGAGTGCCTGCTCGTAGCCCGCTGTCAAATCCTCAAGCAATATGCGCCACGATATGCCGTCCACAACCCAGTGGTGAATGGCCATCAGCAAGTGGTCCCCATCTGCGCAGCGGAATAGGCCCAGCTTAACCAGTGGCCCGTCATGAAGCTGGATACTGCTTTGAATCGCGTTTGCTTGCGTTTCAATCGCTTCAGCTACATGCTCCACTTGCGTAAAGTCGCAGATCTCCAGCCCGTACAGTCCGCTGCCTTCCCCGTCTGCACCGCGATTCCAGGTTTCATGAACGCCGTTCTCTGTCTTGCGGAGCACAATGCGAAGGGCATCGTGATGCTTGACGATGGCCTCCACCGCCGAGCGAAGCGCAGCTTCCTCAAAGCCCGCTTTCCGGTAAAGCAGAAACGCCTGGTTAAAGTGATGTGGTTCAGCCGGGTTCTGGTCTAAATACCAGAGCTGGATCGGGGTATGCGTAACAAGTCCGCAAACCTCGCCTTGATCGGCAATCCGGCTGGCTTCTTGTACATATCTGCTCAACTCCGCCACGGTCGGATATTGGAACATCTCTCTCATTTCCAGCTTATACCCGGCTTGAAGCAATCGTGAAGAAACCTGGATCGCTTTGATCGAATCGCCACCCAGCTCAAAGAAATTATCCAGCACACCGACATTCTTCACGCCAAGAATAGACTGCCAGACCGAGACAAGCGCCTGCTCGACGGCGGTACGTGGCGCCACATACTCCGCACCTGTTTGAAGGCTGCCCTCCGGAGCGGGAAGTGCCCGGCGGTCCACTTTCCCATTTGGCGTAAGCGGCATCTGTTCAACCTGTACAAAGTACGACGGCACCATGTAACCCGGCAGCTCCTGGGACAGCGCGCTTCTGACCTCATTGGCACCAAGCTCGCGTTCTGCCACATAATAAGCGCACAGCTGCTTTTGTCCGTTTTCATCCTCGCGCGCGATGATCACCGCTTCCTGTACCGCCTCCACTTGCAGAAGATGCTCCTCAATCTCGCCAAGCTCAATGCGGTATCCACGGATTTTCACCTGCTGATCCATCCGTCCCTTATACTCCAGCGTACCGTCCGCCCGCCAGCGTACCAGATCACCGGTCCGGTAGCAGCGCTCGCCTTTACGGAACGGGCCGTCGATAAATTTCTCCGCCGTTTGCTCCGGTTGATTCAAGTAGCCACGGGCCACCCCATCGCCGCCAACCAGCAGCTCGCCCCATGCCCCGACAGGCTGAAGCCTCATAGCGCTGTCGACAACATAGGCCGTTGAGTTGCGGATCGGACCGCCAATCGGCACCGTATTGGACCGCTCCGCAGGAATCACGTACGCCGTTGAGAAGGTCGTGTTTTCCGTCGGACCATAAATGTTTACGAGCCGGAAGCCGGGGTTATCCTGAAGCACGCGGTTCATGTGCGGCACGGACTGCGCCTCGCCCCCGACAAGCAGTGTGTCCAAGCTTGCAAACAGGCGGCTGTCCTGCTGTGTGAGCTGATTAAATAGCGCAGTGGTCAAGAACATCGTTGTAATGCCATTTTCCTGAATCGTCTGCTTCAAGCTGGCCGCATGCAAGATCATGTCCTTATTCACCAAATGAAGCTGTCCGCCATTCAGCAGCGCGCCCCAGATTTCAAACGTGGACGCGTCAAAGACGACCGATCCGGTTTGCAGGATGCGCGTTGTTTCATCCAGCGCAGCATAATCGGTATTTTTAACCAATCGGACTACATTTCGCTGTTCAACCATAACTCCCTTTGGCTTACCGGTTGTTCCGGACGTATAAATCACATAAGCCAAATGGTTGGGTCCGCTTACCGGTTCCAGGTTGGAACCATCCTCGTCATAAACCTCCTTTCTGCTTATATCCAGGATCGTTCCTTTAAAGTGTTCGGTAACTAACTCCTTCCGCTCGGTCAGCAGCACGTTGACCCCGGAATCTTCCAGCAGATAACGCACGCGTTCCTCAGGATAATCCGGATCAACCGGTACATAAGCGCCTCCGGCTTTTAATATCGCTAAGATGCCGACGACCATTTGCGTGGACCGCTCCGCTATCATTCCAACCGTATCATCCGCCGTAACGCCAAGGGCGCGAATCGTGCGGGCCAGCCGGTTTGCTCGCTCGTTTAACTCGCTGTAGGTCAAGGCCTTTCCTTCGCAGACCACGGCCGTCTGCTCTGGCGTTCGTCCCGCCTGTTCTTCAAAAAGCGTAGCAATGCTTTGTCCGCTTGGATAATCGGCTGCTGTATCGTTAAATACGTTAAGAATCGTTTCCTTTTCCGTTTCGCTTAGGAGAGACAACTGTTGGATCGTCTGCGTCGGACTTTTAATCATGCCCTCCGCAACGGCTAGAAATTGACGAATGATTTGCGCCACTTCCTGCTCATCGAACAGCTCTGTCCGGTAGTCGAAATAGAGCATCATTTTTCCCCGGTCGAGCTCATCCACCATATGAATGTCAAAGTCGTTCACGATATCGCCGCAAAAATCATTGTCCGGCTGCATGGTGAATTCGCCAAATTTGGCAAAGCTGTACGTCCGGTATTGAATGGACCCGCCAAACAAACGCTGTATATCCTGACTGCGACGGGTTTCGCGCAAATCTTGAATGACTTTATTATACGGATACCGCTGATAGCGCAAAATCGAGGATTGCTCTTTCGCAACGCTTTGCAAAAAGGCCAGCATCTCGGTCTCCGGCTCCACGCGAACCCGGGTCGCTACCGTACTGACGAACATGCCGATCGTATCCTTTTCTTTCTTGCTTGTCCGGTTTGCATAAAGCGTACCAATCGGAATATCCTGCTCTTGTGTAACCTTGTGCACGTAAATATATAAGGCTGATAAAAAGAAAGTAAAGAGACTGATACGGTGCTCCTCGCAAAATGCGTTTATCCCCTTGTGGAGCTCCTCGCTGAGTTCGGCGCCCTCCCTTCTGCCGGCTGTGCTAAGCGTTAAGGGATTGTAAGTTTTGAGCCCAATCGTCTCCGGAAACTCGCTAAACTTATTTAACCAATAAGCTTTGTCCTTCTGATACCGGTCTGACTGCTCATATTCCTGCTCTGCTTGAATAAAATCAAGGTAGGAATTAGCTTTCAAGCTGCTGGCGGCATCGAAGGTCCCATTCGCAAGCTCCTGGTAAAAACCCGTCATTTGATCGACCGCCTGGTGCATCGACACACCGTCAGTGGCGATATGATGCATCCTAAAGCTAAGCCAAATTTCCTCTTCATGGATACGGATAATCGTAAACTGATACAGCGGTGCGTGCAGCAGCTTGAACGGCACAACGTTATTCCTCTTTAGCCACTCGGCCGCCTGCTCTTGGGGCATCTCCAAGTGTCCAATCACGAGATCCTCTTCGGCATAAGGCACGATGTACTGCCAAGGGACGCCGTTATCACTGGCAATGCGAATACGGAATGAGTCGTTGCGCTGCACGACGACACCGATCGCTTGTTTCAAAATATCTGTATTCACAGCCCCATTAATTTTGGTGTTAAGGATGATCGTTGACGCATTGCGATTTGGATACAGCAGTTCCGTATACCAAATACGCTCCTGCGGTTGCGTCAACGGATACCGCTTCACCTTCTCGCGATCAAAGATCTGATTGTTTGCCAGCTCTTGTTTCATGACAAATTCACACACTCCTATTCGCATCGTAAAGTGATACTGTAGATGTTATACAGACACCAAGACCTGCTCTGCGTGGTATTGTAAATCGTGAAGCTTGGCGTACACGCCATCTTTGGCTAGCAGCTCTTCGTGTATTCCTTGCTCGACCAAGCTGCCATCGGCAACCACGCAAATGCAATCGGCTTGCTCTATGGTCGACAGCCTATGGGCGATGACTAGCGTTGTTCTACCCCTCATCAGCTCTTGAAGCGCTAGCTGGACTTCATGCTCCGACTCCGCATCCAAAGCGGATGTAGCCTCGTCCAACAATAGAATGGGTGCATTTTTGAGCAGGGCTCTGGCAATCGCAATCCGTTGACGCTGCCCTCCGGATAAGGTTGAACCGCGTTCCCCGACAATTGTCGCATAACCTTCCGGCAGCTCTGTAATGAATGCATGGGCATGCGCCATCCGGGCCGCATTCTCCACTTCCTCATCGCTAGCATCCGGGCGTCCAAGACGGATGTTCCCGGCAATCGAATCGTGGAAAAGAAATGCTTCCTGAGGGACATACGCAATGAGCTCGCGCAGTTCTTTAATACTATAAAGCTCTAGAGGTTTGCCTTGAATGGTTATCAGACCAGACTCCTGCTCGTAAAAGCTGAGCAGCAGCTTCATGATCGTGCTTTTACCGCCCCCGCTTGGTCCGACTACTGCAGTCACTTTCCCCTCCGTTGCAGACATAGACAGACACCGCAGCACCGGGCGGCCCGGCTCGTAACTAAAGGTAACGTTACAAAGCTCCAGCGCCGGGACATTGCCGGATGCCTCTTGATAGGCCAGCTCAGCCAGAGCAGCGGTAGCCCTGTCACCTTCCGGCTCCGTAGGCTCATCCAGCAGTTGATGGATTCGGGCAGCACCGGCGAGCGAGTTTTGCATCAGCGTAATCGCAGCCCCAACCTGGAGAAAGGTGCTTGAAATTCCAATTTGCAGGTAAAGAATTAAACCAAGCGTCCCCAGTTCAAGCTGCTGTCTGGACACGAGATATAAGCCGATGGCGAGAATCCCCCCCATGCTGAAAAATTGAACGGCGGAGTTGCAGGCTTCCAGCACACCGGATTGATGGCCCTGCTTGAGGCCGGACTCGCTAACTTCCTCACTGGCCTCCTCGCAAAGCTTGCCGATCTGGTCCCTCAAACCGAATAGCTTCGTGATCTGGAGACCGCCGATTAAATCCCCTACGCGCTCTGTCAATATGCCCATTTGCGCTTGCAGCTTGTCGCCGATCGCGCGCATCCGGGGAGCAAAACGCGCGTTAATGCCTATAGTCAACAGTGCCAGGACGACGAGGACAAGGGCGAAACGCCAATCGACCACGCATAGGACAAGAATCGATCCGGCTACCATGGTGATTTGTGAAACAATCGATCTTAAATGCTCATGGTACGTTTTTTCGACCACTTGCACATCACTGGTCATCCGCGAAAGCAGGTCGCCGGAGTGGTGTTCTTCCGCAGCGCGAAACGTGATTTTACCAATATGCTTGTATAACTGCATCCGCATATCCGCTAAGGTCAGCCTGATGCTTCGCAAATACAAATAGCTGAATATAGGCGATAAGATACACAATCCGACAACGGAGCTGACCACAATCGTAATAGCCGTATACAGATCTTCCAACTGCCCGCCGACTGCAAAATTCAACAGGTCTTTGATCACAAAAGCAATAAGTATCGAAAGTCCGGAGTTGGCCAAGCTATCGCCGATCAGTCCGGTATAATAAAGACGGCGTCGGGGGCGCATAAACTTCATGAGCTGCTTGTAATCAAGGAACGCTTGTTTGAAGGACATAGTCCGCTCCCCCCTTCCTGCTTGCCGTGCCCTGCGCTGTCTCATCTTCCTTCGTTAATTGATAGAGATACAGCTTTTTATAAACACCGTTTTGCGCCAAAAGCTCATCATGCGTACCGCTTTCCGCAATACGTCCCTGATCAAGGACAAGTATACGGTCAGCCTGCAAAATCGTTGACAGCCGGTGGGCGATCACCATAACGCTGCGGTCATCAGCCAAACGCTTTAAGGCGCTATGCACAAGGGATTCGGACACCGTATCAAGTGCCGAAGTAGGCTCGTCCAGCAGGATGAGCGGGGACTGCCGAAGCATCGCTCTGGCAATGGCCATCCGCTGCCGTTGCCCCCCGGATAATCCGCCGCCCCGCTCGCCCAGCATCGTATCATAGCCTTGCGGAAGCTGCTCGATAAAGTCGTGGGCATTCGCTGCCTGGGCTGCAGCCATAATCTCCTCACGGGTAGCTCCCAGCCGCCCAAATCCGATATTGTCAGCGACCGTAGCGGGAAATAGATAAGAATCCTGGGAGACAACGGAAATATTTGACCGCAGCGCGGATAAATCCCACTCGGACAAAGGCCTGCCGAACATACGTATCGTACCTTCGCCCGGTTCAGGCTCGTAAAAGCCGCACAGCAGCTTAAAGATTGTCGTCTTCCCACCGCCGCTTGCGCCGACGATAGCCAGTGTTTCTCCCCGGTTTAACTGAAAGCTGATGTCGTCCAGTACGTTCGTTTTACCTTCGTAGGAAAAGGATACACGCTCGACGCTGACCGGAACATCCCACGAGCCAGCTTGCTCCTTGGAACCGGTTTGCCTTTCGACAGGCCAGTCAAGCGCATGGAAAAGCCGCCGGGAGGCGCCCGAAGCCTCCTGCAATTGGGCAATCAGTGTAGGAGCCAAGCTGACCGGCTGCAAGGCAAGTGGCAGCAAGTAAAGAAACAAGATGAGACTACCGGCATTCAATTCACCGATTCGGATTAAATGCCCGCCATACATAACGACGAAAATAACAGGTACCGCAAGGAACAGAATAGCGATGGGCCCGAGCGCCGCATACCGCTTTTCAAGCCGCAAGCCCAGCTTTACGGCATGCTGCGTCAGTTCGCTATACTTTTGATAAAATATCGTCTGCGCATTAAACGCCTTCATCACCGCCAAGCCTCCGATGGAGTCCTGCGCCAGTGCATTCAATTGACCCATGGTGTTCTGGATCTGCTCGGAAGTCGAACGCAGCGTATGGGTCAGCAGTCCGGCAACCAGCATGCCTAAAGGAAACAGCACGAGACTGAACAGCACCAGCTTCCAGTGTGTAAGCAAAAGCAGGGTCAGCGCGCCGATAAAAACGACAGGCAAATAAAACAAATTGGCGAAGTGCTGAATGAAAAAATTTTGCAGCAGCGCCGTATCGCCCGTACACCGGGAAATCAAATCGCCCGTTAATTTGCGTTCCGCTTGGGAAAGCGGCATATCGCCAAATCTGCGCACGAGTTCGTTGCGCAAATCGCGAAGCACCTTGACACTAAAGCGGGCTGATCCATATTTGATCAGGTACCGGCACGGCATGCCAATCACGATCATCCCTACCAGCAGGAAGAAAATCATAGAGGCAGAGGCTGCCCCCCCATTCACTATCCATTCGAAAAACTTGCCCAGCATGATCTCGATGGCAGCGAGCGCCAGCGAAGCAACGACTGTTACCGCCACCCAGAACGAGTATGGCTTCACATAACGTACGAGTCTGCGAAAAACCGGCGAGCTTTCAGTCAACATATCTTCCTCCGTTCATGAAGTATCAACTGACCACCAATTCGCTAGCTAATTTACTATTTTTCATATCTGTATAATCGGAAATACTCCTGTTGTGGGAGGAGGTGACTGGCGAGAAAATGTTGAGCCCACAATAGGTGAACAAGTCTGTGGCCCGTTTCATGATGAATGAAGTCATAACCTTTGAAGCTGTCGACACTTGCCTTACCTCTCACCCTCTCTTTCTCTGTCATTATCTCTTGCTAACATGAACATTGTAACTTCATTTTGTAAGCGCTGTGTTATTTCCATATAAAGCATATATTAACATTATAACGGAGGATTAAATAATTGCAAGCGGTTTCACAAGATTATGGTTTCGATCGATTGAAAAATTTGATGGCACGTTTTATAAAGAACACAATGAGTTTCATAAGCCCGGAACAGGTTTGATCCATGCATTATAAAAATAAACATTGATCATATGAATTAAAAACCTTACAATACAAATATTGACATAATTATTATTTTAATTACTCCATATAAAATAAATAGGATTATTGGTAAAATCAGTTTCAAATATAGTCACTTGACTCTTGGATATACATTGGTTTCCAAGAATTTAACAGTTGGAGGAGATAACGAAAATGACAGCATCGGCTTCCATTGATTTTTCTCAAGTCAACATCAAAGATGTCAATTTGCTCGATCCCTATTTATACAGCCATGGAGAGCCTCATGCGGTATGGGCCGCACTGCGCCATCAGGCGCCTGTTCATTGGCAGCAGGTCGATGACAAGTTGGGCTTCTGGTCGATTACGAAATATAGGGATGTTGTGCAGGTATTGAAGGATTATAAGACGTTTACCTCCGAACGGGGAAATTTGCTCAGTTTGCTTGGAAGGGATGATCCCTCCGGCGGCAAGCAAATGGCCGTGACAGATCCGCCACGCCATACCCAAATGAGACGTGCCATGCACCAATTCTTTACTCCTGACTCCATCCTCAAGCATGAAGATCAGATTCGCCAGGAAATCCGCAAGCTGGTTCTGCCAAGCTTAGAAGATGAGGGGATTGATTTTGCTCGTGCCGCGTTTGCTTTATCGATTTGTGTAGGCGGATGCATCCTGGAGCTGCCTCCGGAGGATTGGCCAACACTGACACGGCTAACCATCATGTCCGTTGCTCCTGAGGATGAGGAATTTAAATTGGCAGATGACGATATCACAGCGACTTTGCAATTGGCACACAGGGAGTTGTTTGGTTACTTTCAAGATATGGTCAAGCAGCGCCGCCGTTCTCCGGGAGATGACCTGATTAGCGCATTGTTACAGCTGGAGATCGCTGGCGAGAAGATGGACATACCAACGGTCATTTCCAACTGCTACAGCATTTTGCTCGGAGCTACAGCTACGACTCCGCATGTCGCTAGCTCAACGGTACTGGAGCAGACGAAAATAAATGGGCTTGAGGAGCTTGCCGCACATCCTGAATCTATGGACAGCTTTGTCGAAGAGGCTTTTCGTTGGTCTTCTCCGGGCAGCCACTTTTTGAGATATGCCACGATGGATACGGAAATCCGGGGAGTGCCGATTAAAGAGGGAGATGCTGTTGCCGTCTGGGTAGGCTCGGCGAATCGCGATGAGGAGATTTTTGCAGATCCTTATACCTTTAATATGCAGCGGCATCCCAATCCTCATATTTCCTTTGGCACAGGTGTCCATCATTGCATCGGAAGCAGAATAGCCAAACATACGATGACCTTTTTATTTGATGAACTCACAACAAATTTTACTCATTTTGATGTGATTGGCCCTGTTGAATACCTGGGCTCTAATTTTATTTCAGGAATTAAGCATATGCCTGTACGCGGGTATCAACGCTAAAAGCCACCATACGTTGAACTCTTGGAATGAACGTCAGCTCGTTCCCAAGAAAAAATAACACCTGACAAGCGTTTTCCCCCATTCGATACGCGAACGAAGGAGAACGGCTTCAGGTGTTTTCTCAGTTGCTTGGAAACGGCTAATGCTGTGTAACGTTATGCTGCAAACGGTACTGCATCGGCGTGGTGCCGAGCTTTTTCTTAAATACGTAATGCAAATAGTTGGCGCTGGAGAAGCCGTTCTGAACCGCGATCTGGTCGATGGTGAACTCGCTCTCGGCCAATTCCTTGCAGATTTGCGCGAGCCGAACATGCTCGATGTACTCGCTGAACGTGCCTCCCGTTTGCTCGCGAAAAATGCGCTGCAGCTGTCTCGGGCTGATCTGCACCCGCTCCGCCACCACCTCCAGCGTTAACGGGGCCATGTAGTTGTCTTTGATAAACTGGGCGGCAAGCTGGTAGCGGTAGTTTTTCATATCCCGGGACGGCAGGTCCCGCTGCGGCGTTTCGTCGTAGGCCCGCGTCATCCGCAGCAGCACCTGAATGATCGATTGCTTGATCACCGTCAGAACGCCCGGCTGATTTTCGTACCAGGCCCGGTAAGCCGTCATAAAGCATTCCATCGCCTTGTATTTGTCGGCCATCGGCCGCGGAGGCAGCTGCTCCAGGCGGCGGATGCACGCTTCCGCCTCCGCCTGCTCCCAGCGGGCTCCCCATGCCTCCGAGTCTGCCGTCTCTTCCGCTTCCAGCTTCCGAATATCGATATGCAGACACAGCTCATCCATCGCCTCGAAGGCATCCGCCTCCTGATAATGCAGGAGACCGGGACCGGTCAAATACATCTGCCCTTCCTGCAACGAGTACGGCTCGCTGCCGAGAATGACCTTCCCTTTGCCGCGCGGGATAAAATGAAACTCGAAGTCCGAATGCTTATGAAAATGAACGATCCGGCCCGAAGCAAAGCTGGTATGGTGAAAGTTCAGCATGCGAATGCCGTAATGACCCCATTTGAACTCCACCTCCAGCCGGTCAAGCGCCGTCGGGTTTTCCAGCATCAGCTCGAACGGATACGGCCTCGCGCCGATTCGGGACTGACCGTTCATGGCTGCAAATCGTTAAGTCGGCAGGCCGTCCCGGAGCGTGCGGATAAGTTCGAAGCTTCCATTAACCGCGTCAGGTCCAGCGCCAGCCCGATATTTTCCTCCGCCATCGTCCCCTGCTGAATATGGGTTACCCACTGATGAAACGCCGACGGGCGACCGGCCGGAAGCTCCTGCACGCGCCATTCCTCGTCCGACGCCGCTCCGCCCTTCGCCGTGCGCACGAGCAAACGGTTGTCGTGCGTCGAATAGAGCAAGCTGCCTTCCGTGCCGTGCACTTCGATCACGAACGGCGAATGCCGGTTGACGAAGCCCGCTTCCACAACGGCAAGCGCCCCGCTGGTATAACGCAGCACGGACACCGCATTGTCCTCGACTTCCCGGTCCGTGACGTAGCCGTAGCTGGCCGTTACGCTCTCCGGCATGCCGAGGAACAAGCGGGCCAAATACATCGGATGGCAGCCGAGGTCGATCATCGCGCCGCCGCCGCACTGCTCGGCATTGTAGAAGTGCGCAGGCAGCCAGCCGTTCGCCGATTGGTCGTTTGGAATCGCGCCGTTATGAGACAGCCGCGTGCGGACGAGCGTCACTTCGCCGAGCAGCCCCCGGCTCAGCACGTCCTGCACGGCCAGTGTATAGCCTTCGTTCAATCGCGGAAGCGACACCGTTAACTTGACACCGGCCTTGCGGACCGCTTCCATAATTTCGTTGCTTTCCTTCAGCGTCGGCGCAACGACTTTTTCCGTAAACATATGTTTGCCCGCCTGCGCCGCTGCCACCAACACATCCCGGTGCAGGTTGGTCGGCGTATCGACAATCACCGCGTCGATATCCGGCTGAGCGAGGAGTTCCTCCAGCTTGTCGTAAAACCGGACGCCCCGCGCTTCCGCTTCCCGGCGTCCGCGCTCCGGAAGTTCATCCCATACGGCCACAATTTCCGTATCCGGATGCTCCTCCGCCTGCTTCGCGTAATCGGCGGCATGCACATGCCAAAAGCTGAGCATCGCTACTCTGATCATCGTTCCCATCCTTTCTTCCGGCGCTTAGTCGAAGGTTACAGCTTTGCCTGTTTTCGCCGATTCATAGATCGCTTCGAGAATTTCGGACACGACGCAAGCCTGCTCCGGCGTGACGACCGGCTGCTTGTCATGCAGGATAGCATCGATCCACAGACGCATTTCCGTATCCGGCGCGCTCTCGCTTTGACCGTCGTAGAAATCGACCCCGCCGCCGCCGAGCTGGATCTTGTTCATGTATAAGCGGCTCAGCTTCTCGCCGTTCAGCCGGAGGCCGTCCTCCATATCCGCGCCGCCTTCCGTTCCGCACAAGGTGGTCTTCCCTTCCTTCGCATCGAGCGTATTGAGCGCCCAGCTCGATTCCAGCATGATGGTCGCGCCGTTCTTCATCACGATCATGCCGAAGGCCGAATCCTCCACCGTAAATTTCTTCGGGTCCCAGGGTCCCCAAGCATTGGCAGCGTTTTCTTTGCCGGACAATTTATGAAAAGCCGTTCCAAGCACGACCTTCGGTTCGTAGTTATCCATCAGCCAGAGCGTCAGGTCGAGGGCATGCGTGCCGATATCGATCAGCGGTCCTCCGCCTTGCTTCTCTTCGTCAAGGAAGACGCCCCAAGTCGGCACGGCACGGCGACGAACGGCATGCGCTTTCGCATAGTAGATGTCGCCAAGCTCGCCTTCCTCGCAGATGCGTTTCAAATAAAGGCTGTCCTCCCGGAAACGGTTGTTGTAGCCGATCGTCAGCTTCTTGCCTGTCCGCTTGGCCGCCTCGACCATCCGGCGAGCATCGGCCGCCGTCTTGGCCATCGGCTTCTCGCACATCACATGCTTGCCGGCTTCCAGCGCCGCAATCGTGATCTCCGCATGGGAATCGTTCGGCGTACATACGTGAACGACATCGATCGACGCATCTTGCAGCAGCGCTTTATACTCTTCATAAACCTTCGCTTCCGCATTGCCGTACTTCGCTTTCGCTTCTTCGGCCCGCTCGGAAACAATATCACAAAATGCGACAAGTTCAACTTGCTCCAAACGAGACAGACTCGGCAAATGCTTTCCGTTTGCAATACCGCCGCAACCGATAATGGCTATTTTGAGCTTCTGGGACACTTGATACGCCTCCTATTATTGTACGACATGCCTTCATAGTAGCATGATTGAAGCGGCGATGAAATTGCAATTTGGCGACAGGAAAAAGTAAGATATTGCGACATCTCTAGAAATACGACGCTGCAACTAGGCACAAGCATTTGTCAGCGGGAAGCCTCCCGCAAAAACCGTCCGATCCGGCGGACCGCTTCCCGCAGCCGATCCTCTTCCTGAACGAGAGCGATGCGGACGTAGCCCTCGCCTTCTTTGCCGAACGCGTCGCCCGGAATAACGACGACTCCCGCGGAATACAGCATTTCCCGGGAAATCTGTCGAGACGTCCAACCTTTCGGGATCGGCGCCCAGATGAACATCGTCGCCTTCGGCTTCGGAATGCTCCAGCCGGCTTCGTTCAGCCCTTCGATCACAATATCCCGCCGCTGTTCGTACAGCGCTGCGACCGACCGGCTCCCCGGCATCATATCTTCCTCCAGCGCAGCGATACCGGCCTGCTGCACCGCCAAAAATACGCCGTAGTCGATATTGGACTTCAGCACGCGCAGAGCGCGGACCGCATCACGCTGCCCGACCATGAAGGCAATGCGGCAGCCGGCCATATTGAAGCTTTTCGACAAGGAATGGAACTCGACGGCGATGTCCTTCGCTCCCTTGACTTCCATGATGCTGGGCGGCTTAAAGCCGTCAAACGACATCTCGGAATAAGCGAGATCGTGCACCAGCAGCAGCTCGTGCTCGCGGGCATATTCCACCAACCGCTCGAAGAACGCCAAGTCGGCCACCGCCGACAGCGGGTTGCTCGGGTAGTTCAAAAGCATAAATTTGGCTTGCCGCGCCACTTCCGCCGGGATGTCCTCCAGCTTCGGCAAAAAGCCGTTACCGGCGCGCAGCGGCATATGGTAAGGCTGCACCCCGGCCAGCACCAGGCTCGCGGAATAGATCGGGTAGCCCGGATCGGGAACCATCACGGTATCGCCGGGGTCCGTCACCGCCATCGCCAAGTGCGCCAAGCCGTCCTGCGATCCCATCAGCGTGACGATTTCATCCTCCGGATCGAGCGCGACCCCAAACCGGCGGGCGTACCAGCGGGCGACCGTTTGCCGGAATTGCAGACTCCCTTCCGATGTCGGATAGCCGTACAGGCCCGGATCGTTCACCGCGCGCGTCAGCGCTTCCATGACACGGGCGGACGGCGGATGGTCCGGGCTCCCGATGCCCAGGTCGATTACATCGACGCCGCGCGCCGTCACTTCCCGCTTCCAAGCCGCCACCTCAGAAAAAATAGCCGAACCCAGTTCGGCCAATCGTTTCGATTCCCATCGTTTCATTGATGCGCTACCTCGTTTTCCTTCCGAATGCCGATTCGGAATGTTGATTATCCATTCAGCCCCGTTACCTCGTGAACGTACCACATCATGCCGATTAAAAACGCCGCAAGCAGCGCATACGCCGTCCCGAACTTCCACCGCGCCGACGTAGGGACGTCGTAGTACTTGTCATTTTCGTATAGTTGGTAATCGATCTGGCAGTGGATCATCAGATGCAGACCGTCTTCTTTCTGGAGATGCTCTATGCGGGTCACGTGTGTACGCTTGATGATTCCTTGGTGCATCAGTGGCACCGTGCCTTGAAAATGAAGGCCTTCCCAGAAAACATTGACATACTGCTGCCCGTCCAAATCCGAGAACGTGACAAAGGACAGCTCCCGCTTATGCTCCGGGCCGGGAATCAGATAGCCCTGTGCCAGCAGCGGCTCGGCCGCCACCAAGAAGCTCGCGTTGACGAACCGCTCCTCGCCTTGCTTGCGGTCCTTAATGAATTTTTTGTACAGGTCGTAGGCGAACATCGCCCAAATGATGAAGAACAAGATCGAGCGCAGGTAGATGATCACGACCAGCCCTCCGATCAAGCCGACCAGCCAAAGCCAGCGCGTCACCGCCGTCGCGATCCGCCCTCCGTCAAGCGGATGAATCGGCAGCAAGTTGATCAGATTGAGGAAAAATCCGACATAAGCGATGGAATAAAGCAGTTTACTATGCTGCGGGTCCCCCAGCGCATAGGCTGCGCCGAATACGACTAAGGCGCCGACCGTTCCAAGAATGGGCCCCCCCAAAGCGACGTATGCTTCCGTCACCGCATCCCGGGGATGCCGCTTCATGTTGATCAGCGCGCCCAGGAACGGAATAAATACCGGGGCCGATACCGGCAGCCCTTTTTGCTTGGCGGCAATGACGTGGCCGAGCTCGTGGATGAGCAGCAGCAGTACCAAGCCGATCGCGAATTGCCATGGAAAAATAATTGCATACGCGCCGACGGTCACCGCCATCGAGATGATCGCTCCCCCGAATTTGCCAAGCTTTAGCAGCGGCAGCAGCGTTTTCAGCTGCGTCAGAATGAAGGTTACGGCTGCGCCGATATACCAAAGCGGATTTTGTTTTTTCGGTTTAGGTTTTTGCTGCAACAAGACTCACGCTCCTTAGACAAACCTTACGATTAGTTCCCCCAATTTTCCTCGTACAACTCCGGCTTGAAGCCGACCGTCACCCGCTTCCCGTCCGTCGCGACCGGTCGCTTGATCAGCTTGCCGTTCGATGCAAGCAGCTTCATTTTCTCCTCGTCGTTCAGCTGCGGCAGCTTGTCCTTGAGCTGCATTTCCTTATACACTTCACCGGATACGTTAAACCACTTTTTGATATCCAGCCCGCTTTGCGGGATTAGCATCCGAAGCTCCTCCACGGTCGGCGGCTGCTCCATGATGTGGATCGCCTCCACTTCCCATCCGTGCTCTTTGAGCCATTTCAACGCGCTCCGGCAGGTGCTGCAAGCAGGGTATTGAAAAACTTTGATCGACTTGCTCGTGCTCATGATTTCTCTCATCCTTATCCTATCCTAAATGGTTAACTATGACATGAATTCATTATACCGAGGAATCGGCAGGTCCTGCAAATCGCCGACGGCCCGCCCAAAGGTTGAAAAAAGGCGGCGAAGCGCAGATAATGGAAAAGTGTCCCACAAAAGGAGCTTAGGCCATGATTTATGTTCTTAAACTCATTTACAGTTTCTTAATGCCTCCCGGCTGCTTCGTCCCGCTGCTGCTCCTGGTCGGCTGGTGGCTTTACGCCCGCGTCCGCCGCTCGGCCGGCGTTGTTTTGTTCGCCTCGGCATTCCTCGTCTATTTGCTCTCGATCCCGCTTGTCGGCGAAACGGCGCTGCAATCGATTGAAAATCGTTATTCGCCGCCCGCGGCTCTGGAAGGCGACGTCTACGTCATGCTGACCGGCGGAGCGGTGTCGGGGACCCCGGACGTAAGCGGCACCGGCCACTTGAGCGGCAGCACGCTGCACCGGGTCGTCTCGGTGGCCGAACTGTACGCCGCCAAGCCGCTGCCGGTCATCGTCTCCGGCGGGCAAGTGTATGCCGATACGGCCAACGAAGGCCAACTGGCCCGCAGCAAACTTATCGCGCTGGGCGTTCCGGCCGAAGCGATCCGGTTGGACGACCGGAGCCGCACGACTCAAGAGAACGCTCGGTATGCGAAGCAGCTTCTGGACGAAGGCGGCTGGAAGCGGCCGCTTCTTGTGACGTCGGCTTTTCATATGCCGCGCTCGGTGAAGCATTTTGCCGCGCAGCACGTTCAGGTCATTCCGTATCCGGTCGATTATAAGATCAGCCGCGGCACAAGCTGGACGGGGAGACTATGGATTCCAACTTCTGCGGCCATGGACGATCTAAGCCTCGCGCTGAAAGAGTATTTGGGACAACTCCAATAACGGACGACACCAAAAAACAAAAATCCGCTCGTTCCCCCGATCATACTTGCAATACGCGGGAACAGCGGATTTTTTATGCTTCGTGCGCAGCTTCCGACTGCGCTAATTGCTTGATGCAGCACTCCATATCCGCCGGCAGCGGCGCGTGAAACTCCATCCACTGACGTGTGACGGGATGTGTCAGCCCGAGCGTGCAGGCGTGCAGCGCTTGACGCCCCAGCGGCGCATAGTCCGCTGCGGGCAAAGCCGCTTGGCAGACACTTGATGCCGCCTGCGGCTGCGGCTGCGTTGCGCTGCGGTCGGCGACGGTTATGCCCTCGGATAATGGCGCCGAAGCTCCATGCCACTGCTGCGAACCGTCGGCTTCCGGGATACGTCCCTCCGCGGCCGCTTTATCCGCCTCATCCGCCGTTCCGCCGGGGCCGTACATCTTATCGCCGAGCAGCGGATGGCCGAGATGCCGCATATGCACGCGGATTTGGTGCGTCCGCCCCGTCTCCAGCCACAAGCGCGCGAGCGTCGCTTCGCGAAACCTCCGCTCCACGCGGTAATGCGTGACCGCCGGATAGCCGGTCGGCGTGACGATGCGGACATGCGGCGCAAGCGGATTGCGATCGATCGGCGCATCGACCGTGCCTTCGTCGCTGCCGATCACGCCGTGAACGAGCGCGACATATTCCTTTTTTAGCCCGTGCGCCTGCATTTCCTCCGAAATTTGCTGATGCACGTACGGATTTTTGGCGACGGCCAGCACGCCGGACGTCTCCTGATCGAGCCGGTGCACGGGGCGGAAGCGGAAGCTCACGCCCTTTTCCCGCCAGTAATGAACGACGCCGTTCGCCAGCGTATCCGTGTAATGTCCGTGCGTCGGATGCACGATCATCCCGGCCTCTTTGTTCAGCACCAGCAGTTCGTCGTCCTCATACAAAATGTCGATCGGAAGCGGCTGCGGCAAAATATCGTCCGACGCTTCCATCTCCATCCGCGCGGCGACCCGGTCTCCGGCGCGTACCTTCACATCGATATATTTGCGTTCCCCGTTGACCGTAATGCCTTGCTCCGTCAGCTTCAGCCGCGAGAGGAGCTTGCGGGAAATGCCCATTCGTTTTTGCAAAATCGTCCTCAGCACCATGCCGTCGTCTTCGGTCGGGACGATGTATTCCAGCGGTTTATAATAGCTCATGACTTGCGTCTGAACACCTCGGCGCTCCGAATATATTCCACGTCTCCGTGTCCGGACCGATGATTGGCGACCCGGGCGACCGTAAAGAACAAGTCCGACAGCCGGTTCAAATAACGGCGCACCTCTTCGTTGATCGGCTGCGTGCGCGCAAGCGTCACGACCCGGCGCTCGGCGCGGCGGCATACCGTCCGGCATACGTGAAGCGCCGACGACGCCTGACTCCCGCCCGGAAGGATAAAGCGCTGGATGTCCGGCGTCTCCGCATCGTATTTGTCGATCCATGCTTCCAACTGGTCCACCATCTCGGCCGTCACCTTATACGGCCGCAGCTCCTGCTTCAGCAACGCCAGATCGGAGCCGCAGTCGAACGTCTCATGCTGGATTTGCAGCAGATCGGCGAGCAGATCTGCATCGCGTTCCGCATCCAGAAACCCCATCGCCTGGCCGATAAAGCAATTCAGCTCGTCAACCGTGCCATACGCCTCGACCCGGACGTCGTCCTTGTCTACGCGGCCTCCGATCACCCCGGTTTTTCCGGCATCGCCCGTTCTCGTATAAATTTTCACCGCAATCCCTCCCGACCTTTATTCCACCCTATCATCTCATACAATCGCTCCGTATCCAAGTGCTCCCGCACATGGGCCGCGAGCCGGTCGAAGGCCGCCTCCCGGCGTTCCTGAAAGCGCAGCTCCGCCGGCAGCGGCTCCAGTCCTTTCGCTGCGCGAATCCGGTTCAGCCACGCGCGGCGAAAATCGTCGTTATGCAAAATGCCATGCACATACGTGCCCCACAGCCGTCCGTCCGCACAAACCGCGCCGTCCGGCGACGAACCGGATTCGGTCGGTCCGGTATCGGGATGCGATAACTCGAACGGGTGGCCGACGGGCCGCAAGAATGAAGTGACGCCCATATGAATCTCATAGCCATGTATTTCAAACGTTTGCTCGGGATCGGCATACAGCCGTGTCGTACCTGCGGCTCTTACGGTCCGTTTCTCCGCGGCAAAGACGGTTTGCGTCGGGAATAAGCCGAGTCCGTCGAGCACCGGCCGGTCCGATTCGACCGCATTCGGATCGAGCAGCTTTTCCCCCAGCATCTGATACCCCGCGCATATCCCCGTCACCCATCCGCCGCTCTTGGCAAAATCGAGCAGCTTCCGGTCAAGACCGCAATCGCGAAGATACAAGAGATCGTCGACGGTGTTTTTGCTGCCCGGCACAATGACTGCGTCCGGGGAACCGAACGTCTCCGCCGTATCCACGAAACGAAGCCGGACATCGCGCTCATATTCCAGCGGATCGATATCCGTAAAGTTGGACAGGCGCGGCAGCCGGATGACGGCGATATCGAGCATGTCTTCGGACAGCATCGTATCCGTGCGGCCTAGAGCGCCTTCCGCCAGCTTTCGTTCGAGCGACGCCGAATCCTCGTCCTCCAGCCCAAGCTGCGGCAAATAAGGAATAACGCCCAGCACCGGCTTGCCCGTCCGCTTCTCCAGCCATTCGATCCCCGGCGTAAGCAGCGTAACGTCTCCCCGAAACTTGTTGATAATAAAGCCCTTCACCCGGTCGCGTTCCTCCGGCGACAAAATGTCCAGCGTCCCGACAAGAGAAGCGAACACGCCTCCGCGGTCGATATCCGCGACAAGCAGCACCGGAGCGTCCGCCCATCCGGCCAGCCGCATGTTGACGATATCCCGGTCTTTCAGATTGACCTCGGCCGGGCTGCCCGCCCCTTCGATCACGACCGCGTCATAGGCTTGCCGCAAGCGGGCGAGCGCTTCCTTCACGACCGCTTCGGCTTCCGGCAAATATTTTTCCCGGTACGTCCGCGCATCCAGATCACGGTAAGGCTTGCCATGGACGACCACTTGCGCCACCATGTCTTTTTTGGGTTTGAGCAAAATCGGATTCATGTCCGTCGTCGCCGGAATCCGGCAGGCGTCCGCCTGCATCCCCTGCGCCCGGCCGATTTCTTTACCATCCGGCGTCACATAGGAGTTGAGCGACATGTTTTGCGATTTGAACGGCGCCACGCGCAAGCCGTCCTGCAGCAGGATGCGGCACAAAGCCGTCGTCAGCAAGCTTTTGCCGACATCGGAGGCGGTTCCCTGCAGCATGAAGGTCGGAGCGAGCTTCAGCGATGATGAATCGGCTGGAAGCGGCGGCGGACAGGCATTGGACACGGACCCGCCGCTGCTCTGCGAGCGTTCCGGCCTCTTGGCTGCCGCGACTTCTTCGCCCGTCGTCGCGCGCTCTCGCGCCTCAAGCAGTTCGGCAATCGACTGCCTGAGGCCGTCCAGCAGCGCTTCGTTCTGCTCCCTCAGCTTGACCGCCACCCGGCAGTACGTCTCGTCCAGCCCGGGAAACAGCGAAGCATCCCGGATCAAAATGCCCCGCCGCCCCATCGCCGCTTGCAGCGCCCGCACATCGAGTCCCAGCGGCCGCAGCGAAAACAGCACAAAATTCACATCGCTCTCATACACGGTCAGGCCGAGCGATTGCAGCCCGGCGCGCAAGCGCTCCTTCTCTTCCTTCACCCATTCCAGCGTCCGGCGCGCAAACTCCCGATCCTCCATAACGGCCGAGCCGATCCACTGGGATAAAGCGTTCACGCTCCATGGCACCTGCAGCCGTTTCATCTCGCGGATTTGCTCCGGATGCGCCACCACGTACCCGAGACGAAGTCCGGGAATCGAATAAAACTTCGTCATCGAGCGGATGACGGTCAAGTGAGGACTTTGCGCCGCAGCACGGGCCAGCGTCAGCTCCTCCTCCCGCGGGCAAAAATCCAGAAACGCCTCATCGACGATAGCCGGAATCTGTCCGTCCGCCAGCGCTTGCACCACGTCATCCGGCAGCAGACGCCCGGTCGGATTGTTCGGATGACCGAGAAACAGCAGATCGCATCGGTCAGCAGCTGCCTGCACGTCGGCCAGACGAAGCGCAAAGCCGTTCGCTTCATCGAGTGGGATGTCAACGATACGTCCCCCGATTTTATCCACAGCTTCCTCGTATTCGGCAAAGGACGGACGAACCAGTCCCGTCACCCGGGGACGGCGCACCCGGACGGCCAGATCGATCAGCTCCGCCGCCCCGTTGCCGACGAGCACGCATTCGGCCGGAACGCCGTGCTTGGCCGCCAGCTTGCCGGTCAGCTCCCGTACCGCCGGGTCCGGGTAATGGACGACCTCCCGCCACTGCTCGGCCAAAATGCGTCCTACCGCCTCGGGCGGCCCGAGCGGGTTCATGTTCGAGCTAAAATCGACAAACCGCTCCCGCGGCCTGCCGAAAGCTTCCGCGGCCGTCCACAAATCGCCGCCGTGTCCGTATCGTTCCAGCATTGCAACCTCTCCTATCCCTTAATCAACACAAGCACGAGCAGCAGCGCCGCTTCAAGCAATTCGTTCATCGCGCCGTACGTATCACCCGTCAGTCCACCCAATTTCCGGTGAATCGAAACGCTTATCAGAACCCCTGCTCCCATCGTCACGGCGAGCAGAATGACGATTATCCCTACCATATGCCAAAACGGCAGCGAAAGCCCTCCGAACGCTTCTCCCGCCGCGACAACACATAGCGACAGCAACAGCGCTACCAGTCCCGAGCCCACGGCATGCCCGGCTCCGACACCGCGAAAAAAGCCGCCCATTCCGCTCCCCGCCTGCCGCGCATAAGGCCAGCAGGCTATCGCTACGACCATGTACCAGCGGCTCCACAGCGGAACAAGCGCCAAGAGGAGCCACAAATTCCACTGGCTTCCGGCTGCCGCAGCAGGCAGCATCTCCGCCAGCAGCGACCATTTCAGCAGCAGCACCAGCACGGCGGCGATGACACCCATCGCGCCAACCCGGCTGTCCTTCATGATTTCCAGCATTCTTTCCCGCGAACGGTGACTCAGGATGCCGTCGGCCGTATCCATCAGCCCGTCGAGATGCAGCGCCCCAGTGAGCAGCACCCAGATCCCAAGCAGCAGAGCGGCTGCGGGCAACGGAGGCAGCACGCTGGTCAGCAGCAGACCGGCTGCCGCTGTGATCAGCCCGAGCACCAGTCCGACGAGCGGATAAAAAACGACGCTCCGCCGAAACAAAGCGTCGTTAGAGTCCAGCTTCACCGGTACGGGCAATCGGCTTAAAAATTGAAACGCAGCCGCGCAGGCCTCACCCCAAAGCCGGATCAAACGAATAAAAGCGCGCACAGCAATCCCCCCGCAATGATGTAACTGACGCCGTACAGCATGCGCACGGTCCGCTTGATATCTTCCCGCGTGCGCTCCCGCAGCGGCCAGCCCATCCGGGCCCGCTCGCTTGTCCGGCCGTGATAGACGTTCACGCCCCCGAGCTCGATGCCGAGCGCACCGGCCACGGCCGACTCCGGAATGCCGCTGTTCGGGCTCGGATGCAGCCGGGCAAACTTCAGCACGGCTTTTGCCGCGCGAACGGCATCCAGTCCGGGACTTGCAAGCGCAGCCAAGACGAGCAGCCCTCCGGTCAGCCGCGCCGGAATCCAGTTGAGCACATCGTCGAACCGGGCCGAGGCCCAGCCGAAGTGCAGGTACTTGTCATTTTTGTAGCCGACCATCGAATCCAGCGTATTCGCCGCGCGGTACAGCATCGCCAGCGGAGCTCCGCCGAGCAAAGCAAAAAAGATCGGCGACACAACGCCGTCCACGATATTTTCAGCCACCGTCTCCACGGTCGCCCGCGTAATCTCCGGCTCGTCCAGCCGCGTCGTATCCCGTCCGACGATATAGCCGACATATTTACGCGCTTCATCCAGACGCCCTTCGACCAATGGACGGTAGACCGCCATTGCCGCATCCTTCAATCCTTTGATGGCGATCGTGGTCGAAATGAACCATGTGTTCACCGCGTAGCCGAGCCACGGATGCACCTGCGACGCGGCCCAGACGATCAAATACATCGCGCCGAACGCCAAGCCTACCGTCGATGCAGTAAGCACAATGCCACGCCAGCGTACGGCCCACTTACCGTGAACGCCAGCCGACTGCGCCCCGTCCGGCCACAGCCGCCTTTCCACGGCGGAAATCCACCGCCCGATCCAGATCACGGGATGCGTCAGCCAGCGCCAGGCCGGGTCGCCGAGCACCCAATCGATGACGATGGCGGCCAGTACCATGATTAGCGTTTCACTCATCGTGTGCGGGTGTATCTCTTTGTTCGCTCCGCTTGACTTCGTCAAAAGTCGCTCTCAAAGAGATACACCTCCTCCCTATAAAAGACTAAAAGCTTGACGCGCCGCCTTGCAGGGCGCTATTTTTCATGCGCTGCCCGCGGCGGGCAGGGAGCCGGGCATGATTCTTGGTTCGCTCCGTTGACTTCGTCAAAAGTCGCTCCCAAGAAAGCACACCCGGCTCGCCCCCAAACCCCTCTTCCGCGGAAGAGGGGATAAACGCAAGGCTACAGTTTAAAAGCCATGCTCTTGAGTTCAAGAGGAATGCCGGAGGCGACAAGGAAAACCTTGTCGGCCTCACGGGCAAGACGTTGGTTCATCCGGCCGGATAAATCGCGGAACAGGCGGCCGAGCTTGTACTCCGGCACTAGCCCGGCTCCGACTTCGTTCGTCACGAGAACAGTCGGCTGTTTCACCGTCGCGAAGACGGAGGCGAGGCTGTCGATCTTCGCTTCGAGCTGCGCTTCGGCATCCGGCTCCTGTTCCAACCGCAGCAGCCAGTTCGACAGCCAGAGCGTCAGGCAATCGACGAGCACCACCGGCGCTGCCGAACGTTCGAGCAGCTCCGCCAAGGCGAAGGGCTCCTCGGCCGTCGTCCAGCGGAAGCCGCGCTCGCTGCGCGATTGGCGGTGCAGGGCGATGCGCCGCCGCATTTCGTCGTCATACGCTTGCGCGGTGGCGACGTATAAGCCCTCATGGCCCAGCACCGCCGCATACCGCTCGGCGAACCCGCTTTTGCCGCTGCGCGCCCCTCCGGTGACAAGCACTCTCATTGGCGCGTTTTCTTCCCGTTGACCGGGGTTCATACGCCTGCCCGTTCCGATGCGCTCGTAACACCAGCATCCGCGAAGGTTGCCATCTCCTTCATAATACGGACCGCCGCTTCGATCATCGGGAACGCCAGCACCGCGCCGGTGCCTTCGCCCAGCCGCATATCCATGCGAAGCATCGGCGTCAGCCCGATCTCCGTTAGCAGGCGTCCATGGCCCTGCTCCTGCGAAAGGTGCGACGCGATCATATACGACGCGCTGAGCGGCGCCAGCTTTACCGCGACCAAGGCGGCGGCCGACGAGATGAAGCCGTCGATGACGACGGGGATGCGGCTCTGCGCCGCACCAAGAATAAGGCCGACCAATCCGGCGATCTCAAGGCCGCCTACTTTGGCGAGCGCATCCAGCGGATCGGAAGCGTCCGGCCGGTTCGTTTCAATCGCCCGGCGAATGACCGCCTGCTTGTGCAGCAGCCGCTCGTCGTCGATTCCGGTTCCGCGTCCGGCCGCAGCGGCGGGATCGGTCGCTCCGAGCACGGCCAACAGCGCCGAGCTGGCCGTCGTATTCCCGATGCCCATCTCGCCGGTAGCGAGCAGCCGATAGCCTTCGCCCGCCAGCTCTTGGGCTATTTCCACGCCGACCATGACCGCGGCTTCCGCCTCCGCTCGCGTCATCGCCGGTCCTTTCGCCATGTTGGCCGTGCCCATGCGAACCTTGCGCGAACGCAGCAGCGGATGCGACAGCTCGGCGTTGACGCCGATGTCCACGCAGACGACATCCGCCCCGGCCTGCCTTGAGAGCACATTGACGGCCGCCCCGCCGTTCAGGAAATTGAGCACCATCTGCGGCGTCACCTCGGCCGGAAAGGCGCTAACCCCTTCCTCGCATACGCCATGATCTCCCGCCATCACGACGACGGCTTTTCGCGTCAGCTCCGGCATCACCTCGCCGCGAATACCTGCGAGCTGCTTCGCGATTTCCTCCAGCCGTCCCAGACTGCCGGGCGGCTTGGTCAATTGGTCCAGTCTGCGGGCCGCCTCTTCCATGATCCCCGCATCAAGCGGCTGAATGTCCGATAGCACTTGTTGTAACCGGCTTTGATCCGACACGGTCATTCCCCTTTTCCGAGCAAAATTTGCGGCACTCCGCTGTCCGGGTGCCGAAGCACGTACGGACGCGTGCCGTATACGTTCTCCAAAAGATCGGCGCGCAGCACTTCCTCCGGCGTGCCGATTCCGGCTACTTCGCCGTTATAGAGCAGCATAAGCCGATCGCAATACTGCGCGGCCAAGTTCAAATCATGCAGCACCGAAATGACGGTCATCCCGCATTCCTGCTGCCATTGACGGACCCTGTCCATCAAGTCCACCTGGTATCCGATATCCAGAAAGGTCGTCGGTTCGTCCAGCAGCAGCAGCTTCGGCTCCTGCGCCATCGCTTTGCCCAGCGCCACCCGCTGCCGCTCGCCGCCGCTCAGCCCGTCGACCGTACGCTCCTCCAAGGGTCTGAGCTTCAGCCAATCGAGAATCCGCTCAATTAATGCTGCGGAATCCCCGGGCTCGTCCCCCAGCCAGTTTTGGTACGGGTAACGGCCCATCTCGACGATTTCGCGCACCGTGAACCCAAGCGGTGGCAGCGCATCCTGATGCAGCACGGCGAGCTGCCGGGCCAGCTCTTTGCGGGAGACGGCTTCCACTGGACGGCCGTCCAGCCTCACCGTTCCGGCGTCGGCACGCTCGGCGCCGGATATCATATGCAGCAGCGTCGATTTTCCGCTGCCGTTCGGGCCGAGAATGCCGAACCATTCGCCCGGCTCTACCGAGAAGCCAATTTGTCGAAGCACCGGCCTGCCGCCGAACGCTTTGGCCGCCTGCTCCACTTCCACCCGTATCACCCGCTTCGCTCCCCCTTTTTCCTGAAGTCCGATACATGAGGTGCGCCGTATGAACGGACTCCCTCCGGCCGTTATCCGCAGCAGCTATCTTGAACAACGCTCCACTTCCCCAAAACCATTCCCAACCGCACGCCCTGGCTCCAGACGCAGCGGCCCCGGCTTCATCCTTCCCGAGTCGCCCGCTTCCGCCGCCGCAGCAAATAAGCGAAGAAGGGCGCCCCCATAAAAGCCGTGACGACGCCGAGCGGAATTTCCGTCGGGCTGAGCAGCGTTCGCGCAAGCGTATCCGCCAACACGATATAGATCGCGCCTCCGATGAGCGACAGCGGCAGCAGCAGACGGTAATCCGGGCCGACCAGCAAGCGCAGCAGATGCGGCACGAGCAAGCCGACAAAAGCGATGACCCCGGACACGGATACCGCAGCGGCCGTAATCAAAGTGGAAGTGATCAAGACGACAAGCTTCGTCCGTTCTACGTGAACGCCCAGATGGGCCGCCTGCCGCTCGCCGAGAGCAAACAGATTCATGGCCCGCCCGAATCCGAGCAATATCGCCGCTCCGACAGCCAAATATGGAAACAGTATGAGCGAATAAGTCCATCCGCGCAGCGCCAGACTGCCCATCATCCAAAATACGATTTCATTAATGACCTGCTTGGACATCGAGACCATCAGCGAAACGAACGAACCGAGAAACGCCTGCATCACGACGCCGGACAAAATAACCGTTTCTATCCGCAGCTTACCTTCCGTCCGGGCCAGCAGCAGCACCGCGCTCAGCGCAAGCATCCCGGTCGCAAACGCGACAACCGGCACGCTCCATTCCCCGAGCAGCGAAAACTGCAGCCCGAACAAAATCAGGAAGGAAGCCCCCACGGATGCCCCCGACGAGACGCCGAGCGTGTACGGATCGGCAAGCGGATTGCGCAGCACGCCTTGAAATGCCGCGCCCGCCAGCCCCAGCGCAGCGCCGACCAGCAATCCGAGCGCCACCCTTGGCAGCCGTACCTTCCATATAATTTGCTCCGACGCCACGCTCCAAGTCTCGGGGATGCGCTCGCCAGGCCATGGAAGCTGATGCAGGAGGATACTCCATACATGCCCAAACGGCACGTTAACCGAACCGACGGACAGGGCAGCCGTCGCAGACAGCAGAAGCAGGACGATAGCGCCTCCGCCCCATATCCACAGCTTGCGCTTCATTTTATTTCACCAGATCCGGATAAATCCCTTTGGCGATCTCCACGAGTCCGGCCGTAATGCGCGGTCCTGGACGGCTGATCAAATCTTTGTCGACACCGGACAGCTTGCCCGACCGGACCGCTTCGATTTTGTCCCAGCCGCTGCGTTCGCGGATCAACTGGTCCATCGGCTTTTTCGACTTGTCGTCAACAATGCCATTGGGGTAAATGATCACCTGCGGATTATCCGCGATGACTTTCTCTTCGCTGATTTGAACATAGCCTTTCTCGCCGCCGGCTACATTGATCCCGCCGGACAGCGTGATCAATTCGTCGATAAATTCGCCTTTGCCGACCGTCCAGCCCGGAGAAAACTCGATGAACACCTTTTTCTTCTGCTCCGGCTTCAAATCCTTCACGGCATCGACGACCTTCTGACGGTCGGCTTTCATCGAATCGACGAGCTTTTGCGCCTGCTCCTGACGGTCGAAGATTTGCCCCATCATCAGCAGATTGTTCATCACGTCGTCCATCGTTTTTGGTTCAACCTTGAACATGTTAATTTTCAGCTCGCGCAGCTTGTCGACCACCTGCGGCTTCATCGACACCCCGGTCATCACCAGATCCGCATTGGCCCCGATCAGCGCTTCCTCATTCGGCTTGACGATGCTGCCCATCTTCGGCTTCGACTTCGCTTCCGCAGGGTAATCGCAGAAGTCCGATACGCCGACTACCTTATCCCCGAGACCCAGAGCGAAAAGCGATTCCGTTTCACTCGGCGAGGTGGACGCGATTCGCTCCGGCGCCTTCTCAAACACGAATTCCTTGCCCGTAGCATCCTTGATCTTCAAAGGATACGACGTTCGTTTGGCCGACGCCGCCGCTCCATCCTGCTTCGTACCATCGGCCTTCGGCGGATTGGCAAGCTCTCCCTGCCCCGGCGTCTTCGTCGCGCTTCCGCAGCCGGCCAGCGATGCGGACAACGCCAAGCTCAAGATCGCAGCTAACCATCGTTTGCGTAGAACCTTCGTTGTAAGTGTAGCTTTCATCTTCCAAAACTCCTCCGGATATATGGTATATTTTGTTTCCGCCTAAAACGAAAAAGGCCCCTCACCCCGGGAGCATCTCCGGGGCGAAGAGCACAGGCGGGCCGCCGCCCGCGATCCGCCTGTCCAAAGACGGCACACCACCGGTCGGCTGCCCGATTCCGCTCCTTTTCCTCGAAGGACGCTTCGCTTGCCGTTCAGGCAGGTTTCCTGACTTACAGGCTTCCTTCCGGAGCTCTCCGCCTTCCCGCTTTACATCAAGCAGTGGCTTATCGGAGAGCATTCGCCCGTTCACAGTGGCGGGACCGCGCCGGAATCGCACCGGCTTCCCTTTTAACTCGCAAGCTTCCATCCGCTCGCAAGCACCCGAACCGCTATTCGATTATTCGTTCGCTGCGGATTTCCATGGGCTTTTCCCCCACATTAGCATCGCCCGAACGGCTACTTCAGCGCAATGACTTTTAACACTTGCTTTGCTTTCTCCAGGTCCGGAGCACTCTGCGGAATGAACGCAAACAGCTCTTTGCCGTTCAATTGAAGCTCCTTGAACCAAAGGGACTTCTCCATCGGGATGCCGTACAGATGCTTCTCCTTCTTGTCGCCTACGGGAATTTCCATGACGCCTTCGGCAAAATCCTCCGGCTTCGCCACGTCGTCGAGCGACACGTATCCGCCCTGCTGCGCCATACCCTTGAACTGCTCCGCCGGTATAATGATTACCCCGTGCCCTCCGGCGGCAATTTCGACCATCATTTTCTCAAGCGAAAACAACGGCGACGTCACGACTTGAACGGTGGGCGTCTGTCCAATTTTGCTCAGCAGCGACGCTTGAAGCTTTTCCCCGATTTCCGTCGGAATCCCGCTCTTCCCCATTAAAAACACCGTCACGTCCGCCTTCGGTCCTCCGCAGCCCGCGAGCACGAAGATCAGCAGCAAACCGAGAAGCCATCTCCTTCTCATCGTTCCTTTGTCTCCCCCTCTAACCGTGCCGCTGGAAGCCCGTCTCGGCGGCTCTCTATCCATGTATCTTACCATAGTCGGGGCCACGCTTTCAAAGCTTTTTCGACAAAGCAAAAAAGGACCGCTCAACGTCGGTCCCCTTTGGGGCGGTTCATATATTCATTGATTTTGATATCCAACTGCATGCTGATTTCGACAACTTGGGGAGACGTTAGACTGTTCCCGTTCTGTACAAGCTGTTCCAGCTGACGCCGCAGCTTGTAGATGTCGTCTTCCAGCGAAACGGCGGATGAGGCCTGTTTTCTTTTTCCAAAAGTCCACTTGGCCTTGTGCTCGCTTTCGCGAATCCAGCCGACGTTCAGATATTGCCGAAGCTGATATTCCGGAAAAGCCATCCCCCATCCCTCCCACCGGTTCGTCGTCATCAGACCTAAGTTGACAAGTTTTATGATAAAGTCATCACATAAAACTTGCATACCTATAAGATACCAGTTTTTGGGGGATTTGAAAATGATTTATTTTGACGAAATTACAACTTTTTTATGAAATTTCCAATCCTGTCGATTGCTTCTGTCAATTGATTGACCGATGTCGCATACGAGCAGCGGATAAAGCCCTCTCCGCCGAGGCCGAATACATGTCCCGGCACCGCTGCGACCTTGGCTTCAAACAGCAGTCGCTGGGCGAATTCCTCCGAGCTCAGTCCCGTGGACTCGATGGAAGGGAAGGCGTAAAACGCGCCCTGAGGCTCATGGCACGGCAGGCCGATCTCCCGGAAGCCCTGGACGACCAAACGTCTCCGCTGGTTGTAGGACTCGACCATCTTGTCCTTCTCCTCCATCCCGTTCGTGAGCGCTTCGAGCGCAGCCACCTGCGCCATGGACGGAGCGCACATCACGGTATACTGATGGATTTTCAGCATCGCCGAAATGAGGTCCTGATGCCCGCAAGCATACCCCATCCGCCATCCGGTCATGGCGAACGCCTTGGAGAAGCCGCTCACGAGAATCGTGCGGTCCCGCATGCCCGGCATCGACGCGAAGCTGACATGCTTTTGCTCGTAGGTCAGCTCGGCATAGATTTCGTCGGAAATGACGATCAGGTCGTTCTCTTCCACAATTTTCGCGATCGGCAGCCAGTCCTCGTACGTCATGATGCCGCCGGTCGGGTTGCTCGGGTAGCACAGGATGAGCACCTTCGAGCGGGGCGTAATGACTGCTTTCAGCGCTTCCGGCTTCAGCTTGAACTGGTCCTTGGCGAACGTTTCGATTCCGACGGGAACGCCGCCGCTGATCCGTGCGATCGGACTGTAGGAAATGTAGGTCGGCTCCGGAATGAGAATTTCGTCTCCCGGGGCGATCAAAGCGCGCAGCGCAAGATCGATGGCCTCGCTGCCTCCGACCGTCACCATGACTTCGTCCGATGGCTCGTAGAGCAGTTGGAACGATTCGTACAAATATTCCGCGATCGCCTCGCGCAGCTCAAGCAGGCCGGCGTTAGGCGTATATTTCGTATTGCCGCGCTCTAACGAATAAACGCACGATTCCCGGACATGCCAAGGCGTACGAAAATCCGGCTCCCCGACGCCAAGAGAAATAATATCCTTGCTCCCGCTTACCAAGTCAAAAAACTTGCGAATCCCCGAAGGCGGTATTTCCTGCACGAGCGGCGCCAAATACCCGTGCATTGATTTGACCTGCTGTACCTGTTTTGACTCAATCATGCTTTTCAGCGTCCTTTACGGCGAGATTAAAAGGCGGCGGTCATCCTCATGATCTTCAAAGACGATTCCGTCTTGTTTGTATTTTTTAAGAATAAAATGCGTTTTGGTCGAAAGTACCCGGTCGATCGGAGACAGCTTGTTGGAAACGAACGACGCCACTTCCTTCAGCGTCTTCCCTTCGATTTCCACCAGCAGATCGTAGGCCCCCGACATCAAATAAACCGATTTGACTTCCGGATATAAGTAAATGCGCTCGGCAATCGCATCGAAGCCCCGCCCTCGCTCCGGCGTAATCTGCACTTCGATCAGGGCGGTGACCTTCTCATCGTCCACCTTGGCCCAGTTGACGACCGTCGCATATTTGACGATAATGTTCGCTTCCTCCAGCTCGCGGATGGCTTCCGCCACTTCGGCTTCGGACGCCCCCAGCATAGTCGCAATCAGAGCCGGCGTACGTCTTGCGTCTTCCTTCAGCAGATCGATGATTTTCATTTTGAATTGTTCCAATGACAACGCCCTCCTACTAGTTATACGAAGCAAACGGCCTCACCCGGCGAATCGACCGTGAGCCGGAAAGCCTGCGAGGTCGCAGCCTCGCAACGAGTGCCTGAACCAATGGCTTATTACTCCATATTACACCCGTCAACCACGCTTTGGCAAAGTAAAATTATGCGGGCTCGCCTTTGGACGGCCAACAGGGAACAGACTTCATCACACACAGCAAAAAACCCCCGAACGCTCGGAGGTCGGTAACGGCTTATGAGCAGCCCGTATCAGCAGTGACTCGGTACCGGGGAAACGGCCAGCAGTTTGCGCATGTAAGCTTCAATTTCCCGCCGTTCATAGCCGGGCCTGATTTTGCATTCAAACGCTTGCTGTCCGATGTCGTCGCTTACCAGCCGCCCGAGGCCGATCAGCACTCCTTGGTCGTAGGCCGCGATGACAGGGCCTCCGTCGCACAAAGCTTCGTAAGCCAGCGGTCGGCGCTCGCCGGTCCGTTCGGACACGGAGTCGATCAACTGCTGAAACTGCGCTTCGCCCGGAAACTCGTTATGCAGCGCGATTTTCATCCTTGGTTCCCTCTCTTCCATACTGCTTTTCGGTGTCGAGATTGATCTCTATTGATTATTATACATTTAGTTGCATATTTATTCAATACACCTCGCCCAGTTTACAAATAAAAATAAGCTTGCCCTTATCGGACAAGCCTGCGTTCTAAACAAAGTTAAAAAATGACCATGCTCAAATAGCGCTCCCCGGTATCCGGAGCAATGCACAGCACGCGCTTTCCGCGGCCGAGCTTGCGGGCGATTTGAAGCCCCGTCCATACCGACGCTCCGGCGGACGGGCCGACCAGAATGCCTTCGAGACGCGCCAGGTCCCGCGTCGTTTGCAGCGCATCCTCGTCGGATACCTGCACGATTTCGTCATAGACGCCGGTGTTCAAAATTTTCGGCACGAAGCCGGGGCTGGTGCCCACAAGCTTGTGCGGTCCCGGCTCGCCGCCCGACAAAACCGGAGAGCCTTGCGGCTCGACGACGTAGATTTGCATTCCCGGAAGCTTCTCACGAAGCACTTCGCCCGTGCCTGTAATCGTGCCGCCCGTACCGGCCGTCGCAACGAACGCATCCAGCCGCCCTTCCATCTGCTCGATGATTTCCAGCGCCGTCGTCGTCCGGTGAATGTCCGGATTCGCCTGATTCTCAAACTGCTGAGGGATGAAGCTGTTCGGAATTTGCGCCTGCAGCTCCACCGCCTTGCGGATCGCGCCGGACATCCGCTGCTCCGCGGGCGTCAACACAACCTCCGCTCCGTATGCTTTCAGCAGATTGATCCGCTCTTTCGTCATGTTGTCCGGCATGACCAGAATCGCCTTGTAGCCCTTGGCCGCGGCATTCATCGCCAGGCCAATCCCGGTATTGCCGCTGGTCGGCTCGATAATCGTCGCGCCCGGGCCGATCAGGCCTTCCTTCTCCGCCTGCGCGATCAGATTGAACGCCGCGCGGTCCTTGACGCTTCCGCTCGGGTTGAAATATTCCAGCTTCACATACAGCTCCGCATCGTTTTCCTGAACGAGCCTGCGGATGCGCACGGCCGGCGTGTCGCCGATCAGCTCCGTAATGCTGTTCACCATTTTTCCGGTAGTCCTCTTCATGCTGCCTGCCGCTCCCTTCCCTATCCCTCTTATTTTATCGGGAAGGTATGGTTTTAGCAAGGCTAACGGGAGTTCACGCCATCTCCGCTTTGCGCATCCAATACCATACGGCGAGCGGCGAGCTGCCGATGCCGAGCAGCAGCCAGTTCATGGCGGCGGCCGACTGCGTAAACGATACGACGGCAATAAACACAGCGGTGCCGAGCAATCTGCCCGTATTCAGCGCCAGCTCCCGCATAACGATATACTCCTCCCGCTTCTTCACGCTCTCCTCCTCCCGCCCGATGAGATCGAAGACGATGGAGGTCATAGGAATGCCGTACAGCGGGTAAAAGACAGCCGCGCCCACCCCGAACAGCAGCAGCGTAAAGAAATTGACTTTCCAAAAAAACGGTAAAATAACAAGCACCAGCATCACCGCGCCGAGCAGCATCGCTTTCCCCCGAAATCGGGGCTTGAGCAGCTTGCCCGCCACCAAAAAACTAAGCAGCGCTACCGCAGAAGTGATAAACGAGAAATTGCCCAGCGACATCTCGCTCCCCGTATGAACGTACACCAGCAGCCCGATCATGAAGCCGAATACGCCCTCCCGCACGCCTTGGGCCGCAAGCGCAAGCCCGACCTTGCGCCAAGCCGTATCCTGATATCTCAAGCATCGCCAGGCCAGAAACCATTCGTAGGTCCCGGACGTTTTACGCTTTTTCAAGAAAAAGCTGAAAATCACCCCGACCACAAACACAATCAGCGACAAGGTAAAAATGAGCCGGTAGCCCGTCGCCGCTTGCATCCGGACGATCAAATAACCGGAAATCCAAGGCGCGATCATCCCGGCGCCCGATCCGAGCAGGCCCGCCCATCCATTGAACCGGTCGCGGTCATCCGGGCCCGTCACCTCGAAGTAGACGACGTTGAACGCAATCCAGAACAAGCCCGATGACAGGCCTTGAACGGCTCCGAGCAGCACGAAATAGTCTGCCGCTCTCCCTCCGAACCACAGCACCAGCATGTAAAAGACAGCCGCAGCCGCAACCCCCGTGCGCAAGCAGTTCATTTTGTTATGCTCTTTGACCCATTTGCCCGCAATCCAGAACGTTAGCGCCATCGTCAAATGATGAACGAGCGTAAACCATCCGATAACCGTAAAATCATGCTTCGCTTTCCATAGATACACATTGACGAACGTGCCGGACAGGGCGTTGGCCGTGGCAAACAAGCCGTTCACCGTCAGAAGTAGCCGGGATTGCCCTGACAACAGGCCGCCTTTTTTCTTCTCCGGCTCTTCTCCGGCCGGGCCTGCCTGCACCACGTCACGCCAGTTGTGCTCCCCCGCTCGATCCTTGCCTCGCACCCAATCGTGCGGAAAATGTTTAGCTCCGGAATGCATGCTCTCACCTTGTATCCGTAATGTCTTAGTTAAGCTTCCCTGTTCGGCGGAAATCATGAATGAAGGCCAAAAAAAGGAACCCGGATGCCGGCAAACGCCTGCTCCGAATTCCTTTTTAGTTATTCTTATTTCTTGGTTCCATGCTCCCGAAGCTGCTCGACCAACGCGAGCCGGTCTGTTTCCGTCAACTGCCGTTCAACTTTGAAGCAGGACGGGCACAAGTAAACCTGAACGCCGAATGAAGCTTGAAGCGGCTTGGCAAGCGCCGGATGCACGAACGGAACAAAGGCCTCCGAAGCCGGTTCGGTGCCGGCCAGCAGCATAAAGCTGTGGCAGGATGAACATTCCGGCGCTTCCTCTTGACTGTCCAGCAGCTGCTGAACGCCTTCCCCGTAGTCGTCTGCCAGCTGCAGTTCCTCATCCGACAACTCCAGCTCGTTATCCGGTTCTTCCTCATCGTCATATTGGATACCCGACTCGGAACTCTCCACCTGCAAATTAAGGCTGCGGTACTCGCCCAGCTCGTTAAAGCAGTGCGGACATTCCTCTTCCGGACCGATTTCCGGGTCCCATACGATCTCCGTATGGCACCACGGGCAAACCTGATTCTCTGATTGTGACAAACGCGTCATCCCCCTTAGCGGCGGCGGGTGAAGGTCTGTTTTACGCCTTCACGCTATGCAAATTTAATAAAATAGTAAACGCCCGCGCCCAAAAAAACAAGCGCAAGCGCAAGTAAAGTGCCCCATAAATATTTCACAAGGACTCTTCCTCCTCCGGTCTTGAAGAACGATCCGATTGTGGCCGGCCCTTCGCCGGCCCCCGGCATCAGGTCACGCTGGCGCCGATCACATAGGACAGCGAAACTGAAATGACCATGGAAAGAAAGCCTACGGCCCGGTTGTCTTTCTGGATTTGCTCGTCGATTTTGAAATACGGCGTCAAAAACTCAAAAATAAAATAACCCACCAGCAGCAGTACATAGCCGTACACTGCCCAAATCAACGAATGCAGCACCGAATCGTTATTCAAGATCGCAAAACGGAACAGGTTGCATATCCCGAATATTTTGCCTCCGGTCGCCATCGCTACCGACAAGTTGCCGTTCTTGATCTCGTCCCAATCCTTATACTTCGTTACCAGCTCGAAAATCGCCAAAAAGACAATCAGCGCCAGCACGGCGATCGAAAAAAACGCCAGCGTCTCAACATAAGGGTTGCTCAGCAAAAAATCCACCTCTTTATCCGCCATAAACAATCCACCCTGCCTTTCGCCTCAATCAAGGTGAGTTTTTAACATCGAAGAGACTGAAGGCGTCAGGCCTTCAGTCTCTTTATGTCGCTTACTCCGCTTGCTTCTTGGCCGCCAGCTTCGCACGAAGCGCTGCCAGTTCATCGTCGACGCCGGTGTTTTTGTTGAGCGCTTCGAACTCGTCGTCGAGGCTCTTGTCTTTGGACCGCAGCTCGTTGCTCGCTTCAGCCTGCGCTTCAAGCTCCATCACCTTTTGGCTCATCCGGTCGAAGCCTTTCGCCGCATTGTCGGTACCGAAGCCGTTCATCGCCTGGTTGATTTGCTTTTGGGCCTTGGCTGCTTCCGCACGGGCTACCAAAATATCCTTTTTGTTCTTCATCTTGCTGAATTCGTCCTTCATCTCGGACAATTGGTTACGCAGACGATCGGCGTTGGCTTTCGCCGTATCGTATTGCTGCTTCATTTCGTCAAAGCGCAATTGATGCTCTTTCTTGTCCTGCAGCGCGCGGCGGGCCAAATCCTCGTTGCCGGATTCCAGCGCCTTGAGCGCTTGCTCCTCGCGTTTTTGAACCATTTCCTGCGCTTCCTCGTACTGCTGCTTGAACTTCTTCTCGATCGCGATTTGCTTTGCAACCGCCGACTCGGCTTCCAAAATATCTTCTTCCATATCCCGAAGGAACTGATTGAGCATTTTTACCGGGTCTTCCGCTTTGTCCAGAAGATCGTTAATCGAAGCCATCGTCATGTCACGCAATCTTTTGAAAATTCCCATGTTAAAATTCCTCCTGTACGGTGGTTTGAACATATCGCTTCAGCCTGCAGAGCTTCACAAACATCGATGCTTACACTCGTATATACGGAAGATGCGGGCCAGAGTTTCAGTTGTCGAAAAAATTTTTTAAGATGAGTGCGGTCCCGCTGAAACCGAAGGAAGAGCGGGCTGCTTCTATTTCAGCTCGGCCACGGTGACCCCTGCGCCGCCTTCGTTGTAAGCTCCCATGCGGAAGCTCTTGACGTGCTTATGCTTGCGCAAAAATTCTTGAATGCCGGTCCGCAGCACACCGGTGCCTTTGCCGTGAATGATGAACACCTGGCCGAAATTGGCCAAGTACGATTCGTCCAGGAAGCGGTCCACTTCGATGATCGCTTCTTCCACATTGGCCCCGCGCAAATCCAGCTCCATCTTGGCGTTCTCGTCGCGCGTCCGCTTCAGGCTGGAAGTAGCCTGCTGCTGCGGCTTTTTCTGGGCGGAGGCTTGCTTCAGCAGCTCCAGGTCCGCTTTGTTCACTTTCATCTTGAGAATACCGAGCTGTACGGTGAATTCCGTCTCGCTCACGACCTCGACCACATGTCCCCGCTGACCGAGATTCGTCACCAGCACTTCGTCGCCCGGCTCGATACGGTCGGCTTTTTTGCGCGGCGTACCGGCCTTGGACTTGCTTCGGAGCTCGGGAGCGGCATAGTTCATCCGCTTTTTCAGCTCGCTGAGCTTATGATCCTTCACTCCGCCCGCTTCCTCGCGCTGGATTCTGCGGAGCTCGGTGATGATCTCGTCGGCTTCGCGGCGGGCTTTCGCCACCGCCTCCTCCGCCTCGCGCTCCGCACGCTCGAACAGCTTATCCTTCTGCTCCTCGAAGCGCCGGCGTTCGGCGGCAAGCTGCTCGCGCAGCGTTTCGACTTCGCGGCGGTTTCGCTCCGCCGATTCGCGCTCGGCCTCGGCCTGCAGCCGGTTCTCTTCGAGCGTGGCGATCATCGATTCAACGCGCTGATCCTCCTCGCCGACCTGGCCGCGGGCATGATCGATAATCGTTTTCGCCAGACCGAGGCGCTCCGCGATCGCAAACGCGTTGCTTCGCCCGGGAACGCCTACAAGCAGCCGATACGTCGGACTCAGCGTCTGCACGTCGAACTCCATGCTGGCGTTGATGACGCCCTGTCGGTCGAAGGCATAAGCCTTCAGCTCGCTGTAGTGCGTCGTCGCTACGATCCGGCAGCCCATCCGGTGCATATGCTCCAGGATCGATATGGCCAGCGCCGAGCCTTCCGCAGGATCGGTTCCGGCTCCCAGCTCATCGAGCAGCACAAGGCTCTTGGGCGTCATTTCTTTGAGAATCCGGATAATATTGGTCATATGGCTGGAAAACGTACTGAGATTCTGCTCAATGCTTTGCTCGTCCCCGATATCCGCATAGATCGCATCGAATACGCAAAGCTGGCTGCCCTCCTCGGCCGGGATGAACAGCCCCGCCATCGCCATGAGCGACAGCAGACCGATCGTCTTGAGCGAAACGGTCTTGCCGCCCGTATTCGGTCCGGTCACAATGATCGTGGAATAGCGGTTGCCCAGCTCCACGTCAAGAGGAACGACCCTTTCCGCGGGAATGAGCGGATGCCTTCCGCGCTTGAGCTTAATGAAACCGCGGTCGTTGAGCAGCGGCAGCGTCGCCTTCATCTCTCGCGCGACGCCCGCTTTGGCGAAAATAAAGTCAAGCTCCGTTAACGACTCTACGTTAACGAGCAGCGTTTCTGTGCTATCCGCTACGAGGGCGGACAGTATGCGGAGAATTTTCTCGACCTCCGCCTCTTCTTTCAGCTTTAATTCACGCACGCGATTGTTCATTTGCACGACCGCTTCCGGCTCGATAAACAGCGTCGCCCCGGAAGCTGATTGATCGTGAATCATGCCGCCGAAATGACCGCGGTATTCCTGTTTTACGGGAATGACGTACCGGTCTCCCCGGATCGTTACGATATTGTCCTGCAGCATCTTTTGAATGGACGGCGTGCGCACCATTTGTTCCAGCCGCTCGCGGGCTTTCGATTCGCTCGACCGCAGCTCTTGACGGATTTTCAGCAGCTCCGGGCTTGCGGTATCCATCACTTGAGCGTTCTCGTCGACGCACCCGCGAATCCGTTCTTCCAAGTCCTTATGGTCCGTCATCGGCTCAAGCAGGTCAAGCAGCAGCGGAATGGCGTAATCTTCGTTCGTCGCTTCCAGAAACCTGCGCAGCCGGCGGCCGCCTTGATTCGTCATCGCAATATCCAACAGCTCAACCGGGTTCAGCATGCCGCCGATCCGCGCCCGATGGACCGCAGCCCGGATGTCGCGGATGCCGCCAAACGGCGCGCCGCCCTTCAAGCGGTCCACGTTGACCGCTTCGTCGGTCGCTTGCAGTCTGCGCTTCACTTCATGAAAATCGCCGCTTGGTTCAAGCTCCTCCACCCGGCCTTTGCCGAGCGATGTCGCAGCATGGTTCGCGCAACGCTCGAGCACCACCCGAAAATCCAGCGTCGCCAATATTTTTTGATTGTATGATGTCTTGTTCGTATTCATGGTTTTCGTTATAGAAACCTACCTTTCTTGCCGGTAAAAGCTCTCTTCATTGCTATTATATCCAAGTCGGGGAAGTAAAGCTAATGAATTTCCGCTAAGCATTGCCACTTATAAAGCCGAAGACTTGGGAAAACCTATGAGGAGCACCGAAAGCGTTTGATGAGTACCGCAAAGACACGAAGGAGGAACTTCACGATGCACTTGCTTGGACATCTCGTCAGGTTTATCGTTTCCGCCTTAATGCTGCTGATTGTCAGTTGGATCGTTCCCGGCTTTAAGGTCGGAGGGTTCTGGAGCGCCTTTTTCCTGGCCTTGGTCATCGCGATCGCGGCGTGGGTCATTGAAGGAATATTTGGCAGAAAGATCACTCCGTTCGGCCGGGGGGTTATCGGTTTTCTAACGAGCGCACTAATCATTTGGCTCGCCCAGTTTATCGTGAGCGGCGTATCGACAAGCATTATCGGTGCAATCTTGGCTGCCTTGGTTATCGGAATCATCGACCTGTTCATTCCGGCGAAAACACCGTTTGAGCAAGGTCGTTCCGGTCGTGAGAACGCCAAGTAAGCAAGTCGGCCGCAGGCATGAGCGTCTGCGGCCGATTTTCTTCGTCTTCACGGAATACGGTCATACAAATAAGGAGTAAATCAAATAACAAGCCGTCCCCCAAATCATCAGAGCCGATATCCGGTTCAGCCAAGCGTGGAAACGTCCGGAAGCATCCAGCTTTCCTGTGATCCGACCGACGCTGGCCATCCCGATAAACCACAGCCATGATACGACGATGGCCGCAGCGCTAAACCCGACTTTATCCGCTCCCGTATAGTTCAGCGAGCTCGTTCCGATCACGCCGACGGTATCGAAAATCGCGTGCGGATTGAGCAGCGAGATTGACGCCGTAAAGGCAATTTGCTTCGAAATCCGGAACGACTCGGGCGAGCTTTGAACGGGCGGTCCCGAAGCCGATGCGGCTTTCCAAGCGTTCCAGCCCAAATAGAGCAAAAAGGCGGCGCCCGCGATGAGCAGCACCGTCTTCACCCAAGCAAACGCAAAAATGACAACGGAAACGCCTAAAACGGCGGCCAAAATCAGAATCGTGTCGCATAGGGCCGCTGTGACCGAAGCAGACAGCGCAAGGATGAACCTCCGCTGAACAACCCCTTGCTGGAAAACAAACAGGTTTTGCGCCCCTAATGGGAGGATCAACCCCAAAGCCAAAATAAATCCGTGCAGTACCGCTTGCATGTCCTCTCTCCTCCTGAAGCTATCTGAATAAATCTGGTCTTCGTCCATCATACCTCCCCCGGCGGAAAAGTCTTCAACCAAACGGTTGGTAAAGTACCCAACCAAAACAATCTTTGCTACAATCAGAGTAACCGCTTCGTACGGAGGGATGACCGCTTATGTACCGCATCGACTGGCAGCCGGACGAGAATTCGCCGCTGCCGCTCTATTTGCAAATCAAGACCTATATGAAACGCAAAATCGAAAACGGCGAGTGGCCGATCGGCAGCCGCATCCCGACGCAGCGACAATTGGCTGAGGCGCTCGGCGTCAATCGGTCCAAAGTCGTCACGGCGCTTCAGGAGCTGATCGCCGACGGGCTGCTTGAAGGCGACGGCCGCCGCGGCACGAAAGTGGTGAACAATCCGTGGTCCCTGCTAACCTCGCGCACCCCGCCCGACTGGGATTCGTATGTCCAGGCCGGCTGGCACCGGCCCAATCTGCCGATTATCCAAACGATCAATGAGACGGAATTTCAAGCCGGGATGATCCGTTTAAGCACGGGAGAGCCGTCTCCGTCGCTGTATCCGCAGCCGCTGCTCGGGGAGGTGTTCGGACGGCTTGCCTCCCGCATTCACACGCTCGGCTACGAAGAGCCGCGTGGGCTGCTGCCGCTGCGGGAACAGCTAAGCCGCCACCTGCAAGCGCTCGGCATCGTCGCTTCTCCCGCCTCCATCATGATCGTCTCGGGAGCGCTGCAAGCCCTGCAGCTTATTTCCCTCGGACTCGTCAAACCGGGAGCCACCATGATTACGGAAAACCCCTCCTACCTGCATTCCCTGCATGTATTTCACTCCGCCGGGGTCCGGTTAGTGGGGCTGGAGATGGATTCGGAGGGCATTCGACTTCGCGGTTTGACCGAACTGAAGCCCCAGCCGAACCGGATGCTGTATACGATACCGTCCTTCCACAACCCGACGGGCATCGTCATGTCGGAGCGGCGGCGCATCGAGCTGCTGCGGGAATGCGAGCGGCTGCAGCTGCCGGTGATCGAGGATGACGTCTATCGCGAGCTATGGTTGGATGCCCCGCCGCCTCCGCCCTTGAAAGCGCGCGATCCGAGCGGACTCGTCCTTTACTTGGGAAGCATCTCCAAGACGGTCGGTCCGGGCCTGCGCACCGGCTGGATGGTCGGACCGGAGCCGGTCATCCGGCGGCTCGCGGATCTCAAAATGCAGACCGATTACGGGTCAAGCTCGCTCTCCCAATGGGCGCTGACGGAATGGTTCGAACGAGGCTTTCATGAAGAGCATTTAAGCCGGGTGCGTGCCGTGTTAAGGCAAAGGCGCGACGATGTGTTGGACATGCTGCGGAAGCATTTGTCGGAGCTTGCGGTATGGAACGTGCCTGCAGGCGGCTTTTACATATGGCTGCGGATCGTGCCTCCGGTGTCCATGAATGCGCTGTTCGCACGCGCGCTGCAGGAGGGCATTCTGTTTAACCCCGGGACGGTGTACGATTCGCTCGGCGGGCCATACATCCGGCTCTCTTATTCCTTCGAATCGGCAGAACGCCTTAATTTTGGCCTGCGAAAGCTTGCCGGACTGATCCGGGAGCTTAGCTCCTAGCCAAAGTAAGCTTCGACAGGGGGTGACACGATGTTTTCATATTGTTGTCACCGTTCCGACACAGCCATTAGGCCGACGGTTGCTGTATCATGGGGGAAGAAAAATATTCCATGATGGCTGTGAAAGGGGACTGACCGGAATGAAAAAATGGATTGTAAGTATGGCAGCAGTCGGTTTGATCTTTGCCTTGTCCGCGTGCGGCGCGAAAGAAGCCCCGAAAGCTTCGGAGCCGGCCAACGGCAATTCGGCGGCTCAGCAGGTAAAATTGGTGGCCACGAATTTCCAGTTCGATCAGAAAGAATATAAAGTGAAAAAAGGCGAGGACGTGACGTTTTCGCTGGAAAACAAGCAAGGCATGCATGCCGTGCAAATCAGCGGCGTAAACGTCGGTTTGGACAACAACAACAAGACCAAGACGGTAAAAATCGACAAGGCCGGCACATACGATATCATCTGCTCTCTACCTTGCGGCCAAGGTCATGCTACGATGAAATCCAAGCTTATTGTGGAATAAGACCAGCCTGACGGCGAATTTTTCCAAAGCGGTTTCGTTTGTCCTGCGGGACGGACGGGGCCGTTTTTTATTTAAATTTTAAAGGATATAAAAGGGCCTGCTCCACGGCTTGGTTTATTCCAAGCGATGAAGCAAGCCCTTTTTTCCGTCATTCGAGTCTGCGGTTTCAGGATTCCCCCGCTTTGACCTGTCCGATGCGGTTGTTCCAAAGCTCCTGCAGCTTATCGGTCAAAATCGGCGTATGTTCCAGAACGTATGGCGTCAGCATGGAGTGTTTAAGCTGATGTTGCGCGCCGTCGTTCGGGATCACGGTCATGACATGGACGGCGATCACCGCGATAACTGCCGCTTCCGCGAAGCCGAGCGCGGCGCCGCTCCATTGATTGGCCTGCTTGAGTCCCGGCGCCGCCACCAGCCAGTTCAGCAGCCGCCCGCCGATGCTGAATGCGATTTTGACTCCGAAGAACAATATTGCAAACGCCAACGCATTATACACGTAAGTGTCCAGCTTCAAGCCTTTGGCTAAAAATTCATACTTCTGGTAGGTTTCATGCCTGGATAACGCAAGCGTACCGCCCACCAGCGGCGCCACGTCGTCATAAAAGAAAAAGGCGATCAAGTACGCCGCCACAAGACCGACGACCGATATCAGTTGACCGATAAAGCCGCGCGCGAACCCTAGAACCGTTCCGACGGCGAGCACCGCCAGAACGGTGTAATCCAATCCGTTCATTCGCTATTCCTTCTCTACAAGCTCGATCCATTCGTTATATTCGATCTGGAGCTTCTTGTACTCGGATTTCAAGTTTTGCAATTCTTCGAATACTTGCTCCGCCTTCACCTGATGCTGTCCATATTCGGCCTGCAACGTTTTGTGCTGTTTTATCTGCTCAGCAAGCTGCTCTTGAAGCTCGCTATACAGCTCGATTTGAAGCTCCAGCTCGTCCTTTTGCTCCGCCAGCTCGATCCGCAGCTGAGCTCCTTGCACCGCTTGCTCGGCCAGCTCGGCGATTCTCGCTTCCTGCGCAGCCAACCGCTGCTCTAACGTCACCCGCTCGTTCTGCGTCGTTTGCTGCCGATCCTCTAGCGCAGCACACTGCTCCTGCAAGGCACGGCTCAACTCTACGGCCGCTTCGCGTTCCCGGCGCTGGTCGGCAAGCTCGCGTTCGCGCTCGCCGAGAAGGTGCTGGAATTCCTCGTGACGCGCCTCCTGCGCAGCCGCCGCTTCGCGCAGGCCCGCTTCTTGCTCGGCCAAACGCCGCGCCAACTCGTCATGCAGCCCTTGCAGCTCGTCATAGAGCTCCTGATGCAAGCCAATCTCTTCCTCCTGTTCACGAAGCTTAGCCCGCAGTTCGTCGACCTGCGCCGCCTGCATCTCGCTGCGCTGCTCCCGTTCGGCAAGCTGCTGTCCAAGCTGCGCGATGCGCACCGCCAAGGCGGCCGCTTCTTCGTCGAACTGCTGCTTCGCTTCGGCCAGCTCTGTGGCACGCTTCCGCTCCAGCGCTTCCAGCTTGCGCTGCAGCTCCGCCTCTTGGGCACCGCTCTGTTCCCGTAATGCGGCCAGTTCGCCTTCGAGCTCGTTGTACAGCTCCTGCTGCAGCGCAAGCTCGTCTTCCTGCTCGCGCCGCTTGCTGCGCAGGGCTTCCAGCTCGGACTGTAGTCCGTCGCCGCGCTGCAGCTGCTCGCGCGTCTTTTCCAACTGCTCGCCAAGCTGCACCTCCAGCCGGCGCTTCTGTTCCTTCATCTCCGCCGCACGCTCGGCGTAGTGCATCTCCGCTTCGCGCGCTTGCTCCGCCAGCATCGCCTTCGCCGCGAATACCGCCTCGCGACTGCGCTCCCGCTCGGCTGCGAGCTGCTGCTCCAGCTCCGCTTGCTGCGCTGCTGCCGCGGCTGTCTGCGCTTCCGCTTCGCGCGCCTGCTCCGCCAGCAGCGCCTCTGCCGCTGCGGCTTCCTCGCGGCTGCGCTCCCGCTCAGCTACGAGCTGCTGCTCCAGCTCCGCTTGCTGCGCTGCTGCCGCGGCTGCTTGCGCCTCCGCTTCGCGCGCCTGCTCCGCCAGCAGCGCCTCCGCTGCTGCCGCTTCCTCGCGGCTGCGCTCACGCTCGGCTGCGAGCTGCCGCTCCAGCTCCGCTTGCTGCGCTGCTGCCGCTGCCGCCTGCGCTTCCGCTTCGCGCGCCTGCTCCGCTAGCAGCGCTTCCGCTGCGGCCGCTTCCTTGCGGCTGCGCTCACGCTCGGCTGCGAGCTGCCGCTCCAGCTCCGCTTGCTGCGCTTTCGCCGCTACCGCTTGCGCCTCCGCTTCGCGCGTCTGCTCCGCCAGCAGCGCCTCCGCTGCTGTGGCTTCCTCGCGGCTGCGCTCACGCTCGGCTGCGAGCTGCCGCTCCAGCTCCGCTTGCTGCGCTTTCGCCGCTGCCGCTTGCGCCTCCGCTTCGCGCGCCTGCTCCGCCAGCAGCGCCTCCGCTGCTGCGGCTTCCTCGCGGCTGCGCCCACGCTCAGCTGCGAGCTGCCGCTCCAGCTCCGCTTGCTGCGCTGCTGCCGCGGCCGCCTGCGCCTCCGCTGCGGCTGCTTCCTCGCGGCTGCGATCACGCTCGGCTGCGAGCTGCCGCTCCAGCTCCGCTTGCTGCGCTTTCGCCGTGGCCGCCTGCGCCTCCGCTTCGCGCGTCTGCTCCGCCAGCAGCGCCTCTGCCACCGCTGCTTCCTCGCGGATACGCTCCCGCTCGGCTGCGAGCTGCCGCTCCAGCTCCGCTTGCTGCGCTGCTGCCGCGGCCGCCTGCGCCTCCGCTTCACGTGCCTGCTCCGCCAGCAGCGCCTCCGCCGCAGCTGCTTCCTCGCGGCTGCGATCCCGCTCGGCTGCGAGCTGCCGTTCCAGCTCCGCTTGCTGCGCTGCTGCCGCGGCCAATTGCGCTTTCGCCGCTGCCGCTTGCGCCTCCGCTTCACGCGCTTGCTCGGCCAGCTTCGCCTCCGCTACAGATGATTGCTCCCGAAGCTCGCGTTCCTTCGCTTCGCTCAGCTCCTGCAGCTCGTTATAAAGCGCCACCTGCAGCTCGATCTCCTGCTGCTGGCCGGAAAGCTGCTCCTGTAGTCCGTCGAGCTGGTCGCTCAGCTCGGCGTACTGCTGTTCACGCTCCGCGAGCCGATTCGCCGTCTCGCCCCGCGCCAGCTCGGTAGCCTGAAGCCGCTCATCCAGCTCGCGTGCCCGGTTCTCTTGGGCTGTCAGCCGCTCCTGCGTCTGACGCTCCGCTTCCGCCTGCTTGCTCAGCTGCACTTCCTGCGAAGCGATCTTCGTCCGCAGGCCATCCCGCTCCTTGGCCTGCTCGGCCGCCCGGCGCTCAAGCTCCTGCTTCGCCTGCTCCAACTCCTGTATCCGCTGTCCGCGGCGTTCCGCTTCCTGCGCTTCGGCTGCGCAGCGCCCCTCGAACTCGCGCGCCCGCTCCAGCGTCTCAGCCAGCTTGCGCTCCAGCTCGCCGCTCAGTTCCAGTTGGCCAGTCAATCGCTCCCGGCTTTCGGCGAGCTCGCTTTCGAGAGTAGTCATATGCTCACGAAGCGGTTCCAGCTCGGCCCTCAGCGCTGTCGCTTCCACTTCGGCGCGCTCCCGCGAAGCCTGCTGCTCCCCGCGCTCCGCTTCGAGCTTGGCCAGCCGTTCACGCTCCGCCTCCAGCTCCTGCTGAAGCTGCGCATGGCGCTCGCTTAACCGTTCCAGCTCTTCGCTCGCATGTTCAAGCTGCCGCTGACGCTCCAATACCGACTCAAAATCATGACGCATCCGGCTCCATTCGTCCGCCATATTGACGGCCGCAAGCACCGCGATTTTAGGCAAATCAAGCCGCGGGCTGCTCTCCGAGATCTTGTGCATTTGATCGTTCACCAGAGAGGCCACTTGCTTTATATAGGAAGGGCTGGATTTCGAAACCAGCTTGTACTGGGTACCATAAATGTCGACGGTCATCCGAACTTTTTCTTCACCGCTCACTCGCCTTGCTCCCCTTTCCGAAACACAAAAAAGATTCTCCGTATCCTATAGACTTCGATACGGAGAATCGCTTTTCCTGCTGTCTTTTTCAGACTTTTGCCGGTCAAAAGGCGAGGGAATTATTTCCTAAGCTCGGCGCCGAACCCGGTCTCAAGGGCCGCTACGACACGGCCGTGCAGCTCGCTGACCTCTTCGTCCGTCAGCGTCCGCTCCGGAGTGCGGTAAACCAGCGAGATGGCCACGCTCTTCTTATCCGCGCCAAGCCGCTCGCCAGTGTAAATGTCGAACACCTGGATCGATTCGAGCAGGCTGCCTGCGGTTTCCCGTGTCTTGGCGAGCAGATCGCCGACGGGAACGCTGCGGTCCACGACGAGCGCCATATCCCGGCCGATAGACGGGAAACGGGGCAACGGACGGTAGGCAAAGCTTTCGCTTGCCAATTGCGTGAGCGTACCCAGCTCTACTTCGAGGACATATGTGTCCGCAAGGTCTTTTTGCTGCTGAAGCGCCGGGTGAAGCTGGCCGATCGTTCCGATAGTCTGGCTGCCGCTCGGCGTTTCGACAACGATCTGCGCACTCCGTCCCGGATGGAAGCCTTCCGGCTGGGCGGCCTCGTACCGGATGCCATCGATTCCGAGATAAGATACTACCCCTTCGAAAATGCCCTTCAAATCATAAAAGTCGACATCGGACGGTTTGCCGGTCCAATGCAGCTCGCTTCGTTTGCCCGTTAACAAAATTGCAAGCTGCAATTTCTCCTCCGGCTGGCGGCTCAGCGATTCCTCACTAGTTACGAATACGCGGCCGATTTCGAACACGGCGACATCGTCCTGATTCCGGTTCCGGTTATATACCGCCACATCGAGCAAATGTGGGATCAGGCTCGTACGCAGCACGCTGCGGTCCTCGCTCATCGGCATCGCCAGAGCAATCGGCTTCGCGTCTCGGTAAGCGCCCGCATACTGGCGGATTTGCTCCGGATGCGTGAACGTGTACGTAATCGCCTCATGCAGGCCGCTGCCCGTCAGCAGCGTCCGCGTCAAGCGGCGGATCGCCTGCTCCCGGGTAAGCGCGCCTGGCGTCGTGACCACGTTCATCAGCGTGGTCGGGATGTTGTCGTAGCCGTGCAGACGGGCCACTTCCTCGATCAGATCGACCGCGCGGGTAATATCGCCGCGGCGGCTCGGCACATGCACCAGCAGTCCGTCCTGCTCCAACGGCTCAACCGTGAAATTCAGCCGTTCGAAGATCGCCTTTACATCTTCAACCGACAGCTCCGTGCCGAGATATCCATTAATGCGGCTTACCGTCAACTCGATTTGCACCAGCTTGCGCTCTCCCGCCACCGCTTCGACGATACCGGACGCCACTTGGCCGCCGGCCAGCTCGGCGATGAGAGCCGCCGCGCGGTTCAACGCCGGAATGACTGCTTCCGGATTCGCTTCCTTCTCGAAGCGCAGCGACGCTTCCGAACGAAGTCCGAGCTGACGCGACGTTTTGCGGACCGAGGAACCGGCAAAGTTGGCCGACTCCAGCAGGATGCGCGTCGTTCCGTCCGACACTTCGGAGTTCGCGCCGCCCATGACGCCCGCTAGCGCGACCGGCTTCACTCCGTCGGTGATCAACAGCATATGCGGTTCCAAGGTGCGCTCCGCATCATCCAGCGTCACGAGCTTCTCGCCTTCGCGGGCAAGCCGCACGTCGATATGGCCGTTGTTCAGCTGATCCGCATCGAAAGCGTGCAGCGGCTGGCCGTATTCGAACATGACGTAGTTGGTCACATCCACGATGTTGTTGATCGGACGCACGCCGGCAGCCATCAGGCGGTTTTGCAGCCAAAGCGGCGACGGCCCGATTTTCACGCCTTCGATCAGACGCGCCGCGTAATGCGAGCACTGCTCTTTGTGCGAAATTTCCACGGAAATCCGGTCAGCCGCTTTGACGGCTGCCGCGCTGTCGTTCAAGCCCGCTTCCGCATCCGGCAGCTTCACCTCGCGGCCCAGAATCGCCCCGATCTCGTAGGCTGCGCCCAGCATGCTGAGACAGTCGGACCGGTTCGGCGTCAGGTCGAAGTCCATCACTTCGTCGTTCAACGCAAGAACGTCGAGGATGCTTGCGCCGACCTGCGTATCCTCCGGCAGCACCAGGATGCCTTCTTGAATTTCCTTCGGCAGCAGCTTGTCGTTCAAGCCGAGCTCCTTGGCCGAACAGATCATGCCTTGCGACTCGACGCCGCGCAGCTTCGCCCGCTTGATAACGAGACCGTCCGGCAGCTTCGCGCCGACGACGGCGACGGGCACCTTTTGCCCTGCGGCTACGTTTTTGGCCCCGCATACGATTTGCAGATCCTCGCCTTGGCCGACGTCAACGATACAGACGCTCAGCTTATCCGCGTCAGGGTGTTTCTCGCGCGATTTGACGAAGCCGACAACCACCTGCGACACGCCTTTGTTGCGGCTTTCCACGATATCGACTTCAATGCCGCTGCGGGTCAGCTTCTCCGCCAGCTCGGCGGCCGAATAGCCGCTGACATCCACATACTGCGACAACCATTGGTAAGATACTTTCATGATTTAGCCCACGCTCCTCTCGCTTACAAATGCACGAACTGCTTCAAGAAGCGCAGATCGTTCGTATAGAAATGCCGGATATCTTCAATGTCGTACTTCAGCATAGCCACCCGCTCGACGCCGAGACCGAACGCAAAACCGCTGTATTCCTCCGGATCGTAACCGCCCATTTCGAGCACGCGCGGATGTACCATCCCTGCCCCCAAAATTTCGAGCCAGCCGGTTTGCTTGCATACCCGACAGCCGCTGCCTCCGCACATGGCGCAGGTTACGTCCACTTCCACGCTCGGTTCGGTGAAAGGGAAAAAGCTCGGGCGAAGACGAATTTGCGTCTTGGAGCCGAACAGCTCGCGCACGAATTGGAGCAGCGTTCCTTTCAGATCGCTCATCCGGATGTTCCGGTCGATGACCAGTCCCTCGATTTGCGTAAACATATGGGAATGGGTCGCGTCATCGTCGTCGCGGCGGTATACCTTGCCGGGACAAATGATTTTGACCGGCGCATGCCCTTTCATTTTCTCCATCGTACGAACCTGAACAGGCGACGTTTGGGTCCGCATCAGAATTTCGTCAGTAATGTAGAACGAATCCTGCATGTCGCGGGCCGGGTGGTTTTTCGGCAGGTTGAGCGCTTCGAAATTGTAGTAATCCTGCTCCACCTCGGGACCTTCGGCTACCGTATAGCCCATCCCGATGAAAATATCCTCGATCTCCTCGATCACTTTGCTGATCGGATGCACCGCGCCGCGCGCCGCCGGACGTCCCGGCAGCGATACGTCGATCCGCTCCGCCGCAAGCCGTGTGTTCGTCTCCGCCTCGTTGTATGCCGCCTGCTTCGCCTCGATGACTTCCTCAATCGCGCCGCGAACCTCGTTAGCCACCTGACCGATGACCGGACGCTCCTCCGCGCTCAAAGCTCCCATCCCGCGCAAAATTTCCGTCAGCGGGCCTTTTTTGCCCAAATACTTGATCCGAAGGTCGGCAAGCTGCTGCTGGTTTTCCACTTGGGCCAGCTCGCGCAGCGCTTCTTCCTTCAATGTAAGCAATCGTTCTTTCATGCCTGCATTCCCTCCTTGTATGATTTCTACCGCCATGTCCGCGAACGCAAAAAAGGCTTTTCCATCCCGGTAAGGGACGAAAAAGCCGTGGTACCACCCTTGTTCAGAAGACAGGCGAAGCCGCCTTGAAGTCTTCTTTCTTCATTGAACGTAACGGTTCGTGAACTTGCGTTCGGACCGGTTCCTCCTACTTGCCGACGGGTCGGATAGACCGCGCGGGTTCAAAGGACTGCTCGGGAGCGAACTTCGGCAGCCTGGTTCTTCGGACACGCTCTCAATCTCCGGCGTCTCCTCCCTGTCAAGAGGCACTGCTTACTTTTCTCCGTCAACGCATTTGGCAGTATTCAGTATATGAGAAGTATTATATGCAAACCGGCGGCCGAATGCAAGCGCAAACGGCGCGATTCCTAGCATGTTCATGCGGGACATACGCACGGATCAATACTTGTCGACGGCTCGGACGCAATCGGCGGGAAAGCGGCAAGGGGGGGGGAATGGTCCGGTCACAAAATAAATCGCTGCATCGTCTTAGGAGTGTAAGCAAATAAAAACAAAAACCGAAGGAGTGGATTTGCATGAAGGTAAGAATGAATCATTACGAAGTGAACCCGAAAGTGTATGAGACGATGCTCGGCCTGGAGAAACTGATCGCAAGCAGCGGGCTGGACCACACGCTCTACGAGCTGATCAAAATCCGGGCGTCGCAAATGAACGGCTGCGCTTTTTGCCTCGATATGCATACGCAGGCGCTGCTGAAAGCCGGCGGCAACGAACACCGGATTCATCTCATTAGCGTTTGGCGGGAATCGCCATTCTTCACGGAAGCGGAACGGGCAGCTCTTGAGCTGACGGAAGCCGTGACGCTGATCTCGGACGGCGGAGTGCCGCAAAGCTTGTACGAACGGGTGCGTGAGCATTTTGATGAGAAACAATATGTCACGCTGATCATGGCCATCGTAACGATCAACGGCTGGAACCGGCTCGCCATCTCCACCGGCATGTTCCCGGGCTGCCTCGACCCGCAGTCTGCCGAGTAAAATGGCTTCTGGCGGACGGCGGGGTATTGATCGGGTAAGTTCATAAAGGATAGAGCAGCAGACCTGGTTCTGCCGCTTCTATCCTCTTTTCATTTTTTAGCAGCCGTTCATCTGCAACAGCAGCGGATCGATCTCGTACGGCTTGATGGCAAAAGCAATCGCGTTCCCTTCCTGCCTCTCGTCTGCCGGGGTCATCGGGTCCAACTCCCGCCACTCCTCGACCGGCAAATCGGTTGCCAACTTCACCTCGCACCCCGGATTCCGCCGAGATACGGCTTACGGCTGTCGCAAATTCGTAACATGAGACGGTTGAAAACAACCGAATTCTGAATTACTGTAAAAAAGAAACTGATTGGTCTCTTTTTAATCCATCCTAACCCTGTGAGAACCATGATAACGGTTAACGCAAAAAGAGCTGCAGCTCGATACCATGTGTACCGAAACACCGCCGGTCTTGCCGGGATTGACGCATAAAATCAAGGGGGCTTTTTCAATGAACCGTACGCCTGAGGAAGAAAAGAACACAACCACGGAGGAACTGCCGGAAGTGGAGGGTGAATCGATCAGCCGGCGCGACATGCTGAAACTGACCGCCATTGCCGGAACCGGCGTTGTGATGGGCATGAGCGGGATGGCAACCTTCATGTCTCTTAAACGCGCCGATCCGGGCCCGGGCTCCGGCACGCCGGTGACGAAGCCTCAAGTGAATGCTGACGATGCCGTCCCTTTTTTCGGTCCGCATCAGGCCGGGATCGTCACCCCTCAGCAGCCGTACGTATGCTTCGCCGCATTCGATATTTTGCATGAGGATGCCGGGCAGCTATTGAAATTATTGCAAGAATGGTCCGCCTCCAGCGCTATCATGACAGCCGGGAAGCCTCTGAAAGAAGGCGAAGACGTCACCTCGCCGCCGACGGATACCGGAGAAACGAAGGGGCTCTCCCCCTCGAATCTGACCCTCACGTTCGGGTTCGGACCCACGCTGTTCCAAAGCAACGGCAAAGACCGCTTCGGCCTCGCCTCCGAGCGGCCGGCCGAGCTATCGGATATTCCGCCTATGCCCGGCGACCAACTCAACCCGCAATGGTGCGGCGGAGATATCGGGGTGCAGGCATGCGCAGACGATCCGGGCGTCGCTTTCCATGCGATCCGCAACCTGGCTAAAGCTTCCAAGGGCACCGCGGCGATCCGCTGGGTTCAGAACGGCTTCATCCGAGCCCCCGACGGGCAGACGCCGAGAAATCTGTTTGGATTCAAGGACGGCACGGCCAACCGCGAGCTCGATTCGGATGCGGCAAGATCGCAGCACGTCTGGGTAGCATCGTCCGACACGCCCGCATGGATGGCGAACGGCTCTTATTTGGTCGCGCGCAAAATTCGCATGTTTCTGGAGCAGTGGGACCAAGCCACGCTCGCCGAGCAGGAGATCACCTTCGGTCGACTGAAGGAGAGCGGCGCTCCTTTTGGCAGAAACAATGAATTCGACCCGGCTCCGCTGGGCCATTTTCCGGGAAGCTCTCACGTGTGGCAAGCCCGCAGCGCGGGAACGAAAATGCTTCGCCGGGCTTATTCCTACGTCGACGGGATCGACGCTGGGACAGGCGATTGGGATGCCGGCCTCTTATTTATCAGCTTTCAGCGGAGCGTCAAACAGCAGTTCATTCCCATGCAGTCCATTCTGGCGAAGCTGGATGCGCTCAATAAATTTACTTCGCATGTGTCCAGTGCCGTGTTCGCTTGTCCGCCCGGTGCGGGAGAAGGCGGATTTGTCGGCGAGACGCTGTTTCGCTCCGGAAGCCGTTAGCTTCCATGCGAATCCCTCCATCGCAGGAAAAGACGCCGCGGGTCTGTTTTTATCGGATCGTATTGCGGGTCAGTCCACGCCAAAAAGGGCTAATCGACGAGTCGTGCGACCGACCGCCGATTAGCCCTATTGTCTATTTATACAAAGCTTCCCGCCGTATTCACGAGATTTCTAACGGCCGTACGCTTCGCAGCATTCCAGCCAGCGTGCCACGATGCCGGGGTTCGAAGCAAAATGCAAATGCGTATAGCCGGCTACCGTCCGATGGAGCAGGCAGCCGTCCTTTTTCACGCCGCGCAGTCCCTTCGTCTCGTAAGCGTGAGGCAGCTCCGACTGCGGCTCGTAGACCGAGTAATGGAATTCGTGTCCGCGGGCCGTCTCCCCTTCAGGCAGCAGAAAGTTGTCTTCCGCTCCCGTGACCTCCCGCAGTCCGAGCGCCGCCAGCTTGGTCTGCATCGTCACTTGACCCGGGACGAGGCCCAGCATTGGGTAGCTTCGCCCTTGCATATCTCCGATTGCTCCGGTCAAATACATAAAGCCGCCGCATTCGGCCAGCGTCGGAAGCCCGCGCTCCACGGCGCTGCGGATCGAGTCCGTGACCTGCGTCTGGGCGCTTAGCCGCTCCGCAAATTCCTCGGGAAACCCGCCGCCGATATACAAGCCCTGCACGTCTTCCGGCAGCGGCTCGCCCGCCAGCGGCGAGAAGTAGACAAGCTCCGCCCCGTACAGCTCCAGCAGCTCCAAATTTTCCGGGTAATAAAAATGAAATGCGGCGTCCCGGGCAACCGCCATCCTTACACAATAACGGCGGGACGGCTCGGCGAATAAGCGCGGCTCCGGGACGGCCGGAGGCTCGGACGCTTGCGCCAGCTCCAGCAGACGGTCCATATCAACCGTCTGATCCATCCGGTCAGCCAGCGCTTCGAACAAGCCGCCAAGCTCCCCGCGCTCGATGGACGGCACCAGCCCCAGATGGCGTTCGGGGACGGAAAGCGCGTCCTCCCGCTTCATGTACCCGATAACGGGAATGCCACATTCCTGTTCGATCGCTTCCTTCACGATCCGGTAATGCCCGTCGCTGCCTACCTTGTTGGCGAATACGGCGGCGATACGGGCGCGCGGCTCCAGGCACTGGAAGCCTTTGACGATGGCCGCGGCGCTGCGGGCCATGCTCTGGCAGTTGACGACAAGCAGGACGGGACAATCGAGCAGCAGGCTGATTTCCGCCGTGCTTCCCGTATTGGACAACGGATCTTTGCCGTCGTAAAATCCCATCACGCCTTCGATGATCGAAATGTCCGCATCCCGGGAAGCCCGGGCGTAAATTTCCTTCACCGTGTCCGAGGTCAGCATCCAGCTGTCCAAATTGCGGGACGGTCTGCCCGTCACCGCCTTATGATACGTCGGATCGATATAGTCCGGGCCGCATTTGAAGCCCTGCACCGTCATTCCCCGGCGGCGGAGCGCCGCCATGAGGCCGAGGGTGATGGTCGTTTTGCCCGCTCCGCTTCCCGTTCCAGCGACGACAAGGCTTCGGTGCGCTCTAGATTCGCTCATGAGGTTCATCGGCTCCTTTCCGCTGCAAAGCTGAAATTTCCGGTTTTATTTCTATTCAGCAGCCGCGTGCGCGTGGCTACTTCCCAAACGCCAGAAGACCGACGGAAATCGTCACGTTGCCGCTTTTCTTTTTGGTGAGGACCAGCCGCTCCGCGCCGGTGTATCGTTTGGCCGCAGGCTCGCTGACTCCGTAAGCGCCGGTGAACTTGAACACCGTGTCCGACGGCTCTTCCATCGGCATCTCGTTCAATTCGGCCGGCGTGTAGCATTCGAGGGGCCAGCCGTATTTGGCGCAGACGGCAAGCAGCCCTTCCTCGTCTTTTTTCAGGTCGATCGTGCAGACCGCCTTGACGCTGCGGATCGAAAAGCGCAGCTCTTCGAGCGTCTCGCGGATCACCGCTTCGATCTCCTCCGCCGCCGTTCCGCGGTTGCAGCCGATGCCGAGCGCAATCGCCTTCGGTCGGTATAGCACGCCATTGGCGAGAATCGCTTCCTCGTCGGCCTCCAACAGCCGGTGCGTAACCACCAGCGCCGCCTGCGGCTCGTCCTCCAGCGCGCTCCGCACGTCGTCGTACACGCGGATCGTCTGCGGCAGCGGCGTGTCGTACAGCCACCAGTCCGGCTCGCCGGACTCCTGGACGACGGCGACGCGCTCTTCGTTGACAACAGACGCGCTAACCGGCGTCAGCTTGTCGTCCGACTCCCACGTCCAGCCGAAGCGGCGACCGAACAGGTCGACGGCGATCGTCTTCTGCACGTCCGACGCGGTCGTCAGCACAGGCCTGGCGCCCAGCGCCGCCGCCACCTCGCGCGTCAGCTCGTTGGCTCCGCCCAGATGACCCGACAGCACGCTGATGACGTGCTCCCCTTTATCGTCGATGACGACGATGCCGGGGTCTTTCTTTTTATCCTCCAGCAGTGGCGCGATCATCCGGACCACCGCGCCCAGCGAGATGATGCAAACGATACCCTTATACGCCGGAAACAGCGCGGGAAACAGCAGCCGCACGCTGCCCTCGAACAATTGGATGCCTTTGGCCGCCTCGTCGCCTCGCGCGAATTTGGACATGTAGTACACGTCGGCATGGGAAAAAGTGCTCTGCAAACGCCGTGCCAGCTCCACGCCGTGCTTCGTAATGGCGACGACGGCGTAATCGCCGTTCAAGCGAACCGCAGGGATCACGCCTTCCTGCAGAACAATAGGCTGAGTCCAGTCCGTTGCAGTTCCCGGCGTATTGCCCGCCGCTCCTTTCGAAGCTGCGGCCGACGCCGCCAACATACTGTTCCGCTCTCCGTCTCCGCCCTTCGCGCTCATCAGTCCTTCACTCCTTTGCGGTAGCCGTGAGTGAATGTTTTATCGTACAGCTTGGAGCGGTATTCGTCTTTCTCGTGGATATTTGGGTCAAGCGCCCACCCGGCCAAAATCATCGCATGCGAGCGGATGCCGTTCGTCCGCATATCCTCGTCCAGCTTCTCCAGCGTCGTGCGGACGATCAATTGATCCGGCCACGTCGCCCGCTGCACGACCGCTACCGGCGTATCCAGGCTCCATCCGGCTTCGGTCAGCTCGCGCACGACTTTTTTGGTCAGCGTCGCACTAAGGAACAGCGCGATCGTACAATGATGCGATGCCAGCTCTTTTAGCTGCTCACGATCCGGCACCGGCGTACGTCCCTCGGCCCGCGTCAAAATGAGCGTCTGCGTCAGATCCGGGATCGTCAGCTCCGCGCCGACCGCGGCTGCGGACGCAAACACCGAGCTGACGCCCGGAATGATCTCGCAGGAGATGCCTTCTTTGGCGAGCAGCGCCTTTTGCTCCATAATTGCTCCGAACACGGCCGGATCGCCGGTATGCACCCGAGCGACGAGCTTGCCCGCTTTGACACGATCGGTCATGACCGCGACCATCTCGTCCAGGCTCATGCCCGCGCTTTGCAGCACCTCCGCCCCCGGCTTCGCCCGGGCAATCAGCTCTTCATTGACAAGAGAATCCGTGTACAGCACGACGTCCGCTTCCTGTAGAATGCGAAGCCCTTTAACGGTGATCAAATCCGGGTCGCCGGGACCGGCTCCGATAATATAAATTTTCATCTATTTTCTCACCACCATCAGCGTCAAATATTCCAGCTCCCGTCCGGCCAGCTCCTCAATGTTGCGCCAGATCAGCTCCTCCGCAGAGGTTACTTTGGTCAATACGGCCGCCTTGTCGACCAGCCCCAAATCGCGCAGCACGGTCAGCATCAGGTCAATGACCTTCGCTACCTTGATGAACACGACGCAGTCGTGCGTTTCAATCGCCCGGCGCATCGCATCGTAATCGTCGGTCGCCGGCACGACGGCCACCTGCTCGTCTCCGTCCGCCAGCGGCAGGCCGAGCCTCGACGCGGCGGCAAGCACAGAAGAGATGCCGGGTATGGATACGGCTTCCACCTCGGGATGGCGCTCCTTCATGAGCCGCATCAGGTGAATGTACGTGCTGTACAGCATCGGATCGCCTTCGGTGACGAACGCGACGTTTTTCCCTTGGCTAAGATAGCCCCATACCGTGTCGACCGTCTTGTTCCACTGCTTCTCCAGCGCTTCGCGGTCCTTCGTCATCGGGAAGGTCAACCCGACCATTTCCTTCTCCCGGGTGTCGACGTACAGCTCCGTAATTGCCAAAGCGTAGCTTTTGGCCCCGGATTTCTTGCGGGGGTAGGCGATCACCGGCGACTCCTTGAGCAGGCGAAACGCCTTCACCGTAATCAGTTCGGGGTCTCCCGGCCCTACGCCCAATCCGTACAACGTGCCCAGCTTACTCATCCGTTCCGTCCTCTCCTTTATCCGTCCGCTTCCGCGCTGCGATGATGTATACCGGATTCAAGCTTTCAAACCGCGTCATGTCCAAAATCGGCTTGCTGCGGCTCACCTGCGTCAACGTAATGTCCGTCACAAACCCTTCCTCGGCAAAAGTATGCGCCGCGGCGGACAAATTCTCGATCGTCACCGCGTTCAGCACGATCCGCCCTTCCGGCTTCAGCCGGGCGCAGCATACGGAGAGCAGCTCACGCAGCTCGCCGCCGCTGCCGCCGATAAAGACCGCGTCGGGATCGGGAAACTGCTCCAGCCCTTGCGGCGCTTTGCCGTGTATGGCGGTAATGTCCGTACGGAATTTGCGGGCGTTTTCGTGAAAATTGTCCAGATCGCCCTCGTTCTTTTCAATAGCGTACACCGCGCCTTCGCGGCATATTTTCGCCGCTTCGATCGCGACCGAGCCCGTGCAGGTGCCGATGTCCCAAACGACGCTGTCCCGCTTCAATTGCAGGGCCGCCAAGCTAAGCACGCGGACTTCCTTTTTCGTAATGAGCCCTTTGTCCGGCTTCCGCTGCGCAAACGCTCCATCCTCGATGCCAAGCGCCCAGCGCGGCGGTTCGGCGTCTTTACGCATCCGCAGCACGACGACATTGAGCGGCGAAAAGTGCGTCTGCGCCGTATCCGCCAGTTCTTGCAGCCCGAACCAGCCCGTCCGCTCGGCGGGCCCGCCAAGGTTCTCGCCGACGAATGCGTCATATTCGGTCATACCGTAATTAAGCAAATAGCGTGCAATCGCCCCCGGTGTATTGTGCTCGTCCGTGAGCAGCGCCACCTTCTTCGCGCCGTCGATCCGCTGCGCCAAGCCCTGTATGCTGCGTCCGTGTGCGCTGACGACTACAGCGTCCTGCCAGCTTTCGCCGATCCGCGCAAAAGCAAGCTGCAGCGAGCTTACCTGAGGGTAAACCTCCACCCGCCCGGGCAGCTTGCCGGCCAAATAGCCTCCGATCCCGTAAAACAACGGATCGCCCGAAGCCAGCACCACCGCGTTCCGGGTTTCTGACCTCAGGCGCTCCGTCAGCTCGGACAGCCCGCTTTTGAGCATGACCTTTTCAGCGGCAGTATCGGCAAAAAACTGCAGCTGCCGCTCCCCGCCGATCAATAATGAGGATTGCCGAATCCGGTCGAGATACGCCTGCGGCAAGCCCGCCGCTCCGTCGTCGCCAATCCCGATCACTGCGATTTTTTCTCCCATGCGTGTACCCCTTTCCTTCTGCCCCGCCTGCCGGAGTCCGGAATCCGAGTCCGGTCAACCGTAGTCCTCTATGCAAGCGCAAGCGAACCGCTAAACCTCGTTCGTCATGCTTTTGCGCCCCAACAGCGCGGCCTTCATCGAAATGATCACCGTTTCGACTTCCAGCGGCGTTTGCAGCTTCGCTTCAGGTCCAAGCGCTCCCGCTTCCCGAAGCGATTCCCGGCAGCAATGGCTGGACATCACGTCGAAAAATGCGGTACACCCCAGCGCCTGCATCTGATCGCCGACCTGCGCCGCCGTATTCGCTTCCCAAATTTCCTTGATAGCCGCCTCCGGCGCTCCCGCTTCCTCCGCCATGCGCGCAAGAAATCCGAAGTCGACCGGGGCGCTCTTCGAATGAACCATCATGATGCCCTGCGCCACTTTGGAAAATTTGCCCATCATGCCGACAAGCGTAATTTTGCTGATCCCCTGCCTCGCGCATTGCTGAATCGCAAAGCCGACGAAATCGCCCATCTCGACAAACGCTTCCTCCGGCAGCTCCGGGTACAGCTCTATGCCGAACTTCTCACTGCGCCCGCCGGTCGACAGCACCACGTGGTTGCAGCCGCCCTTGACCGCTACGCGGATCGCCTGCGCGACGCTCGCTTTGTACGCGGCTGTCGAGAACGGCACCACAATGCCGCGCGTGCCCAAAATCGAGATGCCGCCGAGGATGCCCAGCCGGGCGTTGAGCGTCTTCTTCGCAATCTCTTCGCCGTCCGGTACCGAAACGACCACACGCACGCCGCGATGCAGCTCATAGCGGTTCAGCACCGCTTCGACGGCTTCGCGGATCATTTTCCGCGGCACCGGATTGATCGCCGCCTGTCCGACCTCGATCGGCAGCCCCGGCTTCGTCACCCGGCCGACTCCGACGCCGCCGTCGATCTCGATTCCCGGCGCTTCGCGCCAGAACACCTCGCTGATGATTCGCGCGCCGTGCGTGGCGTCCGGGTCGTCGCCGCCGTCTTTGATCACCTCGGCGGACGCCCAATCGGACGCATAAGCGCAGGCGACGATTTCGAACGTCACGTCCTGCCCGATCGGCAGGCGAATGGTCGACTGCGTCTGGGACTCCCGCATAATCAGCGCCTCGAGCGCCGCTTGAGCCGCCGCCGTCGCGCAGGCACCCGTCGTATAGCCATGCCGGAGCGGCTTCGTTTCCTTTTCCCCGCCGTCCGCCATCGCGTTATCCCTGCCGTTCGGCGAGCAGCGACAGCGCGTTAACCGTAGCCACCGCTACGGGACTGCCGCCCTTCCGCCCGATATTCGTAATAAATGGCACATCCAGCTTCAGCAGCTCTTCCTTGGACTCCGCCGCCGATACGAAGCCGACCGGCACGCCGACGATCAGTCCCGGACGCGCCTCTCCTTCCTTGACGAGGCGGATCAGCTCCAGCAGCGCCGTCGGTGCATTGCCGATCGCATAAATTGCGCCGTCCGCTTCCCGTGCCGCTTTCCGGATGGAAATGATCGCCCGGGTCGTGTTCAGCCGTTTCGCTTCCTCCATCACATCCGCATCCGAAATGTACACCCGCACGTCGCCGCCGTATTTGGCCAGCCGCGGCTTGCTGATGCCGACCTGCACCATCTGCACGTCCGCCACCACCGGCTTGCCGCTGCGGATCGCTTCGATTCCGGCGCGGATCGCATCCGGATGGAATACCACGCTGCGCCCGAGTTCAAAATCTGCCGACGCATGAATGACGCGCTGCACGACCTTGAACTGCTCTTCCGTATAGTCGTGCTCGCCAAGCTCCTCCGTGATCATTTCGAAGCTTTTTTCTTCAATTTCCTGCGGTTGAACGGTAAGCGGTTTAAATTCCGTGCGAAAATCCATTAATCGCGCACCTCCTGAAATAATGCGTTTAACGCGTTCGTAACGTCTTCAAAATCCGAATACACTTCGCCGTACTCCAGCTGCGGTCGTCCAATAACGATCGTATCGATGTCCATCTCAAGCGCCGCCGACAGCTTTTCCTCCACCGCGCCGACCTTGCCGCTTTCCTTCGTCACGATGACGTTGACGCCGTAATGCTTGTACAGCGCCTGGTTCAGCTCTTTGGAGAAAGGCCCCTGCATCGCGATAATGTTCTTCTGCTCCAAGCCGAGCTGCTCGCATTTCTCCATGTTGTCCTTACGCGGCAGCATGCGCGCCACCAGCGTCGTGTCCGGCAGCCCGATCAGCTTCTCGGCAAAAATTTGCAGCGTCTTGCTTCCCGTCGTCAGCATGACAACCCCGCGCTTCTGCGCCGCCAGCTCGGCCGCCCCTTCGTAATCGTCGACGAAAAACAGCCGCGGGTGCCCATCGTACGAACCGCGCTCGCGCTCGTACCGGATGTAAGGCACCCCTGCCTGCTCGGCTGCCGCCATTGCGTTGCGGGACGCTTCCTCCGCAAACGGGTGGCTCGCATCGACCACCGCTTGGGCGCTGCGGCTGCGGATCAAATCGGCCAAGCCGTGTGCGTCAAGCCGGCCCATGCGCACCTCAAGCCCCGCTTCCTCGAGGCTCTTGGCCGCACTCTCGGTCACGACGGTGGCGACGAGCGGATAGCCCGCCGCGCGGACGAGCAGCGCAAGCTCTCTCGCGTCGCTCGTCCCGGCCAGCACAACGATCATGACAGCACCTCTTTCGACGCAGCCGCCTCCGACGGCCCCGCAGGCTTCGTGCCGCCGCCTTCCTGATGGTGGTGATAGTGACCGTGTGCGTGATCGTGATCATGATCATGAGAGTGCGCATGATGGTGCTCGTGGTCGTGATGATGGTCGTGATCATGGTGGTGGTGATGATCGTGCCCATGCTCGTGGTCGTGATGGTGATGATGGTCCATATGCTTCATCGCTTCAAGCCGGAATTGGCACATATCGCAACTCATTCGCGCTTCGCCTTGGAGCGCTTCTTGGGCCCGCTCCAGCAGGATCGTTTGCAGCGTCGGGTGGAACCCGAAATATTCTGCCAGCACGAACGATTGGTCCGGATACTTTTCCGCAAAAGCTTCCGTCATTTGCTCCATCCGCTTGATCAGCACGCCGGTGAACAAAAAGTAAGGCAGCAGGACGATCCGCTTCGCCCCAAGCCGGATACATCGTTCGATGCCTTCGTCCACCAGCGGCGCCGTAACGCCGATAAACGCTGTCTCTACCCATTTTACCTTAAGCCTCTCCCAGAGCAGCCGTGTAATTTTGTACAAATCGCTGTTGGCATCCGCATCGCTGCTGCCGCGTCCGATGACCAGAAGCGCCGTATCGTCTGCCCCGGCCAAGCCGTTCACGCCTGCATCCGTCAGCCTGGAGATCAAAATATCCAGCGCCAGCTCATGCACCCCGATCGGACGGCCGTACATAAACTGCACCGCCGGATACCTCAGTCTCGCTTCATCGATAGCTGCCGGAATATGCAGCTTGGCATGTCCGGCCGCAAACAGCGTAATCGGCACCACCGCGATCCGCGTGGCTCCCCTCGCTACGCATGTCGCGATGCCTTTCGAAATGGACGGCGCCTCGAATTCCAGGAAGCACGTCTCCACAATCGGCTCCCCGAGACGACCTTCCACCGAACGGACAAACTCCCGGATCTCCTCGTTTCCTTCCGGGTCACGACTGCCATGGCCTACAAACAATACTGCGTTCATGCGCTTCCTCCTCATTGTCATTGTCGCTTATCGCTATAGTAGTGCAACTGCTTCAAATAGCGCGTTAGCTTTAATCCCCGCACACCGCATTCTCGATCTGGAACGCCGGCACTTCCTGATGCCGGTAACCTTCCAGCTCCTTGACGCGTTTATAAAATTTATGAAACCGTTCGTTCGGATGCCCGTCCGCCGCATAACGCGCTACAATGCGCTCGATCGTTTCGACCAGACGCTCCGGCTCGATTCCTTCGGCGACCGGCTGCGCCACGTGGGCGTTGCGCCCGACCGTTTTGCCCCCGAGGAACAAATCGAATTTCTCCCGGCGGTACACAATTCCAATATCTTCCTTCACCGCGCCATAGCAGGCCATGCCGCATCCGTTGAAGCCGATTTTCAGCTCCTTCGGTACGCGCATGCCCCCCAGACGACGATGCAGCTCTTCGGCGTACGGCACCGAATCGGCCTTATCCATATTGCAAAAATCGCAAGCCTTGATCTGCGCGACATCGCCGACCGGAGCGAGCAGCAGTCCGGCAGCCCGAAGCCGTCCGGTTACGCTTTCCGGCTCCGACGTCGCAATGCGCACGAGCATCTGGTGATGCGGCGTATACTCCATTGTCCCGTGCTCGCCGACAACTTCCGCAAGCAGCAGGAGCTGCTGCGCCGTCAGCTTTTTCTCCGCAAGCCCCGGGCTTACGGCAAACTCCAAAATTTGCTCCTGCTTAAACAAGAGGCCGCTCCGCTCGCCTTCAGCCGTCTCGGGAACGCCCCGGTGCGCATCGACAAGCCGTAGCGCTTCCAGCGCGAGGGCCAGCGGCGATTCGCCGCCCGTTCTCGATCCGTAAACCGGTCCGCCCAGCGGATCGAGCATCGAATCGACGATGTATGGGCCTTTCATAGACTCGCTCGACCCGTCTGAACGCGATTCGACGGCCAACGCTTTGTTTTCCTCGCCCATGCTCTTGGACGCTTCTTCCTGCTGCGCATCCAGCGACCAAGGCTCCGCTTCCGTCCGCAGCCTTTCGTGGGGCCGGAGCGGCTGCACGTCGGCGTCCAGCGTATATTTGCGCTGGTATCCGCGCGGCGTGATTATTAGCCCGTCGTAGACGACCGTCGTCGAATTGCCGATGATGACCGTCGTCAGCATGCCGATATCGTGCTCGAGCATTTTGCCAAGCGTCGTTATAACTACGTCCTGGCGATCGCGGTAGGCGCTCTTCACGATGCCGACCGGCGTATCCGGCGAGCGGTACTGAAGCAGCACGCGCTGCGTCTCGACGATCTGCCGCGTGCGTCGGCCGCTGCGCGGATTGTACAGCGCAATGACGAAATCGGCGGAAGCCGCCGCTTCCACCCGGCGAATGATGATCTCCCACGGCGTCAAATGGTCACTCAAGCTGATCGTGCATGCGTCGTGCATAACCGGAGCGCCCAGCAGCGAAGCCACAGAGTTGATCGCCGAAATGCCGGGAACGATCTCCACTTCGACGCCTTCCTCGCGCCGCCATCCTTTTTCCATCAGCACTTCATAAATGAGCCCTGCCATGCCGTACACGCCCGCATCGCCGCTCGAAATGACCGCCACCCGTTTCCCGGCTTCGGCTTGACGTACCGCTTCCTGCGCCCGGCTGACCTCTTCCGTCATCCCGGTACGGACCACCTGCTGCTCGTTCAAAAGCCCCCGGATCAGATCCACATACGTGTTGTAGCCGATCACGACGTCGCTTTCCTGGATCGCTTCCCTTGCCCGTTTCGTAATATGTTCGAAGCTGCCCGGGCCAAACCCGATGACTGACAATTTTCCCTTCATCATTGCCGCCTCCTGTCAAGTATGCTTCCTCATAGAGTACCAGGCTTCCGATGCCTGTAACTGTCGTACCCAGCCGGCTGTCCATGCGATAAACCTATTCATTCATCTGACGCCTCATGCCGATTTCTTTGTCCAGAAACGGAGAGAGAAATTTAAAAAAGCATCTCCCTTGTGTCGGAAGATGCTTGTGCGAGCTTAGGTTGCTGAGACGAGTGCAGCCAGCATTGACTTATGCGACGAGCGTCGCTGTGACGCCAGATCACCAGCCTTGCTGCCTGTCCTGTACCGCTCCCGTACACCTCCCTATCCGCGTAGGTTTTGTGGTGACTTCGTTGCTGGCCGTCGTCGAACATCACAGCCGCAACAGAGCGGGCAGGTCTCCTGACTTGCGTCTCATCGCTTTTTCCGCAGCCTTCCCATTGACTTGACAACAGTGGCGTACACGATACGGAAAAAACTCCTCGCTTACAGTGGCGGGACCGTGCCGGACTTTCACCGGCTTCCCTTTTAAGCCGATTCCGTTTTCAACGGTTGTCGGCACCTGCTCTATATGATATGAAATTGTAGAAAACTTTTGCCTGGAAACAGTGTAATGATAGCATGTTTCTTCCGCGCGTGTCTACCTTGCCCTTGTATGGGGGAAAGCGGATTATTCCATTGGATAGAAGGAATGTAAAAGCTTGTATGAATGAGCTATGTGAAGACTCAAAAGGAGCATGTGCGGCTAGATTCCCTGAACAGGGAATCGTTCAGTTAAGGCCGCTCGACGTTCACCGTTAAGTCCCGAAATATTGTCCACCGATGAGAACCAAGGTACCTCTAAGCCGCATACTTCCGGTTCTAGCCACATATTTCCATATCAAAATAAAAAATCCCTACCAGCCGAAGCCAGTAGGGAGGTTAGTCCATTTTCGTTATACATCTAAATTATTGCAAAACCTGCCCGGATGCTTTCCGAAGCTCATTTGCGAGCCAATGGATATAATCCGCCTGTTTTTGATGTGCCGCAGCCGTTGTGCCGTTTCCGGCTTGATCCGCCTCCCTCCGCTTGGCGTCTACTTCCTTCCAAGCCGGACCCATCCACGTATCAATGATTGTATTAGCTACTCCTGCTTCAAGTATAGGCTTGTCCTCCTCATTCGTACATTCCTGATATTCAGCTACCACATCGGCTATGAATTGCTCAAACTTCTTCCCGAGAAGCCGTAAGGCGTTCACCGGGTCCCTCCTCCTCGCCGGATCGAGGATATGGTGCCCTGTTATGTCCGTCGCCGGGTTCAAGCCGTACCGATAGCAGGCGTAGGCCAGCACCCATATGTACCGCTTGTACGCCTCCTGCAGGTTGATCCGGCCACCGTAGCAGAGCTCCACACCGCCCGCTGCGTCGTTCGAATTGCAACCGTACATCTTATTGTCTGTCGTGACATTATAGACGACGTGATACGCCTTCTCCGGAGTCCCGGTCAAAAATGGGATGCACTCGATAATCTCCCGGTCGTCCACAAACAAATGTGCCGAAGCCGACATGTCGTTCCGGCTGCGCTTGTAATACGACACGTTGCCTGCCGCAGTTGATCCGGGATTCCCGGTATCATGCGCCACCATAAAACGAACGCCCGGCATCGGAATGCACGGGCGTCTTTTACTTGGCCCCGTCAAATACCGGGTCGTGATTGGAAATTTCATTTTGAACCCATTCATTTTTTGTCTTCCCCCTGCCCTTTTTGTTGCAACTGCTCTACGAATTTGGCCAAGCCAGACGGCAGCGGAACGCCGAATACTCCAAGATTTTCAACCACAGACTTGAAAAAGCAAGTCCTGATCCCGGAAGCAATCCTCGAGGCAGTCGTAGGCGCGCCAATGGGCTTTTACTCCATCTACTCGGATGCCGTCATATACTTCCCATGCCTTGGTGCTTACCGATTTTCCTTTCCAAAACTTATTGGGCCGGCCGCTGCCGACTTTATAACCGACAAGATTGTTCCACTCATGGATCTTGCCGCCGGTTTCCAGTAACGCCTGAGCGATTCGAAGCGAAGGAAAGATCGGAGATCCTTCCCTCCTCGGTTCCACAGCGACAGGCGCAACGATGGCGATAAATTGCTTCCGTGTCAATGACGCTCCTCCTTTCCTTTAATCGCTGAAATGACGTTGCTCAACGGTCCGAGAGGTACCCCAAGCTTACCGCCATTTTCAACGATGCTTAGAAACTCAATAACGCTATACGCGATAACGACGCCGTCGCCAATTACGCCATTCGAGTTTAAGACCGACAGTTCGATCATATACACGCAGCCGACAAGAATGATGATGTAAGTTTTTCGAAGCAGACCAGTCGTTCCAGTGCGGCTGCTGAGCTCCTTCCTGACGTATCCCGCCATAAGCCCCGTAGCATAATCCAACAGCATTAGTCCCAGCAAGACGGTAAAGGCGAGCCCGAGCCCGCCGACAACCCATGAGATGAAGCTGCCAATGACGCCAAAGCCTGTTTTGACAATCGCGGATTTGTCCATGTATTCCTCCTTTCAGCCCAGAGAAGGGCGTAAAAATTGCCCCGATGGGATCGGGGCAGCAGAAGCTATATTATTTCAGACCGACGCAGCATCTGTTTCCGTTTTTAAAGCGATGATATCGTCATACTCTTGCTGATTGATCCAGCCTTTTCGCGATGTATTCCATAAATGCCTGCAAGTCACCGCTAACGGCTGCTGCTTGTTCTTCCTGCTTTTTTAATTGCGCTGTTAATGCAGCCATCCTCTCTTCCGCTGTCGGTTGCTTGGGAGGATTCTTTATTGCCACAATTTCCTCCATCGTAAACCCTTCGATCCACAGCTTTAAGGCCTGTTGCGGCTTGTACAGGCCATCCGGGACCGGAACGGCGACCATATAGGCGACCAGCTCCGGCGCTGACTGTTCCGCTTCGTCTTCCGTGGACTTGCCACGCGGCTTTTGTTCCCCGATAGATAGGGAAAACGCCCGTGACATTGTCGTCTACGAGCGTTATGTCCGTCATAAATCCGTTTAGGGCAACTACGATTGCTTCTTTCATTGTACACCTCCGTTATTGTTCTCCTAAGAAATGTGGGATACTCATGGAGTACCACACTGCACCAGAACCCGACGCCGGTACCACCTCTCCAGTGGGCCTAATCCAAACTCTACTGAGTATTTCGCTAGTCCCGTTATTAGACACCGTAACAAAAGTCAGCGTCTTGGAAGGTCGGTATCCGAGAGGAAGTATAAACATCTCCTTTCCGATTTCCCCGTCTTTTGCAAGGCCAACAATGTGGACCAAGCCTGAGCTATCTTTCATATACTGCACAGGCGCGTCATTACCATAGTTTGCATTCACCCACCCGTTAAGTAGCGTCGGCGCAATCCACTGCGGCTGCACCCGCTGTGCCCGCGTTATCTCAAGCGCCCCGACTCGCGCAGCCATATCGGCGTGTCCGGCTGCCAATGTATCAACGACGGATTTCATATTCGTTGGATGCGCGGCTTCGAGCGAAAGAAGATTGCAGGATAGCGCGTACTGATCAAGCGCGAGATATGACACAGTGTACGCTGCGGCAGGGTCAAAGTTAGATTGATTAATCGACGCATTCATAAGACCATATTCGGCAGTTTCACTAGGTACAAAGCGTGTCCAACTAGAAATTGTTTCTTTCCCATTAGCCGCAATACTTAGCATTTTGATTGGTCGATATTTTAGTTTGCTTGCTGTTGTTCCTCCATTGATCCAGTAGTTTCCTGTGATCAATTGGGGATTAGCCCTCTCTTTTACAATCATCCCAGTACCAACTTCAAACTTATTTACTCCCTCATGCATCGTAATCCCGCCCTCGGACGAGATTTCTTCAACGGTAGCCGCGGCAAGTTGGTATTGGAGTTTGTAGGGCGTGAATCCAGGTGCTGGACCCTTCGGTATTTCGCGTTTGGTGTAAACATTATCTGTTATAGGGTCCCATATAGCGCCCGGAGACCACCTCGCAAACCAACGTTTATCTATTGGGTTTCCACCATTCCATGGCTGGCCATTCGTTTGCAGCAATTGCCACCCGTAGAAATACGCCTTAATTTCGTCTTCGGACAGGTTAGTGTATGAATCGCTCCATCCTGAATCGATATTTGGAACACCTACCCGAACGGAGTAATCTGTTGGAATCCATCCCGTGTCTAGTCCGGAAGTTATGCTATAAGGGCCAAGAACCTTCCCATCAAATTTTGTAAAAGTACATAAACCAAAGTTTGATACCAATTGTGCGCCAACTACAGTATTAGCGTCCGTTGTTACACTTCTCCAGCCCGGACCATTTCCCAGAATTGTCCACTTAAAATCCCCTGTCAACTCCATCGTTCTAAACCGCGCCTGTTTCCAGTACTTCCCGTCGCGCTGAAACAGCGTATCGCGTATCGTTCCGTCAACGTTCGAGGCAAGTTGGACATTCGGGAAAAACAGGTGATCGTCGTTACGAGGCTTGAACGGTCTCGCCTCGGACCCGACGTTGAGCGTCGGATTTGAGAAGGTAAAGTCACCAGTAACCCCTGTATCTATTCCAAACACGATAACCAGTTTGACGACATTTGCAGGAATGGTTATAGTTTTTTGCAATACTGTCGTGCCGTTTGCCGTTGCATATGGAGCTGAATCTAAGTTTGGTAGCTTATTACCTTTAGCGTCCCAAGGTTCTAGGTTATAAAACGCACCGAAACCAATGGTGCCGCCAATGTTCGCGATGGTTACAGGAACGGTGAACGTGTACGTCTGCCCGTCTACAACTGGAATTTCTATGATCTGAGAATAGGTGGTTCCCACCGTCTTGCCGCTTACGCCAGCGCTGTAAGGAGCGGCAATTGTCATAGCTGTGTTTCTGGTTCCCCACTCCGCATACGGCGGCAGCATGTTCTCCCCGTTCCTGATGATATACGGCGAGTAGACGCTTTTCATATCGTCAACGTACGGCCATTTGGCGGCGATCTGCTCCGGGGTCATCGTATCAAGTGCGTTGTAGTCGGATTGAGTGATTTCGTATATACGCACGCCATCAAAATACGCATATTGCCCCGCCGCTCCGTTTATGCCTAATACCATAGACAAACCGCTAACGTCAGCAGCCGGATTGTATGCCCTCCACGCCGGATTAAATTTGTCCGTTGCGGTAATGATGTGTTGTCCTTTTGCTGCCGTTGTGCCGTTAATGTAAAAGTTTCCGTTCGTCGCATTGCCGTTTTTTATGTCCGCGATGGCAATGTAATATTTACCAGCTTTGAAGGAGAATGTGCGGGCTCCAACCGTGCTTGTGCTGCCGCTTGTGAATCCGGTTGATAAGGTCAGCTTAATGGCATTATTTCCAATGCTCTTGTTTTTGGAATCAAGCGCCTGTGAAACTTGGAAAATTCCCCATACACTTAAATCCTCGCAATTCCCGTCCCGTCCAAGCAAATTCAGCAATGACCGCCCCTTGATCTGCAACCCGGTCAGCGGCGCTACAACGTCGCTTTCGATGACTTGTGGGCCAGGCTGCAGGAAAATGGGAACTGGTGGTTGTTTGGTCATGCATGATTCGTAGACATCTTTTATCCCCTGCTCAATACGGTTTAAGTCGTTCTCTGTAACAGTTTCGTCAAACTGCCAATTGGTTTTTGCGTTATAGTCCACCTGTTGAGCCTCCTCACTATTAACGAATGATAGCAGATAGGGAATTAACTTCCCCTAGAATTGGAAAACAAAAATCGTACGGTGCTTCCATAATTAATCCGTAATGTTTATCTCGTATAACTACTGTTCACTGTTTATTCAATAAACGCTTGTAGATGGAAGCTAATTTCCACTTCTTTTTCTTCATTTCCCCAGAAGAAGCATTGTTTTTTTCTTCTGCTAAAGACTGATTTGACAGGTCCCACATCATATCTTGTTCATCTTCGGATTTCCCTTCAATCCATAACTTTACTTCTTGCAGCTTTTTGTAAACGATGTTTCCATCCTTCATGGATTCTCCATGATCGACCATCTCCGGCCCTCGTGGCTTGTCATAAAGCTCCCAGGCGTTAAAGTCAAATTTAGGTTTATACAACCCCGCTGGAACGGCAATAGCAATAATATAACCGATTATCTCTGGTGACGATTGTTGTAACTCTTCAGTACTTTCTGTTATCTGATGTGGCTTGAACAAAGGAAAAACGCCTGTCACATCATCTGTGACAAGCGTTACATCTTTCATAAATCCGTTAAGATCAACAATGACTGCTTCTTTCATCTTACTCCCTCCTCTATTGCTCTGCTAAAAAAGAAATACCATCCAAGGAAATATATTGTTTACAATTAATTGATCCGATTTTTACAGCTCCGCCAGCCTCTATGTGAAGCGAACAAATTCCCGTAGAGGATACGTCAAACGTAAAAATCGCAAGATTTAGTCGATTTTTGGGACGATACCAAGCAGGAAGGTAGAATAGAGCGGTGAAAGTTGAAGTCGTTCCCCCTCGTATCACCCCTGAGAGGTGCACAATCCCAAATTGGTCCTTATAATAACCCGGGTTGGAATAACCGCTTCCTTCACTTACCCACCCGTTCAACAACGTCGGTGTGATCCATTGTCCCTGTATTTTCTGGGCTTTCGTATTCTCTAACACGCTAACCCGAGCTAGCAGATCGGCCCCACTGGCTGCTAATGTATCGACGACTGTTTTTACGTTCCCCGCATATTCACCTTGAATGGCTAGAACATTGCAGGTAAGGGAGTATTGATCAAAAGCAAGGTATGTTACAGTATAGGCGGCCGAAGGATCGTAGTTTCCGAGTTTAGCATAAACCTCTGATTGTCCAAAAGTATGGGCCCCTTTGTAAAAAATCCATCTTACATCGTCTTCTAATTCGTTTCTATATACCTTCAATATTTTTAAAGTTTTATTTTTCAATTTAGAGGCACCACCACCTAAAAATATATTATTAATATAAGTATTGGTGTCGCTATTTAAAAATGGATTGACTTTCTCCCGCACAACTAACCCGTTACCGATCTCTACCTGATTAAATCCTTCATGGAGCGAAATACCACCTTCCGCTATAATTTCTTCCGGAGTTGATTTGGCAAGTTGGTATTGGAGCGTATAAGGTTTCCACCCGTTTCCAGCTTGAGATGTCGGAAGAGAAAAAGCAAAAGAAGGATTGGCGCTTGAATCCGTTACCCAAAACCAGCCTTGTGTACCTGATTTATTATAAGGAGTTTTTCCTGTTGGATCAGATGTATCACACATCCGCCATCCATTGAAATATGCTCCGATATCCTCAGGTGACGGATCATATAAATCGCCCCATCCGCTGTCTACGTTAGATATTGCTATACGAATGGATTGATCAACTGCAATCCATCCTATATCAGGTATATTGGAATTTCCCGGGTAGTCAGCAAGAAGCTTTCCGTTATATTTTACAAGTCTGGTAATACCAAGCGAGTTAGGACCCAATAGGCCATCGGATAATGTGTTTTTTTCTGTAGTTATAGCTTTAACTCCCGCATCCTTACTTAAATTGCCCCATTTCACATTCCCGCTTAGTTCTACTGTCTTAAACCTCGCCAGCTTCCAATACTTCCCGTCACGCTGAAACAAAGTATCGTAGACCTTTCCATCAACATTGGAGGCAAGCTGAACGTTAGGAAAGAAGAGGTAATCGTCGTTGCGCGATTTGAACGGTTTATCTGTTGCTCCTAAGGTAAGCATTGGCTTATCAATGATATAAGTCCCGGTGGCATCCGCATTACCAAAGAATAATTCCAGAGTTTTGGTCGCAGATTTGCTCCTAAAGTGAATGGGGCTAACTGCGGTAAAAACCCGTTGAGAGAAAGATCCATCAACACTCGAAACTTCGTTAATATAGACCTTGCATCCACCTTTAGCACTCTCGAATGAGAATGTGTATTCATGATCCGGAATAGCCGGAATGTTTCTCCATCCTACAAATTGATTAATGTCATTAGTTGTGATTTTCGCCTTATACGGATCAATTACCTCATACTTCGCTGTTCCAATTGCCGTTGTAGCTTCACTCATTGGAAACAAAAGATTTTCCCCATACCTCACAATATAGGGCGAGTAAATGTTCTTCATATCATCGACGTATGGCCACTTTGCTGCGATCTGTTCAGGTGTCATGTTGTCAATAGCGTCGAATTCTGCTTCAGTAATTTCATAAAGCGCGATAGCATCAAAATTCGCACTAGCTCCGTCACTTGTAAGTAACCTAAGTTCAAGCTTGTTACTTCCGCGGTTTGGCTTGAATTTAAATGCGACAAAGCTAAACTTCGTAGTATCGCTTATCGTACGAACCCAAGTTTCATAATCGCCCGTTACTGTTGAATCTTTAAACGTAATCGGTACGATTTTGGCTTCTCCCAAATTAGGCCTCACACTGCCAAGAAGTAAATATAAAGAAGATTCCCTAATAACGTAATTACTAATACTAGCAAAATGACCTGTTCCATTAGCACTATCTGACGTAATTTTTAGTGAAGAATTCCCAAGCACCTTGTTTGTAGTATCAGAACTCAGGGTAGATTGAATAACTGTCCATCTACGTACATCCTCACAATTCCCGTCCCGCCCCAGCAAATTCACTAGCGTCCGGCCCTTGATGGTTACATTCTCCAACGGCGCTGTTCGCTTCGCATCCACAACGTGCAAGCCGTATCCGAGATTTACCTGCTCGGGCGGCGGGCTTGTCAAACTATTCTCATACGCATCTTTAAGCCCCCGCTCGATCCGGTTCATGTCCTGTTCCGTCACCGTATCGTCAAGCTGCCAATTCGTCTTTGCCTCGTATGCCATCCCTACACCTCCCTCACCGTCACCGTATGCTTAATCACCGTATCGCTCGTGATCGGCACATACGCTTCGTTAGAGCTTACGACTTGCCCTTTGCTGCTTCCCAACTCGATCAGCTTTACTTCGGCCACCGATCCGGCGGGGATCATATACTCCAGCTCCACGATGCCTGCTTCCACTTTTTTGATCCGGAACGTATTGATCTCGTAACTCCCGTTCAGCACCACTTTTTCAATTTGCGTATTCGTAAATTGAGCCAGCTCGCTAATAAACGTCGTAGGAATCATTTCACCTGTACCTCCTTGCCACGATTGGCGAATCGGGTGCTGCCCAGCTTCCACGTCGTGGAGAGCCGGGTCTTCCGGGTAAGCGGCGTTTTCCAAATGTGCTCCTCCAGCCCGACGCGGTCGGCCAGAGAAGTCGCCTGGTTGTATACAAGGTTCGCCGGTTTGACGATTTGGACCGTATGCTCGATCTCCTTGAAATACGCCGCATCGGGCACACCCATCGTAATTTTCAAAACAAAATTTTGCCCGTCCACTTCCACCTTCGCCACACCTTGCCCGATGAGAGAATCCAGTCGGCTTTGCAGATAGCGGACGGTGAACGGCGGGCGCGTGGAATAACGGTTAATCAGCCGGTTTCGGCGGAACTCCAGCGTTTCCACCGCCGAGTCCGCGCGAATGCCGACCATGTCCTCCCGACGCTTGATCACCCATTCCTGCGCCGTCGTGACGAACTGGTTGTCCAAAAACTGCCGGACCGCGTGAGCTATCGCCTCGATTTCCTCGTCCTCGGTGCGGGTCAGCTCCTTCATTTCCTTGATCTCGTGAAAATGCTCCGGCAAATAATCCATCAGCTTAGACATGCAGCTTCACCGTCCCCATCTGCGGGATTTTCTCCGTGGACAAAGTCATGTTCGCCGTCTGATCATTCAAGCGAGTACCCTTCACATCGTTAACCCCGGATACGGTCAAAATACGCGCATCAATCTGGCTGATCCGGACAGTCAGCTGAGATTCTTCCGCCCAGGTTTGGCGCAGCCCAAGCAAATATGCAGAAATCGCTGCCTCAATCTCTCCCTGCACCTGCCCGACGGACACAGCGGCTGCAAGAGTAATCGTGGTCTCCACGTCGAGCTTCACGCTTTGTACGCCGTCAATCGTGACGGTATGGCCCATCGGAGCCAGCCCCCAGCCTTTGCCCTTGTTCACCGTAGGGTCTATAGCTGTCTGCACTTCTTCGATCAAAGCAGCGGACGGCGGATTAAAGTCGCTGCCCAGCAAGGTACATTTGACCGTTCCGCCTCCCTGCCATGCCGGGAAGATTTTGACCCCGCCGACGCCGGGAATATTGCCGATCTTTTGCTTGTAATCCGCCACGTTTCCCCCGAACGGCTTCTCCTTCTGCCCTTGGAAAAACCGCTTCCGCAGCGCTTCGTCCGTCTCTTCGTCCTCACCCGGGACAAGCACGTCGGCCAGCTCAGCGCGGACAAGTCCGGCGATATAATCGATGGGCAGCAGCGCGCCGAAATAATGGTTCCCGGTAGCGCCGGCCGTTTCGCATTCCAGCTCGAACACACCGGCAGCAACCCGGCGAACGACCGCATACCGGAGGTCCCCGGCGCCGAATCGGCTGCCGACAGGCACATCCGCCGGGGCGTCGGCATTCCCGTAAAATAGCCCCTTGCGGCGCGCTTTGCTTGCCTTTTCGCGTTCAACCCCGAACTCGGCCGTCCGCCGTTCCAAAAATTCGTCGCTCGACGTATCCGCAAGCGAAAGGTCCAGATTCGTATCCAGCTGAAAATACATCTCCGTCAGCTCCAAAGCGGCCGGCGCAAGGGCATCATAGATGATACTGCCCTCCCGCTTGTCCACGTCTGCCGGCACGCGGGAAAGCATCCGGTTCAAAATCGTTTGGAACGTCTGATGTTCATACACCCGCTCCCACTCCTTTCGTCATCTCAAAACTGCCGTATTGCGATACGACAGTGAACGAAGCCGAAGCCTCGTCCCCCATAACCGTGATCCGCATGTCCTGCACATCCCGAATCCGGTCGTCCTGCATGAGCGCCGCCCGGATGCGCCGATAAAGCTCCGCCTGCACGAAAGCGGGCTCCCGTCCAAGCAATCCGGAGAACTCGCGGCCATAGTTGTCGCTATAAATCAAATACTCATAACGCTCTGTCTCCAAAATGAGCTGCGCAGCCTGCTTGACCGCATCCAGCCCGTCGGTCATACCGACGATCCGGTTCATCGCGTTATCCAACCGGTAAGTCCGGCTGGGAAGCTGCGTCATTTCCACGTTCCGGTTGTTTCCCAGCACACCGCCTTGCGGAATCATGCCGTCACCACCCGATCCACAATGACGTACTGCTCTCCACCCTGCATGCGGAGTAAAATGACGCGGTTACCCGACTTCAAGCCTTCCCGGATCACGATCTCCTGTCCTCCAACCGTCACCCGGTAGTCCGTCAGTTGCTCTGGAACAATTAAAAAATCCTCCGTCAGCGTGAAACGCGGGTCAACGTTCACCTTCAGAGGACTTTCGCTAATTACTGTTCCGTACAATACGGAAACGGGGTTGCCCGCCTCAACAGCATCGAGACCCGCTTGTTTGATTAGATTTAAGAGTCCCATTCCTACCTCTTCCTGATGTCAAAATCGACCAGTTCCAAACTCATGGTATGATCGGCGCTGCCATCAAATTTATGTGTGCATTCATTGACCAGGTAACGCTGGTTAATCCCGAGCTCTTGCATGTTAATCAAGACGTAACATCCCGCACGGACCCGGATATCGCCGAGAGCGTCGAGCTGAAACGTCTTTTGCTCGCGATTTTTAAGCTTCAAAAGATTGTCCAGCATTTCATTGATTTTCGGTACGCTGACATTTTCATCAACGGTCTGGTAATGCTGCAGCCGCCCCCACTTGGCAACGCTATTGCTGTCCTGGAGGATGTAATTAACCCGCTGCTTGTTTTTCTTATTTTCTTGAAAAATTTTCACAAAGTTGCTTGTTTTATCGAGGGAACGCTTTTGCTTGTAATCATAGACTAAGCTTCCATCCCCAAGCCAAACATCCAAGGTCATCGAATACGCATTGCGAAGAGACAGTTCCCCGAAATCGTCAAAGAAAACATACATTTTTTTCGTATCGATTAACGTTTTGGTAAGTGCCTTGCAAATAATGTCCAACAATTTACTGTTACTTTCGCTGATCTTTGGGATCTGGTACCCCGTATCGTCCAGCTTGCCTACCTTTAGCTTGAAATCTTTGGCAATTTCCTGGATTAAGGCTGTCGCGGTAATATTCGTACGCGTGTAGGTATCGTTGGCCAACAAATAACGAATTTGATCATAGGCTGTAATTTTTACAGTTTCATCTCTGCCGCTATCGATAGAGAAAATATATCCGTAAAACACGTTATGGCCGCCCAGCCTCACCCGAATAATGTCTCCAAGATTATACTTGAATTTTTCGGATTCGTAGAAGCCTCCTTTGATCAAGGTCATTTCAAAGCTGGAAGCTTGTCCGGCCCGGGTCGTTTTGTAGGTTGCTTCGGAAACGATTCCGGAGAGATCCCACAGTAATCCGTCTTTGTTATCAATTTCAATTTGGAGCATCGTTTCGTATTCCTCCTTACTTGGGCGGTAGCTTGAGTACCATGCCGATCGGAAGATACCTAAGCTTGGAATTACGGATTCTATTCAGCTTTTGAATATCGCGGGCACGGGAACTATCATTGTAAAATTTTAAGGCTACCTTAATGAGCCAGTCGTCTTTAACAAGAGCGTATGTCTCCGGAATAACCCGCTCCTTCGGACGCTCCGGCTTCTGGATGAGGGCCGTTTCCCCATTGGCATCTACAACAATCGGGATATTTCGTGCAGAATAAAAGACGTATTCCTTGAGCGACAGCGAATATTCGATATCGCCCGGGGAACCGGCAACTTCCTTCCACTCGAACTTTTCGATCGAGGCCGGAAAGTTGAGGTCTCGATCGCCTTCCTTATCCAGTGTGCCGTCTTCGCGTTTACGACGAACGATATACATAAAACGGATCGGATGCTTGGTCTCCATCCATTTGCGGATATCTCTCACGTATTTCATCGGGCTATGAATTCCATCGCTCAGATACTGATAATCTTTATTGAATTCACGGATGCCCTGTACAATAAACGGATAGTTATGCGATTTTGAGGGAAAAAAGCTGCTGAAGCTCACCGTCCTCAGCTTCGGGCTCTGAATGACATTAATTTCGCCCGCACGCGTCTCCTCTGTCCCCCCGCCTTTACCGACGATGTTGTACGTTTTCCCTTGGCCTTCCTCCGAAATTTCGATCGATTCCGGGTTGACCGGCAGCCGCCAGCCTTCGGCCTGATTATTAAAGCTCAAATAAATAAAATAATGGTCTTCCATCACGCGTACACCCCTTGAGCGGAATTTGCGATTTCGCGCGACATCACTTCTTCAATGCGCCTGATCATTTCGTTCGTATCAGTCGGCTGGTGAATATCCCCAGTGGTCACCTGTACGGTCGGTGTCAGTGTTACAAAGTTTTGGATGCTCTGAATTTCAGCCAAATCCCGCATAACCTCAAGGTCTTCGACGGCAACCTCGACTGTGCCATTGATTTCGCCGATCTCGTTTACGCGGTTAATGTTAGGAAGCTCGGAGCCGGGCTGTTTGGCAAGTGGAAAGTTTTTCGGTACATTAGTCCACTTTTTTACTCGTTCTTTGATGTCATTGGTCTTGTCATCAGGATTACCTACAACAGGTGGCATGATTGTGTTCATTAACTTTTGACCTTCGCCAATTGCATCGAAAGTGCTTTTTTGCCCCATGCGGCGATTGGAATAATCGACCACATCTTTGTCCGTCTTCGGCTTTAATTTTTCAAGCTCCACTTCGAATCTAGGGATAGGAGGAATTTCAGTCCCTGCAAAACCATTGAATTTCTCAATTAACCAATTTACCCCATTGACGGCGTCATTAAGAAAATTACTGAAGTATTCGTGTAAACTTAGAAATATATCGTAAAACAATTTTTTAAGCGCATATGCCGGATCAGTAAGAACATTTGCAAAAAATTCAGCAAAAGCAACCAAAATGTTCCAACACACTGCAAAGTAGTTGTTAATGGATGCTGCCAAGCTCATAAACAACCCAACTACAAAGCCTATAACTTGGCTCGTTGAAATCCCAAAATAATTTAAAATTTCTAGAAGTAATACAATAGCTGCAATAACCAAAAATACTGGCCATAAAGCGGCAAACCATTGCACCAACCATATACCTGCCAGTACCAATAAAACGATACCAAGGGCTACCAGTATATTTTGAACAAGTCCAAAATTATTAACGAGAAACTGCACTACGGTTGACACTACGTTGGCAATTACTGCAAAACCAGCTTTCATACCATCAATGAAAGATTTAAATTTTCCATTTTTAAAAGCTTTGTTAATATTTTCGATCACTTCCCCAAACGCCTGAAAAGCAGCTTGACCTATTTCGGCAAAGGCATTCTTGACATTGGTTACCAGCGTTCCAACTTGTTCCGTGGGACTATTAAGCATATCTTCATAAGCTTGTGTCCCCATATTGTTCATTTCAAAAAGCTTATCCACTCCCGAAATAAATCCTTCTTTGTCGCCTTTCTCAGCAAGTTTGTCCAATTTGAGCTCACTCACTTGGTTTTCGCTCATGCCAAACCGTTTAGCCAAAGAGGCCATTGAAACCGGATCCCCGCTCAGCGCCTCTTTTAAAGCTAAACCATTAGCCTGAATTCCTTGGTTTTCAGGATCGAATGTCGCCAAACGATGAGCAAGCTTACTCAGTTTACTGATCTGATCCGCATTTTGTGCTACAGGCATGAACGTTAAAGCAGTAGACAAGTAGTCATTTACATCTACTCCCAAATTCAACGCTTCCGCTTTGTAGTATTCAAACATGGATTCGCCAAATTTATCATTCTTCTTATCGCCTCCTGCTCGTTCAATGAACATATCTTTTCTCTTTTGCTGTTCCATGGCTCCTCCAACGGTAGCTTGATACAGCTTCTGCCCGTTTTCGAGGCTTACAACAGAGCCAACCATGGATCCAAATTTTTGAAACGATTTTTTAACAGTTGGTGCAGCTGCATTAACTACTCCCAATAAATTTTTCAACCATTGTCTTACGTTAGGGAGCGGCAACCGGATCTGGCTGTTCTGCAAGACTGTTGAAATATATTTCCTTAACTTTCCAAAGCCAGACAAAATCGCTTCATTGCCTTGTTTAAACCTTTTCAGCACGCCTGTAAAAGCATTTAACAACACTTGCTTTATTGCCACTGCAGCTTGGGCTATCGGTTTTAAATTAAGAGAAGGCAATTTGAATTGCTTTATAATCTGGAATACTTTATTAACCGTTGCCCCGAGATTGCGGAACATTGCGGCTATTTTTCCCGGCGATCGCTGAAGCTGTTGAAGTGCGGACAAGTTGCCGGAGATGTTAATCGTTACGTTAATAACGATCTGGATCTTCGAAGACGGTATATTTAGGGAAGGCAATCGAATCTGGCGTAATTTTTGTATAATATTGTTCTTCAGATTATTCACCCATGCGCCTACAGCTCCGGACACTCGTTGAAATTGCAGGAAAGCCATTGTGCTTATACGCAAAATACCTGCCCGAGCAGATTGCACTAACCTTGGAACCTGCCCAAATGACTTTGCCACGCTTTTAAATATTTGGAGACCAAAATTCACATTCCTACCTCCTTTCTACAACCTAAAAAGAAGCGCCTCCTAAGAGACGCTCCCTATAACCCTTTTTTAGCGCGGGCGCGTTTTTCTTTCTCCACCCGCACGTCGATCATGGCGTAGATCGCGGCCCTTTCGCGCCGCGACATCGCCATGAGATCCTGCGGTAAAATGTGAAGCTCGTGGAGGGCATAGTAGGCGTAATTCGCCTCGCCTGCGCCCTCGTTGATTAGTTTTTTACTTCGTCAACCAGCTCGTTCATATCTTTGTCGAAGCCGTTGAGCTCCTGCACCTTTTGGAGCAGGTTCGCATACTCCCCGGGGAGCAGCATTTTGCGCAGCAGCGACTCGGCGCCAAGCACGCCGTACGATTGCTGCAATTCCGCATCCTTCAGGTTCGGGAAAACGACGCTGTTCACGGCCAGCTTCGCGATATACTCATTCTGGTCGATTTCGGTGGTATAGCTGCCGCCTTTGCCTTTGACGCGCTTCGTGACGGCTTTGCGCACCGCCTCGTTCTCCTCCTCCGTCATGCTGCAGAGATGCCACGGCACCGGAACACCCTCCCGGTCCTTGAATCGTTCCGAAACGACAACCTCCTCAATCGTGCTCGTTTCTGCATTTTGGGCAAAAAATACGCTTAAATCGCTCATGAATTATGTCCTCCAGTTTTTGAGATTAGCCCGCAGTAGGGGCGTTGAATCGATCTTTAATTTCAATACCGTCGAAGGTGAAGGCAATTTCCTCCTCCAACGCATCGCTTCCGGTATCGAGAGATGCCATAATGACACTGTCCAGGTTGACATTTTTAATAATAACGGTTTGCATTCCAACCGAAGAGGAAGGGTCTTCGTTCGATACCGTAATATCAAAATAAGTGTCCCTTCCGTTGACCATATATTCTCTCATCAGATCACGGAAAAGCGTAGTGATATAGTAAATCGTCATGCTGCCGGTGCCTTTCCAGCCTTTCGCCTTGCTTTGCGTTCCCCGGCGGCCGAGCGCCTTGATTTCCGCTTTTTCTTTCTCGACCTTGGCTTCCAGCTTCTTGACATAAAACATTTCTTCTTTATTTCCGTTAATCGTTGCGTAAGCACGGCCTTCTTGACCGCTAATCGTATCGCGAGCACGTAACACTTTTTGTTCTGCCATGTTACTTCACCGTCACTTTCATGTAGATTTTTTCGATCGAATCAACCGGCTGGATATGCAGCTCCACATACACACTGTCGACATCCTGACCTTGGATGACTTTCACGTCGGTTTGCGAATTGAAGTTTTGGATCGCCGCATTCGCCTGCAGCGTTCTCAGGTAAGTAACAACCTCGTTCCACAGCAAATTGCGACCGTCATGATCGTTGTTCACCTTGCCGATATAGAATGTCTCGAAAATCCGCTTAATATCGTTGGCAATGCCGTCGAGCGCGCGGATCACGCGGTTTTTGGAGAACGCTTTGCCCTTCGTCGGCAGGAAGCTTTTGAACGTGTTCAGGTCCTGCTCAACGATGGCACGACCTTTGTTTTGCACAAAAACAACCTCGCCGCCGCGCAGCGCGGATTCGATTTGAGAGTTCGTGTAACGGATGTCCGCATCGACCGCATCGTCATACGCTTGGTACGTCAGCGATTGGTTCACCTGCGCTCCAGCTGTTGCCGCAGCTACCCATACCGTCGCTTTCACCGCATCCAGAACGGTGCCGTCCGTCAGCACGACGCCGTTTTTGACGCTGATGATGCCTTCGAAGTCGGCTGCCGGATAGTTTTCCAGCACGGCCTGCACCTTCTTGCCTTCGGTGTCTCTTAGCCGCTTCACGAATGCCGTGTACACGGATTTCAACGTAGCGTCGCCGGACGCAAGCGCCATCGTTTGGAAATCGAACACTTCGATTGCCGCGAGATAGTCGGTATGGTCCTGATTCGTTACGGTGCCATCTGCACCGCTAGTGAGCGAAGCGCCCGCCGTCGTCGGGGAAGAATCGCCCTTGCCGTAGAATTCGACCCAATCGTTCGCTTTCAGCTCATTAATGTCTACCACGGTCTGGATATCAAGCACCTGCCCTGCCAGCAGCGTCTTCACGTCGAATTTCTTACTGTCGTCGATATTCGCCTGAACGACGACGGACAAATCGTTGCCGCGCACGCCGCCGTGCTTGGCCGTCACCGTCAGTGCGCCGACCTTCGCCTCCGCCTTCGTTCCCGCATTCAAACGATACAGCAGCACCGTTTTGGCGCGTTTCAAAGCCTCCCGAACCAGCAGCAGCTGAGGCGCTGTGATATCGTAGCCGAGCATCGTTTTCACATCGTCGCCCGCGTTGATCGTTAGCACTTTTTTCGCTTCGCCCCAGCCGAGCGGCAGCGCCATCGTCATAATCCCGCGGTCGCCGGCTGTTCCGGCCGGTTTTCCTTCACCTTCGAAATTGATGTACACCCCTGGGCGTACTTTGTTTTGAGTTGTCCATGTTCCGCCTGCCATCTATTCCACCGCCTTATTCAAAAATTGTTCGATTTGTTGTTTGACCTGGTCGGTCGTATACGTTTCTTCATCGTGAAGCAGAGCGTTCAGCAAATCCTTTTGCTGCGCCGTAAACAGCTTCGACTCCAAAAACTGCTGCTTCGTATAAGCAGGCAAGCTCCCCTGAGCCGCAATCGTTTCTTCCATCATGCCTGTCTTTTGTTCAATCATGTCGGATATGTTCCTCCTGTACTAAATTTCGCATCGTAGGCACAGCCTCTTTCAGCCGTATCATATGAACCTCGAAGCTGACGAAAAAATGAAGCACGTTGTCCGTCAACGTGTAGCGCATGCCCGAGCCGCGGTACGGTTGACCTTCCCACGGGATCAGCTCAAGCTGCTCGTACAACGTATCCCGGACCGTCTCGCAATCGCGGATCAACTGCGGACTGCCCGGAACCGGAAAGTAGGCGATGTTGAACGTCCCCGTCCGGATATACCGCCGGTTCATTCCGTGCTTCTGCGCACCTTCCGTTTGCCGAACAAAAAAAGCAGGCTTCGTGAAGCCCTGCTCGACCTGTTCGGTATAGACGCTCACGGCCGGAAACAATGCCTTGAGCCGTTTCGCGATCCCCTGCTTAATTTCTTCCACGTTCACCACCCCAATAGAAGCCGGAAAATCGAAGCTTCATGAATTGCCGCAGCCTGCGCTTCCTTCCGCCCGGCAGCGGCGCACACCTCAAAGGTTGCTCCGGAAATCGCCTGCTTGAACTGTACCAACCAGTTGGCGCAACCGCTCCATATCCTCCCTCCCCCTGAAGCCTAATCTTGTGCGGCGGAGCGAATGCAAAAAGAGCCGCATCGCTGCGACTCTTTCGTTCGTGTTCCCCTTAGCACAATTATCTTACATTAACATCATAGCACGGGAAAACCGCACTTCGTTACAAAGGTTGTCCATCGTTATTCCAACGCATTTGCAGCGATATTCCGACGTTTTTCCAACAAGCCCGCCTTTCTCAACTCAGCCCCCAGCCTCGATTCTTGCTACCTCCGCATGCAGTTCCCTAGCGGCATCCCGCACTTCCTCACACGACGAATCGCAAAGCCGGCGAATATCTTCTTTATATAGAAGCAAAATTTGCGCCGTATAGTAAACGAAGCTTTGAGCCTCCAACACGGCAAAAGCCGTGGGATTCTTAGCTAGTTAACGCACGCAGGCCATTTCTGTTTTGTGCCGACTGCTAAGTTAAGAGCTAGCTCATTAGCTCATCCTAGATCAGAGCGTATAGCTATCTAGGCTGATAGACTGTTACCATCTATCACAGGTTGGCGCAGGATGTTGATCGCTCCAACCCTGTCGCGGTGTGCGCGATACCCGCATGAACACTCATACGTTCGGTCCTTTGCCTTGTTCCGTTTCTCGCAGTTTGGACACGTTTGGGAGGTGTACGCTGAATTGACTTCGATGATGTTGATCCCCGCCAATGCCGCTTTGTATGCGATAAACGTTTGCAATTGATAGAACGTCCAGTTATGCAAGTTTTTGGTGTTTTTACGACTTGTTCTTGTCGTTTGGCGAAGGTTCGTCAGCTTTTCCAGCTTGATGACTGATACTTGTTCTTCAATCGCCATGTTCACGATCTTTCGGCTGATTTTGTGGTTTTGGTCTTTCATGTAGCGATGTTCTTTATTTTCTTGCTTACGAATCGCTGACAGCTTCTTTAACTTGCCCATCTTTCTTCTGCGCTCTTTGTATTTACGGCGTATGTACTTGTTCTGTCTGCCGTTGCCAACAAATTTCGTCTTCCCTGTTGAGATGACAACAACGGCAGGGACTTTTAAGCCCAAGTCAATTCCCATCGCGACATCGCCGGTTGATTGTTCTGTCTTTCTTTCAACAGAAATTTGTACGTACCACTTGCCCGACTTCTCAACCACTTTTAAGAGGCCCAGCTTGCCGCCGGATAGCAATCGTTGGTCGCGTTCCGTTACACGAGCCGAAATCTTGAGCCGCTGTACGTTCCCATCCAACATCACAGGAAATGCAACGCTACGGTCACCAAGTGAATAGTTCTGGTTATTGACGTAGTAGGCTCTACGCTTGAGAACCGGACGTTTTCCTTGCTTTTTCGTCTTGTTATGAATGCTTCGCGCATCTCGAATGGCTTGGTTCTTTACGGCGGATGGAAGTTTGGCATCGACATCCTTGGAGGTGAGCTTTGGAAATGCGCCCGATGCTTCCGCTTGTTCGGTGAGGAGATTGACCGTTTTGATGTATTCGTCCCCCATCTCCTTCAGCAGGGAAACATCGTTTGGGAATATTCGAATTTGAACGGTTACGGTTTGCATGGCTTCACCCCCTTTTCTTTTGTTCTTCAACATAACGTTGGATGGTTTCACTCGAAACATTCCCTGCCGTGCTGACAAAATAGGAACGTGTCCAAAGGCTTGGCAAATGCTCCAAGTGCTTAAATTCTTGACGCAAAACATTGCGAGGTCGTACCTTTTAATTTTACCACACAAAATGATAGTTGATGAGTGATACGGTTGTTGTCGTTCTTCTATATTGTTATCCCATACACCGATTGTGTCAGTTTAAACCTAAAAACTGCAACAACATGAAACAATGTAGGACAATTAAGCTGTCTAAAGACAGCCCTTGTCCTAAGCCGATTCATCCCATGCCTAAAGGCAAGGGATGAATCGGCTAAGATCTGTAAAATGCCTGATCGGAGACGGGATCGTCCTCCCAACGTTCCTCGTCTTCTTCCTCGTCTACCGGCCAAATCCTCTTGAAGCATCGATTTCTCCTCGTTTCCTCTTTATTGAAAATTAGCTTCATTATAGCACAGGAGAATCCCGCCGCACGGATCAAGCAGACCGATAACGTAAAAAAAGAGCCGTAGACCGCTGCGACTCTAGCTAATCAATATTCCGTATTCCTTCAACGCTTTGCGTCTCCAGCCATAGAAGGTGGATAGGGAGATGCCCAGCTCGCAAGCGATGTCATGCGGCTCGTTTCCATCCAGGTAAAGCAATTTGAGCACTTGCGCGTATTCGTGTTTCAAATCGTCCAGAGCGTCCAGGGCATGCTCCATTCGCTCCTTTTGCCGTTCCAGCTCTTGCAGCTCAGCTATCCGCGCCAATACCCCCTGATAGCCGTCCGACGTACCCAACAGCCCTTCCAACAGCGCCTTGATGTTCGCCTCCGTGCTTCGCAGCGCTTCCTGATCTGCGCCGGATGCCGACAGCTTCCGCCACTGCCGGTGCACGTCTTGCAGCTGTCCATCCTGAACAATCGTGCCGAGACGCATCCCGCCGCTGACAGGAAACTTCTCAAGCATCTTGATTCGTCCGACAAGCCGTTTATATCCACGAAGCCGATCTATAGCCATTTTTTCGTAATTTAGTTCGACATTAAGCATCATCATTCCGGTTTGTTCCCCTCTCGTCATGCTCTGGAAGTATGTCCGATTGAACTTACAGATTAACCTTGCGGCACCGTTCACCCGAGCTTTTCCGCCGCGTGGAGCAGCTCGTCAAAATATTTCGTTGGAACGTCCGGCAGCCGTTCGGCGCCGTAGTGCCGGAGGAGCGCCCGAATTTCACATTGACGTCCGGCTTGAACGAGCCCGGCAAGCTTCGTCCGGAGCATCTCCAAAGTCACCGATTGACGCAGTTCCCCAGGCCCTGCTTGCACACGGTAAGCCTGCTCCGCCTTGCTGCTCTTCACCGTTTTTGCCGCAACCTGCCGCCGCTCCCTCACAGGGTTAACCGGTTGAGCCGCGTTTGCAGATTCAAGGTTTTGGACGTGATTCGTCATATTCGAGGCGCCTCCATTCATGAGCATAGCGTTCGTTTTGTAAAACCAAGAATAAGCTATTAGCTTCAAAAACACAATCTCTTAATTTCAGCATATAGAGGAATTATCGCACAAATATATCCATAAAACAATCTATTTGCTTAATTTATCTCCCATTTTCTTCATTATTAAGTTGTTCCAGGTTGATTTTTAAGCTAAAAGCTGATACAATGGAAACAAGCGTTCTATTAAAAGCCAGTTCAGAAAAGGTGAAGTGTCTTATGGGGAATCGGGTGCGGGACATTCGAAAAGCAAGGAATATGGCGGGGACCGTTGTCGCCGAGCTGTTGAACATTACGCCTCAATATTATTACGAGATCGAAAGGGGAAAAAAACGGCTGAGCGCCGATATGGCCGGCAAGCTCGCTTCCCATTTTCAAGTGACGACGGATTACCTTCTGGGCTTGTCCGATGAACCTTCACCGAACGTATCGTTCATGGAGGAGAAGCGGGGCACGTCTCCCTTGACACCCAAAGAAGAGAAGGACATCGCCCGTGATCTTGAACGAATGCTCAGCGATCTCGAGTCCGACGAAGCTCTTGCTTTTCATGGCGAAACCTTGGATGAGGAGAGTAAAGAATTGCTGCGAATATCGCTAGAGAATTCCATGCGGCTTGCCAAGCAGTTAGCGAAACAGAAGTTTACCCCGAACAAATATCGAAAATAAAATCGGTACGGGAGTAGATAAAACAGATGCGAAATTCGAAACAAGCAGCCTTGCAACTGATTAAAAAGTACGGAACAAACAACCCTTTCAAAATCGCATCTCAGAAAAACATCCTTGTTCTCTTTGAGCCGCTCGGCAACATTCTCGGTTACTTCAGCACGTACAAGCGCATCCGCTTCATCCATATCAACCAAGGCTTGGATAAATCCGGCCAGCGCTTTACGTGCGCGCACGAGCTTGGGCACGTGCTCCTTCACCCCAAGGTGAATACACCTTTCCTTCGCACGAACACGCTCGTTTCGATCGACCGGATCGAGAGCGAAGCTAACCAGTTTGCCGTCGAGCTGCTGATGCCCGACGAACTCATTCTGGGCGGCATGACGATCTACGAAGCCGCGGCAGCCAGCGGCGTACCGCAGGAAGTGGCGCATTTAAAGAGCCTCCCGAAGCGGCAGCCCGGCATCTGGAAAGACGAAGACACGCATTTTACCATCTAACGAGCGAAAGTAAAACAGTTAGCCGGTGCTCCTCAGTCGTAGGAAACACCGGCTTTTTTCAATATAATTCAGTTGCTTACTGTGCTATGTCAGCTCGAACCCGCAATCCACTTCCAGGAATAAAGCCATTTCGTACATCGCCGCAAGCCGGTTTCGGTCATACGTATCCTTGAACATACTCAGCCTGTCACATACCTGCGTATCCGTCGGCGTATTGTGCCGCATATACCGCGTTTCGATGATCGACCGCTGCTTGTCCGGCAGCAGGCTCAGCGCGATTTCCACGGAATCGCACACGTAACTGCGGTGCATTTGCTCGTTGACGTTGTACACCGCGATCTGCGCGGTAGGATCGCTTACCGCATTCGTCGCCCCGTGGTACCGTGGGTCGTAGCTGGCGGTAACCCGGGCTTCGCGGCGTTCGAAGCTGCTGTATTTGTAGCTCCGGTACAGAGCCAGCCGTTCTTCCATAGCTGCGCGGACGGCTTTCTTTTGCGCAAGCGTGAGCGTATCGTTCATAGCGACCACCTTTCGATTCACCCGCATCGTTATTGTTGCTGCGGACAAGCATTCCGCAGGCTGCTGTTCATCGTTTCTTGTTTTGTGTTAGTAACATTATCACACATTCTTGCTATTGGCAACAATATTCGCGAGATTGTTTACTAATAGCAAGTAAAAGTGTATAATAGAAGAACAAGAAAGGATGTGCGCGGATGAACGTTCAGCAATTCGGAGCCTATTTAAAAAGCTTAAGAGAATCCAAAGGGCTGACGCTTACCCAGTTGGGCGATCGGATCGGCTACTCGAACCCTTATTTGTCCCAGATCGAAACAGGCAAGAAAAAAAACATGCCCTCGCCCGAGCTGTTGGAGAAGCTGGTCGAACCGCTGGGCGTCGAGTATGCCGACCTGATGGCGGCCGCCGGTTATCGGAAGCTCGCCGACACCCACAAGTACCGGCAGGCGTTCCAAGACCTGCTCGATATTCTCGGTATTGACCTCGACGGGATCGTTCATGCCCTTCCCCTCATTCCCCGGACGGCCATCAAACGATTGGAACAGGAATATCGCCCGTTCTTCGGCGACGATTTTGAGATTACGCCGGACACGCTGCAAGCTTTGCTTCAGCAAGATCCGCCGAAGGTGGAGATTTACAAGCTGATCGGCCAATTGGAAAACATAGCGGAGCAGTTCCGAACGATAGGAGCGGACGCCGAAAAAACCGATACCCAGACGCTTGAGCATCTGTACGATATCGGCAAGTCGCTCCAATACGTGAGCGGCCTTCACTACAACGGCCACCTGCTCACCGATCAAGACCGGGAGCGCATTCTGGGGATGCTCAAGCTGCTGTTCCCGCAATACGAGGAGCAGGCCAACGATTGAGAAGGGGCGCTACAGGTGTTCGCGCTCCAGCAAAGCCCCTATTTTCGAAGCTGTAGCTGCACGAACCCGTACACAGATGACACGAGCAGCACGCAGCCGGAGATGATGTAAACTAACCGAACGCCGATAACGTCTGTTACGATTCCGATCACGGCAATGGAGAGCATCGAGATGAGCTGGACCAAGGTAGACCGGGCTGCCGCCACTTTAAGCAAGGTATGCTCGTCCGAGCTATTTTGAATCATCGATTCTTGCGCCAGATCGCGGATCTGATAAGCCAGCCCCATCAACAGGACGAGCAGCAGCGCCAGCATGCTGTTCGATACGAACCCGTACAGCAGTGTCAGCACACCGAACAAAGACGCTCCCAGCAGCATACTCATGGTCAGCTTTCCCTGCATCCGGCGGGAAAGCCGAAGGACGATCAACCCGCCGACGATGGTGCCTAAATAGTAACCGCCGTTAATATACCCCCACCAGGCTTCTCCTTCGTGCAAAGCCTCTTTGACAAAGGTTAACGTGACGGCTCCGATCCAGATCGTGCCGACCCAAGATTCGATCAGATCCATCATGACGAGCACGCGCAGTCCTTCATGCCTGTAAAGAATCTTCCAGCCTGCCGTTAATCCGGACACGAATCCTTGTCCCGTTCGAAGTTCCGTCGTTTCATGCTGCTTCAATAGAAATAAGAGCTTTTCACAGGCGAGAACCAGCCGTTAAAAAAAGAAATGATCGCGAGCAGCACCATGATGACAATCAAGCTCGAGGCGGAAACGTCCTGCGTCAGCATCAGCGCAAGACACAGGAGAACAACCAGTTGCGTCGTTTGCGAAAAGATCAGCAGTACCGGAAGCCGAAACCGGTCGGCAAACGACGGCAAAATAACGCCGCTGACCATTCGCGAAATGGCGCTGATTAACGTCACGGCAGCGGACAACGCCGTCGAACCGGTCTGCGTGTACAGATGCATGACCACAACCATCGTATAGAGCGCAAAGCCAAGATTGGTTGCCGTTTGGCTGACCAATAAAGCATAAAATGAACGGTTCAAGCGCAATCCCCTGACTAAATATACTTTTTGTCACGCCTGTTGATTAACCAACTTTTGGGTTATCAAGACGCGACAAATAGACGTATTTATCCAGAATCCTAGTAACAG
>NZ_JANAVJ010000108.1 GCF_024213375.1 Paenibacillus sp. MZ04-78.2 | reverse complement strand
GGAATCGAAAATGAATTATTGTATGATCGGTTGTTCTCGGAAAGCTCGTTCAAGAGCGTCTATGATCGTGCGGGTTTGCTTTTTCGCAGTGGAGATGAAACTACGAATACGGCAGAATACTTTGGCTCCTTGTTCACTGCGAAACGACCCGGAAATCTTTTGCTGAACCTTGATCATACGTATATCCCGCTCAGCCTGGTTATTGTCGAACGGTACACTCGGGTCGCACAAGAAAGTCAGTACGGAAAGCCGGTGTGTTTGAAGTCGGTCGAGCAAGTTTTTCGGCTTGCTCTGCTTCGGTTTCCCACGCTTGCCGACAGGCTGCTCCACTGGCGGATTCTGTTTCGCATCTTCCAGACGTCCAACTTCCAGAATGCGATCATATCTTGCGACCATGCGGGAGACCGCTTCCGTCGTCCAGGTTTCTCCGGATTCTACAACCGCCTTGGCTTCCAGAAGCAGGCTGATCATCGCTTTGGCCCAGGACTGCTTTTCCTGTTCCAGCACGAAGATCAGTTCCCGGAGATGATGCGCGTTGCAGAGTGCATGTTCACACTGATCGTACTGAAAATATGGAGCCCATGCATCGTGAACGGCGGTGCCCCGGAAATTCGGAAGTACGCCTGCTGCATCCATCGCTTCCTTCCCGCGCTTGGCGTGGTAGAAATAATGGGTATATTGTTCCGTACTCGCGACATGACACCACTGCGTTTTGCCTTGTACGCGAATGCCGGTTTCATCGAAGTGCGCAACGGGGCTGCTCACAATCCGCTCCTTGATTTCGAGCTCGACCGGCTCCAGATGTTCGTAAAGGGACAGATTGGCGCGTACGATGGTGCCCTCACTGGGCTTGTGCTTAAAGAGATCCTCCATCACTTCGCTTACACGCTTGTAAGGAAGGAGTTGGTATTGACTCAAATAGGCTGTTGTCGCCCGAAATCTTGGACCATACTGAATCGGGGCGGCAACCTCTGCCGGGAATTCGCCCTTGACCACCATGCCGCAAATCTCACAGGATTTGATTTCTACTTGATGTTCGGTGACTTCAAGGCGTAAGAGCGGCAGATCATGAACTTGCCGCCTCTCATAACGGAGGACTGGGGAATGTTCCAGATGATGGCCGTATGCGCAAAGCGTCGCCGGATGAACGACGATATAATCCGGATTTGCGGAGAAAGTGAGCGTGTGGCCCTCATGACCGGTTTGACCGCCTGGCGAACGTTCTCCTTTGACGCGAAGACTCTTCGGCTTTGGTTTCTTATATCCGTCCGATGACGGGGGTTTGCCGGAATTTCGACTGTTCTTGTTTAACTGATCTTCGAGTTGCTTCACGCGCGCTTCCAGCTTTTCAACGGTAGCAAGCAGATTCGTAACGAGCGTTACGATACTTTCAGGATCTTCTTTACACGCTTTAAGAATCTGTTCACGCAACACGCTCTTACACCTCACACACAACCAGAATAAATGAAGACTCTTTCCATGGAACAAGTTTACAAAAAAATCTCCGCC
>NZ_JANAVJ010000107.1 GCF_024213375.1 Paenibacillus sp. MZ04-78.2 | reverse complement strand
TAACTCAACTTTCGCAGATCAAAAATCGGCTTGAATCCTTGCAGCAGCAGGCATGCTAGGCCATTGGATACCTGGCTTGCAAAATAGAAAAACACCACTTCGTTTGGTAAAGTGAGAGTGATGAGCAATCACTACCAGACAGAAGAGGTGTCTTCCATTATGATAAACGATCAGCCCGATCTCAATCAACTGCCAAACGAATTAAAGTTTGCTTTTCAAGAACTGAACGTCATGAGATTTCTACAGCAAGCGGGATTTCGCAAACGATTTGGCCTCAGCTGTGCCCGGCTGTTTCAACTCGTTTTCGTGCTGTTGTTTCATCAAAAGAACTGGTTTCGTTTGCTGGAGAGCAGCAAAGCCGACTCATTTCCCGGCAAGGACGCTGTCTATCGCTTCCTCAACCATTCCGGCTTTGCCTGGCGTCGTTTCCTGACACTGCTCGGGACGGCTACCGTGAAGAAGGTAGATGCCCTGACCTCGGCGGATCGTGACGCTGTCTTCATCGTCGACGATTCCATGTTTGAACGTAATCGTAGTAAAGCGGTCGAGTTACTGGCCAGGTTCAAGGATCATGCCACGGGCACGTTTTACAAGGGGTTCCGCATGCTCACGATGGGCTGGTCGGACGGTCACACCTTCCTGCCCCTTGATTTTGCGCTGCTCAGCTCCAGCAAGTCGGCCATCAACGGTAGGAACGCGAACATCGACAAACGGTCGCACGGCTACAAACGCCGACAGGAGGCGCTGTTGCCGGCTCCGCAGGTCATCGTGTCCATGCTGGATCGGGCACTGGCAGCCGGGGCCACGGCCTCTTACGTCCTGATGGACAGTTGGTTTACCCATGCGCCGCTCATCGGCGAAATCGTGGCTCGCGGCCTGAATGTGATCGGCATGGTGAAAAATGACAACAAGCGATTCCTTGTTCATGGCCGGAAGCTGTCGCTCAAAGAACTGTACGCAGCGGCTTCTCCCGTCGTGAGCCGCAAACGTGGCATTCTCCGCTCGATCCAGACCGAACTTCCTTCGGGTATCCCGGTTCGGGTCGTGTTTGTTCGTCATCGCACGAAGAAACACGAATGGCTGGGGATTTTGACAACCGATCTTACCCTCACCGTAGAAGACATCATCCGGATTTACGCGATCCGCTGGGATATTGAGGTCTTCTTCAAGTGCACCAAATCGCTGCTTCGCCTGCAAAAGGAGTTTCAGGGTCGTTCGTACGATTTGCTGATCAGCCATACGACGATTGTGTTTTCCCGCTATATGCTGCTCGCGTGGCAACATCGGCAAACCACGGACGCGCGCTCCTTCGGTGGCTTGTTTTATTTGCTATGCGACGAAGTCGGGACAATGGATTGGGTGGTTGCCTTGCAACAGTTGCTCGATTTGATCAACGAAGTAGCTCAAAAAGCCGGAAAGAAACTCTCCGCTTTGATTGGGCGTCAACTTCAGCAATGGATTGCCGCTTTGCCCAGTTATATCAAGGCTTGTTTGCCGATTTCATGCTGCGAAAGTTGAGT
>NZ_JANAVJ010000106.1 GCF_024213375.1 Paenibacillus sp. MZ04-78.2 | reverse complement strand
AACCTCCCGTTCAAGATACCTTCATTTTCTCATGAGCTTGAGGTTCTTGAAAGGTGGTGAGTATTTGACGCTCACGCTTACGGAGAGTATTAAGCAGCTTCCCCTTAATGTAATTTCTGTTCTGGTAGACAATGTAAGAGCTCTGTCTGAAAAATACGCTGTTACGTACTCTTCAGTTGAAACGGAGATACAGGAAACGGAGTCTACTCTCTCGGTACTAATTGATGAGCTCATCGGCAACGAGTATGATATGAAAGGTCTCAGCGAGCTCCAAAAGCTACTGAAGGGTGAATAATATTATGGCCGGAAAAGATAAAAAACCAGATATTCGTTTCAGTGAATTTATCGGTGCCTGGGAACAGCGGAAGTTAGGGGAAATATACAAGGAACGTAACGAACGAGGAGACGATTCTTTACCGATCCTTTCCGTTTCCATCCGTCATGGTGTTTCAAACGAAGAATTAGACAGTGATACTTTAGGGAAGAAAGTGCGTAGAAGTGAAGATAAGTCTCTTTATAAACATGTTTATTTCGGTGATCTCGTTCTGAACATGATGCGTGCGTGGCAAGGGGCAATCGGAGTCGTAAAATCAGAAGGAATGGTGAGTCCTGCATATATTACTGCTATTCCCGATGCGCAACTTTATCCTCTGTTTATGGATTATTGTTTGCGCCGAGATGAAACCATTATTCAAATAAACAACCTCTCTTATGGCGTCACTGATTTCAGAAAAAGGCTTTACTGGGACTCGTTTATTAACGTTTTGTGTCACATACCTTCTGTGCCTGAGCAAGAAAGAATTGCGGCCATTTTTGCTCACATCGACAACCTAATTACCCTTCAACAGCGCAAGTATGAGAAGCTGATAATCATCAAAAAATCCACGGTTGAAAAAATGTTTCCGGAGCATGGAGCAAATGTTCCAGAAATTCGATTTGCTGGATTTACTGGTGCTTGGGAAAAGCGTAGATTAGGGGAAGTTATTATGGAATTAGAAGGATATACTACTTTGAAATCCGGATATCCATTATTGACTTCTTCTAGAAATGGATTGATGTTCCAGGATGAATATAGAGGTAATGTGACTACGTATAATGAAAATACTTTATTTAGCATTGTTCCGTATGGTAAATGCACCTACCGTCATATGAGTGATGATGATATTTTTCATTTTAATATAAACTATATAGTTGAAAACGGGCTTGTTAGCCGAGAATATCCGGTGTTCGATGCTTATGGACATAATTGTCTTTCTTTTATTGTTGAGTATTTAAATTCAAGCAATAGATTTATTTCATTCTGTAAGGAGCAAAAGAAAGGTGGTACTAGAACACGATTATATTACAAGAACTTGTGTGACTTTACGTTGTTCATTCCTCAATACGATGAACAACTAAAAATAGCTACATTCCTGTCAAATCTCGATAGGAGCATCACCCTTCATCGGCGTAAGCTAGAAAAAATGAAAAATATAAAAAAAGCTATGCTCGAAAAAATGTTTGTGTAGGAGGTGTGAACGCGCAATGGTCTTTAACAAAGAATCTGATTTTGAGGAAGCTTTGATTGAGGTGCTGTCGCACAAAGGCTGGGAATCTAAGGTTTTAAAGAATCCCTCTGAAGAAGATTTGATAAAAAACTGGGCGGATATTCTTTTTGAAAACAACGTAAGCGTCAAATCCTCCACACCTAGAAAAACGACGGGATTCATGAGATCATATACGTAACTGATTACGACGCA
>NZ_JANAVJ010000105.1 GCF_024213375.1 Paenibacillus sp. MZ04-78.2 | reverse complement strand
CTTACATTCTCTGGAAGTTGGTGATTTCCCTTCAATAAATTTGATTTTCGCGCAGTTTCACCTGCGAAATGTGGGTTGCAGTTCCGTCCGTACAGGGTAGCTAAATTGGGGTCATAGAACTCGGATAAATCCTTCATCTGACCGCATTTTCCACACTTTTTGATTTGCTTGCTTTCAATTTTTTCGTAGGTTTCCACAACTTCCTTGCGCAGATCGTCCGCATCTTCAGTTTCCGTTATTTTAAAGGTCCGGGCAAATTGTCGATCCAAATACTGCAACGGGTTGTCACGAATAACGAACTTGTTGAGACGAAAAAAGGGGTAACCGTAGGATTCAATCGTTTTCTGTCGCTCAACATCAGACTCTACATAGTAGCGAGTGTAGGTAAACTCATTTATTGAATCACTGGACTTAAAGTGAAACTCAAAGCCATCATATTCAATGATCGCAGAACGCGCCCGATCACCCGGCTTCCGGAATATCAACAAGAAATCAATACGGTAAGCCGGAATCTTCGCCATAGGATCTAATTGTTTGATATACCTGCCAATATCAAATTGTGGAATGATCTCGATGTGTTCCTTATTTTGTTTATAAAACTTTGTCTGTTGGATCCATTGCAGGACCATGGGCTCCATCTTGGATCTACCATCGGTTTGTTCCAACAATCTTGCCTCATCCGGACCTTGCAGCATATTCTTGAAATATTGAAGAACCCGGCCTGTCTCATGTTGGATTTCTTCCGGTTGTTTGCTCAGGATAAAGCGAATACTTTCCTTCGCACGACTAAAGCCAACATTTAGACGTTGCGCTTTGAGTGTTCCATTCTCCTCCTCTGCAGCCTTATCCAACTTAACAGGGAATACATACTTCAGACTATCTTCACCCGGCTTTTCAACCATGGAATAGTAAATAATATCCCTTTCCTCACCCTGGCAGGAGTCGAATGTCATGATCTTTAGATGAAACTTCTCCATGTAATACTCCCAATCCTTAGAAGCCAGAATCCTGCTTGTCAATAGCTTCTGCTGGTTGGTAAACGGTGTAATGATTCCAACCGTTCCTTGATAATTCATTTGCTTCAACCGATTAAGCTCATCAAGTATATAGTGAATCTCATCGGTATTTGTGTTTTTTAGCCTTTCTTTACGCGGATCTGCCTGGATGACATGAAATTGAAGCACGTCGTTCAGACTAACACCACGTATCTTCATCACCTGGAGGGAATCCTGGTAAAAGTTTTTATTTGAGTAGCTGATGAGCTCAATATACCCCCTAAAGTGCTTCTTTAGGCTGCATTCGTAATTAGATATATTTTTCATAAAATCGAGGATGGAGTTCTTGATATTGAAATTCTCTATCTTCATCTCTAAACTCTCACGCTCAGATTCAGGGCGATCAACAATATCCTTTTTGAAAGCGTCCCTTACTCGGTTGAATAAAAGGTTGTTTACTTTGGTAGAAGCGTTATGAGATTTCACGTTCGCAAACTGCTTGGTATCCCCTAGGACGACCGTTTTCTTACCTCGAATGATAGCTGGAAAGGCTTGAGCAATGCTGACTTGAGAGGCCTCGTCAATGATCACAACATCAAACAGATTGGCCTCCAAGGGTATGAATTCTCCTAGTTCTCGAATCCCAACAATGAGACAAGGAAAGGCTTGCACCAATGGTTCCAACAAGTGTTTAGGGATTTTCTTCTTTGCTCGAAAAATCTTGCGCAGCTCCTCGGCATCATTCCTGTAATTCTCACGAAATTGGACCGGTTTAAACCCTTAACTTTAGAGTCTTACTCCCTTATTCTCACGAATTCGTAGTTTTTCAAATTGCACTACGTTGC
>NZ_JANAVJ010000104.1 GCF_024213375.1 Paenibacillus sp. MZ04-78.2 | reverse complement strand
GACATCACACCGAGCAATGCGCGGCGGGCCAGAATTCATGCAGGCCTTGAAACAACGGCTGATGGCGGGGCAGGTTCTTTCTATGTCGACAGTATGAGCTTTAGATACGATATGGAAGGCAACTTACTTAGTAATCCGAGCTTTGAGGCAAATACGGGGATTACAAGCGGAACGTCAGACGGATGGGACAAATGGAAGAATACGGGAACGGACGGCTTGCAGATCGTATCATCGCCGGTAGCTTCGGGAACGAAGGCGCAGAAGATAGCGAGTTCGGACATGAAAGCGAGAGGAGCCATTTGGGCGCTGCAGGACATCGTAGTAGATCAGAATAAGCCGTTTGTGCTTAGCGGGAACATTTATGTAGAAAGTCTGAGCAATGCAAATGTATCGCTGCTTATTCAGTTTTTTGATGATAATAACAATTATATTGGTTTTAAGTCAGTGAATTACCCGCAAGGGATGCTGAACAGATATATGACGCTATCGATGAACGACATCACACCGAGCAATGCGCGGCGGGCCAGAATTCATGCAGGCCTTGAAACAACGGCTGATGGCGGGGCAGGTTCTTTGTATGTCGACAGTATGAGTTTCAGGTACGATACGGAAGGAAACTTGCTTAGTAATCCGAGCTTTGAGGCAAATACGGGAATTACAAGCGGAACAGCAGACGGATGGAACAAATGGAAGGATACGGGGACGGACGGCTTGCAGATCGTATCATCGCCGGTAGCCTCGGGAACGAAGGCGCAGAAGATAGCGAGTTCAGACATGAAAATGAGAGGGTCCATTTGGGCGCTGCAGGACATTGTAGTAGATCGGAATAAGCCGTTTGTGTTTAGCGGGAACATTTATGTGGAAAGTCTGAGCAATGCAAACGTAACGCTGCTTGTACAGTTTTTTGATGACAATAACAACTTTATTAGTTTAAAGTCAGTGAATTACCCGCAAGGGCTGCTGAACAGTAATATGACGCTATCGATGAACGACATCACACCGAATAATGCGCGGCGAGCCAGAATTCATGCAGGCCTTCAAGCAACGGCCGACGGCGGGGCAGGTTCTTTGTATGTCGACAGTATGAGTTTCAGGTACGATACGGAAGGAAACTTGCTTAGTAATCCGAGCTTTGAGGCAAATACGGGAATTACAAGCGGAACAGCAGACGGATGGAACAAATGGAAGGATACGGGGACGGACGGCTTGCAGATCGTATCATCGCCGGTAGCCTCGGGAACGAAGGCGCAGAAGATAGCGAGTTCAGACATGAAAATGAGAGGGTCCATTTGGGCGCTGCAGGACATTGTAGTAGATCGGAATAAGCCGTTTGTGTTTAGCGGGAACATTTATGTGGAAAGTCTGAGCAATGCAAACGTAACGCTGCTTGTACAGTTTTTTTGATGACAATAACAACTTTATTAGTTTAAAGTCAGTGAATTACCCACAAGGGCTGCTGAACAGTAATATGACGCTATCGATGAACGACATCACACCGAATAATGCGCGGCGAGCCAGAATTCATGCAGGCCTTCAAGCAACGGCCGACGGCGGGGCAGGTTCTTTGTATGTCGACAGTATGAGTTTCAGGTACGATACGGAAGGAAACTTGCTTAGTAATCCGAGCTTTGAGGCAAATACGGGAATTATAAGCGGAACAGCAGACGGATGGAACAAATGGAAAGATACGGGGACGGACGGCTTGCAGATCGTATCATCGCCGGTAGCCTCGGGAACGAAGGCGCAGAAGATAGCGAGTTCAGACATGAAAATGAGAGGGTCCATTTGGGCGCTGCAGGACATTGTAGTAGATCGGAATAAGCCGTTTGTGTTTAGCGGGAACATTTATGTGGAAAGTCTGAGCAATGCAAACGTATCCCTGCTTATTCAGTTTTTTGATGACAATAACCACGCCTGTTGATTAACCAAAATAAGGTATTCAAAAATTGAAAAAAGGCCACTCTTTCGATAAAATCGATTCTA
>NZ_JANAVJ010000103.1 GCF_024213375.1 Paenibacillus sp. MZ04-78.2 | reverse complement strand
CTTGCCTGCCGGGTGGTAGAAATGGCGGGGTACGACATGACCATCTACACCGCGAATCCTGTCGAAATCACAAGCCGGTAAGTCCATACAGACACCGTATGATAATCCGCTGTCGAAAGAGGGAGAATGATGTCGAATTTAGGCAACCATTCTCCCTCCAAGCCCAAAACAATTTCTCTTGAACCGCATCAGCGGTTGTTATTATTCATTTTCATTTACTGACATGCGAAATGCGGGTTATATTGGGGACAGCCGCATAATTACGTAAGTTAAAGGCACCATCCTCTTCATTTTACGAGAGCCTGTCCCATTTTGATTTACTTCAGACTCCGATTCACGACAACAATCTCCAGCATTCATCTTTTTTCTCTCCACCTCCTTTGGTACGGGATAATATTCCTATTTTTCCTTAGATTACCCCTTCATTTTACCTATTATTAGTTCGAATGGGGAGGGTGATCTTTTTGTCACCCTCTGCCATGATATTTTTGTCGAAAATCCCCGAATTTTCCCAAAGCTTGTTTCAATTTCAGTCCCATTAAATCACGTAGCATAGTGCTGATCATACAGACCTCTTCGTTTCGCCTTCTCAGCAGCTTCTCGAATGGATCGGGTGTCGAATTTACGAGTGATATGCCGAACATGCGATTTCATTGTATTCGAGGTAATTCCTAGTAATTCTCTGATAATCGACTGTCGATAGCCCAAACCGATGAGTTGCAGAATTTCTTTTTCTGTAGGCGTAAGCATGCAATGCAATTCTTTTCGCTTTATAAGCTCGATCTCACTACGGATTATCGTCGCGACATCCGCATGGAGAGAGGACTGACGGCGGTGCGCTTCCCTGATTGCAACCGGTATGTCCATATAGTTGGTCTTTGTAATATAATTGACCGCTCCGGCTACAACCGCCTCGACCATGACTTCCGGGTCGTTTAGCGAAGTAAGGACAATAATTGGTAACGCCTTATTTCTCAGAATTTCCGCTACTGCGTCCAACCCGTCTCGTTTGGGCGAATTCAAAATCATTTCCAAGATCATGACGTCTACGTCTAATTGTACACTCGCTCGAATCGCTTCTTCTTTTGTCGAAACGATGTTAGATAAATTAATATCTGGCTCGGATTCAATCAACATAGCGAGTCGCTTTTGCCAAGCATGGTCACTATCCGCCAATAGTACTTTAATACTCCCGTTCTTCCTATGGATCAAATCTATTATCTCTACAGAAAAGCTTGATTGTTTGTTCATAATCGATCACCTCTTTTTATTTTCAAATGACAAAAAGACACGCCCTCTCACTGGCGTGCCTGCATGTCATCTTGGTGTTGTTTGAGAGGGTAACCCGGCGATCATTGCACTAGTGCAGAAGACCCGTGGCTTTGCGTCCCTGTCTTTCGATCAGGTTTGCCTTTTTTCCTAGTCTATTCGACATATTTGAATTAATTTATTTTACCATATTTCTTGAAGCTTTGATCGTCTTTCGTTATCGGTCAGGTTTTATGCCAAAAGCGATGCTCCACGTTTTCATAAAAGTGGATCGAATGATCTAGGATCTTATGCAAGAATGTCTATTTGGAAATTCCGATCATCGAGCCCGATCAGCATTGTTAAAGATGCTTCTGCTCACACTAATGTGAAAAAGCGAGTGGAATGAAAGCAGGAAGCATTCCCCGCGTTGATCGAGCAATGCCAGAAACGCATCAGAGAAGTTGCCGACGACAGCAAAAAAAGTTGATATCAATCAGTTTCACAGGCCAAGTACATTTTCATTTATAGTGGTGGCCGCTAGGCCATGGTGGTTTGGGACAGCCCCTCTACATTGTTATGACCGACAAAATCGTTGTCTTTAATCAAGCCTGTTTCATTTAATATATATCGCAAGATTTTTATTTGGTAATTAACTCGAACAGAAATAGGTAAATTACAACTCGTCTCCACGGTAATTGCTTTTGAGTTTAATAAGCGATGCGCGGCGGTACGACCCGAACCAGGCAATTTACGTATACGAACGGAAAAATGGGTTGATTTTTTAGCAATGGAACGATTCATATGAGCAACAATTTGTTTTACCAAAGGTATTGCTCCACTTTTAGGATTCGTAATCAATGTTTGCCCTAGAACCTTTGGGTTTACTTTAGAGAATCCCCTAGCCTCGTGTAGATCAATATACCATGCTGGTTGGAATTCCGCCGCTAACCGAAATAAAGTGAGCGTCAAATACTCACCACCTTTCAAGAACCTCAAGCTCATGAGAAAATGAAGGTATCTTGAACGGGAGG
>NZ_JANAVJ010000102.1 GCF_024213375.1 Paenibacillus sp. MZ04-78.2 | reverse complement strand
GGCAGTTTACCACCGACGAAGCAAGAATCAAACTAAAACGTCTTTACCCACAATTTAAGGATTGATGGTGTACTAGTCTCACCAGGAGACATGAATGGACAAGGGACTTATTGGATTGATGCAGTAGCCATAACAGAAACACAGAAAACAGCAAGTCATTTAGCGAATCCGAGTTTTGAAGAAGGATTGGCTGACTGGTCCATAAATAACGGAACTAATGGTGCAGCTGTAGTAGATACAACAACAGTATTTAATGGGAAGCATTCCTTAAAAGTAACTCGTGCCAGTTCCGGAGACCAGTTTCAATTTGAAGGATTCGATTATAATACATATATTGGAGGGCGAACATTTACAATATCTGCTTTTATTAAAACCTTAGGAATAACGGGACAAGGTGTGCATTTAAGGACTTACTGGCAAGATGCGAACGGGTCCTGGATATGGGAAAACATAGTGCATTCCTCTTTGATAGATGGGACAAAGGATTGGACCAAACTTACCGTTACTTCAACTGCACCTGCTGCTGCCCAAAAATAGAGGAAGTTATTTAACCAACCCGAGCTTTGAAACAGGGGGATGGACAAGATATGGAGTGGCGGGCAACTTTAAGGTGGTTACGGCGCCAGTAGTATCAGGAAGTCGCGCGCAACAAGTATCAGTGGAAGGCTTGGGAGGGATTTATCAAGAAGTAGCCATAATAGGAAACAGTACCTATGAAATTAAAGGACGGGTAAACATTACGGCGCTATCCAGCGGTAAGGTACAGATGGTTGTTCAATATCATGATGCTTCGGGCAACCTGCTAAGCGATGTGCGACCAGCGGAGACAAGTTTGACGAATGCATGGACAACAATCGGGGGCATTACCACTGCACCGGGTAATGCGGTCATGGCTAGAATCCATTTGCATTTGGAATCACCCGCACCCGGAGCGTTCATTATGGACGCCGTTAGTTTTAAGAAAAGCTTAGATGGAAATCTTCTGTATAACGAAAATTTTGAAGTCTATACAGGAACAAACGGAATAGGGGATGGATGGACAAGATATGGGGCTTCGGGAGACTTTAAGGTGGTTACGACGCCAGTAGTATCAGGAAGTTGCGCGCAACAAGTATCAGTGGAAGGATTGGGAGGGATTTACCAAGAAGTAGCGATAACAGGAAACAGTACCTATGAAATTAAAGGACGGGTAAACATTACGGCGCTATCCAGTGGTAAGGTACAGATGGTTGTTCAATATCATGATGCTTCGGGCAAGCTGCTAAGCATTGTGCGACCAGCGGAGACAAGTTTGACGAATGCATGGACAACAATCGGGGGCATTACCACTGCACCGGGTAATGCGGTCATGGCTAGAATCCATTTGCATTTGGAATCACCCGCACCCGGAGCGTTCATTATGGACGCCGTTAGTTTTAAGAAGAGCTAACTTGAGGGATGGTATCCGGATTGCAAGAATAACAAAGTAATAGATAGTAATCGCATAAAATACAGTCTTTCTGAGGATACAGGGGGTACACGTATTTTTGTGTGCTTGATCGGATTGTCAGCATCTCACAGCCGCACGTAAGACCGATCGTGCGCGACAAAGCCCAGGCGAACTTCAAGTTTGGGGCGAAACTGGTGATCAATTGTAAACAGATAAGTGTTCCGGGAGCATCTACCCTGAGACAGTTACAACGAAGTCCAGATGCTGCAACGGAACGCTACCGCGCTCGATTCGGCTATTATCCGGAAGTGGTGCTGGCCGACCAGAGATACTGCACACGCGACAACTTGCGCTATTGCAAATGAGAAGGGAATCGGCTGAGCGGACCGCAATTAGGATGCCCATCAACCGATCAGCAGGAATAGAAGAAAATCACTAAGGCGGATGCAGCCACACGCAATGCGGCAGAAGGCGAGATCGACGAAGGCAATCGCTGTTACGAGCTTGGCCGTATTCGAGCGTACCTTCAGACGACAAGTGAGACTGTGTTCGGGCTTCAACTGCTGAAAATGAACCTCGAGAAGAGCTTCGGGGTTCTTTTTTTGCAATAGCTGTGGTCGATCCTCGTATTCCGCTACTACCTGTATCGCCATAAATTTTGCCCCGTTCAGCACGCCCTTTTATTTTTAAACTCCCTTGGTATACAGCATCAAATAATGAAGGTATAATTTAACAGCGGGAAAAAGCTCCTATACAGAAATAGAACTTATTGGAGGTACTATGTTAAAGAAAACCATATCCATCTTTCTAAGTGCTATGTTTTTGATTACACTCATTGCTCCAATTACGGTAGCAAACGTGACAACCAAATATCTTTATGACAAAAACGGTAGACTAATGGAAGCGAATGATTTTAACGGTACTGTTGAATATCAGTATGATGCTAAAGGAAACTTGTTAAGCAGAAGCAAAACAAATAACTTATTGGTTAATTCCAGTTTTGAGGTTATAACGGGAACTAACGGAACGGCAGACGGATGGGACAAATGGAAGAATACGGGAACGGACGGCTTGCAGATCGTATCATCGCCGGTAGCTTCGGGAACG
>NZ_JANAVJ010000101.1 GCF_024213375.1 Paenibacillus sp. MZ04-78.2 | reverse complement strand
TGTGCGTCGTAATCAGTTACGTATATGATCTCATGAATCCCGTCGTTTTTCTAGGTGTGGAGGATTTGACGCTTACCCGTAAGCGGAACAATCCATTTTCGTTCAAGCAATTCCAGCGCCTGCTCGTCGGACAGCGCTTCAATAGCTTCCTTGGTTTTTATATGCAAAGCTGCGGCATCCGCTTTTACTTGTGCTTTTACTTCCTTTTCTTCGGCCATCAGCCTATTTACTTTTATAATTTTTGCTTCAAAGGATTCTTCCGGGAATTCAAAAACAGATTGAAGTTCTGCTAAATAAGCAATTATTGTTTTTTTAGCATAGGTGCCATCGTGGCTTACTTCCATATTGGACCATACGACTTCGTCGTGTGCACTGATAAAGGCAAGTTTTTCGGCTTTCCTGGAAAGTAGGATATAAGCGTTAAGAGCCTTAATTTCCTCGGTATCGACGTCAGCATAAATTTCTTTTATTTTTTCGCTGACTTCTTTAGCGACGAACGCATCATTGGACTCGTTTGTCACATTTGAATCCTTTTCTTCTTCGGAAAGTGAATCGAGAATTTCAACATATTCAGAGGAGATTTCGGCAAGGCGACCCTCTTTTTGCATGACCGCTTCATATTCATCCAATAGAAGTGTCCGCTGTACAAGTTCAAACGGAATGACATGGCCGATCCAACCATCCTGGACTTCTTCCTCTTTGCCGTCCTTTTTCTTGATGACCATGTTGGGATCAACCTTCTTGACAGCGTTGAAGCCCTCTGTTTGAATGACTTCAAGATCAACGGATGTTTTTGCCCACTCATCAGCAAGAAATTGATAGGCTTCATATTTGTTAATAAGCGGAATGGAGGCAAGTCGGGTAAAAATTTCAGCACTCAATACTGCCTCTTCTTTTGAAATATTCAGGCTCGCCATATTGGTTATAAGCTCGCTTTTCATGAAACCTTCGAAGTCTCCGAAGGCATCCATGAAGTTGGAAATGAAAGCTTTTACAGCAGGATGCTCGTTGACAGTCTGTTCGATATTGCCAACTGTCAATTCAGCGTAAGGACCAGCACCATATGTAAACAATGCTTCCTTCAATCCCGGAAAAGCACTCCAGTACGCGTCGAGTTTATCAGTTTCGCTCATAGGAATGCCACCGAACATTGAAGCGTAGAGATCCCATTTCTCTGCGCCTTCTGAAGAATCAACATATCTAGGGATATTTAAGTTATATTCATTCCTACGAATTTCCTCACGGCTGACTTTTCTTGAGAATTTGTCAAGATCGGCTCTGGTCGTTACGGTTTCAACGATCTTCTTAATATCAGACGCTCTGAGCTTATTGTTCTTGCCAGCTTTCATAAAGCCTTTGGATGCATCAACAAACAGAACATCAGTATTCTCACGTTTTTGTTTCAACACCATGATGATCGTCTGAATACCGGTGCCAAAGAAAATATTGGCGGGGAGCCCTAGGATAGCATCAATGTGATTGCCTTCAATTAAATTTCTGCGAATCCCGCCCTCTTCACCGCCGCGGAACAGGACACCATGCGGAAGAACGATCGTCATGATGCCATCCGGCTTAAGATGGAACAAATCGTGAAGCAGGAAAGCATAATCGGCTTTTGATTTTGGAGCGAGTCCGAAACGTGCGTAGCGTGGGTCTGTTTCCTTATTGCTCGGATCCCAATGCTGAGAATATGGAGGATTGGAAACAACTGCATCCACATAAAGTGGATTGTACGTTTCAATCGGGTTGGCTTCATCAAAGTATGGCCAATCATCCTCCAAAGTGTCACCATTTCGGGTTACGATATTATCCGGAAGAATGCCGCGCATAACTAAATTCATACGAGTCAAATTGTATGTATTCTGCTTTAATTCCTGTGCAAAATACTTGATATTGTCTTCATCATCAATATACTTGGCAACAGAACGACCAATATTGATCAAAAGAGAGCCCGAACCGCTCGTCGGGTCATAAATGTTGATTTCCGACCTGTCCTTTAAATGACCTGCAACAATTTCGGACATAAGAAGGGATACTTCATGCGGCGTGTAAAACTCGCCTGCCTTCTTTCCGGCATTGGCTGCAAACATGCTAATCAAATATTCATAAATGAAGCCAAGGACATCGTAGTCCTGCCTTCCATTCATTGGAATGTCTTTAATCATATGAATCAGATCGCTGATCGCCTTGGTTCTAGAAGCGGAGCTGTCACCGAGTTTGCTCAAACCAACCTGCAAGGTATTGAATATACCCTCGAATACCATCTTATAAGAGGGATTAATCAGACGGTTAAATGCTGACAAAGCATCTGTGACATTAGACACATCGAAATCTTTGCCCATTTTGAGCCAGGTTGAGAACAAGTCCTTGTACGCAATAAAATATCCGATACGTTCACGAATATACTTTACGGTTTCGGCATCAGATTCAATAAGCGTCTCGATGTCTTCCTGGGGAAAGCCATCTTCTTTCAGAAACTTTAACTCCCTGTCCGAAAGATACTTATAAAATATGAAGCCTAGTACACCATCAATCCTTAAATTGTGGGTAAAGACGTTTTAGTTTGATTCTTGCTTCGTCGGTGGTAAACTGCCA
>NZ_JANAVJ010000100.1 GCF_024213375.1 Paenibacillus sp. MZ04-78.2 | reverse complement strand
GCGCGTCGTAATCAGTTACGTATATGATCTCATGAATCCCGTCGTTTTTCTAGGTGTGGAGGATTTGACGCTTACAAACAAACCTCTATCTCTATCTTAAATTCGATCCTCGAGTCCTTGCTTATTTTCTGGAGTGACAGTGGTGTTGCTCATATATTCAATGTGGCTAAATCCCCAACTGCACATATCGGTCAAAATAATACTCAACGTTCTTCCATGTTCAGATAAAGAGTATTCGACCTTCGGAGGGATCGTCTGAAATACTTTGCGAATAACGAGTCCATCCCGCTCCAGCTCCCGGAGCTGATTCGTAAGCATACCTTGTGTAATCTTTGGAAGCAGACGTCTTAGTTCCCCGAACCGTTTAGTTTCCTCTTTCAGCAGAATAAATAATAATAGTGGCTTCCACTTCCCCCCAATGACTTGTAGGGTTGTCAATATTCCCTGTCTTCTATACGATGGATTAACACCATTATCCATGTTCTCAACTCCTGATATACGAATCCTTATCTCCTATTTTACCGAAGTATGCAGTTTACAAATAGTACTATTTATTTTCGTACATAGTACGGTTGAACGTACCATCAATAATGCTGCACGATTTAGTACGTTTTTCAAGACTAAGTATGAAAAAAAAGCGTACTTTTCAAAAATATAATTTGACCCAATAATTAGGGGTGGGTACAACCTCACTTTTCAAAAGCCTGGGAGGAATAAACATGAGAATTTTGGTAATTGTGGCACACCCAGACCTTGGGAAATCCCGTGCCAACCAAGCATTACTGCTTGAATTACATCATCATGTAAACATCGATGTCCGGGATCTCTACCGCGAGTATCCGAACTGGAGTATAGATGTGGTTAAGGAGCAGCAATTACTTTTATCCTATGACCGGATTGTATTTCAATTTCCATTTTACTGGTACAGCTGTCCGCCGCTATTAAAAAAATGGTTTGATGATGTTTTTACGTATGGATGGGCATATGGTCCGGAAGGCAACAATTTGAAGGGAAAAGAATTTATACTTGCAACTACGACGGGGGGCCCGGAAAATTGCTATCGTGCGGGAGGAGACAATTGGTTTACGATCAGTGAATTTTTAAGACCGATCCAAAGAACGATTACCAAATGTAATGGTCATTTTCTTCCCACTTTTGTTACTTACAGCGCATCACAGGGGGACGATACCTATCTCTCTCAAGAAGCTAAAAGATATGTTGACCATATCCAATCTTCTTCGAGCGTGCTTGTTCATTAATATTGCTTAAACTTTTGCTCCAGCGATCTTCTCTGAAGCTGAGTAGACCATGATGTAATTTATTTCCAATTTTTAGCTTCCCTACTTCGCTTTTCCTTGAGCAATCTATACATTTTCAGGCTATCCTTCAAATGTCCGGCTTCATCTGTGGTCAACTCTTCTGGTTCCCCGTCAATAATCAGTCGGTTTATCTTTTTCTTGTCCCCGGGTTCATTCAAACTTCCTACCAAAAGCCAATTAATCGACACGCCATACAATTGCGCAAGCTTCTGTAGCACTTCGTTATCGGGTTGCGATCTATCATTTTCATATTTGGATATTGTGGTAAAATCGATCCCGATTTTTTGGGCTACTTGCTCCTGTGTCATCCGCTTTCGATTTCTGGATTGTTTTAACCGCTCTCCGAAAGTCATCGGCCCCACCGAGACCAAGTAAAAGACGCCCGCGCATTTCGATGCCGGGCGTTCGTTTTATGGTGGCGCATGATACCGGGAATCCCGGCTCTACGGTAGCCGGAAACGTATCGTATTATGAGCGCAGCCGACACGTCGTTTCGGCTTCGGCGCATTTGTTTGTCGACGACCGGGAGATTATTGAGTGTATTCCGTTTTTGACGGGGGCTCGGGAAAAGGCGTATCACGTCGTCTACGACGTATTGAAGGACAACGAGCTCTACGGCTGCAATGCGAACGACGCAGCGGGCGGCGTGGAGCTCTGCTACGGCCCCCGGCTCAATCTGAACGAGGCGTACAAGCGGTCATTTGGGTACTGGCCTACGCCTGCTACCGGTACGGCCTGAACCCGGCGACGGACATAACAGGGCACCATATCCTCGATCCGGCGAGAAAGACGGACCCGGTGAACGCCTTACGGCTTCTTGGGAAGACGTTCAGACAGTTCGTTGACGATGTAGTAGCTGAATATCAGGAATGCACACAAGAGGAGGACGAAGACGACATGGCAAAAGCGCTTGTATTCGAACACGATTGGCAATGGAAACAGCTCGGATACTTGGGCCGATAAAGCATATACGCGCGAGCTTACGGGTGCAGAACTGGGATACCTGAACATGGTCATGCAGGCGCGACAGGCCGGAGTGGAAGTCTAGTTCAGGAAAGTTTTCCTTCCCTCGCTGACTGGCGAACGAGCTGCGGAAGGCGTCCGGGCAAGAAGAAGAATAGGGCCGGGCAAAAGTAAGAGCCAAGAGGGATGTCTCTTGGCTCTTACTTATTCTAATATAATTCCCCGAATCCGGCAAAAGAAAGCATGGTAGGGTCACTAGGTGAATTAGTATAGACAGGAATCGTAAATCTAAGTTGAGCACCTTTTAGCCCATCTACATTTCCGGAAATGGTTTTTTGTGCAGCGTTATCTTGATTGTTTTCTATTGACTGTACATGTCCCCACTCTTCATCTTTAAAAAAGCACGCCTGTTGATTAACCAGAATCAGGAAGCCGAAAATTGAAAAAAGGACGCTCTTTCGATAAAATCAATTCCA